>JANYCZ010000059.1 GCA_025360015.1 Verrucomicrobiota bacterium | reverse complement strand
GCATCGCATGGGACAGCATCCGCCTGATTTGCCGGGCAAGCACGCCAAAACCTCAACTCGCCCCCCACCCCTTTCGCGCCTCTCTCCCTTGTTACTTCAAGGCTTGCCCCTCATTCGGCACGGCCTATGGGATGCCTGTGATTTCATTTATTTTTTGCAGCATTGGCTTCGGTCTTTTTGTTCAAGCAGGGGCACAGGTGAATGCATTGAGTTCTCCATTCAATGAAAAGGTGGTCCTGCCTGGTGCCAGGGGACTGCCAGCGGGGATTGATGAGGGAAAATTGGACAAGGTTGCAGACATGATGGAGACCCATGGGGAGGAGGGGCGGCTGGACGATGAACATCTCAAAAGGCGGCAGGAAATGATTGCGAACGATCCCGAGCTTGGCGTGTATCTGGTGGCGCTAGCGGATCTCCGGCTGGCACAGAACGATGTGGCGGTGGCCGATCTGCTGGAGGCGATGTCCTTGCGGAAGGACGTCGATGGTGCTGCCATTGAGCGCTACATTCAAAGAGCGGAACGTGTGGTCCAAACCCCTCCGGAGCAGGAGGTGGGTCATGCGGAATTGAATTACCTGCGAGGGATGACAAAGCTTTTAGAGTCCCGCCCATCGCAAAAGAACGAGGATTTGCTGGTTCAAATTCTGCCGTTTGAGCCTTTCGTCAGAGCGGATCGAGCACTGGCCCAAATGGGCAGCGCACGCGTACTGCCAGCGCTGGAAAAGTTTGCCCATGCGTACCCGCACTCCACCCGGCTGAAAGGCCAGGGGCCGGTGCCGCTAGTGGCAGACGTAGGGATGGAGATCCAAAAATCTGTGACCCTCTTGCGCGCGCGTGTGGGTGGCACTGCTGGCAGTTTGGAGCAGCCACCCGGCATCGATACACAGGCTTATGCTAGAACTCAAGCCGGTCAGAGTGTGGAAACGTGCCCGTCCACCGCTCAGACCACATCATCCCATTCGTGGCTTGCGTGGGGGCTGGGTGCAGCCATCGCGGTAACAGCTCTCTTCTTCGTACGGCAGAATACGCATGGGAGGCGATGAAAATGGGGTCTATCTTAAGCTGTCGAACAGGCCTTTTGGATACAGGGATGAAAGCAGTCAAAACAGACTTGGACCTCTGGCTGAGGTTGATGCAAACATGCGACAGACCTGTTCGTTTAAGCGCCCATGAAGTTGTTCCCGCTACTTGCAGCCTTCGCCACCGCCTTCTCATTCCTCCACGCCGACTCGCGCCCCAACGTCCTTTTCATCGCCATCGACGATCAAAACGACTGGATCGGCTGCCTGGGCGGGCACCCGCAGGTAAAGACGCCGTCGATTGATGCGTTGGCGAAGCGCGGCACGCTGTTTGCCAGCGCGCACTGCCAGGCGCCTTTGTGCAATCCTTCGCGCAGTTCGCTGCTCACCGGTTTGCGCCCGTCCAGCACGGGGATCTATGGTCTGGCTCCTGGCATTCGTGAAGTGGAGCAGACGAAACAGCATGTGACTCTGCCGCAGACTTTCACGCAGGCGGGCTATTTCACCTTCAACAGCGGCAAAATCTACCACGACGGTTCGATGCGTGGGAAAGATCAGAAGGCGGAGTTCAACGAATGGGGCAATCGCGGGCCGATGCCGAAGCCGAAGACACCCATCGCCCATCTCCCCGGGGCGGACCGCCATCCCGCGATGGACTGGGGTGTCTTTCCTGAGAAGGACGAAGACAATGCCGACTGGAGGATCGCCGACTCGGCCATCGACGCGATGAAGCGCGCGCCTGCGGACAAGCCTTTCTTCATTGCCGCCGGCTTCCGCCTGCCACACGTGCCCTGCTACGCCTCGCAGAAGTGGTTTGATCTCTATCCTGACGCGGACCTGAAGATGCCGCTGGTCAAAGAGGATGATCGCGATGACCTGCCCAAGTTTGCCGATTTCCTGCACTGGAAGCTGCCGGAGCCACGCCTCAGCACGCTGCGTAAAAACAACGAATGGCGACCGCTGGTGCGCGCCTACCTTGCCTGCGTGAGCTTCATGGACAGCCAGGTGGGCCGCCTGATGAGTGAACTGGAAGCCACCGGCCGCTTGGAAAACACCCTCATTGTCCTCTGGGGCGATCACGGCTGGCATCTTGGCGAAAAACTCATCACCGGCAAAAACACTCTATGGGAGCGCAGCACGCGCGTGCCGCTGATCTTTGCCGGGCCGGGCATCAAGGCTGGACAGGTTTGCGGCAGCCCGGTGGAGTTGCTCGACATCTTCCCCTCGCTTCTCGCTCTCGCCAAAATGCCGGCGCGTCCCGACCTCGAAGGCCACAGCCTCATGCCCCAGTTTCAAGATGCGACTGCACCGCGTGAGTGGCCCGCCATCACAACGCACAATCAGGGCAATCACACCATCCGCACCCAAGACTGGCGCTACATCCGCTACGCCGATGGCAGCGAAGAACTCTACGACATGAAGCACGATCCCAACGAGTGGACCAACCTCGCCAAGGACTCCCAGCACACCGCCCAAAAAGCCGAGCTGGCCAAGTGGCTGCCCAAGATCGACAAAGGCCCCGTCCCCGGCAGCAAGAGCCGCATCCTGACTTATGATCCCACGACAGGGGAGGCGATCTGGGAAGACAAGCTGATTGATAAAAGTGCTCCGCTGCCGGAACCGTAGGGCGTGTCCGCCTCTCCCCACAAGCTCCGCCTCACCCTCGGCCTTGGCTTCCTCGCCTTTGTCATCGCGGGCTCGCTGCTGCTGCTGGCGTGGCTGCGCGAGCGCGAGCTGGAGGAGTCGAACCGCCTCTTTCAAGCTCTCGCGCAGGCGGATGCCGAATTTGTGCGGCGTATGAATCTCCCGCGCAGCGGCAAGCTGGCGCATGATCTGGAGCAGCTCCTCGGCATGCAGATCGAATTTCGCGCCACCGGTCAGGCCCCTGCGGCCACCGAAGACCGCCTAACCATCCGGCTGGATGACAAGAACGACATGATTTTCACGCGTACGCCCGTGGTGTCATCCCTGTCTCTGCGTGACAGCGCCACGCTGAACGCCTTCATCACCTTCTGGCTCATTTCCGGCCTCATGGGCTGGCTGCTCGTGCGCGAGCGCCTCAAGCGTGCGCAGTCCGAACGCCTGGCCATGCTGGGCCGTGTGGCCACCAGCCTCGCCCACGACATCAAAAATCCGCTCGCCTCCATCCAACTGCATGCGCAGTTGATGACGCCCCAGAATGAGGAAGACAAGCAGGCGGTGCATCTCATCGAAAAAGAATCCGAGGTCATTGCCGGTCTGGTGAATCAGTGGCTGCACCTCTCCAATCCGCTGCCGCCGAAACTCGTGAAACTCGACCTGGCCGAGAGGGTCCGCAGCGTTGCCGCCAACATGGAGGCCCAGGCCCGCCATGCCTGCGTGGTGGTGGAGTCTGATGTCCCAGGCCCCGTCTGGATCATGGGGGATGCGCAGCGGCTGGCGCAGGCGCTGCGCAACCTCATGGTCAATGCCATTCAGGCCATGCCACGAGGAGGCAGTCTGAAAATGCACGGCCGCTCTGCCGGTGCCGAGCATGAGCTGCGCTTTGCCGATTCCGGCAGCGGCTTTTCCGAGCTGGCGCTCGTCCATGGTGCCGAGCTCTTCTTCACGGAGAAAGAAGGCGGCATGGGCGTGGGCTTGAACATTGTCTCCAGCATCGTCACCGCCCACGGTGGCAGGATCAAATTGCAAAATGACCCCAAGGGTGGAGCGGTGATCCTCGTGATGCTCCCCTTACTTCCCGCATGACTCCCGCCATCCTCATCATTGAAGACGAATACGCCCTCGCCGCAGCCCTTTCGACCCTGGTGCGCCGCCTGGAGGCCACACCCGTCGTTGCCGCTTCCGGACAGGGCGGCATCGACAAACTGGCAGGGCAGACGTACGCGCTCGTCATTCTCGATGTCGGTCTGCCAGACATGAGCGGGCTCAAAGTGCTGGAGAAAATCCAGGCACTGCCCCAGCCGCCCCCGGTGATGATCATCACCGCGCACGGCACGCTGGACACCGCCCTGGAGGCGCGGCGTCTCGGCGCGCGCGAGTATTTCCTCAAGCCGCTCAATCTCGCCGACATGCAGCGCACGATTCGCGAAATCTTCACCCCCTTGAAGATCGAGCAGCGCGCCGAGACGACCATGATCGGCAACAGCGAGTCCATGCAGCGTGCGTTTGCCGTCGTTGCCCAGGCCAGCGGCAATGACGCCCCCGTCCTCCTGCAAGGCCCGCCCGGCAGCGGCAAGACCCTCACCGCGCAAGTGATCCACCGTCACAGCGCCCGCGCTGAAAAGCCGCTGGTCGTGTTTCGTGCGGATGAATGGACTGCGGATCGTGCGGAAGCCGCACTGGATGAAGCCATCGCCAATGCAGGCGAAGGCGTGCTCGTCCTCGATGAAATCGACGCCTGGTCAAAGCCGCTGCAGGCCGCGCTGATGCACCGCATCAATGCAGGCCTAGTGAAGGCGCGTCTGTTCAGCGCCTCAAGCCAGGAGGCGGCTCCCCACCTGCGGGAGGATCTGTTCTATGCCCTCGCCGTCCTGCAGGTGACCCTCCCTCCCTTGCGTGATCGCACCGCAGACCTCCCCGCTTTGGCAGTCTCCTTTTTGGGAGAGCAGGTGCTCTCAGCGGAGGCGCTCGCCGCGCTCAAAGCCCACACCTGGTCCGGCAACGTGCGTGAACTCAAAACCGCCATGGCCCGCGCCGCCGCCGTGTGCGGCGGCAGTACCATCCTGCCGCATCATCTGCCGGCGAGCATCGTGAAGACAGACGAGGCCAATCACCTCGAAGAAACCCTGAAACGCGCCCTCGCCGCCTGGCTGGATCAAAAGACCACCGGCTCCGACGAAATGATGCCTGTGTATGACCACCTGCTCGAAACCGTGGAAGCCGCCATGCTCGAGCTCCTGCTCAAACGTTTCGACGGCAAGCCCACCCGCCTGGCCACCGCCATGAAAATGAACCGCGCCACTCTCCGCCGCAAACTGCGCGAGGAGTGATTCGCTTCACCTCCCATCCGCCTTGCCCGGCACGCGCGGATCATTGGCCGGAAAAAAGAGCTGCTTCTCCCGATCAAAATAAATGGCCTGGCAGGCCCCAAAACCTTCAGACTCCGCCAGATTGTGCCCAAGCGCTCTCACCCTGGAGAGCGTCCCCTCTCCGAAACTCTTTTCAATTTTGAGCTCATCCGGATTCCACTGGTGGTGAAAGCGCGGCTCAGCCAGCGCCTCCGCCGGGAGCATGCCATCATCAATCACATGCGTGAGCAGCAGCAGTGCCTGCGTGATGATCGTCGGTCCGCCCGCCGCTCCCGTCACGATGGCGGGCTTGCCATCCTTCAGCACAATCGTCGGGCTCATGCTCGACAGGGGGCGCTTGCCCGGCGCGACCGCATTCGCCTCCGCGCCCACGAGCTTGAAGGCGTTTGGAATGCCGGGCTGCACCGCGAAGTCGTCCATCTCATCATTCAGCAGCACGCCCGTGCCGGGAATCACTACCTTGCTGCCAAAGGCGGTGTTGATGGTTTGATTGAGCGCCACCCAGTTTCCCTCCGCATCCGCGGTGCAGAGAAAGGTGGTGTGCTTGCCAAAAACATCGCCCTCCCAATGCGGCGGCATGTTGTGTGAAGGCACGGCGGTAGTGTGATCTAGATCAATTTTCTTGGCCAGTTCTGCTGCGTAAGCAGGATCGACCAGCCCACGCGGCACTTTGACAAAATCGGGATCGCCCAGCCAGTAGGCGCGGTCGGCAAACGCCAGCTTCATCGCTTCCGTGATCACATGGATGCGGCTGCTGGCGCGGAAATGGCGAATGGGGAAGTGTTCCAGGATGTTGAGAATCTGCGCCACATGCACACCGCCTGAGCTCGGCGGCGGCATGGTGATCAGATCGTAGCCCCGGTACTTCGAGCGGATCGCCTCCCGCTCCGGTGCCTGATACCCGGCGAAGTCCTGCGCGGTCATGATGCCGCCATTGGCGCTCATCCATTCGGCTGTCTGGTTGGAAAATTTGCCCTTGTAGAACCACTCGATGCCGTTTTGTGCCACCGCGCGGTAGGTGGCCGCGAGATCGTGCTGGACCAGCAGCTCGCCTTTTTCCAGCGGCTTGCCGTCTTTGAGGAAAATGGCGGCTGAAGCTGGGAACTTCGCCAGCTTGGCTGCCGTGGCGGCCAGCTTGCGCGCATACACGGCATCAATCGGAAAGCCTGTTTCAGCGATCTCAGCTGCGGGGAGCAGCAAATCAGCCAGCTTGAGTTTGCCATGTTTCTTTTGGGCCGCCGCGCAGGCTTTAAGATAACCGGGCACGCCAGAGGCGAGAGCGCCCGTCTTGCTGGCCTCGTCGTCGAGTTTGCCATTGATCACATACATGTCCCGCCCTGCCTGGGCGGGGGCCGTTTCACGGCCGTCGATGCAGGTCACCGTGCCGTCAGCGGCATGAATAACGAAGAAACACCCGCCGCCGATGCCGGAGTTGTGCCCATCCACAACGCCGAGCGTCAGTCCTGCGGCGATTGCCGCGTCGATGGCATTGCCCCCCTTTGCAAACGCCTGCTGCGCCGCCTCGGTGGCCAGGGGCTGCACCGTGGCGATGGCATGCTTCGGGAAGGACGCATCCGCAGCAAACAAAACGGGATGGACGAGCAGAACAAAGGCGGCCAGGACTTTCATATCGCCGATGCTAGTCGCGGCATCGGATGCGTCGAATCAAAACAACGCACCAAAATAGAAGGGCAGGTCTCAGTGCTGCGCGCCGCGCTTCCAGCTCAGCCATGCGCTCCGGTACGTAAAAGCCATGGCCATGATGCCCGCAAACAGCAGGAAGGCCCGGCTGGGCTCCGGCACCGGTAAAACAGTGCTGGCACCTGCTTGAGGCAGGCTGAGATCCAGCATGGCGGCCATGCCGGACTCCGTGGCACCCACCGCAATGAAGGCGGCAATGCTGCACGCAAACCAGTAGATAAAGGAACGGATAGGCATTGGATTAAAGAAACCTTTATCAGATCGACCCCGGGTTCGACAAGATTTTTCTTGTGTCGAAATTAATACACTTTTTTCATTTTCAACACTTTGCTCGCTTTTGAGTAAGCAATTTGCCCGCTTTCTCAATGCCTGCCTTCTCGCTTGCGAGTTCCTCCTGTCTCCGCCATGACTACGGCCCCCCAATTCCGGCAACTTATCCATCATGTCCAACGTCAGTTCTCCGCGTGTTATCAACATAGGCTTAGCCGGTTTAGGCAATGTGGGGGCTGGAGTGTTCAAGAATCTGCAAAAGAATCGATCCCTCATCAGTCAGCGCATTGGTGCCGAGCTGCATGTTTCCAGAGTCGCCGTGCGTGACCTCTCCCGGCCTCGGGATATCGTCGTGCCAGCGGAAATGCTCACCACCGACTGGAAGGAACTCATCAGCGATCCCGCCATTCCGGTGATCGTCGAACTCATTGGTGGCACGACCATCGCCTACGATTTGGTGGCAGCCGCGTTGCGGGCCAAAAAGATCGTTGTCACTGGAAACAAGGCCCTGCTCGCAGAGCGCGGCAAGGAACTCTTTGCGCTGGCCGAGGAATGCGGTGTGCCGATCTATTTTGAGGCAGCGGTCGCCGGCGGCATACCGATCATCCAGGTGCTGCAGGAGGGGCTGGTGGGAAATCACATCCGCTCCATTCACGGCATCATCAATGGCACGTGCAACTACATCCTCACCCGCATGTCCCATGCCGGGCTGAGCTACGCGGATGCCTTGCAGGAGGCGCAGGACAAGGGCTATGCCGAGGCCGATCCCACCCTGGACGTCAGCGGCTGGGACGCGGCGCACAAGGCCATCATTCTTGCCTCTCTGAGCTACGGCTTCTGGATTCCGCAGGACAAGGTGCATGTGGAAGGCGTGGACCGCGTGAGCATCACGGATTTCCGCTTTGCCGAGAGGCTGGGCTACACCATCAAACTCCTCTCCGTCATCCGTGCGGATGAAGACGGCCTCGTCGAGGTGCGCACGCAGCCAACCCTGGTGCCGCTCTCCCATGTGCTGGCGAATGTCAGCGGTGCCTTCAATGCCGTGCTCGTGAATGGGGACGTGGTAGGCGAGACCCTGTTTTACGGTCGTGGCGCAGGCCAGGACCCCACCAGCAGCAGCGTCATCAGCGATCTCTGTGAAGCCGCCGCCGTTCTGATGCATGGGGCCCGCCACAGCGGCTTCGTCCCACACGGGCTCTACGGCAAATCGAAACCGGTGGATGACACCGTCTCCCACTACTACCTGCGCCTGACCGTTGACGACGTTCCGGGGGTGCTGGCGCAAGTCGCCACAGCCCTGGGTGAGCGCGGCATCGGCATTTCATCCATGATCCAGCCCGAGGATCTCGAAGACACCAGCGGTGCCACGTCACTGGTGCTCATGATTCACGACGCCCGCCTCGGCGACATGAAAGCGGCGCTGTCCGCCATCTGCCTGCTCAAGTGCGTGCGTGGTGAGCCGAGCTGGATGCGGGTGGAAACCCTGCAAGGCTAACGGTCTTTTAACAAAACCATGCCCGTGAAAAAATCGCGTGGAATGCAGCTTTAAAAATGAGATTGTATCATTCATGAAAATCGCGCTTTCTGATCTTGCCACCCTCGTCGGGGGGACTCTTCTTTGTGGTGATCCCACCGGGCAGATCACAGGCTTTGCATCCTTGAAAGAGGCCGTTGCCGGAGATCTGAGTTTCTTCCATGACCCCCGCTACAATGAGCGGCTGGTGAACACGCATGCCAGCGCTGTCCTCGTTCCCCTGGGCTGGACGGAGTTCCCACCGCAGGCCTCCTGCATCGCCGTGGCTGACCCTTCACGTTCCTTTGAGAAAATCGTCGAGACTTATGGCTTCCAGCCTGCGCCTTTCACTCCTGGAGTGCATCCATCGGCAGTGGTCGCAGCCGGGGTGAAATTTGATCCACAGCGCGTCGCCATCGGTGCCAATGCCGTGATTGAATCTGGCGTGGAACTTGGAGATGAGGTCGAGGTGGGCCCGGGTTGTTATGTCGGGCGCAACGTGGTGATCGGCAAAGGCTCCAGACTCCACGCCAATTCCACCGTGCATGCCGAGTGCATTCTGGGAGAGAGCGTGTTTCTGCATTCCGGCACCGTCATTGGTGCGGATGGGTTTGGGTATGAATTTGGCGAAGGGCGTCATCGCAAGGTGCGCCAGGCAGGCATCGTCCAGATAGACGATGACGTGGAGATCGGTGCTGGCTGCACGGTGGATCGTGCGCGGTTTGGCCGCACCTGGATCGGGGAGGGGACCAAGATCGACAACCTTGTGCAGATCGGCCACAACGTGGTGATCGGCAAACACTGCATCGTCGTCGCCTGCACCGCCATCGCCGGCAGTGCGACCATTGGTGATTACGTGGTCATCGCCGCCCAGGTGGGCATCGCCGGCCATGTGCATATCGGCTCGAAGAGCACCCTGGCCGCACGTTGTGGTGTCACGCGTGACCTGCCCGGCGGGCAGACCTATCTGGGCTTTCCCGCCGTTCCTGCAGGCGAAGAAAAGCGCCGTCTGGCCAGCATCAACCGCCTGCCGCAGCTCCTGGCACGCGTGAAGGAACTGGAAGCGCAGATTGCCGCCAGCGGGAAGGCCTGATCACCAAAAACCCCACTGCTGCGTCTTCATCACATAGAGACCGAGCGCCAGATTGCCCACCGCGTGCATGAACACGCACGCGCCGAGGCTCTTGGTGCGCACTGCTACGAAGTACATCAGCGATCCCCATACAAAGGCACCGAGGTAGTCTTCTGTGTTGTGAATCAGCATCACTGCGAGCGTGACGATCCACAAGATCTTCCAGCGATGCGTGCCGAAAGGGACGCGCTCGAACCGGCCATCTTCCGTCAGTAGAAAGCGCATTAAAAAGCCACGCCAGAACAGCTCCTCCACCAGCGGCACCACCAGCACCATGCGGGCAAAGCGCATGCCCACGACCAGGCTCAACCACAGCGGGGAATCCTGCGCGATCATGGGATCAAAGCCTTCTTTGCGCTCAGCCAGTCCGAGCCAATTCCACCAGGAGGCAGGTGAATGGCCGTGCTGGATCAGGCTCTCACGCAGCAGGGAGGGGGCCACCCAGATCGCGATGCCGGCGAGTCCAAGTGTGAACGCAAGCCACAGTCCGCGCCAAGGCCTGAACGTGTAATGCTGTTGAAAGAACAGCAGTACCACAGCGCAGATCATCGTTTGCAGCGGGTAGGCCCAGTGCTCCGGCGCCCGCACATGCCAGGGCAGTTCCGAGTTTTCGATGCGAAACAATCCGGGGATGCCATTCAGCAACGTGAACAGCAGCAGCGGCAGCACGTAGGCTGCTGTGGCGGAGGCGCGCAGGCGTTCGAACATCAGGGAGGGCGGGGTTAAGGCAGCGCCAGTTCCTTCGCGCGTCCGCCTTTCAGCAGCCACTTGGAGCAACCTTTTAAATACAGCCGGTTCCAGGTGGAAAGCGTGCCTGCGCCCGTGGCCATCAGCGCGACGACGCGGTTGGAAATGTACCCCATCATCTCGCTGAAGCGGCCGGGATGGTCTGTGCTGAGCTGCATGCCACGTTCATAAAACGCCACGATTCGTCCGTCATAGAAATACTCGATCAGTTCATGCCACGCCTCATGCCACGCACGCTGGCGCTTCTCGTAGCTGCCAAGCTCCTTCGCCAGCCGTTCGGGTGAGTCGAGCAGCTTCTCGCCATGCTTGGCAAACATGGCACTGAGCGACTCCGCTGCATCCAGAGCGAGAAACACTCCGGGGGAAAGCATCGGATCCACAAACCCAAACGCATCCCCCGCCGCCACCCAGCCCGGGCCCTGCGCACGATCTGAAATGAGCTGGTAATTCGTGTAGGTGAACACATCGGTGATCCGTTTCCGATTAACCGTCAGCGGTGCGAGTATCGGATCGGTCGCCAGTACGCGATCAAGTCGTTCTTCACCCGTCGCGCCAAACTCCGGCAGCGACTTGGGATTCATCACAATGCCAAAGCTCATTTTGTCTGGCAGCGGGATGCGCCAACTCCAGCCCCAGGGGTGATAAGTGATCGCGATCTGCCCCGGCTCATACGGATGCTCAAGGCCGGTGAAGTGGGCGAAATGAGCCGTGTCCCGGCGCGGTCCCGTCACAGCCTTGATGCCCAGCAGCTTCGCCGAAGTGCGCGAGCGTCCGCTGCAGTCGATGATGAGATCCGGCTTCGCGCCGTCGCGGTAGCCACCGGCTTCCAGCGCCGCCGCATCCAGCTCCAGCTCAGGCTTGCCGCCGGGACGCGCCACCAGTCCGGCACGGTGCTTCACAAATTTCACCCCCAGCTCCTTCGCGTAATCCTTCAACACATCGTCAAAACCCGGACGCGGCACATTGTAGGCATAGGGCGGCAGACGGCCTTCCACAGACTTAAAATGGAAATGCATCTGCGGGCCCAGGTGATGAATGAAACTGGCCCCGGGCTTGAATTGCGAGATCGCGGCCACCCGGTCCTCGATGCCCATGCGTTGCAGGATCGACACAATGGCCGGGATCAGCGACTCACCCACCAGCATGGCCGGACGCTTCTCATCATCGTAAACCAGCGGCTGGATGCCCTGGCGGGCGAGCATCGCGGCAAGGGCGCTGCCGGCAGGGCCTGCGCCAAGGATGGCAATGCGTGGAGATTGGCTCATGATTCAGTAGCGGCGGAGTTTGCCGCTGGCGGTCAGCGGCAGTTCGGAGACGAAGTTATAGAACAACGGCACCTTGTAGGCGGAGAGCCGCTCCTGGCAAAGTTTTCTCAACTCAATCGCTGCTGGCGGCGACTCGGCATTTTGCGGAATGATTTCCGCTGTGGGCATCGCTCCCAGGGCCGGATGCGCACGCCCCGTCACACGCGCAGCCTTCACTCCTGCATGACTGCACAGCACCGCCTCAACCTCTTCAGGAAAACACTTCAGGCCGCCCACATTGATCACGCTGCGCACCCGGCCTCGGAGATACAGGCAGCCGTCTTCATCCATCTCCGCAATGTCGCCCGTGGCGAACCAGCCGTCGCGCAAAACCGTCTCCCTTGGCTGCCACGGTGTCAGGTAAGCATCAAACACCCCCGGTCCGCGCAGCATGAGCTCGCCGTCATCGAGCTTCACTTCAAATGCAGGCAGCGCCTGGCCGATGGAAGTCGGCTTTTCCTGCGCATGCTCCAAATTTAAAATCGGCAGCCCGGCTTCAATGATCCCCATCCCCTGCGTGAGGTGCAGCCCCGTTTTGCTCGCAAACAGCTCCGCCACCTCAGTCGTTAGCGCAAACGCCGTCGAAACCGCAAGTCGGAGAGAACCAAGCAGAGCGGCATCCGGCTGCCCGGAAAGCATCGTGTAGTGATAGGGTGATCCATACATCACCGTCGCCCCATGCGTCTGCATCATCTCGATCATCACCTTGGGATCACTCGCCGGTGCCAGGATCGTGGTCGCTCCATGATAGAGATAAAGTACAATGGAAACCGCAAAGTGATGCGCCATCGGCAGCACCCACAGCACCCGGTCCTGCGGCCCGATGCGCAGTCCCTCATTCGCCGCCGTGATGCGCGCCAGCAGCGTCTCATGGGAAATAACAATGCCCTTCGAGTTCCCCGTGGTGCCGCTGCTGAAACGGATGAAGGCCGGGTTCAGCGCCGTAAGTGCCGCTTCATCAAACGCGGGCGGTGAATCATGCGCCACCGTCTCGATCCGCCACTCCTGCGCACTCTGCGCATGCACAATGGCATCCAGCGCAGTCGCCTTGGCAAGCTGGGCACGCTCGCTGGCTGTCAGCTCGTTCGGGATCGGCACAAAACACGCGTTCTGCTGCAAAATCGCCAGCGCCACCACGATGTAATCGGTGCCGCTCGGCGCGTTCAACCCGATGCGTGGCCGCGCCTTCTTCGGCCAGTTCGCGTCTTCGTTCAGGCGCTGCCCGCAGTCCTTCATGCGCGCCTCCAATTCACCAAACGTAAGCTGCAATTCCGGACTGACCACGGCTGAATGCGTGGCGGTACTGCGGGCAAAAATGAGATCGACGATGTTCACGTGGCGGGTTCCAGTTGGCTCAAAATTCTACGCACCTGCGGTGCCAGGCATGCGGTATCTTGCTCAGAAAAAGTGGCGGCAATCCCGGCAGCCTGCCCAGTGGCCAGTGCTGTGCCCATCACGCGAGTGCTCGCCTGCGCCCGATGCGTCGCGGAAAGACAGCGCCCCGCGACAAACACATTCCGCAGATCGCGTGCGCGCAATGCGCCGAGCGGAATGCCGCAGGCTTTCGGCTCCTTTGGATAGAGCAGGCGCGGCCCGCGCGCCGTTTCACGCAGCTCCATCGGCCATGTCGCATTTGCAACCGCCTGATCATTGCTCCGGCTCTCAAGGATGTCTTCTTCCGTGACAACAGTTTCCCCAATCCAGCGCCTGCTTTCACGGATACCCGCACGCACCGGCAGCGTTGTGACACGCGCCTTGGCAAAACCATCAAGACTTGCCTTGAGATGCTCCACAATGGCAAAAGTCACCTCGCGTCCCTGCATCTCGATCCATGTCAAACTGCGTGGATCCGTCGCGTCAAACGCGCATTCGGGCGAGTCACCCGGAAGATCAAGTGTCAGGAAAGCTTCGTTCAAGGCGGTGCTGGCGCGGAAATGCGCACCCGCCGCCGCCGCAGGCAGTTTCTTCTCCTGAATGGCTCGCGCGAGACATCCGGCAATTTTCAGGGGGCCATCGCCTGTGAGCGCAGCGGTATCGACATCGCAAAGGCCGACGATGTAGGCTGGGCGTTGAAGCTCATTCCGGGGAGTGGAATCCCAGGGGTGATTTGTGAGAGCAGCGAGCATGGCATCGCCACTCGCATCGACAAGCGTGCGGGGATGCATTTTCCAGGTCGTGCCGCGGCATTGCAGCGTCACCTCGGCTATGCGACCTGCCTCCACCGCACACCCCGTGACTTCAGTATGCAGCAGCACCTGCAAGTTTGGCTGCTTTTGACACCACTGGTCGAGAAACAAAGCGAGGCGTTGTGGCTGATGCATCAGCACATCGACCTTGCCCATGCGCAGGGGGCCGTAGGCGATGCCTTGGGCAAGCAGTTCACGTTCGAGCTCGACCGGCAGGCCTGGATTGGCGACATGCGCCGCCGCATTCGGTGCGGGTGGCAAATCGTATAAACCGCAGAACGAATGCACGAGCGAGGCCGTGCCCGCGCCTCCGAGGAAGCCGTGACGTTCCACCAGGAGCGTCTTCGCGCCCTGACGTGCTGCAGCCAGAGCGGCCGCCACGCCTGCGCTGCCGCCGCCGATGATGAAAACCTCGCAATTCATGGCTGCATCATTCACCGGGATGGTCAGAACGCCAGTGTTCGCGCATGCGATCTGTTTCGGCGTGGCGCACGTCGGTCGTGCAACACCCGAATAGACAGCCTGAGATGTGCATAGTAGAATGGCAGAATGACACTCGTTTTACCAGACGACCCGGTAACGGCTTCTTTCAGTCCCAAAGACTTGCTGCTGGAGCTGGCATGCGCCCTCTACTCACGGAATCGTGTCAGCATGTCGCAAGGTGCTCGGATGGCTGGATTGGAGCGGATGGACTTTCAGGAAGCTCTCTGTGACCGGGATATTCCTGTTCACTATTCCACGGACGATTTGCGAACGGACATGGAATCACTCCGCGCCTTGTTGCCTGCATGATTGTCATCGCCGACACCTCGGTGCTACTGAATCTCGCATTGGTCGGACAGATTCAACTTTTACGAGCGTTGTTTGGCGCAGTCGTCATCCCTCCTGCGGTGCAAACAGAGTTTGAACGGCTGGCAGCTAAGACCGGACGTTTTGCAGGATTGATCCTGCCGGAGTGGGTGCAGATGAGATCATTGCAACAAACAGGCCTCACGGATGAGGCGTTCACTCTGCTTGATCCTGGTGAATGTGCCGCCATCAACCTTGCCATAGAGCTGCATGCGGATGCATTGCTTATGGATGAAAGTGAGGGCCGCGCTGTCGCTCAGGCACATGGCTTGCGAACCATTGGCATCGTCGGTATCCTCATTCAGGCTCGCAGCGCGGGGATTTTATCGGCCATTCGCCCCGTCATAGATGATCTGCGTATTCGTGCCAAGTTCCGTCTCAGTGAGGCTCTTGTACGGCATGCTTTGGCCATGTGTCAGGAGTAAAACAACGCTCTGTTTAAGGATACTCATGACCCAGATTATCGTCCGTGATGATCTTCGCACCACCCCAGGCGGACTCCATGGCTGGGCTGCGGCACCAGTGCCACATGTCGCCGGGGACGGGCAGGGCCTCACCATTGAGGAAGTCGAGCACGCCTTCGATTTGAGCGGGGGCGATGACCGGCTGGCCGTCGATGTGATAAGCCGCGAGGACTTTTTGCCAGCGCTCTCGATTCGGTTCCAGCGGTGCGTTGCTGGCGAGGCAGTGGTTCATGACCATCAGCGTGTGCGGAAAGACCTCCATGCCGGTGCGTGCAGCTCGCGGCGACTCGGTGCAGTTCCAGAAGGCGATGCCGTCGGGTGTGAGGTGCGCTTTGACCTCGGTCAAAAATTCGCGTGAGAGCAGCGCGGAGGCAAACTCGCGCCAGTGATGCGTGGTGTTCATGACGATGGCGTCAAAGCGCGCGTCAGGGTGCTGGCGCAGCCAGCGGCGGCCGTCGTCGATGACGAGTTCGAGTTTCGGATTTGTGAGCAGGCTGGCCACCTCAGGACGTGCGCGGATGAGATCGAGATAACCGTGGCTGAGCTCGATGGCGGTGACGTGTTTCACCTGCGGATGATTGACGAGAATCTGCGTCCACGATCCACTGGCGACACCGATAACAAGGACGTTTTCGATGCGGTCCCGAACGGCGGAGAGGAAGTAGGGGCGCACGAGCCAGGATTTGGGATCCAGCTTGGTGCCGATCATGCCGTCATAGGCGCCGTTGCCGTAAACCGCACCGCTGGTGTCCACCGTGATGACGCCATGGCGCGATTCGATGGTTTGTGCAAAGCGCATGCCCGACGTGAATTCATGCTTGTATTGAAGGTGCTCATAGAGCCACCAAAATGAACCCACGTTGAGCCCGACAACGAGCAAGGCCGTTGAAGCCAGTGACCGAAAATGTCTGGCTGAAGCGATGTTTCGAATCCACAGCAATGAAATGCCTAGCAGCAGGTAGCTGACCACGTGCAGACTCAGCCATTCCATAAAGACGAAGCCCGTGAGCAGGCTGCCTGCGCCGGAGCCGATGATGTTGGCGAGGTAGAGCCGCGAGAGCTGGCTACCAGTGTCCTTGCCGGGTGGAATGGTGGCATGGCAGAGCAGCGGAAAAGTGAGGCCGATCAGAGCGCCGGCGACAATGATGAAAAAATAACCCAGCTCCCAGGAAAGATAGGAGGCGGCCTCTCCCGTGAGTGGTGCAACGAGAATGCTCGCCACTGTCGAAATAGTCACCCAGCGGGCGAGTTTACGGCGCAGATCACCTTCTTGATTCAGCAGGCGAGGACTGAGCAGCGAACCAATTGCGAGGCCCAGCAGGTAGCTGCCAAGCATGTAGCCAAACACGGGGGCTTGGGAGGCGCTGACAAAGTTGAAGACACGTGACCAGACGATTTCCCAAGACAGCGCCAGAAAGCCGGAGAGTGCAGACCAGACCAAAGCGGTGCGGAAAGAAATCTCGCATAGTGGAGGTGCGATGGGTGTGGCTGATTGGTCTGCCGATTCAACGACCGGCCGTCTCAAGGCAAGCAGCACAACGAGAGCCGCAGCGGCATTCAGGCAGGCGGCGATGCGCGTGGTGCCACTCATGCCGAAGCTGCCGAGCAGCCAGTGCGCGGCGATGAAGGCCCCGAGCGCGGCACCCAGCGTGTTCACAAAGTAGAGGCGGCTCACGCTCTGGCCGACGTGCGCGGTGTCGCGCACCTGATGGGCCACCAGCAGCGGCAGCGTGGCCCCCATGAGCAGGGTGGGCAGAAATACGAGCAGGAAGACGAGAGCGCCGGTGGTAAGGCCATGGGATTGCACGGAAGTCAATGCGCCGACGGCGTCGAACAGCTTCAGCGAGATAAGTCCGTAGGCACCCACGCCGAGTTCCGCGAGACCAAACAGCAACACAAGCGGGGCGCGTGCGGATTTGGAAATCCACCCACCCAAGATGCTGCCAATGCCGAGCCCGGCGAGGAAGGCCGCCACGACCATCGCCACGGATTCGACGTTGCTGCCGTAGATGGTCAACAGTGCCCGCTGCCAGACGAGCTGGTAGATCAGTGCCGAGATGCCTGAGAGGATGAAAACGCCATGCAGGATGATGGCATGGAGGCGGTGTGACATCATTCGTAGTGCATGCGGCACGCGGAGATTACGATAGCTTCTTCGGTGACGCGATAAGAGAGGAGTGTGCCACAGGGCGTGATTTCGGCCAAGCAAATCCTTGCTTCACTCGAAGCCGTTGGCGCGCAGGAATTTTAGGCTCTCGGGGATCTGCTCCAGCGAGGTGGGGGATTCATCTTCGATGAAGTAGTGCTGCACGCCGTTCTTGCGGGCGGCGGCGAAGATGGCAGTCCAGTCCATCTGGCCGGTGCCGAGGGTGACGTCGTTGGCCACGTCGGTCTTGCCGGTGAGAAAACCGGTGGCGACGCCTTTTTTCAAGTCCTTGAGATGCATCAGCTTCCAGCGGCCACTGTATTGGCTCAGCAGTTTCACCGGATCCTGGCCCGGGAAGATGATCCAGAGGATGTCCATCTGCATGGAGACGAACTCGGGTTTGGTCTCCTTGAGGAAGAGATCAAGCAGCGTGCCGTCACCGTAGGGCTCGAATTCGAAGCCGTGGGCGTGGTAAAACATCGTGATGCCTTCCTTGGCGAGCGCCTCACCGGCTTTGTTGAAGACGGCGATGGCATCGCGGCACTCGGCTTCGTCAAAGCTGTCCTTGTGGTCGATCCAGGCGCATCCGGCATACTTGAGGCCGAGGGTTTTCGCTTCCTTCACGACGTTGTCGAGATCGTTCTTGTAGCGTCCGTAGGGGAAGTGGCTGCTGACGGCTTTCAGACCGCGCTGCTCAAGCTCGGCTTTGAACTGCTCGGCGGTGAGATCATAAGTGCCGGCGAGTTCAACTTCCTTGATACCAAACTCCTTCACGCGATCCAGCGTCCATGGCACGCCACGCAGCTTGAACTGGCTGCGCAGGCTGTAGAGCTGCAAACCGGCAGCGTTTGGGGCATCGGCGGCGAAGATTTGCGCCGTAAACGCCAGGGCGAGAAGGATGGACGTGAGTTTCATGAATGAAGAGAAGCAGTGTTGGAGAAGGTGGGGGCGAATGTCACGCCGAAACTCGTGACTTCAGGTGAATTCGATGTGAAGACTGGGTGAAGTTTTCAGCCTGCGGAAGCTAGGCGCTGCTGTTTAAGCTCGTCGTAGCTGACATCGGAAAAGACAGCTCCATCTTCGGGTACTCGATCTTCTCTGTAATCCCTGCGGCTGAAAGGTGGGGTGAGGCATTCAGGTTCGAAAGGTGCTCCCTTGCAATCGAGCTGAATGAAATAGTCGCCTTGGGTATCACGGCTGATGACGAACTCAGTGCATGGAAAACGCCGCGGTTGATTCAATTCTGGATCGTCAATGATCGGCTCAAAGTCGTACAAGTACTGGCCTTGAATGAAGAGAACGGAATCGTCCGCCAGTTCGATGAAGTACTGACACCCTTCGTCCTCGCGTTCTGCCACCTGAAATGCACGTTTGGCGTGGAACGTCTGCTGCAGCATTACTCCTTTAGCCTGAACCGCCTCCTTGGTGAAGTCTTTCTCCTTCAGACCGAGGATGCCAAAGGGCGTGGTCGATCCTGGACTCAGGATCACCGTGGCCAGTTCGATGCCCAAAATGAACACAGGCAAGATCAAGACGGCACAGAGGCCCGGATGCTGCCACTGCGGCGGGATGATCAAGGTGCCAAGGTATACGGCACCAAAAAGCAAAGCCCCGACGAACACGCTGCCGGTGATTATTTTGAGCAGGCAACCCATGGGACTGAATTGGTTTTTCTTCATTCGGCGGGCTTGGCTTTTCGCAGATGTCAAATGTGTCACACACGTCGGATCGCAGCCGCAAAGGCACCGTCCATCTGATCGTCCGGCGGGAAGCTGTGGCGGAGTTTGACGGGCTCGTAGCCGGGGGTGGATTCGAGAATGCTGGCGACGAGCAGTTCATTTTCGGCGGGCTCGATGCTGCAGGTGCTGTAGACGAGGATGCCGCCGGGTTTGAGGACGCGGAGGCAGTTTTTAAGCAATTGCGTCTGGGTTTCCACCTGCGCGGTGATGTCCTCAGGGGTTAAACGCCAGCGGACATCGACGCGGCGGCGCATGACGCCGGTGTTGGAGCAGGGGACGTCGAGCAGGATGCGGTCAAAGCCGCCTTTGGCGAAGGCGGGGATCTGCGGGTCCATCCAGTCGTGCTGCTCGATGTGGGTGTTGGTGACGTGGAGGCGGTGCAGATTGCCCTCCAGGCGGCGCAGACGGCCGGGGGCGACATCGCAGGCGATGATCTCGCCGGTGTTTTCCATGAGCTGGGCCAGGAGAGCGGTCTTGCCACCGGGGGCGGCGCAGGCATCCAGCACGCGCTGGCCTTGCTGCGGGGCGAGCAGGCGCGGGGCCATGGCGGTGCTGGGGTCCTGCATGTACACTTTGCCCACGCTCAAATCTTCACGGGGCAGGTGGTCGCAGACGATGAAGTCGTCCGTGGTTTCGGTCATCTGCGGGTAGAGGCGGTTCACGCGGGCGCAGATGGGTGCGGGAACTTGGTTCCACTCGCAGAGGGCGATTGTTTTGGCTTCACCGAAGAGGCCGAGCCAGTGCTCGATGAGCCATTTCGGGTGCGAGGTGCGCGTTTCCAGCGGTAGCATGGCTGTCATGGCCAGCAGCTCTTCGGATTCGCGGCAGGCACGACGCAGCACGGCATTGATGAGGCTCCGGGCGCGGCCGGTGGCTGCGACGGTTTCATTCACGGCGGCGTATTCGGAGACTTTGAGGATCAAGACCTGGCACAAGCCGATGCGCAGGCCCCAGCGGCTGCGGTGGTCGAGGTGCTTGTCCTCGGTGATCACGGCGATCCAGTGATCGAGCAGGGAAATATTGCGCAGGGTGGTGAGGACGATGTCGCGCAAAAAGGCGGCGTCGGGCAGGCTGAGGAAGTTGTCGCGCTGGATGTGGTCCATCAAATCGGCGGCGAAGCGTTCTCCGCCGGACCACTCGCCCAGAACATCCAGCGCCATGCCTCGGATGGGGACGGCGGGCGGGCGGGAAGGGGAGGGAGGGCGTAGTTGGCTCATGGATAGCACGACTAAGGCGGTGTGGCGCAGGACACAAGCCGCCCTTTGGCCGCAGTGGGAGGAATGATTGACAAACTTCCCTCCCCCGCCTTTATAGTTGGCCCCCCGCCTTTTTCACCCGCCCAACCACACCTGACCATGGATTTTATTGCCAAGAACATCGCCGAAGTAGCTCCTTCAATGACCCTGTCCATCACCAGCCAGGCGAAGGCGTTGAAGAAGCAGGGCGTGGACGTACTGAACTTCGGAGCCGGTGAGCCGGACTTCGACACGCCTGCACCAATCATCGCCGCCGCTATCGAAGCCCTGAACTCCGGCAAAACCCGCTATACGGAAAGCGCCGGCATCCTCGAACTTCGTGAAGCCATCGCTTCAAAGCTGATGGTGGACAACAACGTGCAGTATGAGGCGTCCCAAATCAGCGTGAACTGCGGTGCCAAGCACTCCTGCTACAACGCCATCCTCGCCTGCGTGAATCCAGGTGATGAAGTGATCATCCCTGCTCCTTACTGGACCAGCTATCCTGAAATGGTGCGCATCGTCGGCGGCATTCCAGTGATCGTTGAAACGAAGCGTGAAAACGGCTGGAAGCTCACCCCGGATGAATTCGAGGACGCGATGTCCCCGATGACGAAGATGATCATCCTCAACACCCCCGGCAACCCGACGGGCTCCATCTACAGCAAGGAAGAGCTCACCGCACTGGCCGAGATCGCCGTGGGCGAAGGCATCGTGATCCTGTCTGACGAAATCTATGAGAAGCTCGTCTATGGCGGCCATCAGCACGTCAGCATCGCTTCCTTGAGCAAGGAAATCTACGACCACACGATCACCATCAATGGCTTCTCCAAGGCCTATGCAATGACCGGCTGGCGCCTGGGCTACACCGCCGCGCCGAAGAAGATCGCCGAATCCATCGACACCATTCAGAGCCACACCACCAGCAATCCGACCAGCTTTGCCCAATACGGTGCGCTGGCCGCTCTGCAGATGGACCAGCAGATCGTCAGCGACATGCGCGATGAGTTCGACGTGCGCCGTCAATACATGCTGGGCCGCCTGAACAACATCAAGAACGTCCGCGTGGTGGAGCCCATGGGTGCCTTCTACTTCCTGGTGGACATCGAACAGACGCAGATCAAGAGCGTGAACTTCTGCGAAAAGCTGCTGAGCAAGCAGAAGGTCGCCATCGTTCCCGGCGTCGCCTTCGGTGCCGAGCACACGGTGCGCTTCAGCTACGCCACCGGCCTGGACGTCATCAACGCCGGCATGGACCGCTTCGAAGAGTTCTGCAACCAGCACTAAGCCTGCAAGCACTGTCAGTTCCGGCTACTCATCGTCTTCAACCGCAAACCTCCAACATCATGGGCATCTACAACAACATCGTCGAAACCGTGGGCAAAACACCGCTGGTGAAGCTCAACAAAGTGACCGCCGGGCTCAACGCCACCATCGCTTTGAAGTGTGAATTCTTCAATCCGCTGGGCAGTGTGAAGGATCGTATCGGCGCGGCCATGATTGAGGACGCGGAGAAGCGGGGGATTCTGAAGCCGGAAACCGTCATCGTCGAACCCACCAGTGGCAACACGGGCATCGCGCTTGCGTTTGTCGCTGCGGCGAAGGGTTACAAGCTCATCCTGACGATGCCTGAAACGATGTCGCTGGAGCGTCGCACGCTGCTGGCGCTGCTGGGAGCGGAGCTTGTGCTCACTCCTGGCGCACAGGGCATGAAGGGTGCCATTGCCAAGGCCACCGAGATCGTCGCGAGCACGCCGAATGCGTGGATGCCGCAGCAGTTTGAAAATCCCGCCAATCCGGCCATCCACTCCAAGACCACCGCTGAAGAGCTGTGGGCCGACACCGATGGCAAGATCGACATTTTCGTTTCCGCTGTCGGCACGGGTGGCACCATCACCGGCGTGACGGAAGTCATCAAACCCCGCCGGCCAAGCTTTCAGGCCATTGCCGTCGAGCCTGAAGCCTCACCGGTCATCAATCAGGCTCTCGCCGGCCAGCCTTTGCAGCCCGGCCCGCACAAGATCCAGGGTACCGGTGCAGGATTCATTCCTGGCAACCTTCACCTCAAAGACAGCGCCGGAAACGCGCAGATCACGGAGTGCGTCAAGGTCAGCAATGACGCCGCTTTCGCCATGGCACGCCGCCTGGCCAAGGAAGAGGGCATCCTCGTCGGCATCAGCACCGGTGCAAACGTGGTCGCCGCCATCGAAGTCGCCAAGCGTCCTGAAAACGCTGGCAAGCTGATCGTCACCGTCGCCTGCTCCACCGGCGAGCGCTATCTCTCCACCGCACTGGCGGATGAAGCCCGCGCCCAGGTGGGAGCTTAGGCTTCGCAATGACGAAACCAGAATGACGAATGCATTTCGAGCAACCAGGCGCGTGAGCGTATGACTGGCTTCGTTTTGCTTCGTTATTCTTGAGCCAGTAGCTCACCCGATTTAAAAAACCATCCTTCTATGTCCCAATTCGACTCCACTTCCCAAGAACTCCCATCCACAGGCATGGAAAAGTTCATCGAGGACAACATCCGCAAGATCGTCTGGCTTTTCGTCATCGCGGTGATCGCGCTGTGTGCCTTTGCCTTCATCAAGCATCAAAACACGCTCAAGGCCAACGAGGCGGCTGAGACATTTACGGGTGCCAAGACCGTGGAAGACTGCGATCTCGTCATCTCGCGCTACCCCGGCACCAATGCCGCTGCCAATGCACTGCTGCTGAAGGCGGATTTGCTATGGGATCAGAACAAGAAGTCCTCCGCCGTGGAGGCGCTCAAGGAATTCACCACGAAGGACGCCAGCCATCCGCTGGCCGTTTTTGCACTGCTCGGCCTGGGCTCCAAGCTGGATGCCATGGGTGAAAGCAAGGAGGCGCAGGCCGTCTTTGAGCGCATCACCAATGAATTTGCCTCCAGCGAGGCCGCTCCCCTGGCGCAGGTGCGTCTGGGTGACTTGCTCTGGGCGCAGGGCAAGACCGATGAGGCCAAAAAGGCTTACGAAGACCTTGCCGTGAAGTTTCCCGATCTGCCGCAGTTTCAGACTCTCAGCCAAAACCGCCTCGGCTGGATCGCCGCCTCGCTGCCGACCAAGGAAGTGGATCCGCCACCGGCACCGAAAGTGGAGCCCAAGCCTGCGGCTGCTTCCGTCGTTCCTGGCATGCCCAACATCAAGCTGAATGCGGCCAACAGCGGTATCGGTTCCACCATCTCTCTTCCAGGGGCACCGGTCTCAATCCCTGTGACTGTGCCGCCGGCTCCGGTTCCTGCGATGGCTGAACCAGCCCCCGCTGCCGCTGTGACCGGACCTGTCTCTCCTGCTCCTGCTCCTGCTCCTGCCGCGACTCCTGCACCCGCTCCTGCAGTGCCTGCGTCTGACGCGCCTTCAAGCCCGGCCATCACGCCGCCGCCAGCACCTCCCGCTGCCGCAGCGCCTGCTCCTGTGACAGCACCCGCTGCTCCTGCTACGCCAGCTCAGGAGCCGGCCGCTCCGAAGCCCTGATAGGAACGACGGACACATGATTGTCCGTCACTGTTGGAACAAGTCGAAAGTAGGGATCGACGGGCGGAGGTGCCCGTCTTACTTTTATGCCAGCCACGCCGCAATCGCTGCGATCACTTCGCTGCGCTGTGCTTCCGTGAGTTCGCCGTAGATCGGAATGCTGAGCACCTCGCCTGCGACACGATGGGAAACTTCGCAGCCCGAGAGCGATGCTGCGGGAAGATCCGCAAAGCACTTCTGTTGATCGAGCGTGACGGGATAGTAGATGTCGCAGCCGATCTTTTTGGCCACGAGATGGTCGCGCAGGGCGTCACGCTGGCCGCCGAGCACACGGAGGGTGAACTGGTTCCAGATGTGCTCATTGTGGGCGTAGCTGACGGGAAGCACGATTTTCGCATTCTGTGCGCTCAGCCAGGTGTCCTGCGTGTTCACGCATTTGCAGTGGGCCGGGTCTGCCTGCACCACGCCGGGGAGCTTTGACAAAGCCTCGATGTAATGCGCGGCGTTGCGCTGGCGGTCCGCCGTGTATTGCGCGTAGCGTTTCACTTTCACGCTCAGCAGGGCGCATTGCAGCGTGTCCATGCGGAAATTGCCGCCAACATAGTGGTGGTAGTACTTCGGCTTGCCGCCGTGGACGCGCAGTACGCGGGCGTACTCGGCCAGAGCATCGTCATTTGTCACCAGCATGCCGCTGTCGCCGAAGCCGCCGAGGTTCTTGCTCGGGAAGAAACTGTAGGTGCCAAAGTCGCCCAGCGTGCCGCTGCTGGTGCCGTGATATTTGGCACCAATGGACTGCGCGGCATCCTCGATCACTTTGAGGCCGTGTTCCTTTGCCAGGGCGAGGATGGGATCCATGTCCGCACACTGGCCGAAGAGGTGGACGGGGATGATCACGCGGGTCTTGGCGGTGATCTTTTTCCGCGCATCGTTCACGTCCATGTTGAAGCAGATCGGGCAGACATCTGTGAACACCGGTATGGTGCCGAGCCGCGCCACGGCCCCTGCGGTGGCGAAAAAGGTGAACGCAGGGCAGAGCACCTCATCGCCGGGCTTGATGTCCAGCGCCATGAGGGCCAGCAGCAGGGCATCGGTGCCGGAGGAAAGGGACAGTGCGTGCTTCACGCCCACCATCTGGGCGATTTCTTTTTCAAAGGTCTCCATCTCCGGTCCCATGATGAACCGTCCATGATGCAGCACCTGCGTGAAGGCGGCCTGGAGTTCGGATTCGAGAGGCAGGTTCTGGGCGTTGACGTCGAGAAGTGGGACGGGCATGGCTGGAAATAACGAAGGGCCGAATGATGAATGACGAATGGCGGGCGTGCCAGCGATTCCTTATTCCGTCAGTCTCGGCCAGCCACCCACTTCCTCCTGAGAGTGGACCACGGACTGGAATTTTTTCCCGCGCACGCTGGTGATGACGCGCTCGTCCGCAGTATCACGGGCATGGGAGCAGCCGGCGCTTTCCAGCACGCTGTGCAGCACGTCGTCGGCTGATTGTGGAGGAATGGGGGTGGGGCTGGTGAACACGGGCTTGTCCTGGAGCTGCTTCGTGGCGTCAGTCATGAGGTTCTCACGGCCCTTGGTGTCGCTGAGTTGCACGTGGTTGCGATCATCCACAAAGGCGCGCACCCCGGAATGAACGCCATGCTTCATCACGGCCTCGATGGCGGGGCGCTTCGGATCGCCGAGATACACATTGCCGATGAACTGGAACGCGTAGCCTTTGGCGGTGGCTTCGTCTTTGTGGTCCTCGATGCCCGTGGTGTAGCGTGAGCCTGACTTCTGGTAGTCAAACATCACGTTGTTTACGGCCTCCATCTGCACGGCGTAGTCATCGCCTTTGCGCATGTCATTGGCCTCGAACTGCGGCCCGCGCATGACGTAGCGGGCGAAGAGGCAGTGGTGCACGCTCAGCGTATCCGCGCTGGAGTTGAAGCAGAAGGCGTGGTTGTCGCCATAGGGGTGCAGCTCAGGATTGCTCAGCGGCTCCGCCAGGATGCACCACTGCACTGTGACATTCTGGCAATGCACCACGCTGAAGAGCTCATCGCAGCTCCAGGAGGTGGAGACGTGGTCAATGATCGCGTCATGGCAGCGTGTGAGGCCGATGCAGTCCAGCGCGTTTGAGTGTTCAGGGCGCTTCAGGTGCCGTTTGCTGTTCTTACGCTTCGTCGTTTCATCGCCCAGCCGTACACGGATGTTTCGCACGATGATGTCATGCGTATTTTTGAACTCCAGTGAACCTCCGCGCAGGCAGACGCCCATGCCGGGAGCATCGCCGCCATCAATGGTGATGAACGGCTCCTCAATCTCGATCTCGTCCTGCAGCACAATCGTGCCCGCCACGCAAAACTTCACGATGCGCGGCCCTTTCTGCAGCACTGCCCAGCGGAAGGAACCTGCGGGCGGATTTTTCAGATTGTCGTCGAGCCGTGTTACGTGGATGACCTGCCCGCCTTTGCCGCCTTTTGAAAAGGCTCCGAAACCGGCGGCACCATCGAAGGCTAGTTCCGGTGCGGCCACCGCTGAAAGGCTGATGCTTGTGAGGAGAGAAAAGATGAGACGACGCATGGCTGCAAGATGACTATTGGCCTTCTGGCTTGCGGTGCTTCCAGTAATTAGGGCGGCGGCGTTCGTGAGCCACCGCAGCCACCCAAACATGCTGAGGCAGATCAAGATAGATCACCAAATACGGAAAGCGCTTCAGGCGTACGGCCCGGAATGGTGGGATGTTGAGAAAGAAAAATGCGCGGGATGCCTGGCGATGCCGGCTGCCGCCACTTTTACAAGTTTGTTGAGATCTCGCCCGAGACCTGATGACTGTTCATCGTAGTAAATGACAGCTGCCAGCAGTTCCTGACGAGCTTGTGGATGGAAAACCACAGCCTTCATGCATAACGGGCTTCGATTTCGGCAAACACCTGTTCCACAGGAATACCGACAATCTTGCCAGACCGGATTTCTTCCCCACGGCGAGCCAATTCGTCATTCCAAGCCTCATTATATCCCGGTTCTTTGGATTCATCATCGAGCGATTCAATCATCACATGGGCAATCAATGCCCGATCCTTGGCGTCAAATGCTCTGAGAGTAGGGAGTAACTGGACAGCGTTCATGGATAGACTGTTTCTCGACAGGGCCTCAGCGTCAAGTCGTGAAATGCCTCACATCCGCTCCGTCGTCTGAATGCCCAGCAGGCCGAGCCCGGTTTTCAGGACGCGGCTGGTGGCTTCGCAAAGTGTCAGGCGGGTGTTACGGGCGGTGCCTTCGGAGCGGAGGACGTGGCAGGCTTCGTAGAAGCTGTGGTAGGTGTCCGCGAGTTCGTAGAGGTAATTGGCCAGCAGGTTTGGACGATGGTCATCGAGGATGTCGTGGGCGTTTTCGGCAAACTGGGCCAGCTTCATCGCAAGGGCACGCTCGGCAGGCTCGGTGATGACGAGATCTTCGGTGAGTTCGACAGCGCCATCGAGCTTGCGGAAGATGCTGCGGGTGCGGACGTAGGCGTTGAGCAGGTAGGGGGCGGTGTTGCCTTGCAGGCTCAGCATCTTGTCCCAGCTAAACTTGTAATCGGTGAGGCGGTTCTGGCTCAGCTCGGCGTATTTGACGGAGCCGCCGCCGATGATGCGGGCGATCTCGTCTTTTTCGGCGTCGCTGAGACCTTGTTCTTTTTCATCGGCAGCAGCACGGGCGCGCTCGATGGCTTCGTCGATGACTTCGAGGAGGCCCACGGTTTCGCCGCTGCGGGTTTTGAACATCTTGCCGTCCGGGCCAAGAATGCTGCCGAAGGCGATGTGGATCATCTTCGTGGTGATGCCACGGCGCTGTGCGGCAGCGAAGACCTGACGGAAGTGGAGCTGCTGGGGAGCGCCGACGACATACCAGATTTCATCAGCCTGCCATTCCTTCACGCGGTAGTCGATGGTGGCGAGGTCGGTGGTGGCGTAGAGGTAGCCGCCGTCGCCTTTGCGAATGATGCAGGGCGCGGGCTTCCACTCGTCTTTGTCACGAATCAGGAAGGGGTCGTTCTCAGGCTTCACGCTGCCGTCGCTGAAGACCACCGTGGCACCTTCACTGATTGTGGCGATGCCTTGATTGAGCATCTCTGCCACCAGCGGAGCCAAGGCGTCATTGTAGAAGCTCTCGCCGAGGTAGTGGTCGAATTTGATGTCGAGCGCGCCGTACACTTTTTCGAGCTGTTCGAGCGTGAGGCGCACGCATTCCTTCCAGATGGTGAGGTTTTCGGCATCGCCCTGCTGCAGCTTCACGAGTTCGCCTTTGCAGACTTCGAGCACGGCTTCGTCGGATTTGGCGGCGGCGTTGACTGCTTTGTAAACACTGACCAGTTCGTGAATGGGGTCCGCTTTGAGCTTGGACTGATCGAGCTGGGTCTTCCAGCCGTGGATGATCATGCCAAACTGTGTGCCCCAGTCGCCGACGTGGTTGTCGGTGATGACTTTGTGGCCGATAAAGCGTGCGACGCGGGCCAGCGAGTCGCCGATGAAGGTGCTGCGGATGTGGCCCACATGCATGGGCTTGGCGATGTTGGGCCCGGAGAAATCGATCACGATGGTCCTGGGTTTTTCCACCTGTGGCACGCCCAGATGGTCATCTTTGACAATGACGGAGAGCCTTTGGGCCAGCGCGGTGGCACTGAGGGTAAGATTCAGAAAGCCGGGGCCATCCACGGTGATTTTTTCGCACAGGTCTTCCACTTGAAGCGCCGCCTTGATCTGCTCTGCAAGAACGCGGGGATTGGTCTTGAGCTGCTTGGCCAGGACCATTGCGGCATTGCTCTGGTAGTCGCCGAATCGCGTGTCAGAGGCAATGACAACACCCGGGGTGAAACCTTCAGGCAGATCAATGCCGGCGGCGGTGAAGGCAGCCTGGAGACGGGACGTGAGGAGGGCGCGAAACATGGGCGCGCATTCTGAATGCCGAATGGCGAAAGTCGAATGCGGAATTACACGCGCCTCACCGCGTCGGCGCTGGTCAGCGTGTGGCGGCTGCCGTCGGGAAATTCGAGAATGAGGTGGCCTTCCTCATTCAAATCGAGGACGCGGCCAAAAACCTCACCTTGCGGCGCAATGGCGCGGATCTGGCGGCCGATGAGCCAGCTGCGCTCACGCACTTCGGCGACGGCGATGCTGAAACCGCCTTCAAGGCATTGAAATTCGACATGCAGCGCGGTCAGGAGACGATGGGCGAGCGGGTTGCGATCGATCTCGCTTAACACGGGGCTGGCGAGATCCCGCAGGAGAGAGGTGGCAGGTAGATCCGGCGGGAAATCCAGCGTGTTCACGTTCAAGCCGATGCCCAGCACGATCTGCACGCCATTGCGAGTGGAGATGGTTTCTGCGAGCAGGCCGCTGACTTTGCGATCATGCAGATAGATGTCATTGGGCCACTTGATGCGTGGGTGGAGCGGCAGTTCAGCTTCGATGGCTTTGCAGATGGCGAGCGCCGCCAGGGTCGTGAGACGGGGCCACTGCTCCACGGGAGCCGCTGGCTTGAGCAGCAGCGAGAACATCAGATCTTTGCCGCGCGGGGCGATCCAGCGGTTGTCACGGCGGCCGCGGCCTGCGGTTTGAGATTCGGTGAAGACAACTGTGCCGACGGGCAGGTCTGCGGCGTTTTGTTTGAGCCAGTCGCTGGTGGATCCGACTTCATCCAGCACTGTGACGTGCCAGGGCAGGGTGTCATCGTGCACGGCGCTAGCATCGAGCGGGATCATGCACGGAGGCGGTGCGGATCGCTGGCCTCGCCGTTTTGATGCAGCTCATCGTGATCGCCCTGGCATTCGAGATGAGTGGTGATGAGCACCGGATTCGCCACGCAGTCCTGCACGGCGGTTTCGATCTCAGTGGCGATGCGGTGAGCGTCCCGCAGCATGATGTCATCGGCAAAGAGCAGGTGGACTTCCACGTAATGCATCTCACCGGCATCACGGTGACGCAGGGCGTGAAACTTGAGGCCGTGCTTTTCAGTCTCGCGGCGGAGTGCGGCATCGAGGATTGCATTGAGCTTGGGATCAGCGGTGTCCATCAGGCCGCCGACGCTCTGGCGCATGAGGCCGTAGCCGGTCCAGATGATGTTTGCAGCCATGATGAGACCGCAGATGGAGTCCCAGCTATGCCAGCCAGTCAAAGCGACGAGACCGAGGCCGATGATAGCGCCGAGGCTGGTCCAGACATCGGTGAGGACGTGCTTGCCGTTGGACTCGAGAATCAAGGAGTTCTGCTTTTTCCCCGTGCGGATGAGATACGCGCCAAGTACGGCATTGATGCCGATGGTGAGCGCGGTCAGCATCAGGCCTTTGTCAAGATTGGCAGGCGGCATGTGCAGCAGCAGGCGGCGCACAGATTCGTAAATGATGAACAAGGCCGCGACGATGATCAGCCCGCCTTCGATGCCGGCGGAGAAGAAGGCGATCTTGCTGTGGCCGTAGGGGTGGTCGGCATCCGCCGGCTTGTGCAGCAGGCCGAGACTGAAGGTGGCGAACATCACGGCGGCCACATGCACAACGGACTCCGCCGCGTCACCGAGGATCGCCGCCGATCCCGTCAGCACGTAGGCCCCCACTTTGAGCACAAGCATGAGAAACCCGATGGCGAGCGAGAGCCGCATGGCACGCGTGGCATCGGAGGTGTTGCTCATGGGGAAGTCAGTCGCGTAGCAGCAGCTCGACGATGGCCGGGACATCGGCAAACGATTCGACGCAGCGCCAGGGATTGAGGGCGCTCAATTCAGCCTGCGAGTACTGTCCGGTGGCCACGGCGAGGCATTTGGCACCGAAGGCCTCGGCGCAGCGAATGTCCTTCGGCGTGTCGCCGATGACGATGACGTCATCAATGTGGTAAGTCGTGCCGGTGGCATCCTGCATGCGCTTCAGGGCCACGGGGCCGAGCTGGTTGCGGTCATGATGATCGCTGCCAAAGCCGCCTTCAACGAAATGCTCATAGATGCCGTGGCGCGAGAGCTTGATGACAGCGCCACGGCGTACGTTGCCGGTGAGCAGGCCGAGGTGGGCCTCGCTTTCACCGCGCAGGGTTTGCAGCAGTTGTGTCACGCCGGGCAGGGTGTAGCCGGTGAAGTCCGGTGCCTGCAGGCGGCGCTGGAGATGGGAGAGGTAGCGGTCAAGGAACGCAATGACCTCCTCCGGCGTGTGCTCGCGGCTCATGTGGCCGAACACGTCCATGGCAATTGCGGGATCGGTGGACCCGGCGAGGTGCAGCGGCGGGAAATGCTCGCGCTGAATGCCGAAGTGTTCTTCGGCTGCATCGAGAATCGCAGCGCCACCCGCGCCATTGCTGTCGATAAGCGTACCGTCGATGTCGAAAAGGAGCAGGCGTGCCATCTCAGTGTGGCTTGGAGGCTGCTGCAGGAGGGTGGGCGGCGGTGCCGGTGTTGGACGGGGCGTATTTGGACACCATGACCGTCCCCACGACTGCAAGGACGCAGCCGATGATGAACTGCGGCGGAATCGCCTTGTCCGGCCGATGGAGAAGCATGGCGGTGATAGTGTTGATCACTGGCGCACCGCCAAAAACGATGGGCATGACAGCCGCAGCAGCCGCGACACCGAAGCCGCCACCGCCTTTGATGAGGGGAGTCGCAGCTGCGCCGAGAGCGAGGACGAGGGTGAGTGCGCCCAGCGCACCCGCCATCCCGGCGATGAGGCTGAGGGGAATGCCGCTGCCTGTGTCACCGGTGAAGCTCCAGTTCGTACCGCGAGCTTTCAGCACCAGTGCCGTGACAATGCCAATGATGGCGTAGGCGATGCAGACAAAGAGGAATGCCTTGAGGCTGGCATTGGGGGTTTCTGTACCCATGGGCATCTTGGAGCGTGCCGCATGAAGAATGACCCCATAAACGCCCCAGGAGAGCACGGTGAGGAGAGCGTAAATGAGCCAGGGCTGCATGGTTTTAGTTTGGGGTTGGGAATTCACGAGGGTGGAAAGTGGAGGCAATCAGGTGCCGTGAGAAAACGCCTGCGACAACGGCTTTGTTCACTTTTTGTCTATCATTCACTTATGGGAGCCAATGACCCTGACAGGGTCACTTTCTATCCGGTCTTTTCAGCAGTTCCGGCGGCGCGGCTTCGATCTTGTCGCGGAAGCGCTGGGGGATCACGACGGCCTTCATCTGGCCGGTGGCGCGGTCTTTGCGCACGCAGGCGGCGGTGATGCGGCCTTCGGCGGCCAGGGTGCCGTCCAGCTTCCAAAAGCGGATGAAATGGCGGATGACCTTGCTGCGGACTTCTTCCACCAGGAGCTCGCATTCAAACTCCTCCTCAACGCGCAGCGGTGCCATGTAGTCGCACGAGGCATGCACACGGGGCCAGCCGACGCGTTCTTCTCTTTCCACGGGTTGATCGACGATGGAGAAGCCGAGGCTGCGGAAGAAGGCATGCTCCACGCGCTCCATGTAACGGAAGAAATTGGAGAAATGGACGATGCCGGCCATGTCGGTGTCGGAGAACTGGACGCGTTCGGTGCAAGTAAAGCGGTGGGCCATGATGAGGCTGGATGCTAGTGGCTGGATGCTGGATTCTCAAACACTCATCTGGCAGCTCAAATCTCCGGCGGTGGCAGAGCCGGGAGCATGAGCCTGCGATTCATGGCGCCGAACGGCTGGACGAAGGAACTGTTCAGCATGGTGTTGTAGCGCCGGAGCTGCAGCGGGTAGATCCGGGCGTAAGTGGCGCGGAGACGCTGGCGCAGGGGTTCATTGGCCATTGTGGGCGGCAGCTTGCGCACTTCCTGCCGCAGAAAGTTCAGGCTTTGCAGCACATTCACATAGCGAACACCCTCGGGCCCCGAAGGGGTAAGGTCGTTGAATCCATAGTGCGCGATGATGACCGTGTTGGCGCCGCGCGGACCTAGAAACGGCGCGGCCATGCGCTCGGGGCCGAAGTCATCATAATACAACGTGAGCGATTGCCCGGCGAAGGCCCTGCTCAATCCCCCCGCAGTGCAGCTGGAGAGAAGGAGAAGAACTGGCATGAATAGAAGAGGCAGGTATTTCATGATGATGGCTGGTTAGTGGGAAAGGACGGCGAGGTCGCATCCTTGCGCCTCGCGTATTTTGTGGGCGGCTTCGATCACCGCATGCGCGGCGGATTCGGCATCGGCCTTGGTGTTGAAGCGGTTGAAGGAGAAACGCAGCGTGCAGGCGGCATCGCGGGCGCTGATACCCATCGCTTCAAGCACATGCGAGGCATGCAGCGCGCCAGTGTGGCAGGCGGAACCGGCGGAGCAGGCGATGCCTGCCTGATCCAGCAGGATGAGCATGCCTGCGGCGTCGATTTCAGGCAGGCAAATCGAGCTGGTGGTATGCAGGCGGTGGGTGGGGCAGCCGTGGATCCGCATCTCCGGCAGCGCGGCATGGATGAGATGCTCAAAACGGTCGCGCAGGGTTTTGATGCGCGCCTTGTTGCCGTCTGCGAGATGCTGGGTGGCGAGTTCAGCAGCTACGCCGAGGGCGACGATGCCCGGCACATTCTCGGTGCCGCCGCGCCGTTCGCTTTCCTGTCCACCGCCTAGGAGCAGCGGCGCAAAACGGACGCGCTGGCTGATGTACAAGGCACCGATGCCTTTCGGCGCATGCATTTTGTGGCCGCTGAGGCTGAGGAAATCGACGGGCGTCGTCTGGACATCGAGGTGAATTTTCCCTGCCGCCTGCACGGCGTCCGTATGCACCAGCGCGCCAGCGGCGTGGGCGAGTGCGGTGATTTCATGCATGGGGGCGATGACGCCGGTTTCGTTGTTTGCCCACATGATGGAGACGAGCGCGGTGGCTCCCGGACGGAGGAGTGCCTGCAAGGCGTGAAGATCCACCCGGCCATCCGCATGCACGGGCGCGGTGGTGACCTGGCCGCCCTGAGCCTTCCAGCGCCGGGCAGATTCGAGAACTGCCGCGTGCTCCGTGCCGGTGATGATGAGCTTCGGTTTTTCCGGCCATAGGGCGCGCACGGAGGCATGCACGGCATTGATGGACTCCGTGCCGCCGCTGGTGAACGTGATTTCTCCAGGGCGGGCACCCAGCAGGTCCGCTACCTGGGCCCGCGCCTGCTCGATTGCGCGCCTGACCCTGCGCCCGGCGGCATAGCTGGCGGCGGGATTGGCGTAGTGCTCACGCAGGAACGGCAGCATCGCCTCCAGCACTGCTGGATCGACCGGCGTTGTGGCGTTGGCGTCGAGGTAGATCACGGGGGGAAGTTCGGACTGCGATTCGTACTGTCAATACGCCTTCCGGCACTCGACAAGACGCCCACTCCCGCTAACCTCCCCGCCCTTATGCTCGACATCCGCCTCATTCGTGACACCCCAGATCAGGTCAAACAGCGCCTCGCCAACCGGAATGGCGACTTTGCGTCCTTGGTGGATGAGGTGCAGGCCATCGACACCCAGCGCCGCGCCGCCGAGACAGAACGCCAGAAGTTGCAGGGCGACCGCAACCGCATCAGCAAGGAGATCGGCATTGCGAAAAAGAACGGCCAGGACACCAGCGCCATCGAGGCGGAAGTGCGCGTTATTGGCAGCCGCATCGAGGAAATCGGCCGCGAGGCCGATGTGGCGGATGCCCGCCAACGCGATCTGCTCCTGAGCATTCCGAATCTGCCGCATGAAGCCTGCCCCGTGGGCAGCACGGCGGAGGAGAATCCCGAAGTGCGCGTCTGGGGCACCAAGCCTGACTATGACTTCCAGCCGAAGGACCACACTGTGCTCGGTGCGGCACTCGGCATGCTTGATTTCGAAGCCGGGGCGAAGATCTCCGGCAGTGCCTTTGTGGTGTATCGCGCGGCTGGAGCGAAGCTGGAGCGAGCGTTGATCAGCTTCCTGCTGGATCTGCACACGACGCAGCATGGCTACGAAGAAATCAGCCCGCCCCTGCTGGTGAAGGCGGAGTGTCTCGTCGGCACCGGTCAGCTGCCTAAATTTGGCGACCAAGTTTATCACAGCGCCGCAGATGATTTGTATCTCATCCCGACCGCCGAAGTGCCGGTGACGAATCTGCATCGCGATGAAATCCTGCCATTGGAGAGACTGCCGGTGAATTACGCGGCCTACACGCCCTGCTTCCGGCGTGAGGCCGGCAGCGCGGGTCTCGGGACGCGCGGGTTGATCCGCATGCATCAGTTCGACAAGGTGGAGCTGGTGAAGATCACCACGCCGGAAACGAGCATGGCCGAACTGGAGAGCCTCACCGCGAATGCGGAGAAGGTGCTGCAGCTTCTGGGGCTGCACTATCGCGTGATCGAGCTCTGCACGGGCGACATTGGCTTTGGCTCGGCCAAGACCTATGACATCGAAGTCTGGGCACCGGGGCAGGGGACTTACTTAGAAGTATCGAGCTGCTCGACTTTCGGTGACTACCAGGCCCGCCGCATGAACCTGCGCTACAAGGATGAAAATGGTAAAAACCGCATCCCGCACACGCTCAATGGTTCCGGCACGGCGCTCGCGCGTTTGTTTGTCGCGCTCGTTGAAACGTATCAGCAGGCAGATGGTACCATTTTGATTCCGGAAGCTCTGCGCGGTCACTTTGGTGCCGCCAAAATCGGCTGATGCTCATGAAACATACCTGCGCCCTGTTGTTTCTGCTGGTGTCCGCCCGCACCGCCTGTGCGCAGGCACCGGGAGTGCCCGTTTACGCCGAAGGTCGTGGCTCGCGGCCGAATGCGGTTCTGATGGAGCAGGCGAAGAAATTGCAGGGGGCTTCAGAGCTGCTGTCGATGACGAAAGCGCTGGAGCAGGCACAGCGCACGCAGTGCGACATCGCCCTGCCCGCCGCAGATTCGAAACCTCTCACTCCCCGCGAGCGCTGGCAGCGGGCACGCATGGCACACCTTCGCGTGGGGCAGTTTTATCTGTGCTCCAAGTGTGACAAATGGCATCTCGATCTGGCGGGTGGTTATGTCATCACGGCAGACGGGGCGGTGGCCACCTGTGCGCATGTGATCGCGCCACCTGCCAATATGAAAGAAGGCTGGCTGGTGGTGGCTACGGAGGATGACGTGCTGCTGCCCGTCACGGAAGTGCTCGCCTGCAATGTGGGCACTGACTGCGCCATCCTTCGCGTGAAGTCCGCGCAGCCGCTCACGCCGCTGCCACTGAGCCTGGACGTGAGTCCGGGGGATGCCGTGTGGTGCTTCAGCGATCCCGACGGCAAGCGCGGTTATTTCAGCGAGGGCATCGTGAGCCGCTTTGTAAAGCGCTCCTTCATGAGCAAAAAGGAAGCGGACAAGCTGCCAGAAGGCACCGAAGTGCCCAAGCCTGTCTGGCTGGAGACGACGACGGATTGGGCGCCTGGATCAAGTGGTTCGGCATTGATCGATTCGTTTGGCAATGCAGTGGGGCATGTGTCCGAAATCCAGACCGTGCTGGAAGAGCCACTGCCAGTACGGAAAAAGAAAGATGCGGCGACCATCATTGAGCAACTGGGCACGCAAATGGTGTTTCATCAGGCGATCGGCGCGGTGGAAGTGAAGGCGCTGGTGAAAAAGCCGTGAGCCGTTTTGCGAGGCTCTCGTAGGCCGCCTAGGACCACTTCCCTGAGGGCGAAATTTTGCTTCCCAAGCGATTTTTGAACCTTTAACATCGCCTGAACTCCAACAGGCCATGTACCAGCACCGAATCACCTTCGCCTTGGTTGCTCTTTTGAGCACGGTTACCTCCGCCAAGATCCATGCCGAAGGTGACTGGAGCGTAAAAAGCGCGGAACGCCCCAAGGTCGCGATCTATGCCGAAGACGTGACGGTGGACGGCACCCGGCGTCCCGATCTGGGCCGGGCGCTGGCGGACAGCCTCAGCACGAACCTGCTGCGGCGCGGTCAGATGCGGGTGTTCAATCTGACCACTCAGGAAACTACGACTGGTACGCAGACCCTGGCGCTGCCCAAGGATGCGCCGGGCAGGCCGCCGACGCTGGACAAGGACATCGACTACCTGCTGAGCTTCAATTTGTTTTCCAACGCCAACGAGCATCGCCTGACGGTCAAAAAGACGCGTGTCGCCACCTCGGAGCTGATGGATTCCCACCAGTTCTTCACCTATGGCCGGGTGAGCGATGTGTTCGCGCTGGTGGGCAAGATCGTGGAGCGCGTGGACCCGCTGCCGGTGATTCGCAATTTCCCGGTCACGCAATCCCCCGCAGCGATCCGTGCCGCACAGCCTGACCCCACCCCGTATCAGCAGTTCTGGACCGGCGACTACTCCAATCCCGGAAGCCCGGCCTACGATCCATGGCGTGCCAACAATGTGGCGCATTATGACCTCAGAAGTGTGCCCAAGGCACTGATCTACCGTGAACTGGGTTCCATCCAGCACATCGACACCACCTGGAGATTTACCGTCGTCAAGCCAGTCAAAGGCGTGCAATTGAGCCCGCGTGATCCGCTGCATGTCCTTTATGATGAGGGTGATGTGTATGCCAATCTGCGCGTCGGCACGGTGGAACAGGCGGGTGTCATCGCCGACTACGGCGGTACCACGCCGGAGCATCATAAGCTTTTCAATGGGGACAAGGTCTTCGGCTGGCATACGCCCCCGCAGGAGAAAGTCGCGAACACGAAGTAGGGTTGATATGACGTTGGCGTGGGCTATGGGCACTGCCGCCAAATCCCGCCCCCATGCTGCAGCTCTCCCAGGTTCTCCTTCCCGTCGATCATCAAGATGAGGATCTGCGCCGTGCCGTGGTGAATCTGTTGGGCGCACGCGATGAAGACGTCATCAGCGTCAAGGTGAAGCAGCGGGCGATTGATGCGCGGCGCGGGCATGTGGAGTTCAGCTTCACTCTCCTGGTGGAAGTGAAGGACGAGGCCCGCGTGCTCAAGCGCATCGGCAAAAATCCCCGCATCGGCCCGGCTCCTGCGGAAGATTATCACCAGGTGGCGCAAAACGTGGCGCGTTCGGCCAGTTCGAGGCCGGTGATCGTCGGCACGGGGCCGTGTGGTTTGTTTTGCGGGCTGCTGCTGGCGCGCGCGGGGTTGAAGCCGCTGCTGCTGGAGCGTGGCAAGGCCGCGGGAGATCGTGCACGGGATGTGACAGGTTTCTGGCGGCGCGGCTGGGATTTCAATGCGGAATCCAACGTGCAGTTTGGTGAGGGCGGCGCGGGCACCTTTTCTGACGGCAAGCTTTACACGCAGATCCGTGACCGTGAGAACCGCATCCCCTGGCTACTTCGGGAAATGGTGGCCGCAGGAGCGCCGGAGGACATTTTGATCAAGAGCAGGCCGCACATCGGCACGGACCGGCTCATCAAGGTCGTGCGGCATGTGCGCGAGGAAATCATCGCGCTGGGTGGGGAGGTGCGTTTCAGCGCCCGCGTGGCGGATGTGGTGATCGAGGACGGCGTAATGCGCGCGGTGACGCTGGCGGATGGGGAAACCATTGAAGGTTCGCGCTTCATCTTCAGCATCGGGCACAGCTCACGGGACACGTTTTACATGCTGCATCGGCATGGTGTGCCGTTTGAGGCCAAGCCGTTTTCCATCGGCGTGCGCATTGAGCATCCGCAGAAACTGGTCGACCGCAGCCTCTACGGCAAATGGGCCGGGCATGGGCGGCTGGGCTCGGCACCGTACAAGTTTGTGGCGCATTGTGGCACGGGCCGTGCAGCCTACAGCTTCTGCATGTGCCCCGGCGGACTCGTCGTGGCCGCCACGTCCGAGCCGGGCATGGTGGTGACGAACGGCATGAGCAGCTATGCACGTGAGGAGTCGAACGCCAACAGCGGCTTCATGGTGGATGTGCGGCCGGAGGACATGCCAGCGGGCGATGTGCTCAGCGGCATCGAGTTTCAGCGCGATCTGGAGCGCAAAGCCTTCGTGCTTGGCGGCGGCAACTATCATGCACCCGCCCAGTTGCTGGGCGATTTCCTGGCAGGGCGCGCCTCGACCGGGCCGGGCAAGGTCCTGCCCTCCTACCAGCCGGGCGTCGTGTGGTCCAATCTGTGCGAAGTGCTGCCCGAATACACGATCGAAACCATCCAGGAAGCGATCCCGCGCATCGAGAAAAGCCTGCCGGGTTTTGCCCTGGAGGACGCGGTGCTCACAGGCGTGGAAACACGCAGCTCCTCGCCCGCACGTATTCCGCGCGATGCGCAGTCGCTGGAATGCATCAGCGTGAAGCACTTTTATCCCGCCGGCGAAGGCGCAGGCTACGCCGGCGGCATCATCTCCGCTGCTGCGGACGGCATGCGTGTGGCGGAGGCGATCCTACGCGAGGGGTGAGCCAATGTGAGCCAGTACACCGCGGCAGCCATCTTCGAGGAGATCCAGCACCAATTCGAAGCCCTGCTCACCGCCATAGTAGGGGTCGGGCACCTCGCTTTCCTGATGGTCCGTGCAGAATTCGCAGAACAGGCGGATTTTAGAGTCGAACTCCGAGGCGCGGTCATAGGTGCGCACATCCCGCAGATTTTGCCGGTCCATGACCAGCACGAGGTCATAGTCCCGCAAATCGCTTTCCGTGATCTGCCGGGCGCGGCTGCTGAGGTCATAACCCCGGTTTTGGGCCGCCGTGCGCATCCGCTGGTCGGGCAGCTTTCCCGCATGCCAGCCCCCGGTGCCAGCCGAGCGGATCAGGACGTGATCCGCAAATCCCTTAGCCTCAGTCAACGAGCGCATGACCCCTTCTGCCGCAGGGGAGCGGCAGATATTGCCCAGGCAGACAAACAGGAGGCGAAAAGGGGCGGCCATCGGTGGAGCTAGGCCAGTGACTGTCTTTACACAAACAAAACCACCTCCTGTCCACAGGGGATGCCAGGCATCCCCCAGAGGAAGAATTCTTTTCCTGTGAACCAGTCTTTGGTTGAGGCGTAGTTTGAGCACGCTATCTGCTATCAAAACCAAACCCCCACGTTCATCCCATGTCTGTCGTATCCAAAGGTCTCGAAGGAATCGTAGCTGCTGAAACCCGTCTCGGGGAGGTGAATGGCGCTGAGGGCATATTGTTTTATTGCGGTTACGACATCAACGAGCTCGTCAAAGTCAGCTATGAAGAGGTCGTTTACCTGCTGTACTACAACAAGCTGCCGAATCGCGCCGAGCTTGAGAAGCTGACCACGGCGCTGCGTGCGGAGCGTGAGCTTCCCCAGGGCGTCATCGACTTCCTCAAGACTGCGCCGAAAACTGCCAAGCCCATCGACATCATGCGCACCGCCGTCTCGATGCTCGGCTGCTATGATCAAAAGCGTCATGACATTGAAGTCAGCGAAAATCTGGCCAACGCCATTCGCCTCACTTCACAGATCGGTGTCATCGCGGCGTACTTCCACCGCGCACGTCAGGGGCTGGAACTGCCACCCGTGCGCAAGGATCTCAGCGAAGCGGCTCACTTCCTTTACCTTGTGAACGGCGAAGTGCCGAGCAAGGAGGCTGAAAAGACCCTCGACATCGCTTACATCCTCCACGCTGAGCACGGCTTCAATGCCTCCACTTTCACCGCCCGTGTGGTGGCTTCGACGCTGAGCGACATGTATTCGGCCATCAGCGCCGCCATCGGCGCGCTCAAAGGCCCGCTGCACGGCGGTGCCAATGAAGGCGTGATCCACATGCTCGAAGAGATCGGCTCGCCCGACAAGGTGGACGCCTGGGTCGCTGACGCTCTGGCACAGAAAAAGAAAATCATGGGCATCGGCCACCGCGTGTACAAGGTGCTTGACCCCCGCGCCCCGCACCTGCGCGAGATGGCGATCCAGCTCACCAGCCAGCTCGGTGAGTCGAAGTGGATCCAGATGTCCGAGCGCATCGCCCAGATCATGCGCGAGCAGAAGGGCCTCAACGCGAACGTCGATTTCTACAGCGCCACGGTTTACTACAGCCTCGGCATCCCGACCGACCTCTTCACCCCCATCTTCGCCATCGCCCGCATGAGCGGCTGGACCGCCCACGTGCTGGAGCAGTGGAGCGAGAACCGTCTGTTCCGCCCGCTGAGCGCCTACGTTGGCAAGCCCTACGGCCAGAAAGTGGTGCCGATTGACGAGCGCTGAACCGATGCCCTGCCTGGGCTAAATAAAATCGCAGGTGGCAATTGTGGCAAAACTTTGTGTTTGCCGCTATCGTAGTTGCTTCATGCGCCTCCTGCCAACCATCGGAGCCGTCGCTGTGATGCTATGCACGCAGGCGATGGCGCAGCCGGCCACACGTCTTGTGTGGCAGCCGGTGCAGGAGTATTTCATTCATCGGGACGAAGGGCAGCAGGTCCTGGCCGGGACGAAGCGGCTGAATTCCTTCACCGCCTACACGCATATCGGCACCGACTTCGGCTTCCACGGGCCGGCGGAGCATGAGATCGAATGGGTTACCGATGAGGTCGTCGTGCATCTTGGCCAGCAGGCCGAGGCATGGGCGGGCATGTGGCACAGCCTCGCCGGGCAGGCGCGCAATCCCAACCGCGTGATGAATTTTACGCATGCTTATCCAGATCCGATCAGTCCGCAGTATCAGCCGCATGTCACTGGGGTGATGATCGAGGCGGCCGGACGTGGCAAAATCAAACTCGAGATCAAATCTCCCGGCGATGAGCAGCGCTGGACTCAGATGATCGAGCTGACAGCGCCGCAGTACCGCATGTTTGTGCATCCGGTGGCCCCTGACTCCGTGCGCGATGGGAAGACCCTCGTGTGGACCGCCGAGCCCGGTGCGGAGGTCAAGGTCTCTGGCTTGTTCCTTGGCATCGAAATGCCGCAGATGCCTTGGGACACCTATACGTTTCTCGCCTCGTATGCGAAGATCGCGCGCAGCTACTCCATTGACACCGGCTTCGTGCGTGACCGCGCCCACATCGAGGAGGGGGCGTTTGAATCCGTCTCCGCCACTGGCATGTACGTGCTGGCCTCTGCGGCGGCGGCGCAGCAGCCGCTGGGCATTGTGAGCACAGATTATGCACGCTGGGTGCTCACGCGCACCCATGAGGCGATGAAAAAGCTCAAAACCGGGCGTGGGCTGCTGCCGCACTTTGTGCATCGGCACGGGCATGAAAACGCCTACTGCATCCACCCGGGCACTGAATATAGCACCGTGGACACGGCCATCTATGCGCAGTCCATGCTGCTGGCGGCGATCATGCTGGATGCCCCCTTGGTGGCAGAGGACCTGATCCTCCAGATGCAAAGCATCGAATACAATCTGCTGCACCTGCCCAATGGGGAACTCTCCCACGGTCTGGCCGATGACGGCATTACGCTCCTGCCGCATGGCTGGCTGGACTGGGGTGGTGAGACGGCTCTGGTCACGCTCATGGAAAGCATCGCCCATCCCGAGCACCGCCCTCCCCCCATGCGCACTCCGGGCAAGGCCTGGCAGGGCACCGGCTTCATCCCCGAACTGCAAAGTTTGTTTTATCCCGACTTCGACAGTGATGTGCCTGATGCGCATGACGGCGTGCGCTGGCTCAGTGTGCGCCGGGCGATGCTGGGCGCGCAGCGTGCATACATCCCCAAACGCTGGCCGCAGTCCCATGCCGCCGTCAATGGCATCTACGGTCTCTCTGCTGGCGAAAATCAGGCCGGGAACGGCTATTATGTGGGGGGAGTCGATCTGCCGGACCAAAAGCTCATCCACCCCCATTACATTCTGATGTCCTCCCCGCTGCATCTGCAGACGAATGAGACCTATGAACTGCTGGAGCGCATGGAGAAGGCCAGTTACTTCCCTCCCTGGGGCATGGTGGAGAATCTCAATGTCGATGGCCGCAGCTACCTGCCGATGGAAGGATCGCTGAATGCCGGTTTTGAGGCGCTCAGTGCCTACCATCTGTTTGCCAAACACCGCAAAATACCGGATGCCATTTACACGGCCAGCCTGAAAAGCCCGCAGATCCGCCGCGCCATGCAGTTGTTCTATCCGGCGGAGACCAAGGAGACTGCCGGGCAGTAGCAGCACGCGAAGCTGGCCCTTGCTCCCATGCCAAACAGCGGCTAACTGAACAATCCCATGTTTGTCGATCAAATCAAAGTCCAAGCCCGTGCCGGAAAAGGCGGCGATGGCAGCGCCCATTTCCATCGCGGTAAATTTCGTCCCAAAGGCGGCCCTGACGGCGGCGACGGCGGGAACGGCGGCAGCCTGATCCTGCTGGTCGATCCCAGCACAGACAGCCTGCGCAATTACGTCTTCAACAACCGCCTCCTCGCCGAAGACGGCGCCAAGGGCGGTGGCACACAGTGCACCGGCCGCAGTGGCAAGGATGTGGTATATAAAGTGCCGCCGGGCACGCTCATCAGCCGCGTCATTCAGGAATACGACAACGAGACGAATGAACTTGTCACCCGCTACGAACCCGTGGCCGACTTGACCGCGACCAACTCTACCTACGTGCTCTGCAAAGGGGGCAAAGGCGGGAAGGGGAATGTGCATTTCAAAACCTCCACGCATCAGGCCCCGCGTGAATTCGTTCCCGGCACCCCTGGTGAGGAAGGCGAATTTCACTTCGAACTGCGCTCCATTGCCGATGCGGGCTTCGTAGGTGCGCCGAACGCGGGCAAATCCACGCTGCTCTCCAAGCTCAGCGCTGCCAAGCCGAAGATCGCCAATTATCCCTTCACCACGCTGCAGCCGATGGTCGGCGTCATCGAATTCGGCCCCAACCGCCGCGGCACCCTGGCGGACATTCCCGGCCTCATCGAAGGCGCGCACGAAAACATCGGCCTCGGCCATGATTTCCTGCGCCACATCATGCGCTGCCGCGTGCTGCTTTTCGTAGTCGATACCGCTGGCACCGAAGGCCGTGATCCCGTGTCTGATCTGGAAATCGTGCGTAAAGAGGTGTCGCTCTATTCGGAAGAACTGGCCAAGCGCCCCTGGTGCATCATCGCCAACAAGATCGATCTTCCTGAGAGTGCCGAAAACCTCGTCCACTTCAAAGAGCGCTTCAAACGCATCAAAGTGCATCCCGTCTCCGCCGAAACCGGCGAAGGCCTCGACAAGCTGCGCAAGTGGCTCGACGAGAAGATTGGGCAGGACGTGGATTGGTAATGGGTTATGCACCTCAACCGTTCCAATCTCTGCTGGCTGGTTCTGGCGTTGATCACGGTGTCTTATTTAGTGTTCTGGGCACTGCTGCTCGGAGCCACGGCGGCGTATAGCACGCAGGATTCGTGGCTGCAGGTGCTGCGTTCACCGGAGATCCGGCATGCGACTTTTTTGAGTTTGGTGACCTGCTCGCTGGCAGCAGGTTTTGCGCTGCTGCTGGCGGTGCCGGTGGGGTACTTGATGACGCGGCTGGAGTTTCGCGGCAAATCGTGGCTGGATGCGGCGCTGGATATTCCCATCATCCTGCCGCCCTTGGTGGTGGGGCTATGTTTGCTGATCTTTTTCCAGACGAAGATCGGCAAGGTGATCGAAATGGCGGTTCCCTTCACCTATCAAGTCAGCGGGGTGGTGCTGGCACAATTTGTGGTGGCTGCTGCGTTCGCGATTCGGACGATGCGCGGCACGTTTCAGCACCTTTCGGCGCGGCCTGAAGACGTGGCCCTCACCCTGGGCTGCACGCGGTTTCAGGCGCTGTGGCATGTGGCGCTGCCGGCGGCGCGGCGTGGCATGGTGGCGGCTTTTTGCATCGCCTGGGCGCGGAGTCTGGGGGAGTTCGGCCCAATCCTCGTCTTTGCCGGTGCCACGCGCATGAAGACCGAAGTTCTGCCGACGACGGTCTGGCTCGAACTGAGCGTCGGAAATCTCGAAGCCGCCGTGGCGGTGAGTTTGTTTATGGTACTGCTGGCCGTGCTGGTGCTGGTAGCGGTGCGTGCCACGGGGGAAAAAGTATGATCCAGCTCGAACAACTCGCTTGGAAGGTCTCTGGCCGCACGATCCTGGAGAGCGTGAGTGTGGCCATTCCTGCCAACACCTACGCGGTGCTGATGGGGCCGACCGGCTGTGGCAAAACGACGCTGCTGGAGATCCTCTGCGGCCTGCGCCAGCCGACTGCGGGACGCGTGAGGCTGGATGGCGTGGATGTGACCGATCTGGAGCCGCGTGAGCGCGGCATCGGCTATGTGCCGCAGGATCTGGCGCTGTTTCCAGGCCTGCGCGTGCGCGAGCAGATCGGTTTTGCGCCGAAACTGCGAGGATTGCCGCCGGCGGAGATTGAATCGCGCGTGGAACATCTCGCCGGGCAGTTTGGCATCGCTCATCTGCTCAATCGCCTGCCCGACATGCTTTCCGGCGGCGAAAAGCAGCGTGTGGCTCTGGCCCGCGCGCTGGCGGCCCAACCCAGGCTGCTGCTGCTGGATGAACCGCTTTCCGCGCTCGATGAAAGCATGCGCGCGGAGGCTGTGGCGCTGCTGCAACGCGTGCAGCAGGAGCATGCGCTCACCGTTTTGCACGTCACGCACTCCAGCAGTGAAGCCGCCGCGCTCGGCACCCTGCATCTGCGCATGGTGGCAGGGCGGTTGGAGGCGGAATCGAGGGCATGATTTGTACTGCGCAGTTGGAATCCGCCCGAAGCTGCGTTTAGTGTGCTGAAAACACCCCCTGAATGGATTGGAATGACTGGCAGCGCGTGCTGAAATGGCGCGCACTCGAAGAAGGCGATGCCGATGGCGTTCTCGTCAACGCGGAGCGTCGTCGTGAGGCCACGGCTCACACGCGGGCCGGGCTTGCTTCCGAGGAGATCAGCGGGGATGTGCTGGAGGAGCGTTCTGAGTCGTTTCTGGACAAACGGGCCGAGTGGCTGGAGCGCGAGGCTGTGGGCTGGCGCGGTGAGTTGATCCACGTGCTTGACCTGCTGCGTGTGCCGCAAGGGCGCTGGTCCTGGGCGCTGGTGGGCTGGGCGCTGGCGCTTCTCACAGGCTACTGGTTCACGGACCTGGGGCAGGCGGCCGAATTCAATCTGCTGGCACTGCCACTGGTAGGGCTGCTGGCATGGAATGCGGTGGTGATTGTGCTGGGAGTGCTGTGCGAACTGATACCGACCACCGCCGTGGCCGGACGCGGTGGCTGGGTGGCGGAGTTTCTCGCGCATGGCATCTCACGGATGGGCAAGGCCTCGAAGGAAATTGAAAGCGGTTTGGCTGAAACCGTGCGGGCGCGCTATGAGGAGCTCGCGTGGCCGCTGGCCTGGCGGCGGCTGCAGATGCGGCTGCGGATGTGGCTGCATGTGGCGGCGGCGTTGCTGGCCATCGGCGGCGCTACGGCGCTGTACGTGCGGGGCTGGTCGCACGAATATCGCGCGGTATGGGAGAGCACGCTGCTGAGCGAGAGCGGTGCCACGGCATTTTTTGAGACCTTGTTTAAACCCGCCTCGAAGGTGCTGCGTTTGCCTGTGCCGCTGGAACAGATCGCTGGCATGCATCGGACCTTTGGCAAGGTGGAGAAGCCGGCTCCGGCGCTGCCGTGGATTCACCTGTATGCAGGCACACTGATGGTGCTGATCGTGGCACCACGTCTTTTGCTGGCGGCACTGGGAGCGGCACGTTGCCGGCGGACTGTCGCACAGCCTGCCCGTGCACAGCACTGGGGCGGTTATTTGCGGACCTTGCTGCGGGCGGTTGAAGGTGGCAGCGAGCGCATCCAGGTGCTCGTGCATGCCATTGAGCCCACGTCTGCGCATCGCGAAGTGTGGGATCGGGGCGTGAGGGAGCGTTTTGGTGGGATGGCTCGCGCGGAATATGTGCGCATCCCGGCAGGAGAAGAGGACGAGTTTGCCGCCGCCTGGCAGCCCGTGTGCGCAAATTTGGTGATGCTTTTCAACATGGCCACCACCCCTGAGGCGGAGGTGCAGCGGCGGCTGGTTTCCGATGTACGCCAGCGCCTGCTCACGAAGCATGCGGAGCCGGAGCTTATCGTGCTGCTGGACGGCACGAGCCTGGCGGGACGCTGGACGCCGGAAAAAATCGCCGGGCGTGAGCAGCTATGGTCGCAGATGGTCGAAGGACTGGCATCGGATGTGATTGTGGCAGTACGCAAAGAATCCACACGCGCAAAGCCGCCCGTACCGTAATGTTCATGAAGTTTGTGTCTCTTGTGCCTGCTCTATTCTCCAGAACCAAAGCGAGCCCCCCTGATAAACAGGCGGCGGAGCTGAACGTGCGTGATGCGTCAGACATCGTCACGTTGAGCCTCATTTCGCACACGAACGCGGGTAAGACGACGCTCGCCCGCACTCTCCTGCGCCGGGATGTGGGAGAGGTGAAGGACGCGCCGCATGTCACGCTCTTCAATGAGTCGCACACCCTGCTGGAAACGGGCGGCTTCATGCTGCGGCTGTGGGATACGCCGGGCTTTGGTGACAGTGCGCGGCTGATGAAGCGGCTGCAGCGGGAGAGCAGCCCGGTGCTGTGGTTTCTCTCGCAGACTTGGGACCGCATCACGGACCGGCCCCTGTGGTGCAGCCAGCAGGCGCTGAAAAATGTGCGCGATGAAGCAGACGTGGTGCTTTATCTTGTCAATGCGGCTGAACCGCCGGAGGCGGCAGGCTACATCGGCCCTGAGATGGAAATCCTCGGCTGGGTGGAAAAGCCCGTGGTCGTGCTGCTGAATCAAACTGGTGTCTCATGCAATCCATCCATGGAGGCGGCGGAATTGGAATCCTGGCGGGCGCATCTGAAGCAGTACGGGATCGTGCGTGAAGTACTGACACTGGATGCCTTTGCCCGCTGCTGGGTGCAGGAGGACATCCTCATGGACTCGCTGGCCCCGCTGATGCAGGGCTCCAAGATTCCGACCTTCCAGCAGATCAAACGCGCCTGGGCCCAGCGCAATGTGGACGTGTTTCAGACCTCCGTGCGCCTGATCTCGGAACAGCTCACGGCGGCGCTGTTTGACGGCGTGGAAGTGCGTTCGGAAACGCTGCTGGAGCGCGTTGGCTGGCAGCGTGATGAACTGAACCGCGAGTACAACGACGCGCGGCAGAAACTGGCCACACAGCTCGCGGACCGGACCGAGCAGACCACCAACAACCTGATTGAAGCCCATGGTCTGAAAGGTCAGGCAGGGCAGGAGATGAACCAGATCGCACGGGAGAATTTTCATCTGCCACAGGCCGTTTCGGAGAACATCTGGGGCGTGCTCGGCAGCTTCGCCGGGGGTGCGATGGGCGGTCTGATCGCCGATCTCAAACTGGGTGGCATGACCTTTGGCGGTGGTGCCCTGCTGGGTGGACTTGCCTCTGGCATTGGTGCCTACGCTTTGATCCGCAGCTACAACCTTGTACGTGGCAGCGACCAGCGGCTGCGCTGGTCACGCGAGCATTTCCGTGAGCAGGTCAAACTGGCCTTTCTTACCTACCTCGCCATCTGCCATTTTGGCCGTGGTCGCGGCGAGTGGAAGGAAAGCGAGCAGCCGCAGCACTGGCAGGAGGTCGTGGATGCAGTGACCGAACTGCACGCAGATGCGCTGGATCATCTGTGGAAATCCGGGGTGCAAAAAGACACCCAGCCCGCCACGCTTTCCCGTCAGTCCCGTCAGCTTACAGGTGATTGCATGGTGGCGCTGCTGGAGCGGCTGTATCCGGGTGTCGAAGCTGCTTCGTGGCGGGCGTGAGATTCGTTCTCGGAGAGACGGCGTTCAAGGCGTGACTGGAAGCTCTGCCAGCAGCGCACGGCGCGGGAGCGGAAGTCGGCGGGGGTGAGGTTCAAACTGCGCAAGCAGTCGCGATGGTCCCAGGAGACGACGCAGGCGGTGGCGAGGTGGATGGCCTGGAACTGCCAGCGCCATAGACGCTGCACGGCAGGGGTGAGTGTCTTGAGGCGCTCGAACAGGAAGTCGCGCTGGAAGGACAGGTGGCCCATCTCATCACGCAGGAGTTTTTTGGAGATGGTCTGGACGACGGGATCGCTGCAACGCAGGGCGAGCAGACCGAAATAGACTTCGGCAATGAGCTCCGCCGTGAGAAGCACCTGGATGTTGAATTCGAGATTCACCAGATCGCGCATCCAGCGGAAGATGGAGTTGGTCCATTGCTTCTGAAGCAGCGTGCCGCGCAGATGCGTGACGGTACGCGCCAGCAGGGCGGCATGGCTTTGCTCCTCAGCGACGAAGAGATCCACGGCACGCTGGTAGCCCTGCAGATTTTCCAGCGAAGCGATGCTGCGGGTGTAGCGACGCAGGCGGGTGCCGCCACCGCTTTCGCCGAGCTGGAAAATGGCGATGGAGCGGGCAAGAGCGGTGCGCACATGATTGGGCAGGGTGCATGCGGTAGCAGGCAGTTGCAGCTCGCGGTTGAGGGCGGTGTTGGCTTCGAAGTGGCTGATCCAATGTTGAGTATTCACAAGGGTGGCTGGGTTGTGGGTTAGGCGGCGTGGAGCATGGAGCGGAGGAATTCGTGGACAGGGTTGCTGCGCAGCTCGGCGGCGATCTGGCGGAGGCGTTGCATGACGGCATCGACAGTTTCATCAAGCGTGGAGGTACCAGCGGTGACACCGACGTTGCGGGCCTTGCCAAACCAGGCGGGATCGAGTTCTGCGGCATGTTCGATTTGGATCGCTGGCAGGCCGTGTGCGGCGGCGTTTTGCACGAGTTGACGGGTGTTGTTGCTGTTGCGGCCGCCGATGACCACGATGTGGTCGCAATCGCGCAGCAGGTCGTCTAGAGCAGTCTGGCGCTGCTTGGTGGGATGGCAGATCGTGTCGATGAAACGTACTTCAGAGCTAGGATGGCGGCGTTTGATCGCATCCACCAGACGCAGGGCGAGTTCCACCGGTTGCGTGGTTTGTGAGACGATGCCGAGCCGTGAATGCGCGGGCACGCGGCCGAGGTCGGCTTCCTCAAGCACGACGACGGCTGAGGGGAAATCGCCGATGAGGCCGCGCACTTCGACGTGCTGACTCTGGCCGATGACGACGGGCTGGTAGCCTTCGGCCACCAGCATGGCGAGGGCATGATGCGCTTTTTTGACAAGAGGGCAGGTGGTGTCGATGACGGTGTGGTCGGCGCTTTGCCAGGCCTGACGATGGCGGTCCGAGGCACCGTGGGCGGTGATTGCCACCTGGTGCGTCGTGGCGCTGCTCAGATCGTTCAGATCGCCGCGCTGCGCACCAAGGGTGGCGAGATGGCGGTCCACGAGCGGATTGTGAACGAGCTGACCGAGGATGGTGAGCGGAGCGCGCTGAGCGGCCGCGCGGGTGGTGCGCAGGGCGTCGCGGACGCCGAAGCACATGCCGTGATGTTGAGCGAGGATGATGTTCATGGTGTTGTTAGCTTTGTGTGGCAAAGTGAATGGGTAAAAACTGCGGATCAGCTCTGCTGGGCGGCTTTGACGATCTCGCCGAGGACTTCGACGTAGTCTTTGAAGGCCTTGCGTCCGGGGGGGGTGAGTTCGTAGCTGGTGCGCGGGCGGGTGCCGGATTCGTCGCGGGTCTCCTTGATGTAACCAGCCGTGCCGAGGGTACGGAGATGGGAGATGAGATTGCCGTCGCTCATGCTGAGTTCGGCTTTGAGGTCCTGAAAGGCCCATTCGCCGCGCGTGGAAAGCAGCGTCATAATGGAGAGGCGGCCCTTTTCGTGAATGAGCTTGTCGATTTGATCGAAGTCAATCATTCCGCCAGCACCTCCGCAGGTTGTGCGCTGAAGAACACGGCGAGGGCGTAAACAATATGCAGGAGGCCGAAGGTGAGGCCCATGACGAGGGAAGCGGGGGCGAGATCACTGGCAAGGAGGCGCACATCGCTGCAAGCGGCCCAGGTGAAGAAGGTGAGGAGACCCGTGATAACGAAAGCCCAGCCCAGGCGCACCAGCGAGCGCGGTGAAAAGCTGGCCGTGCTGAGCAGGGCGAGACCGTAGCACAGCGCCCAGATGAGCGCGGCGAGCGTGAGATTGTGCAGGAACACGATCAGGCCAATGCCGACACTGCCGCCGACAAGCAAAGGTGGAACGAAGGCGCGGAGTGCCATGCGCATGCCGGCGGAGACGAAGGGCTGGGTGCGGCGGCGGGCCTCTTTGGCGAGCAGGAAGACGTTCAAGGAGGAAGCGATGGCGAGAATGATGAGCCAGGTTTCCAGGAAACAGCTGTCACACATCACGGCATCGCCTTGGTGGCTCAGGGCATGCCAGACGGGCCATCCCGAGGCAATAAGAGCCAAAACACCGCCGGTGAGTGCCGCTGGAGCGGAGACGGCGCGGTAGATGTGCGCCTTTTCCATCAAAGAACGGATGATGCGGAGGTTCTCCAGGGCGGCGTCGGTCGTGCTCATGGGAGTTACTTTGCGTGACAAAGTTAATGCTGCAAGTGAAACTTTGTGCTGCAAAGTGATAACGGGCTTGGCATCGTTGTATAATTACCATAAGTTAAGCGAGTGAACCCTCTTGTGTCGGATTCAGCAAAAACGCCTCTCCTTCCATGGCGAAGGTGGCGTGCTGGCGTGCTTTGTGCCGCCGGGTTGCTGGCCGGAGTGGCGGGTGCGGCTGATCCAACAGTGGAACAGCAGTACATGCTGGAACTGACCAATCGCTTCCGCAGCGATCCTCAGGGGGAGCTGGCCAATGTGGCGAATTTTTCCTCTTCAGGAGTGTGGGCTGGTACCAAGTCGAATGATCCGAGCATTGCTTATGCGCTGAACTTTTTTGGCACCAGCGCCTCAGATTTGGCCACCCAGTTTTCCAGTCTGGTGGCGGCGCCTCCACTGGCATGGAACAATGCTTTGAATGTCTCGGCCACCAGCTACTCCAACCTGATGGTGACCGCCGACCAGCAGTCGCATACGCTGGACGGCAACACCCTCGATCAGCGCATCGTGAACGGCGGTTATAGCGCCAACTGGTTGAATGTGGGCGAGAACTTGTTTTCCTCCGCGCAGTCGCCTTTTCATGCGCATGGCGCCTTTGTGCTCGACTGGGGGGATGGCAATGGAGCGGCGGCAGGTTATGGCAATGGCATTCAGAGTCCCGCGGGACATCGGGATCTGCTGCTGAGCGCGAGCATGAAGGAGATCGGCATCGGGTTTCAAAGCGTTGCGATTCCTGGGAGCAATGTCGCAGCCACCGGGCCGTACCTCATCACGGAGCACCTGGCGTCGCAGTTTCGGTATGATGGAGTCAATTACATTTCAGATGCGATTCTGACGGGATCCGTGTTTCAGGACACTCTTCTGGCGGATGCCTTTTACACGCCGGGAGAAGGGCTGGCGGGCAAAGAGGTCGATATTTACAACAATGCGACGGGCATCCTCGTGGCCAGCGGGTTTAGCAACAGTGCGGGCGGGTTTAACATCACGCTCACCGGACTGACCGACGGCACCGTTTATCGGGTGGATGCACCTGGCACCGGTCTTGCGGACAAGACTTTCATCCTTGCAGAGCATACGGACAACTACGGTGTGCCGGTGCTGGTGTATGACAATGTCTATGAGTCGTTCATGGTCGTCCCAGAGCCGGGCAGCCTGCTGCTGTGTCTGGTCGCCGCTGTGCCGCTGCTTGGCTGCCGTTCCCGTTATTTTCTTTGCTGATTCATCATGAGATCCATCGTCCTCCTGCTCCTGTCCGTTGTTTCCATTCTGGCCCAGGCTCCGGCCTCGCCTCTCGCCACGGAAATCCGCGCGATCATTGATGAATACGAAAACTCGGTGCGTGCGAATACGCAGAAGCTCATCGCTGCGGCCACGGAGGAGGAGAAAAACAAGTTTCGTGCCAGCATTCCGAGTGCGGAGCCTTATGCGACGAAGATGATGAAACTGGTGCAGGCGAATCTGGATCAGCCAGATGTGGTGAAAGGGGTGAACTGGCTGGTGACGGGCGCGGCGAGTTTTCCTGAAGGCCAGGAGGCACTGAAGATGCTAGGAACGACCTTTGCGGATCGCGCGGGTATCGCCGAAGCCGTGAAGCAGCTCGAATACCACGGCCTGCCCGCTGAGCCGGTGCTCAAGGCGGTGATCGAGAAGAACACCCATCGCGAGGAGAAGGCCGCTGCGCTGTATGCCCTCGGTGCGATCCACTTCAAGAACTTCGACGCCTCGGCCGACCGCGTCTCCGCCGCTGCTTCGAAGGACAAGGCGCTGGAATGCTTTCAGCAGCTCAATGCCGATTACGCGGACGTCACGATTCAGGGCTTCAAGCTGTCTGACATCACCGCCAAGATGCTGTTTGAGATGACCAACCTGCAGGTCGGGTGTGAGGCGCCGGAGATCGAGGGCAAGGACGCTGACGGCGTGAATTTCAAACTCAGCGACTACCGTGGCAAATACGTCATCATCATCTTCTGGGGCGGCTGGTGCCATGCCTGCCACGGCACTCTGCCGCTAATGAATCAGGCTGCCGCGCAGCTCAAAGAGAAGAACGGGATCGTGATCGGGGTGAACACCGACATCGAGACCGAGGCCAAAAAGGCGCTGGCTGATTACCAGGTGAGCTTCCGCAACGTGCTCGACAACACCAGTAGCGGGCCCAACACCTCGCTGTACAATCTGCGCAATTTTCCAACACTGTATCTGATTGATCCGAAGGGGGTGATTGCGATCAAGAACGGGTCGTTGGATGCGATGGTGGCGCAGGTTTTGGCCGTCAAATAGGTGCCAAGACCGCGCGGGAATACGTTTTGTTGTGCGGATACGATGTCCGAGCTAGAAATATGGACGCTGCCACTCATCGAGCGTCGATTTTTAAAACTCCGCTCGAAACCCGGCAAGCCATGAGCACCAAGACACAACCCGAGCTGCCCGATACCCCAGGCAATGTTTCTGAATGGACCCGCATGCTGTGGGATCCAGAGACCAAATACACCGCCACCATCGGCAGTCGGCTCAAGTTCGGGCTGCCGTTGCCGCCAGCGAGGCCGAAGCGGGCCATGGCGAAGAAGGCAGGGAAGCGGGCAGCGGCCAAGGCGTAGGGATCAGATTTTGGATTCCGGCAAACTCCGGTCCTTGAGGCGCTGCTCATAAGAATCTTCTTCCCTGCATCTGTTGATGATCGTCGTTTCTCCAACGGGTGCGCCCATCGTCCAATAAAGTCTCCCGTCCTCGTTGAAGTAAATGTAGCTTGTCTGGTAAAAAGGAGCCGGACATCCATGTGCTCGAATGTGGTGAACTAGTTGGACGAATTTGTCCTGATCAACGCGGTCCCGGACAATGTATTCGTGCGGCCAGGTCTCAGCGTAGGTCTTGGCAGATTTCCATAGGCAGGAGTTTACAAACATCCGCAAGTGATCGGGTAGCGGAACATGATCGCTCATATCATGAGTCAGTGGTTTTCAATTTTGCGGCCACGCCTCATGACTGTGCCGATTCACGTAGCGCCGCGTCGATGCGAGGACGGAAGGCGTTGACGAATTGATTCACGACATCGCCAAGCCATTTCTGTGATTCAGTCCTGTGTTCGGGTAGAAGTCGATCACCATATTTACGCCACACCTGCACAGATTGCCATTTGTCAGTCCGCTTCCATTGGAGTGGCTGACCAACTTCCTGCTCTAAGACTGCTTTGTCTGCCAACAAGGTTTCGTAAATTAAGTCACTGATGGGTTGTCTTGGGAAGTTGAGATAAACACCTGCGCTCCCGCTCCCATCAGCTGCTACAGCGGCTATTCGCCCTCTCGAATCCTTCGGCATGTCAAAGAATTGATTTGTCCATGTGGTGGGTTTTTTGATTGGCTGGCTCTTGTCATCGAGAGGATATTTCTCCAGCCATTCCTCCCAGAACTTTTTGAATTTGTCGCGCTGCTCATCGAGATCGGGCCGAAGCACCGTGTCAGCCGCTTCATCCGGCGCTTCTTCTGGTGCGATCAATTGACCGCCACGAACATCAACAATCACACGTCGAATCACTTCTGAATGTGCCAGGACACGCGGTTGGACAAGATGGGAACCATCGGGCAAGCGAAAGATCGCCATCTCGATCAAACCAAAGGTAAAGTGAAGTGTCCCGTGGTCCTCGATGAAGTTGGTGATCGCACCGACATTCTCTCGGATGCCATCACCCGCGATCAGAAGCAAAAGATCACCACGCCGGAGACTGCGCGAAACCGAGTCAAAGAATTGTGCTTGATCCAATTCGGGACGCTGCTGTTTCACGAGGTCAAAGAGGGATTGTGCCTTCCCTTCATCACGGCGCCGGGCTGCCATCACGGCTGCATCCAGAGTCTCGTAAGTCCAGTGACTCAGCTCCTTGGCGTAATCGAGTATTTGTCCGACCACCTTTCGTCGAGCTTCGGGGTTACGCCACAACTTGGCCTCCAAGACAGCGATACGTCCCTCGGGGGTTGCATAGAGAACATCCAGAGGACCAGCCGGAGTTGATAGTTCGCGACAGATTGGAATCAAACCGGCAAATGTCGGGTTGATCTCGTAAATCGGAAGTGCCTGCGGGTGCTTGTAGAGCAGATTCTGCAACCAATCTTCATCGTAAGCACTTGTGCCTGACTCACCAGTCAGAGGCACACGCTCGAGCAAGACATCAGGATTAACGTCGGAAATTAGGATCGGGCGTGGATGGCTCATGACGGGAAAAAAGTAGAGTGTCTATTGCTCCAAGCAACTGATGATACTCCTGCAACGCCCACACCTGCACCTCGCTAATCACCGATCTCAAGGAACGCGGACTGCTCAAGGACACGCTTGTGGTCTGGGGCGGTGAATTTGGCCGTACCCTACCCGCGCAAGGTGGCGATGGACGTGACCACAACAACAAGGCCATCATCCTGTGGATGGCGGGCGGCGACGTGAAAGGCGCGACTTTCGTCTCACCGATATGCACGGAAATGTGGTGAAGGAGATCATGGCGTAGGCTGAGACCCAATAGATCCCTTCCGGATGAGCATTCTGTTTTCCTGTGTTTTTGGCTGAACTCTGACCTCGCGGGTATCGTTCCCGAAGCCGCAGGACCCTTCCAAGGATGCCTCGAAGCGCCCTCATGTGAAGGCTATGTTGAAGGAGGGAAGGGTGAACTTTTCGGCTCTCCAGATGGTTTAGATGTATTAAAAACTTGCCATTTCTATGAAAAACCATAATTATAGGGTATTGTAAGGCAGAATTTAGGCGTTCAGTTCTCATGCTTCCACTCATTGATCAGATCCTCAAAGACTCGGGTTGTGCCGATCTTCCTGCTGTGCGGCAGGCGGTGGAGGAGGCGTGTTTCAATCAAACGTCGTTTGTGGATGCGGTGCTGGATTGTGAAGGCGTGCGCGAGCGGGACTTTCTGGCGGCGCTGGCCAAGACTCTAAACCTGCCGTGGTGGGAGCCGAAGGATGAAGACCAGCCGACGGAGCAGGGGATGCGACGGATGCTGCCGGCGGAGATCGCGCTGCGTCATCGGCTGCTGCCTGTTTTCACGGAGGAAACGAAAAGCGATGACGGCAAGGAGGTGGAACGCACGCTGCACATTGCGACGTTTGATCCACTGAGCCTCGTGGCGCATCAGCGTGTGGCCGCGAGTCTGTCGATGCCGGTGGTGTGGCATGTGGGGCAGCGCACGCGCATTGTCGAAGGTCTGCAAAAGCTCTATGGCCTGGGTGCCGATACGTTTGAAAAAATCCTGCGCGGTCGTGCTGACTGGGGCGCGGAAGATTTGCGTGATGAAGTCACGGTGCTCGATGAGCCCGAGGACGAAGAGGCCTCGGTGGTGCGGTTTGTGAATCAAATCATCCGGCGTGGTCTGGAACAACGCGCCACGGACATCCATGTGGAGCCGCAGCAGGACCGCCTGCGCATCCGCTACCGTATTGATGGACGTCTGGAAGAACTGGCGGTGCCGGAGAACATCAAGTCGCTGCAAGCTTCCGTGATCGCGCGTCTCAAGATCATGGCGCGTCTCGACATTGCCGAGAAGCGTCTCCCGCAGGACGGCCGCATCGGCCTCGAACTCGACGGCCTCTCCATCGACGTGCGTGTGGCCACCATCCCCTCCGTCGAAGGGGAAAGCATCAGCCTGCGTCTGCTGGCGCAGCAGCAGGTGACGGTGAATCGACTGGGGCTGACTGATAATATTCGTCCTGTGGTGGATGAACTGCTGAAGCTGCCGAATGGCATTATTCTGATCACGGGACCTACGGGCAGCGGGAAGTCGACGACGCTGTATGCTTTTCTGACCGACCTCAATCAGACGCATCGGCGTATCGTGACGATTGAAGATCCGGTGGAGTACAAGATGCCTGGGATTGTGCAGATCGCGGTGAAGCCTGAGATCGGGCTTACCTTTGGTGCGGGACTGCGCAGCATTTTGCGCGGTGATCCGAACGTGGTGATGATCGGGGAAATGCGCGATCTTGAAACCACGGAGATCGCTGTGCGCGCGGCTCTGACTGGGCATCTGGTCTTCAGCACGCTGCATACGAATGATGCCCTCGGTGGCATCACGCGACTCATCGACATGGGTGTGGAGCCCTTCCTTGTTTCCAGCGCGGTGCGTGCCTTCTTCGCTCAGCGTCTCGTGCGCAAACTTTGCCCGGTGTGCAAGACCCCCACGCAGGTGGAGGAGAGCTACCTCAAATCCATCGGCTTTCCTTCGCATCTGCCAGGCAATATCATGCGTGCGGTGGGGTGTGAAGCGTGCCGTGGCAGCGGATTTCAGGGGCGTCTGTCCATTTATGAGGTCTGTCTTGTTACGCACGCGTTGCAGCATCTCATCAACAGCCGCGCGCATCCTGCGGAGTTTCACAAGCAGGCCCTCAAGGATGGCTACATCCCCATGCGCGGCTACGGCTTCCAAAAAGTGCTCAGTGGTGAGACGACCATCGAAGAAGTCCTCAGCGTCACGGCCGCCAGCGACCGCAATCACGCGCCGCAGACGACGGCCATGCCGCCCACCCGCTTAGCTGCCTAACCCATGCCCACCTTCGTTTACAGCGCTCACGGTCCTTCCGGTCTCATCACCGGGGAGCTGGCTGCGTCTGATCGTGGTGAGGCGTTTGCACTGCTGGGGAAAAAGAAGATTCAACCCATTAAACTGGAAACTGCGGGCGAGGCCAAAGCCGCAGCCACTCCTGCGACCAAGGCAAAGCAGAGTGCAGCGGCGGCCGAAACGATCACTGGGCCCATCAAGCTCAAGCTCCCACAGGTGGTGCTCTTCATCGAAGAACTCTCCGACCTCGTCGGTGCGGGCATCCAGCTTGAGCCTGCTCTTGCCACGATGGAGCGCCGCCGTGAACTTTCCGGCATCAAAACACTCGCCACCGTGCTGCGTGGTAAAGTGCGGGATGGCATGGCATTTTCCAAAGCCATCGCGGCCACCAGTCCCAGCTTTGGCAAGCTCTTCTGCGCGCTCGTCTCTGCGGGTGAAGCCAGCGGTTCGCTGAGCACCATCTTGAAGCGCCAGGCGCAATACATGCGGTCCTTGCAGGCGCTGAAGTCGAAGGTGTTCTCCGCGCTGCTCTATCCGGCATTTCTCATCGTCGCTGCGGTTGCCGTCACGCTGCTGTTCGTGGTGTATCTCATTCCGAAGCTCACGGAGATGCTGGATTCGACCGGTGGCTCGCTGCCCTTTGCCGCACAGATTATTTTGAAGGTCAGCGACACCTTCAAGGCGACCTGGTGGATGATCATTCTCGGCGGCATCGCTGCGTACATTCTCGGCAAGGCGTGGATTGCGCGCCCTGAGTCGGCCATTCCGTGGGCGCATTTCAAGCTGCGCCTGCCGCTCTTCGGCGGCATCTTCCGCGCGCGGTTTTACGTCCAGTTTTTGGAGACGATGGCGAATCTGCTGGGCAATGGACTCACCATGGTGCAGGCCATGCAGCTCACGCATCAGGCCATCGACAATCCTTATCTGCAGCAGGGCTTTGAAAGCGTGATGCGGAATGTGGGCGAAGGCGTTGCGCTTTCGCGTGCGCTGGACCGCAGTGCGCAGTTCCCGCCGCTGCTCATCGACATGGTGAACGTGGGTGAGCAGACCGGCGACATGCCTGCCGCGCTGGCACGCGCCGGTGAGCGGTTTGACCGCGAGCTCAGCAAGAAGATCGACACGCTCGCCGCGCTCATTCAGCCCCTCATCGTCTGCCTGATGGCGGGCATGGTCGGCCTCATGGCCTATCTGATGATGACCACCATTTTCCAGACCATTTCCAGCATCAACAAATAGCATCCACCCATCCTCATGAAACACACGCAAACCCAACCACGCCTCCCGACGTCCGGCTTTACCCTCGTCGAGATGATTCTCGTGCTCGCCATCGTGGCGCTCCTTGTGGGCGCTGCCATCGTCAATTTTGGCGGCGTGCTTGAAGGCGGCAAAAAAACCACCACCAAAGGCAACATCAGCAGCATCGGCTCCGCGCTGCGCGCCTATGAGGTGGACAACATGTTCCTGCCGACCACCGAACAGGGGCTCTCCGCCCTGGTGGAAAAACCGACCGGACGCCCCGCGCCGACAAGCTGGAGTCCGAAGCTTAAAAAGCTGCCCATCGATCCGTGGGGCAACGCCTACCACTACCGCCGCCCCGGCGTGAAGGACAAGACCGGCTTCGATGTCTATTCGGCCGGCCCTGACGGCGTGGCTGACAATGCTGACGACATCGGCAGCTGGGATCAGTAACGACGAAACGAGAATGACGAATGAAATTCCAGTGACTGCAGGTAAGGCAGGCCGATCCGAAGGATCTGGCGCTGGCTTCGTCGCGTCCACGTCTTGGAGCGCGGGGGATGTGACGCCGCTTTCCAGAGTTTGTGTGTCTTCGGTTGCCAATTCTGCCGTCGAAAGCGGTGTCGCGCTGCGCTTGCCACCGCACTCCAAGACGCTGGCGCGTGGCTTCACGCTGCTGGAGATCATTGTCGCGATGTCACTGACGTTGCTGATTATTGGCATCGCGGTCGTGAGCATTTCTGGTGTGCGTGCTGAAGACAAGCTGCGGCGTGCGGCGGCCATGATCGAAACCACGGCGCGGCAAAACATGCTGCAGGCGCTCAACAGCCAGCAGACGGTGCGCATGGAGCTTACCACCGGAGCCTTTGGCACGAGCGATGAATTCAGCGGCATGCTGCTGGTGCGTCGTTTTGGCGAGAAGGCTTTTCGCAAGCCCAAGCGAGGGGAAGCCTGGGAGTTCAGCCCCAGCGGCATCTGCGAGCCCATCGACGTGCGCATCAGCGGTCCTGCGGGACAGATCGAGATTGGGTTCGATCCGCTCACCGCGTGTGCCAAACGCAAATCCATTGAGGTCAAAGGATGAAACACGCACGCACATCCTCCTCTGCGCGTGGTTTCGCCTTGTTCGAAATCATCCTCGCTCTCGCGTTGTTTTCGCTCGTCGCAGTGAGCATGACGCGGGCGATTGAGGAGATCGCGAAGGCATCCACCTCCGCGCGGCAGGAGGCTCAGGTGCTGCGCGTGCTGGAGTCCGTGCTCGCCGAAGTGGCGCATCAGCCCGAGTTCAAGGCTGCCAGCATTTCATTCAATCCCACCGCAGATCACATTGATGCCAGCGCCACTATTGAGAAGGTCAAACTCATCAACAAAGACAAGGTCGAACTCGACCACATGTTTCGCATCCGCGCCGAAGCATGGATCAAAGACGGGCGCACGCGGCGCATGAAACGCAGCATGGAAACCTATGTGTATTCGCCCCACAGTCCGATCTAAGGCCGCGTTCACGCTGCTCGAAGTCGTCATGGCCATGGCGCTCATCGGCTTCATCCTGAGCGCCGTTTATGGCGTGGCGAATGGTGCCATGCAGCTGGGGAAATCCATGAGCAGCGCGCGGGTGGCGGAGACGCGCATCAGCAATTTTGTCACGCAATGGCGCGATTACATGGAAACCATGGACCCGGGCATCCAGCTCACCGCCGGGATGGAAAAGGTGGCGCGCGGTGCCTCGGGCAATCTGTTCATCGCGGGAGGCCACATGCCCTTCGCCTGGGAACGTCAGTTGAAGCTTGCCGACGCCGTTGAGTTCGGCGTCGTGCGCAACCGGGAGACGAAGGACCTCAGCCTCGTCGTCCGCCATTTCAAGCTCAACCCCAAGTCCCGCAAGGCGGATGAGTTCAATCTCATCGCCGAGCTGCCGATCCTCGACGGGCTCAAGGAGATGCAGTGGCAGTTTTATGAGCCCGAGGAGAAGAAATGGTTCACGAGCTGGGATCCGAAGAAGAACCCCAAGCCGCCGCTCTTCATGAAGCTCAAGTTTGCCTTCACCGCCGATCCGCGTGAGCACGAGTACACGTTTTGGATCGCGAATGATCTGGCCCAGGTCAGCGTGCCGCAGGCGCTCCCACCGCAATGACGAATGAAATTCCAGTAACCGAAGACAAGGCGATCCGATCGGCAAGATCCGGCGGCTTCGTCGCGTCGGCGGCCGTGATGTCGCTTTCGAACGCTGGTGAGTCTTTGGTTGTGAAGCCGGCTGGCGAAAGCGGTGTCGCGCTGCGCTTGCCACCGCACTCCAAGACGCTGTCGCGTGGCTTGGTTATTCCTTCGCTAATTGCCATCCGGCATTCGGCATTGCGGCGCGGATCTGCGCTCATTGTGGTGTTTTGGATGATCGCGATTCTGGGCATGGTCATGTTTGCGGGAGCCAAGGCCTTGCAGGCGGACTCCCAGTACACACGCATGATGCGGGGGCGAATTTTTGCCAAACGCTATGCGGAAATGGGCATCGAGGTGGCGCGGCATCCCGTCATGCGTGAGGACGATCCGCTGTTGCACTTCAGCGCAAATGACGGCGGTGGGTATAACGTCAAGCTGGTGGCCGAGGAGGCGCGGCTGAACGCCAATCATCTCATCCAGACCGGTGACAAGGTGCTGCTGCGCCGGTTGTTCACGAGCTGGGGCTTCAAGCCGGATTTTGTCTCCGCCCTATGCGACGCCCTGAAGGACTGGGTGGATGCCGATGCCAATGTCAGCCTCAACGGTGCCGAGAAACGCGAGTACGAAAAGATGGGTTTCGAGGGCATGCCGTTCAACCACCCCTTCAAAGAAGTCGAGGAGATGCTGCTGGTGCGCGGCATGGACATCGTCAATATCGAGCGGCCTGACTGGCGCGAGTGGTTCACGGTGTTTGGCGATGGCCGCGTGGATGTGAACGACGCGCGTCCAGAGCTCATCGCCCTGCTGGCCGATGTGCCGATGGAGCGCGTGCAGCCGCTGCTCACGCTGCGTGCCGGGCGCGATGGCGCGCTGCACACGCAGGACGATGTGCGCCTCGGCAGCGTGCCGCAGGTGGCGCAGCTGCTGGGTGTGTTTCAGCCGCAGATCGTCGCACAGCTCACGCAATGGATTCAATTCGCTGGTCCCATCCGCCGCATCGAGAGCGTCGGCTCGCTCGGACCCCTGCAACGCAAACTCATCCTCATCACGCAGGACGGCAGGGCCGTCTGGCGTGGTGAAATCCCCGCCCATGGCAAAAACACGTAAACCACCCTGCGAGCTGCTGCTCCCCGGCACACACGTCTGGCAAAGCTGGACCGGTGCGGAGGGCGCTGCCTGTGTGTTGAATGGCGAGCAGACCGCCGAAGGCGCGCGATTTGGCAAAGAGGCGCAGCGCCGCGTGCTCGCACTTCCCACGGTGTATTTCTGGGCGCTGCCTGCCTGGCTCAAGGGGCAGCCCGAACATCTGCGCAGCATGGCGCTGCTGCATCTCGAACGCATGGGCATCAAGGCCGAGGACGAAGAGTCCAGCGTGCAGGTGCGCAACATGCAGGGGAAGGAAGGCGCGTATCTCACGCGCATCCTCGCGCTCAAAGACCTGCCGACACCGCTGACCGACACCGCGCGCCTGCCGGATGAAGTGACGCTGCATGCACTGTGCTACCCGCTGGTGCAGAACAGCCTCACGATCTTCCGTGAACTTGGTCGTCTTGTCGTCGCCATCACCAGCGGATCGCAGTTGATCTACTGCACGCCACTCTCCGCGAACAAGCTGGACGGAAACGCACTCGCGGAGTTGAACAACATCTGTTTGCAGCTTGGTTTCCAAGGAGTGCTGGGTCGGCTCGAAAGCATCGTGCTGTGGATTGATGAAGGTGACGTCGCGCAGATCCAGCGTGTCACAGGTTTGACGGCCTACCGCTGCGACATGCCCGCACCCACGATGCCTGAGCGCGGCTCCAGCCTGATCATGCCGCAGGATGTGACCGCCGAGCGTCAAAGCCAGATGCGCCGGTCCAAGACACGTTTCATGGCGCTCGCGACAGGGACAGTGATCGCCGCAGCGATTGCCATCGTCGCCACGCTTACTTCGCTTGCCTTGCAGGAGCGCAACTTGCTGCGCGAAAAAGTTGCCAATCTCACACCGCGAGCCTCGCGGGTCATGGATCACAAGAAGGCATGGCATGAGGCCGCGCCTGCCGTGGACCCGACGACGTGGCCGCAGCAATTTCTGCTGCACTGCATGGAGCCCGAATCTTCCAAGGAGGCCTCCATCACGCACTGGGAATGGACGCCGGAGCGCATGAATCTGCGTGGCCGCATGCCCTCCGCATCCCTCGCTTTGGAATACACTCAGGCGCTCAAGTCCCTCGAAGCGCTGGCTCTGTTCGCCTTGAACGGGCCGCCGGTGGTCATCGCCAGCGACAACAGCGCCACCTTTGAACTGAAGGGAGGGGTAGGCGAATGAAGAAGAGTGAGAAAGTATTGCTCGGCGTCTTCGCCTTCCTGTTCCTCGCCATCATCGGCGGTGGCGGGCTCATGTATGCCTTCAAAAATTACATGGCCATCCGCGAGGAGAACGACACGCTGCGTGATCGCCTCGGTGAGATGAATCTCGCCATCTCTCAAGGCGCAGACTGGGCGGACAAGTACGGCTGGCTTGAGGAGCGCTGCCCCAACTTCACCAGCGGGCAGGAAGCCTCGGCCAAGATGCTGGAAGTCATAACGGGAGAGGCGGAAAAAATGGGCCTCAGCATCGGCGGCAAAGAGTTCATCGAAGCCGCACGCGTCCTGGGTCCAGACGGTCTGCCAGTGGAGGAAAGCCTCGGCTACTTTGACAAGGCGACCGTGAAGATCACGATCGCCGGAGCGCAGGAGAAGGCCTTCTTTGGCTGGCTGCACGCACTGCAGCAGCCGCAGAGTTTTCTCGGCATCACCCGCATGCAGATCAATCCCAGCGGGACAAACAAGACCATCAACGCCGAGGTCGAGTTCACGCAGTTCTACCGTGAAAAATCAGCCCCCAAGGTCAGCAAAGTGAACTAGCCATGAAACTTTTCCTGTTGTCATTCTCTCTGCTTGGCCTGGCGATGATGGCCACGAACGCCTCCGCCCAGGAGCCCAAAAAGCAGAACGGCCCCCCCGTGCCATTTCCGAAGCTGGAGCACTTCGCCGCCTTGTGGGAGCGCTCCATTTTCACCACCAAGGACCTGCCTTCGCCCGATGCACCCGCCGGCCCAAACTTCTCCGACAACCTGAGCCTCTCCGGCATCTACGAGATCGATGGTGGCATCGTCGCCGTGCTGGTGGACCGCATCAGTTCACAGGTCATGGAGGCCCGCATTGGTTCGGAAAACGAGATGGGCATCAAGATCCGCGCCGTCAAACCCGGCGAGAGCGTGGACAAGACCCGCATCCAGTTGCAGAAGGGCGATCAGGCCGGCTGGGTCAGCTTTGCGGATGCCAGCGCCGCTCCGCCAGTGGAGGTCAGGAGCGCCATCCCCACCCAGCAGACGCCAGCACCGAATCAAGGACTGGGGACGCAGCAGCGCCGCAGCATGAATGCCCCGCCAGCCCGTACCGGCCTGCCGCCCAATCCGATTCTTCCGCCGCCGTCCACGCCGATCCCCGCGCCGCCCGCTCCGCCCAAGATCAATGACGTGCCGCTGCCGCCGCCGTAAGACCGCAGGCTGCGTATTTCCATTAGGCGCTTGGGCGTGGGTGGCTAAAGATTGAGCTTCCAGTGCATGCGGTCCTTGCTAGGCTGCATGGCTTTATGGCTCTCAATTTCGTCCGCTTTCTCATTCTGGCTTTGGCTGGAGTCTTGCTTTCCTCACCAGCCGTGGGGGCGGATGCGTTTGTGAGCGGCGGATCGCTGCTAACGGCTCGGTACGATCACAATTCGGTTTTGCTCAACAATGGGAAGGTGCTGATTGTCGGGGGCAGCACTGCGACCGCTTTTGCCTCGACGGCTGAGTTATACGACCCGGCTAGTGGGATTGTGACAACCACGGGAACGCCCCAGCATCGTGCCTACAATGGAACGCTGACCATGCTGCCGAATGGCAAGGTGCTCTTCACGGGTGGAATAAGTGATTATTTGGTTGGTTATGGTTCTCCCTACTTGGGAGCGGAGCTGTACGATCCTGCCTCGGGCAACTGGACCAAAACCCCAGATACGTTAACCACCCACGCTTTGCACACTGCGACGTTGCTGACGAACGGGAAGGTGCTGGTGGTTGGAGCTGATTCGAGCGGCGTCAACACCCAGGCGGAACTGTATGATCCTGCGTCAAACACATGGACGGCCACGGGATCATTGACTACTGGGCGTCAATCCCACACCGCTACTTTGCTGGCCAATGGCAAACTGCTTGTCGTTGGGGGCTCCGGATCTTCGGCCCAACTTGCCTCGGCTGAGCTTTACGATCCCGTGGCAGGCACGTGGAGTGCGGCTGGCTCACTAGCGACGGCTCGGCGGCTTCATGCGGCCACGTTGCTGCCGAATGGGAAGGTGCTCGTTTCAGGGGGGCAGGAGACGAGTACACTGGCGAGTGCGGAGCTGTATGATCCGGGGACAAACTCATGGAGTGTCACGGGTGCGATGGCGGCGGCGCGTGTCTCCCATCAGGCGGTGCTGCTGCCGAGCGGCAAGGTGTTGACTGCGGGGGGCTATGTAATGATGGGGCCGGGCAGGGTCATGCTGACGAGCGCAGAGATCTACAATCCCGGCACCGGCACCTGGAGTGCCACCGTTTCAATGGCGAACCAGCGTTCGGACGCGACTGCAACACTGCTGCCGGGCGGTGCCGTCATGTTTGCGGGCGGAATGGGTACATACGCCATCGTGACCGCGAGTGTTGAAGTTTTTACATCGGCCAGTCCGGCGTGGAGCAGCACGGGGGCGATGGCGACTGCGCGGATCTATCATACGGGAACACTATTGCCGAACGGCAAGGTGCTTGCAGCGGGAGGGTCCTCTTCGGGATCTTACCTGACCTCGGTGGAGCTCTATGACGCTGGCGCTGGCACTTGGTCTGGCACCGGAGCCATGTCGCAGGCTCGTGGTGAGCATACGGCCGTCCTGCTGCCCAGTGGCAAAGTGCTGGCGATCGGAGGGATCGGCCCGTCATTCAGTTTCATATCAAGCACGGAGCTCTACGATCCGTCAGCGGGCACTTGGAGCACCAGCGGCGCATTGAAGACCACCCGTTATCGATTTGCCACAGCGCTACTGCCCAATGGCAAGGTGCTCGCCGTCGCTGGCGGAAATCCAAATGGCATGTCCGGCTGCGAACTTTACGATCCTGCTTCAGGCACCTGGAGCAGCACGGGAAGCCTTCACTCATCCAGACAGTATCATACCGCGAATGCCTTTTCAAATGGCAAGGTGCTGATGGCCGGAGGTTCTGCTAATGGATATGGAGATGTCGGTCTCGCAGGATGTGAGCTTTATGACTCAGCGACTGGCTTGTGGACGGTTACCGGCAGCATGGTCACCCCCCGCCAGATGCACACGGCCACTCTTTTGGCTAATGGCAAAGTCCTGGTGGCCGGGGGATGCACGATGAATCCCTTGATCGTCCCATATGCGAGCGCTGAGATTTTTGATCCCGTGACGGGTGTGTGGAGCTCGACGGGATCGATGGCAGCCGCACGCTACAACCATCAGTCAGTCTTGCTTCCCAATGGAAAGGTTCTTGTCTCAGGTGGCAGCAATGCTTCAAGCGGCCTTGCGAGTTCCGAGATTTATGATCCCGTGACCGGCTTATGGAGCCCGGCTGGAAACATGTCTGTATCGCGGTCATCTACTGCCATGACGCTGCTTCCGAATGGCAGGGTTTTGATTGGTGGCGGTTCCGTGAGCAACACCTCGGAGTTGTTCGATTTTGGTCTCGGGTTTGCACCCTCAGCGCAGCCGCAGATCAGCACGGTGACCAGCGATGCTACTGGGCGCTTCACACTCGCGGGCAGCGGGTTCACGGGTGTTTCGGGCGGGTCTAGCGGGGGCTTTCAAGATTCGGCCACCAGTTATCCGCTGGTGCAGCTTCGCAGTCTTGGCAGCGGTCAGACCAGCTTTCTCCTGCCTGACTCTGGGACGAGCATGTCCGCCACCGCTTTCACTTCGGCATCCACCGCTGGGTTTCCGCCCGGGCAGGCGCTGCTCACGGTGTTTGCGAATGGAGTTCCGGGCACATCCTCTGTGGTCGTCGTACCGCGAGCGCAGTCGATCGTGGTTGAGCAGCCTGCGGGTACAGGCATCACGAATGGCGGCAGCAAGGCTTTCGGCAGCGTGGCGGTGGCGGCGACGCAGAGCCTGACGTTTACGATCAAGAACACGGGCGACCTGCCCCTGAATCTCAGCGGGGTGAATGCGACCGGCGGAAATGCGACGGATTTTGCTGTGAACGCCGCCGGCATGACGACCAGCCTTGCCTCTGGCACCAGCACCACGTTCTCCGTGGTCTTCACCCCGGCGGCTGTGGGCACACGCAGCACCACGCTGCAGATCAGCAGCGACGACAGCGCCGCGCTCGTCTTCAGTATCGCCCTGAGCGGCACAGGCACAAACAATGCGCCGACGCTCAGCAGCCTCTCCAATCAGACGATCAATGAGGACAATGACACCGGAGCGCTGAGCTTCACGGTAGGAGATGTGGAGACGGCTGCAAGCGCCCTCACTCTGACGGGCGCTTCGAGCAATACGACGCTGGTGCCGAATGCGAACATCACCTTTGGCGGCAGTGGCGCGAGCCGCACCGTGACCGTGGTGCCTGCAGCCAATCAGAACGGGACGGCGACGATCACCGTCACGGTGAGCGATGGCACGACGACCACGAACAGCACCTTTTTGCTCACGGTCACGGCGGTGAATGATCCGCCCACGCTCAATGCCATCAGCAATCCCACCGCCATTCTCGAAGATGCCGCGCAGCAGACTGTGAACCTCTCCGGCATCAGCGCCGGGCCGAATGAATCCCAAACCCTCACTGTCACGGCCACTTCGGACAACACGGCTCTGATCCCGAATCCCACGGTGACCTACACCAGCCCTAGTGCGACGGGCTCCCTGAAGTACACCCCTGTGGCCAATGCCAGCGGCACGGCGACGATCACCGTCACGGTCAATGACGGGCAGGCCGCAAACAATCTTTTCACTCAGACATTCGTCGTCACCGTCACCGCGGTGAATGATCCGCCCACGCTGGATGTCATCAGCAACCCAACGGCCATTCTGGAAGACGCCGTCATGCAGACGATCAATCTCACCGGCATCACAGCGGGGCCGAATGAATCGCAGACGCTCATCGTCACCGCCACATCAAGCAACACGAGCCTGATTCCCAATCCCACCGTCAGCTACACCAGCCCAGGTACGACTGGCTCTTTGAGCTATACGCCGGTGGCGAATGCGAATGGCTCGGCCACCATCACCGTGACCGTCAATGACGGTGACGTGAGCAACAACACCATCGTCCGTACTTTCACCGTGAATGTGACGGCGGTGAATGATGCGCCTACGATCACGGCCATTTCTGATCAGACGATCAATGAAGACAACAACACGGGTGCGCTGAATTTCACTGTGGGCGATGTAGAGACGGCCGCCGCCTCCCTGACGCTGTCGAAAGCCTCGACCAACACCACGCTGGTGCCGCTGGCCAACATCGTTTTTGGCGGAAGTGGCGCGAGCCGTACAGTGACCGTCACACCCGCAGCGAATCAGAATGGCACGGCAACGATCACCGTCACCGTCAGCGATGGCACGACGACCACGAACAGCGCCTTTCTGCTCACGGTCATTGCAGTGAATGATCCGCCGGCATTCAATGTCATCAGCAACCCCGCTGCCATCCCCGAAGATGCCGCGCAGCAGACCGTGAATCTCAGTGGCATCACCGCCGGACCGAATGAAAGCCAGACGATTACCCTCACGGCGACCTCGGACAACACCGCGCTGATTCCGAATCCGACGGTGAATTACACCAGTCCCGGCACGACCGGATCACTCAGCTACACCCCTGTGGCGAATGCCAACGGCACGGCGACGATCACCGTCACGGTCAATGACGGTCAGGCTGTGAACAATCTCTTTACCCAGACTTTCGTTGTCACCGTCACGGCTGTGAATGACCCGCCCACGCTGGATGTCATCAGCAATCCGGCGGCCATTCTGGAAGACGCCGTCCTGCAGACGATCAATCTCAGTGGCATCACAGCAGGCCCCAATGAATTCCAAACGCTCATCGTTACCGCGCTGTCGAGCAACACGAACCTGATCCCTCATCCCACCGTCAGCTACAACAGTCCAGATACAACCGGGTCACTCAGCTATACGCCCGTGGCCAATGCGAATGGCGCGGCCGTCATCACTGTGACGGTCAATGATGGTGGCGTGAGCAACAACACCGTCGTGCGCACCTTCATCGTGAATGTGATAGCGGTAAACGATGCGCCCACGATCTCCGACATCCTCGACCAGACCATCAATGAAGACGCCAGCACCGGCGCGCTGCCGTTCACGGTAGGAGATGTGGAGACGGCTGCGTCCGTCCTCACGGTGACGGGTGCCTCCAGCAATAAGACTCTGGTGCCGGACGCCAGCATCGTGTTTGGCGGCAGCAGCGCGAACCGCACGGTGACGGTGACCCCGGCGGCCAACCAGAATGGCACCACAACCATCACCGTCACGGTGAACGATGGTACCACGACAACAAGCGACACCTTCCTGCTCACCGTCACCGCAGTGAATGATGCACCTACGATCACCGACATCACGGATCAGGTCATCACTTACAACACCCTGACCAACACGCTGCCGTTCACTGTTGATGATGTCGAAACTGCGGCTGTTTCGCTGACCGTCACCGCCACTTCGTCGAACCTCGCCTTGGTGCCTAACGAAAGCATCTTCCTCGGTGGCAGTGGCGCGAGCCGTAATGTGACTGTGGTGCCGAACTTCAACCAGGTGGGGGCCGCCACCATCACGGTTACCGTCAGCGACGGCACACTTTCCGCTGCGGACACCTTTGTACTCACCGTGAACGCCCCCGACATTGCGGTGGAGCAGCCTTTCAACAACAACATCCCCGATGGCGGGTCGAAAGATTTTGGCAATCTGCTCGTCGGCAATGCCACCAGTCTTGTGTTCTTCGTCAAGAACCTCACGGCATCCAATCTCACCGGCCTCACCCCGTCCCTTGATGGGCCGGACGCGGTGATGTTCAGCCTCATCTCCGCCCCTGTAGGCCCCGTGGCAGGCCCGAACGGCACCACCGCCTTTACCGTGCGTTTTACCCCGACCAGCGCCGGGGCCAAGACGGCGGCCATCCACATCACCAGCAATGACCCTGACGAAAACCCCTTCGACATCACACTTATGGGCACAGGAATGAGCGTGCTCGACAACTGGCGGCTGACAAACTTCGGCAGCCTGCTCAACGCTGGCAATGCCGCGAACACCGCTGATCCAGATCACGACGGGGTCGCCAATTTGCTTGAATACGCTTTCGGCTCGAATCCGCAGCAGAACGGGCGGAGCCAGATCCCGCAGCCGCAATACAATGGCAGCACCATTGTGTACAATTTTTCCGAACCCACAGGCGTCAGCGGCATCAGCTACGCAGCGGAATGGAGCCAGACACTCGATGCTGCAAGCTGGAGCACGGCAGGTTTTAGCGATGCCGGCACCGGCGCCCAGCATGTGTTCACACTGTCGGTCAATGGGTCCAGTTCTGTCTTTGTACGCATCCGTGTGTCGCAGCCCTAGCTCATGGGAATGCAAACGGGTGATTGTGATCAATGACGGGCTGCGGAAAATGGCACCCATGCCCCACATCCCAGGTCTCCGCAGTTGCTACGCCAAGGTCGGCCGCTTCATCTATTTTGGTCGCATGCTCGACAAGATTCGTCTGCATGCGGCGGAGGAGCTGCCTGCGGATTATTTGGCGCAGTTGGGAGACACTCAATTTTACACGCTGGATGGTCGGTGCTGCCGTTTTCTCGGCGTGCAGTATGCTGCGCTTCAAACGCGCACTCTCGCAGGTGGTACCGATGAGGAGATACTCGCCTGGGTGCATGCCTGTGGCACCGCACGCACGGATGAGGAATGCCACATGTGGAACCGCTTCATCGCGAAGCTCGGTTGGCGTGACGAACGCTCCGCCGTGCTCCCCCAGCGCATTCAGGAAAGCGGCCTCATCGGCAAGCCCATCGAAACCTTGATCGACCACATCGAATATGACGAAGGTCGTGACCCCGTGGGAGAGCGCGCTTGGGAGAGCATTTGAAGTGTGGCTACTTCTCTACGGTGATCTGAACGCGGCGGTTTTGCTGGCGGCCTTCGGGATTGTCGCTGCCGTCCGGGTTGTTGTTGGGAGCCACAGGCTTGGTTTTACCGAAGCCTTTGGTGGTGATCATTTTCTCCGGAATGCCTTTCTTCTTCACCAGCCAGTTTTTGACGGCATCGGCCCGGCGCTGCGACATGTCGAGATTGACTTTGTCGCCGCCTTTCGAGTCGCTGTGCCCTTCCACGGTCACCTTGCCCTCGGGGAATTCACCGAGCACGGTGGCGACTTTCTCCAGCAGTTTTTCGGCAGCGGGCAGGACTGCCGCCTTGTCGAAGTCGAAGAGCACATCGCCCTCCAGTTTCATGGTGAGCGAGGTGGCGGTTTCTTCCACCTGCAGGGCTTTGCGAGCGGAGGCGACTTCGAGGATCTTGCGCTCCAAGGCGAGCTGTTGTTGATCCAGGTCGAGCACCTGCTTTTGCAGCACGAGTTTTTGCTCCTGAAGATCGAGCCGCTTGCGTTCCAAGGAGACTTGGGGAGCAGCGGGCTGCTGGGCAGCCGCTGCCATGGAGAGGAGGTATAGAGCCAGCAGGCTGAGGGATTTTGTCAGGGGAAGGATGAGGGTTTTCATAGGATTGGTTCTATCCTTTCATCGCACGTCAGGGCTCAACCTGATGGTGCAAAGACGCGACATCCTTGTGCTTCTGGCGCTCGTATGGCGAGGCATGCCATGGTGACATCTTCTTTGCCCGCTGCGCGGGTCTGCTGTAGCCTGTTTTAATGCTTGAGCGCTTCATTCCCTCTCTCCGCGATCTTGATCCCGATCTGCGGGAGGTCTTTACGCAGAAACTGCGCGTGCGCTGGACGCATACTTCCACGGCGCTGGAGGGAAACACCCTCAATGAAGGTGAGACGCTCGGTCTCCTGCAATACGGCCTTACGATTGCCGGGAAGCCGCTTGCGCATCACAACGAAGTCGTGGGACATAGCCGGGCCATCGACCTGCTCTATCGCCTCATTGCCGAGTCCCGCGCGCTCACAGAGGCCGACTTGCATGCGATGCACGCGGCAATCCAGACAAGCGTGGAGGTGGATTATTTGAAGCCTGTGGGTGCCTGGAAATGTGAGCCCAACTCCACCCTCGCCAAACAAGGAGGCAGGACCGTGATCAATGACACCTATGGCGCGCCGGAGCAGGTGCCCACACTGATGAGAGAGTGGTTCGATGGTTTCGCTCTACGTCGGAGTGATCCCGCCGTGTCCGCATTGGATGCTTACACGTGGAGCCACGCCACTCTGGTGCGCATCCATCCCTATGCCGATGGGAATGGCCGTCTTGCCCGGCTGGTATCGAATGTTCCGGTCATTGAAAAAGGCGGCCTGCCTGTTCTGGTGCCTGCGGAGCAGCGGCTCGACTACATTGAGTCCCTTGCAGGCTGGCAGCTCGCGAGTGGTGCTCTGCGCACTGGTTCTGAGCTGGAGGGAGATCAAGAGCGGCTTGGCCGCTTTCATGCACAATGTGCCGTATGGATGAAGGCTTCGTCTGCACTGATGGACGAAGTGTGTGAACTGCAACGACTGCGGCGGGCTTGAATGTGGGAGGCTTATTCGCGGGTGATGGTCTCGTCGAGATTGAGCATCACGCGGGCGACGGCCTGCCAGGCCTGCGACTCGGTGGCGTTTGACTGGCGTTCGGCAGTGAGCAGGCGTGTGAGGGCCTGGCGTTCGCGATCAAGGGGCGGGCGGGAGAGGCAGAGCTGATAGGCGTGGGCGATGCGAGCGTCGTCAGTCTTGGCTTCCTTGAGCAGGCGCGCGGCCAGAGCATGGGCGAACTCGACGTAGGCGCTGTCGTTGAGCAGTGTGAGGGCTTGCAGCGGGGTGTTGCTGCGGATGCGGCGGGTACAGGTGCTGAAGCCATCCGGGGCATCGAAGACACTGAGTGAAGGCGGCGGGGTGGCGCGAAAGATGAAGGTGTAGAGGCCGCGCCGGTAGCGGTCACTGCCTTTGCTGAGCGGCCAGGTGCGCTTGACCTGGCCCAGAGACAGGACGCCTTCTGGGATGGGCGGATAGACGGGCGCACCACCCATCTTGCGCGAGAGCAGGCCGCTGGTGGCGAGGCAGACATCACGCACGACTTCGGCGTCGAGTCGCAGGCGGTTCTGCCTCCAGAGCAGGTAGTTGTTGGGATCAACGGCTGCAGCGGACTGACGGACGACTGAGGATTGCTGATACGTCGCGCTGGTGACGATGAGCTGGTGCAGGTGCTTGAGGCTCCAGTGGTGCTCCATGAAATCGACGGCAAGCCAGTCGAGGAGTTCGGGATGGCTGGGCAGGCGGCCCATGGTGCCGAAGTCGTTTTCGGTTTCGACCAGACCGCGACCAAAGTACTGCTGCCAGACGCGGTTCACGATGACGCGGGCGGTGAGCGGATTTTTTGGGTCGATGATCCAATGCGCGAGAGCGAGGCGGTCGGGCTTGGCACCGGCGGGCAGGGGAGGCAGCACGGCGAGGACGCCGGGCTGCACTTCATCGGATGGGCGGGTGAAGTCCCCTTTGATGAAGAGCGTGGTTTTGCGCGGCTGTGGCAGCTCCTTCATCACGAGGGTGGTGGTGCCGTTCTTGAAGATGTTGTCGAGTTCGAGGTGGCGGTCGTAGAGCGGATTGAAGACGCTGTCGGCTGTGCCGGTCATGGCTTTGAAGAGAATGCGCTGGTCGGCGGGGCCGCGTTTGGCGACAGGCTTGGCGAGCGATTTCGCGGCTTCGGCATCGAGCAGTTTTTTGGATTTGTCGCCGAGGGTCTTTTCCCATTCCAACAGCACCACGAGGCGCTCCTTGATGTGGGTGTCGATCTGCTTGAGCACCTGCGTGTGTTCGGCCTTCAGCTTGTCGAGATCCTGACCGGGATCGGGTACGGGCAGGGTGGGCTCGTCCTGGTTGTTGAGGAAGGCGAAGATCTGGTAGTACTCGCGATGGCTGATGGGATCAAACTTGTGATCGTGGCACTGCGCGCAGCCGATGGTGAGACCGAGCCAGACGGTGCCGGTGGTGGCGACGCGGTCAAAGATGCTCTCGATGCGGAACTGCTCTTTGTCGATGCCGCCCTCTTGATTGATCTGCGTGTTGCGGTGGAAGCCGGTGGCGATGAGTTGATCACGCGAAGGCTTGGGCAGCATGTCGCCGGCGAGCTGTTCGAGCGTGAACTGGTCGAAGGGTTTGTCCTGGTTCAAGGCATTGACCACGTAGTCGCGATACGGCCACATGCTGCGCGGGGCGTCGATGCTGTAGCCGTTGCTGTCCCCGTAGCGCGCCTGATCCAGCCACCAGCGGCCCCAGCGTTCGCCGTGGTGTTTGGAAGCGAGAAGCTTGGCGGCCAGATCCTTGGTGTTTGGATTCTTGATGAAAGCTTCGACTTCAGCAGGTGTGGGTGGCAGGCCGGTGAGGTCGAGGTGGAGACGGCGGATGAGCGTGGAAGGTGTGGCGGGAGGCGAGGGCTCGAGACCGGCTTTGGTGAGACTGGCGTGAATGAAGGCATCGATGGGATGCGTGGTGCCATTCTGCGGGAGCGGTGCTTTGACTGGCGCGATGAAGGCCCAGTGGCGGTCGTCGCTGGGTGTTTCTTCGGCGGGGGCGTGAGCGCCTTCAGCGACCCACTGCCTGATGAGTGCGATCTGCGCGGAGTCGAGCGGGCCACGCTTGTACGGCATCTGCGGAATTTCATCGTGAGTGCCAGAGACGACCTGCACCAGGAGGTCTGGCAGCGCAGGGCCGCGTTTGCCACCGGTGCGTGTGGCAGCAGCGGTGTCGAGTTTGAGCTGGGATTTCTGCGTGGTGGCACCGTGGCATTTCACGCAGTGCTGCTGCAGCAGCGGCTTGATCTGCGTGGTGTAGTCCACCGCTGCGTGACTGGCGGCGGTGAAGAGCAGGAGTGTGGTGAGCGTGCGGCGGAGCATTCGAAAAGGAGGCGCGAGGGGCGGTCAGAGAATACGCGGGGGGGAAGGGGGCTTCTTCCGCGTTATGGTGAACGCAGCCACAAAAAAGCCGCACTCGCGCGGGGCGGGTGCGGCTTGCGAGGACTTGGGGAAGTCAAAGAGGCAGACGACTCAGGCGTCCTTCTTTTTCTTCGGGGTCATTTCTTCCAGAGTGATGAAGCCGTCGGCGTTTTTGTCCATCTTGCCGAAGCGTTCGGTGGCCTTGGCTTCGTCTTTCTTGGCATTCGGAGAGGCCATGAATTCCGCCTTGGAGACCTTGCCGTCTTTGTCGGTGTCCAGTCTCTTGAGCATTTCCTCAGGGTTCATCTTGGGCTTGCCAGCGTCGCCTTCTGGCTTCTTGGGAGCGTCACCGTCAGCGGCGAAGGAGGTCACTGCGGAGAGGGCCAGGATGGCGAGGAGGGAGGTGATAACTTTCATGTGGATCGAATGTTGGGTTGTTGATGTAGAGCGCTGGAATCTGGATTCCCAGTCCGATGCGTGCCGTGTTAAACGAGAAGCCGCTCATTTCGTTTCGATAAATGATCACTGTTTTTTCAAACACCAGGGGACCGCCTGATGCAGGCATCAAAACGCCGCACTCGCGCGGGGCGGGTGCGGCGTGGTGACCTTTGAAATCAGGTCAGGGCGTGGCTCAGGCCTTCTTTTTCGGAGCCACGGTGAACTCTTCCTTGGAGAGGAAGCCGTCCTTGTTCGTGTCTTTCCTGGCGAAGGAGGCCTCAGCCTTGGTGGCGTCCTTGGAGCCTTTGAGGTATTCCTCCTTGCTGATTTTGCCGTCTTTGTCGGCATCCTTTTTGGTGAACATTTCTTCCGGGGTCATCTTGGGCTTTTCGCCTTCAGGTTTCTTGGGGGCGTCGGCGCCGAAGGAGGTGACAGCGGAAAGCGCGAGGATGGCGAGGAGGGAGGTGATAACTTTCATAGGGATCGATGTTGGGGTTGTTTTTATGTAACGCAGGAGAGCGGGATTTTGGATGTCCCACATCGGCACGTCGCTTGTTAAACGAAAAGGCCCTCATTCCATTGCGAACTTTCGCAGATGAATTTTCTGCACCCGATTTTCTGTCATGAATACAGATTACAGCAATCGCGCGGCGGCCTCTGCCAGCGGGCTGCGCTCACCTTTGACGAGGGGAACATGCGCTGCGAAGGTCTGGCCACGCATGCGCTGGCGCGTGTAAACAAGGCCGTTGCTGCGGCTGTCCACGTAAGGATTGTCAATCTGCGCGGGGTCACCCACGAGGACAAGCTTGGAGCCACGAGACATGCGGGTGACGATGGTCTTGGCCTCCAGCGGCGTGAGCTGCTGCGCTTCATCCATGATGAAAAAGCGATCCGGGATACTGCGACCACGGATGTAGCAGAGGGCTTCGATTTCGATGACGCCTTGCTGGATGAGCGGGTCATAAGGCGCAGCCGGTGCGGCGATCTGCTGCTGCGGCTCGGGCATGAAGCGGTTCTTTTTGCGCGCGGGGCCCTGCGGCATGCCTTCCATGGGGCGCATGAGAAGATCGAGCGCGTCATAGACGGGCTGCAGCCAAGGGCGCATTTTTTCCTGCAACGATCCGGGCAGGAAGCCCACGGTCTGACCCATGGCAACGATAGGGCGGCTCACAGTGAGGCCATGGTAGGTGCGGTTAAACACCTGCTGCAAGGCGGCCGCCACAGCAAGGAGGGTCTTGCCAGTGCCCGCCATCCCGTAGCAGGTGACGAGGCTGATCTCGGGATCGAGCAGCGCATCCAGAAAGCAGGCCTGACCGAGGTTCATCGGCTTGATGGCGCGACCCTGACCGACCTTGATCGACTCCGGCGTGTGATGCAGGCGGACGAACTCGCCATTCGCACTGAGCTTTGCTGGCATGGTGGCCTTGTCCCCGGCGATGAGCAGGGCGTAATCATTCACGACCATGCCCACCGTGCGCGTTTCCGGCAGGGTGAGACAGCCGCTGCTGGCAAAACGCTGCAGTTCATGCTGGCTGATTTCGACGCGGGCGATGTCGAAGTTCGCGACCTCACGCGGCTCCACTTTGTCATGCAGGTAATCTTCGCACTCAATGCCCACGGCACGCGCCTTGAGCTGCATGTTGAGATCTTTGCTGACGAGGATGACCGGCGATGACATCTGCTCGCTCATCCAGAGTGTGCAGGCGAGGATGCGGTGATCTGCCTTGTCCAGATCGTGGAAAATGCGCTCAAAACCCTGCACGCTGGCGTGCTTGCGAGCCTCTGCGGGATCATAGACCGCGACGCGGATGCTGCCACCGCCGTCGGTGGGGACACCTGTGGTGACTGACGCTCCTTTGTTGGAGAAAATTTTCATCAGCGCCCGATGCACCTCGCGGGCGTTTGCGCCGCGTTCGGTCATCTCATTTTTAAAGCGATCCAGTTCGCTCAACACATCGACCGGAATGCAGATGTGATTTTCAGCGAAGCGATGGATGCAGGCGGGGTCGTGCAGCAGGACGTTGGTGTCGAGAACGAAGGTCTTGGTGGCCGTGGGTGTCCCGCTGCGGCGACGGCGGGAGGCGGTAGTAGAAGGGGGAGTCACAGAAACAGGCCCAGAATCGGAGGTGCGGGTGGAGATCGCGGAAGAGATTACCGATGCTGAGTGGTCGTCACGGTCCATGGTAGTTTAGTGGGTGTAGTGGTTGCCTGCGTTGAAAAAGGCGGGGACAGCTTTTCGTTGGCGCGGGGGAGAGCCAAACGTACCGATCCCGAAATGTGATTAATTGAATGAATCACGGTAATTGTCGAAGAGTGTCAGAACGTGGAGTGGCTGGCAAGAACTTATTCACAAAGACGAAGTTATTCACAATTCACGACACAAATGTTCTCATGACATCAACGCATGGCTCAGGCCAACGCGCTTATTAACTTGATGAATCTACCGAAAAGGGCACTTCAAAATATTCCAAGGCCCACTCGCGCATGTAGCGCACATGGTTCGGGGCGAAGCGGTAAATGATGAGTTCCGGATTGTCGATGCTGCCGAGGTAGGCGCGCAGCAAGGGATTCGCAGCCCAGATTTCTTCCAGCAGTGGACGTTCAGTGAGGATCTCAGCCGTGGCGGTGATGCGCACCTGATTATCCTGGTCATCCTTGTAACACAATTCCGCCTTGGGATTGACCTCCAGCTCATGCGTCTTGCCGTAGCGGCGCAGATTGGCCACGTACACCGTGAAGCCGTCCGTGCGCACCGGCGAGACCGGGCGCAGCCGCGGCTGATCTGCATCCATCGTGGCCAGCATGGGAAACTTCGCTGCACGCATGGTGGCCTGCGCGAGTTGTGGGAGTTCGGCGGGATCAACGGGCTGGGGTTGCGGGCGGGACATGGTGCGTGACGATACGCCTTGAGTCGTTGCTGTCCAATTTGCGGGCATCTTTGGAGTACCCAAAGCGGGGCCGCTGGCTAGGCTGGGTCCATTCTCCCGATGAAGAATCTCCCCACCGCTTTTCAGCGCAATGCGTTATGGACCGCCATCACCGCCCTGTCGATCACCCTCATCGGGGCGCTGGCGATCGGGCTGATCTATCTGGCGACGCAGGTGATCGCCTTTTTGCAGCCGATCCTGGTGCCGTTTGCCGTGGCAGGTGTGCTGGCCTATCTGCTGGAGCCCGGGGTGGAGTGGCTGGTGCGGCGTGGACTGAACCGTCAGCGTGCAGTGCTGCTGGCATTTGCCGTATTTACGCTGGCCATCGGTGGCCTGGGCTGGTGGGTGTTCGTGAAGCTGGATGACCCCGCAGCCAATCTAGCGCATCGCCTGCCCATTTACCTGGGGAAGGCGCAGCAGGCGGTGGTGGATTTTTCTGTCAAGCTTGAGCGTGATTATGGGATTGCGTTGCCTCATACGTCAGGGGCTGCTGCCGGGCCGGTGACTGAGGGCGTCGCAACGTCTGGGGCGTCACTGAAAACGGACACCGCAGATCTGGATCTGCAGGCCTTTCTGAAATTCGACTGGGTGAAGACGACGCTGCCTAAAGTGCCGGGCATTGTCTGGGGCTTCGTCAGATCCAGTGTCGGCGGTTTCCTTGGGGTGTTCGGCTTCCTGCTTTCGTTCATCATCGTGCCGCTGTACCTCTTCTATTTTCTGACGGAGAGTTCCAAGATTCAGCAACAGTGGTCGAACTACTTGCCGCTGCGGGCCTCGGCCTTCAAGGATGAGGTGGTGAGCTGCCTGAACGAGATCAACAGCTACCTCGTGGCTTTCTTCCGCGGGCAGTTGTTTGTCAGTGCGATCAATGGCATCGCCACAGGCATTGGGCTGATGATTGTGGGACTGGATTTCGGCTTGCTCCTCGGGCTGGCGCTGTGCGTGGCGGGGATCATCCCCTATCTGGGCATCGCCATGTGCTGGATTCCTGCGGTCATCATAGCCTCGGTACAGGGGGGCAGTGCATGGATTCCTGCGGACCCATGGTGGGTCATGCCGCTGGTCGTCACCGGCGTCTTTGCCGTGGTGCAGCAGATTGATGCCTTCTTTATCACCCCGCGGATTGTGGGAGAGGCTGTGGGGCTGCACCCGCTGACGGTGATCGTTTCTGTGTTCGTGTGGGGCCTGCTGCTGGGCGGTTTGCTCGGTGCCATCCTGGCAGTGCCTCTGACGGCCTCGGTCAAGGTGCTGTTCCAGCGCTATGTGTGGCGTGCCCGTATCGTGCCGCAGACGATTGGCGGCTCCAGATGCGAGGAAGCAGTGGCATCCAATCCCTAGGCTGGACGTGGGCGGGATCTTCGGTATCAGCAGGTATGAAGAATCTCATGCTGGTCTTCCTAGGCGGCGGCATCGGCTCGGTGCTGAGGTATGGCACTGTGATCGGCATGGCGCGGCTGCTGCCGAAGGCCGTCTTTCCGTGGGGAGTATTTGCGGCAAATATCTGCGGCAGCTTCATCCTGGGCTTCCTCTTTGCCCTGCCTGCCATGAAGGACAAAGGTGCCGGGCCATGGCTGTTTGCCGCCACGGGAGTACTCGGGGGCTACACGACCTTTTCCACGCTGGCCAATGACTCGTGGCTGCTGCTGGTGAACCAGCATTCCTGGCTTGCGCTGCTCAATGCCGTTGGCAGCGTCCTGCTGGGTATCACCGCCGCAGCTGTTGGCTGGTGGGCGGGCAGCAAGCTGGCGTGATCATTCACGCCTCTTCTTGAGGTGCGATCGCGGCTTCCGCGTCTTCTTCACCCGAGGACCCTACTTTGAGGGAAATTTTGATCCCATGCTTCGCGGCCGCTGTGTTGAGCAGGGAGCGGATCGCGCTGATGGTCATGCCATTTTTGCCAATGACATGACGCACATCTTCCGGCGCTAACTGTACACGATAAGCCACAGCACCATTCACATTGGTGCCGATGGCAATCGTCGCCTGCTGCGGGTGGTCGATCAGATTCGCCACCACATAGGAAAGGAACTCGCGGAGGGCTTCCGGCGCGTCCATGACAGCTTATGCCGGGACTGCGGCTGCGGCTACAGCTACGGCGTGCTTGATGAGGCTCTTGACGGTGTCAGAGGGCTTGGCTCCTTGGGAGACCCAGGCATTGACGCGATCGAGCTTCACGGTTGCACCTTTGACGCCCTTTTGAGGATCGTAGGTACCGAGGATTTCGAGGAAACGGCCTTCTTTTGGAAAGCGTTGGTCAGCCGCGACGATACGGAAGACTGGACGGCCTTTTTGGCCTTCTTGACGGAGACGGATGACAACTGCCATGATACGGGTACGGGAATGGGGTCAGGTTTTGGGGAGGCGCATGGTGGAGACTTTGAGAAGGAAATCAAACGGTATTTCCCCCTCTTTCTCAGGCTGGGTCATGCAAGCACCTGTTTGAGCACGTGGCCGTGGACGTCCGTGAGGCGTCTTTCGATGCCGTTATTATAGTAGCTCAGACGCTCGTGGTCGATGCCCAGCAGGTGCAAAATCGTGGCGTGCAGGTCGTAGATGGTGCTCACATTCTCGGCGGCTTTGTAGCCAAATTCGTCGGTGGCACCGTAGCTGAAGCCTTTTTTTACGCCTGCACCGGCGAGCCAGACGGTGAAACCCTTGGGGTTGTGATCGCGGCCATTCGCACCCTTCTGAAAGGTAGGCATGCGCCCAAACTCCGTCACAAAGGCCACCAGCGTGTCCTGCAGCAGCCCCCGGGCTTTCAGGTCCTTCAGCAGCCCGGCCACCGGCTGATCCAGGATCGGCCCATGCACCGAGTACTGCTGCTCGATGGTCTTGTGCCCGTCCCAGTTGCCCACGCCCTCTCCCATGGCGTAGGAGCCGTTGAAAAGCTGCACAAAGCGCACGCCGCGCTCGATGAGGCGGCGCGCCAGCAGGCAGTTCTTGGCGAAGCCGGCCTTCGTCTCGTTGCTGTCGTTCACGCCATAGAGGTCCAGCGTGGCCTTGCTCTCGTCCGCCATGTTGCCGACCTCCGAAGCGGCGATCTGCATCCGCGCTGCGAGTTCGTAGGATGAAATCCGCGCTGCCAGGTCGCTGTCCGCTGGGTGCTCCTGCGCCTGCTTACGATTGAGGAGGTTCACAAACGCACGCGTGTCACGGTCTGCCGCCTCGCTCACGCTGGCAGGGCGGATCAGGTTGGGGATCGGCTTGCTTGCGTTGAACGCCGTGCCTTGGAAGGCCGCAGGCAGGAAGGCTGAATTCCAGTGGCGCGGGCCGATTTGCGGCACACCACGCGGGTCGGGGATCGCCACAAAGGCCGGCATGTCATCGCACTCCGAGCCGAGTGCATACGTGACCCAGGAACCCATGCCGGGGAAGCCGTCGAGGATGAAGCCGGTGCTCATCTGGTTCTCTGCCGGGCCGTGAGTGTTCGACTTGGCCGTCATCGAATGGATGAAGCACATGTCATCCGCGAATTCGGCGATGTTGGGCAAGAGCTCGCTGATCATCTTGCCGCTCTGTCCGCGCGGTTTGAACTCCCACAGCGGCTTCACCAGATTCCCCTGCGCTCCCTGGAAGGTGATCAAATCCGCCGCACCTGGCAGCGGCATGCCGTGGCGCTTCACCAGCTCAGGCTTGTAATCAAACGTATCCACATGGCTCATCGCTCCCGAGCAGAAAATCACGAGCACGTTCTTTGCTCGCGGCTCGAAATGCGGTGGTCGGGGCGCGTAGGGATGCGCGGGATCAATGAGCGGACGGATCGGCTCATTCGCCAACAGGCCTTTCTGTGCCAGCAGCGAGGTCAAAGCGATGCTGCCCAGTCCGCTGACGCCTTGATTGAGAAAATTACGACGGGAAAGAAGATGGTTTTGCATAACAGGATCAATACTGGGTCATGAACTCGCTGGTGTTGAACAGCGCGCGGCAGAACATCGCCAGCCCGTGCTGTGAAATGAGCTGGGTGGAGGCGGCCAGTTCGTCGGCATTCGGATCACGCTGGTAGGCCAGTTGAAAGGCACGCTTCACCTGTGCCACGGCGGTCTTGCCGGCGTCCTTTTCAAGTCGTGCGGCCAGCAGCCCGCTCTGCTGCATGGCAAAGGTGCTATTGAGGAAATTCAGCGCCTGCAGCGGCGTGGTGCTTGAGGTGCGGCGCGGGGCGATCTGTCCTGCATCCGGCACGTCGAACGCGCCGAAGGTGTCATCGAGCTGCACGCGCGGCTTGCTTTGATACACCATGCGCCGGAAAGTATCGGGGCCAAACTCCTCCTTCGACTGATAGACCTTCACGTAGTTGTCATTCGCCACAAACAGATCGAATCCCGGCCCACCCATGTTCAGATCCAGCACGCCGCTCACGGCAAGGATCGTGTCGCGCAGCGGCTCTGCTTCGAGACGTCGCGTCGGGAAACGCCAAAGGAATCGTGCGCCCGAATCTGCCAGCATGCCAGCGTCATTCGCTGTGCTCGACTGCCGGTAGGCCGCTGAGTTCATGATGAGCCTGTGCATCTCTTTCATGCTCCATTTGCGTTGCATGAACTGCGCGGCCAGCCAGTCGAGCAGTTCTGGGTGGGAGGGTTTGCCGCCGTTGAAGCCGAGATCGCTCGGTGTATCGACGATGCCCGTGCCGAAATGATAGTGCCAGAGGCGGTTCACCATCACACGTGCGGTGAGCGGATTTTGCGGATCGGTCAGCCACTTCGCCAAAGCCACGCGCCGCTCCGCTTCCGGCGTATCTTTGGGCAGGTCAAGCTGCGCGCCGAACTGGGCCAGCGCCCCCGGTGCGATTTCCTCCTGCGGTGTCAGCGGGTCACCGCGTTGCAGGCGAAAGGTCGGCCCCGGCTGCTCGAACCTGCCGAGATAGGCCATGGGGAAACTTGTCATTTCCTTCAGCTTGCGCTGCAGCATCGCGCGGCGTTCGCTGTGCTGCTTTACTTCAGCGGCATTGTCTGCCGAGACACCGCTCAGGGTGGGGATGTCGCGAATGCGGTCTCGATACTCCACGCCCAGCCGGTCCGCTGATGAGGCCACTGCCTGCCATGCCTTTCCATCGCGAGAGGTCTCGATCACATAATCCGTGGTAAGACGATCTTGGTACACCTTGCCCTTTTTATCTCCGCGATCCCGGCTCCACACCACGCTGCTGATGCTTTCCTCACGCGGAAACTCGATCTGCAGCCAGCCTTTGCCTGCGTTCTTCGAAATCCAGCTCTTTGCGTTGCCATATAGGCCGTCGTTCGCATGCGCGATCTGATGAATGGGATTCGAGCCATCGGTGTACACATCCGAAGCAGTCACCTTCGCGCCGCTCTTGGCCAGCGCCACATTGCGGGGTTGCTTGCCGGTCGAGAAAACTTCCAACTCATCAATGCATGGCTGCGCGCCGGTGGTGGCATGAATCGTGAAGCGGACAAATCTGGCCTTCACTGCGTCAAAGCTTTCGCGGTTCGCCAGATGAGTCACGGGCGGGCGCAGATGGGGCTGCGACGAAGGTTGGATGCCGTCAGCCTCTTCAAACAGTACCGCATCCGCCACGGTGGGCCCGCCGAGCTTGCCGCTACGCAGGATGAGGATGGAGTCCGGCGTCAGTGCATACGTGCCGGCATACTTGAAGCCGCTCCAGCGCTTCTGCCCGGGGATCGCGCCGCTGCCATCGGCAAACTTGCTTTGATCGACGCTGGCGATTTCCTCCTGGTCGCCCTTGGTGTTTGCGTCGCCATCCAGATCGAGGACATAGCGCGCATCCTTCGCATGCGTCGTCCACGCCGCCCATGAAAGCCACACGCGCTGCTTGCCAAAGACACGCGGGTTCCAAGAGAAGAAGTCTTGCGGGGTGGCGTCTTTCTCGGCCTTCCAGTAGCGGTAGCTTTCGCCGAGATTGGGCAGGCGCGTGGAATCACCTGGGTCTGAGGCCTGGCCCAATTCCGTGCCCGGCGAGTATTCGATGGGCTTGCCATTCGTGGGCTGTTCGATCTGCACACAGCCGATGGCATTCGGCTTCGTTGGCGGAGGCAGATCGTCATCCATCAGCACGCGCTTGGTCAATTGAGCGCGTGGTTGGAAGCGGGCGAGCGCTGCATCCACTTTCGCGATTTCTGCCCGCACTCCATCCGCCTGCTTGAGGAGTTGGTCAGCATCCTTCGGGCGCAGTTCACGCTCCGCGTGCTGGACGCCTTCAAAGATGGCACGCACGCGATAGTAGTCGGTCTGCAAAATGGGATCAAACTTGTGGTCATGGCAGCGTGCGCAGCCAATCGTCAGCCCGAGGAAGGTGCTGCCTGTGGTGCTCACAAGATCATGCATCTCATCCGCCCGTTGGTTCGCCCGCAGCACCGGGTCCTGGCCCTTCACTTGATCCCAGGAACCGGCCACCAAAAATCCCGTGCCTTCATCCGTGCCGAGTTGGTCGCCTGCGATCTGTTCACGTACAAACTGGTCATACGGCTTGTCCTCATTGAGCGCACGAATGACGTAATCACGATACGGCCACGCATTGGGCCGAACTCGGTTCATTTCAAAGCCATGGCTTTCCGCAAAGCGCACCACATCCAGCCAGTGCCGTGCCCAGCGCTCGCCATAGCGCGGTGAGGCCAGCAGACGGTCCACTAGATGCTTGATGCTGGCTGCTTGATCCTGGATGAACTCTTTTTCGAAAATCGCCGCTTCCTCCGGCGTGGGAGGCAGTCCGGTCAGATCAAAACTGGCACGGCGGATGAACGTGCGAGCATCCGCAGGCGGATTCATCGTGAGGTTTTTCTCCTTCAGCTTTTCAGCAATGAACGCATCGATTGAGCCGAGCTTGGATGGCTTCAGCGGCAGCAAGGACCAGTGCGTCACATCGCCCTTCGGCTTCTCCTTGAGCACGATTTCCTGCGGCCACGCAGCACCCATGTCGATCCAGCGTTTGATGAGGTCGGTTTCAGCGGTGGAGAGAGCGGGCTTCTTCTTCGGCATCTCCGCCTTCTCGCCCGCAGCTTCCGGCACGAGCATCGTGTAAAGTGACGACTCCGCTGCTTTGCCTGGCACAAGGGCCGGGCCATCGTCACCGCCTTTGAGAACATCCGCCAGCGTGGCCATGTTCAGGCCGCCTTTGGTCGTCACGTCATTGTGGCATTCGACGCAGTTCTTCGCCAGGATCGGTGCCACCTGCTCATGAAACAGCTTGGCTGCATCCGGCTCGGCAGCGAGAGCGCTGGTGCTCGCGATGAATAAAGAAAAATAGGGAAGTGATTTCATGCTCAGGCGGCTTTCTTGGCTTTCGGTAGGGCCAGATCGGCCTCGGCGGTGATCAGATGTTCGCGCATCGCTTTGGCTGCGGCGGCGGGATCGCGTTTTTCAATGGCGTTTAGTACCGCAGCATGCTGTCGCGCGGCATTGTCGGTCGAGGTGCGGCTGTAGCCATGCTTGAGGCTCGTCTGGATCAATTCGGAGAGCGAGTGCAGCAGCAGCTTGGCGATTTGATTCCCGGAAGCCGCCGCCAGTTCGCGATGAAACGTCATGTCCGCCACCACGGCGGTGTCAAAATCCGTCGTCGCTGCCAGTTCCTTGAGCGCTTCACGCAACGTTCGAATCTGCACCCCTGTGGCGTTCTCTGCCGCCAGCCGTGCATTCTCTGGCTCCAGCATGAACCTCACCTGGATGAGCTGCCGCAGCCGCTCCGTAGCATCAGGAATCAGCAGCGCCAGCGAGCCGTTCAGCGGCTTGTGCAGCTTGTCCACCACCTTCGTGCCGACACCGTGCTTCACTTCCAGCAGTCCTTGCAGTTCCAGCCGTTTCGTCGCTTCACGCACCACCGGTCGACTCACGCCGAGCTTCAGCGCCAGATCACGCTCCGGCGGCAGCCAGCCATTGCCATCGCTGGTCTCGTCACGAATTTCAGCTGCGATGCGCGCGCACACCTCCTCGACGAGGCTGCGCTGCGGTTTGATGGATGAAAATGCCATGTGGTTAGAGGTCTTACCACTGGCCTAAACGCGCTTTATTTTGCGATTCTATCGCGTCGGCTTCAAACCTCAGATCGTCTGCGAGGAATAGCCTCCATCCACGACCATTTCATGGCCGGTGATGAATGAACTGCCTGCACCTGCGAGCAGAAGGGCTGCGGCGACGAGTTCCTTGGCTTCGCCAAAGCGGTTCATCGGTGTGTGGCCCATGATCTTGGCGACACGGTCGGGGGTGAGCACTTTCTTGTTTTGCTCGGCAGGGAAGAAGCCGGGGACCAAGGTGTTCACGCGGATGCCGAGGGGTGCCCACTCACGGGCGAGGTTCTTGCTGAGATTGTGTACCGCCCCCTTGGACATGGAGTAGGTGAACACCCGGCTCAGCGGCAGCAGGCCGGACATGGAGCCGAGATTGATGATGGAGGCAGGGATCTTGTTATCCACGAAGTATTTGCCAAACACCTGGCAGGCGAGGAAGACGCCCTTGGTGTTGATGTTCATGATGCGGTCGTATTCGTCCTCAGGGATGTCGAGGAAAGGAGTGGCGGAGTTCACACCGGCACCATTGACGAGGATATGGCAGCCGCCGGAGCGCTCCAGCACCTGATCGAGCAGGATCTGCAGGTCGGCTTTGCGGCTGGCGTCAGCGGAAACGAAGTAGGCCTGCCCGCCGGCGGCTTGAATGGTCTCCAGGCGCTTGTCGGCCTTGGACTGATCACGCCCGACGAGCACGACCTCTGCGCCAGCGGAGGCATAGCCTTCGGCGATCGCGCCACAGAGTTCGCCGGTGCCGCCGATCACTACAGCGGTTTTGCCTTGAAGAGAGAAGAGTTCGAAAATGGAGGACATGGTGAGGAGCGCATCTATGGCGTGTCATCCCGCCGCCGCAAGCGGGCTGTCTCGCCACTTTCGTCATCTTGACACCACGCCCGGGGTGCTCTCCCGTACATACATGCCTTGGGGCCACATCCTGACCTTTCTCGCCGGCGTCCTCGTCGGCGCAGCGTCGATTGTGATCTGGAAGCTGCTGCGCTTTGCTGCCGATCTACGCGCCGCAAAGCATGCTCTTGCCAGCTTTGTGTATCCCGATTGCGGTCTGGCGGATGAAAAAGCCCAGGCGGCTGTCGAGGCCTGCAAGAACCGCCTGCGCTGGCAGAAGAACCTCAATCCTGAGTGGCTGCCGCCGCTGGTGGATGAAGTGCCGAAGCTCGTGCGCGAAATCGCGGATATATATCATCCTGGCAAACAGGAGGCGCTGCTGGCCCCGGGCCTCAGCCAGTTCTCCCGCGCCGTGCATCTTGCTGCTATGGATGTGGCGGACTTTTTGCAAACACGCTCCATCGGGCGTCTCGTGGATGTAAGCGCTAGCACGGCGCTGAAAACCTGGGAAATGACGCACAAGATCGCCAATCATGAGAGAATGCAGACGGCGAACAAATGGTACAAACGCCTGCTGCCCTACTGGCAGGTGCTGCGGTTTAAGTCTCCCATCATGTGGGCGGGGATGGCGGTTTCCAATGTGGCTGCCCGGACACTGCAGCCTGCGGTGATCGACATCATTGCCAAGCGGGCGATTGATCTCTACAGCGGGCGGCTGGGCAAGGGGTCCGGGGTGGCTACTGCGGTGCCTGTGCCGATGCTGGAGCAAGAGCGGCCGCCGGGGCCGATGTGATTTTACTTCTTCTTGCCCTTCAATGCGGCGAGATACGCGACGACGTCGCGGATCTGGGGTTTGGTGAGGATGCCGAGCATGGGGGGCATGACGGTCATGGGCGGGGTAATGGTGGTGATTTGAGCGCGGGGGATGGTTTGGGTTTTGCCATCTGGGAGGCGCAAAGTGACTTGTTTTGCGTCTTCTTTCTCCAAAACGGCGGATAATGCCTTGCCGTCTTTGGTGGTGATGGCGACGAGGCCGAAGCCGGGGGCGATCTGGGCCAGGGGGGTGAGGAGGGATTCGAGGATGTATTTGCGGTCTTTCTGGCTGCCGATGGTCTTTAGATTGGGGCCGACTTGGCTGCCTTCCTTGGCTTCGATGGTGTGGCAGGCGATGCAGTTGGCGGCGAGGTTGTTGGCGGCGAGGTTGTTGGTGACGATGTCTTTGCCGCGGGTGGCGTCGCCACCTTCGAGGAGTTCAGATGCACTGAGCTGCAGGGTGGCGCATTTGGCCTTTAAATTTTCGCGGGTGGCGGCGGCTTCGAGGATGTCGAGCTGGATGGCGGCGGGGGCTTTGTTTTGGGCTAGGAGATCGAGCCAGTGGGTGATGAGGGTGTCGTCTTTGGAGGTGGCGAGGAGTGAGAGGGCAAGTTGTTGCGTGGGGGTGTCTCCGGAGGCAAGGACGGTGGCGGCTTCGGTGATGGCGCGGTCGGGCTGGTGGAGGAAAAGCTGGCGGAGGGCTTCGCGGCGAAGTTCGGGAGGGGAGGTTTTGGAGAGGGAGAGGTCGAGGGTGGTGGCGAACTCGGAGGTGGTGGCGTGCTGGGAGGCCATGAGTTTGAGTGCTTCGGCGCGCAGGGTGGCGCGTGCGGTGGCATCGGCGATGATCTGCTGGAGGAGGGGGGCGGCGACTTTTAGCTGGAGCTGGGTGAGGAGTTCGACGGCTTTGGCTTTGAGTTCGCCGTCCTGGATGGCGAGGAGGGCATCGAGGTGGGGTTGTAGCAGGGAGGCGAAGGCTGCTGCATCACGTGGTGCGGGGTCGTGGGCCATGCCGTCGATGCGGTCGAGGCGTGGGGGATGGGTGAAGGTGAGGAGGACGTCGAGTGCTTCTGATTGCAACGGGGTGCGCTGCAATGCGGCTCTGATGATCGGTTCGGCGATGCCGAGGCGGAGGCAGGCGTTGAGGCCGCGTGGGGTTGGGCGGGTGGTGAGGGCAGGCAGGGCGGCGGGGATGCCTGCGTCATCGTGGATGGCGCGTTCGGCTGCGGGGGCGAGGGTTTCGTTTTTGAGGTAGTCGGCGACTTTGGGGGAGTGCTGGCGGGAGAGCGCGAGGAGGCAGCAGAGGGCACTGGAGTCTTTGAGATGGAATGAGAGAGCAGACTCGGTGGCGCAACCGGCGAGGCCGGTGACGATGGCGTGGCGCATGTAGGGGTCGGTGCTTTCCTTGGTGGCAAGGGAGAGCAGGGGAGTGACTGCGGTGGATTCTTGGAGCTTGCCGAGGGCGATGGCGGCGTGGAAGCGCACGCGCTGGGAGGGGTGGGCAAGGAGTGGCACGAGGGGCTGGCCGCTGGTTTTGACATCGCCGAGCATTTTGATGGACTGGGTGACAAGTTCTGTGTCGGATTCCGCAAGTAGCTGCACAAGAGTTGCGGGATCGACCTTGCTGGCGCGGAGGCCCTGGCCGAGGCCCCAAATGGCGTGGATGCGGGCGAGTTGGGTGGCTTTTTTGTCGTGTGCTGTTTTTTGCAGCAGGGTGTAATCACCTTTTTTGACGAGGGTGAATTGGGCGCGGAGGCGGACGCGCTGGTCGGGGTGGGAGAGGTGGGTGGCGTTGAGGGTGTTGGAGTTGAGGAGATTTGCGGTTTCCTGGCGCTCGGTGCTGTTTTTGGCGGTGGGGTCGTCGGCGAACCAGATGGCGCCTTTTTGATCGAGGGGGTAGCCGCCGTCCCAGTCGGCGATGATGAGTTCGCCGGTGGGGGCCATGGCGAGGCCGATGCCCATGAGGCCGCTGTGGATGAGGCGCTCGTTTTTCATGGCGAAGGTGCTGCCATTGGGGACGATCTGGAAGGCGGTCATCTGACCGGAGGGGAATTGATCGAGGATGAAATGGTTGCGGAGGGATGAACCCAAAGCGGTGCCGGGTTCGTGGATGAATCCGGCGGGGCCGTTGGAGTAGTTGGCGAGTGGGGGAGTGATGAAGAGGGGCTGGCCGGGATGGGCGGGCTGCCAGATGCCGTCGCGCATCCAGCGACTGGCGGCTTTTTGGTATTGATGGCTGCAGCGCCAGCCAGAGTCGCTGCGCTCGGTGATGTAAACGAAGCGTTCGCGCTCGCCGGGCATGTCGGCGTCGTTGTCGACGCCGAAGATGTTGCCGTAGTTGTCGAAGGCGATTTCCTGGACGTTGCGGAGGCCGTGGGCGAAGACTTCGAAGGCGGTGCCGTCGGGCTCGCAGCGCATGATGCAGCCTTCGTGGGGGTAATAGAAGTGCTGGCCTTCCTTGCTGGTGACGTTGACGCCTTTGTCGCCGATGCTCCAGTAGATGCGGCCGTCGGGGCCGATGCGGGGGCCGTGCATGTCGTGGCCGGCGTAGGCGATGTGGATGCCGAAGCCGTGGGCGACGATTTCGCGTTCGTCGGCGATGCCGTCGTCGTTGGTGTCGCGGAGGCGGATGAGATCTGGGGCGACGGTGACATAGACCCAGCCGTCGTGGTAGAGGATGCCGGCGGCGATGCCGGTGACGACGCTGTTGAAGCCTTCGGCGAAAGTGGTGAGTTTGTCGGCGGTGCCGTCGTGGTCGGTGTCGCGGAGCTGGTAGATGCGCTCGCTGTGAACGGTGAGGTCTTTCCAGTCGATGGAGCCGTCTTTGTTGTGGTCGGCGAGGCTGCCGCGGGGGAGGCGGGTTTTGCCGGGGGCGAGCTCGCGTTTGAGGAAGGCTTCTTTTTCTTCGACGCTGGTGAGGGCGACGTCGTCGGGGATCCACTGGGGATGCTCGCGGATGTCGAGGTCGGCGACTTTGCGGCGGGTGGTGGCGGAGACGTAGATGCGGCCCTGGGGATCGACGGTGACGGCGACGGGATCGGGGACGTTGAGGGTGCCGGACCAGCGGTGGAGTTCGAGGGGGGACTTGGGGGGTGCGGACTTGGGGGCTTTGGTCTTTGCGGGTGTTTCGTCAGCGGCGAGGCAGGGGAGGGCGAGGAGCGCGGCCAGGGCGAGGTGGCGGAGGTTTTTCATGGAAGGGGGTTATGATCTTTGGAGCAGAATTTGGTTGGCCGAAAGAGGGGAAAGAGGTGGAAAAAGGGGAGGCGGAGTGGTGGGCCGCAAAGAGACGCAAAAAGATTCAAAAAAGAGGGGCCATAAAGGATGGCCGAAAGAGAGGAAAGAAGTGGAAAAATGATGACCGGAATAGTTTGCCGCAAGAAGGCGCAAAGTGGTTGACCGGAATAGATGGCGCAAAGAGGCGGAAAAGGGCTGAAAAATGGGGGCGGAAAAATTTTAGAGGCGGGAGGTCGGGGGAATCTTTTTGCCGCAAAAATTCCACGGAATTAGATCTTGTACTGTCATGCTCTCGCGCAAGATGCAGGAATGTGGATCTGAGGCCTTGGGGAACCCTGATTTTGCGCCGCAGAGATTGAGCCTGAAAAAGGTAAAAAAATTAGGGGTAAGAAAATTTCAGAAGTTCAGAGGTTGGGAAATTTTCTTGTCCCAAGGAATTCGGATTTATACCGGTTCGCATAACTCATTTCCGTTTAGCAGGTTGTTTCTAGCTCGAAGACTATGGGCTTCGACGGCGGCTGGCTGAGGACAGCCAGCCCTACCAGCGCTGAGCATGCGCGTGCGGGCGCGAGGTAGGGTGCTTGGTCCGCCAAGAGCCGCTTTCCGGAAATCCGTTTTGGGAAACACTGCACGCGCTTATGGAGTTCCAAATGTGGACGGGTGGATTTGCTCTTGCTGCTGCACGGGTCAACGGTCAAAGTCGGGGATGCGTTCGTGCGTTGCGAATGGCTGTCCCGAAAATCCAACCTACATTCCATCATTCAATATGAGTCAGATCGTTCCTCTTATCAGTTCCGCCATCGCGGGGCCTCTTGGTGTCATTCATCTTCCGCGTTTGTGGCAGAAGGCTTCGCTGGCTGCTGCGGGCAAGCTGCACAAGGATTATCCGGGCATTGGCTGCGGGTATGACCAGATGACGCTGGATGCGCTGGGGATCAACATCGAGACGTTTAAGACGTTCATCGCGACGAAGCCGAGCTATCCGCAGCTGGAGAGCTGGGTGAAGGGGCAGCCGGGTGTGAAGCTGACGAAGGGCGACCTGTATAAGCACAATCAGGCGATCCTGGGGTACATCCATGATGATGAGACGCGGAAGACGATTCTGGATGCGGATGGTGTGGCGGATGACGGCAGTGTGAATCCGGGTGCGGTGGATCTGAACAACCTGGACGACTGGCACATTTTCTGGGCGCAGGAGATCAAGTAGGCTGCGAGGCGGCTGAAGTTTGTTTTGAGAACCCCGTTTGCTGTGAGGCAGGCGGGGTTTTTTTGTGGGGGGAGTTGACGGTTGTTTACGGTTGTTGACTGTTGTTGACGGTGGATTGGGGAGAGGGAGAAGAGGGCGGAAGAGGGGTGGTGGGCAGCGCGGTGGTTGACGGACACTCTGCGCGGTAGCCTGGTGCGGAGGAATGGGTGGTTGGGGAAGTCGGATTTGAACCACTGACTTACACTGACTTGCACTGATGATGAATGACTGAGTTGTCTTTATCAGTGGTTGAGAGGCGCTGGGTGATGCGCGGTGTTTTTGGGGGAGGGCCGGATTTTTAACCACTAATCGGACACTAATCGGACACTAATTCAGAATCAGAGTCCTGGCTCTCTGAAATGAATTTACCGGGGTGAAAATAAGGAAGGCAGGAAGGCAGGAAGGCAGGAACGGGATGGGTTTCCTGCGTTTTGTGGTGTTGCGGATGGAGTGGGCACAAGTGGGTGGCCGGATATGGATGGCCGAAAGAAGGGAAAAGGTGTGAAAAAGGCTGAGATTTCTATTTGGCGGCCGTGAACGACGCGATGTTGAGGTGCGGATTGGGACGGCTGCAACGGGCCTAAAAAAGGGCCGGATATGGATGGCAGAAAGAAGGGAAAAGGTGTGAAAAAGGCTGAGATTTCTATTTGGCGGCCGTGAACGACGCGATGTTGAGGTGCGATGGGAGCGGCTGCAACGGGCCTAAAAGGGGGGCGGATATGGATGGCCGAAAGAAGGGGAAGAGGTGGAAAAAAGGGTGAGGTTTTATTTGGCGGGCTTGGCCGCGAACGAGGGGTTGTGGCGTTGCGGATGGGGTGAGAATGGCAAGGAATGGGGTTGCGAGGGAATGTGCGGAATGCAGAGGGATCGTGGGGGAGCTTTTTTAAAATAATAATTCGGTTGAGTTTGGGAAAGTGGGCCCAAGGAGTGTGGGGTGCCGTGGCTGTTTGGTTGTGGCATTGGATACCCGTTTATACCTAAACAACTTAGCTTTTTTCTGATCATGGATTCTTCCTCTTTTTCCTTTTCTTCTTCTTCTTCACCTTCTGCTGCTTCTGAGGCCTGCGGGGGCGGGGCGGTGGGGCCGCAGTCGGAGGCGGATTTTGTGGTGCTGCGGGAATGTCTGAGTCTGGCGCTGTGGCAGACGGTGGAGGCGACGTTTCCTGAGGTGACGGACGAGGGCGGGAAGGGGAACAAGAAAGGGGGTGAAGACGGGTCTGCGCCGGTGGTTTCGACAGTGACGCCGCCGATGCTGTCGGTGCGGCTTAAGGCGCTGGATCAGATCGTGAAGCTGTATGATCTTGGGCGGGAAGCGCGTCCGGCTGCTGCTGCTAACGCGGGTGTGCCGGGGCCGGTTCCGTATGCGACGCCGGAGGTGATTGCGGAGCTGGTGAGGGCGCGGCTGCGGGGGAGGGACGGGGAGGGGAGTTGACGGTGGCTGAACGTTGTTGACGGTGGTTTGGGGAGCCGGAGGAATGGCCGCAAAAAGACGCAAAAAGGTGCAGGGAGGAGTCTTCGAGTGTGTGGGTGTGCGGGTGCCGGTTTGTGAATGGGACGGATTTTTAACCGCTGATATGACGCTAATAAAAGCCTTCAGAAAATGCCGGATTTGGATTGTGGTCCCGAGTCTGAGATGGCGGCTTTGGCTGTGGATGAGGAGGCGTGGGCGAGGGCGCTGGGAGGTTCGTTTTTGCCGCAGAGGGGCAGAGATGCAGAGGGGGCAGAGATTGAATGGCAGCATGACTGCGCATGTGGGGCTTTGGTTTTGGCAACGGGAATGGTGCGCAAGGGAATGGGCTGAGTTCGGAGATCAGAGAGGCAAATGGCCCAATTTTGTAGCTGACAGACTTTTCTTCCGTCTCGAAATCCTTGCCATTGGTTTTAAGAACCGCTTTGATCCGCCCACGCATGTCTCATCCTGTCGCCGACTATTTGCACGAACTCTACCTCCACTCCGGCGTCGGTGTGCCCGAAACCAGCGGCTACCCAGCGCTTTCAAAACTGCTCAATGCCGTGGGCGAGTCCCTGAAACCCAAAATCAGTACTGTCATCAATCCCGCCAACAACGGCGCGGGCATTCCCGATGGTGGGCTCTATTCGGCCAAGGAACTCAGGAAATATGGCTCTGGCGAAGAGCCTCTGTTCAAGCTCAAGCCCGAACGAGGCGTTATCGAGGTCAAGCCGCTCGATAAAGACCTCTCCGCCTTCGAGAGCAGTCCGCAGGTGCGCAACTATCTGGAGCATTACGGCCAGATTCTTCTCACGAACTATCGCGCGTTTGCGCTCTGGTCCTGGGTGGGTGGGAAGGCTGTCAAAGGCGAGCATCTCCTCATCGCGGCCAGCGAAAAAGAGTTTTGGAGCAAGATCCATACACTGCGCAATGATCCAAAGCACCCCGAGCATGAGCGCATCTGGCAGTTCCTGCGTCGTGCTTTGCTCAGCACGGCACGTCTTGCCACGCCGCAGGACCTTGCAGCCTTCCTCGCCAGTTATGCTCGTGAAGCTCGCGCCCGTGTCGAGATCGCCCCCATGGGTACGCTGGAACCGGTGAAAAAGGCCCTCAGCGATTCGCTCGGTGTTCGGTTCGAGGGAGAGAAAGGCATTCACTTCTTCCAATCAACACTCATCCAGACCCTCTTCTACGGCATCTTCTCGGCTTGGGTGCTCTGGCATGAAGCAGAGCCTGCACGCTGTGACCGATTCAATTGGAAAAGCGCCGTTGATCATCTTGGCCTGCCGATTCTCCGGAGTCTTTTTCATCAGGTCGCTTATCCATCAAACATCCGTGCTCTTGACCTGGAAGAAGTGCTCGACTGGACGGAGGACTGCCTCGCTCGCGTGGATCGAATATCATTCTTCAAGCGATACGACATGGGCGACGCCGTGCAGTATTTCTATGAGCCCTTCCTCGCCGAGTTCGATCCCGAGTTGAGAAAAGATTTCGGCGTCTGGTATACACCGCCGGAGATCGTCCGCTACATGGTGGGCAGCGTGGACAAGGCCTTGCGGGAAAACTTCAACCTGCCCGATGGGCTCGCCGATCCCAGTGTGATCGTGCTGGATCCCTGTTGCGGCACCGGTGCCTACCTCGTCGAGACCTTGAAACTCATCCGCCGCCGCCTCGTCGAAGCATACGGCGAAAGTCAGGCTGGGCTCAAAATCAGAGAAGTGGCCAAGCACCGCCTCTATGGCTTCGAGCTACTTCCCGCACCGTATGTTGTTTCTCATCTCCAGATCGACCTCATGCTCACCCGCTGGGGAGCGGCATTGGACCATGAGAAAGACGAGCGTGCCGGTGTTTTCCTCACGAATGCACTCACCGGTTGGGTGCCCATCAAATCTCCCAAAGACTTGCCGTTCTCTGAGTTCGCAGCCGAACGTGATGCCGCCGACCATGTGAAACAGCAGGAGCAGATTCTAGTCATTCTCGGCAACCCTCCGTATGACGGCTTTGCAGACATGGCAGTCGAGGAAGAGCGAAATCTCAGCGAAGCCTACCGCGAGACCAAAGCAGCACCAAAGCCGCAAGGCCAGGGGCTTAATGACCTTTACATCCGCTTCTTTCGCATGGCCGAGCGCCGTATCACCGAAGGCGTGCCGCAGAGCGATGACATCAAGCCTGGCCCGCCGCGCAGTGATGCCAAGGGCATCGTCTGCTTTATCAGCAACTACTCCTGGCTCGACGGCCTCTCCCACACCGGCATGCGCGAGCGCTTCATGGAGGTCTTCGATGCCATCACCATCGACTGTCTCAATGGTGACAAATACAAGACCGGCAAAAAGACCCCCGACGGCCAGCCCGACCCCAGCGTTTTCTCCACTGAGAAGAACCGCGAAGGTATCCAGGTCGGTACGGCTATTGCCCTCATGGAGCGCAGGCCGAGGAATCACACTCGCGTCCGTGAGGATGCCACAGACGATTCTTCCTACGATCCCAACGCCGAACTTGGCTTCCGGCATTGGTGGGGAAAAGAGAAACGGGCGGAGATTGAGGCTTCGGTAGATAAACCGAAGCCAAAAAAGGTACTCAAGCCGACGATAAAGCTCGGACTGCCTTTCGTGCCGATGGGGATGACGGAAAATTACGCAACGTGGCATCTGCTCACGGATTTGTTCCCAGTCGTATATCCTGGTGTGAAGAGTAGTCGTGACATGGCTTTGTCCGACATAACAGAAGTCAAGCTGCGGGACCGAATGGAACGCTACTTCGATGCTAAGCTTGATGATCGAGTGTTGAAGCGGGAGATGTCCGATCTCTTCGATTCGACAAAGCGATTTGACTCGAAGGCTGTGAGATCTGAACTCGTAAAGTGTGGTATCACAAGCGGTATGTTCGTGAGGTTTGCTTATCGACCATTTGATATACGTTGGCTTTATTGGCATCCACGAACCAAACTGCTCGATGAGCGAAGACTCGAACTCATGGATCTCGTTCGTCCGGGCAATCATTTTCTGTCGTCACGTCAAAAGGCCGAACGAACCAAAGAAGGCACTCCCTTTGCAGTGACACAGAATCTCGGTGACCATCACATGACTCGTCCAGGTTGCTCGTTCTTCCCGCTTTACAGCTATTCAGGCGGGAGTTCCCTATGCACCGAATCAGAAGACCTCTTCTCCAGTTCCACGGCACACCGAAAAGCCAACCTCTCATCGTTTGCCCATAAGTATTTGGCATCGCTTGGTCTGAAGTTTAAAGACGACGATGAAACTTCCACGCTGATTTGGTTTCATGTACTCGCGATCGGACATGCGTCTCGCTATCTCGAAGAAAATGCCGCTGCTTTGACTCAGAACTGGCCCCGCGTGCCCCTGCCAAAGACCGCCAAAATCCTTCGTACCGGAGCCGACCTCGGTCGCCAGATTGCTTCTCTGCTTGATCCCGAGACGCCCGTCGAAGGCATCACCAGCCTAAAGGTGCGCGCCGATTTGAAAGGACTCGGTGAGCTCGCGGTGAAGAAAGGCGAGAAGACTCCAGACCTCGCCATCGCAGCTCGCTGGGGTTACGCAGGCCAAGGCGGGGTCACCATGCCAGGTCCTGGGCAGGTCGCCCTCGGTACACGCGGCAACGGCTACTTCGACATCCATCTCAACGATACTACCCGCTGGAAAGACGTGCCTGAAGCCGTGTGGAACTACACCCTCGGAGGCTACCAGGTGCTCAAGAAATGGCTTAGCTACCGCGAGTCCGCCCTCCTTGGCCGCCCCCTCACCAGCGACGAAGCCCAATCCTTTACGCACCATGTCCGACGCATCGCCGCCATCCTTGCGCTTCATGAGAAGCTAGATGCGCACTATGAGGCGAGTGTTTGAACAACCTTTCAACTCAGGAGAAAATATGAGTGTCTCATCTGCCACATCAAAGGTTCAAGGCCTGCTTTCCGACATTTCGCGCATTCAGAATAATATTGCGGACCTCGCCAGGAAGCAGGCATCTGAATCCGACAAGATTGCGCGCGCCTCTTCGCGAATCGGTGGTAACGCCTCTGCCAGCACCATTCGTTCCGCCCAACAAGACATGGATCGTGCGCAGCAGGAGATTGCTCGCTTGCATCAAAAGAATGCATCAGAGGCGCGAGACATGGCACGAAAGCAATCGGACCTGGCGAGCGCGCAAAAGGACTTAATGAGCGAGCAACAGAAGGAGATGAAGAAGAATCTAGACGAGATGCGGAAGGGGCAGGACATCATTAAAAAGATGGAAGTTGATGCTCGCCGGCAGTCTCTTTCTGGTCTGAATGTGTTGCGCGCCTACGCACCCTCTCGATCTACTGCTGAGGTTCCAGAAACCCTTGTGTCGCCACCAAAAACATATACCGCGTTCATTTCACACGCATCGGAGGACAAGAATGATATTGCACGACCTTTGGCTGAGGCACTCCGTAATTTTGGTCATGAAATCTGGTATGACGAGTTGACCTTGAAGGTGGGTGATAGCTTGCGCCGCACAATTGATCGGGGCCTTGTCGCTTCTCGATTTGGAATTGTCATTCTTTCGCCATCGTTTTTCGAGAAGAACTGGCCGCAGTATGAACTCGACGGAATGGTAGCTCGTGAAGTAGAAGGCAGAAAAGTCATACTCCCGCTTTGGCACAAAGTTACCAAGAGCGAGGTGCTTGCCTACAGTCCAACACTTGCGGATCGTGTGGCGTTGAGTACGGCCATCTACACCGTTGAAGAGATCGCGATAAAGATCCATGAGGTATTGACCGAGCCTTCAGCCAGCTAGCCTCCAAACTATGACGAGGGAATGTGCGGGCGTGCTCGCTTCGCAATTGCCGAAACATGGAGGCAATGGGCATGTATGAAGGTGGATACGAGGGATCTGGCATTGTGTCCCTGTGCTATGATCGGGGACTGGCCTGACGTTCATCGAGGGGCGAAGAGGCGATTTGGTTTATGAAATCGAAACCTATTTTTGTCTCTTTGTCTTGGATGGTTGCCTTTGGCTTGATGGCTTTGGATTGTGTGAGTCTTGTCCTCGGGCCTGCTGAGGCGAGTGGGCAGACGGTGGCGGGGCCTGCGACGCCGGATGTGCCGGTGGTGGTGCCTGCGGCGGTGCCGGGGGGCGTCACTGTTGTGGCTCCGGCGGGGCCGGCGGTGGTGGCGAATGCGCAGGTGGTGTCGGCGAATGGGGTGGTGGATGTGTGCGAGCCGGGGACGCAGTCGTTTGTGGTGAGGGAGACGACGGGGCCGGCGGTCTGAGGGGGGAGGGGGGAAGTTTGCGGTTGTTGGCCGTGGTTGGCGATTGTTGGCAGTGGTTTTTTGGAGGCTGTCGGACCGCCCGGAAACCGCACTCGGAGAGTGCGGACCACTCCATGGTGTGACCTGCGGGAATCGCAGGGGCGAATGGATGTGCGGAAGCCGCACTGGGAGTGTGTGGGGTGCTTTGGTGGCGGCTTTGCGTGCGCGACCGCCCGGAAATCGCACTCGGAGAGTGCGGACCACTCCATGGTATGATCTGCGGGAATCGCAGGGGCGAATGGATGTGCGGAAGCCGCACTGGGAGTGTGTGGGGTGCTGCGAAAGCCGCGAAGTGAAACCCGAACTAGGTATGAAGAACCGGACCGGCTGAAGCCGGGACTACAATACGAAGAGGTCGGAGCCGGCCGGGCTGAAGCCCGAACTATGAACGAAGGAGGGGAATGCGCTGCAACCGGGACGGTTGTGCTGCGGGGGGGGGCTCCAGTAGCGGCGCAACTGGGCAACTTTACTGGCGTCTTTGCGATGGCCTGTGGGGATTTTTTTGCCGCTGGGTGGGCGAAGGTGTGATACACAACCGGGACGGTTGTGCTACGGGGGACTCCAGTTGCACAGCAACTGGGCAACTTTACTGGCGTCTTCACGATGGCCTGTGAGGATTTTTTGCCGCTGGGGGGGCGGAGGTGCGACAGACAACCGGGGCGGTTGTGCTACGGGGGACTCCAGACTCCAGTTGCACAGCAACTGGGCAACTTTACTGGCGTGCTCGTGCCGCTCTGTGGAGATTTTTTGCCGCTGGGTGGGCGCAGGTGCGACAGGCAACCGGGACGGTTGTGCTACGGGGACTCCCGTTGCACAGCAACTGGGCTTGAAGACGGAGGGCTGGGGACAGCCCTCCCTACCTGCTAGATGCCGGCGGCCATGACTTTCATCCAGCGCATGCGGAAGGAGCTATTCTCTTCCATGAGCTGGGCGGCGATGGTGGTGGAGAGCTGGGTGAGGCCGGTGAGGCGGGCGAAGGCGGCGGTGTTTTCCTGGCGACGGTAGTAGTCGGTGGAGTCGGTGGTCTGGGTGCCGAGGGATTGGGCGATCTCGACGAGGGTCTCGGGGGTGAGGGATTCGAAGGGGAGGGAGAGGGTGCCGCGATCGAGGAGGACGCTGATCTGGGTGCCGGCGGGATTGCAGGTGATGCGGCCGGTGAGCTGGCCGCCTTCGCGGCGGGTGATGGTGCCGGTCCAGCCTTTGGTGGAGAGGTCGGTGGTGAGCTGGCGGATGAAGTCGCGGGACTGGGTGTAGAGGTAGAGGCGGCCGTCGAGGGCGGTGCGGACGTCTGCGGTTTGAAGATGGGTGGTGCTGAGGAGGTCGATGGCGCGGGTGTAGTCGTAGCCTTGGACGAGGGAGGGGACGAGGGTGTTGACTTCGGCGAGGAGCTCGAGGTCGGCGTGGCGCTGCTTTTTGTCTTCCTGGATCTGGCGCTGCTGGTCCTCAAGGGTCATGCGGGAGATCTCGCGCTGGAGGCCGGACTCCCATTCTTTGATCATGCTGAGGAAGGCGCCGCTGGTTTTGAGCTTTTTGCGGGTCTGCTGGACTTCGGTGAGGGCGGAGCGGAGCTCGGTGATGTTGGCGGAGTTGCGGGGGCGGAGGGCGGTGCGGACGAGGGGGAAGTCGGGCTTGTAGCGGTCAACGAGGGTGCTGTAGAGGGAGAGCCATTCGAGGGAGGCGGCGGGGGTGTTGGCGGGGGCGTTTTTGGTTTCGGCGAGGTGCTGCTGGAAGAATTCGAGCTCCTGGGCGCCGAGGAGGGCATCCCCAAAGTGCCATTCGGCGAGGCCGTGGACGAGGTAGCCGAGCATTTCTTCGTTGGCGGTTTTGTAGCCGAGGGAGCTGAGGGGGGCGCCGAGGCCGAAGTGGTCTGCCATGCGCTCTTTGATGCGGGCGAAGAAGGGGGCGAGGCCGTTGAGCTCGGGGGCGGTGGAGAGCTGGGCGAACTGGGCGGCGGCGTCCTGCTTTTTGTCGAGCATGATGCTGCAGAGGGCGGCATTGAAGCGGGCCCAGTTTTCGGTGGGCTGGAGGAGATCTTTGGATTCGATGAGCTTGAGGAACTTGTGCTCTGCGGTGGCGAACTGGCGATCCACGAGCATGGCCTGGCGGGCTTCGGTGAAGCGCTCGGAGACGGTTTTTTTGCTGGCTTTGTCTGCGGCGAGGGTGACGCCGGAGCCGTCGAGGTCGCGCTCATTGGCGGTGGCCTGCTGGATGGCGCGGGCGCTGCGGCGCTCGCCGCCTTCGCGGAGGAGCCAGCCGATGGCGTAGGCGAAGACGATGGCGGCGGCGATGGAGCCGATGAGGCGGGTGCGACGGGTGACGAGGCGGCGGCGGACGCTGCCGCGATCGAGGAGGCCTTCGGCGAGGCGCATTTCATCGACGACTTCGGCGTAGTTGGCGAAGCGGTCTTCGGGATTGAAGGAGAGCATGCCATTGATGACGTGCTCGGTGCGGGGGGAGAAGCGGAGGCCGGATTCGCCGAGGGTGACGCGCTTGGACTTGATGCGGCGGAGGTCTTCGATGGCGCTGGTGTCGGCCTTGTGGGGCGGATTGCCAGTCATGGCATGATACAAAGTGGCGCCGAGGGAGAAGATGTCGCTGCGGTAGTCTTCTTTGTTTTCGATGACTTTTTCGGGGGCGACGTAGTAGGGGGTGGCCCACATTTCGCCGGATTGTTCGTCACCACGATCGACGAAGAGGGCGAGGCCGAAGTCCACGACTTTGGCGGTGCCGGTCTCGGTGAAGAGGATGTTGGCGGGCTTGACGTCGCGGTGGATGAGGGTGAGCTGCTGGGCGGCGCGGAGGCCTTCGGCGACTTCGCGGCCGATGCGGAGGGCTTCGGCTTCTTTGAGGTGGCCTTCGCGGCGGATGCGCTGCTCAAGGGAGCCGCCGCCGACGAGCTCCATGGCGATGTAGAAGTAGCCCTGATCGTAGCCGACGGAGTAGAGCTTGATGACGTTGGGGTGCGTCACATTGGCGGTGATGTGGGCTTCGCGGCGGAACTGCTCGAGGCGGATGGAGTCGCGGGAGTACTGGCGGTTGAGGATCTTGAGGGCGACGCGGCGGCCGAGGGTTTCGTCTTCGGCCTCGAAGACGCGGCTCATGCCGCCTTCGCCGATCTGGCGGATGATCATGAACTGATCGAAGCGGCGGCGGACGCGGACCATCTGGCCGCAGAAGGGGCACTTCAGTTTTGTGAAGGGCTCGAGGGAGGTGACATCGATCTGCCGCTGACACACGGGGCAGGTGCTCAGGAAGGACTGTTCTGGGGGGGCGAGGATCAAGGTGAGGGGTGATTGGCAACTAGTGGCACGCATTGGATATGCCAGAAATTACAGTTTGCCTTATTAATTTGAATCTTGAGTTTGTCGGGTGGATTGGCTCATCAGTGAAACAGTGGATATTGGAGATCGTTTCGACAAACACCTCGCGAGGCGTTTGCCGGATATGTCGCGGTCGCGTTTGCAGGATTTGATCAAGGAGGGGCATGCGACGCTGAACGGGAAAGCGGTGAAGGCGGGGGCGACGCTGAGAAGCGGGGATGCGGTGAGTCTCACTGTGCCGGATGTAGCGGAGGTGGAGATCAAGGCCCAGAACATTCCTTTGACGATTTTGTATGAAGACAGCGACATCGTGGTGCTTGACAAGGCGTCGGGGCTGGTGGTGCATCCGGCGGAGGGGAATCCGGATGGGACGCTGGTGAACGCGCTGCTGCACCACATCGGGGATCTGAGCGGGATCGGCGGGGAGATGCGGCCGGGGATTGTGCATCGGCTCGACAAGGACACAAGCGGCTGCATGGTGGTGGCGAAGAATGACATCGCGCACCGGCGGCTGACGGAGGCGTTTGCGGAGAGGCGGATCTCGAAGATCTATCTGGCGGTGGTGAACGGGGTGCCGAAGGAGGAGGGGGGGCGGATTCAGACGAGCATCGGGAGGCATCCGGTGGACCGGAAGCGGATGAGCAATCTGCTGGACGGAGCGGGGAAGGATGCGGTGACGGAGTGGACGAAGCTGGCGGTGGACCAGGGGTGTGCGCTGATCCAATGCCGCCTGCTGACGGGGAGGACGCACCAGATCCGGGTGCACATGAGGGAGTCTTTGCAGTGTGCGATTTTGGGAGATCCGATCTATGCGAATCCGGCGAAGCAGCGGGTGGTGGTGCCGCGGCTGATGCTGCATGCGTGGAAGCTTTCGTTTAACCACCCGATCCACGATCAGCCGATGGCGTTTGTGGCGAAGCTGCCGGCGGAATTTGAGGGGTGGATGAGCTGCGTGGCGAAATCAGAATGACGAAGGACGAAGTCCGAACGACGATGCGAAGTGGCGGCGTTTCAGAATATCCGAACACACACCTTTTTTCTTTTACCTTATGCTCAAAGTTTACGCTTACTCTGGATGCTCGACGTGCAAGAATGCCATCAAGTGGCTGAAGCAGCGTGGGATTGCGTTTGAGGAGGTGGCGATTCGGGAGACGCCGCCTGTGGTGGGAGAGCTGAAGGGGATGCTGGTGGCGTATGAGGGGGATTTGCGGCGGCTGTTTAATGTTTCGGGGATGGACTACCGGAGTCTGGGGCTGAAGGATACGCTGCCGGGGATGAGTGTGGAGGACGCGCTGGAGCTGCTGGCGGGGAATGGGAATCTGGTGAAGCGGCCGTTTGTGGTGGATGCGGGGAAGAAGGTGTATTTGGTGGGATTTAAGGAGGGGGAGTGGGAGGGGGCGCTGGGGTAGGAGCGAGAGAGATTTGGGTAGGCGCGTGCGATTGAGCTTTCGTGGGCCGGTGGACGTTCGAAAGCGGCGCTGAAGCGCCGCACTCCGGGGACGCTGGCGCGCAGCATGGCGGGCCTTATTTTACGGCGGCGGCTTGCTCTTTGAAGAATTTGGCGATGAGGGGTGGGGCTTCTTCGGGGAATTTGTGGGTGCCGCCTTCTTTGATGAAGGCGATGAAGGGGGCACCGACCTTCGAGGGGTAGAGGGTGCAGTCTTGGGCCCAGGGGGTGCCTTCGGTGGAGCATTGATTGATCTCTTTGACCTTGGCCATGGCGAGCTGCTGCCATTCGTATTTGACGAGGGGGTCCTGGGTGCCGGCGAGGTGCATGCAGGGCTTGGGTTTGAAGGGGGTGTCTTTAAGGCGGATGGAGGCTGCGGCGGAGGGGGCGACGGCGCAGAGGACGTCCGGGCGTGTCTGCCAGAGGAGGTAGGTGAAGCCGCCGCCGTTGGAGTGGCCGGTGGAGAAGATGCGCTTGGTGTCCACTTTGTAGTGCTCTTTGAGGTGGATCAGCGTGGCGTCGAAGAGTTTGAGATCGCGGTCACCTTCTGCGCCTGCGCCGTGCTGCCAGCCGGATTTTTTGCCTTCGGGATCGGTGAGCTGGCCGACGGTGTTGAGGCCCTGGAGATAGACGGAGATGGCCTCGGGCCAGAGTTTGTACATGGGAATGCTGCGGCCAATCTGCATGGCGCTGCCACCGTGGCCGTGCCAGACGAAGACGACGGGGGCGGGAGTTTCCTTTGCGGTGGCGGGTGTGTAGATGAAGCCGAAGCGTGCGACGCCGTCCACGGAGAGGTCGAGCTTTTGCACTCCTTCGGGCAGCGGCACTTGGGCGTGGCAGGTCAGAGTCAGCAGGGCGAAGAGGAACAGGCAACGGCGGTGCATGAGGGGATGGGTGAGGTGCGGCTTTTTGAACGTGCAGGCTTTGGCAAAGTTGCAGGGCGTTTGCGTTGCGCTAGGATCACGGCCCATGAGTTTCGCCAGCGCCGCTATTCCTGTCATCACTTCGCCCGGTCAGGGCCGGATCGTTCGTGCCTTTGGTGAGGAGGTGGAGTTTGTGCTGACTGGTGAGCAGACTGGTGACCGCTTTACGCAGTGGATTGAGACCACGCCGCCGGGGATCGGCCCGCCGCCGCACTACCACACGCTGGAGGATGAGAATTTCTATGTGATCGAGGGCAGTCCGGAGTTCTTTCATGATGGAAAATGGACGGCGGTGGCACCGGGCACGGCGGTGTTCATGCCGAAGGGGGAGGTGCATGCATTTCGCAATGCGGGTGCCACACCGCTGAAGATGCTGATCACGACTGTGCCCTCGGGCTTTGAGACTTTTTTCACCCGCTGCGGCGAGGAATTCGCGAAGCCGGGCGGGCCTGATATGGCGCACGTCACGGAAATCGCCGCCAAGCATGGCATTCATTTCGTCCATCCCTAACTTTTTCATTCATGTTCAAAACCGGCCAGCAAGTTGTCTGCATCGACGATCAATTCGATCCCTGGGTCTTTGACCTGTACAAGTCCCTGCCGAAGAAGGACCAGATTTATACCGTGCGCGCGCTGCGTGCGGGCAGATCGAACCCGCAGTTTGTGGTGAATGACGATGCGGAGATCAAGCTGGCGGGGGCGGAGTTTGATCTGCTGCTGCTGCTGCAAGAGCTGCATAATCCGGATGATCCGCATTCGAGTGTGAAGCAGGAACTGGGGTTTCGGTCAGAACGATTTGCGCCGTTGCTGGAGCAGACGGAGGAAGAGGAGGACGCGGAGCTGATTGGCGTGGGGCACGGTGAGAAAGAGTGGGAGCCGGAGCCGGCGTGGGCGAAGTAGGGCTGGGCTTGAAGGGCACTCAGTGAAGCATGATCACGCGTCCATTGATACCACGCGTGATCCCTCCTGCGCCGAGAGCAGGCAGGCGTCCAGCACTCGCTGGGTCAGGAGGCTGATTTTCGGCCAGTGGGGGTCGGGTTTTCCTGAGAGCACGAGCTGGGAGAAGGTGTGGAAGAGGCCGGACTCTTGGGAACCGGGGGCGTTGCTGCTGGGTTCGTCGAGGGCTTCGATCTGGCGGCCTTCGTGCATGTGGGCCTGGCAGCGATCGAGTACGAAGTCGGAGCGGGTGAGGCTGTACTTGGTCTGGGGGCCGGAGAAGGGGAGGACGAAGTCGGAGAGTTGCAGGAGTCCTTTGTCACCGCTGACGATGGCCCACTGTGCATTGGTGGTGGTGAAGGAGCAGTAGAAGGAGGCGCTGGCACCGTCGGCGAAGCTCAGGGTGCCGGAGAATTCCAGCGGCACGGGCGGGGAGTCGGCGGTCTGCTGAGTTTGCGTGTGGATGCGACCGGTCACGTGCGAGGGGGAGGCTTCGTTCATGGCCCAGAGGGTGAAGCGCAGGCAGTACCAGCCGAGATCTCCCAGGCAGCCGAGGGGTTCCAGCTTGCCATGCGCGCGGATGTTGCTGCGCTGGAATTCGTCGTCGCTCATGAAGCTGAACTGCGTGGCGATGTTACGCACCTTGCCGACGTCGCGGTCCACTACCTGGCGCAGGCGCTGCAGCCGCCGCCCGTGCATGAACATGACGCCGTCCATGAACTGCACGCCGTGCTGTTCACACGCGGCGATGATTTCTGCGACATCGGCTGCAGTCACCCCCACGGGTTTCTCCACCAGCACATGCTTGCCGGCCTGCGCGGCGCGGATCACCCACTCCTTGCGCAGGCCGGTGGGAAGGGGGATGTAGACGGCATCGATGTCCGTGCGTGCGAGCAGCGCGGTGTAGTCATCCATCGCTTCTGGGACGGTGGCATGCGGTGCGCTGGACTGGCAATCGTCAATGAAAGCCTGGGCGCGGGAGAGATCACGGCTGGCGACGGCGACGAGGGTGGCATTGCCGGCATCCCGAATGGCCTGCCAGTTTTTACGGGCGATGAAAGCGGCACCGAGGATGCCCCAGCGACAGTGGTTGTGGTTCATCCCGGATGAAGCACGCGGCCTTGCTGGCCGTCAAGCAGGAGCGTCTCAGAGCATGACACCGAAGCGCGCGGTGATGGCGCGGAGGAGGGCAAAGAGGATGAGAGTGAGAACGGCGCTGCCGCCGAGTGCGCCGTAGAAGCCCCACCAGCGTTGAAATGAAGGGAAGAGCAGGAACATCGGCAGGGTGGGCAGCACATACCAGAAGATGTAGTACATGTGGTCTGCGGTCTTTTGCTCGCGCACTTCGGGGGTGCTTTCATAGTGCACCCAGAAAAGAGTGATGACGCTGACGAAGGGCAGCGCGGCCAGGAGGGAGCCGAGCTTGTCGCTGCGTTTCACCATCTCACTGACGAGGGTGATGATGCCGGCGCTGAGCAGGTATTTGAGCAGGAGCTTCAGGGTCATGTGAAGAGGGTGAGTGAAATGTGAGTAACGATTTTCAACGCGCGGGATTTCTCCGGCAACGAGATCACGCACCCGCGTGACAACAGCCAACCTCATCTTGTCATGAAAGCGATCCGCATCACCTCCTATCTCGCGTTTGCCCTGGCGTCATCCTTCGGGATGTACGCTGCGGCGCAGATGCCGCCCAGACATCCGGCTCATCGCCCGCCGCATCCACCCCACCCACCTACGGCACCGCCGAACGGGGTGAAGCCGCCGCAGTTTGGAGATCCGCTGCCGGGCCTGACGAAGGCGCAGGTGGCGATCTTTCTGGATGGCAAAGATGATTTTGAAGCTCCAGAAACCGAGGCCAGCGGGCTGGGCCCCATCTTCAACCGCTCCTCCTGTGTGACGTGCCACAGCGCGCCGGTCACTGGCGGCGCGGGGTCGATCAACGTCACCCGTTTTGGGCGGACCGACAGCGGCGTGTTCGATCCGCTGACGTCGCTGGGCGGCTCGTTGCAGCAGGAGATGGAGATCAATTCGGTGCTGCATGAAGTGGTGCCCCCGCAGGCGAATGTGGTGGCGCATCGCAATTCCACGCCGCTCTTCGGCATGGGCTTGATCGAGGCGATCCCCGATGACCAGATCCTGCAAAATGTGCGGCGAACGCCTTTTGATGGTGTGCTGGGGAAAGTGTCGAAGGTGGCGGATGCGGCCAGCGGCAAGACCTTGATCGGGCGCTTTGGCTGGAAGGCGCAGCAGGCCACGCTGCTGAGCTTTGCGGGGGATGCCTATCTCAATGAGATGGGGATCACCAGCCGGTTGTTCCCGGTGGAAAATGCGCCGAACGGCAACACGCAGCTCCTGGCGCAGTATGACACGGTGGTCGATCCCGAAGACGTGGTGGATCCCGTGACGGGCAGGGGAGACATTGACCGCGTGGCCGACTTCATGCGCTATCTCGGTGCGCCACCGCGCCTGCCACCGACGAACTCCGCCGCCGCCGGACGCAGTGTGTTTCAAAACACCGGCTGTGCCGTCTGCCATGTGCCGCTGATGATCACCGGGCCGAACAAAATCACGGCGCTGGATCAGAGAGAAGCGTGGCTCTTTTCCGACCTGCTGCTGCATGACATGGGCGCGCTGGGGGATGGCATCGCGCAGGGGACTGCTGATGTGCGGGAGATGAAGACGCCACCGCTGTGGGGGCTGCGCGCCAGTGCGCCGTATCTGCATGACGGGCGTGCGACGACCGTGGATGATGCGATCAAGGCGCACGATGGCGAGGCGAAGGCGGCGAAGGACCGTTACTTAAAGCTCAACAAGCAGCAGGTGCAGCAGTTGATTGATTTCCTCATGTCTATCTGAGGGGGCGGGAGGGGGGCTTGGCGGTTGCGCGGGTGAAGCAGGCAGAGCAATGCCTGCTTCATTGATGCGTCTAACAGTATAGATTCTTCCTTCCGGAACTGGGTTGCCGCAAAACACTCACAAAACGATCCCAAAAAATAATGGACTGCGGGTCCGCCCTGGCTTCGGAGCCTTGGCGCAGAAGGCAGCGCTCCGTAATACGCGCAGCGCCGTAGCGTACCTGCTGTCATCTCTTTCTCTCCGCCGGAGATCGTCGCGTTTGCGGTGGTTGGCATGAAGCCACCGCCCACTGTGTGAAAGCGACCCGCTGCGGGCTCGGAGGCCCGCGCTCCAAGGGCGCTGCGGCGCGCGGTGCCGTATTCCCTGGCGCAGCCTAGGGGATGCTTGTGGATCGCGGGTTCTGAACTTGGACGGTGCTGGCGAAGGGAAGGACGAGAGCCCTGAACTATGAATTCAAATCGGCTCAATGCTTCTTTTGCACCGGGGTGTTTTTTACGGGTGCGGGTTTCGCACCGCAACTGCGGAAGAGGAAGACGGCGAGGAGCAGCAGGATTACAGCCGCGCCAACAATCATTGGCTTGAGGTTTTTGGCTACTGGCACGGGGGCTTTGCGTGCAGGAGGGGGAGCGGGGACTTTGCGCTGCGCGGGTATGAGCGCTGGCGCGGGGCGCTTGGGCCTGTTTGCGGCGATGTGGGGTCCGGCGGCAATGGGGATGGTACTGGAGGTCGCATTGCGCGCGCCATGCTGGGGATGCGGCAGGATGACGGGAGCCGAGACCTGCGGGTGGATGAGATTGACCGGGGGCGGGGGCGGTGCGCTTTCAGCGAGTGTTGATGGGAGTTCTTGCAGGTTGGGGGCTTCACGGCGCTCAAACAATTCACGGGCGGCATCCGCTTTGCGCGGACGCTGCTCAGGATCCACGGCCATCAGATGCATCACCCAGGCACACATCCAGTTCGGGACATGAGGGGCGAGTTTTTGCAAGGGTGCCAGGTCATGGCCGAGGTGCTTGAGCCGCAGCTCCTTCAAAACCCGGCCGTCGAAAGGAGGCCGCGCGGTCAGAGTCTCATACAGGATGCAGCCCAGTGCATAGACGTCGGTGCGGCGGCGGGTGGTGCCGTCCAGCCATTGTTCAGGCGCGGTGCAGCGGTAGGCGCGGATCTGCTCCTCCTTGCTGTCATCCCGGCCAGCGAAGCCCTGGCCGAAGCCATGCAGCGTTACTTCCCAGTCGGCGACGGAGCCGCCCGTGATGCGTATGTAGTCGGGCCGCAGGCTGCCGTGGACGATGGCGTCCTCATGCAGGACGGACAGCACTTCCAGCAACTGCAAGGCCACGGTTTCAAACTCCTTCTCCGAGAGCGGCCCGCGCTCCAGCACCTCACTCAGAGTTTCTCCGGGCAGCGGTCCCGCGACGATGGAGTAGAAGCCGTCCTTGTCCGCGCCGAAGTCGATCAGCCGGTCCAGGTGCGGATTTTGCAGGGTGGAAAGCTGACGGAACAATTCCTGCAGGCCGTCGATCTCCTCCTGCTTGGTGGTTTTGAAGCGCCGGAGACGCAGCTCATCGCCACGTTTGTTGTCGCGGACGAGCAGAAGCTTGCTGGCGGTGTCCTCTTCAAGAGGACGCAGGATTTCAAAACGGGAGGACATTCATGGAAACCTGCCGCTTTCCATCGAATACCGCAAGCTTCTTGCCACATCCATTGTTTGGGGGTTACAGTACCGCCCCTGAGTTCCCGCATGGACGATTTTCTCGTTATCGACCACGTTTCCAAATCCTTCGGCACCCAGCGTGCCGTGGATGATGTGTCATTGACCGTTGCCAAGGGGGAGGCGTTTTCGCTGCTGGGACCGAGTGGATGTGGCAAGACCACGCTGCTGCGCATGATCGCGGGATTTGAGCGGCCGGACGGCGGGCGCATTCTGGTGAGCGGTCAGGACATCACCGCGCTGCCGCCGGAGCTGCGGCCGGTGAACACGGTGTTTCAAAACTACGCGCTCTTTCCGCATCTGAGCGTGTGGGAGAACATCGCCTTTGGGCTACGCATGAGCCGCCGCCCGCGTGAGGAGATCCGCAGCGGGGTGGACCGCATGCTGGAGCTGGTGCGACTGAGCGAGCACTCGCGCAAGCGCCCGGCCCAACTCAGCGGAGGACAGCGGCAGCGTGTGGCCATCGCCCGCGCGCTGGTGAACCGCCCGCAGGTGCTGCTGCTGGATGAGCCGCTGGCGGCGCTGGATCTGAAGCTGCGCCAGCACATGCTCATGGAGCTGAACACGATCCATGAGCAGGTCGGCACCACCTTCATCTACGTGACCCATGATCAAGGCGAGGCCATGAGCCTGAGCGACCGCATCGCCGTGATGAACGCCGGGAAAGTGGAGCAGGTGGACACGCCCGAGCATCTGTATGAAACGCCGCGCAGCAGCTTCGTTGCCACTTTCATTGGAGACGCGAACTTCTTCACGGGGGTGGCTGTTGAACTGCAGCATGAAGGCTATGTGAGGGTGATGATTGACGGGCTGGGCAGCCCGCTGGTGCTAAGCAACGGTGCGGTGACTTCCAACCAGACGCTGAGGCTGATGGTGCGGCCTGAAAAAATCAGCCTCACTCTCAAACGCCCGCCCAGTGGGGAGCGGGTGAACGCCTTTCCGGGGATCGTCGAAGACATCGCGTATTTCGGCTCGCACACGCGGTATCGCATCCGCGCGGGGGAGCATTCCATCCTGGCGCAGCTTCAGCGCAGCCGCTTTAGCGGAGGAGAGATTGATCCCGTACGCGGTGCCGAAGTGTGGATGAGTTTTCACCCGGATGAAGGCCGCGTGGTGAGGCTGGAGGCGGCGGCATGACTGAGGAGCCAGCGCAACCCTCCCGGCAGTGGCTGCTGACGCTGCCATCGCTCGTATGGCTGGCCGTGTTTTTTGTGATTCCGGCCATTCTGGTCATCGTCACCGCGTTTCGTCCGGCGGATCTGCAGGGGGGAGTCGGGGCAGGGTGGACGCTGGCCACGCTGCGGGAAGTGCAGGACCCTGCCTACCTGCCCATCCTTTGGCGGACGATCTGGGTCAGTGGTCTGACCACGCTGGTCTGTCTAGCGCTGGCGCTGCCGATGGCGTTTCAAATGGCGCGTGTGGGAGAGCGGATGCGGCAGGTGCTGCTGCTGCTCATTGTCATCCCGTTTCTGTCGAATTTCCTGATCCGGATCTTTGCGTGGAAATCGCTGCTGCATCCCGAAGGGCCGCTGACCAAGCTGCTCATCGGGCTGCATCTCATTCCAGAGAATGCGGTGCTGCTGAACCATGCGGGCACGGTGCTGCTGGTGCTGGTGTACACGCAACTGCCGTTTGCCATCCTGCCGCTGTATGCCGCAGCGGAGAAGTTTGATTTTGGTCTGCTGGATGCCGCTCGTGATCTCGGGGCCGGACCGTGGCGCGCGTTTTCAAAAGTGTTCGTCCCAGGGGTGCGGCGAGGCATCATCTCTGCGGCGGTGATGGTGTTTGTCTGCTGCCTGGGGCAGTACGTCATCCCGCAGATGGTGGGCGGGACATCGGATGAAATGCTCGGCAGCAAGATCGCCCAGCGGGTGTTTTCAGACCGCAATCTGCCGCATGCGAGCGCGCTGGCGGGAGGCCTGATGCTGGCGGTGCTGGTGCCCATGCTGGTCGTGGTCATCTGGCAGAGGCTGAGCCGAAAGGAGGCTGCATGAAGCGCTCGTGGCTGCCAGCGTTGATCACCTGGGGTGTGATCTTGTTTCTGTTTGCACCGCTGGTGGTGCTGGTGGTGAACTCCTTCAATGCCTCCCGTTTTGGCGGGGAGTGGGAGGGCTTCACGTGGAGCTGGTATGAAAAGCTGTGGGCGGCGGAGGAGGTGTGGGAATCGCTCTGGATCACGCTGAGGATCGCGGTGTCTGCTTCGCTAGCGGCCATGGTTCTCGGCACGCTGGCGGCGTATGCGCTGCACCGGTTCCGCTCCTGGCTGCAGAACGTACACCACATGCTGATCACCCTGCCGCTGGTGATGCCGGACATTCTCATGGGGATGTCACTGCTGGCGTTGTTTGTCCTCACGGGGGTGGAGACGGGGCTGCTCACCATCTGGATCGCGCATGTGACCTTCTGCCTGAGCTTTGTGACCATGGTGGTGCTGGGGCGGTTGCAGGATTTTGACTTCACCCTGCTGGATGCCGCGCGTGATCTCGGCGCCACCCAGGCGGCGGCCGTGAAGAAAGTGCTGCTGCCGCTTTTGCTGCCCGGGGTGCTGGCCGGCGGGCTGCTGGCTTTCACGCTTTCGATTGACGACTACGTCATCACCTTCTTTGTCTCCGGGCCTGGTACCACCACGCTGCCGCTGCGAGTGGCCAGCATGATGAAAACCAGCCGCAGCCTGCCGATGATCAACGCCCTGAGCACCCTGCTCATCGCCAGCACGTTCCTCTTTGCCGCCCTCAGCTCCCGACTCCAGCGCCGCGCATGACCTCCTTATTTAGAGCCTTGGCTGATTTCTTGGAGCCGACCGGGCTGGTGTGGCTGCTGCTTTCGGTTTGGATGGGGATGACGCTGCGCCGGAGGCAATGGCGGGCGCTGCTCCTGCCGGGCAGCGCCTGGCTGGTGCTGACGCTCACTGCTGCCACCGCCTTGCCGCATCTGCTGCTGGCCGGCTTGGAATCTCGCTGGCCGCCTGTCGATGTGGCGACATTGCCCGAATGCGATGCGATCATCGTGCTCGGGGGTGGGCTGGACCCCTCCCGCAACGAACCGGCTGGCCTGCACCTGAAAGGGGGTGCTGACCGGTTGTTTACCGGCCTGATGCTGGCGAAAAAGGGCAAGGGGAGGCTGATCGTGATGGGTGGTGGGAGTTCTGAGACGACCACCGGCACCGAGTCCGAAGCGGATGCCGCCAAACTGTGGGTGGAGGCATGGCAGCTCTCACCGGTACCGGTGCAGAGCCTGGGCCCCTGCCTGGACACGCACGACGAGGCAGTCAAAGTCGCCGCTCTGGCGGTCAAGCACGGCTGGAAGCGTGTGGCGCTGGTGACGTCTGCCTATCACATGACCCGGGCGAGGGCGGTATTTGAAGTCGCTGGTACTGCGGTGGTGCCTGTGCCGTGCAATTACCTAAGCGCGACGCTGCGTGGGCAGAGGGCGAACTGGGTGAGTGTACCGAATGCCACCAGCCTGACCCTGTTTGAGGCCTGGATGCATGAAATCGTCGGCTGGTGGGCCTATCGGATCTGCGGCTGGGTTTGAGTGGATTTAATTTGGCCCGTTATCTGCTCAGAACGAAGGAAAGAAGCTTGCTTTTGGCTCAACGAGAGGTTGTGTATAATTCACATGACTAGTGGCCTGGCTTTAGCCGATACCATCACTCTTGGGGGCAGAAACAGGACGGGCACCGAGCTCATCCTGGCCACCAAGCCTTACGCCGTGGACAGCACCGCAAAAAGCTGGTGGTGCATCCTTTCTACTACCTCACTTTGGCTGGCGGTGATCGCCGGTACCTTGTGGATTCCCTCTTACTGGGCGAAGTCCGCACTCAGCGTCCTTTCGGGGCTGCTGCTGCTGCGTTTGTTCGTGATTTACCATGACCAGCAGCACAATGCGATCCTGCCGAAGTCCAAGGTGGCGGAATGGCTGATGCGTGGTTTTGGCATCCTTGCCCTCAGCCCGAGCAGCATCTGGCGCAGCTCGCATAATCATCATCACAATCATAATTCCAAGATCAAGGGGTCGCACATTGGTTCCTTCCCGATCATGACAAAGGAACACTACTTGAAGGCGTCCAAGTCGGCGCGGCTGATCTACCTCTTCATGCGTCATCCGATGACGATTCTTTTTGGCTACCTCTTCGTCTTCCTGCATGGGATGTGCCTGCGGCCGTTTGTCATGAAGCCGAAGCAGCATCTGGACTGCCTGCTGGCCCTGCTGGTGCACGCGGGCATCGCGGCGGCGCTGATTCATTTCTTTGGCTGGCAGATGTGGCTGCTGGTGCAGGTGATCCCGCACTTCATCACCTATGCGATCGGGTCGTACCTCTTCTATGCGCAGCACAATTTCCCCGACGTGTCCTTTTATGACAAGGCGGGCTGGACTTATGAGCGTGCGGCCCTGGACTCCTCCAGCTACATGAAGACGAGCCGGCTCATGGCGTGGTTTTCCGCCAACATTGGCTACCATCACATTCACCATCTGAATGCGCGCATTCCGTTTTACCGCCTGCCCGAGGTCCTGAGGGACATGCCGGAGCTGCAAAAGCCCAAGATCACCACCTTGCATCCGCGGGACATCTGGCGCTGCCTGAGACTGAAAGTCTGGGACACGGAACTGCAACGCATGGTGCCGCTGCCAGTGTCAACGCGGTAGAGAGCTTTCCGGTTCACACATTCTATGTTCACCGTTTCATACTTAGCGGAGCAGATCGGTGGCGAAGTGGTGGGAGATGGGGCTGTGATCCTGACGGGCATCGCCCCTGCGGAGGGTGCGGCTGCCGGAGATCTGACCTTTGCGGAGAAGCCCGCCTACCTGGCCGCTGCGGAGGCGAGTCAAGCCAGCGCGATTCTGGTGCCCAAGGGTTTTGAATCTGCGACGAAAGTCCTGATCCGCGTGAAGGATGCGCGCATCGCCATCGCCAAGGTGCTGCCGCTGTTCTTTCCGCCGGAAACACACGTGGGCGGCATCCACGCCAGCGCGGTGGTGGATCCCTCGGCGAAAATTGACGCGACTGCCAACGTCGGTCCGCACTGCGTCATCGGGGCGGGTGTTTCACTGGGAAAAAATTCGGTGCTCATGGGCGGGAACCACATCGGCCGTGACAGCAAGATCGGCGATGACGTCTGCCTGCACCCGAATGTTGTGCTGTATGCGAGGACGCAGATCGGCAATCGTGTCAGCATCCATGCAGGCACCACCATCGGCTCGGATGGGTATGGGTATGTCTTTGATCAGGGACGCCATCGCAAAATGCTGCAGGTCGGCAACGTCGTCATACATGACGATGTGGAGATCGGCTCCAACACCTCCATTGATCGGGGCGCGCTCGGCTCCACGGTGATCGGGCAGGGGACCAAGATCGACAATCTCGTCCATGTGGCGCACAACGTTGTCATGGGACGCCACTGCCTCATCATGGGGCAGGTGGGCTTTGCTGGCAGCACGCAGCTTTCTGACTACGTGGTGATCGCCTCGCAGTCGGGCATCGGCGGGCATCTCAAGCTGGGAACTCAGGCCACCATCGGTGCGAAGTCCGGTGTCATGCGTGACATCGCTGCCGGTGAAACGGTGCTCGGCTACCCAGCGGCACCGGACAAGGAGGCCAAGCGCCAGTGGATCGCGGTGACGAAGATGCCGGAAGCTCTGCGGCGGCTGAAGACGCTGGAGCAGAAGATGAACGGCAGCAAAGAAGTGTAACGCTTATTTCGCGCTTCACCTCGTGGCAAGTCACGCCATGATGGGGGCATGACACGTGAAGACGCCGCGACCCTCTTTGAACGCATCGCCCTGCTGCTTGAATTGAAGGGGGAGAACTCCTTTAAAGTACGCGCCTATCGCACGGGTGCGGAGATCGTGGAAAGTTTCAGCGGAGACATCATGAAACTGGCGGCCGAGAACCAGCTCGCGGGCATCAAGGGGCTCGGCGAAGCGCTGCGTGACAAGCTGCATGAAATGGCCACGACGGGGAACCTGGAATTCTACGAGAAGCTCAAGGCTGAATTTCCGGACACGCTGTTTGAGTTGTTTGAGGTGCAGGGTCTCGGGCCGAAGAAGGTGGCCGCGCTGCATGCGGAGCTGGGCGTTTCTTCCATCGCCGATCTGAAGCGCGCCTGCGAAAGCGGCGAGGCCGCGAAGCTCTCCGGGTTCGGTGGTAAAACGGTGGAGAAGCTCCTCGAAAGCATCGCCTTCCGTGAGCTGCATGCTTCTGAGTTTCGCCTGGATCTGGTGCATCCGCTGGTGCAGGACATTCTGGAGACGCTGCGGCAGCATCCGAACGTTTCACATGTCGAGGTGTGCGGCAGTTACCGCCGGGGCAAGGAGACGGTGCATGATCTCGATTTCCTCGTCTCCACAAAGCAGCCGGAGCTGGTTATTGAAGACTTCGTGCAAATGCCGCTGGTGGTGGATGTCATCGCCAAGGGACCGACGAAAGCCAGCGTGCATGTGACCCATGGCGTGCAGTGCGATCTGCGCGCGGTTTCCAGCAAGGAGTTTCCTTTTGCACTCGCTTATTTCACGGGCAGCAAGGAGCACAACGTGGCGATACGCCAGCGTGCGCTGGCGCGGGGATGGTCGCTCAATGAGTATGCGTTCACGCCAGTGCCGGATCACGCCGATGCGCCTGTCATTCCACCGATTCATGATGAAGCGGAACTCTACCGCGCGCTGGATCTCGACTTCATCGACCCCGAGCTGCGCGAGAACAAGGGTGAGATCGACGCGGCTGAGCACGGCGGGCTGCCGCGCCTGATTCAGCTTGAAAATCTGCGCGGTGTTTTTCACAATCATACGACGGCCAGTGATGGAGGCGCGACCTTGCGCGAGATGGCCGATGCGGCGCATGAGCTTGGTTTGCAGTACCTCGGCATCGCTGATCACAGCAAGTCGTCCTTCCAGGCCAACGGGCTGAGTGAGCAGAGACTGCTGGCGCAGATCCAGGAGATCAAAGTGCTGAATGAAGAGATGAAAGAGGAAGGCTTCCGTATTTTTGCTGGGAGCGAGGTGGACATCCTCAAAGACGGCAGTCTCGACTTCAGCGACGAGATCATGGGCCAGCTCGACTACGTGGTGGCTTCCGTGCACAACGTCTTCAATCTGCCAGAGGCCGAGATGACGAAGAGGATCATTCGCGCCATTGAAAACCCGAACGTTACGATGCTGGGGCATGTGACTGGCCGCCTGCTGCTGCAGCGCCCGGCTTACAATGTGAACATCGCCGCGGTGATCGATGCGGCAGCGGAGACGGGAACGATCATTGAGTTGAATGCAAGCGCCTGGCGTCTCGACATGGACTGGCGCTGGTGGAAGCTGGCGAAGGAAAAGGGGGTGAAATGCAGCATCAATCCTGATGCGCACAGCACGCATGGATTGCAGGCGGTGATCTATGGGATCAAGGCGGCGAGGAAGGGCTGGCTGACGCGCAAGGATGTGATCAATTGCCTGCCGCTGGGGGAGGTGGAGGAGGTGCTGAGAGCGAAGCGCGCGCGACTGTTGTCAGTCTGACATTCCATTGTCAGGTGCCACGAGTGGTTTGGGAATCTTTGGCATGTCCCAGCACGCTGGCGCGGCGCTCTTCGGAAAGAGACTGGATGTCATCCGCGAGCAGCCAGCCCCTTTCAAGATGCTCCCGCATCTTGTGCTCGGCCGATTCATAGCTGAACACCGAGATGCCAAGGCGTTCCTTGCGCCAACGGCGGATCTTCAGCTCCATGTCGAACAGTTGATCCATCGACTGGACGCGTGATTCGTGAAACAGTTTCAGGGCTTCCTCGTCCGCACGTTTTTGCGCCCGGATAAGCGCCGTCTTAACGATTTTCTTGTCCTGCTCAGACCAGCCGTGGCTCATAAAATAGAGGAATGATTCAGCTTCATTTTGCCGCCGTATCCAGAAAATCACAGACCGCTGCGGCCATTACGGCGACGCCGGTTTTGATGCTCTCTTCATCGCAGTCGTACATGGGGGTGTGGCCGCCGTAGGTCATGCCTTTTTCTTCGTTTGCTACGCCAAGGCGGAAGTAGAAGCCGGGGACGACCTGCGCGAAAAAACTGAAGTCCTCGCCGCCCATGCTGGGGATGAGTTCGATGACGTTCTGTTCACCGACGATACGCCGGAAGGCGGGCAGGGTGGCGTCGAGAAGATGGCGGTCGTTGAGGATGCTGGGGTAGGTTTTGCGGTACTCCATCTCGTAAGTCGCGCCGTGGGCTGAGGTGATGCCTTGGAGGATGCGATGCATCTGCTCGATGATGCCGTCGCGGAACTGGGCATCGTAGGTGCGCACGGTGCCGCCGAGTTCGACTTTCTCGGCGATGATGTTCTCGCGGTCGCCGCCGATGATGGTGCCGATGCTGATGACGAGCGGCTGACGGGTGTTGGTCTGGCGGCTCTTGATCATCTGCAGCGCCATGATGGCCTCTGCGGCCACGGCGATGGCATCCACACCTTTGTGCGGTGCGGAGCCGTGCGCCATCTTGCCGTGGATGGTGATGTGAAAGCGGTCGCTGTTCGCATTGTCAAAGCCGGGAGTGTAGCCGATCTGACCGGCCTTCAGATAATGCACGGCATCATCCGTGGTACCTGCGGGCTGCACGGAGGCTGTGGTGTGCAAGCCGAACACTGCTGCTGGCTTTGGGTTTTCCATTGAGCCTTCGGCCACCATCAGCTTGGCGCCCCAGTCGCCTTTGAAGGTGGCGGGCATGGCTTCTTCGGCGGGTTGAAACAGAAATTTGACGCTGCCTTTGACGAGGTCGCGATGTTTGGCCAGCAGCTCTGCCACGCCCAGTGCGCAGGTCACGTGCACGTCATGACCGCAGGCATGCATGACCCCTGGATTCTGCGAGCGGTAGGGCACGCTGCGGAGTTCCTTGATTGGGAGCGCATCCATGTCTGCCCGCACGGCCACGCATGGGCCGGCCTGTGTGCCTTTGAGAAGGGCGACGATGCCGTGCTTGGCCACGCCGGTCTTGATGTCGGTGAAGCCTAGTTCCTTCAAGCGATCCGCCACCAGCTTGGCCGTGCGCACCTCTTCGTTTGAAAGCTCGGGGTGCCTGTGGATGTCGCGCCGGATTTCGACGAGATGAGGGAACATTTCGTCGATGCTCTTTTGGAAGACGGCGTCCCGGGTCTCGGCAGCGAAAGAAGAAGAGCAGAGAAGGAGAGGGAGAATGATGCGTTTCATGAACGAAAAGCGCGGTGCGCGTGGAAAAGTTAAAGTCGCTCGCGCCAGTAGTCGGGCCGTCGGCGATGATGCATCACGGCAACGATGCGAACGTGCTGTCCGGCTTCGTTGTAGCGGTAAAACAAGTAATAAGGAAAGCGTTTCATTCTGAAGATGCGCGTGCCGCCTCCTGCCAGCTGATAACGGTCTGGATGCTGCAACATCTGAGCCACGGACGCTTCTACCGCTTCGGTGAACTCCACGCCAAGCGGTAGCGCTGCTCCTCATACCAAGAGGCGGCATCCTGATATTCGTCCAGTGCATCAGGATGAAATTCAAAGGTCATGCCTGCGATTTGAGCAGGATGGCTTCACGCACACGGCGGAGGCCTTCCTCTCCAGGAATGCCCTTTACACGCCCTGCATCCAGATCATCCGCACGCCGCTGCGCCTCGGCCACTTGTGCTTCAAAGACCGCTCTTTCGGGTTCAATGCTGCCAATCAGTTGCTCGGCCAAAGCCACCCGGCTTTCTGGTGACAGGCAAAGCGCGTTTTCGAAAAGCTGGTTCACTGTGATGGCCATGACTGTTTCAAAGTAGGATCAGAAAGCCGAAATGCAACTCACACCTCCCTGTCTCAGGCCCCGTGAGCTGGTGCTGCATTCAGATCCAGCCCCAGCTTTTTGAGCTCCCATTCTTGTGCGGGCCAGTTGATTTCTGTTGTCGTGCCCACGGGTTTTTCGTTGGCGAAGATGCCGGCGGACAGGGGGCGGATGCGGCGGTGCGTTGCGTGCTTGTCCACCAGCGGCATGCCTTGGGTTTTGGGGGAGGGATTCTGCGCGGCCTTCTCCTCTTCCTGCCACACGGTGGCGAGCTGATGCAGGGCAACGATGCGGTACCAGTGCCAGGGCTGCTCGCACACGACGTTGTCACGACACCAGCGCCAGTTAGCGAAGCGTTCCAGCTCGGCGGGGCGCACGAGGAAGCAGCGCACGCATTTGCGCCGCACCACCTGGCGGTCTTCGCAGGTCATGGCAAAGAGCCAGGTTTCACGGGCAAACGGGGTGATGGCCAGATGACCGGAGATGTGATTGAACGCATCGTTGAGCACTTCAAAACCGAGCGTGCCTTCGGTGCGGAGGACGGGCTTGCGCAGCGTGGTGATGTCTGCCAGTTCACGCACGATCTTCCGTGCGGCGGGGTTGTCGTAGAGATCATTTACCGTGGTGCTCGGCATCAGATTGCGGAAGAGGAGCACGTACTTGTCCGAGCCCGGCACGGGCGAGAGGAAGTGCGCCTGAAACAGCACGTCGTCTGAATCTCCGCTGCGCAGGCGATCGAGCGCTTTTAAATGACGGCGGAAGAGGAGGAACCAGCTCGCGCTGAAGCCGAGGAGGAAGCCGATGAATTTGCCCGTGATCTCTGGCAGCACGCGGTGCCATTCCATATGGCGCAGCCAGTCCGCCACCTGCTGAGCGTTCAAGCTGCCTGCCCACTGGATGAATTGATCGTAGAGATTCATGAGAATGAAAAGAGGAGGGCGGAGACGGCGGAGGCTAGAGGCAAAACATCCGTTGGCAAGACGTGACCACGTATGCCGATGCTGCCGCAGGTTGATGGTCAGGAGATCGAAATAACCGGCGGCAAACCATGGACATGCCGGTGGCCGGAGCTAATCTGATGCCACATGCGAAACGCGCTTTCATTCTTCATGCTTCTGCTGCTGGCGGCCTGCCTCAGCGGTGTGCATGCGCAGGACAAACCGCTGGATGCCAAGGCGGCGAAAGCGGCCTTCGTGAAGGCGGATCACGCCCTGAATGAAGCCTGGGCTGCGGCCAAGCAGGCGCTGCCGGAAGGCGAATTCACCAAGCTCAAGGACGAGCAGCGTGCGTGGGTGGAGTATCGCGATGCTCTCGCCCGCTCGCCGATGTACACTGGTGCGGATGGTCAGGATGATCTGGCGCTGGATGCACCCGGGTATCTGGAAGCGGCGGCGAGCCTGGAAGACATGCGCACCGAGTGGCTCAAGGGCTTGATCCATGACTGGAAAGACGAAACCATGACCGGTTACTGGACTGACAGCTACGGCGGCAACATCGAGGTGGTCGAGCGCGAGGGGCATCTGCATTTTGTGATTCAGTGCGTGCGTGGCCCCACCTCGCATGTGGGAGGGCTGGCAGGCATCGCGGTGTGGAATTCGAACATCGGGTGGTTCAGCGACAAGGGCCGGGACAAGGACAAGACCGATGAGACCAACCTCAGTTTCAATTTTCGCGACAAGAAGCTCGAAATCACCGGTGCTAACACCGGTTATTATCACGGAGCCCGCGCTTACTTTGACGGCAGCTATGTCAAAGTGAAGGCGCTGGATGCAAAGGCGCAGGCGAAGATTGCCAAAGCTGCGAAGTCCGGCGAAGTACCGGAAGAATAAATTTTCCCCTCCACGAACTCCTCATGCACGCCGCAGGCCCCAAGAATCCGCTCCATGGCATCACGCTTCAAGTGATTGTCACGCAGCTCGTCGAACACTACGGCTGGGAGATGCTTGGCCGGATGATACCGATCAATTGCTTCAACTGGCAGCCCAGCATCAAGTCCAGCCTCGTTTTTCTGCGGCGGACGCCGTGGGCGCGTGAAAAGGTGGAGGCGTTGTATGTTGATTCATTGCCGGACATGCAGCCTGAGGCCCAGCCGCGAGCTGAAGGAGAGGGGGACGCGCCACAGGAACCACAAGGCGACGCCGCTCCGCAGGAGCAACAAGGCGACGCTGCTCCGCAGGACTCCCAAGGCGCAGGGGTCTCCTGACCCCCGGTTTTCCGGAAAGGATTGGCCGCAAAGGCGCACAAAAAGCGATCCAAAAAAACGACAGGTCAGGCTCCGAAGTCAGGAGTTCAAAGCTGTGCGATCTCAGTGACTTGAACCGAGAACTCAGACCCATTTGGAACCTTTACACTTGAAACGACGCCGCATGATCGAGGACGAGTAGGAGAACTAGAACGAGGACGAAAATAGCGAAGTCTGCGACGTTACAGCTTTTCAACGTGTTGCAGGTGCTCGGGCGGGGGATTGTCGGCATCGACGTCGTGGATTTCCATCACGCGGCCGTCGTCCATGTTGGCGATGCGGTTGGCGTGGTGAAAGATGCGGTTGTCGTGGGTGACGATCAAGACCGCGCGGTCTTTGCCACGGGCTACGTTTTCGAAGAGTTCCATCACGACGTGGCCGTTCTTGGCGTCCAGCGCTGCGGTGGGTTCGTCGCAGATGATGAGCTGCGGCTCATGTACCAGGGCACGGGCGATGGCGACGCGCTGCTGCTGGCCGCCGGAGAGCTGGGAGGGGCGGTTTTTGAAGCGGTCGCCAAGGCCTACTTGGTCCAGTACTTCCTTGGCCCGCTTTTCTGCCTTGGAGGCGGACACGCCCTGGATCAGCAGGGGTACGCTGACGTTTTCCGCGCAGGTGAGTGTGGGGATGAGATTGAAGGACTGGAAGATGAAGCCGATGTGGCGCGAACGGAAGCGCGTGATTGCTGCGGTGGACATCTTGCGCAAGTCATGGCCAAACACACTCAGCTCTCCCGCATCCGCCCGCAGCGTGCCGGCGATGATGCTGATGAGCGTGGTTTTGCCGCAGCCGGAGGGGCCTACGAGCATGGTGATATCGCCACGGCGCACCTCGAGATTGATCTCCTTCAGCACCTGGAGACGAGAGCCACCGTCGCCGAAGCTTTTGGAAATGCCCTTCACATGCGCTGCGAGCTGGCTGGAGTCACCGTTGTTCATTCGTTTGGAATTCCTACGCAGTGCTGATGGCTGCGGTTGATTGAGAGTTCAAGTGAGGAGTGTGCCCAAGGCCAAGGAGGCGGGGTGTTTGATCCCGTCTCAAGAGGTTGGCAACTTATGGACGGGGGGCTGCGCGTCGGCGTGGTTCATTCTTGGTATCGGGGGCTGCTGCTTCCATACCCCAGACGGGGTCGGGAGACCCCGTCACCTTGGGGGGCGTCACTTGTTGAAACTTTCCTGGCCTTGGGGTTGTTTACTGCGCCCCCAATCTTTTTATGAAGTATCACACCTTGATTTCTCTCGTTGCCCTTGCTGCATGCTCGGTGGGTGCCCAGGCTGCGCCGCCGAAGGCTCCGAAGCTCGTCGTGGCCATTCTCGTGGATCAGCTGCGCTACGACTACCTGGACCGTTTTCACCATCAGTTTGTTGAGGGTGGGTTTCGTGAGCTGACGGACAAGGGGGCCTTCATGACCTTCGCCCAGTACAATTATTATCCCACCATCACGGCACCGGGGCATGCGAGCTTTTTCAGCGGCAGCTCGCCGATGATGCATGGGGTGATCGCCAATGACTGGTTCGACAAGCGCAGCGGGGAAATGATGTACTGCGTGGGGGATGCTGATGTGACGGGCGTGGGTACGAAGCCGGATGCGAAGGCGGGCAAGATGTCGCCGCGCAATTTCATCGGCGGCACGGTGGCGGATCAGATGCGGCTGCACTGGGGCTCCAAGGTGGTGAGCATGTCGGTGAAGGATCGCGGTGCCATTTTGCCAGCCGGGAAAAAACCCACGGGGGCTTATTGGTTTGAGTCTGCTTCGGGCAATTTTATCACCAGCAGCTACTATCAAAAGGAGCTGCCGGCCTGGGTGAAGGCCTTCAATGACAGCAAGCGACCGGATGCCTTTGTGGGCCAGACTTGGGAGCGGCTGCTGGATGAGAAGCAGTATCCGGTGCCGGATGCGGCGGCGGGTGAAAGCCATCTGGCGGGTGAAACGACGAGCACGTTTCCGCACAAGGTCATCAAGGAAGAGGCGGAGGGTTATGAGCCCATTCTTTCGACGCCGTTTGGAAACCAGCTGCTGGCGGAGTTTGCGAAGGCGGCGATCGAAGGCGAGGGACTGGGGCAGGGGGACAAGCCGGATCTGCTGTGTGTGTCGTTTTCATCCATCGACTACTGCGGACATAAGTTTGGGCCGTATTCGCAAGAGGTGCAGGACATCACGCTGCGGCTGGACCGGCAGTTGAAGGAGCTGTTTGCCTATCTCGACAAGAAGGTGGGACTGGCGAATGTGGTGATGGTGCTGACGGCGGACCATGGCGTGGCGCCGACGCCTGAAAATGCGAAGGAGCAGGGGCTGGATGGAGGCCGCCCAGCCGTCTCGGATATGCTCGTGGAACTGCAGGGCAAGGCAGCGGAACGCTTTGGCCTTGGACGGTACTTTCTGTCTCCGAAAGGCAGTCTGAAACCACGTCTGGTGGATGGGAATCTCTACTATGACCACGCGGTGCTGGAGGAGAAGAAGCTGCTGCCGGAGACACTGACTGGGTTCATCCGCGAATGGGCGCTGTCCACGGGGGTGTTTCATGCCGTGTATGGCCGTGAGCAACTGCTGGAAGGCCGCGCGCCGGGCGTGATCGGCCAGCGCATCGCCAATGGGTTCAATGGCGAGCGCAGCGGCGATGTGGTGCTGATTCTCAAGCCCTGGATGATCGCGGGCACGGGGAAGGCGGCGACGGGGACGACGCATGGTTCGCCGTTCTCGTATGACACGCATGTGCCGGTGATTTTTTATGGCGCGCGTTTTAAGGCGGGGCGGTATGCGGATGAGTTTAGCATCACGGATCTCGCGCCGACCCTTTCGGCGGGGCTGGGGATTCAGGAGCCGCCGATGTGCATGGGGAAGCCGCTGGTGAGGGCGCTGAAATGATGGGCAAGGTGACGGGGTCTCCCCACCTCGTGGTTCATTCAACATGCAGGGCTTCGCGCGCCATACGTTAGACGGGGTCAGGAGACCCCGTCACCTTGGCTTAAGGAGCTTCGCCTCGCCTTGGTTCTGCTTGCGTTTGATGAAGCGGTGAACACATGACCCTTCACCGGTAAACTTCACGCCGGTGTGCGATCTTCACCACAAGGACGAGCAGTTCTGCATCTTTCACTGCGTAAAGAATGCGGTGGTCACCGACTCGCACACGGTGGATGCCGTCGCTGGCGGTGAGCTGCTTCATGCCCGGTGGTCGTGGGTTGATTGCGAGGGCGTCGATCTCTTTTTCGAGTCGCTCAAGCAACCGGGCGTCACGGAGGTCACGCAGAAACTTCCGCGCCTGATTGCTGAGGCTAACCTGCCACGTCACGCAGCTCCTCCTTCACTTTCTCCCAAGGAGTCCATTCCGTTTCTTCCTGGAGCACAGCACGCGCATCGCGGATGTCATCCAGATCCTCCAGGCGTTTGCGAATGGCGTCCGCGTCGAAGGCCAGCAAGGCATCGAGAAAAGCATGATGCTCCGCTGGTGGCAGCAAACGCACGGCTTGGGCAAGTTGGGCGGAAGACATGCCTGCATTATGGCTTTCTGCGGCGAGAGGGGCAAGAGGGAGATTGCAGTTGCGTTTCTCGGGCTTGCCTCACGCGCTTCAAGACGCTTAGCGCAGGGGTCGAAGCCTTGTGCCAGAGACGGGGTCGGGAGACCCCGTCACCTTGGATCCAGAAACTTTCCCGTCACGCTTTTCTTATTCTTTGCCACTTGCTGTGGAGTGCCGGTGGCTAAAATGTAGCCGCCTTCGGTACCTCCGCCGGGGCCGAGGTCGATGATCCAGTCGGCGCAGCGGATGACGTCGATGTGGTGTTCGATGACGATGAGGGTGTTGCCGGCATCGCGCAGGCGGAGGAGGACGCCGAGGAGGGTCTGGATGTCGGCGCTGTGGAGGCCGGTGGTGGGCTCGTCGAGGACGTAGAGGGTGCGGCCGGTGCTGCGTTTGGCGAGTTCGGCGCTGAGCTTGATGCGCTGCGCTTCGCCGCCAGAGAGTGAGGCTCCGCTCTGGCCGAGACGGATGTAACCGAGGCCGGTTTCTTCCAGCGTGCGCAGCTTGGGGCCGATGGTGGTGCTGCGGTCAAAGAAGCGCACGGCTTCGCTGACGGTCATGTCGAGCACGTCGGCGATGTTCTTGCCTTTGAAGGTAACTTCGAGGGTCTCCGCGCCGTAGCGGCGGCCTTTGCAGGATTCGCAGGTGACATAGACATCGGCGAGGAAATGCATGTCGATCTTGATGACGCCATCGCCTTCGCATTTTTCGCAGCGGCCGCCGGGGGTGTTGAAGCTGAAGCGTCCGGCGTCGTAGCCGCGCATGCGGGCGAGCGGGAGCTGCGCGAAGAGTTCGCGGATGGGGCCGAAGGCACCGGTGTAGGTGGCGGGATTGGAGCGCGGGCTGCGGCCGATGGGTGACTGATCGATGACGACGACTTTGTCGAGCTGCTCCAGGCCAGTGATTTTTTCGTGGGCGCCGGGGATGTCTTTGGCATCGTAAAAATGGCGGCGCAGGGCGCGCATGAGGATGTCATCGACGAGGGTCGATTTGCCACTGCCGGAGGGACCGGTGACGCAGGTGAAACTGCCGAGGGGGAAGGCGGCGGTGACGTTGCGCAGGTTGTGCTCGGTGGCACCGTGAATGGTGAGCGAGTGCTTGGAGCGCGGTCCCGCCGGTTCGGTGAGCAGCGTTTGGGGCAGGGCTTTCGCTTCGATGCGAACCCTGCCGCTCAAGTAGCCGCCGGTGATGGAGTGGGGATTGGCGGCGATCTCTGCCGGCGTGCCTTGCGCGGTGATCTTGCCGCCGAGCTGTCCGGCACCGGGGCCGAGCTCGATGATGTGATCTGCGGCGCGCATGGTGGCCTCGTCATGCTCGACGACGAGGACTGTATTGCCGAGGTCGCGTAGGCGGAGGAGGGTTTGGATGAGGCGCTCGTTGTCGCTGGGATGCAGGCCGATGCTGGGCTCGTCCAGCACATAGAGCACGCCGGCGAGTCCGGCCCCGATTTGTGAGGCGAGGCGGATGCGCTGCATCTCGCCGCCGGAGAGGGTGCCGCTTTCGCGGTTCAGGGCGAGATAGCCGAGGCCGACCTGTTCAAGGAATTCGATGCGCTTGGAGATTTCGCGCTGGAGTTCGCCGACGTAGGCTTTCTGCTGCTCGGTCACTTCGAGCTCGCGCATCCACTGCAGGGCATCGCGGGTTTGGAGGGCGGTGAAGTCGTGGATGTTCAGGTCAAGGCCGGGTTCCAAGTTTAAAGGTTCAAGTTTAAAGTTGGAGCTGAGCCGGACGGCGAGTGACTCTGGCTTGAGCCTCTGGCCTGCACAGGCTGCGCAGGGTTGAGGGTTCATCAGGCGCGTGAGGGCGGCGCGGAGGACGTCGCTCTCGGCGTTTTGATACATGCGGGCGATTTCGGGCAGGAGGCCTTCGAAGGGCTTGGCAACGCTGCGTTTGTTCTCGGTTTTTTTCCAGCCGGTGCTGATGGGCACGGTGCCGGTGCCATGGAAGAGGGCCTGTTTAAAAGGCTTCGGCAGATCTTGAAACGGGACGTCCATCGCTGCGCCGAAGTGTTTGGCCAGGGCTTCGATGCCTTGATTGAAAATCTGCTTCACCTTGGGGTGGCGCGCCCACCACGCCTTGATCGCGCCATCGTCGAGCGATTTGGTCTCGTCCGGAACCAGCAAGGTGGGGTCGGGCGTGGGTGTGGTGCCGGTGCCTTCGCAGACGGGGCAGGCGCCGAGGTGGGTGTTGAAGGAGAAATGCTGTGGCGTGAGGCGCTCGATGACGTAGCCGGTGCGGGGATTGGCAAAGGCGGTGGTGTAGCTGAGGGTTTCCTCGCTGCCGTCGAGATTGACGAGGAACTGCACTTCGCGCTCGTTCCAGTGGAGGGAGCTTTCGATGGCCTCCATGAGGCGCTGGCGGGAGTCTGCGCGCACGACCAGGCGGTCGATGACGATTTGGACCTGCTGGGTTTCTGCGTCCTCCAGTGTGAGGGAGTCCTCCAGCTCCACCACGGTGGCGTTCAACCGGACGCGAACGAAGCCCTGGCGCTTGAGCTTTTCAAACAGGGTGCGGGTGTCTGCGCCGCTGGCCAGTGGCTGGGGGGAGAGGACCATGACGCGGGTGCCTTCACCGAGGGCGAGGACTTTGTCGGCGATCTCGGGCGGGGTGCTGCGGTGGAGCTTTTCACCGGTGGTGGGATCGTAGGGCTGGCCGGCCACGGCGTAGAGCACGCGCAGGTAGTCGTAGATTTCCGTGACGGTGGCGATGGTGCTGCGCGGATTTGGATTCGAATGCACCTGCTCGATGGCTACGGCTGGGGACAGGCCCTCGATGAAGTCCACGTCCGGCTTTTCCATCTGGCCGAGGAACTGGCGGGCGTAGGCGGAGAGGCTCTGCACGTAGCGGCGCTGGCCTTCGGCAAAGAGGGTATCGAACGCCAGGGATGACTTGCCGCTGCCGCTGACGCCGGTCAGGACCACGAGCTGGTGGCGTGGGATGTCCACGTCGATGTTTTGGAGGTTGTGCTGCCGTGCGCCACGCACGCGGATCACGTCTTGAGGCATGGGTACACACAAGCCGCGTGGGGGAGGGGAGATCAAGCCCAAGAAAAGCCCGTCTCGCCCGTTTCAGAATGGTGCATGAGGGCGGTTGATTATCGCCGACCTCTCTTCTAGAGTCACTTCTTGCCATGAAACCCCTTATTGTCATCATCCTGGCCCTCGCCGTCGGTTACGTCTCCTATGAGTATGTGTATCCGCCGCTCGCTGATGCCATGAAGTTTACCAAGCACGTTCCCAAAAAGGAGGAGCCGAAGCAGGAAATCGTGGTCGCGCCGGTGCCGAAGCCGGTGAAAAAAGAGCCGAAGGTCGTCATGGTGGAGCCCAAGCCCGAGCCGAAGCCGGAGATGAAGCCTGAGGAGCCGAAACCCGAAATGCCCAAGGCACCCGAGCCGACGCCGGTAGACCCGAACGCCTTCGTAGCGCCCGTGTTCCCGCCCTTGGATGAAGTCACGCAGAACTGGGCAGTGGTGCCCAAAGGATTTTTCAATACGCCCAAGCAGGTGACGATGAAGAAAGACCTGGAGATGAAGATGCAGATGGGCAAGGCCACTGCGGCCACGACCTTCAAGGCTGGCGCGAAAATCTTTGTGATGGGGCAGGAAGGGACAAACCTTGTGGTGGGAGCCTCCGCTGGCTCGCCGATGCGCGGCCAGGTCGCCATGGACGACACGGACTTTAAAGATGTTTTCGCCGCCGCTTATGAGCAGGTGAAGATTGTGCAGACAGAGAACGCCCGCAAAGCGCACGAGTACCGCCTTGCTGCGGCTGACCGTGCCAAAAATGCACCCGCCCCTGCTTCAGGTGGCGGTGGCGGCAGCAGCAATGACAAGCCCACCAAGAATGCCGAGGGCGCCTACCCGCTGCTGCTTGCCAGCATGAAGGCCGGCGAAGTCACGGAGGTCAAACCTGACAACGTCAAATCCTGGGGCGATCCGGCGCAGGAAAAAATCGACGGGGCTGAGTACTGGACTGTGAACGTGAAGTACGAAACGCAGACCATGTTTGGCAAATTCGAAACCGAAGCGCAGGCCCGCATCAAGAACGGGCGCGTGGAGAAGTGGGTTTATACGGGCTCGGGTGAGGTGGTGCCGTAAGGCCAAGCCGAGGTCAAGGCGACGGGGTCAAGAGATCAAGTGATGGTCAAGGTGGAGACGCCTTGACCTTTTCTTGACTTCAACTCCGCGCCTGCCACGTAAACCAACACGATGAAGATCATCCGCCACACCGATCCCGACTACGCCGCCGCTGCTGCCGCCCTCAACCGCCGTGCGGAGGCCAGTGATGCGGTGCGTGAAGTGGTGGCAGGCGTCATCAAGGCCGTGCGCGAGCGTGGGGATGCGGCTGTGCTGGAGCTCACGGAGAAATTTGACGGGGCCCAACTCAGTGCCGCGCAGATGCGGGTGCCACAGGCGGAGATTGATGCCGCGTGGGAGGCCGCCGATGCGACGTTTAAGAGCGCCCTGGAATCCTCCCACCGCAATGTGGCGGCCTTTGCGCAGCGCAGCCTGCGAGAGGGGTGGAGTTTTATCAACGAGCAGGGAGCCGAGGTCGGCGAAGTGTATCATCCCTTCGAGCGCGTGGGCTGCTACGTGCCAGGTGGTACTGCGCCGCTGGTTTCCACCTCCATCATGACCGTGGCCATCGCCGCGGCTGCGGGTGTACCGGAGATCGTGGTCTGCACGCCTTGCGGGCGCGATGGTACGGTGAATCCGGGACTGCTGGCCGCGCTGAAGCTCGCGGGAGCTACTGAGGTTTACAAGATTGGAGGATCCCAGGCCATTGCCGCACTGGCTTTTGGCACGGAGACGATTCGTCCCGCGGTCAAAATTTTCGGGCCGGGGAACAGCTATGTGGTGGAGGCCAAACGCCAGAGCTTTGGCGTTGTCTCGATCGATCTGCTGCCGGGACCGAGTGAAGTGCTCATTCTCGCTGACCAGTCTGGCAATCCCGCCTTCATCGCTGCAGACATCCTGGCGCAGGCCGAGCATGGCAAGGACAGCATGGCGGGATTTCTCACGGATGATGCCGCGCTGCTGGATGCCGTGGTCGCGCAGGTGGGGGAGCAGTCCAAGACGCTGAGTCGTCAGGCTCAACTGGCACCGGTGCTGGAGAAGGGGGTGTTTCTTATGCTGGTGCCGAGCTTGGAGGACGGAGCGCGCCTCGCGAACGATTTTGCGCCGGAGCATCTGACGCTGATCACCACGCGTGAAGAGGCGATCCTGCCGCTCATTCGCACGGCGGGTGCGATCTTCCTGGGCAATCACTCGCCGGTCGCCGTGGGTGACTTTCTTGCGGGTCCCAGCCACACGCTGCCCACGGGTGGATCTGGCAAATCGTTTCCTGGCATCACGGCGGACATGTTTCAGCGGCGCACCAGCATTATTCGGCTGGATCGCGAGAGCTGCGCGAAGTCTGAGCCCATCGTCAGCGCGATCAGCGCAGTTGAGGGGCTTGATGCGCACGCGCGTTCGGTGTCTATTCGTGCCTCATGAAACACGCCTTGTGCCTGATTGCTCTGCTGCTCGTTGCCTGTCGCAAGGAAGAGCCTCAACCTGAGGCGAAGGCCAAGGCTGCTGTTGCAGTGCCCAAACCGGCTCCGGTGAAAAAAGAGCTGCCGCCTGTGCCGCAAGGAAAGCTGCCGCAGATGGATCCGGAGAAGGCGAAGTTCATCGCGGTGCCCAGCACGCCGAAAGATCCTGAGGTAGAGAAGCCAGTGATAGAGACGAAGAAAGCAGCAGTGCCTGCGGTCGAGACCAAGCCTGCAGAGCAGCCTGCTCTTGAGATCAAGAAGGCCGCACCCGCAGGCGCGCAGCAGTAGCGGGCGTCAAAGTAGTTCAGAGCTTTAGCTCGTTCCGGGTTCTGGGAGATGCGTGGCGTTTTCCAGAACGAGCTAAAGCTCTGGAGTACTTTGTTCCCGAAGGCGAAGCCTCACGCTGGCACGCGAATCTCCAGCCACTGGCTCTTTGCATCTGCAGGCTTCACGAGGCGTGCGGCGGCATCCATCGTTGCAGGCACCAGCGCAAAGTCGCCTGCTTTGAGGGTGGTGCCGCCGACGCTGATCTTGCCGCTGACGACGGCGAGGGTGAGGCTTTCGCCCGCAGTACCTGCCTGCTTGGATCCACTGAGCACTTTGACGTCAAAGTACTCGCACTTCACGAGCGTGCCGTCGGGCTTGATCTGCTGCACGCCTGGCTCGAAATCGGTGAAGTCGATGCTCTGCATGGACTCCTGCACGTGCAGGTCGCGCGGTTTGCCGTCCAGCCCGACGCGGTTCCAGTCAAAGACGCGATAGGTGGTGTCGCTGTTCTGCTGGATTTCATAGATCAGCAAGCCTGCGCCGATGGCGTGAACCCGGCCACTTGGGATGAAGAGACAGTCGCCGGTGCGGGCTTCGATGACATGGACCACATCGGCCACGGTGCCGTTTTGCAGGGCGGTTTCGAACTGCGCCCGCGTCGCTCCGGGTTTCAGACCGGCGTAGATTTTCGCGCCCGCGTCGGCATGCGCGATGTACCACATCTCCGTTTTTGGCTCGCCTTTCAATTTCGCCGCCATGCTCGCGGGTGGATGCACCTGGATGGAAAGATCATCGCAGGCATCGAGAATCTTCATGAGCAGGGGGAAGGTGGGGCTGGTGGACTTCAGCAGCGCTTTGCCAAACACTTCCTCGCGGTGGTTCGTCCACAGCTCATGCAGAGACACGCCATCAGCCGTCACACTTGGGGCCTCGGGGCGGTCACACACGGCCCAGGCTTCGCCAAAGGGAGTCGTGGCGTCCGGCAGCGTGGCACCCAGCAGAGTCTCCATGCGGCGGCCACCCCAGACGCGGCTTTGATAAATGGGAGTGAAACGAATGAGGTGCTTGAATTTCATGTGATCATAATCAACCACAGCCTGCGTTGACGCTCTACCACGAACTCGCCAGAATGCCCGCTGTGAACCAAATTGAAGCCACCTTTATTCAGTCTCTGAAGGAAATCTTACCTCCGGATCGAGTGCTTACCGCAGCCGAGGACATTGTGCCCTACAGTTTCGATGGCACTGCCGCCCTCAAGCAGCGTCCAGGCGCGGTCGTTTTTCCGCTGACCGCTGAGGAGGTGTCCGAATGCGTGAAGCTCGCACGTAGAAACAACGTGCCCGTCGTCACGCGTGGCTCCGGCACTGGATTGAGCGGTGGCAGCGTGCCGCTGTCTGGCTGTCTGGTGATCTGCCTCGTGAAGATGGACAAGCTCATCGAGGTGGATGAGAAGAATCTCACGTTGCGTGCGCAGAGCGGCGTCATCACCAAAGAGATCGACGATGCGGCTGCGAAGGTCGGCCTGTTTTATCCGCCTGACCCCGGCTCGATGAAGATCTCCACCATCGGCGGCAATGTGGCTGAAAACTCCGGCGGACTGCGCGGTCTCAAATACGGCGTCACGCGTGATTATGTCATGGGCATGGAAGTCGTGCTGCCAGACGGCACGCTGACCTTCCTCGGCAACAAGTGCGTCAAGGACGTCGCGGGTTACTCGATGAAGGACATTTTCATCGGCAGCGAAGGCACGCTGGGGATCATCACGGAGGTCATCCTGAAAATCCTGCCGCGCCCCAAGGCGCGCAAAACGATGCTGGCGCTGTATGATTCGATGGACGCCGCTGCGAAGACGATCTCCGCGATCATCGCCGCCAAGATCATTCCCTGCACGCTGGAGTTCCTGGACCGTGTCACGGTGCAGTGCGTGGAAGATTATGCGAAGATCGGCCTGCCCACGGATGTGGAAGCGCTCGTGCTCATGGAGACGGACGGACATCCCGTCGTTGTCGAAGAAGAAGCTGCGCAGATGATGGCGCTCGCCAGAGCCAATGGCGCACGCGATGTGCGAGCTGCTGCGGATGAAGCCGAAGGTGCCAAGCTCGCCGCCGCCCGCCGCAATGCGTTCTCCGCGCTGGCCCGCGTGCGCCCGACCACGATTCTCGAAGACGTGACCGTGCCACGCAGCGAACTTGCCACGATGGTCGCCTTCATCGACAGCGTGGCGAAGAAGCACAAGTTGCAGATCGGCACCTTCGGCCACCTGGGCGATGGCAACCTGCATCCCACCTTCCTCACCAACGAACGTGATCTTGAAGAGATGCACCGCATTGAAATCGCGCTCGAAGAAATCGTGGATGAAACCATTCGCCTCGGCGGCACTGTCACTGGAGAGCATGGCGTCGGCCTCGCCAAAAAAGCCTTCCTCAAACGCCAGCTCGGTGAAGGCAGCTACGAACTCATGCGCAGCATCAAACACGCGCTGGATCCTCAGGGGCTGCTGAATCCGGGGAAGATTTTTGATCCGAGGAACTGATCATGCCATCTGCCAATCTCCTCAAATCTATCGACTACTCCGTGCTGCAGCAGTGCATGCACTGCGGCATGTGCCTGCCGACTTGTCCCACCTATGTGGAGACGAAGATGGAGCGAAACAGCCCGCGTGGCCGCATCTCGCTCATGCGGGCGGTGGCGGATGGCGAGCTCGAAGTTTCCAAGGCGCTCTCTGACGAGATGTACTACTGCCTCGGCTGCCTGGCCTGCCAGACGGCGTGCCCGGCGGGTGTCAATTATGCGGAGCTGTTTGAGACCGCGCGTGCTGAAGTGGAGCAGGCGCAGGTGAATGACGGCATGCAGCGCGGGTTCTGGCGCTGGCTTTCGCTGAACGTTATTTTCATGCGGCCCTGGCTGCTGCGGTTGATCGGGCGGGTGCTGCGTGTGTATCAAAGCACCGGGCTGGAGAAACTGATGCGCAAGGTGCATTTCTTTGGGCTCATGCCGCGCTCGCTGGCGGCGCTGGAGCCGCAGACGCCGCACATTGCGGCGCAGTTTTCGGATGACCTGATCTGGCCGGAGGAGACGCCGAAGGGAGGCAGGAGCTATCGTGTGGGTTTGCTCACGGGGTGCATTCAGGATCTCGCGTTTTCGAACATCAATCGCGACACCGTCGATGTCCTGCTGGCGAATGGCTGCGAGGTGATCACGCCGCGCTCACAAAGCTGCTGCGGTTCGCTGCATGCGCATAATGGGGAGCTGGAGCTGGCCCGTGAACTTGCGCGAAGGCAGATCGACAGCTTTGATCTCGATGAACTCGATGCGATCATCACCAACGCCGGGGGGTGCGGCTCGCATTTGAAGACCTATGGACATCTGCTGCATGATGATCCTTTTTACGCAGCCAAGGGAAAGCAGTGGGATAAGAAGGTGAAGGACATTCATGAATGGCTGGTGCAGATCCGCTTCCGCAAACCGACGGCGGGTGCGGGTGTGGGCGAGGTCACGTATCATGAAAGCTGCCACCTTTGCCATGGGCAGAAGGTCGTCTCGCAGCCACGGCAAATTCTCAACAGCATTCCGGGGCTTGTGTTCAAGGAGCTGCCAGAGTCGAACTGGTGCTGCGGCAGCGCGGGCATTTACAACATCACGCAGCCTGAGCAGAGTCAGAAACTGCTGGACCGGAAGGTCGCGAACTTGCGGCAGGCTGGGGCACCTGTAGTTGCCACGAGCAATCCTGGGTGTCATTTGCAGATCGCCAATGGATTGCGGGCTTGTGGGGAGCATCCTTGTCATGAGGTCACACAGCCGGTGACTTTGCTGGCGCAGGCGTATCGTGCTGAACGTGGGGCTGAAATTTTGCTACGCGGCTCCGCAGTCTGACCCTGATTTTGAGACGGGGTCGGGAGACCCCGTCACCTTGTAAAACGCTGACCCCTCTTATGGAACTCGACCTCACCGGCCCTCTGCGCGAAGACGCTTACATGATCCTCGCAGGACTCGTCACTCCGCGTCCGATTGCTCTCACGACTACCGTTGATCCTGAAGGGCGTGTGAATGCGGCGCCGTTCAGCTTCTTCAATGTACTGGGCGATTCACCTCCCATCGTGGGGCTTTGTCCTGGTGACCGTTCTGCTGGCGTACCGAAGGACACGGCGCGCAACATCCGTCTGACGCATGAGTTTGTCGTCAATCTGGTGGATGAAGCGCTGGCGGAGAAAATGAACCTGTGTGCGGCCACGCTGCCGCCGGGTGAAAATGAGCTGCTGCATGCGGGGCTGACTGCTGTGCCGAGCAGCGTGGTCAAGCCGCCGCGCATTGCTGAGGCGCCTGTCAGCTTAGAATGCCGCAGCCACAGCATCATCGAGATCGGAGACAACCGGCTGATCATTGGGGAGGTGCTGCGGGTGCATGTGCGCGATGGCATTCTGGATCCTGAGACGTGGCTGGTGAAGCCGGGGAATTATCGACCGATTGGACGGATGCAGAGTCCGAACTGGTACTGCCGGACGCGGGAGATGTTTGAGATGAAGCGGCCGAGGTAAAAGAGGTGATCTCCACGTTCTCATGGAACTCAACTGCACGCGCAAAGTGTGCGGTGCATCGAGAGCATGAGAAGCAATGCCCGCCATTCAACCAGCGGAGTCATTTCCCAACGGCCTTGAGATCCAACTTCCCGATCAGCCTGGCTTGCCCGGCAAACCAGATGTTGCCGTCCGGCCCTACGGTCAGCCCGAACGGTTGGGCTTTTGCCGTTGGGATGTCGAACATCGTCACTTTTCCCTCCATCGTCAGGCGGCCGATTTTGCTGATGCCGAAACCGGAAAACCAGATGTTGCCGTCCGGTCCTGCCGTGATTCCCACCGGGCGGCTTCCCTGCGGCACGGGAAACTCCGTGATTTCCCCGGTTAACGTGATGCGGCCAATGCTGTCTGTCTGGTTCTCACTGAACCAGATGTTGCCGTCGGGACCCGTCGTCATGTCGCGCGGCAGACACTTGGCGTTCGGCAGCGGAAACCGTTCAATCGTTCCGGTGGCCGGATCGAGTCGGCCGATTATTCCGGCCAGGCTCTCGCAAAACCACACCTTCCCGGTTTTGTCGAAGGTTGGGATATACGGCCCGCTGCCCGCCATCGAAAGCGGGAACTCGGTCAGTTCACCCTTCGGAGTGAGCCGGCCAATCTTGTTGCCGTAAAGTTCAGCGAACCAGACGTTGCCATCCGGGCCGGTGACGATGCCGCGCGGCCACGAGGTGTCCTGCTTGGGGGACCTGGGCGAAATGGTCGGAATCTTGAACTCGCCGTTGAATTCGCCTTTGGTGCTGATGCGGCGGATCGTGTTATCCGAAGGCGATGTGAACCAGAGGTTGCCGTCCGCCCCGGAGGTGATGCTCTGCAGAAGGAGCACATTGTCACCTGGCACGGAGAATTCGGTGATCTCGCCCTTGGGCGTGATGCGGATGACTTTGCGCTTGCGCGATTCCACGCACCACAAGTTGCCGTCAGAACCGGTGACAATGGCCTGCGGCCAGGCCCCCTCGGTAGGCACCACGAACTCTGTGATCGGGCTACTCACTTCCGCCTTGCTCGTCAAGCCGGTGTTCCAGAAGCAGCAGCCTGCCAGCAAGCAGGCAATACGATTCAATGGTCGGATGGTCATGGTGGGAATTCCTTGGGTTGATGCTGAACGATCAAAGCTCAGCGGGCGGAACACTGGAAACGCTGCTGCTGCTGTGTTCTATCTTTGGAGGCAGCCCTCATGCTGGGTGCTCCGACAGAACGGCGGATGAGGAGGCAGGCGACCAAAGAAGTTTGCCTTCCTGCGCGGTTCCGTCGTTGTTTTATTGCTGCTTCAGCCACTGCGCTGCATCAATGATGACATGGCCTTTTGTGCCATCGTTGCGGATTTCGAGCCAGCCGGACTTGCCTTTTTCAAAGCGGTAGGTGCCGAGGGGGAGAAGAGCATCTTTCTCGGGAGCTTTCTTCTTTTGGTTCACGACCACGGTAGCCTCGCCATCGGCATGATGGATGATGATGGGAACGTTGTCGGCACGATTGGCCAGCGCGGTGTAGGTGATGGCGACGCGGTACTGCCCTGCGGCGGGAAGGTCGGGGGTGTAGCGGGCTTTTTGTTCGCCTTTGGCAGTGTCGCCATCGTGGCGGTAGCCTGCGCCGACGTAGCCGGGGGTGGTGTGGCCTTCGGTGGTGAAGCCGGTGAGTTCGGCTTCGCTGTCATCGACGACGATGCCGCCGAGCTTTTCCTTGGTGAGCGAGACATGTTCTGGGACAGGAGGAGACTCAAAGTCGAGCATCTGACCATCGGCGAGGAGCTTCTCTTTGAGCTTGGCCAAGTCGATCTGTTGCAGGTCTTTGCCGGAGTCGATGGCGATGACAGCGGCGGTGGCGGAGCTCTGGCCCATGACCATGAAGACGGGCTCCATGCGGATGCTGCCGTAGGCGATGTGCGTGGCGCTCAGGCAGACCGGGACGAGGAGATTGGTGCACTCCTCGGCCTTCGGCGTGATGCTGCGGTAGCTGATGGGGTAGGGGCGGGTGCCGATCTGGATGTCGCCCTCATTGCGCACGAAACCTTCCTTGGTGATGTAACGCTGCACGTTGTGCGAGTCCATGTTGTAGGCACCCATGCCGACACTGTCCTCCACGATCTCGCGGCGCTTGCAGTTTTTCTCGCTCATGACGTAGCCGCCGATCATGCGGCGTGCCTCGCGCACGTAGAGCTGGCGCGGCCAGTTGCCGTTGTCGTTGAATTCATCCTTGGCGAGGCCGAATTTCTGGAAGGCTGCGCGGATTTTTTCCGGCACGCGGGGATGGTGGGCGTAGGTCCACATGAGGCCCTTCTGCCAGTCTTCGTGGGCCTGCCAGATCTTGGCGCGGGTGGCGTAGTCGGCGTCGGGATAGTCGAAGTTTTGGCCGATGAAGTCGGTGCTGATGGCGAAGTTGTTGTTGGTGTCGGTCTTGCGGTTTGGCATCCCGGTGGGTGCCCATGAGATGCGGTCGTCACCGGCTTCGACATTGCGCAGGGCCAGCTCGAACCACTTCTCATCGTAGTTGGCGGGCTTTTCCCAGTCGAGGCGGTTTTCCGGCACGTCGGTGGTACACATGCGGAAGTTGTAGGCCTGCAGCTTGCGGTCGCCGCTTTCGTCCTCGCCGATGTCGCCGGGATCAATGCCGGGCAGCACGCCGCTTTTTGGATCGCCGGGCTTCACGTAGGGATCGACGTTCTTGGTGAACTGATGGTGGATGGTTTTGACCTTTTGCACGCCGTTGATCGTCTCGCCAAACTGCGCATTCGGCTCGCGGCCCACGGCGTAGCTCACGCCGGCCTTGGCCATCAAGTCGCCCTCATAGGTGGCGTCGATGAACATCTTGCCCGTGAACTCGCGCCCGCTTTCCATGATGATTTTTGAAATGCGCGCTCCGGTTTTGATGACGCCTTTTTTCAGGTCCAGGCGCTCGCTGAAAACGACGGTCACCTTGTCCTTCACGGTGGCGAGCATGGTGTCGTAGATCTCCGTGGCGACATGCGGCTCGAAGGTCCACATGGTGTCTTCGCTGCCGGTGTTGCCGTGCTGCTTTTTGGCAAAGTATCCCTCACGGGTCTGGTGCTGCCACTTGGCGGGGTCGTTGTAGTGCTTGAAGACATTGGCGTAGAACTCACGCGACATGCCGCCGATGGCTTTCTTGTTGCCGATGTCCGTCGCGCCGAGGCCGCCGGTGGTCAGGCCACCGAGGAATTTGGTGGGTTCGATGAGCACGGCGGTCTTGCCCATGCGTGCGGCCTGGATGGCCGCCGTGATGCCGCCCGAGGAGCCGCCATAGACGACGATGTCATACGAATCTGCCGCCGCGAGCGGGGCGGCAGCGGCGAGCGTGGCAAGCAGGAGGGTTGGGAGGAACTTCATGGTGGGCCGGCACCCAGCCGCAGGCGCGGGGTTTTGCAACTTGTTGGCAGCAGAGATTCGAAACCGGAGGGATTTTCCTTTTCTCCTGATGAGTGCTGGGAGATGTGCTTGAGGGGTTTTAGCTCGTTCGGGGTTCTGGGGAGGTGTGCGGCGTTTCCAGAGCGAGCTAAAGCTCATGAGTACTTTTTCCAGAGCGAGCTAAAGCTCGGGAGCACTTTGCGGAGTACTTTCCGAGATGGGTTGAAAAAAATAATCGAATAGTCCGTTAAAGAGAGCGTCAGAGTGCAGGACAAGATTCACACCATTACTTCATGAAGACCTCTCTCGTTCGGACGCTTACACTGGGCACCCTTCTGCTGACTCTCTCTCTCACCTCCTGCGTGAGTCCCTACGGCTACGGCGGAGGATATGGCGGCGGGTACGGGGGCGGAGGTGGCGGCACCGTGGCAGGCGCGCTGCTTGGCGCGGGAGCCGGCGGCATCATTGGCAATCAGCGCCATCGCGGTCTGGAAGGTGCGGCCATCGGTGGGATCCTCGGTGCCTTGGCCGGCAGCCTGATGAGCAGCGGCCAGCGTGGCTACCCCCAGCAGCAGGGGTATGCGCAGCAAGGCTATGGTCAGCAGGGTTACGGTCAGGGCTATGGCCAGGGCTACAGCCAGCAGAACAGCAATTACCCGTCGAACTACGGTGGCGGCCAGCAGTCCTATTACGGTTCCGGTCAGCAGTCGGGTTACGGTGGCTACAGCCAGCAGTCCAGCTACTACCCAGGCAATGGCAATTCCTACAGCCAGCAGCCTCCGACGAATCCCAACAATCCGTATGCCTTTGGCAACTGGCAGTAAAAGAAGTCTGATGGCGGGCGTTTGAATCGCGGCGGTTGTCCCGCCGCGATTTCTTTTTACCCATTCATCATGCCCGTCCATTCTGCCGCAGCCGACTCCGCAACTTCCTCTCCCGCTCCCGCACCTGCCGCCCCACGTTGGTGGGAAAATGAAGACTGGCTGGCCGTTTTGGCGGGGTTGCCGATCCCGGGAGCGCTGGCGGCGGGTTGGAATCCTTCGGTGTGGGTGATGATGGGCACACTGGCGATTTTTGCGGCGCTGTTCTTCGGGCCACGGGTTCTGTTTGGCGCGGTGGTGGTGCTGGCGCTGGCGTGGGGTTCGCAGCAGATCGCGGCAGTTCCGGGCATCAAGGCGTGGGGTCTGGAGTATGTGGTGTTTGCACTGGCGCTGGGGCTGGCCTGGAGCCACCTGCTGCCGATGCCGCAGTGGCTGAAGGGCGCGGCGCGTGCGGAGTTTTTCATCAAGGTGGGGATCGTCATCCATGGGGCCACGATCGCGCTGCCGGAAATCATGAAGGCGGGGGTGCCGGGCATGCTGCAGGCCGCGCTGGTGATCCCCGTGGTGTGGTATGTCTGCTTCTTTTTGGCGCGGAAGCTGAAGGTGGATGATGAATTTGCGGTGATGCTTTCCACGGCCGTGTCCATCTGTGGTGTGTCGGCCGCCATCGCGGCCTGCGGAGCGATTCAGGGAGACAAAAAGAAGCTGTCCTATGTGACCTCTCTGGTGCTGGTGTGCGCGCTGCCGATGATCATCTTCATGCCCTGGGTGACGCAGGTGATGGGGCTTTCTGGCGAGGTGGCGGGCGCATGGCTGGGCGGGACGCTGGACACCACGGCGTCTGTGACTGCGGCGACGAAGTCGGTGGGGGAGGTGGCGGTGACGACGGGATCCATCGTGAAGATGTCGCAAAATGTGCTGATCGGGGTGGCGGCGTTTCTCCTGTCCATCTGGTGGACGATGCGCGGCGGCAAGGCGTCCGGCCAAAGGGTGTCTGCCTATGTGATCTGGGAACGATTTCCGAAGTTTGTGATCGGCTTTGTCCTGGCATCCATCGCGTTTTCCTACTTCATCCCGGCAGATGCGCTGAAGGCTGCCAAGGACCCGATCAAGAATTTCAGGGATGTGTGGTTTGCCGCGGCGTTTGTGTGCATCGGCCTGGAGACGCGGCTGGGGGAGCTCTTCACGCTGGGCGAGGGGAAGCCTGCGCTGGCTTTCATTGGCGGGCAGGTTTTTAACATCGCGTGGACACTTGTGCTGGCGCTGTGGCTGTTTGGGAAGTGAGCGCCGGATGGTCCTTGGTCAAATATCAAACGACACGGTCTCGCGGGAGCGATCTTTGGCGATGATCTGGGCCACGGTGTGCTCGGCGAACCACTGGGCCACCTGATCTCGCAGGCCGCTGAAGACCTGGCCCAGGGCATCCTGGTCTGCGCCGGGGAGGGGATCAAAGGGACCGTCGAACAGTGTGACGACTTCCCCCAAGGTGATGCGGGATGGAGGGGTGACGAGCTGGTAGCCGCCGCCCACCCCGCGCTTGCTGCGCAGGAGGCCGCCGTTTTTGAGGGCGAGCAGGATTTGCTCAAGGAACTTGAGCGGGATGTGCTCGCTGCTGGCGAGATCCTGGATGGAGAAATTTGTGCCCTCGCGCTCACGGCCCATCGCCACGAGGGCGCGGAGGGCGTATTCGGCTTTTTTGGAGAGCTTCATGGGCAGTTAAGCAGCCCAGCCTCTTTCAGCAGTTCTCTGGCCCACGCAGTGTCTGCGTCATTCAGGGGCTGGGGCAGCGGCCGCGTGTAGTCTGTCTGCCAGTAGCGGCCGGTCTGGTAGCAGCGGTCGATGAGGGGCTGCAGGTCCAGAATGACGTCCTTGTCCGTGGCACGCAGAGGGATTCTCACAGGTTTCAGCCGCTCCCGCAGCGGCAGCAGGTAGATCTCCCGCTGGCTGGGCATGGCCGCACGGGCAGAGCAGACCATGTAGCGGGCACTGCCGTCCGCAGGTTTCAGCAGGTCTGGGGAAACGGCCACCGTGTGCGCTCCCGAGAGCAGAAGATCGATTTCCACGAGATTCACATGGCACTCCAGATAGCGGTGCTGGCGCAGCTTGTACTCCTGCCGGTCATAGGTCTTGTTGGAGGGACTTAGCAGTTCGATCACGGTGACCAGCCTGCCGGTGCTATCCGTGATCTCCAGCCAGCGTGGCGGTACATGGTCTTCCTGCACGATCTGGTCAGGCTCTGCGAGCAGAGTGCTACCGTTGGCTGCCTCAGGCTGCCATTGCGGAGGCTTGCCGAGTTTCCAGGACTCTGTCACGGATACGTCTGGGCGACGTCTGGTTCCATGGCCCGTTTCAGCATCTCCAGAGCCAATGGTCACGCCCTCCTCGGTGCGCACTCGGAGATCCGGCGGCAAGGATTCGTTGAGCGCGTCCTTGATGTACGTCAGCAGAGTCGCATGTGTGTTTTCCCAGCCGATTTCGAGCCAGGGATTCATGCCAGGGAAGGGGTTCTCGAGCTTCATGACCGTTGGCCATGTAATGCCGCATATCAAGAACAGGTGCAAACTGCGATTTGCCGTTGCGGCCAATCGGCTTCATTCATCGTTATCACCTCTGACCTGAATGGCCGACGACTTTTTTGCCTCTCCGCCCCCTGAACCGCCGCGCGCGGGCGCAGCGATGCACCATGCCGGGGCGCCGCTGGCCTCGCGCATGCGGCCGCGTACGCTGGAGGAGTATGCCGGGCAGCAGCACATCCTGGCGGAGGGCAAGCTGCTGCGCCGTGCGGTGCAGGCGGACCGCTTTTCCTCACTCATCCTCTACGGGCCGCCCGGGGTGGGCAAGACGACGCTGGCGCACATCATCTCCCAGGAGACGAAATCGCGCTTCGTGACGCTCAGCGGGGTGGAGAGCAGTGTGGCGGACATCCGCAAGGAGGCAGAGAACGCCGGGCATCACATCCGGCTGTACAATAAGACGACCATCCTGTTTGTGGATGAGATTCACCGCTTCAACAAGGCGCAGCAGGATGTGCTGCTGCCGCACCTGGAGCGCGGCACGCTGCGCTTCATCGGCGCGACGACGCACAATCCGTTCTTTTATGTGAACAGCCCGCTGGTGAGCCGCTCGCAGGTCTTCACGCTGGAGCCGCTGGGCATCCTAGACCTCGAAGCGCTGATGGACCGCGCCTTGAGCGACACGGAGCGCGGACTAGGCGGCATGAAGGCGCGCATCGAGCCGGACGCACGGCTGCACCTTGCCACCGTGGCGGATGGGGATGCGCGCCGCTGCCTGAATGCACTGGAGCTTGCCGTGCTCTCGACACAGCCGGATGCGGCGGGAGAGATCGTCATCACGCTGAACGCTGCGGAGGAATCTGTGCAGCAAAAGACCGTGGTGTATGACGGGGACGGCGATGCGCACTACGACACGATCAGCGCCTTCATCAAAAGCATGCGTGCCTCAGATCCTGACGCGGCGCTGTACTGGCTGGCCAAAATGCTCTATGCCGGGGAGGACATTCGGTTCATCGCCCGGCGCATTGTCATTGCCGCGAGCGAGGACATCGGGATGGCGGATAGTAACGCTCTGCGCGTTGCTGTCGCTGCGCAGCAGGCGGTCGAATTCATCGGCATGCCGGAGGCGCGCATCATCCTGGCGCATGCGACGATTTACAATGCCACCGCGCCGAAGAGCAACCGCTCCTACACCGCGATCGATGCTGCGCTGGAAGATGTGAAGAACGGCCGGACCCTGCCGGTGCCCAAGCACCTGCGGGATGCGCACCACAAAAAGGCTGCGAAGGAGTTTGGCCATGGGGAAGGCTACCTCTATCCGCACAACTACGAGGGCGGCTTTGTGCCGCAGCGCTGCCTGGAGGGCGGGAAGCAGTACTATGACCCCACCGCGAATGGTCTCGAAGGCCGTATTAAAGAGCGACTCGATCACTGGCGGAAGCTGTGGGAAGAGCACGCGGAATAACCGATTTTACGGGGAGGGGAGTAGAGGAGTTGAAATGCGGGTTATTAAGTTATGTTAAACTTCACAAATATGTAAATTATTCTTTTTATATTGAAGATGTCTAAGATTTATGGCAGATTTGTTTGTAATTACAAAAATATCGCCATGTACAACTCACGTTTGATCACCTCTGGCCTCTGCGGTGTCTTGCTGACCACACTTTCCGCCTGCGCTCTGCCCAAGCAGTCGCTGCTGACCTACTGGAAAGAGATGCGGAGTAAAAGCGCTGTCACCCCTTTGCAAACAGGCGTCAAATACGAGGTGCGCAAGGCTTTGGCGACTGGGGTGCCCTTCCGCCCAAGCGCGATCAAGCGCTACACGTTCGTCCTGGATGACCCAAGAGTTCCAGTGATGCTTGCGGGTACAAATTTGCATCGCAATTCTCAGATGCGCGTGCGGACGACTGCCTATACGCACGATGAGAGTGATCACATTGTCTATGGAGTGAAGAACGCAATCGGTACGAATTTGAGATTTGGCAGCGTGCGCAGTGCTGCGGCAGACTGGTCGCGCTTTCCGGTCGGCACGCAGTTCCGCATCGCGGGGCAGCCCGGAGTTACCTATGTGGTCGATGACTATGGCAGCGCCTTGGTTGGCACTGGCACCATCGATTTGTACAAGCCCAGCCGCACCATGATGGACACCTGGGGCGTGCGTCATGTGGACATCGAAGTCATCAAATGGGGATCGTATGAAAGGAGCATGGAGCTCATGCGCGACCGCACGAAATGGCGCCACGTCCGCGCCATGATGGAGGGCATCGAGGCGCGACTGCGCACCGCAAGAACCCCTACTGGCAGGATGCCGTTTACTGCGGCGCTGTAACACAGGGGAGTCGGGGGGGCTTTGACCCCGTTTTAGACTTTGGTGTAAAGAGCCATCCAGAACCGGACGGGGTCGGAGACCCCGGCACCTTGGTGCGAAATCTGCAGCGCGGGGAAATCTACGATATTCTTTGTCTCAAGCTGGCGTTAGAGCCCGCATTCATGCGCCTTGCCCTCCTTTCGTCGCTTTTCTTCATCGTCACTTTCAGTGCTGCACAAAACAAGCCGGGTGCACAGCCGCCCATCACCCCCAGGCAGATTGGTGAGGGCTTGAAAAAAGCATCGCAATCAGAGGTGCAAAAAGCGACATTGCATGATCAGGTCGTGCGGCTCTTTGGCCGGCAAAAGCTGACGCAGGGCAGGGGCGCCGCGAAGATCGAGGCCACCACGGTCGCCTGGGCCATCATCGATCCCAAGCCGGCGCGTGTCGTGCAGCAGGATGGTACTTTGATTGGCGAGATGACAGCGCTGGGCGATGACGGCCTGCAGGTACTCGTCACTGACATGCCCAACTTTAGCGAAACCGGCTACCGAGTGGAATCGGAAGGCATGCCGCACATGGCCGGCACTGTGCATGTGGAGTATTTTGAATACACCGCCGACAGCCTGCCGCAGAAGGACGTGCCAAAGGGCAGGCTGGAGAAGTTTGAATGGAATACGAGCAAGGTCTTCCCTGATACCGTGCGCGATGTGACCGTCTATCTGCCGGCAGATTTCAAAGCTGGCGAGGAAACCTGCCTCATGGTCTGGCAGGATGGCTCGCGCCACGTTGATCCCAATGGGAGCATGCGTGCCTCCGTGGTCTTTGACAATCTCATCCACAAAAAGGAGATGCCACGCACGGTGGGCGTCTTCATTGATCCGGGGCGCATGACGAAGCAAAAAGCCGGTGAGAAGGCGGCCAATCGTGGCTTTGAGTACGACTCCGTGGGCGATGCCTATTCGCGCTTTTTGATCAACGAGATCCTGCCTGAAGTTGAAAAGCGCTATCAGACCCAGTTTCGCCCGCAGCCTGAAGCCTGGGCCATTGCAGGCGGGTCCTCCGGCGGCATCTGCTCCTTCACGGTCGCGTGGGAGCGGCCGGACAAATTTCGCAAAGTCCTCTCCTGGGTCGGGTCCTTCGTCGATCTGAAAGGCGGGCATGTGTATCCCTCGCTCATCCGCCTCGCGGAGCGCAAACCCATCCGCCTGTACCTGCTCGATGGCGAAAACGATCTCGACAACAAATTTGGCAACTGGCCCATCGCCAACAAGCAGATGGCTGCGGCGCTGAAGTACAAGGACTACGACTTCCGCATCGACTGGACGCCGTGCTTCCACGGCAGCAAAGGCATGGCGCCGAACCTGCCCGAGGCGCTGCGCTGGCTGTGGCGTGATGTGAAGTAGCGGTGGAAAGGGGCTTCGCCGCCCGACACCTTGGCCTGAGGACTGCTTTACTTGCTGCAGATGAATGCGAGCACATCGGCCACATCCTGGGCGGTGAGCACGCTCTCCAATCCTTCGGGCATGAGGGAGGTTGTCAGGGTTTTGAGTTCGTGGATGTCGCTGCGCAGAACAACGATGTCAGCACCGCCGGGCAGGCGGAGGGTGATGTTGCCCGGTGTTTCGGCGACGAGCTGACCGACGACCAGCGTCTGGTCTTGCCTTGTCACGCGTGTGGCCGCATTGCGCTGCTCCACGGCGCGATTGGGATCGAAGATGGCTTCGATGAGCTGCTCGCGTGGCTTGGTGGCCACGGTGGTCAGATCGGGGCCTACTTCCACGCCCAGATCACGCACCTTGTGGCAGACCATGCATGCCTTCTGAAACACGGCGGCACCACGCTTTGCATCGCCGCTGAGTTTGGCCACCTCCGCCACATACTGACCGACGACCTTCTGCCGGTTCGGATTGTGGTTTGTGATCACCGGCATCACCACCTTGGCAGGCACTTCGTGCGGTGCCTGATTTAACAACGCCTTTTCAGCCTCATTGAACACCGCATCTGACTTCGATTCTGTCGCCGTCAAGGCACCGGCACGCACCTGCGGAGCCAGCGGCTGGATCAAGGCAAACACTTCATCGGCGCTCATGCCACCGAGTTGCATCAGCGTGAATGCGGCCTGGATTCGTACCGGAGGTGCTGCGGCTAGAAGCTTTTTCAATTCTGGCACTGCTGAGGTTTCATTTCGCTCAATCAACAAACGCTGGGCGGTGTCACGCATCCAGCCATTGGAGGAGGCCATTGGTGGAGTGACGGACTTAATCGAGCCTGTTTTGCTGATGCGGTAGATTCTCCCGCGATCTTCACCTGCGCGCAGATCCAGGCCGCGTGCGATCTCAGCAGGAATCCATTCCGGGTGTTCCAAGACGAGGCGGTACATGTCCACCACATACAGCGCTCCATCCGGGCCGGTGCGTGCCATGCTGGGCCGGAACCAGGTGTCTTCGCTGGCGATGAACTCGCTTTCGGTATCGTCTGGGTGGCGATGGCTGGTGATGGTGCCGGCATCATAGTTCAGCACTTCGCGGTGCACCAGATTGTTGGCGGGTTCGCAGATGAACATGACGTGCTCGCCATCGGTGCCGAAGGTGGTGTCGCGGAAGGGCATGGGCGAGCAGCCGGAGGTCAGGGTGTTGATGGCGCTGCCCTGATTGAAACGGCGCACGGGCGGGCTTGCGGGGTAGATGCGCTTCTCCGCATTCATGTCGCTGCGAATGGATTTCGAGATGACTTCGGGATGGCGTTCGAGATAACGAAATGGCAGCCAGTAGTGCCAGCCGATGGTGCTGTTGTTGTTGCCAAACCAGTTGCCGAAATCATCGCGCCACTTGCCATACTGGCTGCGACCGCCTTCCAGCGCGAACTCCCCGGTGCGTGGATTGAAGCGGAAGTCGTTCGTGCCCAAGGTGATCTTTTTGCCGGTCTTCACGCAGATGATGTCGCCGCCGCTGTCGCCATTCGCACCGTAGAACCAGCCGTCCAGCCCCCAGCAGAAGCCGTTCACCAGATGCTGCGGATTGCCGGCGGTGAAGCCGGTGTACCAGGTTTCGCGTTTGTCGAATTTGCCGTCGCCATCGGTGTCTTCGGCGTAGAAGATGTCGGGAATGTTGGCGATGAAGACGCCGTTCTTCCAGGGTGCGAGGCCGGTGGGATGCTTGAGGCCGTCGAGGAACAAGGTGGACTTGTCGTACACACCATCGCCATTCGTGTCTTCGAGAATTTTCACGCGGCCTGCTTGCAGTGCGGAAACCTTGTCCTGTCCCACGCTGCCATCCTTCGTCTTTTCGCCGGGGGCAAAGGGGTAGTCGCCCATTTCAACGACCCACATGCGGCCTTTCGCATCCCAGTCGATGAAGACGGGATCTTGTACGAGGGGTTCGGCCGCCACCAGCATGGCTTCAAAGCCGGGCTTAACGTGCAGCGCCTTGAGGGATTCCTGTGGCGACTTCGGGGCGTGGCCGGGAACTTTCAGAAGTTCGGTATAGGGAATGCGTTGCTTCGTTGTTGAGCTCCACATGGCGGCATCATGAAAGGAGACGCCAGTATCGCTGCCGTCCGCGCGCACGATGAGCGGGAGACTGTTGGCATCGCCCGACTTGCCTTCGCGCATCACCTGGGACCAGCCTTCGTTCCATTGCAGATTCTTTTTGGCCCGCTCCTTTGGTACAAAGAGGAACACGCCGTATTCGCGGGTGTTGGAAAGCACGATGTCTTCGTGGCCATCGCCGTTGAGATCGACAAAGCGCACGCCGTTGTCACGGCCTTGACCGTCCAGGAGGTGGGCGGCGTCGGGCAGGACTTGGTCACGCAAGGCTGTTGGTACTTCGACGGCATTGAGAATGCTGGTGCAAAGGAGGAGGGGCAGGATGAGTCTTGGCATGACGGATGAGGAGAGGGGAGACCAACGCTGATGGGATGCGGCTTCCTTTGGGGTGAATGCGAATTTGTGGAATGAGGGTTCAACCTGCTGGACTGTTCTGGAGTGGGAGTTGGTTTTGGTGGCGCGGGCCGGAACCGGCTGATGCCGGTACTACATTACGTGGTTTGTGGTCTGCGATGTGATGGGGGTGTTTGTTTGTGGCATGGTGGGCGAGAGTTTTCAGAACGAACTGAAGCTCTGGAGGCTTTATTTTTTCACCGTCATTTCATTCTGGGTTCATCAAGGTTTCACGCTGCTTTTGAGTTTGGGTGTCGATGAAACCACTCATTCTACTCCTGCTCGGGACCAGCGCTTTGCTGGCACAGTCTATCACCAGTGCCACGCTCGATGAGAGCGAGGTCCGAATTACTTATGGCGAGTTGAAGCGCCTCGTCGCGGCGACGCTGCCGAAGGAGCCGCCGCCGCCAGCGATCAAGCCAACGCCACCGGTTCCGGCGGCGCTGGTCTCTGCGCTGTATCAGTTGGACCCTCGGGCTTCTTCAATCACGGCTGAGATGCAGGTCGAGAACTTTGATGGCGCCTGGCATGCGGTTCCTCTTGCGGGTGCAGGCACGGGGGTGCTGACCGTGGAACCCAAGGACGCGCGCCTTGTCGTCGCGGATGATCATCTCTGCCTCATCACGGACAAAGCGGGGGCGCAGAGGGTGAAGCTGACCTTCGCGCTCGCCAAGGCGGGGCAGGGGACCACGCTGCATCTTGCCGCATCACCCATCGCCTCGATTGCGATCAAAGAGCTGCCAGAGGGCAAAGTGCTGCGGCTGCAACACGGAACCACGACCGAGACTTATAGCAGCGCGGGACTCGCCGCGCTGCCAGCGGCGGGTGGCGATGTGACCTTTGCATTTGAGGATGCACGCAAGGCGGTGCAGCCGCCCAGCGCCAGTCTCACGGATGACGCCATCGTCTCCACCGCTCTATACACCACACAGGTCGTTCGTGATGGCTCTGCACTGACGGAGGGCGTGATCACCGTGCGCCACGATCACCCGGCCAAACTGGTGCTGCAACTGCCTGAGGCTGCCAAGCTGCTGCAGTGTCATGTGAATGGGGATCCTGTGCGTCCCACACTTGGTGAAGCCAATCGCGTGGAAATTCCACTCGATGACCCCGCCACTGATGGAGCGGAGTCGGAGGTGAAGCTCTCCTTCACCGCAGTGCTTGCTCCGTTGCAGATTGCCGAGGGGGAGCTCGATCTTGCGCTGCCGCAGACGGCGCTGTTTGCGAAGCAGATCGACTGGAATGTGCAGCTTCCCGCCACTTACGACCTCAGCTTCAGCGGCAACGTTGATCCCATCACCGACAAGGCTACCGCGCCGGGCCTGCACCTGCGCAAATCTCTCTGCCGCGATCAACAACCGCAGGCTCGCATCACTTATCGCAAGCGCACCACGAACTGATTTCCCCACACATCTCAACCTCACTCACCATTGCCATGAAACTCACTCATCTCACCACCATCGCTGTTATCTTTGTCTGCACCACCATCGCCTGGTGGCTGCTTGGCGGCATCATCACCCAGCGCACCGCCCAGGTGGGCTATCAAACCGGAGACGATGTCAGCGGGCGCTGGGGGCCGCAGCTCGTGCAGAAGCATCCTGTGGCACGCTACACTGCCTCGAGCGGTTCCACGCTGGTGCTTCAGCCAGCGAAGAGTGATGTCAAAGTGCAGGTCGCCTATCAGCCCGTCAAAATGGGGCTGCTCTGGCACCGCACGTACAGCGTGAAGTTTGAAGGGGGCTACACTTTCACCAACACGACGGCCATCACACAGACGCTCTACCTTGGCTTTGCCCTGCCTGCTGGAAACACGCTGCTCGACAAGATACGCTTCACTCTGGGCGAGGGGGCCTCTGCGCGCCGCTCGATGGCTGCGCCGCTGGAGGGGGTGATCACCGACAGCGTGCAGCTTGCGCCCGGGGAAAGCATTCCGATCAGCGTCAGCTACGAATGTCGTGGTATGAATATTTGGGGCTATGCTTTTGCCGATGCCAGCCGCATCCGCGATTTTAATCTCGTCATTAACACCGACTTTACCGATGTGAATTTTCCCATCAGTTCACCCACGGATCGCAAGCCGACTGAAAAAGGGATGGAGCTGATCTGGAAATATGAAGACGCCATTTCTGCGCCGGGCATCAGCCTGGAAATGCCGCGTGAGCTCAATGCCGGACCGGTGGCCGCGCAGATCTCCTTCTATGCACCGCTGTCGCTGCTGCTGTTCTTCGTGGTGATCATCATCACGGCCACTTCGCGCGGTGTGTCGCTGCATCCGGTGAACTACTTTTTCCTAGCCGCTGGTTTCTTTGCCTTTCCGCTGCTGTTCTCCTACATGCTGGATGTGGTGCCTGTGCATCTGAGCTTTGTGATTGCCGCTGCTGCATCGCTAATGCTGGTGTGTGGGTATCTGCGCGCGGCTGCGGGAGAATTTTTGTTCCGAGTCGCGGTCGTGGCGCAGACGGCTTATATGGTGCTGTTTAGCTACAGCTTTTTCTTCAAAGGGCTGACGGGACTGACGCTGACGGTGGGTGGGATTGTCACGCTGGGTGTTTTGATGGCGTTGACGGCGAAGGTGGACTGGAGTCAGAGGCTTGGGGCGGTTTCGCCACGGCTGGCGTGAGTCCAAGCACTGATGTGAATGAGGAAGGCAGGAACTGGATTGATTTTTCTGCGTTTAAGCTTTCCTCATTCTAGTGACGGGTTCGGTCGCGCTGTCCAGATTCCGGCTGAAGCCGGTACTACAATACGTGGTTTGTGGTCTGCGATGTGATGGGTGAATTTTATTTGAGGCAAGGCGTGCGGGGGGTCTCCAGAGCGAGCTAAAGCTCTGGAGTACTTTGCTTTTTCACATGCATTTCATCTTCGCTTCATCAAGGTTTCATGGCTGTTTTGAACAGGGACGTCGCTGAAACCATTCTCCGTGCTGCTGCCTTGTCTGAGATTCTGAACAAGCGTCTTGTCATCATCACATCAGCGGTTCAAACATTCACCCCAGTCGAAATGCCTGCCAAAATACTCATCGTCGAAGACGAACCTTCCATCTGCGAAAACGTGGTTTATGCGCTCGAAGCCGACGGCTTTGCCGTGACGAGCGCGGGCACGGGGCGGAAGGCGCTGGAGCAGCTGGAGGCGCAGGACTTCAGCCTTGTCATTCTCGATGTCGGCCTGCCGGACATGACGGGCTTTGAAGTGTGCAAAACGATCCGCAAGACGCGGTCGCTGCCGATCCTCTTTCTCACTGCGCGCTCCAGCGAAGTGGATCGCGTGGTGGGGCTGGAGATCGGGGGGGATGACTACGTGCTGAAGCCCTTCAGCCCGCGTGAGCTGGTCGCGCGGGTGCGAGCCATCCTGCGGCGTGTTTCGGCGGTGCCGCTGCCTGCGCCTGTTGTGGACGCTGCCGGTCCTCTCGTCATTGATGAAACGCGCTGCCAGGCCATCTACTTCGGCACGGCTTTGAATCTGTCGCGCTATGAGTTTCGCATGCTCAAGGCTTTTGCGGCGCATCCGGGGCGGGTGTTCAGCCGTGAGCAGCTCATGGACCAAGCTTCCGAAGAACCGGATGCCTCGATGGAGCGCACGGTGGATACGCACGTGAAAACCCTGCGGGCGCGCATGCGTGGTGCGCGCGAGGGGCTGGACCCCATCGTCACGCATCGCGGCATGGGCTACTCACTGCTTGAAACCTGGCCCGAGGTATGAGCCTGACCGCACGCTTTTTACTGGGATTCGCCGTGGTGGCGACGCTGGGTTTGTTTGTGCTCTCCACCCAGCTCATTCACCGCGTGGAGAGGCAGTACTTTGAAGCCGTCGAGGAGCCGATGGTCGATGTGGCGAACATCCTCGCGGAAGTCATCGGCGGAGATGCGGAAGGAGGCGTGCTCAAGCCGCAGGCGGTGGAGCGGGCGGTGCGCGCCGCGCAGCAGCGGCAGCTGCAAGCGCAGATCTATAACCTCAGCAAAACCAGGGTGGACATGCAGGTCTATGTGACGGATGCGCAGGGGCGTGTGCTGTTTGACTCCGCTGGCATTGAGAAGCCCGGAGAGATCTCCAATCATCGCGATGTGAACCTCACGCTGATGGGGCAATACGGTGCGCGCTCTTCCCGTGCCAGTGAGCGCGATCCGCTTTCCATCGTGATGTACGTGGGCGCACCCATCCGGCATGAGGGCCGGACCCTTGGCATGCTGAGCGTGGCGAAGCCGCAGCGTGGGGTGCTGGCATTTGTGTGGGAGACTGAGCGGTGGCTGAAGTGGTCCATCCTCACCACGGTGGTGCTGATGCTGCTGGGCATCTACCTGGCGGCGCGGTGGGCCACGCGGCCGCTGGAAGTGCTGACGCAGCATGCGCTGGCGGTTGGGCGTGGCGAGAGATCCACCTCACCACGCATGCCGGGGCACCAGATGAAGACGCTGGCGAAAGCGCTCGAAGACATGCGGGATGCGCTGGAAGGGCGCGAGTATGTGGAGCACTACGTGCAGAGCCTCACGCATGAGCTGAAGAGCCCCGTGGCTGCGATTCTTGGGGCGGGTGAGATTTTGCAGGGCGATGTGCCGGAGCCGAAGCGGGCACGATTTCTGCAAAACATCCGTGCTGAGGCCGGGCGGCTGCGAGATCTGCTGGAGCGTCTGCTGCACCTCGCGGCGATTGAAAAACAGAAGAAGCTGGAAACGAATGAAGCGGTGGATCTCGTGAGTGTCATTGATCGTGCGTGGGATCATCTGGCGCTCGTAGCTCTGGGCAAAGAGGTGCGGCTGGAGCGTGAGGTGGCCGGGGCGCTGGTGGTGCAGGGAGATCCGTGGCTGCTGGAGCTGGCGGTGGGGAATTTGCTGCAAAACGCGCTGGACTTTGCGCCCAGGGGAAGCGCCATCAGTGTGCGGGGATTTTGTTTTGAGGCGAAGATTGTGTTTGAGGTAGAAGACTGCGGCCCAGGCATGCCGGACTACGCCTGCGCGCGGGTCTTTGAGCGCTTCTACTCGCTGCCGCGCCCTGACAGCGGCAAGAAGAGCACCGGCCTCGGCCTGTGCTTTGTCAAAGAAGTGGCTCAACTGCACGGCGGCAGTGTGGAGCTGGCGAATCGTGAGGGTGTGGCCGGGGCGAAGGCGATGCTGATTCTGCCAGCCTGAGTCGCGCAGGTTTGACAAGATCGCCCGGCCTCCTAGTCTCTCCGGCCCATGAGTACTCCTGAAGCCGGAAAGCCCGTTTACAACGTCAAGAATCCCTGCATCGCGAAGGTGAAGCGGATGTACAATCTTTCCGGCCCGGATGCGCCGAAGCACACAGCGCATTATGAGATCGACCTGGGCGCTTCAGGCTTGGAGTACACCCCGGGGGACTCGCTGGCGGTGCAGCCGACGAATGATCCGGCGCTGGTGGATGACACGCTCGCTGCGCTGGGTTTCACGGGTGACGAAATCGTGAAGCATCCGAAGACGGCGGCCGAGGTGCCGATCCGCCAGGCCTTGATCGAAGGGACGCTCATCACGGAGATCGACCACAAGCTCATCAAGGCCATCGTCGAAAAGACGCAGGGCGATACGCTGCTGGCCGACCTGAGTGTGCCAGAGAAAAAAGAGGCACTCAAAGAGTACCTGTGGGGCCGGTTTGTGGTGGACCTGCTGCTGGAGAATCCGATCGCGAAGTTCACGCCGCAGGAGTTCATGCTGACGCAGAAGAAGCTAAACATCCGCCTGTACTCGATCAGCAGCAGCCAGAAGGCGCATCCGACGGAGGTGCATCTCACCATTGCCACGGTGCGCTACACGAGCCATAACCGTGCGCGTGGCGGTGTGGCCTCCACGTTTTTGGCTGAGCGCGTGACGCCGAATGAAACGCTGATCCCGTGCTTTGTGAATCATGGCAAGGGCTTCCGCCTGCCGGAGCCGCAGGAAGAGACGCCGATCATCATGTGCGGACCGGGGACGGGCATCGCGCCGTTTCGTGCGTTCCTGGAAGAGCGGAAGGCGACGGGTGCGAAGGGCAAGGCCTGGCTGTTCTTTGGTGAGGTGAGCGCGAAATCGTGCTTCTTCTACAAGGAGGAGTTTGATGGTTATCTTGCTGATGGCACGCTGACCAAATTCAGCACAGCGTGGAGCCGGGATCAGGCTGAGAAGATCTACGTGCAGAACAAGATGCTGGAGAACAGCGCTGAGCTGTGGGCCTGGCTGGAGCAGGGGGCGATCTTTTATGTGTGCGGTGATGCGGCGCGCATGGCGAGCGATGTGGACAAGGCGCTGCATACCATCGTGGAAAAGGAAGGCGGCAAGACGGCTGAGGAAGCCGCTGCGTATGTGCATGCGATGAGGGAGGCGAAGAGGTATCGCCGGGATGTGTATTGAGGTGTGAAGTACGGGGCTCCTGCCCCAAGGAGTGGGGGTCTCCCGACCCCCACTCCGGAGTTCCAGACGGGGTCGGAGACCCCGGCACCTTGGTTCAGAGGCGCTTCGCGAACTCGCTTTTGAAATGCGTGAACGCGCCTGCTTTCAAACCCGCCTTTGTGGGATTACGGCGGACGTAGCGCACGCAGTTGGCGAAGTGATCGGCATCGCGGATCAGGCGATCAAAATAGTCCTCCTGCCAGAGCGGGCCGGTACGACCCGAGTGCTTGTTGATGCTCGTGGCTGAAAAGCCTTTCCAGCTTTTGATGATCTTTTCGAGTCGTGCTGCTGGAGCAAGCGTGGTGAGGCAATGCACATGGTTGGGCATGATCACCCAAGCATGGTGAAGGTGCTGATGGCCATCAAAATGGCGCAGGCTGTTTTCCACGATGTGCCGGGTATCAGGATCGCGCAGCAGGCAGGCTCCATGCCCTGCGTCGAGCCACTGGTCGATTTGTCCGCTGAAACGCGTGTGATATTCGGCCTCAGTTTCGGCTGACCATGGCTGTGGATGCAGCAGCCGCCATTGATCCCGTTCTGTTTCCCACTGGCGGCGCAGTGTGGCTGGAATGGAGTCGCCGAGACGGAAGGTGATGAAATAAGTCGCGCCGGGCTGCTGCCAGTGGGGAAGCCTATTCGCGGTGTGGATGATGTCTGCGAATGGGTTGAAGAACTGGAGGTCGTTCCAGGACATGAGACTGGTTTTTTAAGGTGTGGGGAGGCTCTTGACTTCCAGAGTTTCGGACGGGGTCAGGAGACCCCGTCACCTTGCTCGGAACGGGGTCGGGAGACCCCGTCGCTTTGGCTTCTACTTCGCCAGCCACAAAATTCCCGTGGCGGTCACCTGGATGTTTTTCTTTGCTGGGCTGAGCTTGAAAGGCTCGAAGGTGAGGATGGCGGGGTCGTATTGATCGCGGATTTTTTGGGTGTCGTCGGCGATTTGCTTTTCCAGTTCCGCGATGTCGGCTTTGAGGGAGTCCAGTTCGTGCTCGGCGGCTTTGACGTCGGCGCCTTCTTTCCAGGCGCGGGAGGCGCTGTTGATGGTGCTGGCTTTCATGAGGCTGGTCTTGCGGCCGAAGATGGCACCGAGGATGCTGCCGCCGATCTCCACGGCGGCGCTCAGCTTGGCTCCGCTGGACTGGGCCTGCTGCACATCGACTTTGCTGGCGGCTTTCTCGGCCTTGTCCTGCAGTGATTTCATCGTCTTCGCGGTCTTGGTGCGCAGCTCTTCGATGGCGGCATCGCGCTGCTCGCGGGTGGTCTGGGTGATGCGGACTTTGAACTCGTCCTGCTTTTCGCCGGGATTGGAATAGGCCTCCAGCAAGGGTGAGAAGAAGAGTTCGAGGCTGTGATTGGCAAAGACCCAGTCGGTGAAGTCTTTTTTGATGCTGGTGTAGGTGGTCGTTTTCAGCGCGGGGCCGGGGAGATCGGCGTAGGCGGCGTTCTCCTTGGGTTCGCTTTCATACTTGGAGAGATCATCGTCTTTCGGGACATCGACAAACTTGTCCCAGAGGACCCTTTGCTTTTCGATGTCGATCTCGTTGACGAGAGTGACAATGCTGCGGCCGGTGATCTTCCGCTTCGCATCGTCAAACATGATCGTGGCGCTGCGCAGAATGGCGGGGGTGTAGGTGAGGCGTTCGCCGTCGTCGTCGCTGGGCTGGAAGAGTTCGGTGGCGCCGTCGGGCAGCTTGGGACGCAGGGTGTTGCGGTCGGCGGTGGTGGCGCTGCTGGCACCGGGAGGTGCGAAGCCATCGTCTTCGGCAGCTGCGGTTGTCTTTACTCCTGCCTTTGGGCGGATGGGGTCCATGAGGGCCTTGATCTGCGGGCGGGAAAGCGGGCCGCTGAGGTAGCTCATGAGCCAGCGGACGGTGAAGACGACGGGGTGGTCTTCATGCACGTTGTTCATGAGGAAGACGCGATTGCCCAGTCCGGCCAGTGTCTGCTCCATCTGCTGACGGTCAAACTTGCCGCCTGCGGTGTTGGCCGCGCCTTCGAGGCCTTCGAGCACGCGCATTTTGTCGCGCTCGGTTTGCAGGCGGCCGAGCCACCAGGTGCCGATGTTTGCGAGGGCCTTGTAGTCGAGGTCAGCAGGGTTTTGTGTGGCGAGAAGGATGCCGAGACCAAAGGCGCGCGCCTGCTTGAGCAAAATCATGAGCGGCTTCTTCGAGGGCGGCATCGCGGTCGGTGGCAAGTAGCCGTAGATTTCGTCCATGTAGAACATGGCGCGCAGGGATGTGGTGCCCTGCTGCGTGCGCATCCAGCCGAGGAGCTGATTCATCAGCAGCGAGACGAAGAACATGCGCTCGGTGTCGCTGAGATGGGCGATGCAGAAGATGGTGATGCGCGGCTTGCCCTGGGGCGTGTAGTACATGCGCTGGATGTCGAGCGCCTCGCCTTCGAGCCAGGAGCTGAAGCCGGGAGATGCGAGCAGGTTGTTCAGCTTCATGGCGAGCGCGGTGCGCTTGGCCTCGGGCATGAAGCTGTCGAGATCGACGACGCCGACTTTGCGAATCGGTGGCTGCTGGATCTGGCGCACGAGATTTTCCAGCGTGATGTTTTGGCCCTTCTTCCAGCAGAATGCGACGATGTTGCTGAGCAGGATGTGCTCCGGCGACTGGATGGGATCGGCATTGACGTTGAGCAGGCCCAGCATGGAGGACACGGTGCTCTCGATGCGATCGCCGAGCGCTTCAGCATCGTCCATCACTTCGGCAGGCGGGCAGTTCAGCGAGCTGAGAATGGAGACGGGCAGGCCGGCATTGCTGCCGGGCGTGTAGATGGCCATGTCCACGGTGGCGCGCAGTTTTTTGATGCGGTCGGCGCTTTGGCCCCAGTCGCCGAGGCCCTTTTGCCACATCGCGGATTGAGCGGCTGCGTACTCATCTGGCGACTGCCCTTCGCGGCGTGCTTCGTCTTCATTGATCCAGGGGCGAAACTCCTGCGGCGTGAGATTGGGGAAGGTGAGCAGTGCATTGCCGATGTCACCCTTGGGATCGATGGCGATGACGGGCACGCCATCCATGGCGGCTTCTTCGAGGAGGGCGAGGCAGAGGCCGGTCTTGCCGGAGCCGGTCATGCCGAGGACGACGCCGTGGGTCACCAGGTCCTTTGAATCGTAGAGGATGAGGTCGTCTTTGACCTGCTTGGAAGCGAGATCGTATTCGCGGCCGAGGTAGAAGGTGCCGAGCTTTTCGTATTGATCAGGTGAGATGGGCATGGTGGGGAAATGACGAAATCAGCGTGGCGGGCGGAGGTGGGATTGCAAAGTGGAAATTGAGGGTTAAGATAGCCCCATGACCAAAGCGCATCAGGAGATCATCGAATTCGTTGCCGGTGGGGTGACCAGCGCGGACGTTGCTTCGTTCAAACCTTCCGCCAAGGCGCGGAAGAGGGTCACGGGATTGATCGCAAAGGAAAAAACGATAGGCCTGATGCCCGAGGAAAAGCGTGAACTGGATGAGTACATGCAACTCGAACATCTGATGAGGCTCGCCAAAGCGCGGGCACGCCAGCTCCTCAGTCGTGAGTAAATCACACATTGCCGCCGCGCTTCGTCGCAAGGTTGCAGCCCGTGCCTCCCGGCGCTGTGAGTATTGCCTGATCCATGAGGATGATTGCTTCTGGGGTTGCGAAGTGGATCATGTCATCAGCGAAAAGCATGGAGGCAAAACCAGCCTGAGCAATCTGGCTTACTGCTGTGCCTATTGTAACCGACACAAAGGGCCAGATATCGCGACGCTCGATGGCCGCAAGAAGCTGGTTCCTTTGTTTCATCCACGACGGAATGAGTGGCATGGACATTTCAGATTCCATGGTCTGCGTATTGTAGGCATTTCTGATATTGGCAAAGCCACGGCAAGACTGCTGCAATTCAATGCTGCCGCCCGGTTGGAAGAACGAAGGGCGATGACCTCGCCCAAAATGTGAGGGCTGCTGTTTGCAATCCATGTCTCACCTGACAGGGTGCCACCATGCGTAACGCATTCTTTTTCCTCATGACCACTGCCGCACTCTCTGCCGAAGTTTTAACCTATCCCCAGACGCGGAAGGAGGATGTGGTGGACACGCATCATGGGGTGAAGGTTGCCGATCCGTACCGCTGGCTGGAGGATGACAACTCGGAGGAGACGAAGGCCTGGGTGAAGGCGGAGAATGAGGTGACGTTTGCGTATCTGGAAAAGCTGCCGCGGCGGGAAGAGATCAAGACGCGGCTGCAGAAGCTGTGGAACTACGAGCGAGTGGGGCAGCCGTTTGAGCGCGGCGGGCGGTGGTTTTTCACGCACAATTCGGGCCTGCAGAATCAGGCGGTGCTGATGACGACGGAGTCGCTGGAAGGAGAGGGGAAGGTGCTGCTGGATCCGAATGCGATGTCGAAAGATGGGACGACATCGCTGTCTGATTACTCGCCGAGCGAGGATGGCAAGCTCATGGCTTATGGTGTGTCTGAGGCGGGCAGCGACTGGACGACGATCCGTGTGCGCGACATCGCCACGGGTCGTGATCTGGACGAGGTGGTGAAGTGGGTGAAGTTCAGCGGCGTGTCATGGCGCAAGGATGGCAGCGGCTTCTACTACTCACGCTATGACGAGCCGAAGGCTGGGGCGGCGCTGACGGCGAAGAACGAATTTCACAAGCTCTACTTCCACGCACTGGGCAAGCCGCAGAGCGAAGACCTGCTCATCTACGAACGCAAAGACGAGCCGAAGTGGGGTTTTGGCGGCGGGGTGACGGAGGATGGTGAGTATCTCGTCATTCAGGTGTGGCTGGGCACGGAGCCGAAGAACCGGGTGTTTTACGAGAAGATCGCCGGTGGTGGGCCTGTGGTGGAACTGCTGAAGGACAATGATGCGCGCTATGATTTCATCGACAATGACGGGCCGGTTTTCTACTTCCGCACGGATCTGGCTGCGCCCTGCTACAAGGTCATCGCCATCGATGTGCGCAAGCCGGAGCGTGGCAACTGGCGCATCGTGGTGCCAGAAGTGCCGAAGGTGCTATTGGAAGGTGTGAGCACGGTGGGCGGGCAGATGTTTTGCGAGTATTTGCGCGATGCCAAGACCGAGGTGAAGTGCATCGACTTCGAAGGGAAACTTATTCGTGAAGTGACACTGCCTGGCATCGGCACGGCGATGGGCTTTGGCGGGCATCGGCATGACACGTCCACCTTCTTCACGTTCACCGGCTTCACCGAGCCGGGAGCGATCTATCGCATGGATTTGAAAACGGGTGAGAGCAGGCTGTGGAGGAAGCCGCAGGTGGACTTCGACGGCTCAGCCTTTGAGACGCAGCAGGTGTTTTATCACAGCAAGGACGGCACGAAGGTGCCGATGTTCATCGTGCACAAAAAAGGGCTAAAGCTTGATGGCTCGAATCCGACGCTGCTGTACGGCTACGGCGGGTTTAACATCAACCTGACGCCCGGCTTTTCGGTGTCACGCGCGGTGTGGCTGGAGATGGGGGGCGTGTTTGCCATGCCGAATCTGCGCGGCGGTGGCGAGTATGGCCGCGAGTGGCATCAGGCGGGCATCAAGCTGGGCAAGCAGAACGTGTTCGATGATTTCATCGCCGCAGCGGAATGGCTCATCGCGAACAAGTACACGACGAGCGCCAAGCTTGCGATCCAGGGGGGCAGCAATGGGGGGCTGCTCGTGGGTGCGTGCATGACGCAGCGTCCGGAACTCTATGCTGCCGCTCTTCCCGCCGTGGGCGTGCTCGACATGCTGCGCTTTGAAAAATTCACCATCGGCTGGGGCTGGAAGAGCGACTACGGCAGCGTGGAAAACGAGGCGGAGTTTGGGGCGTTGCTGAAGTATTCGCCTTATCACAATCTCAAGCCTGGCACGCGGTACCCGGCCACGCTGGTGCTGACGAGCGATCATGATGACCGTGTGGTGCCTGCGCACAGCTTTAAGTTTGGTGCGCGGTTGCAGGGGTGTCAGGCGAAGGATGGGCCACCTACGCTGATCCGCATTGAAACCAGCGCGGGGCATGGGGCTGGGACGGCGCTGAACAAGACGATTGAGAAGACGGCGGATGAGTGGGCGTTTTTGGTGAGGGCGCTGGGGATGTGAGAGCGCGGTTTGGAAAAGTACGATGGACATTCTTGTCCGTCCGGTGTGGCGGGCGCGCTGATCGACGGACAGAAGTGTCCATCGTGCTTTCGATCACTCCCGCACAAATACATTCGCGAACGTCACCGGTGTTCCAAAATCCTCCACACCCACAGGCCCTTTCGCAGCGCCTTCCAGCGTCGCCTCCATCGTTTGTGGATTGGCTTCCTGCGTTTCGGTCAGGGTGGCGGTGGCTTTGGGGCCTTCGAGTTTGAGGTGGAGGCGGTACCATTTGCCGGGCTTCACTTGGTCGGGACCGAAGACGATGGGGGCTCTGCCGGTGCCGATGAGGACGGCGGGATTCTTTTCGCCACGGACGCAGAAGCCGGTGCAGAGCTTGGTGAGATCGGCGGATTTGGGGAGCTGGAAATCGGCGATGAATTCGCCGTTGGCGATTTCGGTTTCGCTCCAGAGAGGGGTGGCTTCCTGGCCGTCGGTGGCTTCGAGTTTGAGATTCCAGTTGGAGGGTTTCCAGCGTGCTTCGGTGCCTGAGGTGACTTTCCAGCCGCGGAGGTCGAGGCCGTTGTAGAGGTGTTTCCAGCTTTGATCGAGCGGGGCGGAGTCGGCTGCGGTGGCACCGGTGGAGGGGAGTTCTTTGATGCGGACGTTGCGGAACTCGACGGGTGCGCCTTCGGATTCGAGGGCGAGGTAGCCTTTGCGCCAGAAGCATTTGTCGCCACCGCTGACGACCTTGCCATTCACGGCGAGAGTGAGGGTGCCGTTGTTGCCGGTGATGCGGTAGTGATTCCACTCGGGCGAGGGCTTGCTGCGTTCTTCGCTGGGAAAGCTGCGCTGGCCGCTGTGGTCGCCGTGCGGCTCCATGGTGGCGCCGTGGATGGGGAAGACATCGCCATGGGTGGTGAACCAGCGCGGCTTCTTGGGGTCGGCGTGCTTCATGTAGCCGTGGTCGAGCACCTGGACCTCGATTCCGCGCAGGAAGGGTACGCCGGGTGCGGAGATGGGGCTGCCCCAGATGAAGACGCCGGAATTGCCGCCGCTGGTGAGGTGCCGCCACTCGCACTCCAGGATGAAGTTCTCGTACTGCTTCGCGGTGCGCATGGCTCCGGTGGGGATGCCGGTGCAACTGATGACGCCGTCTTTGATGCTCCAGGTTTCGGGTGCGCAGTTGGCGTTCACCCAGCCGCTGAGGTCTTTGCCGTTGAACATGGGGACGAAGCCTGAGTCATCGGCGGCGTGGGAATGGAGCGCGGTGGAGAAGGCGAGGGCGCAGAGGAGAGCGACGGATTTCATGTGCGAAGGGTACGGAGGTGGAGGGCGGGGATTCGCAGGGAATGTGTGGAGGTGGGCGCAAGATGGGAGCGGAGGCTCAGAACTGTTTTGTAGTTTCGTTTTGAGGCGGCGTTTCCAGAACGGGCTGAAGCCCGAACTACGAACGAAGAACCGGAACCGGCTAAAGCCGGGACTACAGTGCGAAGAACCGAACTCTGAATTCGGTGATGCTCGATTCCGCGTTGTCTTGGGTGTTTGCGGAGCAGGAGGATCGAGGACGAGTTCGAGTAGGAGGACGAGGACGATTTTGCACCGTTGGCGGTGCGGACTGGGGGGCGGGAGACCCCCACACCTTGGCTCCACTCACCCAAACAGCGCGGCGACTGGCTTGCCGCCATCGGTGATGGGCACGGGGCGGGTGCCGTCCATGAGTTCCTTGGTGGGGTCGATGCCCATGGCGGCGTGGATGGTGGCGTGGAAATCGACGAGGGGGACGGGGTTTTCGAGGGGCTTTTTGGAGAGTTCGTCTGTTACGCCATACGCGCCGCAGTGGTTGAGGCCGCCGCCGGCGAGGACCATGGAGAAGGTGGTGCCTTGGTGGCCGCGTCCGCCGCGACCATCGAATTCGGGTGGGCGGCCGAATTCGGTGCCGACGACGATGAGGGTTTTGTCGAGGAGCTTCTTGTCTTTGAGATCGCGAATAAGGGCGGCGAGGGCGGTGTCGAGCTCCTGGATGAGGAGGTGCTGGTTTTTGTAGCCTTCGTTGTGAATGTCCCAACCGGTGCCGTTCATGAAGTTGAGGTTGTGCGAGACCTCGATGAAGCGCACGCCTGCCTGTACGAGACGGCGGGAGAGCAGGCAGCGCTGGCCGAATTCGCCGCCGTATTCGTTGCGCAGGGTGGCGGGTTCTTCCTTGAGATTGAAATGGCGCATGAACTGCGGGCCGGAGAGGCTGAGCGCCTGCTCCTGCGCGGTCTTGTAGTCGGCGATGACGGATTCTTTCGGTGCACGAGCCATGAGCGGAGCGAGGAGCTGCTCGCGAGTGAGCGCACGTTTTTCATCGACGAAATCCGGGCGCGTGAATCCAGCGGGGCCGGTGGCGGTGTCGGTGAGATAGACGTAACCGGCCTTCGCGCCGAGGAAGCCGGGGCCGCGGCTGACATTGGGATAACCGATGAGGATGTAAGGCGGCACCTCGCCACCCACGGCGCCGCGCTCATGCGAGATGATGGAGCCGATGCTGGGATAGACGACGTTGCCGGAGACCATGCGGCCGGTGTGGACCATGTTGGTGGCGAAGGCGTGTTCGTCGATGACGTGATGATTCACCGTGCGCATGACGGTGACGTGCTCCATTACTTTCGCGGTTTTGCTCAGGTGCTCGGTGACCTGCACGCCGGGCACGGTGGTGTCGATGGCTTTGTAGAGCGAGCCTGCGACCTTGGACTTGTCGGTGTTGTTGCCGATCTTCTTGGGATCAAAGGTGTCGATCTGCGCCATGCCGCCGCCCAGCCAGATGAAGATGCAGTGCTCCGCCTTGCCCTTGGGCATGTGGACGGGCGTGTTGTTCGCAAACAACGGTGCCGCGCCAAATGCGGCGGCGGAGGTGAGGAAGGAGCGGCGGTTCATGGTTTTGCGTTATAAACGCTAAATGCGGGAGGTTTTCACTTTTGGCGGCACCTCACTTTCGTGGGGTGGTGGTGATCAGCCGATGTCGTCAATGATGCGACGCTTCCAATAATCGGGATGGCGCTTCTCGTGAGCCACTGCGATGACGTAAACAGCGTCACCATACTCGCGGTAAACGACCACGTGGGAAAAGCGATCAAGATTCAGCCTGCGATAACTCTGATAGATGAAGTGTGCATGTGTTGGCCTCTCACGGATGCGGTGGAAGCCAGCCCGTACTTCTAAAATAAATCGGGTAGGTGAACGATCACTGCGCTTAGCCAGAATCATCGCCCAGCTTTCGATTTCATCCTCGACTTCAGGATGCAGCAGCAATTGTCGCATGGAGCCTGGCTTCGATTTTGTTCAGCACTTTGAAGGCGTCCTGACACTGTACAGCTCCCGAGGTGATTTCATTCCAACGCCGATCAAGTGTGGCTTTCAGTTCATCATCCCCAGCCTCTTGCTGCCCAGCCTTGTCAAAGAGGCTGTCTCCAAGCTGCCAGTAGAGCTCTTCCCGCTCCGACTGGGGTAACTGGTGAACTTGTTCGAGAATGGCAGCAGTTTGAGTGCTCATGCAAGTAGTGTATCCATTTTTACCGACGTCCTCAAGGAGTAAACTCCCATTCCGGCGCGTTGAGGAGGGCCCAGAGGACGTCTTCCATGCGGCCGCGCCATGAGGGGGTGAGCTTTTCGGTGGGGGGATCTCCGGCGCGGGCGGCGGCTTCCTGGGCCATGCGGACGGTGGTGGCTTCGCCGTCGAGGTGGTTGGACCAGCTCACGTATTTTTCGCGGGTGCGAGTCTGGATGCTGGATGCTGGATGCTCGTTGCTGGATCCCGGACCCGGAGGCTGGATGCGGGTGGCGAAGCCGGTGCTGAGGTGCTTGGTGTAAAGGGCGCGCTCTTTGGCGGTGGGGTGACGGGTGAGGAGCTTGAGGAAGAGCTGGTCGATGAATGAATCGAGGGATTCGTTTTGCAGGGCGAGGGTGGTGATGCCGTGGTCATCGCTGAGGCGGGTGAGCCAGATGCCGAGGGTGCCGTTGCTGAGGATGGCGGGCTGGAGCACGTTCGGGTCGGCGTCGCGTTTGCTGATGGGGTCCTGACGTGAGCCGCGCCAGCCGAAGGCGCCGAGCACATCCGTGACGGCCTGGATGCGAGGCAGGGCGAGGCTGGGGCGGTCGCGTTCGTTGCTGGTGCTAGTGAGCATCCAACTGCGGGTTGGTTTGCCCATGTGGATGGCGTTTTTGAGGTCGCGGGTGTTGTCGATGTCGAGGCAGACTTCTTCGGTGTGGAAGGGCTTGCCGGTGGCGGCAAAGAGGGAATCGACAATCTGCTCAGCCTGCAGGCGGCGTGGCGCGGGGCTGGTGAAGAGTGGGCTGGTTTGCTTCAGGGTAGGATCGGTGGCGCGCTGGTAGGCCTGGCTGTTTAAGATGAGGCGGGCGAGGTGCTTCATGTCATAACCACCGCTGACGAATTCGCGGCCGAGCCATTTCAACATCTCGGGATGCGTGGGTTTGCCCTTCTCCCAGTCCTCGATGGGTTCGACGATGCCACGGCCCATGAAGCGGGCCCAGACGCGGTTGGCGATGACCCGGGCAAAGCGCTCATTCTGCGGCGCGGTGATCATGGCGGCGAGCATGTCGCGGCTGTCTTTCGGGTCTTCAGCGAGCTTGGCTGCGGCTTCATCGCAAAACTCGGCGAAGGGCCACTTGGGCTGCACTTTGGTGCCGGGTTGCAGGGTTACCTGGATCAGCGGCTTGCGGCCACCGGCGTGGATTTTGTCCATGGGCACGCTGCTGGTTTTGGGAACTTCGATTTCCTTGGTGCCGAGCATGGCGGCGAGTTCGAAGAGATCCTGCTGCAATGATTTGCCGGTGGGCGAGTCATGACAGCGGGCGCACTTCATTTCCACACCGAGGAAGGCGGTGCTGACGATGGTGCCCTTGGCGGCCATGGGTACATCATTCTGGGAGGCGGTGCTAAATCCGGCGGGGCCGCCGAGGCGCTCGCTGCCGCGCATGCGCAGGAGTTCGGTGACGAAGAAATCCATGGGCTTGTTGTCCAGCAGGGACTCATGCAACCACCAGCGGAAGGGGCCGGTGTTGTTGAGCGTGGGATTGAGGATGTTCGGATTTTCGGCGAGCACGTCCTGCCAGTAGCCCATCCAGTTGTCGGCCCAGCGGGGGTCTTGGAGAAGTTTGTCGATGACTGCTTTGCGATCCGGGCTCTTCTGAAATGCGGCAATGTCTTCGAGTGAGGGCGGCACACCCACGGTGTCGAGATACACGCGGCGCAGGAAGGTTAGATCGTCTGTCAGCGGTGTGAGAGTGAGGTGATCAGCGCGGATCTCAGGCCAGTGTGCGCCTTCTTTGATCCAGGTGGTGAGCAGGGCGATTTCGTCTTTGGTCAATGGCTTGCCCTTGGGAGGCATGATCTCATCTTCATCGGTGGAAGTGATGCGGGCGATGATGGAGCTGTGATCGGGCTTGCCAGGATCGACCGCCGCACCGTCGGCTTTGCCGCCTTTGATGGCGTCTGCGAGCGAGTCAAGGTGCAGGCCGCCTTTGGCTTTTGCGCCGCGATGGCATTCGGTGCATTTGGTTTCGAGGATGGGCTGGATGTCTTTGAAGTAGTCGATGGTGCCTTTGTGCGCGTCCTGGGATTTCACGCTGTCGATCTTCGCCGCGATGAAGGCGTCGATACTGCCTTCACCGGCAGGGTTTTTCGCCAGCCATGCTTCTGCGGCTTTGCGACGCGTGGCCCAGTACGGCGCGGACTGCGCACGCAGTTCGGCGCGCTTCTGGGTGTTCATCTCCGCATAGTGCGCATTGCGCTCCAGTTCGTAGGCGGTCCAGCCAGCGTCGTTGTAGGCGACTTCGCGTTTGCCGGGGGTGATGAGCTTCCATGTTTCGCTGCCTTGAGGTGACCAGGCGACGATGGTTTCGCCAAGCTCGGGGCGGCGTGCGGATTTGCCGGTATAGCTGCCCACCAGTGTTTCGAGCACGATGAACTGCGGCTTGCCGGTGCCTTCGAACTCACACCACGATTCGCGATTGCCGGGAGGTGCAAAGCGGAAGTCGCTGCCGAGATCGAGGTAGTCGTGTTGATCGGCTACCAGATGATGGCCGTCGCTGTCACTGGGTGGAAATGGCGTGGTGAGGATGGTCTTGTTGTCGATGTAGAGATTCGTGGCGCCCCGGGCGCGCAGCAGCAGGCGGTGCTTGCCTTTGGGAAAGGTCACGCTAGCGGCCGCACGCAGCAGGAAGGGGACGTGGCGCTCCCCACGCACGCCGGTATCCACATACTTCTGCGGCACCTCGAAGAAGCCGAAGACGTCCTCCGTGTAGGTCTCGGCGACTTTGGGGTGTTCGCTTGGCCAGGCATTGGCTTCGGGGACGCCTTCTTCGGCCAATTGGACGAGTACGCGTCCGGCAGGCACCTGCTTCTTGGCGACGGGCGGCGGCGGTGGCACAAACTGATACTTCGCCTTCAGCGCGCTGACGTCGAGCGGGCCGCGATAGATCGCCACGTTGTCGAGCCAGCCATTCAGCGAGTGGGGGGCGGCGAGCGTGGAGCCGCTGCCGAGCATGAGGGAATCGCCATCGGTGACTGGCGCACGATCTGTCTCGCCGCCCATGTCCCACAGACCGTCGGTTTCGCGACCGTCGATGAAGCCTTTGATGCTCTTGAGTTTGCCGAAGGTGTAGGTGACGGCGATGTGGTGCCAGCCAGCGGTGGGCAGGGTGTCCTTGGACCACCAGCGATGCCAGTCGCCCTTCTTGCCGGGGACATCCGCGCTGTGGAAGAGGAAGCCGATCTGTGCGCCGCCTTTGGCTGTCTGGAGGCGCAGCGCGTAGTTTTGATTTTCCGTGCCGAATTCCTTGGTGCCGAGGCGGCCTTTGCCAAGGATGTAAGGGGTGCCGCTCATGTCTGCCGACTTCACCCAGGCTTCGAGGGTGATGGTTTCAAGCAGGCCAAAACGCAGCGCTTCGCTATCAGGGATCGTGATGGCGGATTTTTTGCCGTCGCGGTTGAAGCGCTGGGCGGTGTTGTCCTTCGTGAAGCCGGGGAAGGTGGGCGCGCGCGGGCCGGGATCTTTTGCCTCGTCAAAGCGCCACTGCATGACGGGTGTGGCCTGCGGCTTGTCCGTGGTGTCATTGCCGCCGCTGTCGTTTTGAGCAGAGGCGAGGGAGGTGAGCAGGATGGTGGCAAGGACGAAGCGCGTCATGCCGCTATCAACGCCTGTTTGCCGCTGCTTTCAGCATTTCAGGCACCCCACTTTCGTGAGGGTGAAGCGAAAAAGCACTTGAAAAATGAAGGGGGATGCATAACCAGTTACCACATGAGTTACGCGCTTACCCGAACCAGTATGGCTTTGGATCAGTTCACGATCAGTGTCCTGGATCTGCTTGCCAAAAAATGGGGTGTTCCCAAAGCAGAGGTCATGCGCAGAGCAGTGAGACACATCAAGGAGGAAGAAGACATGAAAGACCAATGCCCCAAACCACTCAAAGCCCTCGACTGGCTGCAAAACGGCGGCGGTATGAATGTGCAGGAAGCTAACGCCTTCCGCGACGAAGTGCAGGCTGAACGAGATGGTAAACGCTACTGGTGGGAAGCATGATCCACCTGGACACGAATCTCCTGATTGATCTCGTCACCATCGGATCGCCGCACATCGCGGTGATCCGTCAGTGGCTGGAAGAGGGGGAGGAGCTGGCGGTTTCCGCTATTGCGTGGTCGGAGTTTTTGAATGGGCCGCACAGCAAGGCGCAGAAGGACGCTGTGCAGGCGATTGTGGAAGGACGTATTTTAGATTTCACGGCCAAGGAGGCCGAGCAGGCGTCGCGCTTGTTTCATTATACGGGCCGTAAGCGGGGGAGCCATGCGGATTGCATGATCGCCGCGTGTGCGTTGACGAGGAATGTGCGGGTGGCGACGCGGAACATTGCGAATTTTGAGAAGTTCGTGCCGCATGGGCTGCTGCTGCTGGCGGTGGCTACTTGACGACACCCTGAGCCATCTCTGGTGGAGGCTCATTCTACACCTGGACCAACCCACGGCGAATCGCTTCCGCCGTGGCCTGGGCGCGGTCGTTGACTTTGAGCTTCATGAGGATGCGGCTGACGTGCTGCTTTACGGTGTCTTCACCGATGCCGAGGATGGCGGCGATTTCTTTGTTGGCGTTGCCACGGGTGACGAGTGCCAGGATCTCGCGCTCGCGTGGCGTGATCTCCGGCTCTGCGAGGCGGTCCTTGAGCCGCTGGGCGATGTCGCTGGGCAGGCTGCGTTCGCCTTTGGCCACGGTGCGGATGGCGGTGAGCAGTGAGTCTCGGGAAGAGGACTTTTGCAGATAACCGAGGGCGCCCGCCTTGAGCGCGGCCTGGATTTCCTCATCGCGGGCAAAAGTGGAGAAGATGAGGATGCGGGCGCTGGCATGATCGCGCAGCAGCGCTGCCGTGGCCTCGATGCCGCTGATGCCGGGCAGTTGCAGATCCATGAGGACGACGTCGGGTTTCTTTTTGGCAAAGAGTGCGGAGGCGTCTTCGCCAAGGTCGGTTTCGCCCACGACTTTGAGGTCGTCCTCAAGCTCCAGCGAGGCGACGAGGCCGCTGCGGACGACGAAGTGGTCGTCGATGAGGAGCAGGGAGATGGGTGAGGCGGGCACGGTGGGAGCAGGTCAAGGAGTCAAGAGGGCAAGAGGGAGCGTGAGGGTAACGAGGGTGCCTTGAGCGGGTTCGCTTTGCCAATCAACGGTGGCACCGATTTTCCGGACTCGTTCGCGGATGCCCATGCAGCCGAAGTGGCCGGGCTGGCCGGTGGTGGCGGCAGCGGGGGCGAAGCCGTGGCCGTTGTCGGAGATGCGGAGGGTGAGTGTGTGGGTGGTGGCGGAGAGGTGCAGGGTGAGCTCCGTGGCTTGTGCGTGCTTGAGCGCGTTGGTGATGGCTTCCTGGGCGATCATGCGCAGGTGATGAGAGACGGGGCCGGAGATGGGCGGAATGGGATGGAGATCGAGGTGCAATGCCGGTGCATTCGGCGGCATCCGGGCCTGGATTTCCCGCAGCGAGCTGAGGAGGTCATGCAGCTGCTCGGTGTCGCGCAGATCGGCGACGAGATTGCGTGCTTCGCTTTGAATGCGGGAGACGAGGCTGCGGGAGGTTTCGATGAGGGTGCGGGCTTTGTCTTCGAGCGGCCGTGTGGTGGCCGCATCCAGACGCAGCGAGAGGCCGGTGAGCTCCTGCTCCAGGGTGTCGTGGAACTCACGCGCGATGCGCTGGCGCTCCTCAAGCGTGGCCTGCTGCACGATGCGGCTGCTGAGCGCGCTGATCTGCCGACGCTGCGCGGCGATCCAGATGAAGGCCAGCAACACGAGACCGGCAAGGATGCTGCTGGCGATGACGAGGCGGCCTGCGGTCCAAAACGGTGCCGAATGGATCACCTGAATGTCATCCACCGAACGCAGAAGAAGTGAGGCACGCTCGGCCTGAGAACGAAATCCTTTGTCCGTGGAAGACTCGACCAGACAGATGCCAGTGAGTTCAACGGTCGCACCGATTTCGAGCGCAGGCGGTGCTGATTGCAGCAGGAAGGCGCGCAGCGGCGTGCCATTGGAGGTGAGGCGGAGTTCGAAGCCATCCACGGTGCGGAAGAAGTCATTGAGCACCGCCGGCGTGGTAAGGTGTACGAGATCGGCATCATGGGAGCCGAGTTGAAATTCTTTGAGCGAAACAACTGTGGCGAGAGGGGCGGCATCTGCCTCCGTGGCGAGCAAGAGCGCATCGGCGAGCGAGGCGCTGAATCCGGCCATGATGGGAAAGCCGATGATTTCGGCGCGCTGACCGGGTGTGAGATGGACTGGAGATGTGAGGCGAATCGCGATGGAGGGAGATTGAGGCGGGTGTGGCTCCGCATCCTTCGCTGTCTCACGTGGCGGTGGTGGGGGAGTGGCATCGCGCAAAAACACGCGGCCATCTGGGAAGGCCGCGAGCACGGTACCGCGAATGCGGGCACGGTGGTGGGGCTCGTCCGCAGCGCCGAACTGCAGCAGCGTGACCACGGAGGTGATGGGCAATGCGGTGGGAGGTGCTGCAGCCTTGGTGATCGCCACATCATTCCAATCGGTGACGCGAATGTAGGGAAAGACGAGCTGGCGGCGGTCATTGATGCCACCGGCGGCGAGTGCGGTGATGCGGAGGCGGGCATCGATGAGCGCGGGGGCGGTTTCGAGCGGTGCATCCACGCGCACTTCCAACACCCGGCTGCCGATGGCGAGGCGCAGCAGCGAGCGGTTTTCATCGAGCGGTGTCAGTGTGCGGCCGAGGCCTTCGACGATGATGCGTTGGTAATGGAAACGGCCCGTGGCGAGGTCATCGTAGCTCGCGGGAACAGCGGCGGGAGGAGCCTCATGGCCAAGGAGTTGAAGCTGGGCGACATCCACACCGGGAAAGTAAAGTCCGGCGGTAGTAGTGCCCTGGATGCGCACGTGGTCGCCGACTCGCAGGTCATTGCGTGTGGGTTTGAAGTGCAGATGCGTACCCGCAGTGTCATCCTGGACAAAGACCGTGCCGCCGTTTTCGACGAAGCCGACCGTGGCGGTGAGATCGACGGGCAGTTTTTCCAAGCTGCGCTCATACGGCAGCATGCGGATGTCGATGGCGCGGGAGAGAGGTGCGCCTGCGGCGAATGACGAATGCAGAGCCGAGCAAAGCGAGACAGCCAGCACCGCGAAGCGTGTGCTGCTCCGAAGGAGTGAGCGAAGCGAAGCAATGACGAATGACGCAGAGATGGCGAAACGCCAAAGACCCAATGTGGGAGCATGTGGCGCAGCATTCGTCATTTTAGTCATCCGTAGGGTCCACACCGCGCTGCAGCTTGCGCACGAGATCCTTCACGACGTGGGCGCGGCGCATGTCCTTGAACTGTACTTCGATGCCGGCATTGGCGGCGGTAGAGAAGTCGATGGTGCCGAGACCGAGCAAGCCTTTGATGCCGCTTTCATAGACGTCGATGCTGCGGATGTCGCAGATGCGGGCCTCTTTGGAGCTGCGGCCGATGATGCCCCAGATCAGCTCCACGCGTTCGCGCGTGACGATGTAGTCGTGCGAGAAACGCGAGATGCCGATGGCGATGAGTGTGGAGGAGGCGCAGAGCAGGGCAATGATGGCGTACTCGAACTGGATCACGAAGAGCAACCCGCCAGCAATGGCGAGCAGGATGCAGAGGAGCAGCGCCTTGGTGTAGCCCAGCCAGGAGGGATGCGCATGGTGCAGGATGACTTCGCCGCTCGCGGAATAGTTGCGAGCATCGTCTTCATCCTCTGCGGGTGGCGTTTCTTCGATTTCCTCTTCTACTTCTTCTTCAGCCGGGGCTTCCTCTTCGGGGAACTCCGTATCGGGGCCGATCTCGCGATACATCGGGCGGTCGATGCGAGCCTGGCCGCTGCTGGCGCTGGGGCGGCGCATGCCGCTGACCAGCTCGCCCACGGTGTGCATGTGGCCGGTTTCTTCATCCAGGCACATCTCACCCCGGGCGAGGGAGCCGCGGGCCACGAGTGTGTACAGATCCTCCTTGGACAGCGGAGCGCTGAAAGCCGGGTGCTGCTGGAGTGTGTAGCGGGCGGACATGAGAAAAGCCTGTGCGCGGGCAAAGAAGCACAGGCGGGCCGCCTGTGTCACGTCCAATCACTCTGCTTCGGGCGCGGGCGGCAGCAAATCCTCGCGTTTCATCAGATCGGCCACCTTGAGCAGCAGCAGCTCGCCTTTGGGCGTGCGGATGATCTCGCCGAGAAAGGGCGTGAGGCGGTCCATCTCCGCCACGGCGGAATGCACGAGACTGGCGATGATGCGTGAATCATGGCGGTTCGGTGGGAAGACATTGGTGACGCGAAACATCACCTGGCCGCTCTCCCATTCGAGCTCGAAATTGCCGAGGTTCAGGTCCTTGTTGGTGCGCATGAGCAGCTCGCACACCGGCAGGCGGTGGGTAAGCGGCACCTGGAGCGTGGAGTTGGAGACGACGGTGATGATGTGCGTCTCGCCAAAAACCTGAACATGCATCGGGATCTTGGTGTGATGCGCTTCAAAGTCAGCCTCGATGACGGAATGCTCGGGGACTTCGCGGTAGAGCCAGCCCATTTCCTTGAAGGTGATCAGGGCGGTGGCGTAAAGAGCGGACATGCGGCGGGATTGAAATCTGGAATTTGAAATTTAGAGGGATCGGGCGGCCAGATTTGAACGGATGGCTTCTTGATCCCAAGGCATCTGAATGTTGGGGGATCATTCTGCGCAGGTGGTGGGACGGAGCAAGAGCATTGACGACCTTGCGGGGCTGTTTTGAGGACGTGGTATGCTGCCGCTGCTGGCGACAGGGGCAGAGTGAAGTCGAGCGGCATGGTGCTCGCTTATGCCTGGTTAAAATACCCAAATAAAGAAAGAAAAAACCTGCGGAATTCCTCGAATTGGGTATTATTGGTCCCATGGTCGTTCACTTCGGCAATCAAGACACAGCTGACCTCTTCGCAGGCAAGCGCATCAAACGGGTTGCCACCGAGATTCAGGTGAGTGCTTTTCGCAAGCTTCGCCTTCTGGATAACGCCATTTCCATCGCCAGCCTGCAGGCCGTGCCCAGTCTTCACTGCAAAAAACTCGGCGGCCAGCGCAAGGGTCAGCCCGTCCTCTGGAGCATCCGCGTCAACGATCAGTATCGCATCACATTCACCTGTGCCGAGCCGCCGCTCGAAGTTCGCAACGCGATGTTTACGGACTACCACTAGTCCGTGTATCCGCCTGAATTCCCCCCCCCCCAATATCAAGATCATGAGTGCCATCAAAACTAAAAATAAAAAGACCGCCAACCTCCATCTCGCCCATCCCGGTGAGATGCTGCTTCTGGAGTTTCTTCAACCGATCAATGTCAGTCAGTATCGTCTTGCTCAAGCCACCGGCATCAGTGTCAGCCGCATCAACGATCTCATCAAAGGCCGGCGAGGCGTCACTCCTGATATGGCCATACGCCTGGGAGCCGCATTCGGCACCGGCCCCGAACTGTGGCTTAATCTTCAGCACGACTACGACATGCGGCTGGCTCGTTCGGAGAAGGGTGCCGAATACGACAAAATTGTGAAGCTGCCCGAGTTAGCGGTTGCAGCCTGACCTGCGTTAAACAGGCGGAGTGTACATTTTGACATGCCATCCTTGATGCCCTTTGGGCAATGATGGTCGGGGCGGCCAGATTCGAACTGACGACTTCTTGCTCCCAAAGCAAGCGCTCTACCAGGCTGAGCTACGCCCCGAATTTTTGATCCCTTATTCGAAACCGAACGAGGGGTCGCGATAGTGCCGCAGTCTGAGACAGACGCAAGAAGAAAGGAAAGGAATGTGGAATGAATCACCTCCCAAGAGCTTTCAGCGACATGGTGCCGCTGAATGGGCCGGTCAGGTCGCGTTCCCACCATTCGCCGGAGGCTTGGCGCACTTCCGGGCTGGTGAAGTGGTAGCGGTAGAGCTTGGCGCGGATGTGGGTGATTTTTTCGAGAGGGAAGGGAGGGGGCTCCAGCAGGGCCCAGACGGGCTGGCGGTGCTGGAGCAGGGCGGTGCAGAACTGGCCGAACCAGTGCATGGGGGAGTTGGGGTTTGCATCGCGCTGCGGGTCGTAGCCGGGATAGAGCGCGGCAAACCACATCTGCCAGTCGAGCCGTGGCTGATGCGGGGCGATGAAGGGCGGGCGGCGCTTGGGATCGCCCGGCTTGTACTTGAACTCCAGCGGCAGGAAGAGCGCGCCATCATCGCTGACTTCGAGGACGATCTCGGGCCGCGCCTCGGTCATGTCCTGAAAGAGGCCGTAGGCATTGAAGCTGCGGGTGCGGGCGATGGGGGCATCGAGGTTTTCGTGAAGTGCTGTGGGAAGCATCGGCTTGAAATGGGGGATGCGCCCGGCCAAAAAGGAATCTGCCGCGAGCAGGGTGAACAGCATCACCGGGAGCACTACCGCCAGCGCAGGCCATTGCGTCCAGCGTTTGATGGAGGGGCGTGGGGCTTCGGGATCGATGCGCAGCCAGGTGCGCAGGCGCTTGGGAAACCAGCGGTCATCCAGCAGCGAGATGGCGAGTGCGGCGGTGAGGAGATCGAAGAAATTGTAGTTTCCCGTGGCGGAGATCAGGGCCATTAGGACGAGAAAACCCAGCGCGGCGGCCAGGCGGCCCCAGCGTCCGAGAAAAATGGCGAAGGGCAGACCGAGCTCGATGCCATACATGATCCAGCAACTCATCACGTGGAACCAGCGCGGCGCGTGATGAGCGAACCACGACAGGCCATTGGGCAGCGGCTGCGTTTCATAATGATAGAGCAGCGCAGTCATGTCATGCCACGGCAGGTCACCACCGCCGATTTTTACATAGCCGGAGAGAAACATCAGGCGGAAGAGCAGCCAGTGCAGCAGGAAGATGGCTCCGCGTGGTGGTTCCGTCGGGCCGCGCCAGGACCACAAGCGCCATGGTGCGATGAACAGCGCGAGGAGTCCGACCTCCAGCAGCAGCGCATCCCACTGGTAGCCCATGAAGATGTCTCCCGTGGTGGCGAAGGAGAGGTAGCCAAACCAAAGCAGCGCCAGCAGCGGCCCCTGCGCCACGCCTGCCATCACGAGTATTGCGAGTACGCAGCAGGTGATGATGCAGCCGTGGGCAAAGGCATCGCTGTAGTGCCAGTGAAACACGCTGGGCAGCTGCCAGAACAGAGTCTGGTGCTCGCGCTCTTCAAAGGCGTGGACGTTTTCGAGCTGGGTCTTCACGGGAAGAATGCCGTTTTCGCCCACGAGGCCGTCATACTGCACACCCCAGGAGATGAGGGCGATGAGGTAGATGCCTGCCAGCAGACGTGGGAAGAGCCAGCGGACGACGGTGTAGCGTCCGCGATGGGATTCGAGCCAGGGGAGGGGATTCATGATTCATGCAGCAGCGCGACTACGAGCAGCAGCGCAGGAACACAAAATGGTAGGCTGAAGGAAAACTGGCAGCCGAGTTTGTACCACTTCTCGCGATACAGGCTCACGTCATCTGGTCGCAGCATGATTTCTGAGGCTGGGCCAATGAGGTAGCACACGTTTGCGAAGGCCATCATGACCAAGTAACCGACTCCTTGAAATGTGATGGTAAAAGCAGTGACCTCGAATTTTTCATCAGGCGGCAGCATCCCCAGACCCACGATCACATAGGCGATGAATGCCAGAACTCCCGCCACAGCCAGGCCGAGATTGTATTTTGGCATCTGGCTTGCCCACCATTGGAGGGTTGCTGTCGGGTCGAGGGTCATCCGGACGCAGCATGATCCCTCTTCACATTTGCGGCAATCGCCAGTTTTGGGCGGGGTGGCATGGATTCCGGGCAGCGAACGAGGCGTGGCATTTATTCTATTTTTCTGCTGGCAGCATGCGGGCATGAGCCAGCGCGTGCGCGAAGCGTCTGGCGTGCGTGCGGCAAGCCTGAGCGCGAGGCCGCTTTCGCGGCCGAATGGCAGGGTGAGGCCGGAGAACGTTCTTTCACCCCGCGAAAGCGGTGCCGCCGATGCAGGCTTCCGCCTTGCATCTCTGTCACCGCACTCCACGACGCTGCCGCGCTTGCTTTGACCCAGACCGTTTCGCTTTCGATGTTTAGTTGATCGCCAGCCTCGGATTCACATCCAGCACCTGCTTCAAATCTTCATCGCTCATGCCCAGTTCGGCACACGCATTGGCCTTGATCCTCGGCACGGTGACGGTGCTGCCGACGAAGTGGGTGGCGTCGGGGGAGCGGGCGACGAGGTCTTCGCCGATGAGGATGTCCCAGCCGGCGAGGGTGTAGCGGCCGGGGCCGAGGCGGGCGGCGGAGATGGCGTCGGTGACGAAGATGGTGCGCTCCAGGCCGATGCTGGCGAGCCAGTTTTTCAGCACAAAGAAGGGCACGTGCACGCCGTCCGGGATAAAGCAGAGCCAGAGGCGGTCGTTCAGGCTGAGGGCGCGCTGGATGATGTTGTCATGGCGGTGCATCTGGATGGGGCAGCCATTCCCTAGATGGGTAAACATGGTCAGACCGGCATCGCAGGCGGCGTTGAGTTGATCCAGTGAGGGATCGCAATGACCGGCGGAGACGGTGACGCCCTGGGAGGCGAGGAAGGCCGTGGTCTGGCTGCCTGCGTCGTGCTCGGGGGCGAGGGTGACGAGCTTGGCGAGGCCACCGGCGGCGGTGAGGAGGCGCTTGGCGTCGTCCACATTCGCGGGTTTGACGGCGTGGGGCGGGTGCGCGCCGACGTAGCCTTTGATGGGATTGATGAACGGGCCCTCAATATGGATGCCGGTGATGATGCGGCGGGCGAGGGCGTCCTGCTCGCGCAACTCGACCAGTTTGCCGATGCGGCGCTCCAGGGTGGGGATTTCATCGGTGATGAAGGTGGCGAGAATGGCCTCGCAGCCGTCCTCGGCCAGGGCTTCACAGGCGTGGTGGAGGGCTTCGGCGGTGAGGTTGTCGCTGTTGAAGTCGGTGCCAGCGTAGCCATTGACCTGGAGATCGAAAGGTTTCATGCAGGCATTGGAGCGGGTTCGGGAAGGGGAATCAAGGCTGGGAGGTGATGGGATGTGATATGAATGTTACGTGGGGGAAGGGGGCAGCGGTCAACACGGGCCGCCCTGGCAAAAAGCCACCTCTTGACCCCCGTGACGGCGCAGCCTCGACGCCTTGATCTCTTCCTCCTTGACCTTCGCCCGCTCATCTCGTTAATTTCCAGTGTTTACAAGTTATCAGTCTCGGCATAAAACATGCTCGGTATTTCACGCTTCTCCCGAACTGGCGTGTGGTGCCAGGTTTCACCCCATCACTCTCTGTTTTCCGACTCATGATTGACCTTATCTCCAAAGGCGGACCGCTAGTCTGGCTCCTCATCGGGTGCCTGTGCTTTTCCGGTGCCATCTTTATGGAGCGGCTGGCCTACTTCCACCGGGCGAGCATGAATGTGGGCGAATTCCTGGCCGGGCTGGCCAGCCTGATCCGCCGCAAAAACTTCGCGGAGGCGCTGCAGGAATGCGTGGCCACACGGGTGCCTGCCGGACGAGTGATCCACGCGGCACTGCTGCGGCACCACGCGCCGCGCAATCAGCTCAAGGAAATCGTGCAGGAGGCAGGTCAGCTCGAAGTTCCACGGCTAGAGCGCTTTTTGGGCATTCTGAACGCCATCGCGCATGCCGCCCCTCTCATTGGCCTGCTGGGCACGGTGATCGGCCTGCTGGACAGCTTTACCAGCCTTTCTTCCGCCAATGGCATCGCGACACAGGCGGATGTGGCGCGCGGGGTGTATCAGAGCCTCATCACCTCAGCGCTGGGTCTGGTGGTGGCGATTCCTGCCTACCTCTCCTTTGCCTTTCTCAGCGCCCGGGCCCGCTCGCTGATGCATGATCTGGAGCGCGCGGGCATTGAGATCGTGAATTTGATCGAAGACGCCAACAGCACTGACAACATCGTGGAATTCCGCCAGGCGGAAGCTGCGCCGCCGCTGACCAAGGCGCGCGGACGCGGGATGAAAGGATAAGCGCCCGCAGCGCAGTTTCGGCTGGCCCAACCACTCCGCGCCGCCAATACTGCGTCTTTCGCCGTATCAACCATGAAGCTCGAGAGTCATCTGCCCAAGCAAAGCCCCTGGCTGTACACGGTGCCGCTGCTGAACACGATCCTGCTGCTGCTGGTGTATTTCCTCCTCACCAGCAACTTTGTGGTGCAGTCCGGCATCAAGGTGGAGGCTCCGCAGTCGAGCTCCCGCCTCACCGGGTTTGACCGGGCCCACATCATCACCGTTCCAGCAGGGCTGGAGAACACGCTCTATTTTGACGGTGTGCGCACCAGCCTGGCGGAGCTGCGGGACAAGCTGAAGGCGAACCGCGAAGGAGAACGTCGCGCCATCATTCACGCCGCCAAACAGGCACCACATGGCCGCGTGATCGAGATCGGCAACATCGCGCTCGAACTCGGCTATGAGGTGGCATATTCCACCGTGCCGCCCAAGGCGTAAAACACCGCTGTTCACGATGTCCACGAAACCGCATCCGTCCGAATCCGCGCTGATATTTGCGTGGGACGTGCGTGATTATTCGGTGTGGCATCTGGTTGGGTCGCTGCTGCTGCTCATGGCTGCGATGGCCGGTTTCTTTTTCATCTTCCGCATCGTGCATCCGGTGGCGCAGCGGCTGCCCGTCACGCCGCAGCATGTGATCTCGCTGGATCCCAGCAAGCCGGCGGAGCTGGCGCTGATCCATCGGGCGCAGGACCGCAGCTTTGCGCTGCTGAGCGATGCCGACTCCGTGGCGCCTGCGGAAAGCCCGCTGCTGGCCTTTCACCCCTCCTTTGCCGGTCATGAGATCAAGCTGCGCGAACTGGAGCCCGCGACTGCCGCCATCCGCCAGCCACGCCTCTTTACCGCAGCCGCAGATGTGCTCCCGCCGGTGCCACGCCGCACGGTGGCTTCCGTGGCCTTGCCCTCCGCCGCGAAGCTGCACGCCATCTTGAGTCCTGCCTTGGCGAAGCGTGGTCCGGTCCATGTGGAACTGGAAGGCATCAAGCTCACGCAGCCCCCGCGTGTGCAGTTCCGCGTCGCCATTGGCAGCGCCGGGCAGATTGTCACGGCCCTGCCGCTGAGCAGTGTGGAGGATGCTGACATCATGCAGCAGCTCCACGCCGCGGTGCTCGCGCTACGCTTCACCCCTGGAGAGGCGAAGCGCGTCGAGTGGGGCGAAATCTCCTTCCGCTGGGAGGCGGCCACCACGCCATGATTCCCATTCCTCTCGGGGGGTTGATCATCCTGTTCATGGCCGTCGGCGTCACCACGGTGTGCGTCCTGTGGTTTCACAGCTTCTGGCGGGATCGCAAACGCGAGGTGTATCGGCGGCGCATCGCCATCCAGTGCCGCATCTGCGGTACGGCCTATGCCTGCGAGGCCAAGCGCAAGATCGACGTGACGATTTGTCCGGTGTGCCGTACGCCGAATGAGCGGAACAAGCTGCAGCAGATCTGAAAGTTTAATGTGACAGGTTTAAGATTTCAAGTTGGTGAGAGTTGTCCCTAGTTTGAGCTAAAGCTCAGCAGTACTTTCTGTGGTGCGCACGAATGCGGGCTTGCGTTGCAGCCAACCAATCGGCGACACTTGCGCGTATAATCCCACCACTCGTGTCCTCACGCGCCTTCCATTCCCCTAACGACGCCATGCTTCCTGCTGCCACTGCTCTGCAAGCGTCCCAACAAATCGAAACCATCATCGCGCGGGTGTCGCAGATCATTCTTGGCAAAGAGAATGTCGTACGACTCGCGGTGACCTGCCTGCTGGCACGCGGACACCTGCTGTTTGAGGATCAGCCCGGCGTCGGCAAAACGATGCTATCCCAGGCTCTCGCGCAGGCGCTGGGTCTGGGCTTCCGCCGCGTGCAGTTCACCAGCGATCTTCTGCCTGCGGACATCCTCGGCGCTTCGGTGTATGACCGGGACACGGCGGCGTTTCATTTTCACAAGGGGCCGGTTTTCACGCAGGTGCTGCTGGCGGATGAGATCAACCGCGCCACGCCCAAGACGCAGTCCGCGCTGCTCGAAGCCATGGAGGAAGGCAAGATCACTGCGGATGGTGCCACGCATCCCTTGCCGGAGCCGTTCTTCGTCATCGCCACGCAGAATCCCTCCTCGCAAATCGGCACCTTCATGCTGCCCGAGTCGCAGATGGACCGCTTTCTCATGCGCCTCGCGCTGGGGGTGCCGGACCGTACGGCTGAGCGTGCGCTGCTGGAAGGCCAGGAGCGCCGTGAGCTGCTGCGCGCCATGCAGCCGGCGATGTCGTTCACCGAACTGCAGCAGTTGCAAACCTGGACGCGTGCTGTGTACGCCGCGCCTGCGCTGCTCGATTATTTGCAGGATCTGCTGGCTGCCAGCCGCGTGCAGGGGCACGGGCTCTCTCCGCGTGCCGGGCTTTCCGTGCTGGCCGCCTCCCGTGCCTGGGCCCTGCTCAGCGGGCGGGCGATGGTGCTGCCGGAAGACATCCAGGCCGTTGCCGTGGTCGTCATGGGGCATCGTCTCGAACATGCCGCCGATGGCATGACGGGCGTGGAACTGGCGCGGCAGTTGATCGCTGAAACCCCGGTGCCCTGATGCCATGAAAGTGCGCGTGCGCTGGAACCGACACACGCTGGCGCTGCTGGCCATCGTGGCGGGCATGTGGTATGCGGCGGAGGCGCAGTCCAATGGGGCGGCGCATTTGATCGCGCTGCTCACGGCGATGCTGGGCCTGCTCTCCTGGGTGCATGCGCGGGCGAATCTGCGTGGGCTAAACGTGCGGCTGGTGGGTGCCAGGCCTGCGGTGCAGGATGCCGCCAAGGGCATACCGGTAGAATTGCGTGCCCAAGGGGCCGTGTCCCCCTGCGGACTCGAAGTGCTGGTGGCCGGTGCGGCCCTGCCGGTGTTTGTTGACCGTGTGCCAGCGGGAGAGGCCGTATTCGTCGAACTGCCGCCGCCATTGCAGCATGCGGGCGGCACCTTGCAGCTGCTGGTGCGCAGCGTGTACCCGCTGGGCCTGTTCACGGCGGAGTGCGTGGTCGAGACCGCCTGGGTGCGGCGCGTCCATCCTGAACCTGCGGGGGATCTGCCGCTGCCTGCGCCTGACACTTCACGCCAGGGAGATGCCATCGCTGTTTCCTCTTCTCGTGGGCACACCAGTGGCGGTGATGACTTTGCCGGGCTGCGCGAGTGGCGTGCGGGTGATTCACCGCGTCACATCGACTGGCGGTCCATGGCGCGTGGGGGAGCGCTGATGGTCAAATCATGGAGCAGCGGCGTTCAAGGCGTTGTAGTGCTGGACTGGAACACCGTGCCGCTGGATGAAGCTGCCCGTGCGGGGCAGATCGCACGCTGGATGGAAATCTGTGAAGACGAAGGCAAGCCCTATGAGCTGCGTGTGCCCGGCCGCATCATCCGCGCCGGTCATGGTCCGGCGCATCTGCGGCGCTGCCTGGATGCCCTTTCCACGCAATCGGGCGCGGATGCCGGAGCGGCGCCGTCGAGTGAATTGCAGGCGGGGAAAGGGGCCAGTGGTGTGAGCTTGGAGCAGTCCACCTTCCTGCCCAAACGACCGCTGCTGTTCCTGAGTCTCGCGCTGCTGCTGGCCATCCTGCCGCTGCATGGCTACATCGCCATGGGTGCATTGGTGGTGTGTGCGTTGTGCCTGATCTGGCGTGGAGTGCTGCGCCTGGCGGTACCGCATCTGCTCATCCGCATCGGTGTCATCATCGCAGGTGCCGCAGTGGTTTATTTCAGTTACGGCGAGCTGGGAGGGATGGAGCCGGGCATCGCGCTGCTGCTCGTGCTTGCCGGAGCCAAGATGCTGGAAAGCCGCACGCCGCGTGAGTTTCAGGTGCTCGCGCTCATCGGCTGGTTCCTCGCCTTCTGCGCGGTGCTGCTGGAAAATCATCTCTCCCGTGCCGTGTGGACAGTGGTGGTGGTGCTGCTCATCACCGCATGCATGGTGCGCTTTCGCCGCAGCATTCCCGGGGTGCGGGAGCCGGTGCGTGTGACCGGCATGCTGTTTGCCCAGGCGCTGCCGCTGGCCGTGCTGCTGTTCTTTGTGTTTCCGCGCGGGCTGCTGGATCTGGGCTCCGCGCTCGGGCGCAGCCGCTTTGGCGAAACAGGCATCGACAATGTGCTCGATGCCGGCAACATCGCGAAAGTGGCCCAGAGTTCAAACGTGTCCTTCCGCGTACGTTTTCCAGGTGGCGTCCTGCCTTCGGCCGAAACCCGCTACTGGCGCTGCCTCACCCTCTGGAACTGCGAAGGCATGCGCTGGACGCGCGGCGACCGTCTGAGTTATCTGCCCCAGCTGCCGCGTTCGAAGCAAGCGGGAGATGTGCGTCAGACCATCGATCTGGAGGCGCATGGCAAACGCTGGCTGCCCGCACTGGATCTGCCGCTCATGGCCCGAGTGCGCGGGGAGGAGCTGTCTCCTGAATTCGATCAGACGCTCGTCTCTCCCATGGCGGTGCAGAATTCGGAGCGTTTCGAGGTCGTCTCGCGCTACGAACCGCCGACAGGGAATGAAAAGGTAAGTGATCTGCCTGAGAGTCATCGGGAAGCTGCGCTGCAGCTCCCGCCCAATATATCACCCAAGCTCAGGCAGCTCACCGACTACTGGGAATCGGTGACGCAAACGGACGAGCAACTCGTGCAGATCGGTCTCAGCTATGTGCGGACGCAAGGTTTCAGCTACTCGCTGGAGCCGGGGGAGTACAAGGGACCGCAAGCGCTGGAAGAATTCTTTCTGCGCCGCCGCGTCGGTTTCTGCGAACACTTCAGCGCCAGCTTTGCCACGCTCATGCGCATGGCGGGCGTGCCGTCGCGCATCGTCGTCGGGTATCTCGGTGGCGAATACTCGGATCACAACGGCGGCTACCTCATCGTGAAACAAAGTGATGTGCACGCTTGGACGGAGGTGTGGCTGGAGAAGTACGGCTGGGTGCGCATCGACCCCACCGCCGAGCTCGCACCCGACCGCGTAAACACCGATCTGCGCGCCCTCCTGGCCGGCGGTGCGGAGGAGGCAGAGCGCCAGCGCCGTACTCTGCTGGGGCGTACGCTGCAGCACCTGCGTCTGTGGTGGGACAGCGTGAACTACGGCTGGCAAAACCAGGTCATCGACTACAATCAGGAAGCCCAGCGCGGCCTGCTGGAGCGCATCGGCCTGCGGCAGAGCAAGCTGGTGCTGCTCATCCCGAGCTCCGCCTTTGTGCTGGTGGGGGGGCTGCTCATCGCCTGGTGGCTGCGGCGTCCTGCCCGCCATGCCGATCCGTGGATGAGGCTGTGGCAGCGCCTGCGCCGGCGCCTGGCTCGTACTGGTGTGCCGCCCGGTGCCGCCAGCGAAGGACCGCTGGCGTTTGCGCAGCGCGTGGCGCATGCGCGTCCTGATCTCGCCGCGCAGATGGAGCGGATGGCCGAGATGTACGTAAGCGGCAGGTATGGAGGCGCTGACGTGTTTGATGCTTTCAAGCAAGGGGTGAAGACCTGGCGCATCAAAGGGCGCACTGCGGGTAGAACAGTGATCGCCGCCGACAGGTAGAAATCTCAGTCGGTTGCCCGCACTCTGCGCCGCCGCATGAGCAGCCGCATGCCCACGAGGGCGATCAGGATCGCTCCGCCGGGCTCCGGCACCAGCACCGCCGTGCCAAAGCCAGTGAGGGTGGGATTCGAGCTCAGGTCTCCGTCAAGACCGGTATAGACGGTATTAGGAAATGATGAACTGTTGCTGGTGGTCGAACGCATGCTGAGTGTGACGGCGCTGGTGTTTGCATAGGTCAGCACAAAGGCCCCCGTCGGATCATTTTCATTGGTATTGGCGCCAGGGCCGGTGAAAAGCACGCTGCTGGCGGACATAGCTGCAGTGACCTGATTGCTGGCGTTCCCCACCTGGTAGGACTGCAGGCCATCGGCATTGTAGGCAGTCACCGTTTCTGACTGGTGGGCCTCGCCGTCCACATCATTGATGATCCAGTGCAGCTGCGGCACGACCACCGTTTGGGCGAAGACTCCGCCGCCTTGATAAAACGTCAGGGTATAATCAACCCCGCCAAATCCTGCGCTGGTGGCCTCATGAAGAAACCCCAGGTCACCGGCAATGGTGGAGCCCATGGTGACATTGGGCATCAGACCGATGTAACTGTACGGTCCCACGGGGCTGGCCACCGTCACGCGCATGTCGATGGCGCTTCCATTCACGGTTCCCACATTCAGGAAGTCCATGGTGGTGCCGGAATAGTAGGCCCCTAGGCTGTAGTTGCCATTTGTGGACTGAACGGGATCATTAAAAATTAAGGGATTCGCACCGTGAGTGTTTAGGCTCAGCAGAAAGACGCCACAAGCTAGGAAGGTTGCGACACAAGGGGCGTAGGGGGAGCGGCGGATCATCGAGTTCGAACGGTAATGGACAGTGGAGACAGGGTAATTGTAAGAGCATTGTAAATATGGAAAACATAATAAATGTAAAGAAGTGACCAGGCTTTTATTTATACAAACCAAAGCAATATTAAGCTGCGTTAGGTAGTTGCCCTCCGTACCCCGCTGCCTCTGCGCAAGCCTCGGTAGCCCCATGGTTACCTGCCGGAAGAGGGCAAATTCGAGCTTCAGGTGCGCAGGATCAAACTCCCCAACGCCGGACCTTAAATAGGCAGCCCGGCGGTAAATAAAAGTTTCTGGGATGAATCGAAGTTAAGAAGTGGCTCCCGGGAAAAAAGCTGCCAAGCATGCGGTGCATGAGCGAAATCAGAACCTACGACGGCTACTTCACTTTCAAAATCCTCTCCCGTGAGAGCGCCGACCAACTGGACGACCTATTCGCCGAGAGCGGCATCGAGGTGGACCTGGCCCTGCAATCCTTGGAGTTCTCCTGGATGGGCTCGGAGCGTGGGCATGTGATCCTGAAGCTGTTCATGGCAGTCGCCAAAACCATCGGCGATGCCGAAGGCGAACTGCGCTGCGAAATCGACGATGATGCCATCGATCCCCATTTTGAATTTTTCACCATCAAGGAGGGGCAGCTTTTGATGCAACGCGCGAGGGTAGTGAGGGAGAGTGAGTTGATCCCGCAGGTTTAGGGGAAGGCGTCAAGGCGGGGCTTCACATGGGATTTGGAAGCCAACACCGTAAGTCCAGACAGCTCAGCAATGGGGTGCATAGCATTTGTACATTGCGCCTTCTTTCTTTCGTTCGCTTGCTGTGCTGCTTCAGCCGCATTACGCCGCGCAGCCGTTCCTCCCGTTTGAGTCGGGGGTTAGGAATGCTCGTACATAAAATTTACCCTCCTATGCCGTTGCAGCGCCAGATTTTGTTGCTCAGGAACGGCAAATGAATGTAAAACGACACCCATGAGCGACACAGTCTGTGGTTTTCGGAGAAAACAGTGGGCAATAAAGCTGCTGAATACACTCGCCTTGGTTCTACTTTTATTTGTGGGAGTGAGCTGCGCGCCCCACCGTATGATGGTGTCGCCGAGCGGAATGATTGTGCCGGAGCATCCGAGTTGGAGTGTGAAAAACTATACTCCATCGGCAGCCAGTTGTGTGCCCGATCCAAACGCCTTGTATGTCAGTCACTATTCGCGCGAACAAATGAGCGGGCGTCGAGAGACACTTGTGGATGGCTATCACTTTTATCGCCTCTGGCCGAATGGGCGTCTGCTCTATCGGAATCAGATTGAGGGGCAAGTGCCGACCGCCGAAGATGGGGACACTTTTCAGCGGATGGGCATGCTTTCGGGACGCTACTCGATCACAGGTGATGAAATCACGACCGAGACCTTCAATTTCTTGGGTGAATATGAGCGGCATAAAGGCTCCATATCAGCAGGCGGCATCGTCATCCACCCCGTTCATGGCGGGTATGGTGGAGGAAGATACGAACGAGTGCAGTTTCCGCGCGGAGCCATGCAAAAACAGCCCGACTGGTAGAACATCCGGATCATTCCCGGCGGCTTCCAGTCAGAGGTGGGATGAAGGTGTGGTGATGCCGTGGCGAGTGGTATTGGGACTGCACCATGAAGTGCTTCAGCCCATTGGCTTCGGAGGCCAGATGGTATAAAATGCCTGGCCATGACTGGCATTTATCACCTAGCTCCCCGAGCTGGGAATCCAAACTAGTCGATGGGCACTAGCAGCGTCCGGCCCACACGCTCCTCCGGATTCTCATACCAGGTGAACAGCGTCTTGATGATCACAGGAAAGCCAAGGCTCTCCTGCTTTTCGTGGGCGATCTCGATGGCGGACTTGAGGTATTCGAGCTCATAGGTGCTGGCATCCACATTTTCTGGCCTGGGGCGCTCGCGCAGCTCTGTGAGCACGTCCCGGATGAATTGGTCCACCTCCTCCTGGCTGCGCCCGTCCTGTAGTTCGAGCCTGATGCGCAGAGTCTTGGCGCAGACAAGAAGGGCCCTCAGTTCTTCCTCAAAAGTCTGTGCCAGTGCGTTCCATTCCTGCCGGGCAGGCAGGTCAAGACCCGCGACTTGATCACGCAGGTCTACCAGCTCCGTTTCCAGATTCGAGGCCTCTGCTTGCAGCGTTTTCCATGCCTTCAGTGCGTGTTCGATGTCTTTTTGATCGTGCCTGCCCTGGGGAGCTTGATCGATCTCGTCGGCCAGGAGTTGAATGCGCTGCAGTATTTCCTCGATGTCGTTCCATGTGCTGCTGAGCCCCCGGTCGGCCCCATGCTTGGCCCCGAAGTCGCGGCCGCGCTGAACGTTGACGCGGAGCTCGTTCTCCACGTCTTTCAGGTGGGACGAGTTGGCGTCAAAGCCAGCCTCCAGGCGGGTGAGAATTTCATCAGGAGAAGCGTAGTACATGAGGACACAGAGGTTGGATTTCGGTGAAAACTCAAGGCCGCTCAAAATCAGGGCACCTTTGGGAGTCACTTGCATCCATCGTCCGTGATAGAGCCACTGGACGCACAGAACACCAGGAGTTCGCCCGCTTAGTGGAAACGATAAGAATATCGAATTACGAAATGGTGCGCGATGCAGGGTTCGAACCTGCGACCCTTGCCGTGTGAAGGCAATGCTCTACCACTGAGCTAATCGCGCGAAAATCGTGGGGTCGAGTCTGTAACAGGGCTTCGGGGTTGCGGCAACCGGAAATTGCAAATCTGGTTGCGGCGTGGCTGGTGATTTGGATCTCGTGAGGGCTTTCTCTTCTGGGAGGAGGAGTGTGAGGAAGAGGAGGATTGCTGCAGCTACGTGCGGCGGAGGCGGAACTGCTGCAGGTACCGCAGCGGGGTGAGGCCCATGTGGCGGTGGAAGTGGTGGGTGAGGGCGCTTTGATCGCAGAAGCCGAGGTCGCGGGCGACGTCGGAGATGTTGGCACCTTCGCGCTGCAGGGCTTCACAGGCGGCCTGGATGCGGAGCTTCATGATGAAGGCCTGGGGGCTGGCACCGAAGGTCTCGACGAATTTGCGGTGAAGCTGCCGGGGGGAGAGGTGGACGATCTGCGCGAGCTCGGTGATGGAGACGCCGGTGCGGAAGTGCTCGCGGATGTAGGCGAGCGCGCGGTCGATCTGCAGGTAGGGCTGCAGCATCTGCTTCTTGCCCTCAAAGCTCTGCACGGTGCCCATGATGCCGATGACGCGGCCTTTGGCGTCGGTGAGCGGCAGCTTGTTGGTGACGAACCAGTCGGGCAGGCCTTGGTCGGTGAAGAAGAGCTCGACGATGTTGAGCTGGGCTTTGCCGGTGCGGAGGACTTCTTCGTCATCGCGGCGGAAGTTTTCGGCAAGGCGGGCGGGGAAGAGATCGAAGTCGTTTTTGCCGACGATGCCGGCTTCTTCGGTGATGCCAAAGCGGTCCATGAAGCGGCGGCTGGCGCACATGAAGCGGAAGTCGCTGTCTTTGGCGAAGAAGGCGAGGTCCGGCAAGTGATCGAACAGCCGGTAAAAAGGACTGTCCGCACTGACGCGACGGATGAAACGTTCGCGCAGTGCGGCAGGGGATTCGAGGCGTGGCGCGGGTTTGCTCACGCCGCAGTGTTAGCCACGCAGATCAAAAGCGCAAACGCAGCCCGGCGTAGGCTCCGGTGCTCATGACGGGATAGCCGGGGATCTCGGAGTATTTTTGACCGAGGAGGTTTTCCACCCGGGCAAAGAGATCGAGGTGCTCATTCACGCGCAGGTTGGCGGAGAGGCGCACGTTGAGGTAGTCCTCCAGATCGCGCTGCGCGAAGGTGACGGGGTCGAAGTCCTCGCGGTCGATGACATAGACGGCGTTGAGGTTGAACGTCAGCGCGGGCACGGGCTGGAAGCGGATGCCGGCGGAGACGGTGTGGCGCGGGCGGCGCACCAGGCGCGCCATGTTGGTATTGTCATAGGCGCCCAGGTAGGTGTAGTTGAGGTTCACGCCAAACATAGCGCAGGGGTTCCAGTCGAGGCCGCTTTCCAGGCCCTGGGTGGTGGCGGAGCCGACGGCCACGGGGATGAAGAACGGCGGCAGGTACTGGTAGGTGTTGCGCAGGTCATTGTGGAAGTAGGTGGCGCGCAGCGTCAGCTTATTTTGGAACAACGGCTGCGCGATGCCGAACTCATAGCCACGGCTGCGCTCGGGGTTCACCAGATTGGGATTGCCACCAAAGACGGGCGTGAGATCCTGCGGCGTGGGCGGAGTGTAGGCGGTGCCGTAGTTGGCATGCAGCACGGTGTTTACCACAGGGACTTGGTAGCTGATGCCGCTGCGCCAGGTGAGGGCGCTGTCGAAATCCGAATACTTGTCGTAGCGCACTCCGCCGATGAGGTTGAAGCCCTTGAAGAGCTCCGCCTGCGACTGGAGGAAGAAGGCGTAGTTGGTCTGCGCCTGGGAGATGTCCAGCATCTGGGCGGTGTCATTGTAGCGGCTGATCTTTTGATCTTGAAACCACGCACCTGCGGTGAGGGTCCATTTGTCCGTCACTTTCACGACGCTTTTGTATTCCAAAAAGTCGGTGCGGGAGCTGGTACGGTTGTTCGGATTGAAGAAGCCGCCCATGCCCGTGGCCACCTGCCGGAACTGGCTGTGGGAGAAGGTGAGCGACTGCGTCCATCGATCATTCGTGTTCCAGACGAGGCGTGGTGAAATGCTCCAGAATTCAGACAGCACCCGGGCATCCGGGTCCACGTTGTAGATGTTGCCGGGGCTGCCGACCTGCGCGGTGTAGTAGCGGGTGTCGAGGTCAAAGCGCAGGCTGTCCGCAAGCTGGTAGCCGACTTTGCCTGCCGCACTGGTTTGGCGAAACTGACTGTTTTCGCGCTGCCCGGCCATGTCGGTACGGCTGGCCTCAAAGCCCCAGTCGAGCTTGCCGATGGCGCCGAGGGAGCTGAGGCCTTCGCGGAAGGTGCCGTAGCTGCCCGTCTCAAAGAAGGCCGTGGTCTTGGGCTTGGCCAGACCTTTGCCGCTGCGGGTGATGATGTTGATGACACCACCCATGGTGCGCCCGCCGTAGAGGCTGGCGGCGGGGCCGCGCAGCACTTCGATGCGCTCCACGTTGTCCAGCGTCATGGTTTCGAGGTTGAAGGAGCCGGCGAGGTTCGCAGGCATGGGCCTGCCATCAATCATGACGGCGGTGTCCTTTGTGGTGGTGCCGCGGGTCATCACGGTGGCGACGTTGCCGGGGATGCCGGGGGTGGCGATGGCCACACCGGGGACGTTGCGCAGGGCATCGACGGCAAAGCGGTACTGGTTCTCCTCGATCTTCTTGCGGTCGATGACGGTGACGCTGCTGGCGGTGCGCCAGGATTCCGTTTCCGTCATCGTCGCGGTGACGACGACTTCGGGGATGTCTGTGGCAGAAGTGCCGGGGGCCGTCGTCGCCTGCGGCTGTTGCGGAAGCTGACTTTTTTGCTGCTGCGTTTGCTTTTGCTGCTGCGGCTGTTTTTTGGTCGGAGTCTGAGCGGGCGTTTGTGCCGAGCTGAGTTGGATGGCGGCTAAGAGGGCCGCCGTGATCGCTGCGCAGGGGCGGCGACCAGAGTTTTTCTGGAGGTACATGTCGTTGGGTTGTTCATTGGTTCGATGAAATCATCCGCGCACGCCAAGTGGCGGGTCGGATGATGTGTTCGCAGCGAGATGTTCGGACTCCGGGTTTGCGCGACGTCTGACGTCGCACCTCGCCTCCGCCTTCACCAGGATTGCTCCCGATTGGCTGTGTTCCATGTCCCGAGGGACATGAATGGAGGGTCGTTACCCGATACCGCAGCGCCACTGTGGCCGGTTCTCACGGCCTTCCCTGCATCTGCGAACGGCTGCACGGCGTGTGTTTGACACGCGATGCAGATAAAGAAAACGGAGGGCACCCGATAGGACGCCCACCGCCATGGGTTTTCATAGGTGCCGAGTGGAGCGGGGGCAACTGGAAACTCAACCTTGCACAGACCCGCATCCCCACTCATGCAAAGCACCCATGAAACGCATTCAAGACGCACGACTCTATGGCATCGTTGATCTCGGTTATGTCACGGCAGCCAATGTCGAGAACATCGCGGAACAGCTCTGCGCGGGCGGGGTGGACGTGCTGCAACTGCGCGCCAAGAAGCTGGGTGAGCAGGAGATTGAACGTCTCGCCCGGCTCATACTGCCAATCACCCGCTCCCATGGCGTGCCGCTGGTGATCAATGACCATCTTGATATTGCCGCTGCCATTGGCAGTGAAGGCGTGCACGTGGGGCAGGATGATGATGCAGTGGCGAAAGCGCGCGCTGTTGTCGGTCCGGCATGCTTCGTGGGCAAATCGACACACAGCCTAGCGCAGGCGGTCGCGGCGCAGGCAGAAGGCGCGGACTACATTGGCTTTGGGCCGCTGTATGCCACGGGCACCAAGCCGGACTATGTGCCGGTCGGTTTAGACGACGTGGCGGAGGTGCATCGCAGGGTGTCGCTGCCGGTGTTTTGCATCGGCGGGGTGAATGCCGAGCGGCTGGATGAAATCGTGGCTGCGGGAGCGCGGCGGGTGGTGGTGGTGTCGGCGTTTTTGCTGGCGGCGGATGTCAGTGATGACGTGCGGAGGTTGAAGGGGAGACTGGTTGAAATGACGAAATCAGAATGATGAATGATGAATGATGAATGATGAATGATGAATGATGAATGATGAATGATGAATGATGCGTGGGGGAAGGGATTCCAATCCACAGGCAGGCTGCCTCTATGACGTTCAGCGCGTTGCGATAAAAAAACAGCCCGCACATCGTGATGTGCGGGCTGCTGATTTGAGATAAAGGGCGGGCTGCGGCGAGAGACTCTATTTGGCCGGCTCCTTCGCGCTTTCCTTCTTCTCGATTGGAATGATGTCGGCGCTGACGGCGCGAGTGGCTCCGAGATATTCTTTGGCGAGGGCTTCGAGCTCGTCCTTTTTGATGCCGGAGAAATCGCTGACGAAGCTGCGGGCCCAGTCGAGGCGCTCGGGGTGCTCCTGCGCACAGCGGAGGACGTTCATGGACCAGTAGCGGTTGTCGCGGCGCATCTGTTCGAGCTGCGCGAGCATCGGCTTGATGGCGCGGTCGAATTCATCATCGGTGATGGGGCCGGCGGAAAGCTTGTCGGCGATCTCCGTGACGAGAGTGGTGAGTGAAACGGCCAGCTCTGGCTTGCACTCGATCATGGTCGTCATGTAGCCGTAGCCAGTGAAGGTGTCGTTGGCGACGTGGTAGCAGGCAGGGCTGTAGGTGTCTCCGAGTTCTTCACGCACTTTGATGCGGAGGCGGTCGTCGAGGATGGAGCCGAGGACGGTAAGGCGGCGCGTGCGCTTGATCTGGAGCATGTCCGTGGTGGGCCAGTAAACGGAGGCGATGGCCTTCGGGATCTCGGTATCAAAGGGGAAGGTCTTGCTGTCCTCGCGCTTGGGAAAGGCGACGGCGCGCTCTTTTTCATAAGCGGGTTTTTTGTCGGCACGGGCGGGCAGGGCACCGAGGGTCTTGGCCACCGCTGCAAGCGCGGTTTCGGCATCGATATCTCCGAGTACGGTGACTTCAAGGTAGTCCTGAGTGAGCGCCGGGGTGAGCCAGGCTTTGAGTTCGGCGAGCGTGCGCTTGCGGAGTTCTTCGGCCTTGGGAAAGCCCCAGCGGGTGTCGCCGGAGTGCATGAAGCTGACGACGTCGTTGTTCATGACGCCTTCGGCGGTGTGCTGGAGCTGGGTGTAGAGGGGGTCGATGTTTTTCTCAAACTGGCGTGCGGCTTCGTCGCGATAGCCGGGAGCGACGAGGTAGGCGGTGAGGAGCTGGAGCTGGGCATCCAGATCCGCCGGAGTGGTGCGGCCGCTGAGGAGGAAGGCTTCATCACCGATGGCGAAATCACTGCCCACGGTGCGGCTTGCGAAGATGCGGCGGATGTCATCGACGCCGTGTTTTTCAAGGCCGCCGAGCTGGAAGGTGCTCTGCGCAAAGGGGATGATCCCAGGCTTGTCGGTGGGGGTGCTGAGCTTGCCGCCGCCGAAATTGATGAGCACGCGGATGGTGCCTTTTTCAAACTCGGTGTGCTTGAAGTTGAAGCGCACCTTGTTTTCAAACACGGCCTGACTGATTTCGAGGTCCTTGGCTTCGCTGCGGCTGGCGACTTTGCCGGCAGGGCCAAAGTCGGCGTAGGCAAAGGCGGCGGTTTCTTCTTTTACGGGAGCAGCCACGGGCTTGGCGCGGCTGGCCTTGAAGGTGTCGATGATCTGCTTGGAGGCATCGCCTTCGAGCTTGAGATTGCCACCCAGGAAGAGCTGCACGTCATCGCCCTTCCAGTCTTCCACGAGCGCGGCGTGGCTGTCTTCTTTCTTCAAGCTGGCGAGCACCGTGGAGATGCGGGCGAGATCGTCCGCAGGATGGGTGAAGACTTTCTTGCTGGCGAGAATGCTGACGAGGCCGCTGGCGAGATCGCGGGATTTGCGGCTGTCGGCCTGGTCGGCACGGAGCTTGGCTCCTTTCAAAATCGTTGCTTTGGCTTCTTCAAATTCCGCCTCGGTGAAGCCGTGCTCGATGGCGCGGCGCATTTCGGTTTCCAGCAGGGTGAGCGTGGCCTGCCAGTTCTTCGGATCACACTGGGCCTGGATGCCGTCCACGCTGACGAATTCAAGATACTCGTAGCTGTAGCTTTCTGCGCCCATGAAGGGAGCGCCTTCGGCCTTCGAGAGCTTGGACAGGCGCTGATTGATCATCATGTCTGCGAGATCGCGGATGGTCTTCTCGCGGCGGGTAGCGGCGTTGTCGGGCTTGTTCTTGGCAGGGCGGGGGATCTCGATGGAGAGGGTGAGTGCCTCGGCCTGCATCTCGGTGTGCAGCTTGGCGATGATGCCGTAGCCGGAGGTGACTTTGCCGAGGTTCGGGTCTTCAGCGTCGCCATGTTTCGGTTTGGCGTCTTTGAACTGTTTTTCGATCTCGGCTTTGACGGCGGCGGTGTCTTTGAAATCACCGACGGCCACGATGGTGGCGCGCTTGGGCGTGTAGTACTTTTCGTAAAACTCGGCGAAGCGGGGGCGCTTCATGTTTTTGATCATCTCTTCCGTGCCGATGGGCATGCGGTCAGGCAGGATGGACTCCGGCATGGCGAACTTGTAGCCTGCCATCATGGTGCGGTACTCGATGGAGTCGCGGCTGAGCTTTTCGCTGAGGATGATGCCACGCTCCTTGTCGATCTCGGTCTCGTTGAGCAGCATGCCGTCGAGGTCATCGCGGAAGAGCTGGAAGCCTTCGGTGATGTATTTGGCGTCCATCTTGGGGAGTTCGAGCATGTACACTGTCTCCTTGAAGGACGTGTGCGCATTGGTGTCCGCACCGAAGCCCATGCCGAGGCGCTGGAAGTACTCGACCATCTCGCCGCCTTTGAAGTGGCGAGAGCCGTTGAAGGCCATGTGCTCAAGGTAATGTGCCATGCCCTGCTGATCGTCCTGCTCCATGAGGGAGCCGACATCCATATACAGGCGGATGCTGGCGCGGCCGGGCGGCTCATCATGCGGGAGGATGACGTAGCGCAGGCCGTTTTCGAGAGTGCCGTACTCGGCCTTGGGGTCGGCTTTGAGATCGCTGGTGTCCTGCGGCCAGGAGGCGGCATGTGCGGTGGAGACGAGGGCTGCGAGGAGGAGAGAGCGGAGCATGGTTGTGCGGCAGGGGTTGAAAAAGTAAACGGATGACGAGGTCAAAGCGGCTGGAGAATGCGCAAGTATTCCAAAGACGAAACGGCGTGTGAGCGGAAATTCGTCATTAGGATTTTGGAATTCGACATTCCCGCCAGTGTGGCAGCGGCGGCTATTCCACCTTGCCCAGACCCGCTTCGGGGTCGGGTTCCAGGAAGCCGAGCTCGACAAAGAGCTCGTCCATGGCCATGAGCGTGGCCTCGTACATCTCGAAGGAGAGATTGAAATTGAAGAAGCCGTGGCCCTGGCCTTCGAACTCGATCAGGCGGCAGAGGTTCTTCTTCTTGCTCGACTTGCGGGCAAACTCATAGGAGCCGTCAAAGGGCACCACGCGGTCAGCGGTGCCGTGCATGATGAGCATGGGCGGAAGGCCGGGGCGGATGGCGCGGATGAGGTCTGCGGCTTTGGAGGTGGCCTGGTCCGGCCAGCGGTCACGACCAAAGGCGTGCTTGGAATAGGTGTCCATCACCGGATTGAACAGCACGATGGCATTCGGGGCCGGGCTGCAGTCCAGCGCGTCAGACGGATCATCAAAGCCGCTGAGGATGGCGGAGGAGGCGATGGCATGGCCACCGCCCGAACCACCGACGCCGACGATCTTGCCGGGATTGATGCCGAGCTCGACGGCGTTCATGCGGATCCAGCGGATGGCAGAGCGCGCATCGGCCATGGCTTCCACCGGGCCGGTGCCATGACGTGTGGCGACGCGGTAATCAAAACAGATGGTCGTCATGCCGCGTGAGGCAAAGTAAACGCAATGCGGGGCAAACTGCGCGACCTGCCCATTGTCCCAGCCGCTGCTGAAGAAGAAAGCCGCGACCGATTTTGGATACGCGGGTGCTTTGTCCATCTCCGGTTCCCAGATGTAGGCCGAGAGATTCACTCCGCCCACCGTCTTATAGATTTCTTCACGGGCGGTCTTCAGCAACTCCCGATTGCGGTCGATCGGGGGGGTGCGGTGCTGGCCTTCGCTGTGTAACTCCATGTTTGGGGGGAAAGAAAAGTGGACGTTTGCCAGAATCACCAAAACGGCAAATGGTTTTACGCTGGATTAAACTATCACTGCAAATTTTCTCAGACGCGAATCATAAAATGATGATCAGCAGTTGTTTTTGCGTGAAACATGCACTTGTTTCTTCTTTTAACCGCCTGTCATGCGCCAGTTTTTCCCGTTGCTTCTTGGATTATGCCTGTTCCAACTCTGCGTGCCTGCGCACGGCCAGGAGGAGGGCGCGGGGCTGCAGGCCGTTTTGGAAAAAGTGTATTTGAAATGGCGGGATGCCATGCTGCGCAAAGATGCAAAAGCCTGGGCCGCGAACATCAGCCGCTACCGCCAGACGGTCATCCGCAATTCCGTGGTCAGTGAGCGCCAGCCTTTTCCTGACGCCGTGTTTGCTTCCGGGGGGCAGCCGCCTGCGCTGGGCGGACTGCGTCTGCTCGAAGCCCAGGCTGTGGGTGACACCGCGCATCTGGTTTATTTTGGCAGGATCGACATGGGCCAGGACAAGGAGCTCATCCGCGAAAACATCCTGAAGCTGAAATTCTTCCGTGAGAACGGCACATGGAAGTATGACAGCAATCGCATCTCCCGCCTGGATGGCGCGCCTGAGGTGCTCAAGTCCCTGCAGGAGGGCAAGCGCCCTGACTTTCTGGATACTCCTGAGTACACTCCTCCCGGCAGCATGCCACCACCGCCGCCGCTGTGCCGCATCCCTGATTACAAGGCGGGCTGCAAGCTGGAGACCTTCGGCTATGAAACGACGATGAGCATGAATGGCGTCAACTATGAGCCTGTGCGGGATGGTCTGGATCAGCAGATCCTCATCGGCGGCCTCGTCAATGGGCACAACGAAATCACTCTCCACATCAAGCCGGTGCCACGGCCTGAAGGAGAGAATGGCACGTTGCAAATCCGTGTGTACCTTCTGTCCAAAGATTCCAGCAAACCTGGGACCGAAGTGCTGCGCTGGCAGGCTCCTGAAAGCGGGGCTCCGGCCAAGGTGACGCTGCCTATTGAAGTGAAGCCGTAGTTCTTTTTGGTTCTTTGTTTTTCCATCATGCCGACCATCCACCACGAAAACACGCTGCGTGCTGCGGGCTTCCGCATCGTGGCCGGTATTGATGAAGCGGGCCGTGGCCCTCTCGCCGGCCCGGTCTGTGTGGCGGCGGTGGTGCTGCCGGATGATTTTGAGCATCCTGTGCTGAACGATTCCAAGCAGCTCAGCGAGGTGAAGCGTGAACGTCTTTATAAAGAGATCACCGGTGACGTGCGCATTCGCTGGCATTGCGTGAGCATTGAACCCCGCGAGATCGACCGCATCAATATCCTGCAAGCAACGTGGAAGGGCATGAGGAGTGCTGTCATGGGGTTGAGTCCGGTGCCAGATGCAGCCCTCATCGACGGGCTGCGAGTGAAACGTTTTCCGCTGCATCACCTCGCCTTGGTCCAGGGAGACAGCCTTAGCTACTCCATCGCGGCGGCCAGCATCATTGCGAAGGTCACACGGGACCGCCTCATGGTGGCCATGGCGCGGCTGCATCCTGAGTATGGTTTTGAGACGCACAAAGGCTATGGCACTCCGGCGCACCTGGCGGCCCTGAGGCAGCATGGTCCCTGTCCGCATCATCGGCGCAGTTTCGCGCCAGTGGCCCAGCTCGAACTCGACCTGGCATGAAACGTCGCATCTCCCGGCCCCGAAGTCTGTGGCGCTGGTTGCGGCGGCGGGTTACAGGAAACGTGCGGGTGCGCAAAGCGGCGCTCTGGCTGCGGGCCAAGCCGCTGGCTTTGTTTCAACGTCGTCTGGCAGGACGCAAGATGAGCAGCAAGGAAGTGGGGGACATGGGCGAACTCATCGCCGCACGCTGGCTGGCCGCGCATGGCCGCAAGGTGCTGTATCGGAATTATCGCGGAGGCAATCGCGGGGAGGTGGACATCGTCGCGCGCCATCGCGATGTGCTCACCTTTGTGGAGGTCAAGTCCCGCACCAGCACCGCCTTTGGCCGCCCTGCCGATGCAGTGGGGCCTGACAAGCAGCGCCTTATTCAACGCGGTGCCATGGACTGGCTGCGTCTGCTGGGCAACCCGCGCATCAAATTTCGCTTCGACATCGCCGAAGTCATCCTCACCCAGGGCGAACTGCCGCGCGTCAACGTCATCGAAAATGCCTTCCAGATGCCGGACAGTTCCATGGTGGGGCGATAAACGTTAAGTGACGATTTTGTCAGGTTCGTGCCTCCGTCTTGCCTCTGGTGTGCGGGTGCTTATTAAAGTAGAGAGCCCCTCCCCATGCAGCCAGCCACCTCTTCTACTTCCGCAGGCAATCTTCTCGGCACTGTGACCGCACTGGTGCAGGACACGCAGGTGGATGTCACACGTTTGATCTACATGCTCTACCAGGACGTGGAGCAGCAGATCAACCGGGCGGACATGAAGGCGCAGCTCACCCTGAGCACCTCGGCGGTTTTGATGGCCATGATCGTGAACATGGGCACCGGAGTGAAGACACCGGAGGTGGCGGACATGCGGTGGTTTGAAAGCATGGCCGTGCTGTTTTACCTGCTCTTCATCATCTGCATGTGCTTTGCCTTTGGGCGCGCCATTGCCGCCGCCTTCCCACGCGCCGTGAAAAAAAGCGGCGGGGAAAACCATCATCCCAATCTCTATTTCTCGGGCCAGATCGCCTTGATTCCCGGCGAGGAATACGCGGACTTGTTCTGCAAGCAGTCGAATGACGGGGTCAAGCGCTCCGTGCTGGGGCAGATCCACTCCAAGGCCCTCGTGCTGGAGGCCAAGCTGCACAATGTACGCAAGGGCATGACGTTTTTGCTGCTGGCGCTGGGCTGGTGGATCGTGGCGCGTCTGGTGCTGCTGGCCGGTCATGGTTCCCACTGAGTCGGCCGTGGCAGGTGGCAATCGGCTTTGACAGCCTCGGTGCACGCCGTAAAACTGGCGTCTCCTTTCCAACCCAGACGACCCAGACCATGAGCCAAGCCAACCCTGCCAAGAAGATCATCAACAACCCGCTGAAGTGCGCCGACGAACTCTTTGAAGGACTCGTGCTCGCTTACGATGGCAAGGCCCGGCGTGTCGGCACGCGCTCCATCGTGATGAATGATCTGCGTCCTAACGCTCCCGCGCTGCTCGTCGGCGGCGGGGCAGGGCATGAGCCGATCTATCACGGCCTCGTCGGCAAAGGCATGGCCGATGGTGCCGCCGTGGGTGAGATCTTCGCCGCACCGCCGCCGGACATTGTTTTGGAAGCAGCCCAGGCGGTGAACCGTGGCAAAGGCGTGCTCTTCCTCTACGGCAACTACGCCGGGGATGTGATGAACTTCGACATTGGCGCGGAACTCGCTGAGGAAGAAGGCATCACCGTGAAAACCGTCATCATCGCCGACGACGTCTGCTCCGCGCCTCCGGACATGAAGCACAATCGCCGTGGCGTCGCGGGCTTGGTGCCCATCACCAAGATCGCCGGTGCCGCTGCGCAGACGGTGGATTCGCTGGAGGAACTCGCCCGCATCGCGCAAAAAGCCTGCGACCACACGCGCACCGTCGGCGTCTCCACCAAGTCCGGCAGCATTCCCGCCACCGGCAAGCCCACCTTTGAGCTGGCGGATGACGTCATCGGCCTCGGCATGGGCATCCACGGTGAAAAGGGCGTGGGACTCATCCCCATGTGCACAGCGGATGAACTGGCGGCCAAGATGCTGGAGCTGCTCTTTGCGGATGATCTGCCGCTCGCTGCCGGAGATGAAATCGTGTTTTTCGTCAACAGCCTCGGTGCCACCCACATGATGGAGCTGCTCATCCTGCTGCGCGGCGCGAAGCCCATTCTCGATGCGCGCGGCATCAAGATTCACCAGACCATCGTCGATAACATCGTCACCTGCCAGGAGATGGCTGGCGTGAGCTTCAGCATCACCAAGCTGGATGCCGAACTGAAAAAACTCTGGGACATGCCCTGCGAAAGTGTCGGCTACACCAAGCTCTAAAACAGACCCCATTCCATGAAACTCCCCGAAATCTTTGCCAGCCCCGCCAACGTGCGGGCCGTTCCGCAAGGAACGCCCATCTTCAACGCAGGCGACGAATCAGGGGAGATGTTTGTGGTGGAAAGCGGCGAAGTGGACATCCTGATCCACGGCGTCATCGTGGAAACCGTCGGCCCCGAGGGATTCTTTGGCGAAATCTCCCTCATCGAAGACTCCGAGCGCACCGCCGATGCCATTGCCCGCACCGATTGCAGGCTGCTCCCCGTGAACCGCCACCACTTCCTGGTCCTGGTCGATGAGATGCCGCAGTTCGCCCTGCACGTCATGAAAGGCATGGCTGATCGCCTGCGCCGCGCAGACCAACGCGCGGAGGGGTAGGCACCCGGTCCCGCAGGCTTCGCATTTGACTTCCCCGCCAGCGCGCCAACAATCGCGGTCCCATGCCCAAAGCCAACCTTTCCAAAGACGAAGTCAAAGCCATGCTCCTGCTCGCCTGCGAGCGCATCATCGCTGCCGAGCCGATGCTGTCCCAGGCGGATCGTGATCTCGGAGACGGTGACCACGGCATGGGCATGGAGCGCGGCATGCGTGCCGCCACGGAAAAACTCAATGCGGGCGAGGTCGAAAGCATTGAAAAAGCCTTCTCCACCGTGGGCATGGCGATGATGAGCAGCATGGGCGGCGCGAGCGGCGCGATCTTTGGCACCTTCTTCCGCAATGGCGGCAAGGCGCTCAATGGCAAGGAAACGTTTGATGCCGCCGGACTGGCTGCCTTCCTTCAAGCAGGTGTGGATGGCGTGAAGCAGCGCGGCGGTGCCGCCATCGGCGACAAGACCTGCGTGGATGCCATGGAGCCTGCGGCCACCAAGGCGGCGGAAGTCGCCACTCAGTCATTGCCCGATGCCATCACCGCTGTGACCGCCGCCGCCGAAGCAGGCACGGAAGCCAGCAAAGCCATGGTGGCCAAGTTTGGCCGGGCCAAGACTCTCGGCGAAGGCTGCATTGGCTTCCCGGATGCCGGGGCCTGCTCCGTGGTGGTGATCATCACCGCCTTCCGCGATTTCATCGTGGCCTGATCACCGGCCGCCAAGCAAGCGCGGCCACGTGGGCTCTGGTGCTTGCGAGTGCGCGACAGCGCCGTGGAGTGCGGTGACAGAGATGCACGGCGCCGCCTGCATCGGCGGCACCGCTTTCGCGAGGTGCGGTGTGTTCTTCGAACTCAGCGCTGCCGCGCGGCCTGCGAGAGTGGTATCCGCTTTCGCGAGATGAAGAGCTTTCTTTGAACTCAGCCTGCTGTCCAGCCTGCGAAAGCGGCGTCGCGCCCAGGCTTGCCGCACGCACTCCAAGACGCTGGCGCGCTCGCATTGCGCCAAGCCGCGGCGCAAGCCTGCATCGTCCAGCCGCTGCGCTCATCGTGGCCTGATCACCGGGCGCTGCCAGTCTTTCCAGAACGCCTCCGTTTGCATGGGGTCGGGGCGGATTTCGATCACCATCGGCATGGGCAGCAGATCACCGAGATCATTCTCATCATCGGTGTGGAGATACTCCATGCCCCACAGCTCCGCCCAGGGTTCAAAGCTCATCGAGTGACGGTTTTCGATGACGTTGCGCGCAGCCTCAGGCAGGGCGCGCATGCTGGCTACGCGGGAGAAGATCTTGCCGCCGCCGTTGTTGATGACCACGATGCGCAGGCGCGGGTGCTCCATCTGCGCAATGACCCATGGGGCCGCGAGATCATACAGCGCGCTCAGGTCCCCGAGGATGAGCCAGCACTCGCCGGCATGCGCTGCGCTGGTGCCGAGGAAGGTTGAAATGAGACCGTCGATGCCATTGGCACCACGATTGGCAAAGAACTCCACTCCGGGCTTCGTCGTCTGCAGCGCCAGATTGAACTCGCGAATGGGCAGGCTGTTGCCCAGAAACACCCGCGAACCCGCCGGAATGGCGTTCGTGATTTTGCGCACCCACGCCGGCTCGGAGTCAGGAAACTTGTCAAATTCGGGCTCAAAGCGCAGGATGCCGCAAGGAGGGTCCACACGGGCAAACTGCGTGCTGCGAATGTTCTCCCAGGCAAGAGTTTCGACATTCTCCTTCCGCGCGAGTCCGCTGAAGCCGCTGCGGGTGATGTGGGTGACTTTGACTTTCGGCAGCGTCTCCAGATCACGCCACCAGCGCCATGACGGCACTGCGCCGATCCGCAGCACATGCGCGGGGCGTGCAGACTGCAAGGCCTGCTCGCCACCGGGAATCAGCAGAGGCTGCAGTTCAGGAAAGCCATGCAGATTGGCCGTGGCTTCAGCCACGATGGGCGCGCCCAGTTGGGCCAGCAGGACGGCTGCCTCGGCGGCGTCTTCAGGGTGCATGCCCGCCGCCAGCACCAGATCGCATTGCAGGGAGCCGGGTTGTCCTTCCTCGTAGGTGGGCGGTGGCGGGGCGGTGGTGAAATCAATGCCGCCGACGTTCGTTTCCAGCGGTTCATCCAGGCAGACGTTGAGATGCATCGGCCCGTCCGAGCAGTGTCCGTCGTGAGATTCGTCTGCCGCATCCCAGTCTCCCACGATGGTCGCGTAAACGCCAAACAACCCCGCCTGTTCAATGGCCTGCGGTGCGCCGCTGCCACGGTAGCTTTTCGGACGGTCTGCCGTCACCAGCACGAGCGGCAGATTTTGGTAATGCGCCTCGATGGTGGCAGGCAGCAGCTCTGCCGCCGCCGTGCCGGAAGTCGTCAGCACGGCCACCGGCTGGCGGTCGGCCATGATGCGGCCCAGCGCAAAGAAGGCGGCGCTGCGTTCTTCAAAGAAATTCCAGATTTTCACGCCGCTGCTGGCCAGCAGTGCGGACACCAGCGGCGCATTGCGCGCACCGGCGGCCACGCACACCTCCCTCACACCCAGGTAGGCGAGCGTGTGCAGGGTTTGTTGTATGAGCTGGGCCTGCGTCATGATTGAAGAGCCAGCAGGCGCAGCACGGCCTCGCGCTTGAGGCGCAGCTCGCGCCATTCATGATCAAAGGCACTGCCACCCACGATGCCGCAGCCGGAGGGCAGGCTCACCTGATCCCCCTCCCAGCAGATGCCGCGAATGGAAACGACGATGTGCGTGGTGCCATCGGCTTCGGCAAAGCCAAACGGCGCGCCGAAAAATCCCGGCACCTTGAGCTGCTGCCGATATTCGCGCAGTTTTTCCAAGCCCTCCGCATCGCGTGGCAGGCAGCCGACGGCCGGTGTGGGGTGCAGCAGTGGCACGAGCTGCGCAGGATCAGCAACGGCGTTCAGCTTCACGCTCAGTCTGGACTGAAAATGTACGAGGCCGGAAGTCTGGCACAGGGTACGCGCATCACGGGTGACGACGCCAAGAGCCTGCAGTTGCTCCGCGAGATAGCGCACCACGATTTCATGCTCCTCGATTTCCTTCACATCGGTGAGAAAGGCATCCTGATTGCCGGGCTTCGCCGTGCCAGCCAGCGCCATCGTTTCCAGATTTTGACCCTGCACTTTGAAGAGCAGTTCCGGGGTGGCTCCGAGGAAGCCGCCATCGTCTTTGACATGCGCATAGCCCCACATGTTCGCAGGCGCGTGCATCACGGCATCGAGCAGTCGTTTGGGGTCGCCCGCAGTCAAGGTGCCGGATTCGGTGAGGACGGGCACCATTTTTTCCAGGCGCTTGGACAGCACCTCCCGGCGGATGCGGCGGAAGGCCATCTTGAACCACTCCGTGGCAGGCTTGGCCCATTGGATCTGAGGCTTTTGCGCACCATTGAGGTGGATCGTCTCAGCGAGGCTATCGGCGGTGATTTCATGCAGCCGCGCAGGCACTTTCCAGGGCAGGGGATCTTTCAGGTCGAAGTCATTGATGTAGAAGGCTCCCCCCGCTGCTGGCGCAGCGGCCAGCGCGGTGAAAGGGCCTTCTCCCAGCCATGCCCGCCCGTCGGGCAGCCTGAACAATGCGAATTCCATCATGCGATATTGCATGCATAGTGAAACGCGCCACGCGGCGTGCAAGATGGGAAAGTGTCACAAGTGAACATCCGCCGCGTCGTGCCAGTCGAATCACTAGTGCCATGAATGCCGCCGACGAATTTCTCAAGGTAGCCACCGATTATCAGCTCGGGGCGCTGGATACGGAGGCGCAGCACCCGTTTACCACCTCTCTCTCGCAAATGGCGCGCTCTGATGTGGGGGAGGCGGTCAAGCTCATGCATCAGGTCGATATCCACGCTTTGCGGCAGTTTGCGGCCAAGGCTGCCCCGCTGGCGGACCTCGCCCGCGCAATTGCCGCCACTCTGGCCGCCGGCCACCGGGTGTTTCTCTGCGGCTGCGGTGCCACCGGACGGCTCTCGCTGAGCATTGAGGTGTTCTGCCGCATGGGTGTCCTGCCCGTGCCAGATCCTGATCGCATCGTCGCGTTTATGGCGGGTGGGGATCTCGCGCTGATCAAGGCCATCGAAACCTTCGAGGATCATCCCGAATACGGCGCGCGGCAGCTTGAAGCACTGGGCTTTGCCGCAGGCGACCTGCTCATCGCCACCACCGAAGGCGGCGAGACGCCGTTTGTCATCGGTGCCACGGAACGCGCCGCAGAGCTTTCCACCAATCCTCCCTGGTTTCTCTACTGCAATCCGGATGAGCAGTTGGTCAAAGTCGCAGCGCGTTCCAAGCGCGTGATCGAAAATCCAGCCATCCACAAATTGAATCTCGCGGTGGGGGCCATGGCTGTCTCTGGCAGCACGCGTTTGCAGGCCAGCACTGTGCTGATGGCGGCCATCGGCTTTGCATTCATGCACCAGCACGATCCTGAAAACGCGCCCGGGGAAGTGCTGCAACTGCTGCGGCATGTCGCTCACTGTGACGGGCAGTTTCTGGTGCCATTCATCGAGCATGAGGCAGCGGTGTATGATCGTGGTGCCTTTGTTTTTTACACCAGCGCACGTTTTGGCATCACCGTCGTCACAGACACCACCGAGCGCGCGCCCACCTTCAGCCTCGTCCCTTTTGAAAAGCAGGATGATCCCGCCGCACAGGCTTCTTGGTGTCATTTCCTGATGCCCGAGCAACCGGGCGCACATGCCGCATGGCACGCCCTGCTGCACCGCGAACCGCGCACGCTGGAATGGCCGGACGTGCGCCACGTCGCCGGTGTCGAGGTTCTGGCGTCCTATGATTTCTCCGCGCAACTGACGGCCCGCCGACAACTCCGCACGCATGGGGCCGAGCACCTGCTGTTTCACATCGACGGCGGACCCGGAGAGATGGTCTGGGACTTCGACGGACTGACCCACCGGATCGACCTGACCGGCATCCACGAATTTCACGCGCACCTGCTGCTCAAGCTGCTCATCAACATTCATTCCACGCTCGTCATGGGCCGTCTCGGCCGCTACCTCGACAACCTCATGACCTACGTGAAGCCCAGCAACAACAAGCTCATCGACCGCGCCGTCCGGTACGTGCGTCTCCTCGCCCAGCGCCGCACCGGCAAACTGCCGGGTTATGAAAAAGTGACGCGCCTGCTCTTTGAGGAACGCGACAAGCTGCAGCCAGGAGAGCCGATTGTGCTGAAGACCCTGGCGGCTTTGGGGGTGGTGGTGTAGCAATCGGACCTTTCAATGAAGCTCCGCAAACTGCTCCACAAATCCATGAACGCGCCGCAGAATGTGCGGTTCGCCGATCTTTGCACACTTGCGGGTGCGTTTGGCTATCATCTGGATCGCGTCAGTGGCAGTCATCATATTTTTGTGAATCCTAAAACAACGAGACCTCTCAATATTCAAAATGCCTCAGGTAAGGCCAAGCCGTATCAGGTGAAGCAGTTCTTGCGCGACATTGAGGAGTTTCACCTTACCATGCACGAGTGATGAAAACGGACTACCACATCAATCTCTTTTTCAGTGCTGAGGATGGCGGCTACATCGCCGATGTGCCGGATTTAAAGTCATGTGCTGCTTTTGGGGCCACACCCGAGACGGCGCTCAAAGAAGTGCTCATAGCAAAGACAGCTTGGCTCGCTGCAGCCAGGAAGCACAAGAAGCCGGTGCCAAAGCCACGTTACCGCCCAGCGATCTATGCGCTGGGGACTTGATGAAACATCCGCACCGGCACCTGCGTAAGCTCGCTAGATGATTTCTCCGCAAGACAGCCAGCTCCGCGAAACCACGCGCCGCCATTTCTTCAGCCAGTGCGGCATGGGGATCGGCTCCGTGGCGCTGGCGTCGATGATGGCTGAACGCGGACTGCATGCCGCCAGTGCTGCCGCAGCGGCAGGCCCGGGCGTGATGAAAAAAGCGGATGTCACGCCGCGCGCCAAGAACGTCATCTACCTCTTCATGGCCGGCGGGCCGTCACAGCTCGAACTGTTTGATTACAAACCGAAGCTCGTGGAGCTGAATGGTCAGCCGATTCCGCAGAGCTACATCGAGGGCAAGCGCTTTGCCTTCATGGGCACGAGCAATGGCTTCAAGCTGCTGGGCACGCGGCGCGAGTTTCAGCAGGAGGGCCAGAGCGGTGCGTGGGTGAGCGACATGCTGCCGCACATGAAGGGCGTGGTGGATGACATCAGCATCGTCAAGACCTGCAAGACAGAGCTGTTCAATCACGCCCCGGCCAAGCTCTTCATGAACACCGGCAGCGGCCAGTTTGGCCGGCCGTCGATGGGAGCGTGGGTGACGTATGGCATCGGCAGTGAGTCGAGCGATCTGCCCGGCTTCGTCGTGCTGCAAAGCGGGCCGCGTGGCCCGCGTGGCGGCTCCGTGCTCTGGGGCAGCGGCTTCCTGCCGACGACCTACCAGGGCGTGCCATTGCGTGGTTCGGGCGAGCCCATCCTGAATCTCTCCACGCCGGCGGAGTACAGCGTCGCCAGCCAGCGGCGCGTCATCGACACCGCACGCGAGCTGAATCTTTCCCGCCTCGTTGAAACCGGGGACGATGAAATCCAAACGCGCATCAACGCCTATGAAATGGCCTGGCGCATGCAGAGCAGCGCGCCGGAGCTGATCGACCTGCGCGGTGAATCCAAAGCCACGCTTGATCTCTATGGCGTCGATCCTTCTCAGCCGTCCTTCGCGCGCAACTGCCTGCTCGCACGCCGTCTCGTCGAGCGCGGCACCCGCTTCGTCCAGCTCTACCACACCAGCTGGGACAACCACGGCGGCAAAGGCGAAACGCTGGAAGATGATTTCCCCAAGGTGGTCAAAGACGTCGATCAAGGCTGCGCGGCGCTGATCCGCGATCTGAAATCTCGCGGTTTGCTGGAAGAAACACTTGTCATCTGGGGCGGCGAATTCGGCCGTACGCCGATGGGCGAAAACCGCGACAAGACGGGGCGCAATCACCACATCGACGCCTTCACCATGTGGTTCGCCGGTGGCGGTGTGAAGGCCGGGCAGACGTTGGGCCAAACGGATGAGCTGGGCTTCGGCGTGGCGGAAGATCCCGCGCATGTGCACGATCTGCACGCTACCATTTTGCACCTCCTCGGCCTGGAGCACGAGAAGCTCACTTTCAAATTCCAAGGCCGCGACTTCCGCCTCACGGATGTGCATGGCAGGGTCCTGCACAAGCTGCTGGCGTAGGGGAGGGCGAGGGATCGGTTCTTCGTATTGTAGTCCCGCCTTTAGGCGGTCTGGGAAGCCTCCAGATTCCGGCTAAAACCGGTACTACAGAACGGCTCTGGATGGCCCGACTCCCGACTATTCCACCAGATACAAAATCCGCCCGCAGGCTTCGCACTGGGTGAGGCTCTCCGACTGCTTCAGCGACTGCATCACTCCCACGACCACCTTCATGTGGCAGCCGCCGCACATCATGTTTTCCATCGGCACGATCGCCGCATCGCCTTTCTTGTTAAAGATCCGGGTGTAGAGATCAAGCGAATCGGGATCGATGGGTTCGGCCAGCTTGGCACGTTCCGCAGTGAGATCTACGAGACGGTTTTTCACACCCACGCCGCGCTCTTCAAGATTCTTGAGCTCGTCGTTCACGCGGGTCTGCGTGGCGGCCAGTTTGGCCTGGGCGTCCTTGAGTTTCGCCTTGGCAGTTTCGAGGTGCTCCATCTGCTCCAGTTCACCGTCTTCGAGCTTGTTGATGTCGCCCTGGTAACGTTTGACCTCATGTCCGAGGGCGGCGAATTCGTCGTTCTTGCGCGTCTCGAACTGCTGGTCCTGCAGGCGCTTGATGGAGGTCTGGCGCGTCTGCACATCGAGCTGGATGCTTTTGATCTTCACCTCGATCTCCTTCATGGCCAGATTTGCGGCGTCCACAGCGGCCTGATCTCCGGCCAGCTGCATTTTGGCCCGGGATTGCAGCGTGGGGATGTCCTTGAGGTCTTTCTGCAGCGCGCGAATGCGCTGGTCACGTTCCTGAAGCTGAATGAGTTTCGTGATGTCTTGAAGCATGTGTCTGGATGTAAGCCGAAACGAGGAAGGAGCACAAGCTCTGTGTTGAACCGGGTCGTCAAAGAGTCAAGACTTCGTCGGTCAAGAGGGGCAAGCTTCGAAGCTGCCCTGCTTGACCTCTTGACGTCGCATCCTCTTCCACCTTGACCTGACCGCCGCCCGGCGAAAAGGTACAAGTTCACACTCACTTTCCTCTCTTCTCATTCGATGAAACCCACTCTCCTCATCCTCGCTGCCGGCATGGGCAGCCGTTACGGCGGCCTCAAACAACTCGATGCCATGGGGCCTTCCGGCGAGGTGGTGCTGGACTACTCCGTCTTTGACGCGATCCGCGCGGGCTTCGGCAAGGTGGTTTTCGTCATCCGTCGCGACTTCGAAGAGCTGTTTCGCACCCAGATCGGCGCCAAGTATGAGGGCCGCATCGCGGTGGATTACGCGTTCCAGGATCTGCACGATCTCCCCGCTGGCTTCACCGTCCCAGAAGGCCGCACCAAGCCCTGGGGCACCGCGCATGCCCTGCTCGCCGCTGAGAGCGTGGTGCACGAACCCTTCCTCATGATCAATGCGGACGATTTCTACGGGCAGGATGCGTTCACCAAGATCGCCGCAGACCTCATCCAGCCACGCCCGCAGGACGGCAAAAGCCACTGGTCCATGGTCGGCTTCTACCTGAAGAACACGCTGTCAGATCACGGCAGCGTCTCCCGTGGCGTCTGCACCTGCGATGCCCACGGCATGCTGAGCACCGTCCTGGAGATGACGAAGATCTTCCGGCACGGCAGCGCGGCGGAAAACCGCGAGGTCGAAGGCGCTTACGTCCCGCTCACCGGCAATGAAGTTGTATCCATGAACTTCTTCGGCTTCACCCCGGACATCTTCGCGCACCTGCGCCAGGCCTTCGCCGCCTTCCTCGCCGAGCGTGGCACCGAGCTCAAATCCGAGTGCTACGTCCCCGCTCAGGTCGATGCCCTCATCGCCGCCGGCAAAGCCGACGTGCGCGTCCTCGAAACCACCGGCAAATGGTTCGGTGTCACCTATCCCGAAGACAAAGCCGAAGTCGTCGCCAGCATCCGCGCGCTGGTGGATGCGGGTGAGTATCCGCAAGCGCTCTGGGCCTGAAAGTACTCGCGAGCTTGAGCTCGTTCTGGAAAGCATTCTTGGGTCGCGAAGTTGGAGTTGTGCCCAAGGTGACGGGGTCTCCCGATCCCCTTCAGGTTCAGGGCTTCTCCTTTTCACTGAGTGCTAGGCACCGCACCAATTTGTTCCGCCAATGGCCGCCGCGTATTCAGCCACGCCGTAAATGCCGCATCATCAATGTAGCGATACGGGGCATGATGATTCTTGAAGCCGGGGCCGCATAATTGAACGCAGTGTAGAGTTCCGGAAGCAGGCTCAGCCGGAGTTTGAAAAGTTTCCTCTCTTCAATTGAGGGGAAAGCGTCGATTTCCATTTTGTCATGGAAGTCACCCAGAGCATGAATCACGTCAGCCGAGCCGGTGATCAGTTCGACCTGTCTGCCACAGGGCAGCACAAGTTCGGGGGAAACGATGTCGTCCTTTGATCGTGGATCATATAAGTTCAGGCCGATGGGATTGTCCTCCGTTATCAGGGAAAGGTTCGTGTCCCCAAATTTCCCGTCGGCTCCAGAATGGTGAAAGTGCCACGAGTATTTTTGGGAAAACACCGGACATGGAGAGTCGCCTGAGAATCATAAACTTCATTCATGAGCGTCTTAGCATGGAAGACCATTGTTCCCACGGCGAAGAAGTAGCCTGCACCGAAACCGACCAGCAAGCTAACAGCAGCCGTGAGCAGGACTACACGTTTCATGCCTGGAAGCTTGGGGTGGATGCAGAGGATGACAGCAGCCGCTCCACGCTGCGCATCGTCGCGCCTTCATGAATCGTCAATGCATCATGCCCGGCCTTTGCCATGCGCGCAGCTTTGGCCGGATCTTGCAGCAGCGTGCGGCAGGCCGATTCGAGCTCCGCAAAATCAGCGACCTGCTGCGCGCCGCCGCGTTTCAGCAGCAGCTCCACCAGCGGCCTGAAGTTCTCCATGTGCGGGCCGAAGAGCACCGGCTTCTGTGCCAGCGCCGCCTCGGCGGGATTCTGCCCGCCTTCAGCCAGGAAACTTTTCCCAACGACGACGAGCGTGGCGAGGTGCTGCCACGCGGCCAGTTCGCCGGTGGTGTCGATGATGAAGACGGGCGCAGCGGGATCGACGCGTGAAGATGAATCGCTGCGCAGGGCGGGGGAGATGCCGATGCTTTGCAGGGCGGCGCTGATCTCCGCACGCCGCTCCACATGACGCGGCACAATGAGCAGCGCGAGATCGCGCACCTGTTCGCGCAGCCGCAGAAAGACACGGGCGAGCTCGATTTCTTCCCCCGCATGCGTGCTGGCGGCGAGCAGTGTCGGTTGTGCGGGGGCAATGCCAGTCTGCGTGAGCACGCTGCGCAGTTCGTCAATCTTCGCAGCGGCCACCACCGCACCTTCGGGATCGTATTTGATGCTGCCCGTGAAGTGGATGCGCTCCGCATCGACCCCAAAGCCCTGCCACCGCGCCACGTCGTCGGCCTCCTGCACCAGCACCTGATGCAGCATGCGGAAAATCGGCCCGATGAAGTTGCGAAATTTGCGATAGCGCCGCTCACTGCGCGGGGAGAGCCGCGCATTGACCAGCGAAATCGGAATGCCAAGGCGTGAAGCCGAGGCGGTCAGGTTGGGCCACACCTCAGCCTCTACCAGCACCAGTTGTGTCGGCTGAATGCGCTCCAGCATGAGCCGGCCGACACCGGGCAGATCAATGGGACTGTAAATAGCAACGACACGCCCCGCATTCTGCGCTGCCAGTTCTTCCGCCAGCGCATATCCGGTGGGTGTCGTCGTGCTGAGCACGATGCCGAGATCGCCCTGCGTTTTGAGCAGCCGCGCGATGAGTTTTTTCGCCACGCCCACTTCACCCACGCTCACGGCGTGCACCCAGAAGCGCTCCCGCTGCGGCAGGGCATGGATGGCTGCCTGCGTCTCGGCGGGGAAGAAGCCGAAGCGCTGGGCCAGATCCTGCCAGCGCCCGTTGCGGCGGCGCATTTTGATCAAGGCGCGGGGCAGCATCAGTACGAGCCCCAGAGGCAGCGCCAGATTGTAGAGAGTGAGGCTAAGCGCTTTCGATGACATGCGGGATTTTGCGCAGCCAGACGATGCGGGTGGAGCCGTAGTTGCGGTCGGTCAGCACCTCCCAGCCGGGCCAGCTTTTCGTTTCGCGGTTGAAGTGGTGGCTTTCGAGAATGAGGTGGCTCTCCGCGTGCAGCAGCGCAGGCAGCGCCTCCTCGGCCAGCAGTTGGGCGACGAAGTCCGTATCCGCATCGCAGTGTGTGTAGGGTGGATCGGCGAAGATGAGATCAAACTTTTTGCCGTCGCGTTGCAGCAGCGGCAGATTGCTGAAGACATCGCCGTGGCGCACCGTGGCCCCCGTCAGGCGGGTCTTGGCGATGTTCTTGCGGATCACGTCGCAGGCCCCTTTGTTTTCATCCACAAACATCGCCGAAGCCGCACCCCGGCTCAGGCATTCGAGGCCGATGGCTCCCGTGCCGGCAAACAGATCCAGCACATGCGCGCCGGGGACGAGTTCGCCCAGCATTGAGAACACAGCCTGCCGCACCCGATCCTGCGTGGGTCGTGTGACGGTTTTCGGGACTTCAAGAGCAAGCCCCCCTGCAATGCCGGAAATGATGCGCACCCGTTTCCTTTAGCGGTGGGTTGTGGGGATGCAAGGGGATGCCGCAGGATCAGAATGGGTCGGACGTAAAAAAGGGCTGTCAGCCTGCGGATGTTTTAACCCGCAGAAATTTGTGGCACATATCGGTTCATCAAATCAGCGCATGAAAACGCAGGATGCACTGCTTCATGATGGTCCGCATAGAGCAGCATCTTGCCGTGGGAGGGGATCGCGAAAACATCATCATCCACCGTGCCGCCAAAGATCAGGGAGATGGCGAAAAGTGTTTCGATGGCATCCATTTCATCGACGGTTGCATAGATGACATCGTCATCATTGGGATTCATACCACAGGCGATGAACACGGCTCTGGTTTGAAAGGTCTGCAGCGAGTAACCTGCCGCCCAGGCCCCCACACGCGGGTAGAGGTAAAAACCAGTGGTCTCTTCGGTGGCATCAAACAGGGAGGTGACGAATCTGGCGACATTCTTGGGCGAGCTTGGCATGTCCCATGAATGACAGAGGTCTGGAGTGCCGGGAAACACCAAGGTCTGGGGCGGCTGATATTGGATGTCCAGCATCAGTCCTCGTGGCTTCATCAGAGATAGGAAGCTGGCTTTTGAGATGGTTTTCATGCGCAAGCTCTCACTTCCCATTCTTAAACACATACAGCACCCCATCATCCGCACCGACGATGATGTAATCCCCTGCAATCGCCGGTGATGTCTTCACCGGCGCGCCGAGTTCGTTGTGCCACACCTCTTTGCCGTCCTTGATGTCGAGGGCGTAGAGATAGCCATCATCGCAGCCAAAGATCGCCACCTTCCCGGCGCAGATGACAGCGCTGCTGTCGATGCGATCCCGCGCGCGGAATTCCCAGAGCTGTGCGCCGGTGACGCGGTCGATGGCGTGAAAGCGTTTGTCACGACCGCCGACATAGACACCTTTGTCCCAGATGGCAGGGGCCGCGTAGTACTCGAAGTCGCGCTCGCCGTATTCCCAGAGTTTGGTGCCGTCGGCGATTTTGTACGCACCCACGCGGTTGCCGTAGTGGCTGACGTAAATCACACCATCGGCGATGGCGACGTTGTTGCCGATGTAGGCTCCCACTTCGATCTGCCGCTCTTCCTTGCCGGTGTTCACATCGTGCACATGCAGCACGCTGTCACAGCCGCCGAAGACCACCTTGCCCTCACCCACGGCCGAGCCGCCATTGATGTAGTAGCCGGTTTCGGCGGCCCAATCCTTCGCTCCTGTTTTCGCGTCCAGGCAGTAGATGGAATAGTCGTAACTGCCGATGATGATTTTCTGTGCCTTGGTCTCCGGATTCGTCCATACATTCGCCGCCGCGTGGATCTCAGCCTGCGTTTCAAATTTCCACGCTTCTTTGCCGGTATCGGCATTCCAGGCGTAAACAAAACCGTCCTGACAACCGACGACGACGAGCTCGCCTGCAAACGCAGCGGCTCCGTCAAAGGCCCCCTTGGCCTCGGTCTTCCACACCTCCTTGCCAGTGACGAGATCAAGGCAGAAGAATTTACCGTCCTTGCAGCCAGTATAGACTTTGCCGGAACGTACAACGGCGCTGGAGACGAGCATCTCGGCCTGGCCCTTCGGCTTGTCCATAAGCTTGAACTGCCACGCGAGTTCAAGCGGGAACTTCAGCTCCACGGGGGAGGTGCCCGTCATGGCTGCGTTGCCGCGTGAGTCCGGCCAGTCGGCGCTCTGCGGCTGGGCATGCAGCATGGCTGCGGTGAAAAGGCTGAGGTAGAGGAAAAGCAGGGTTCGCATGAGTTTGGACTGTGAAACTGCCATGTTGTGCGCTTTGTTGCAAACAAGCCGATGTCTGATCACGATCTCCAACAGCCGCCGCCGATCCCGCCTGACCTCCGGTGCGAGTATGAGGAGCGTCCCTTTCAGAACTGCACGCGCTGCGGGGAGTCCCTGCCGGACTTCCCCGGCGGCTTTCAAATCTCCAAGGCTTACAAGCGTGGCGAGTGCGTGATGGAGTATGCGCTGTGCGATCACTGCCGCTCGCAGATGATGGAAGAGTTTTCCCAAGAGTCGAAAAAGCGGCTGGCACAGTTTCAGGATGAGCAGGTCACGCTGGAGCGCGGTCTGGAATCCTGCGCGGTGTGTGATGCCCGGCGCGATGCACCCGGCATGGATGATTTTGTCATCACCGGCGTGTGCGAAGGCCTCGCGCTGCTGCACAGCGTGATGATCTGCGGCAAATGCGGCGACACCGTGCAGGGCTTCATCTCCCAAAAGACGCGCGATACCTGGCGTCGCTTTGTGGATGACAATTTCCCCGGCCCACCGCCGATGGACTCGCTGCCGGAACCTGTGGAAATTTTCCGCACGTCGGTGCCGGCAGTGTCAGTGTCAAAAATGTGAGCTGAGCTCGGGCTCAAAGGGGGCTACTTTTTGGCGGGCTTTTTCACCGCCTTCTTGGCTGCTTTTTTCGCAGCCTTTTTGGCTGCCTTCTTCGCCGCTTTTTTCCCGTGCTTCAAATCAGCGAGGTCGATGCCGTTGGCGGTGTCTGCTTCGAGGGCGCGGTGAGGGCCGAAGAGGAGAGGGCGTGCCCGCCCGGTGGCGCGGAGCGTCTGGCCGAGGCTGAGACCGAGGGCGCGTGCTCCATGAGGCTTGAGGTGGACGAAGTCTCCAGTGTCCAGCACGGCGCCGTTGGCTTCCCCATGCAGGGCGTAGTTGAGCCGCTGCACTTTGCCTGAGACCTGGATGCGCGGGTCGAGGTCGAGGGTCTTGCCACCCGTCTGCACACTGTTGAGCTGGAAGACGGGATGCACGGCTCCGTCATGGTCGTGCAGGGCGTCAGCTTTGAGGGTGATCTTGCCACCGGGCTTGAGGTTGGCGGCCAGCGCCTGGGCCTGATGCGGCTCGAAGTTCACCTGCACCGTGCCTTTGGCGGTGGTGATGATGAGGGCTTCATAGCTGCCTTTGGGGCTGTGATTGAAATGCGCGAGTGTGCCTGTGATCTTCATAGGCACCGAGCTAGCCACGAAACGCGGACCTCACAAGGGCGTGTGAGGGGCTGCGGTGAAGTTCAGGGAAAGCCTCATGCGCAGTCGGTGATGAAGCCGGGGAAGCCTTCGCAATGGAAGCCTCCGCGTGTTCCGCGTTTAATGCCCGCAGTTCGTGCCGTCCGGATCCGTGTCTTCCACCTTCGCCGTGGTTTTGAGTTCTTCGAGGAAGGCGTTGAATTTCTTGTCCCGGTATTCTTCGAGGAAGCGGTTCTTCACCTCGTCCTTCACTTCATCAAACGGGCGTGCCACGGACGGGCGGCGACCGGTAACGGTGCAAACGTGGAATCCGAGCTGCGTGGTGAAGACGGGGCTGATCTCGTTTTCGCCCATGGAGAAGGCGATGGTTTCGAACTCTTCCATGAACTCGCCGCGCTTGAACCAGCCGAGGTCAATCTGCTGCTGCTCAGCAGTGCGGTGCTCTTCCGCCAGTTTGGCGAAGTCAGCGCCCGCGAGGAGCTGGGAGCGGACATCGCGCATGGCCTGGTAGATCTCCTGGCGGCTGGTGGCTCCCTGGAGGCTTTTGGTGATGTGGGAGGCCTTGATCTCCTCCTCCGTCATGTAGTGCTTGAGATTGGCCTCATAGCAGGCGCGCAGGTCGGCCTCCGTCGGCTCCGGTTCCGGGGCGTAGATTTCCTGCAGCGTTTTGTCGAGTTGCACCCCGCCGGTCACGTTCGCGCGGACGGCCGCCTCGTCTTTGACGGACATGCCGATGTTCATGTAGAACTGCGTTTCGCCCCCGGCCTCGTCGATGAGCTTGGTCAGACGGGCGGTGACGTCGGCCTCGGGGACTTCGGGATGGCGGCGGCGGCTTTCCTGGCCGAGCAGGGCGCGGGAGACGATATTATCCTTGGCGATGCCGCGAAATTCAGGGTCACGCTCGCAGCAGGCCACTTGGAGGGTGCGTTCGTAGTGACCTTTAATGTGGCGGAATTCCGCCTCGATGATTTCGTCGTCGATCTGTTCGCCGTTGATGATTAGTGCCATATGGGCCGAACATGGAGCGCCGCGGGGAGGGCGCAAGGTTTGACAACAAACAAGGGGTGGCCTAGATGCACTACGCCACCGTTCTTCAGCCCGGCACGAAAACTGCGGGCCGGACTGGCATTGCTTTACGATGCATACTTCATGATGATGAGATTGATCCAGCTTTTGATGACAGGCGCGGCCACAGTGTCGCTGATGAGTTGTGAGACCCCGGGTCTGGCGCGTGCCCTCCCCGTCTCGCCCAATTCCCAGCACCTGTACTCCCAGGGAGACAGCGCGCAGATGCCCATGCAACAACTGCCGGAGCGCACCATGCTCGTGGCCACCTCCGGTCCTGCCATCCGTGCCGCCTCCTACCTCCTGCTGGATGCTCGCACCGGGCAGCATCTGGCGGGGCGCAGTTTCGAAACAGTCCGCGGGGTGGCCAGCACGCAGAAGCTGGTGACCGCCCTGGTGGTGATGGATGCGGGAAACCTCGACAAGATGGTGCAGGTGCAGCCCTCCGATGTGGCCGTGGAGCCGACGCGGCTGGGGGTCAAACCCGGTGAAATGTACTCACGCCGTGAGCTGCTCTACGCCTTTCTGGTAAAGAGCGCGAATGACGTGGCCAATGTGCTGGCGCGTGACAATGCCGGCAGCATCAGCGCCTTCGCGGCCAAGATGAATGCAAAGGTGCGCTCGCTGGGCTGCACGAGCTCCAATTTTAAAAATCCGCATGGTTTGACCGTAGGCGGGCAGTACTCCACCGCCCGGGACATGGCCCGTGTGGCCATGGCCGCGTACCGCAACGATGTGATCCGTGACGTGGTGCGGCGGAAGCATCACAGCTTCCGCCGCGCAGACGGGCATGTCGTCACGCTCACCAACACCAACGAACTGCTCGGCAAGATGCCCGAGTGCAACGGCATGAAAACCGGCTACACCGTGGCCAGCGGTCGCTGCCTCATCTCCAGTGCCGCCAGCGGTGGCCGGGAGGTCATCCTCGTGCAGCTCGGCACCAAGACGAAGTACATCTGGGACGATGCCCGGATCATGATGGGCTGGGGCCTGCAGCGGCTGCGTTCCAGCGGCGGGGTGGCCATGGGCGGCTGGCTGGGAAATTGAACAACCGCCGGTTGCTGCGAAGCGTTCTAGAAGCCAGAGTATCATACCCCCTTAACGTCAGCCAAGAATGCCGGCCACCACCCTCGTCTGTCCCCACTGCGAAAAAACTGTCGAAATCCAAGTTTCATCAGTGACCCGCTCACGCCCCTGTCCCGAGTGCGGGCAGATGGTGATGCTGCAGATGGCGGAGAAGACCACCAAGACCAAGCGCCGTGCGCTGCTGATGACGCAGAATGAGCCGGTCAGTACGACTGCGACGGGCCCGGGTGCTTTCTCAGAGCCGCAGCCGTTGCTGGGGGATGCCTTTGAACGCATGCGCATGGATCCCGAGATCCATCAGTTTCGGCAGCGGCTGATGTTTGGCGCGGGTGTGGTGGGCGTTCTCGTTCTCGTGCTCGTGGTCTGGGCCTCATGGCCATCGGCGGAGGCTGGAAAACAGCAGGATTTAAAGTCGTCAAAGCCAGGGGCTTCACCATCGGGCAATGGGGTGAAGAAGACCCTTGCCTCGGGCGCGTCAATGATGCCGCCCGAAGAACCGCTGCAGCAGGTGAACTCTGGCAATTTGGTGTTTCGTCCGCCTGGCAGCGGCAGCCTCAAAACCGCCACCGCCCTGCCCACCACCCCGGGCGGAGATCTGAAGAAGCTGGCCGCTGCGGAGGAAATTCTGGGCCAGTTTCTACAAACCGCCGAGTGGAAAAAGCGCGTGCTGCTGGTGCGCGATAAACTGCGCGTGGCCCAGTTGATGAGCATCTACTATGCAAAAAATGCGGACGGCCCCATCGCGTTTGATTCCATCGTCGAGGCGACGGAAATCTCCCCCAAGTTCAGCCAGCATGTCGTGGTGTTTGAAGGCGGTGGCCGGCGGGTTGCCACCGTCGAACATACCAGTGCAGGACCACGGGTGGACTGGGAATCATTCGTTGGCGCAGGCGAGATGGGCTGGTCGGATTTTCTCGAATTGAGGCAGGCTGCACCCACCCTGTTTCGCGTGCTCGTTTCTCCTGCGGGACATTTTGAAAATCAGTTCGGCGATCCTGCCACCCTCCAGTGCTACAGCCTGCGCAACATCTCCGAGCCCGGGGCCAAAGTCGTCTATGGTTACGCTGAGAAGGACAGCGCTCTCGCCAAGGCATTGGACTACCAAATTCAGCTCAGCGAGGACGCCACGGTGCCGATGATTCTACGGCTCAAATTCCCCCCGGATGCCCCTGTGGATTTCCAGGTGTGGATTCATCAGTTCGTGCAGGCCGGCTGGGTGACCCCGTAATTGTGAGGGGCGAGGATTTGTTCCAATTTTCGCAAGATCTGCAAGAACCCCCGGGAGGGGCCGTAATTCCTCTCGATTCCAGCAACAACATCTCTCTCTTTTTATGAAAATGCACTCTCTCTGCCAAGGCAATCACCTTGATCTGCGCTCCGGTGTCAGCCGTCGTGATTTCCTCTACGTCGGCATGCTTGGCGGCCTTGGCCTCTCCCTGCCTGAGATGCTGCGCCTGCAGGCCGCGCAGGTCATGCCGGAGGTCGAAACCTTCAAGCCCGTCGCGGATTCGATCATTCACATCTACCTCCCGGGTGGCATGGCACAGCATGAGTCCTGGGATCCGAAGCCGTTCGCCTCGCCTGACTATCGCGGCCCCTTCACGCCCATCAAGACTTCCATCCCCGGCGAATACGTCGGTGAGAAGTTCACGAACATCGCCAAGATCATGAACAAGCTCACCGTCATCCGCTCGATGACGCACGGTGAAGCCGCTCATGAGCGTGGCACTCACAACATGTTCACCGGCTACCGTCCGAGCCCGGCCATCAAGTTCCCCAGCTTCGGCTCCGTCATTTCCCACGAACAGGGCAGCCGCAACAATCTGCCTCCCTATGTGGTGGTGCCAAACATGGTCGCTCCTGATCAAGGCACCGGCTACATGAGCAGCGCCTTTGGCCCCTTTGCCCTCGGCAGCGATCCTGCTGACAAAGGCTTCACCGTGCGCGATCTCCTCACCCCAAAAGATGTGGACGAGAAGCGCTTTGACCGCCGCCGCAACCTGCTGGGCACCGTGGACGAGCACTTCAAAGCCGTGGAAAAAGCCGACTCCATCAGCGCCATGGACAGCTTCTACCAGGCCGCCTATGGCCTCATCAGCAGCCAGAAGGCCCGCGAAGCCTTCGACCTCACCAAGGAAACCGACAAACTGCGTGACGAATACGGCCGCAACTCCGCCGGTCAGCGCTTCCTGCTGGCCCGCCGTCTCGTGGAGTCCGGCGTGCGCATGGTCTCCGTGAACTACGGCGGCTGGGATCACCACTCCAACATCAAGGACGCCTTCACCGGTCAGGCCCCGAACTTCGATCAGGCCTTCGCCCGCCTCATCACCGACCTCGCAGATCGTGGCATGCTCAAGCGCACGCTCGTTATGGTCAGCTCCGAATTCGGCCGCACACCCAAGGTCAACGGCACCAACGGTCGTGACCACTGGCCACGCGTCTTCTCCGTCGCCATGGCCGGTGGCGGTTTTAAAGAAGGCTACATCCACGGTGCGTCTGACGCCCTCGGTGGTGAGCCCGACCGCGATGCTGTGGGCCCTGAAGATCTTGCCAAGACCATGTATCGCCTCCTCGGCATCAACAGCGAGAAGCGCATCATGGCCGACGGCGGCCGCCCCATCGACATCGTCAACGGTGGCCGCGTCCTCACGGAAGCCCTCGCCTAATCCGACGCCCCAGCAAATCATTCAGAGAACCCGGACAGCAATGTCCGGGTTTTTTGTGCCCGCTCAATCAGAGCGACAGATGCCCCAGAGCCAGCATCCCATAGTAGGTGTACTCGCAGTCCAGCATGTCATCCGTCCAGTTCCCATGAAACCCCCCTGTCGCATTCCACAATGAATCGACAAAATCGAGGCAGGGCTCCTTGAGCCGCGAGAAATCCGCCTGCACCGCATCCAGTGCATGCAGGGCCACCGCAGTCGAAAGCAGGTCGGGCAGGGGCGCAGCAGGCAGCGCTAGGAACCCACCTGCGGGCAGGCATTGCCGCAGCAGCCAGTCCACCGCCTCAGCCGGCGGTTCCATGTCCATGTGGCGGTGCAGGGCCACCATCGCTGCCGTGGCGGTGGTAGAGCCCACAGGAATGCCCGGCTCGTTGGACCACGCGCCGTCCGGCGTGCGCAGCCCGCCCATGCATGTGACCAATCGCCAAGGCTCCGGCGGCATGCCGCCGAGGTCCTGATACGCCCCCCAGGCCAGCAGGCAGCCATAGGCGCTGCCTTTCGCCCGCTTCGGCGCCTGATGATAACCCCCGTCCGGGCAACGAAACGCCTCAATGCGCATCGCCAGCGCCTCACGTGAAGCTATCGGGAAGTCCTGCAGGCCCGCATTCGCCCAGCACCGTGCCAGGCAGCACAGGTGTACAAAATCCTGCCGCTCGCCATCGCCAAACTGCGCCAGCCACGGCCGCACATCGGGGATCGTGCTCGCATCCACCGACAGCGCCTGCAAACCCTCCAGACCAAACACCGTGTAGTAGAGGTCGGGCTTGTCATTGCGATCCAAAAATCCACCCTCAGCAGACAGGCGGGAACGCAGAAAAGCCTGCACCAGCTCCGCCGACTCACCGAGGAGTTTGGGGGCCAGGCGCGCCACTTGCAGCATCTCAAGACGAAAGGACATGCGCACGCGCCTAACCCCAAGCCCGCTCTGCCGCCAGAAGAAAGTCATTTTCCCGCTTGAGTATTCTTTGGCTTGGTCAAAACTCTCGACCCGGTTAACCCGACTCCTTTGCTCACGTGGCGGAATTGGTAGACGCGCTAGATTCAGGTTCTAGTAAGTAACATTGTGCTGGTTCGAGTCCAGTCGTGAGCACCATCCAGCGGCAACAGTGCCGCCTTCGGTTGACCGGTTAAACAGAAAGTCACATGCAAGACGCAGGATTTGTGAGGCAGGCATTTGCGGGAATCGCATCGCGTTATGTGCTGGCCAATCACGTCCTCAGCCTCGGCATCGACTGCCTCTGGCGCCGCACCACCGCACGCCGCATCGCCGAGCTGAATCCGCAGCGCGTGCTCGATCTCGCCACCGGCAGCGGCGATCTCGCCCAGGCCATTCAAACCGCCTGTCCGCAGGCCAAAGTACTCGGCGCAGACTTTTCGGTGCCCATGATGCGCGAGGCGCAAAAGCGCCAGCTCCGCTGCCTCATCGCCGCAGACGGCCTCGCGCTGCCTTTTCAAGACGGCGTCTTCGATGTCCTCACCGTCGCCTTCGGTCTGCGCAATATGGCCTCCTGGCCTGCCGCCTTGCAGGAAATGAACCGCGTCCTCCGTCCCGGTGGCCGTTTGTTCGTGCTCGATTTTTCCATCCCGCGCATCCCCGGCATCCGCCAGTTGTACCTGTTTTATCTCAAGCAGATCATGACCCGCGTCGCAGGCTGGATCACCGGCAAACGCGAAGCCTACGTGTACCTCTGCGGCTCCATCGAGCGCTTTCCCTCCGGTCGCGAAATGGAGTCCCTCATCTGCGCCAACGGCTTCCAAACCGCCACAGGTCGCCAGCTCACGCTAGGCATCGCTTCATTATACGAGGCAGTGAAGTAGGCGAAAGCTTCTTCGTATTGTAGTACCGGCTTCAGCCGGTTCTGGACAGCGCGACCAGACCGGTTAAAACCGGTGCTACAATACGAAGAACCGGAACCGGGCTAAAGCCCGCCGCCCCTTAAAATCGCCCGTCCTTCAGATCCAGCAGCGCGCCCCCGAGATGCGCGGTGACATCACTCGCGCCGATGCATTCCATCGCCGCGCTCCCTTGAACGATAAACCTCTCAGCCGCCCGGCCACACAACCACGCGCCCAGACCCGCCGCCTGATGCAACGACAGATGCTGTGCAGCAAAGGCCGCGCACACGCCAGACAGCACATCGCCCATGCCCCCGCTCGCCATGCCGGCGTGCCCCGTGGTGTTGAACAACGTCGGCTGGCCATGCGTGGCGATCACCGTACGCGTGCCTTTGAGCAGCAGCGTGCGGCCTGGATTCGTCTCCGTGAGCGATTCGACCAGCAGGCGGCGGTTCATGCCATGCCAGCCGGGGAAATGGCGCAGCAGGCGGTCCATCTCGCCGGGATGCGGGGTCAGGAGTCGCGGCAGTTTGCCCGTGGCATCCAGCACATCGGGGTGCTGCGCCAGCATCGTCAGCGCATCCGCATCCACGATGGCGGGAGGCTTCGCCCGCTTCAGCACTTCAAGAATTTCCTTCTCATGCGCAAGGCCCAGCCCCGGGCCGATGGCGAGCGCGTCAAAGCGCATCTCCAGCACCTCGCGATAATCATCGACCGCCTTCACCATCACCTCCGCAGGCATGCGCGCAGCCATGAGCGGATACACCTCCTCTTTCACCAGCAGCGTCACGAGTCCCGCACCGGCACGGATCGCGCCACGGCATGCCAGCTCCGCCGCACCGAGAAATCCCGGTGAGCCCGCCAGGATTCCCAAACGCCCCGCCTCGCCTTTGTGCATGTCATTGGCCCGTCGCGGCAGCCAGGAGCGCAGCAGCCCGGGCGTCAGCACTTCAGCCTGCGTATCGCCGGCGGTCTGTGTGAGCGCAGGCAGCGGTACAAGCGCGATGCGCCCCACGTAATGATCCGCGCCATCTTCCAGCAGCCCCGCTTTGATGTGAGCCACCACGGCAGTCACATCCGCCTCCACCGCATCTTCGCAGGCATCGCCATGATCGCCGTCGAGACCGGAGGGGATGTCCATCGCAATCGTCACTGCATGTCGCTGCGTGCGCAGCGTGTTCATCTCACGTGCCAGCGCTTGCAGCTCCGGCTTCATCGCACCCTGCGCACCAATGCCGAGCAACCCATCCAGACTCACGATAGGCCCAGCAGGAAAATCAAACGTCGTCGCATCCTCCAGCATGCGCACCAGACCGCCCAGCACCCCCAGGTGGTGGCGCGGCAGCTCCTTCATCGCTTCTGGAGCGCAAGAACACCGTGCATAAAGCCGCCACCCGTCCGCCACCAGTCCCCGCGCAGCGACGAGCGCATCTCCCGCGTTGTTGCCTTTGCCCAGAAACAGCACCAGCGAGCCCGCACGCGGTGCAAACTGCCGCACCACATTCGCGATGCCGCGCCCCGCCTCTTCCATCAGTGCCGCCGCACTCACCCCGCCTGCAAAGGCAGTCTCCTCGCACTGCTGCATTTGCTGGCAGGTGACGATCACGGGATTTCCGCAGCCTCCAGCAGCATGCCTTTGAGTTGATAGGCCGACGGCAGAGTCTCCTGCGTCGTTTTAGTGGAAGGCATGGACAAAACGCGCGTGCCCTTGGCCTTGGTGTCCAGCACGTGGGTGATGCTCTCAATACTCGCCACTTCGGGGCCGCCCAGCACCAGCAGATGCATCAGCCTTTCGCCATCGCGCTGCAGTCCTTCCTTCAATTGCCTCAGCGCCTCGGGCGTGTCGGGAATGAACGCAAACCGCAAGGAGCGCACCACTTTTTCTCCCGTGAGTTCATGCGCCACAGACAAGGATTCCGCGATGGCCTGCGCCGTGCTTTCCATTTGATTTGCCTGTCCGCCGTAGATTGCCAGCACCATCACCACTTCCAGCGGGCGTTGTACACCCGTCAGTTCGGCGTCGATGACCGACTGCTCGGAGCCAAAGCGCTCGCGCCGCACTGAGTAGCCCATGTTTTCCGCGCCCATGGTGGATTCAAGATAGCCGGGAATGCTCAAATCCCGGTCAGCTTTGCCCAAGGCCGTGCGCACGATCCCCGCATACCGTTCGATGCCTTCCGGGCTGATCTGCCGCCGCAGCGCCAGCGCATATTTAAACGAGCGATCCGCCGCCTGATCCTTCTTCCACTGCCAGATGCCAAACGAAGCAATGCCCAGCAGGATGGTACCAACGGGCAGCATGACGAGCGCGAAACGAATCCAGCGTCCAGGATCAGCAGAGGGAGGTTGGGCTTCAGTCATGGGCAGTGAACGTGATTACAATGGAGGGGTGGATTGAAAACAACTGTCAACCACCGTCAACCATCGTCAACAACCGTAAACTCATGCCTTCATCAAGTCCGCCAGCAATTCCGCCACCGGCACCCGCTGCCCCGGCAGCACCAAGTCAGGCCGGATGTCCGCCAGCGGCTCCAGCACAAAACGCCGCAGGTGCATGCGCGGATGCGGCAGCGTCAGCACCGGATCATCGCTGACGACATCATCCGCATACAGCAGATCCAAATCCAGCGTGCGTGGCGAGTTCCTCTCCCGCTGTTCCGGTCTCCCCAGCGCCTGCTCGATGGCCTTGAGATGCCCATGCAACTCCTGCGGCGTACAATCCGCCGCGATCTCAATGACCGTATTCAAAAAAGCCTGCGTCCCCGGCGCACAATCCACCGGCTGCGTCTCATACACCCGCGCACTGCCTGTGAGTTGAATACCCGGCACTCGCGACAACAACAGTTCAACACCCCGCTGAATATTCACAGCGCGGTCACCGAGATTGGAGCCGAGAGCGATGCCAAACTGCATAAGAGTTGACGGTAGTTGACGTGGTTTACTGTCGTTGACGGTTGTTAGCGATGGATTGGAAACAACCGTCAACCATCGTCAATAATCGTTTAGCCACCGTAAACTTCCCCCATCATCCCTTCAGTCCCAGCACATCCTGCATATCATACATCCCCGCAGGCTTGCCTTCGAGCCAGCGCGCAGCGCGGACAGACCCGGTGGCAAACGTGTCGCGGCTGCTGGCCTTGTGCGTAAGTTCCACGCGCTCGCCCACATTGGCAAAAATCACCGTGTGATCGCCCACGACATCGCCGCCACGGATGGCGTGTACGCCGATCTCCTTCGGTGTGCGCGCACCCACATCGCCAAAGCGGCCATGCTTGCAGTCCTTGTCATACTCAAGACCGCGCACGTCGGCGAGGATCTCGACCAGCGTGCGCGCCGTGCCGCTCGGTGAATCCTTCTTCATGCGGTGATGCATCTCCACCACCTCCAGATCAAAGTCCGGCCCCAGCAGCTCAGTCGCTTTCCGCGTGAGCCAGAACAGCGTGTTCACACCGATGCTGTAATTGGACGCAAAGACGATGGGCAGCGTCTTCGCCGCCTCGCGGATGCGCCCCAGCTCCTCATTCGTATGCCCCGTGGTGCCGATGACCAGGCTCTTCTTCTGATTTAGACACTCGCTCAGCAATTCATCGGTGAACAGGTGGGACGAGAAGTCGATCACGCTGTCGGCTTTGGCCAACGCCGGAGCCAGTGCATCGCCCACGTCAACGGTGGAGGCGACGGTGACGTTTTGAGCCTCTGCGGCACGGATGATCGCCTGGCCCATGCGGCCTTTGCTGCCAGTGATGAGAAGTTTGAGGTCGGACATGATAGGGGGGAGGAGAGTGAAAAGGGCGGAGGGGAGGTCAAGAAGTCAAGGCAGGGTCAAGAGGTCAAGCAGGAATGGCATTTGGTTAGCGCAGCGGGTCATTCGTTTTCATCGCCCATCGGCAGCGTTAGGCCCAGCACTCACGCGCGCGCGCCAGCGTCGTGGAGTGCGGTGCAGAGATGCACGGCGCAAGCCTGCATCGGCAGCACCGCTTTCGCGGGGTGTAGCACACACTTTCGGCCAAACCGCACCGTCCAGCCCACAAAAAGCGGCCTCGCGCCCAGGCTTGCCTCTCCTAAGTAAGCTGCGCGCAAAAGAAAGCTCACTCCTGCCCCACCACACTCCGCTCCGCATCCCCCAGCAAAATCTCATCAAAGCTCGCATTAAGAGAGCGCTCCGCCGGCGGCCAAAAGACCCCGCTGCGAATGCGCTGCACCGCCTCCGCTGCACACACAACTGCAGCCTCCGTCAGCTCTTTGTCAAAACTCTCCCACTCAAGAATGGCCGTATCCTGAATGCTCTTCGGCAGGGCGAAGTAGGCCACCTTGCTCACATTAAGCCCCCGCTGCTGCAGCGCCGCCGCATACAGCGGCAGTTGCAGGTCCAGCCACAGGCCGCGTTTGCCATCGGGCAGGTCAAAGCACTTCCATTCGTCCGTCTCCGTCAGCCGGGTGCGGGAAGTGATCACCTTGAAATGCGACTCCTGCGGCAGGCGCGGTTTGTCCGAGCTTTTGAAATCCACGATGCGCAGCGTGCCGTCCACATGCCGCTCCACCCGGTCGATACGCCCTCTCAGCCGCGCCTCGGCAATCTTGAAAGGCGTGGCGTCTCCCTCACCACCGATCTGCAACTCCGCATCAATGCACCGCCACCCTTCCTGCCGGTTCCTGGCCTCCACTTCAGCGGCTTTCTTCAAACGCTGCAGAATGCTTTCGAGCTGCAGTGTGATCAGCGGCGCAGGCCGGCGGCCATAAACGTCCCGTACCTGCTCACGCGCGGCATTCTCCAGGCACTCAGCGATATGCCGCTCGTGCGTGGAGTCGTGCATGCTCGTCTCCAGATGCAGGCGGTGAAACGCATGGTGGATGAGATTGCCAAACTCAGCGGCATCCAGCTCGCGTTTGCCAGTCTCGATGGCGCTCATGTTCTTCGTGCAGCCCAGGTAGTAGCGGAAGGGGCAGCCCAGATACTCGCGCAAGCGCGAAGGCGAGATCGTCTCCAGCGGCTTCGCGAGCCAATCTGGCTGTAGCTTCCAGGCCAGCGTGCGCGGTGGCTCGGCTATGGCGGGCTGATCTTCCTCCTTTGGAAAAAGATGCGCCACGCGCTTCGGCAGTGCCTCGTCATCGCACAAAAACAGCAGCCTTGAGGGACGCAGCGCATCGCCATCCTCGCTCCACTGCCCGCAGAGCAGGCGCAGTCGTCCTCGATCACCCAGACGCTGCTGCGCCAGCGCAGCGAGGATGAAGGCGTCACGCGCAAAGCGGGTGTTTTGATTGGGCAGGCCCAGGGCCTTGCGCAGGCTGTCCGGCAGAAACGGATGACTGATGAAGATGCCGGGCACGTGCTCCTCATTGAGTCCCGTGACGATGAGATTGGGCGCTTTTTCCCACAGCAGCTCCAGCCACCCTTGCAGCACCAGGTCGATGTCGCCGCGTGGCTCCGCCAGGCGGCTTTGCGCCAGGCAGTCGAGCGACAGCGCGAAGGCGTCTTCCGCTTTCGGCTGCAAGCCAAATCGCTGCGCTTCCACTTCCAGCTCTTCGCTGATGCGCAGCCACTCCGTGGCCAGCTCCGTGCGTTCACGGTCGCCGGGTTTGTCGGGATTGAACTTGTGCTCGCCGAGCAGTTTCAGCATCAGCGCGCGCGCCGCTTTGGCCGGAGTCAGGCGGCGCAGTGCATCGAGCAACGTGAGCGTGTGCTTGATGGCGGGCAGCAGCGCAGGGGACTTCGCCAGCGGCAGCTCCAGCGCATGCCCCAGAGTCACAGGCAGATGCTCGCTGGTAAACTCATCGGCCTCACGTAGCAGCGCCGTGGTGTTCTTGTCGTCGGGAATAACGGCCCTGCGAAATTCCTCGATGCGCAGCAGCGCGGCAAAGGCACGCCAGGCCCCGGAGCTCATCAGCAGGCGAAAGCAGTCGAGCATGTGCCACAGCCCCTCGCGTTGCACCGGGATGCCGCCGGGTTCAAAACTGCGCGCCTCCTCCAGCGTCAGCTTTTCCAGCAGCAGACTGCCCACTTCCGCATCACACACACCCAGCGCCGTGCGGCCCGTGGGCACGAGTTCACGCATGAGATCCAGCGTCAGCGCCGCCTGCGTGGCAGGATCGCGCGTCACATGGATCTGCTCGTTTTGAAACGGCAGGCTGCTGCCCGCGTCTTCACCCCAGCATTCGGGCAGCGGGCGTCCGCACGCATCAAACGTATGCGCCAAAGACTGCGGTGCCTGAATAGCGACGATGACCTGCAGGCCACGCTTCGCACAGCCCGCGATCCAGTCATCCAGCAAGGGTGGCAAATCCGGCGAGGCGAGCACAATGATGCGCTGCACCCCTTCGGGCAGCGCGGGCGCATGCGCATAGCCGCGCTTCAGCACCTGCGCGTCGGCCACTTTCGCCTGCGCCAGCTCCGCGAAGTACGCACGCTCGATCTTTGCCAGATCCTGCCAGCGTGCGGCCTCCCGCTGCGCGGCGGGATGCACGGCGGTATCGGCAAAGGTGAGGCCCCCACTGCCCAGCAGCATCTTGAGCTCCGTCAGCATGCGCGCTGTCTCCGCCTGCCAGCCCCAGCCGGGAGCGACCGGCGGGTGCGGAAACAGTGCGGTGAGTGATTCCAGCGGCACACGCTCCAGCGCACGCTGCCACGCCATCTGCGCCTGCACCGGCGTGGCCGCTTCAAAGCGGCGCGCCTGCGGCAGCAGCGCCTGCTCCGGCAGCCAGAGATGCGGCACAAAGGCTGCGGTGCCAGTCTCGTTCGTCACCTGGGCCAGCGCCTCCCGCAGGCGGCGTCCAGATTCGCCGTTCGGCACCAGCAGCAGCGTGCTGCTGAGATCCAGCGCACGCGTAGAATCCCACTCGCGGCATAGCAGCGCCACGGCCTGCTCCAGCACCGGCGTCTCCCAGCCCCAGAACAGCCGCTGAATCGGGTCACTCATACGAGTTCCAGTTTCTGGATGATGTCATTCACGATCTGCTCAGGCGTCTGATCAATGGAAACACGAAGGATGTCCGGCGTCGGCTCCAGCGTGGCGAGCTGGCTGTCCAGCAGGGCAGGCGGCATGAAGTGCCCTTTGCGCGCGGCGAGGCGGGAGGCGATGAGTTCCTTCGAGCCGTCCAGCAGCACAAAGCGCAGCGTACCTGGCTGATCGTGGGCCAGCAGCTTGTCGCGATAAATGGACTTCAGCGCGGAGCAGGCCAGCACGTAGATGGGCGTGAGGTGGCGCATGTCCTCGATGCGCTGGCGCAGCGTGGCATACCACGGCCAGCGGTCGTCATCGTTCAGCGGTGTGCCAGCGGACATCTTGGCTTTGTTCGCGGCCGGATGGAAGTCGTCGCCGTCTTCGAAGACGCCTTCGAGTTTCGTGGCCAGCAGGCTGCCGATGAGCGACTTGCCGCTGCCGGAGACGCCCATGATGATGATGGTTTTTAGATCGGGGTTGAGCATGGTTGAAGGTGATTTTTGTGAAGCTTGACCGTGGGGCATGCCACGCTGAGGGTGCGCGCCGAAGCCATGAAATTTCCCATCCTGACCGCTCTTCTGGTGCTCGGCACCGCCTTTGCCACCGCTGAAGACAAACCTGCCGCCGCCAGCCCGGAGGCGGCGAAGGAGATCGTGCTCTTCAACGGCAAATCACTCGACGACTGGGAGTCCGTGGACGTCGGCGGCAGCGGGGTGGTGGAACTGGAGGATGGCCTCATGATGATCAATCAGGGGGAGAATGTGAGCGGTGCCATTTACAAGAAAGCAGCCACACTGCCAACGACCAACTACGAGATCACGCTGGAAGCCAAGCGGATTCAGGGCGTCGATTTTTTCGTCGGCCTCACCTTTCCCGTCGGCGATGTCAAACACTGCGCCACCCTGATCTGCGGCGGCTGGGGCGGCAGCGTGACCGGCATCTCCTGCATCGACAGCATGGACGCCTCCGACAACAACACCTCCAGCTACCAGCGCTACAAGGATGACGAATGGTATGCCATCAAGCTGCGCGTCACCCCGAAAAATCTCAGCGTCTGGCTCGGCGACAAGCAGATCATCGACGAAGACATCGAAGGCAAAAAAATCAGCGTGCGCCCCGGCCCCATCGAAAGCTACCTGCCACTCTCGCTGACGACCTTCAACACCAGGGCGGCCATCCGCAATGTGAAGCTCACGCCGATCACGGAGAAGAAGTGATGCGGCCCCTGCCAGCGCTGCGTCTGTTCGCTCTCGCCTTTTGCGCAGTCCTTGCCTCCTGCCACTCCGTGCTACGCGTGGAGATCACGCGCGCCGAGACCACGCTGAGCACGCGTGATAAGCGCCACATGGCCGCGCTGCTGGAAGAAGTGGCCGCTGGCTGGGACGGCATGCAGCAGGGCAGGGCCTCCGCACGGTCTGCCGCCGAGGAGCGGTATGAGCGCGCGCTCGCCAAGCTGCTGAGTGAATGGAATGCGCAGCAAAGCCCGCGCTACTGGCGTAGCGGCAGCCTCTTTGCCTCCCGCCAGCAGGCATTCCAGATCGACTTCGATACTCACGCGCAGTCCTCGCTCGAAATGCCGCCCACGGAGATCGACCAACTCCTGCTCGCCACGCGCACGAGGTCACATGGCGAGGACACTCTCTCCGAACGAGCCGGCGTGGGCGTACCCGTCGTCGGTCACATCTACCGCACGGACACCACCCGCAAAGAGCAGCCCTACCTTCCGCCGAACGGTGGCAATATCACCCTCACCGCCGTCATGGAAGTGGCCGACGACGATGGCAATCCCGCCACGCCACGGCTGTGCCGCCTGCATTTGCACAATGCCCTCAACGTGCAGACCGTGAAGGTGGAAAAAGATGAGCGCCCGCTCGCGGCAAACTTCACCGCCGCCAAAGACCTGGCCCTGTCCAAAAAATCACTTGGCCTGTTTTCATGGCTGGGTCTGTTTTATCCCGAGCGCACGCTGGGAGACAGCCATCTCTACTGCATGGACGGCTATGACCCGCAGCGCATTCCCGTCGTCTTTGTGCATGGACTCATGTCCGATCCGCACATCTGGCTGAACACCGTCAACGCCATCAGCTCAGATCCCGAACTGCGCGCCAAGTATCAGCCCTGGTACTTCCTCTACCCCACCGCCATGGGCGTGCCTCAGACCTCCGCTCGCCTGCGCGCCTCCCTACAGCAGGCCCGTGACTACTTCGATCCTGACCACAACGACCCCGGTATGAGCCGTATGGTTCTCGTGGGTCACAGCATGGGTGGCCTCCTCAGCCGCATGCAGTCCATCGATCCCGCCGACAAGCTGTGGGACGCCATCTTCCGCAAGCCGCCGCAGCAGTTGAACGTCTCCGAGCCCGTGCGCGAGCGGCTGGTCACCGCGCTCAAATTCAAGCCGCAGGCCGAGGTGAAGCGCCTCGTCTTCATCACCACCCCGCAGCGCGGCAGCAATCTCGCCGGCATCAACATCGTCCGTCGCCTCGCCTCCCTCATCCGCCTGCCGGTGGACACCCTGCTCATGTCAAAGCAGCTCCTCACCGGTAACATCGACGCCCTCTCTCCGCAAATCCGCGACTGGGGCTTCTTCGCCTTTCTCAGCCTCGGCACCCTTTCCGACCAGCACCCCTTTTACAAAGGCCTCAACGCCGTGCCCATTCCCGTCCCTTATCACTCCATCATCGGTCACCTCGGGTACAAGACCCTGCTCAACAGCTCCGACGGCGCCGTGCCCTACTGGAGCGCCCATCTCGACGGCGCACAGTCCGAAAAAGTCGTCCCCTGCTGGCACGGTTGCGTCGAGCGCCCCGAAGTCGTAGGAGAAGTCGTCCGCATCCTGCGCGTCCATCTGCGGGAGAGCGGCACACCGTAAAGAAGCGCAGCGTTCTAAGCCAGGGCTGTGCGGCTCATTTTTTTGGATCGGCTGTGCGTTTTTGGCGGCCATTCAATCTCCGGCAGGACTCACTCGCCCGCATGGAACCGCCGCGAGGTCACGTTCATGACACCCCAACCCCATGAAACTTTCGCTCCTCCTTGGCTTGCTTGCCGTCGCTGTGATAGCCCCTGCCGATGACCTCCCGTTCACCCAGGTCCCCGCCGAATTCGCCGGTCAGTTCTCCCCCGGCAAATCCCCGCTCGTGTTCAACGACGGCACCCCTGTGAAGACCCCCACCGACTGGCCCAAACGCCGCGCGGAAATCCTCGCGGACTGGCATACCCTCATGGGCGCATGGCCCGCAGTGATTGAAAAGCCCAAGATCGAAGTGCTGGCGACCACGCAGCGGGAAGGGAACATCACCCAGCGCAAAGTCCGCATCGAAATCGCCCCCGGCCAAACGGGTGAGGGCTACCTGCTCCTTCCCGCCACAGCAGGCAAACGCCCCGCCGCATTCGTGCCCTATTACGATCCCGAAACCAGCGCGGGCCTCAGCGAGAAACCCCTGCGCGACTTCGCCTGGCAGCTCGCCCGGCGCGGCTTCGTCACGCTCTCAATCGGTTCACCCGGTGGCGATGCACGCAAGCCCGTACTCAGCGCCGCCGCCCACTGCCAGCCCCTCTCCTATCTCGGCTATATCAGCGCCAACATGTGGCAGGCCTTGGCCTCCCTGCCGGAGGTCGATGCCGCGCGCATCGGCATCGTCGGTCATTCCTACGGCGGCAAGTGGTCGCTGTTTGGCTCCTGCCTGTGGGACAAATATGCCTGCGCCGTGTGGAGCGATCCCGGTATCGTGTTTGATGAATCACGCGTCAGCATCAATTACCAGGAGCCGTGGTATCTCGGCCTCGATCCCACGCTCACCCGCAAACCGGGGCTGATCAGCGCCGAAAGCCCGCGCACCGGCGCATACAAGACCCTCATCGAAACAGGTCACGACCTCCAAGAACTGCACGCGCTCATGGCCCCGCGCCCATTCCTCGTCTCCGGCGGTGCCGAAGATCCGCCCAAACGCTGGGCGGCGCTCAATCACGCCATCGCCGTCAACCACCTCCTCGGCACCACCAGCCGCGTCGCCATGACGAACCGCGAGAAGCACGACCCCAACGAGGAGTCCAACGAGCAGATCTACCGCTTCTTTGAATACTGGCTCAAACCGTGAAATGCTCGCCGCTTGATCGCACAGCGAGCCGCTACCTCCTCCCGAGTTTTGTGCATCGGGGCAAAGGCGGCACTTGACGGGGGGCGGCTGTGTCCACGAAGGTACGTTTCAACCCCCGTGACCGTTTTTTGTCGAGATCATGCCCGAAAACACCTCCTCAGCCGCTACTGCCAGTCCTGCCGTCCAGTCCGCCCTCAAGGCGGCGGAGGCTCAGCGTGCGGCGGTGAAGGAATTTCCCGGCAAGGCCCCCGGCCTGGCCCGTGCGCTCCAGGCACTGGGAGACGCCCAGCGCGAGGCAGGCGACATCGCCAGTGCAGAGGCGACGTACCGCGAAGGACTGGAAGTCGGCACGAAGCTGGATCTGCCGCTGGATTTGATGGCCAATCTGCGCACCGGCCTCGCCACGCTGCTGGACTTCAGCAACCGTGAGGCGGAATCCCTGCCGTTTTACGAGGAGGCGATCAACAATCACGAAGAGCTGGGCGGTGAAAATGCCGAGATTGCCGCGCAACTGCGCAACAACCTCGCCATGACCTACAAGTGCATGGACAAGTTTGCCTTGGCAGAGCAGCACTACCTGCGCTCCCTGGAAACGCTGGAAAACAAGCGCGGCCGCAAATCGGAATCCGTGGCCTGTGTGTTCAACAACCTAGGCAGCCTCTACTACGCCGCCGGGTTCCCAGATCAGGCCAAGGAAATGTTCGAAGACGGCCTGCAGATCCGCACCGAGGTGCTCGGAGAGCGCCATCGCGATGTGGCGCAGTCCCTATGCAATCTAGGCACAGCCTGCCATGAACTGAAGGACAACGACGCGGCGCAGAAGCATTTTGAGAAAAGCCTCACGATCCTGGAAGCCCAGCTCCCGCAGGAATCACGCAGCTACGAGGCCATCGGCACCGACTACGTCGCCATGCTCGAGATCATCGGCGAGGAAGGCAAGGCTGCCGCCTTGAAAAAGCGCATGGAAAAGGTGCTCGCCGCAGTTTGATGCACGGTGGCGTTTGCCAAATGCACCGTCCGCATGAAAGGTAACGTCGGAAATGACTTCTCCACCCCCTTCGCAAGAAAAAAACTGGACCGGCACCGCAGTGTCGCACGGGGTGGCGCATGCGGTGGTTCATGTGCTTAAGGACCACTTTGACGAGCCGGACGAAGACAGCATCGAGCCCGGTACGGAAGAGCACCAAATGCAGCGCCTGCATGCTGCCTTGGCCGTGACCAGCAAAGAGATCGAGGAACTCCAGCGCGTGATGGCCGGGGAACATGGCAGCGCCGAGAGCGAAATTTTTGAGACGCATCTGCTCATCCTCCAGGACTCCACCATTCTGAAGCAGACGGAAAAGACCGTGCGCGAGCAGCACGTGTGCGTGGACTGGGCCTACTACAAGCTCATGTGCAAGCACATGGACGCTCTGCGCGGCCTCTCAGACGCCTACCTGCGCGAGCGCTTTCTTGACGTGAAGGACGTCACGCACCGCGTGATGCGCCACCTGCGCGGCGAGCTCCTCGACCACCCGATGTTTGACGAGCCCGTCATCGTCGTGGCGCATGACCTCACCCCTTCGGACACCGTTCAGCTGGACCGCAGCAAAGTCCTCGGCTTTGCCCTGGAGACAGGCAGCGCCGTGTCGCATGCAGCCATCATCGCCCGCTCCCTGGCGCTGCCAGCGGTCGTGCGCCTCCATGGCATCTGCGATGAACTGCACAGCGGCGACACCGTGCTGCTGGATGGCGAAGGCGGCCTTCTCATTCAGAATCCCAGCGCTGAAACCCTCGCACGCTACCGTCTCCGGGAGGAGCAGGCCGAGCGGCGCGAGGACGTCTTTCAAATGGAGCGCCACAAGCCTTCGCTCACGAAGTGCGGCACCGCCGTCTGCGTTGGCGCGAATGCGGAGTTCATCGAAGAAATGAAGATCGTGGGAGACAGCGGCGCCGAGGAGGTGGGCCTCTTCCGCACGGAGTTTCTGCATCTGGAAAACCCGGACGCCACTGAGGAAGAACTCACCACGGCCTACAGCAAAGTCGTGCAGTCCCAGGCACCCAGGCGCGTCGTCTTCCGCACCTTGGATCTCGGCGGAGACAAGGTGGACGAACGCCTCGCCCAGGAGCCTGAGCCCAATCCCTTCCTCGGCTGGCGCGGCATCCGCCTCTCGCTGGGTCGGCTCGATTTGTTCAAACGTCAATTGCGGGCCCTGCTGCGCGCCGCCGTGCATGGGCGCGTGGGCATCATGTTCCCCATGGTCTCCGGCGTGGAGGAAGTGCTCGAAGCAAAGGCCGTGCTCAACGATTGCGCCGAAGAACTCACCGCCGAAGGCGTGGATGTGCCCGAAGAGATCGAGATCGGTGCCATGATCGAGATCCCCAGCGCCGCGCTCTCGGCAGACCTGATTGCCGCAGAAGTCGATTTCCTCAGCCTCGGCACGAATGACCTCACTCAGTACACCATCGCGGTGGACCGGCTCAATGACCGCGTGGCAAAGCTCTACCAGCCCACTCATCCTGCGGTGCTGCGTCTGATCGGCATGTCCGTCAAAGCCGCACGTGCCGCCGGCATCCGCATCGGCATGTGTGGCGAGATGGCGTCGGACCTGACGCTCACTCCCTTGATGATCGGCCTCGGTTTGAATGAACTCAGCGTCGCCACCACGCAGATCGCACGCGTCAAGCATGCCGTGCGGCGTCTCGACGTCGCCGACTGTGAAGCCTTGGCGCAAACCGTCCTCACATGCGCCAGCCCGGCCGAGATACGGGCCCTCAGCCGGGCTGTTGCGGATCGGTGCTATCCCGAATTATTTGAGTAGGAAGGCGGAGTTTGCAGTGGCTGAACAATCGTTGACGATGGTTGACAGTTGTTCGAAAACCCCTCGCTAACAATCGTCAACGACGGTCAACACCCGTCAACTCTGCTTTCACGCTGCCAGCTTTGTCTTCGCTTTGCGCATCGCTTTCAAGGATTTCGGTGCCATCGTCGGGCGGAAGGCGTCACCAAAGAGATACTGGCGGGCGCTGTCCACCTGGCCCATCACGCGGCGCTGCCATTTGGTGTATTCACGGCCCAGGCGTTCTTCCGCATCGTCCATTTGCAGGGCGGTGTCGAGGCTCATGCGCTCGGCGCTCAGTTCCACCTGGAAGGTGATTTCCGGGATGTGCAGCTCCACGGCTTCAAACATGTCCATCACCCGTGCGGCATAGCTGGTGTCCCAGACCTTGTCGTCTTCATCATAGCAGCTCGTCACCAAGTGGGCGATCAGGTACTCGGCGTTGTCCGAGTAAACTTCCGCTGCATCGGTGACCGAATCAAAGCTCTCACGATCCGCCGTCACCGGCAGCACCACTGAGACAGCCACGCCCGCTGCTTGGAGAATCTCGTTCATCTCGCAGCCCTGATAGAACTTGTTGAAGAATTCGCCGAGCCCCGTGCTCACGTCCAAAATGGTCAGGGGGGAGGCGTCCACATGGGCAAGGAACGCTCGGGGTGTCAGTGAACTGGCATCGAGAGCCGTGGCGCCCATATGATCATGGGAATCCTCTTCCGTGAGGGCGAGGAGTTGATGGGTGACACCATACTGCTGGAGGTAGCGGTGGAAGCAGAGAGCCAGGGTGCTCTTGCCGGTGCCGGGATAGTCGTTCTGGATAAGGATGAGCTTCTTCATAATAGTTTTCTTAAATTGCAAAGCCATTATGCTAATTATGGAATCTATTGCAAGAACAAATATTTCACATTTCCATAATTTCAACACCATAAAGCAATCTTTAGAGCCTAGCTTTCCTGCAAAATCAAGGCATGCAGCATCATTTCAACTTGCCGCACCCTGCGCAAAAAAAAATGCGGGCTCATCGGATTGAGGCCGACTTTGGAGTATGAAACCGCCCCCAACTCCCTTTTTGCGGCACATCGCAAAACTCGTTACCCCATGGCGGGTCACGATGGCCGCCTTTCCATGGAGATAATAGGCTTTCCTTCTTGGCTCTCCTTCATCGAGCTGCGCTTACGCATGACCAGCGTGAGGTAGGGCGGCTTGTCCTCAAGCCGCCGCCGAGCGTCTCCACGCTCGCTTTTCTGAAATCGGTTTCGGCAAACGCCAAAGCTGCCTGATTCACCCTGAAAGCCGTCCTTGCGCAGCGGCAATGAAGCTCTAATATCGCGCTCGGAACACCTCCTACCCCGTGGTGTAATGGTAACACAGGAGATTTTGATTCTCTCGTTCAAGGTTCGAATCCTTGCGGGGTAACCATTCGCAATGACGAATGTAGGAGGCCGAAAGCGAGTCACCTCACGGCGCAGGCACCATCCACACACTGCTTGCCATGCTCCGCCGTACCAAGATCGCCGCACGACCCGCCTTAAACAGCGCCAGATCATTTTGCGAGTGCAGCGTCGCATCCCGCGTGGAAACCCACAGCGCGGCGGTCTTCGGGCTTTGGAAGAACCAGTAGCCATCATAGCCGCTGGACCCCGACTGGCTGTCGCCTTTCCAAAACTGCAGCGCATCGGCCGTGGCGGGGCTCGTGGTGGCGGTAAAGACCACGGCGCTCGTCATGTTTAGACTCGTCGGAGACGCCGCCAGAGGCCACGGATTGGCGAACAGGCTGGAACCCGGCACCAGCACCCTCGCAAAGGGCGTCGTGCGCACCTGCCCAGCGATCAGCAGCGGGCGCGGCGTCGTGCCGCTGCTTTTCAGCATCACACCCGTACCGGGGGGAATGCTGAGATTGTCAGCGCTGGTCAGCGTGGCATCGCCCGCCGCGATCCATTGATGATAGGCCCCGGCCTGCAGCAGCCAGTACGTTTTGAAGCTGTTCGTCGCGCTCAGAAACTGCACCTGATCTGCGCCCGCAGGATTGTTCGAGCCTCGCAGGACGCCTTTATCAAACACCTGCCCGAGGGTGATGTGCTTGCGCACTGCAATGCGTGACCCCGCGATGTCGGCGGGCAGTGCGGCCAGTGTGTTGCCAGAGGATTCGCTGTCGATGAGCAGCGTCCGATCACCGATGTGCGCGAGATCCCAATGGTGGCCCGCATACACGCCACCGGTCACTTCCACATAGTAGCTCGCATCCGCATCCACCACGCCCGGAAGATACGAAGCATCGGCCAAATAAAGCGCGGTCTCGGTAGCGGAGTGCGCATACCCGGCAAAGACCGGCGTGTTCACCACATTCACCCCGATCGACTGCGTGCCGTTCTGCGTGGTCCACTGCTGCCACGCAAAAGCAGCGGTGGCTGCACTATCACCCGTGCTAGTGCATTGCACTTTCAGACGCACCATGCTTGGGCCGCCCGCCGCATCCAGATTGTACCAGCGCAAAGTCTCAGTGCCATCGCCGTTGTCACTGACCACCGCGCTGACCGTGAGTGTCGTCCAGGTTTTCAAATCTGCGCTGCCCTCCAACACCCAGGTCAAATCGCTCAGCCCTTGAGGGCGCATCACGCTGGCGCTCACGTGGCCGTTGCGCGTGCCCAGTCGCAGCACGTCGCCCGCGTTGATGCCGCTCCCCGCGCTGCCACCCAGCGCATATTCTAGCAGGTCCGGCAGATCATCGCCATCGGCATTCGTGGTGGCCGTCGTTTGCGCGCCATTGCTGCGGCCGCTGGCGATCCAGTCGGCAAAGGTGGAAGGGTAGGGGACGGCAGGCTCCCCTGGCGCATGGATCAAGAGGCGATCCGCCGGGATCACTTCCAGCGGCTGGCTCGTGCTCGCCCACAGCAGGCGCACCACCGCATCGCCATCATTGGCAAAGAACTCCATCCGCATCGTGGCGGGCACGCCTGCCTGCAGATCAATTTCAGCGGTATTGGTTTCTTCCGCATGCTTGTTCCAGTGGTTGATCAGCAGTTGCCCGTTCACCCACAGCCTCACACCGTTGTCGCTGGTGGTGGCAAACGAATACCGCTCGCTGTGACGCGGCATCACCACGCCCTGCCAGCGCACACTGAAACTGTCTGCACCCAGCCGTGCGTCAGGCGCGGCCGCGCTCCAGCGGAAATCAATGCTGCGGTCGCTGCGGCTGAAGCGGAGCTGATCAAAATTGATCCCGGCAAAGTAATCCGCCGCGAGCCCATTGGGTATGGCCGGAGCAACACTGCTGCTGCTCGCGATGTCGAGATAGTCCAGCGCGGTGGCACCACCAGCGGCACTGCCATTGTCCAGCGTCAGGCGGCCATCCGTCACCATCACGCGCAGAGACTTTACCTGGGACGCACCTGCAGCACAGGCGCTGGCGCTCCACACGGAGGTGCCTTCCACGTTCAGCGTGTTGCGGCTCTCCGCCGTCGCATCTCCCACGCTGATGCTGAGGTCGTATTCACCATTCGGCACGGCGATCTCCCACTTCGCGCCAGCCTGCATGCGGATAAAAGTGTCCTGCCGCTGCTCCGTCACCGCACTGCGGTCTCGACCCTGCGCGCTGTGGTCGTTGTTCCAGCCAAAGCTGAGCCCGTTGCGTTCATCAAACACCGCGCCTTCATCAGCCACATAACCCAGCGGTACGGGTGCCCCCACATTTTGAAAATTGATCTTCGCAGTAAGCGGTGCAGGTGGCGCAAACCCGAGGACGAGCGTGTTCGAGGCGCTGCTGCCCTGCGCTGCACTGTCCTGCGCCGCATTGGCGGGCAGGCGCACGCTCACATCCCCCGCGCTGGCCGCTTGAATCGTGGCGATCCACAGTGAATCACTGCCGCTGAGCCCAGTCACGCTGCCATTGGTGACCATGAAATCCGCCGCGCTCACATCCGTGACGGCTTCACTGAACTGCGCATTCACCATGAAGCTGCCGTTGGCGGTGCTGCCTGCGGCAGCAAGCAGCACGGTGGGTGCAGGATCTGCGGGCGCGGTGTAGTTCACGCTCAGGACATCCGACACAATGGTTTTAGAAAACTGAATCGTGACCACGCCATTCGCCGCTGGCTTGACTGAGACAACATAAGAGGAACCGCTGCCGCTGACCGCTGCGGCACTGCCGTTGGTGACGATGAAATCATTCACGCTCACGCCGCTGACGTTCTCATTGAAGGTGGCCGTCACATCAAACGCACCACTCACCTCCGTCGCAGCCGTGGCAAGCGTGACCGTGGGCTGCACGTTGTTAGCCGGGGCAAACGTGACGCTCAGCGTGTTGGACGCGACACTCCCATTTTCAGCCGCATCGGTGACGGCTTCAGCAGGCAGTTGCACCGTCACAACACCCGTGGCCGTTGGAGTAATGGTGACGCTGTAGTTCGCCCCACTGCCCGTGAGATTGGCCGCGCTGCCGTTCGTCACCGCGAATTCAGGCGCACTCAATCCGCCGATGCTTTCACTGGCGGTCAGGCTGACTTCAAAGGCGGAGCTCACCGTGTCTGCCGGGGTCGCCAGCGTGATCACCGGCGGTGTCACATCGCTGCTGTTGGCAATGCTGAGCACGTTCGAGGCAAGGTTGCCCAGCCCGGTGGAATCACTCATCACATTCGCGGCGATGCCGATGCTCACACGGCCCGCCGTCGGTTCCACATAAAAGCTGAAGCGGGTGCCTGAGATGCTGAAACCACGCAGCGTGCCGCCGGTGATGCTGATGTCGCTCGCGGTGAAACCGGTGGCCGCTTCGCTCAAATAACCGATCACCGGAAACGAAGCATTCACGCTGCTGCTCGCGGTGGCGAGCACCACGCTCAAAGGTGAGGGGGCATGCACGACTGCGTCGTCAATTTGAGAGAGAAAAGCCACGACTTTAGACAGCTCGCTGTCGGTAAGCAGCACCCCCTGATGCGCGCGCACGGCTGCGCCCAGAGTCGCAGCACTGCCATCATGCAAATACGGTGCGGTGCTCCACAGCCCGCGCAGCGTGGGTACATCCAGTCCGGTGATGGGCGTACCTAGCCGCTGGCCGCTGGAAGGTTTGATCGTGCCGATGTTCGCAAACACATTCAGCGCGCTGTTGGTGAAGCGCGTGCCGCCATGGCAGGCCGCGCAGTTCTGCTCACGGAAGATCTGCTGCCCCGCCAGCGCATCGGCGGTGAGCGCGCCATTGCTGTTGCGGTTCGGGCTGCTGCCAGCAGTAGTGAGAGAGGTCACGTAGGCGGCCAGCGCATCGAGATCCTCGCTGACGCCAGCCTTGGGCGTCCCCAGCGGTTGATCACGCGTCCCCGAATGAAAATCGTTGTCACTCATCAGCCCCAGTCCACCGGCAAAGCTGCGGATCTGCCCTTCAAAATCCTGGATCTCATCAAAGTTGCCCGTCCAGTGCGGCGGTCCATGAGTGGCATGACCGCGCAGGGAGATGTTGTTGCGCAGGCCTTCACCGAAGCTGGTGAAGTCCCACACGCGCCCATCCTGATCGCCGTCATTGTGGCAGGAGGCGCAGCTGATGTACTGCTGCAGTGCCAGGCGCTGGTCGCGTGTGTCATAGAAGAACTGCTTTCCCTTCAGTACATTGGCGGGCAGTTTTTCCGTGGTGATGCAGTTCAGCAGCGCAGTCATCTGCGGTGCCGTTTCGGCTCCATTGAGGATCGCGCCCACATCATGCACCGTCACGCTGCGGTCCATGAAATTGTGCACATACAGCATCCGCCCATCCGGCGAGGTCACCACGCCCTGGGGCGCGCGCCCGGCGGTGAAGCGCAGCAGCTCGCGCCGGTTCCACGCATCCACCACGGCCACCTCACGGCTGCCTTCCAGTGCGGTGAAAAGATACATGCCGTTGGGATCGTACGCCGCCGTGCTGGCAATGCCTGCATCATTGAAATCAATGCGTGCCGCGAGGTCCTCGCTCCCGGTCATTAGCTCAATGCGCGAGGTAATGCTGCGCACCGAGTTGTCATGCGTGAGTGGGTTGCCATCCCGCAGCAGGCCGCGCTTGATGTTGTCCTTCTTGGAAGGCACCCACGCATTCGTACCGTCCGGGCTGATCACGGCGGGGCCGAGATAATTGGGGATGCCACGTCCGGCGATGGAACTGTCGGCATCATCACTGTGGGCGAGGATGATCGTGCGGCTGACCGTCATGCTTGCGGCATCGATCACGCTGACCTCACCTCCATACTTCGTGCTGCCATCCTGCGTGATGACATTGGCCGTTTCCTCGCCGGGCAGATGCGGCGTGATGAAGCGCGTGGCAAACACCTGCGTGCCATCCGCACTGACGGACAAATGCCGCACGCTGCCGCCGACCGCAGCGGTGGCGAGGAACTGCGTGGGCACCGCCGGATTGATCTTCAGCACCACGCCGCTGTCCTGCAGCGAAACATAGGCTGCCGTGCCCGCAGGATCAAACACGATGGCAAAGGGGCGCGATCCGCGCGGCAGCGGAATCGTCTGCATCACATTGAGATTTGCACCGATGATCGCGATGCTGCCGCTTTCACTGTTCACCACCCAGGCCCGCCCATCCGGCGCGATGGCGACACTGCGCGGTGCCCTTCCCGTGGGAATAATGCCGCTGCGTGTGCGCGTCACCGCATCAAAGATGGTGACGCTGTCCTGGTCCGGGTTCACCACCCACAGCCGCGCATTGGCACCGCTGCGCACCTGATAGGCGATGCTGCTGGAAACCGTGGGACGCGTGGGTGTGAGCGTGGCATGCACCGCTTGATGAAAGCTCACGGTGACCACACTGCCCGTGTCATCACGCGCGGTGAGCGTGACGAGGTAGCGCCCAGGTACAGCGTACGTTTTGCTGATCGTCGTGCTGCTGCTAAAGTCAGAGGGAGGCGAGCCATCACCAAAATCCCACTGATACTCCGGCTTGGCACTCCCGGCGGATGACGCGGTGAAATCAAACACCGTCCCCGCTGGCACCGGCGCATGAGCCAGTGGTGCGAGCACCAGATCGGAATGCACCGTCCAGAGGAACGTAGCAGACGCCGGCTCAAGATTGGCGTCATCGACCGTCACGGTCACGCTGTAGCGGCCGATGCTGGTGGGCGTGCCGGAAATGAGACCCGTCGTGGCATCCAGCCCAAGGCCGGGCGGCAGACCAGTGGCGGAGTACACGCGTGATGCCGGACTGTAACCTGGAGCTTTGAGGCTGGTGGCCAGGGCTGCCTTGCCCACCGTGGTGGATTGAGCCCCGGGATTGCTGATGGAGTCCGTGAGCGCGGCGTCCACCAGCACGGTTTTGGAAACCGAGTACGGTCCATCGGGTGAAATGGCAAACAGCATCCAGTAGCCCGGTGTCAGCACATTCAAATTGGCGTGCGCATGGACCACGTAGGCACCGGGCGCGTGTTCAGTGAATGGCAGTTCGAGGAAACGCAGATCACTCGTCACGCAGTGCGTGAGCGAAGCCAGCTTGATGAACGTGAAGCGCTTCACGCCAGCAGTGGCACGCACCGTAAACGCCATCCCGGGGCCTATAGCCTCCGGCGTTTCCTTGATCTCTGGGCGTGTGGCTGGCGTGCCATCCGCATTGTAAAGCATGGGCGGTGTGTAGATCTGTGCGTCCTGATGGTCCGCGGAGTTCCCGCTCAGGCCACCACCACCGGCCCAGACCCGGCCATCGGGCAGCAGGAGGGCGACCGAGTGATAATTGCGCGGCACTTGCATGTCCGCTCCGCTGCGCCATTCGCCGGTGACGGGGTTCCAGATTTCCGGCGTCAGCACGCTGCCCTCGTCGCTGAATTCGACCTGTGAGGTGTTGCCGCCGATGGCCATCACTTCGCCTGTGGGCAGTACCACCCCCGTGGTAAACGTGCGTGCATGCGTGAGGCTGCTGGTCGGTGTCACCGTGGGATTGCTGCCGTTGATGTCGATGACATAGGCAAACTTCGAAGCGGAGTCCGTGCCATTGGTGTGACCACCGGCCTGGAGGATTTTCCCTTCGTTAAACATGACCATCGCTCCGTCTTTGGGATAATAACCTCCCTGGATGAAGGCGCTGGCGCTGATGAACTGACCGTTCCCCTTCGTGTCCACCCAGTGCATGGTGTGCGTCGGTCCGGTATGCGCGATGCGGCCATCCGGCGCGACATGCAGAAACGGATGCCAGATGGAATTCAGGCCGCCTTCATCCGTGGCCAGCGCCCAGTTGATGTTCGTGTAGCGCGTCCAGCCGCTGCTCTCCACCCAGCGTTCCGCCGTGTTGCTGCCGCCGCTGCCGGAGGCCGTGAACACGCTGCCGTCTGGCAGCGCCACACTGGTGTTGTACCAGCGCGGGTCCTGCATGTCCGGCGCTGCGCTCCAGGTGTTCGTGCGCCAGTCAAACAGGCTGCAGTCACGGATGATGTCGTTTCCGCCGTTCACCATCAGGCGGCCGTCTGGCAGCAGCGAGACGCCCCCGCAGAACATGTCATGGCGCGTGTTGTTGATCTCCACAAATTCACCCGTGCGGTAGTCCCAGGTGGCCGCATAGGTGAAGTTTTCCGCAGGAAAACTGGTGCGCTGGCTGGAGGCAAACGTCAGCAGCCGTCCGTCCGGCAGTTGTGCACAGGTCACTGGAATATGCGGTGTCCATGGGATGACCGCACTCCACAGGCCGAGTGTGGCATATTGGGCTGGTGTGGGTGCCTGTGTCTGCGGCATTTGCGCGGCCGGCGCGAGCCTCGCGGCTTCCGCGGAGAGATCATCGCTTTGCTCATGCGTCAGAGTATCCGCATGGGAAAGGGGGCTGGTCAGCAGCAGCGCAAGCAGCAGACGTTTCATCGCGCAGCGGTGGTGGCGGCGGCGGTGCCAGTGAAGCCCTCATCCGTCAGCGTTTTGAGAAAGGCCACCAGGTCCGCCTTCTCCTGAGTCGTGAATTGAATGCCTCCTTCCGGATGCTTGGCCAGGTTCGGGTCCAGCGTGTCCGTGCGCTGCACCCCGCCGCTGTAGTGCTCCACCACTTCCTCCAGCGTGGCAAAACGGCCATCATGCATGTAGGGCGCGGTGCGCGCGACATTGCGCAAGCTGGGCGTCTTGAACTTGCCACGATCCGCCGCGTTCTGCGTCACCGCCATGCGGCCCAGATCATCGCTGGAAAGGCCGAGTCCGTTGTTCGCGAACTGCTGGCTCGTGAACAGTGTGCCGCCATGGCAGTGAAAGCAGTCCGCGCCACGCAGCCCGCGCTTCGGATCAAACTCCGTCACAAACAGCCGCAGCCCGCGCCTCTCGCTCTCCGTCAGTTCCGCCACCTTGCGCGCCGCACGGTCAAAGCGTGACTCCTGCGAAACGAGCGTGAGCAGAAACTGCTCCAGCGCCTTCGCGATCCGCTCAGACGTGATCCCTGCGGAGCCAAAGGCCCTGGCAAACGCGGTCGTGCATTCCTCATCCGCACTCAGCTTCGCAATCACATTCGGCAGCGTCTCATGCATCTCCCGCTTGTCCTGGATCGGCATCAGCACCTGCTCACGCAGCGTGGCCGCACGGCCATCCCAAAAGAAGCTCTGCTGCCACGCCAGATTAAACAACGGCATCGCATTTCGCGTCCCCGCCTGCTGCTCCGCGCCGGGGCTGAAGCGCCGGCCATCGGCAAAGGCATGCGTTTCATCATGGCAGGACGCGCAGGACTGTGTGCCATTTCCCGACAACCGCCTGTCATGAAACAACTGCCGCCCCAGCGCCACGCCTTCCTGCGTCAGCGGATTGTCCGCAGGCAGCGTCACCTCTGGAAAACGCTGCGTCATGGCTGGCGTCAGCGCATGCGTACCCGCGGGCAGGGGAGCAGGTGCGCTGGCAAACGCCGGCGTCTGATACACGTCGTAATCCACGCTGCGCACCCGGAACGCATGCTCAATGTTGGCCTTCAGCTTCGCCGCCAGTACATCCCCTGCGCGCGAATGCGTCGAGGTGCCATCCTTGGCAAAATCGATGCCCGCCAGCACCCGCTGCACATCCAGCTCCAGCGCCACCGTCAGCGGCCGTCCCCCGCGAAATTCCACCGGCAGCTCCACCGTCATCAACTGCGCCGCATTGGCGATGTGATACGAGAACCCGCCATCTGGCAAGCGCCCCTCCAGTGCCATGAAAATATACCCGCCCTGCCAGCCCCAGTGCAGCCCATTGACCTGCGGATTGAGCGCATGCTCCGGCGCATAACGATTCGGGTCCGACTTGTTCGTGGCCTCATCCACCCCAATGCGGAAACGAATGCCCTTGTAGTCGCCCACCGGGATGCCCGAGCCCTTCGCCGTCAGCCGCCCCGCCGCCACACTCAAATACGCAAACCAGTCCCGCGATTCCACCCACCTGCCATCCTGCCTCTGCAATGCCAGTCCCGAGAGCAAACAATCCAGCCGCGTCACTTGTGCCGCCATCGCCACAGACAGCGGCTCATTCAGCCGCAGCGCGCCGCCATTCACCACCGGCACCACTTCCAGCCTCAGCTCCTGCCCCCAAGCCATTGGCATACCCATCCAAGGGCCGACGAGGGCCCAGGAAAGAAGCAGTCTGGTGATGATGCGGCGCATAAATGACGATCCTTATCGTTAGCGACACACTGTCTATAATGATCATACAGTCACAAGTCAGGTATTTGTAAAAGAGCGACGCCGCGTTGCGACTTTTTGCGATTTTGCAAAGTGGCTCGCTGCCATCTTGGGGCACGATTTTTTCATACTCCTCTCGGCAGGGGGGCAGGTAATCAGGTAGCAGCGGATATCCCAACCAGCGGTATGACTATGCGCAGGCGGGTCTTGAGGAGGATGACAATACGACCCCCCTCACGGCTGCTCATGGCAGATGCAGCACTCGGGCACGCGAGGGTGCAGTTTTCCCAAACCTTGCAGAGCGGGCGATGACGCTCCCGTTCTATCCAATCCGACGGCGGCGCAGGGTCCATGCGATGCCGCAGGCTGCGATGAGGAGGGCACCGCCGGGCTCTGGAACGGGAGAAAACCCGCCAATGACCAAGCCATCCTGCCAGTTGTTCGGATCGTTTACGGGCGCGAAAGTATTCACGGTGAAGTAGCTGTGCTGGGCGGTGTAGGTGGCGAAGAAGCCCGCCGCATCCTTGGCGACGACATCGTTGAGGATGCTCTGGAAGATGGATGAACGAGCGTTGTCCGTGGCATCTCCGAGACCGGCATAGTAATCTTGGTAGAAGGTGTTCCCGCTGGAGTCCATGATGGTGGTGAAGTCGGAGTTCACCGCCTTGCCTTGAGTTTCGGAAAGGAAGTTCTGCACCGCGAACATCGAGTTGTGAAAGGTGTCGTTGTTGGTGAAACTGGAAAAGCTGGGATCCTGCTCCAAGAAGCGGCCCGAGGCTCCTGCCTGCGTGTCCCAAGGTAGGTAAGCGTCGAGCACGTACTCCATGACCGCGACCTGCTTTGGGATGACGCTGGTGTAGAGGCTCGGGTCTGACTGATAGATGGCGTAACGCTCGGTGTTCTGCTTGTCCCAGCCATCCTGAAACGAATAGGTCTGTGCAGTGATGGTCTGATTGCTCAAGGCTGGCGGTCCAGGCTCGATGCACATCCACCAATAGGTCTGACCACCAATCACATACTGTCCAATTGGATTGCCGTCGTTTTCCAAGCCGGTCACACTGACGGTGTCGGCCGAAGCCGTGGCGGCTAAAGCAACAAATACCAGGGAGAAAAACTTTGGGAAGGTCATGATGGTATGAAAATAATGGTAAAGGCTCAATAAATCTAGGTTTAAATTGTTAAAATGATGAAAAACATGTAAAAAATATGTAAAATCGAGCCAATTTTGAGAGTGTGAGGCGCTTTTATGAGAATGCGCCCTGCTTGCCATCGCCAAAGCCCCCCCTAGTTTGCAGTGCCAATGTCGCATTCGTCACCAGGCTTCCCATGGCGGTTGACCGCCTTTTTAATCCTCGCTTGCTGCCTCCTGGCAGACCTCTATGTTTTTAAAGGGCCCTTGCGTGCATGGCTGATGGCTCAACCGAAAAGGGAAACGGCAGCGGAAGTGCATGGCCAAACGATCACTCGGCTGGAACTGGAGGAGGCGATGCGCGAGCAGCTCTGGAAGCGCGATGCCGCATGGGCCAGTCTCACCCCAGAGGCGCGCAAGCAGACACGCTGGCAGGCGCTGGAGGAATTGGTGAATGGCCGCCTCGTGCGTGCCAGCCGCAGTCAAAGCAGTATCGACACCGCAGCACCCAAGGCCGCCGTGAAGCACGAGGCGGACTGGATGCAGCGCCAGTTTGCCGATGCGGCGGAGTTTCACAGACGCCTGGCCGCACAGCAACTGACAGCGAAGTCGCTGGAAGCCCGGATCGACGAAGCGCAGCTCGATGGAGCATGGATCGCAGAGCAAATTCAGCCGCGCATGAAGGAAACCTCGGACCAGGACGCCCGCGCTTGGTACGCTGCATTCAAGGAAACGCTGCGCATCCCGCTGGCGCACCACGCGGCACACATCTTTCTTACCCAGCACGACAAGTCGCAGCCGGATCGCGAGGCGGAGATCCTGGAGATCCAGCGCCAGCTTCTGACCAAAGAGAGAACCTTTGCGCAACTGGCCAAAGAGCATTCGGATGACGCCCGCAGCAAAGCCCTCGGCGGCGATCTCGGCTGGTTCACGCAGCAGCGCATGCCGTCGGATTTCATCGCAGCGGTGGAGAAACTCAAAGTCGGCCAGTTCAGCGAGCCCGTGCAGACCCAGCTCGGCTGGCACCTCATCATCGTCATGGAACGCCTTGCCTCACGGCTGCCGGCCTTTGCCGAAGTGAAGGGCGAAATCACCGCGCTGCTCACCAGCAAACGACGCGCCGAGGCGGTGCAGAGCCTCCTGTCCGCGCTGCGGGAGCGCTCGCCGCAGTCGGTCGTTTATCGCGCAGAGGTCATTGACCGCGCCGAGCCTGCGCCCTAAATGCGCCCATGAAACAAAACGTTGGCATCCTCGGGCTAGGCATCATCGGCAGTCGTGTGGCGGACAATCTGCGCAAAGCAGGGCATGAAGTCTTTGTCTGGAGCCGCAGCGCGCGTCCCGTGCCGAACTTCCTCGCCTCGCCGCATGAGGTCGCCGAAGCCGCAGGCATCATTCAAATTTTCGTGCGCGACAGCGCCGCACTCATTGAGGCGATTGAGGACATGCAGCCCGCGCTCAAAGCCGGCCACCTCATCATGAACCACGCCACGGTCAGCAAGAAGGCCACGCTGGAAGCCGCCAGGCTCGTCGAAGAAACCGGCGCTGCGTTTCTCGATGCCCCCTTCACCGGCAGCAAGATGGCAGCGCAAAACGGCAAGCTCAGCTACTACATCGGCGGCAGCGAACTGCTGCTGGAGCGCGCCAAACCCGTGCTCTCCGCCAGCGCCGCCAAGATACTCCCACTCGGTGCCATCGGCGATGCCATGGTGCTCAAGATCGTCACCAATCTCGTCTCCGCCGTGATCGTGGAAGCCGTGTCTGAAGCCGCAGACATCACCAAGGCCAATAATATCCCGTTGGAACGTCTGCTCGAAGCCTTGGAATCAAACGCCAACTTCTCCGCTCTCATCGGCATGAAGCTCCCCGCCATCATCAAGAGCGACTTCGAGCCCCACTTTGCCCTGCGCAACATGCTCAAGGACGCCGACTTCGCCCGCGAACTCGCCGCCGAAGCCAGGCTCTCCACCCCAGCCCTCGACTGCACCGCCGCCGCCATGCGCTCCGGAGTGGATGCCGGCAAAGGCGATCTCGATTTCAGCGTCATCGGCCAGCGCTAAAGTGACCGCACATGGACAAAATCGTCCTCGTCCTCGATCACAGCGCCACGATTCAAGTACAAGATCCCAGGTCACCACCCTGCCTCCGCCCCAGCGCCAGCCTCTTCGTACGTAGTTCGGTCTTCAGCCGGTCCGCCTTCTGCCTCTTCGTATTGTAGTCCCGGCTTCAGCCGGTCAGGAAGCCTCCAGCAGTCCCATTCCACCCATCAGCCGATGCCCTCTCTCAAGATTCACCGCGCCTTCCATCTCCTCACCGTACTCTCCCTCGCGGCCTTCGCCACTATGGCCTTGGCGCATGATACCACGGCTCCGGCTGCGCCTGCTGGCGACCGCATGAAGGTGCTCGTCTTCTCCGGCACCGCCTATTACCGGCATCCCGACATTCCCGGCATCAACCGCTGGCTGGTGCTGCTGGGCCATGAAAACGGCTTTGATGTGGACATCACCGAGAGCCCCAAAGACCTCATGCCACAGGTGATCGCAAAGTACGATGTGCTGCTGCTCAACAACGCCAATGAACTCGACAAAATCATTCCCGAGGTTCAGCGGCAGTCAGTCGAGGCGTGGTTTGCCACCGGTAAAAAAGGAGTCGTCGGCCTGCATGCGGCTCTCGTGCATCAAACCGGCTGGCCATGGCTGAACCAGCTGGCCGGCTGCGACTTCAACAGCGACTCGGATTTCTCCAAGGCGAAAGTAACCGTGGAGCCCGCAGCGAAAGAGCATCCCACAGTCAAGGGGCAGCCCTCAGAGTTTTGGATCGAGGCGGACTGGACGAATCACGACCGCTGCGTGACCGGGCTGCCCGGCTTTCAGGTGCTGCTGCGTGTGGATGAGAGCACCTACACGCCCGTGCGCGATTACTTCATGACGCGCGGCGGCAGGCCGATGGGCGCGGATCATCCCATCGCCTGGACGCATGAGCCAGCGGCGGGCGGCCGCTTTTTCTACACCGAGTTCGGTCACGATCTGCGCTCCCTGAGCACGCCCTTCGTGCGCCACCATGTGCTGGAGGGCATCCGCTGGGCTGCCGCGGCCAGGGAGACCGAAGCCAAGGCGAGGAAATAAGGCGATAACGGCATGGGCGATTTTGATTTCAGCGTGATCGGGCAGTTTTGAAAAAGGCATAGGCATCTGGCGTGGGTCCGTGGTTTCGAGATTGACTTCACCGGCTGGTCCTTTCAAAGAAAGGCATGTCCGAAGCGCCGAAACCTGACCAGCCTGAGGGGCCGCTCCAGAATTCTCTGGTGAAGCCGGCGCACGCGCCCTGGCTGGTGTGGCTGCTAGGCGCGGCGGCCTGTGGTGCCTTGATCTTGGTGGTGACGCACCTGACCGAACAGGGGGATTTTCTGCGCTTGTTGCGGAAGATGGATATCTATTGGCTCGGGCTGGCGCTGCTGCTGCAATCAGGCACCTACATGATGCAGGGCATTGTGTGGCGCGTGGTGACAGGGGCCGGGGAGCAAGCGCTGTCTGTGGGCAAATCCTATAAGCTGAGTCTTGCAATGCTGTTTGTGGATCAGGCGCTGCCTACCGGCGGGATCAGCGGTGTGGCGTTTGTATCCGGAGCGCTTTCACGCATGGGCATGCCGCGTGCGTTGGTGGCGTCTGCGGTCCTCGTGGATGTGGCGATGTTTCACCTCGCGTATGCCTCCTGCATGGCCGTGGCGCTGGGAGTGTCCTTGTATCACGCTTATCTTCCAGCCTGGGTCAACGTGGCGATGCTTGTCTTTGTGCTGGTCGAGTTCGGTGTGTCTGCGTTCCTGATCTTCCTGCCCATCGGTGGAATGAAATGGGTGAAAACAAAGCTGCGTCGTTTTGCCAGGCTGACTCGCCTGCTGCAGTGGGTCGAGCACGCCCCTCCCGGCTCTTTTAAAAATCATCGCGTGATCTTCCTCGCCTTCGCCATGCATGTGATGATTTTCCTGCTGGATGCGGCGACTATCTGGGTGGCGGCGCGATCTCTGGGAGTATCCTCATCGGTGGGCGGTGTGTTTTTCAGTTTCATGGTTTCAAACTTGTTCCGCACCATCGGCATCATTCCAGGCGGGCTTGGCACTTTTGAAACGGCCTCCGTCATGGCCTTGAGAAGCATCGGCATGCCGCTCTCTGTCGGCCTCTCGGCGACCCTGCTCTTCCGCGGTTTGAGCTTCTGGCTGCCGATGATCCCCGGTCTGATCTGCTCACATCGTCTGCTGAAAAAATAGCGTCACCGGCTGGGCGCAGCCCTCTGCTCCAGCTTGGCAAACATCACCCGCTTCACCACCTCACTCGTCAGCAAATACAGCAGGGTGATGCCCACGAGCGTGACCATGAAATACCAGGGCAGGGGCACAAGGCCGAACAAGCCGCCGACGGGCGTGTAAGGCAGCACGACGACGCTGCCGGCGACCGCCAGTGTGGCAAGGGTGAGGATGCGCCCCGGCTTGCTTTGAAAAATGGAGCGATGCGTGCGAATCACCATGACGATGAACATCTGCGTCAGCACGGATTCGATGAACCACCCAGTTTGAAACTGCGCCTCGTTGGCGCGCAGCATCAGCAGCAGCGCGCCAAAGGTCAGGTAATCAAACACGGAACTCACGAGGCCGAAGGCGACCATGAAACGCCGGATGAACTTCTGATCCCATCGGCGCGGCCTCAGCGCCTGCTCGGGGTCCACAGAGTCGGTGGCGATGGTCAGCGCGGGCAGGTCGGAGAGGAAGTTGTTGAGCAGGATCTGCTTTGGCAGCAGCGGCAGGAACGGCAGAAACAGTGAAGCACCCGCCATGCTGAACATGTTTCCAAAGTTGGCGCTGGTGGCGATGAAGATGTATTTGAGCGTGTTGGCAAAGGTGATGCGGCCATTACGCACGCCCCGTGCGAGCACGCCGAGGTCATGACGCAGCAGGACAATGTCAGCCGCTTCTTTCGCCACATCCACGGCACCATCCACGGAGATGCCTACATCCGCCGCATGCAGCGCGGAGGCGTCGTTGATGCCATCGCCAAGATAGCCGACGACATGCCCGGCTTTGCGCAGCGCGATGAGAATGCGCTCCTTTTGGTTGGGCTCCGTTTCGGCAAAGATGTCCACGTCGCTGACGCGATTCACCAGCGCTGCGTCGTTCATCTTGTGCAGGTCCTCGCCCGTGAGCACCTCAGGTTTGGCAATGCCCATCTGCGTGCCGAGCCGCTGTGCCACGAAGCGGTTGTCTCCCGTGATGACCTTGAAGTCCACGCCCAGCTGCCGCAGTTCCTGGATCGCTTCTGCCGCACCGGGTTTCGGTGGATCATCAAACAGCAGAAACCCGGTGAAAGTCATGTCTCGCTCGTCATCCTTGTTGATCTCGGGATCGCCGGTGACATCGCGGCTGGCCACTCCGAGCACCCGATGCCCCGCGTTGCTGTAGTCGGCAAACCGCTGCAGCAGGCCCGCATGAAATTCCGCCATCGGTTGATCTCCGTTCGGCGTGGCAACCTGGGTGCAGACCGCCAGCACGTTGACAAACGCGCCCTTCGTGAGCATCACATGGCGGCGTGCCGCGTCCGCGTGCTCGACCACCACGCTGAGGCGCTTGCGGATGAAGTCGTAAGGCACTTCATCAAACTTGGTGAATCCACTCAGATCGAGGCTCGCTTCGGCGCGCAGCGCCGCATCGATGGGATTGGTGAAGCCGCTTTCAAACGTGGCGTTGAGCACGGCATGCAGCCGCACGAGATCACTGGCGTTCCCCTGCGCATCATACGCGCCCAGCAGTTTGACCTTGCCCTCGGTGAGCGTGCCGGTCTTGTCAGAGCAGAGCACATTCATGCTACCAAAATTTTCAATCGAGGACAGTCGGCGCACGATCACCTGATCCTCCGCCATGCGCTTCGCGCCGCGTGCCAGTGTGATGCTGACGATGGCCGGCAGCAGTTCAGGCGTCATCCCCACCGCGAGCGCCAGCGCAAACATGAAAGCCTCCAGCACCGGGCGGTGGAAGAACACATTGATGGCAAAAATGGCGATGACAAAGATGAGCGTCACCTTGATGAGCATCTCGCCAAACCGGCGCAGACCGCGCTCGAAGTCCGTTTCGGGCGCGCGCAACCGCAGCCGCTCGGAGATCGCGCCAAACTCCGTTTCTGCTCCCGTGTTCACCACCAGCACGCGTGCCGTGCCGCTGACGACATGCGTGCCCTCAAAGACCGCGTTGAAGCGCTCGCTCTGCCGTGCGTCTGCCGCCACCGCGCCCACTTTTTTCTCCGCCGGATAGCTTTCACCCGTCAGCGCAGATTCATCGACAAACAGATCCTTGGATTCAATGAGCAGGCCATCGCCGGGAATGGTGTCGCCTGCGCTCAGCATCACCACATCACCCGGCACGATCTGATTCGCCGGCAGATCGATCTGCTTGCCATCGCGCAGTACCGTGGCCTTGGCCTGGATCACGGCCAGCAGTGCTGCCACCGCGTTGGCGGCGTTGTATTCCTGCCAGAATCCCAGCAGCGTGCTCATTAGCACGACGCTCGAAACGATCAGCACATCCATCTTGTCGCCAAGAAAAGAGGAAATCGTCATCGCCACCAGCAGCAGGATCACCAGCGGACTGCGAAACTGATTGAGCAGCAGGCGCCAGGTGCCGCCGCCAGTTTTGTGCAGCTTGGCACGTGCCAGCGCCAGCCGTTCGGCGGCATCGGCGGCTGTGAGGCCTTCTCTCGTTGAACTCACCTGCTTTAGGGCTGTATCAATGTCGAGCAGGTGAATGTTCATGCGCCTCATCTGTCAGGGGCGGGCGCAGGATTGCAATGACGCAATGTCTGTTCTCATCGCTGTCAGCACCACTTCATACTGGAAGCCAGTAGGGTCCATCACGTGGTATCGCGCATGGACACAGCGTGACATCGCGCGCTTGTTGAGTGTGCAACGCTCCGGCTATGAACAAGCGCGCCACCAACTTGGAATGCTCCCTGACCTGTCCTTGGAAGGCCACCTGCCAGTGCCTGCGGCTCTTGGTGAAACAGAGTGTCGTGCTGGGTGGTCACCTGGGCAGTGCCCAACTCTCCGGCGTGCGTTCGATGTACTATCCGCTGGATCTGCCACCCTGTGTGAAGCCGAATGGCAGTCTGCATTGGGACAGCCTCGAAGACGATCCCGAGCCTGTGCTGCTGCTCTGGGGCGATGACTGCCCTGCGTTGTGAAGTGTGAGCCCCGCTTGGTCAGCCGTTGGAAAAAACGAAACCCGTCGGCTCAATGAGTCCCGGCAGAATCTTTGTCACAGCACATCTCAAAAGCCTTGAGCACACCGAGTCCGAGGAGTGCGGGTGGAAGCAATCGGGCTGCCAGCGTCGCCGCAACTCTGGCAATCATGCGCGGAGGCACCAGATTGAAAACCAGGCCCGCGCCTAGCGCCGCCAGGGCTGCCTTCGTAGGTTGCCGCCGCACATAATCTTCCACGCGCATCAGGGCTTGATGACATGTGAGTTCCACTGCATGCGGCGGAGGCAGATCATTCATGGTTTTTTTGGCGTCTGGTTTTGCGTCATGGCCTGTTTTTGGGACTCGACTTGAGTTGGCGTATGCCACGATCTTCACGCAGGTCGCAGGACTGCTGGAAGTTGTTGTGATGTTTCCTTGGCTTGGAGGCCGTCTCATTGTGGTTGGCTCCCAGTTTGCGGGGAAGGGGTTTCTCAGCAGCAGAGGGCGGATTTTCAGAGGTGGCGGAGGTGTGTTTCATGATGCCCTGAACGTATGCCATCCTGGCTCCGTGGCTCCGCGCATCTTGTGGATTCCTGGGCAGAAGATGCGCTGTACACTGGCGCATTCACCGCTCTATTTCGACAACCTCTCCAGCACGTTTTGCGTGATGCGCATCACCGCCGCATCCCCTCCCATCAGTCCATGCGCCCAGTCCGTGGTGGCTGCGGTGAAGACCGTCCCGCCACGCGTATAGAGCCCCATGCAGGCCGCGCCCGTGCGCCCGCTCTCCCACTTCTCATACCACTCCGCATCATCAGGGTGCCAGCGCGTCGGACACGTGGCCAGCACTTCAAAAGTCTTCGGCGTCCCATCCTTGCAAGTGGGGAAGGGCAGCCCGTCCCTCCACACCAGTTCACAGCCATCGCACTCATAACCGACGATCGTGTCCTTGCCGCCAAACTTCTCCCCACGCTTCAAGCCCGTGCCCGCGAGCACCCAGTGCTCTGGTCGGTGCACCTCATACTCCGCCGGATCCGTCATGAACTGCCCATGACTCTTACGATACCCACCCCACAGAAAGCCGACACCCGTGAGTTCGTTCTCCGGCCGCTGCAGCAAATGATGACTCCACAACGTGCTCACCGTTTTAAACTCGCGTGACTGATAGACGGGATCCAGGTGGTAGTTCTGCTTGCAGCAGGTGAAGGCCCGCCCGCCATCCTCCGCACGGACCTGCCAGCAGCAGGTGTTGCCACTGAAGAAAGCCACGTTGCCACCCTTGCCGATCCACTCCTCCAAGTGATCCCTCATCGGCGTGCTCCAGTATTCGTCATGGCCCACACTCAGCACCAGCTTGTAACTCGCTAAAATCTCAGGCCTAAATTCCAAATCGTCATTCGCGGCGAATTCCAGCGCATAGCCGTTCTTCTCCGCCCACTGCACAAAGGGCAGCTCCCACCGGCTGAACTGCGAAGGCCCTGGCCGCTCAAAGCTCACGCGATGCCCCTGATTATTCGACAGGCTGCTGTAGGCATACACGGAAAAGCCGCCCCAGTTGTTGTACGCGTTGTAAGTGTTCGTGCAAAGCTGCAGCAGCATCTTCGAAGTCGTCCCCGGCTTCGCCTCACGCACGATGAACCACGCGCTGCCTTCCGCCGTGCGCTTGCCACGCTGCGTCCATTTGCCCCCCATATCAGCAGCCCGCAGCGTCACCTCATAGTAGCCGCTCTTCCACGTCTCCCCGCTGGGCACACGCACACTCTCCGGCCAGCGGCACCCATTCGCCGAAGCATCCTCCGGCACGGCATACGCGACTCCAGGCACATCCGCCTTCTTCCACACCACCTCCCGCACCGCCCCCAGCCGCGCCACCTCGATCTCATACTTCGCCGCCGTCGTACTGACATGGATCGGAATCTCCTCCCCCTGCGCGATGCTGCGCTGCCCCGCATAGCCTTCGATGAAAAGCGAAACGGGATCCGCCGCATGCAAAGACGAGATGGCGACAAGGAGGGCAAGAGTGCGGCGCATGAGACGGCTACGTGACAGGAAGGTAGTCGCTTTCAGCAAGCAGGGGCAGGCCGCTCGAAAAGAGATCATAAGTTTCCTATGATGCGACTCTCAATCCTACTGCTCCGCCTCAGACAGTTTCGCCGCTTCCCTCTTCAAAATCCGCCCCACGCGATGCTTTGCCAGATACACCTGCGCGGCATTCACGCCCAGCTCCTTCTTCACACGTTCAGGGCTCCAGCCTTTGATTACGTAGCAGGAAAAAATCTGAAACTGCCGTGGCGATACCAGCGCACGCACACGGCGCAGCGCGATGTCCATCACCTTGTCCTGCCATTCCTTTTCCCACAGCTTTTCGAGCGCCACGCCGTTGGGGTCCGCGCAGCGTTCGATCGGTGCCGTGCGGCGTTCGTCCGTTTCATCGGCGTAGAGATTCGCCTCGCGGCTCTGCTGTTTCTTGCGGCGGCGAAACTGATCCAGGATGCGCCAGCGCGCCTGATTGAGCAGGAACGATTTGAAGGAGCCGAGGCTCGTGTCGAACTTCTTCTTTTGCAGGTTCTTGGCCACGCCGATGAAAGTCTCCTGCACGACGTCACTGGCCTCGTCATCACTCAGCCCCGTCTTGCGCGCGACGTGGAAGACGAAACCCGAATACGTGCGGTAAAATTCGTCCCAGCTCGCCCAGTCATCCCAGTTGTCCAGTTTCTCAATGAGCGTCTTCCGGGTCGGTGGCGATCCAGAGGTCTCCTTGAGGAGTTGTTCAGTTTCAGCGACTTTGGGGAGGTCGGACATACGGCGGAACGAATAGTAACGGCGGCTTGAGACGTGGCAACGAGGTTTTGTCATCCATTCGATAGATCATCGTCAGGACAGGCGTAATCCATGCCCCCCAAAAAACCAATCCCGGCCCAACCACATCAATGCCGGTCAGCCATCCTATGCCTAAACTTCGCCTGTTCCACCCTGCCGTCGCGTCTCTCACGCTGCTGGTTTGGGGGCTGAGCGCTTGTACCACGGGGTTTTACAAGAAGTGGGCGGACAAGGAGACCTATGGCATCCTGCGCAAAAAAGCCAGCAAGGTGCCAAACTCAGGAGATGCGTTTCTGGACATCTCGATCCCGCCTCCCGTGCGGATGGAGGAACTCCGCAACAACTTGAAGACAGAGGAGTTCATGGGCGACCGCGCCTATGTGGAAAAAAATGCCCGCATGGTCAGTCTGGCCGAGGCCCTGAACTATGCGGTGCATCGTAACCGTACCTATCTGACGCAGAAGGAGGCCGTGTACCAGGCGGCGCTGGGCCTCACGCTCACGCGTCAGCAGTTTTCACCGATCTTCGCCGGCACCGGCTCCGGGACCAAGACCAGCTCGGTCGCCTTGTCAGGCGTCAGCAACTTGGTGCGTTCCTCGACGCAGACCACCACCGGCAATCTGGGAGTGTCAGCACTGACTCGCACCGGGGCGCAGATCGGCACCAATCTCACCAGCAACTTTGTGCGTTTCCTGACCGGTGGCGGCAGGGGCAATGGCCTCTCCGCACTCGGTTTCTCCCTCACTCAGCCGCTGCTCAGCGGAGCCGGCTATCTTTCCGCCTCGGAAGTGCTCACCCAAAACGAGCGTGCTGTCCTCTACGCCATCCGCACCTTTGGCCAGTATCGCAAGTCCTTCACGGTGGACATCGCCACTCAGTACTTTAATGTCATTCTGCTGCGGGAGACCGCTCGCAATGCCTACCTCGCCTTCAAGGCCTTTGACTTTGTGGTGGCCCGTGAGACCGCCATGCAGAAGGAAAATGCGGCAGGCAGCACCAAGTCCTCCGTCTTTCGTCTGGTCCAGTCGCGCATTGTGTTCGAGCGTTCATGGCTCAGCGCCATCCGTGACTACGAGCAGAGCCTGGATGATCTGAAGGTCAATCTCGGGCTGCCCGTCATCGAGCGCATCGTGCCCGATTACAAGGACAGGGACGCTTTGCAGATCATCGAGTCACCCGGGACACTGGACGATGGCATTACCGTCATGATGAACAGCCGCCTCGACCTGCTGAATCTGCGGGATCAGGTGGAGGACACCAGCCGGAAAGTGCTGATCGCGAAACAGCAGGCGCTGCCCACTGTGAATGCGCTGGTGAACTACAACGTCCTCGACAATCCCAGCCGTACGGACTTCGCGCTGCAGCCAGGCAATCGCAACTACAGCATGGGGTTTAACACCGATCTGAACCTCAACCAAAAACCCGAACGTAACATCCTGCGCGCCGCCATCATTGCCGAGCAGCAGGCACGACGCGCCGTGGATCTGGCCGAGGAAAACGCCCGCAGCGACGTCCGCACCGGCTGGCGTGATCTGCGCCTGGCGCGCCAGCAGTACGATCTGGCCAAAGTGGGCTTGGAAATCAGCACCCAGCGTCTGGGCGTGGAGGAAGCCTTCAATGCCGAAGGCCTCGGCTCCGCCATCAACCTCGTCGATGCCCAGCGCGATTTGAACACCACGCGAAACCTCATGGTCTCCACCACGATCAACCACACATTGGTGCGGCTCAGACTCTGGCGGGACATGGGCGTCCTCTTCATTGAGAAAGATGGCGGCTGGGTGGACGTATTGAACAAGGAGAAGCCAAAAGGAGAATGAAGAAGGGAAAATCCAGCAAAGGAATCATCATCGCGGGCGTCAGCGTTCTTGCTGTCGTCGGCTGGTGGAGTCTGTCCGGCGGCGGCACCACCGCTGAGAAAGTGCCCACACGCATCGTGCAGCGCGGCCCGCTGGAGATCAGCGTGCTGCAAGGCGGAGAGATCCGCGCCCTGCAAAACAATGAAGTGAAAAGTGAGATCGAAGTCCCCACCAAAATCCTCAGCCTCATCCCCGAGGGGTACATGATTACCGAAGAGGACATCAAGGATGGCAAGGTGCTCATCGAGCTCGACAGCACCGACCTCAAAACCAAGATCGAAACCCACGAGATCGATTTTCAAACCACGGTCTCAAGTTACATCGATGCCGATGAAAACCGCGAGATCCAGAAGAGTGAAAACCAGACCCTGGTGCGTGACACCAAGCAAACGGGCATTTTCGCTTTGATGGACTTCGAAAAGTACCTCGGCCGTGAAGTCACCGGTGCCATCCTCACAGCGGCGATGCTGCCCCCGGACGTTGAGGCCTTTGAAAAATACGCGGACGTCCTTGAGTCGCAGGCCAGCGTTCCGATCAACGCTGCGTCAACCATCGCAAAACGGGATGCGCCTGCTGCCAAGACGGGATCCAAAAAGTCAGTGCTCGCGCCCCCTGAAAGTGAGATGATCGACTTCTCGCCTTTCCTCGGGCAGAAGGCTCAGAGCGATGGCGAGGCGCAGCAGAAGCTGCGGCAGTTGGAGGATGATCTGCTGCTGCACCGCTCGGAGCTCGCCCTGGCCAAGCAGAAGGTCGAGTCCTCCAAACGTCTGGAGGAGAAAAAATTCGTCACCGCTGCCCTCCTTGAAAATGACCAGGTGAGCTTTGACAAGGTGGAGCTTTCCGTGAAGACATCGGAGACCGCTCTCGCCTTGTTTAAAAAATACGAGTTCAGCAAGCAGTGCGCCACTTACCTCGCCGCCTATCGTGAGGCGCTGAACAAGCTCCAGCGCACCATCCGCGCCAACCGCTCCCGCATGGCCCAGGCGGAAACGAAATTCAGCACCGCCAAGCGGCGCTACGAAATGGAGCTGGCACGGCGCGAAAACCTCGAGCTGCAGCTCAAGGCCTGCGTCATCAAAGCTCCGCAGTCCGGCCTGGTGGCCTACGGCGATCTGAACGCCAGCGCCTCCTACAATTACAGCAACAGCATCGAGGAAGGAGCCACCGTGCGCCTGCGCCAGACCATGCTCACCATCCCGGACATGAGCCAGATGGGCGTGCGCGTGAACGTGCATGAATCCCAGATCAAAAAGGTGCGCATCGGCCAGCCCGTCAAGGTGCGGGTGGATGCCGAGCCCGGCAAGGAGCTGGATGGCCGCGTGGCCGAGCTCGCCGTGCTGCCGGACTCCAGCAGCAGCCGTTTCACGCCTAATTTAAAGGTCTATCCCTGCACCGTTCACATCGAAGGTTACCACCCTTGGATGAAGCCCGGCATGAACGCCAAGGTCGAGATCATCGTCGATCAATTGGCCGACGTGCTCTACGTCCCCGTCCAGTCCATCGAGGTGGAGCAGGATCATCATTTCTGCTACGTCAGCAACAACGGCACGCTGGAGCGCCGGCAGATCAGCACCGGCCTTTTCAACGATGAGTTCATTGAAGTGCGGGATGGTTTGAACGGCGGCGAAGCCGTGGCCCTCGCCCTGCCAAAGAAAGCTGAGGCCGACATGGGCGGCCCCGCCCGGCCTGAGCATGAGGTCACCCCCAAAGCCAAACCTTCCAAGCCCAAGGAAAAAGCCGTGGCCGTCGCCAAACCGTAACCGTGATGCCGGACACTGATCCCATCATCAAGCTGGTGGACATCTGCAAGAGCTACCAGATGGGGGAGACCACCCAGCACGTGCTGCAGGGCGTCTCTCTCTCCATCTATCCCGGCGAATATGTCTGCATCATGGGCCCCTCCGGCTGCGGCAAGTCCACCCTGCTCAATGTACTCGGCTGCCTCGATCAGCCCACCTCCGGCGACTACTACCTCGGCGGTCTCAACGTGGCTCATCTTGAGGACGATGACCTTTCCGCCGCGCGAAACAAAAACCTCGGCTTCATCTTCCAGAGCTACAATCTCATCCAGCAGCTCAGCGTCATCGAAAACATCGCCGTGCCCATGTACTATGGCGGAGCGAAGGATTCCGACATGATTGAAACCGGCACCCGTCTCGCCACTCAGGTAGGCCTGGAGCACCGCTTGAATCACAAGCCCAACGAACTCTCCGGCGGCCAGCAGCAGCGCGTCGCCATCGCCCGCGCCCTCTCCAACAGTCCCCTCGTGATCCTCGCCGACGAAGCCACCGGCAATCTCGACTCCAAGTCCGGCAAGGAAATCCTCGATCTCTTCGACGATCTCAATCAGCAGGGCAAGACCCTCGTCTTCGTCACCCATGACGAGCGCATGGTGCAGCGCTGCACCCGCATCATCCGCCTCCGGGACGGCGTCATCGAGCACGATCAAGCCGGAGCCAAAGCCGACCGCCTCCGCGGCAAAGTCATCGGCCCCCACTACAGCCTCGCCGCTTGAGCCAAAGTACTAGCGAGCTTTAGCTCGCCCTGGACCGGTAGAGCGGTTGGTCCCCAACCGCCGCCGAGCGTCTCCTCGCCTTCTTTTTAGAAGTAACCTTCACTCATCGCAAAGCCGTTTCCGTCCACTTCTCATACCACAATCAATTGAAAACAGGTCTGCATAGGGCCGGATGAATGGCGGAGCCATTCCAGCATGTAGCGAGGGGTTAAGCGCAGCGACACCCCTCGTATGCATTGCACTCGCATCGCGTAGTGATGCCAGCGCGAGTTCTGCCCGGCTCGAATACGATCTCACGCAGAAAGCTTTCCCTGGCTGGGCTGAGATGCAGACCCGTTTTCAATGAATCGTGGTATCATTGGGCATGTTCAGCTGGTGCCATGAGCAACTGAAAACGGGTCGGGTTAAAGGGCCTTCGGTGAATGCAGCATTTCGCTGCCTCCATGAGAACGGAACCTCTCATTTCCTAGCACGGGCCGTGTTCTCTTCGCCGCTCCGTCCCGCCACACACCAGCCCTGAAAGGGCTGCGTAATGCAGCCCAGGGGTGCTAAGCCTTAGCGAGGCTCCCCTGGGTTGGCTGACCACCAGCCGGGAAGCAAACCGGGCACTCCGCCACACCCAACGTTCACCAGCAGCGTCTGCAAGCAGTTCCGCCGCGCATGGGCTCCGCAGTCAGCCCGCGCTCCGCCACCTCCGATGTTCCGAGGCGTTCATCGCCGGCATCACCCTGATCACCGTGGATGACGCAACCACCGGGTATTACCGCAGGATCAGCACGCAGCTCGCCGCCGCAGGCCAGCCCATTCCTCACAACGACATGGCATGTGGATCGCCGCCTGCGCGATGCAGTGGGGGCTGACCGTGGCCACCAGGGACGGACATTGCGGGCGCATTGAAGTCCTGAGCTGCGAAATGGGGTGAATCCTCCTTCCTTTAGCCGCTGCTGCCTGCTACAAAGGGCACTTCAAATGCGGTCGATCCTCCAGTCTTGCTTGATGCTGCTGATGCTCCTTGGCGCGGGAAACCGCGCCTGGGGTGGTGTGCGCTGCAACTACGCCTACGATGCGGCAGCCCATCGTAACCAGAAGGCGGTCATCGGTGACCGCGGCCATCACCCACGAACGCACGGCTGCTACTTGGCGAATCAGTTCCCTCTCGGGGAGAATGCAGACTGCCCGGCCACCTCGCCAAAGTGGGCGGCATTGACCTACGATGCCGAGGGTCTCCACGCCATGAAGCGTGGCATCAGAGCCCTGAGTGAAGGCCCCACCAGGCCACCTGCCACTGTGGTGGTCATGGCGTACCAGTGGGATGCCCAAAACCACCTCTTCATTGTGTGGATCCAGGTTGGCATGAACCTCTATGCCTACTGCAATGGGGATCCGGTCAACAATTGGGATTATCTGGGGATGGTCACTGGCGAAGAGCTGGCTGCGATCAACCGGCAGCGCATTCAAGAAGGACTGCCACCACTGCAAATGATGAACTTCATGGGCGGTCTGGGAGTCCCCACCATGGTTTGCCATGGCCGTAACGGGATGGGGCGCATCCCTGGGGTTTCCTCGAACTACAGTTGGCTGGGTGGAGACGACTATAACAGCGGCACTGAAGGACACAAAGCTGGAAACCTTGCTGCCGGAGGTGGCGGCGCTATTGCCAGAGCTCCTAAGGATATAGCGAATTTTCTCGTCACTTTTTCCAGAGTTCTGAGAGGGTGGGACCGCGATGAATCTATGGAGCCTTACTTCGATGCCGAAAGCACCGAGACCTGGGCTCGTGAAGGGATTTACCCTGAGGTGGATCATAACAGTTTGATCACTGGGTCAGGTAAACTTGGAGGTGATGTTCTTGTGATGTTGGCACCAATTAAGGTCCCCCGCTTTATGGGAGCCATGACAAGCAGTGCAGCTGCTCTTCTGGATCGTATTACATGGCGGCTGGAGTTCAACCGATCTCCGGCGGTCTTGTACGGTGGATGGCCTTTGTATAAGCCGTTTCGAGTGGTTCCAAATGCTGTTGTAACGGCGGGAAGTGTAACACCGGAGATTTTTAAGGCATCATTGCGGCGATTCAACACTCCAACCACAACAGTCACAGGACAGTGGGAAATCGCAAATACTGGCCGATACAACTACACTGTCAGTGGGGGAGGCACCACACTAGATGTCGATGGCATAATCGGAAGGACGATCCAAGAAGCAAAGTTCATCATGAAACCCGGAAGCAGCCCTTTCATTCCGGGTTCCAAAATCCCTGATTTTTTACGAACTAAAATCGTTGGGCAGGTCGATGATGAGTTCGCCAGAATGAGGCGTATTATTGCAGACCCCGGCAATCCTCTACGAGATGTTGAAGTGATCATCAACAATCCAGCAGCCGAAAGTTTCTTCCTCAATATGCTCAAAAAGCACAACCTCGACGGGCGGGTTATTATTCGATGAACTTCTTCATGCTATATATCGACGAGGGAAAAGTGTTCGACCGTGAAAAAGTAAGGGAACTCTTTTCTACAATTAGTGAGATTAGTAACATCGAAGAATCGCCTGATGATGGCGCTTCCCTCAAGGGGCGCTACGACCACGGCGGCGACAGCACAATTGTTGAACTCAAGGACGATTTAGAAAGCATAGCGCTTTCGGGCGCGGGAAATGCAGGCATTGACTTAGCGTTTCGCATCCAGAAAGGCTATCCCGTAAGTCTCCATATGATTGATTCGGATTACAGCTTTGACCTGCTCATAAGCGATTTTGACAATGTTTCGGACTTAACGGACACTGTTTTGAGGGAAATGAACCAATTAAAATGACCCTCTCGCGCTAACCAATAGCGGGACGTGCCAGCTTGTTTGAGGTAAGAGTTTGATCATGGGCCGCCGGACGCGGGCATGGTGGGTCTTCGAGCCATCCACCGCGAAGCGGTGGAGCCAGGTCAACCCGCTTGAGAGAACGTCAGAAAACACCCCTCCGGCTTGTCCAGCCGAGCGAGAGCGGCGATGAACGAGGAGGCGTCGCAGAGCAGGCGGACGCGGTCATTGTCGCGGAGCCGCCAGCGTTTGGGCAGCGGGTGGTCCTTCATGATTTGCTGGAAGTGGTCGAGGTCGTAGCGCATGCGCAGGTGGTGGGCGGAAAGGTGCCACCACTCGCCCTCATCGAAGAACCGCACGGCGGGTACGTGCTCCCAAAGGGCGATGCGCTGAGCGCCGCCGTGGTGCTGGCCCATGGCGCGCTCCCATTGCAAGCGGCTGAACCGGAACCCGTCCTTGCGCCGGTGCTCCAGCCAGCGCTTCCAGCAGGCGGTGTTGACATCGCTCTGCATCTTTTTGCGAGCGATGCGGCGGATGGTGGCGGCGATTTTGTGCGGCACCTCGATGCTCTTTGAAGCAGCGGTGGGAAGGTGTGCAGCATTGACCTTGCCCCAGTATCTGCCGCTGAAGTTCCCCGGCATGGTCTGATCTCCCTTGCCGATATACTTGGCAAAATAGCCCATGGAACCGCCGGTGCTTTTAACCGGTTCAACCTTTTCGCATGATGCGCCCAGATGCTTGTCGCCATTGTGGGCGATGCGATACCAGGTCTTGCGTGTCCAGGTGTGCAGAGCTTCGAGCGGTTCGTCATGCAGGCCGAAGAGCATGAAGTGGTAATGCGCGGCGCCGCGTGTCTGGAACTCCAGCTTCCAGATGCCCGAGCAGAGCGGCCAGCGGCGGCGCAAGGCCATGTTGAACCGGTGCAGATGGGCCTTGTAAACTTCGTGGTCATCGGGTGCCGGGCACTCCAACGGATAGGTGAGGGTGACGAGCATGGCGCGGCCCAGTTCCTTGCGCTGGAGCCTGCCGAGGGTGTGCTTCAAACGGGAGCGGCTGGCGGCGCTCCATTCCTTGATGCGGCCCCGGGGCTGCTGCTTGCGCTTCCGTATGTCCGAGTGGTGCGCAGGCAGCTCAATATCAATCAACGACGCACCGGGGAACCAGCGCAACGTTGCCGGGGCATGTGGGGTGAGTGTTCTATTATGCTGCTTAGACAAGCCCGCAGCCCCGGCCCGGCAGGCCGGGGAAAGCGCCTCCGGCTTCCTTCCCGGCCTGCCGGGCTGAGGGTGTCGCGGTGGTTGTGGTTGTTGCAGCAGAAGGACATGAAAGGGGCATGGGGGCGCACGGCGTGAAGGTTGCAGGCCACAGCGCACCGGCAGGAATGCAGGGAGCGGCGGCATCATGAACGCATCGTGACCACCGGGCCGGAGGCATGGCATCAAGCCAGGCCCCGGCCCTGAATAGTGGTTAGTCCCCGGCAACCTCGGAAATGAGAACCTCCTGCGAAACGGGTTGGCTGCGAAGCCCGAGTATGCGAGGAGCCGCGACTTGCGCGGCTGCGACTGAGTGCGCGTGGTCGCGCCATCGCTTTTGATTGTTGAAGTCTTCAGCTTGCTACGGCAGTGGTCAGCTCATGGCCCAATACTCCGTTCAGCCCGGCGACAATCCCTCCAAAATCGCAGCGTCCTTTGGCATGACGCTCGATCAATTTCAGGCTTCCAATCCTGATCTGGTCGAATGGGGCAACTGGAAGGTGCTGTTTCCCGGCCAGCTCGTGAATGTGGACGACGCCGGAGCGGGCGGTCCTGTGGATGCACCCGCCGCGAGTGCGCCGACGGATTTTGCCGCGCCGCCGCCCTGGATGCAGATCGCCATCATGGAGGTCGGTGTGCAGGAATGGGCCAGCGGCGACAACCCGCGCATCCTCGAGTATTTGCAGAGCTGTGGCATCGCCGGCAATCTGCTGCATGACGAAACCGCCTGGTGCGCTGCCTTTGTGAACTGGTGCGTCCTGCGCTCCGGCTACAAGCCCCAGCACAGCGCCCGCGTCTCCGACTGGTGGGGCTGGGGCCGCCCGGTCGTTCCCGCCTACGGCTCCATCTGCATCATGCAGCCTCTCACCGTGGACCAGGCCGGCAGCGGCCACATCGGCTTCCTGCACGCCGAAGACGACACCAACGTCTGGCTCCTCAGCGGCAACTCCCACAACCAGGTCCGCATCGCCGCCTACCCCAAAAGCAAACTGATCACCAACGAACCCTTCCGCTGGCCCTATTGAGCGGAACGGCGGGATCAGCAGCGCGGATGACCGCGAGCTGCAGAGGCGTGGTAAGGCCAACTCGTGGAGTGGTCCGCACTCTCCGAGTGCGGTTTCAGGGCAGTCGAAAACACCCAGAGGATTGCATGCTCAGCATCGCGCATGACCGCGCGCTGCCCAAGGCGTGCAAGTCCCCCTAGTGGAGTGGTCCGCACTCTCCGAGTGCGGTTTCTGAGGATTGAGCCATGCCTTGTCTGCGTCAGCCCGCAGCCCTCAATCCTGAAACCTTTTCCCATCACCGGACCGTAGGCTCGCGCATCAAATTAAGTAACTTGGAGCGGTCCACCGTAGGTGCTGCCTTCGGCTTGGGCGCTGGCGCTGGCGCTGGCGGGGGAGCACTGGCTTTGACCACCTCAGAAGCTGGCTTTCTGGCCGGGCTCGGCCGGGCCTTGCGCTTGGGCTTTGAAACCGTCTTTGGCTTCACCTCCACCGGCTCACTCGGAGGTGTTGCAGCCGGGGCTTCCTTCGCGCCAAAGGTGGGGACGTAGGCGAGACTGGTGGCCACCGCGTCTGCGCGTTCAATCCCCGTGGGTGGATCGACTTCGGCTGCGGCGATGGCGCGAATGAGATACGATCCTTCCGGCGTGATGGCAGTACCGTCGATTCGGATGGCCGTGGACTCGTCCTGCCCGAGGTAGAGCAGATCATTCTTCTTCACCGTGGATTGCCCGCGCACTTCGGAAAACTCCGGAGTGATCGAGATGCTGGGAGCCAGCGCCAGAATGGGCGGCGAGGTCTCCTTCACCAGCAGCGCGCCACCGCTGGCAAGGTGAGTCTCTCGCCCCCACTCGTCCCGCGAGGTCTTAATTTTGCCGGCGTACAGGCTCACCGAGCCGGTCTTGCGCGTCGCACGATACTGCTTGCCGAGAGCTGCGGCGGACAATTTGAACTCAGGCGGCTCGGGCGCGGTGGAAAGGCTGCAACTGCAGAGAGTGATGGCGGCTGCAAGAACGCCGAAGCGGAGGAAGATCATGGAGGGAGGTTGGAGCTTTGTCATCGGCACTGCATTGAGCGAATGTGACAGGACCGACGGATCGGATGTTTGCCGATTATTTGCCGGTACGCAAATAAGCCGCGATGTCAGCCTCATCGGCTCATGGCACCCTTCCGCCCATCATCTTGAAAATCAGCGTTCCGTGGGTTCTCGCATCAAATTGAGCAGGCGCGGGCGGTCCACCGCAGGCGCTTCCTTGGGCTTGTCCGCACGGGGCGGGCTGCTCTTCCTTGCCTTGGGCTCGGAAACAGCTTTCCGATTGACCGGTTTGGGCGGAGGCGGCGCTGCCGGTTCTGCCCCGGTGGTGCTGGTTGCGGCCGCCCCGGCTTCCGCCGCTGCGGAATTTTTTAACGGAACTTTCTCAACGGCGATCCGGCGTATGAGGTGTGCGCCATCCGGTTTGAGGGTGGTCCCCTCCACGCGGAATTTCGTGGTTCCATGCGCGATGTAAAGACGGTCGTCCTTTTTCACCGTGGCTTTGCCAAGGGTTTCAGAGAAGTCGGGAGTGATGGTGATTTCGGGAGCCATCACCTGAATGGGCGGCACCGAGTCGATCACATAGAGCGCGCCACCTGTGGCACGATAAGTTCTGCGCCCTTCATCATCTCGTGCCGTTGCAATCTCTCCAGCATAGAGACGGCCGGCCTCGGTCTCCCTCCTGGCGGCATATTGCTGGTTCAAAGCCTCGGCTGACAGCTTGAACTCGGGTGGTTCCGGAGCGGTGGAAAAGCTGCAACCGCCAAGACTTAAAACAGCGGCGGGAATGCTGAGGCGAAAAAAGTTCATGTCACGGATTTAAAGGGGCATGTCTCTCCGGGCAAGCCTTTGGTGAAGGACTCTCTTCCGCCGCTTGTCGATTATTTCCCGGTACGCAAATAAGCCACGATGTCAGCCACGTCCTGCGCGCTCAGCCCGAGCTGCGTGGCGTTGAGCATCATGCTGTGGTCGAGTTTCCTCCGGCTTTTGATGCGGGAGCGTGCCACGTATTGATTCTGGCCGCCCATGCTGCGCATGATCATGATGTCGCCCTCCGTGAGGAGCATGCCGTGGATCGTGACGCCGTCCTTGGTGATGATTTCCTGGCCATCATAGCCATGCGCGATGTCCTTGCTCGGATCAATGAGCGCCTGCGCGATGATGTCACCCGGCTGGCTCCGGCCCCAGCCCTCCAGGTTCGGCCCAAACTCAACGCCCTGCCCATTGATCTGGTGGCACATGACGCAGCGGGTGACCAGCTGCGCGCCGTTTTTGGCGTTGCCCTGAAGTTTGAGAACCTCTTCGAGCTTCACCGTGCTCGGGATCGGCGCAGGCGTGATGATGGTGATGAGCTTGGCGCTTTGAGGATCGAAGATGCCAGCCTTCTTCAACTCCTCCGCGATGCCAAACGCGGACCAGTCATCCGTGCTGCGCTTGATGAGCCACCACATGACATCCTCATGAATGGGGGACTCTTTGTCCTTGGCCAGTTCCAGCACCGCCTGGGCCGCTCCGGCTTCCGGGATGAAGGCCAGAGTGTCCAAGGCGAGCTTGCGCTGCTCCACGGTGAGCTTGTCATCAGCCGCACGTTTTGCCAAATCCGACACAGCCGCAACAGGATGCAGACGCCAGGTGATATGGGCAAAATCATCGCTCCAGGCCCCCACCGGCTTCAGCGCGGCCCAGACCGCCTCCTCCTTGCCCTCACAACCGATGCCCCAGGCTTCAAGCAATGAACGGTCTCCACCGTCAATGTGGTGCGATAGTTTGCACAGCAGTGCCACGCTTTGCGCCGCCGGCACATCCCGCAGCGCCACCGCGACCTCGCTCCGAACCATGGGCGAAAGGTCCGTGGTCAGATTGCTGAAAATGTCGATGCCCTCATTCGTCGCCGCACGGATGGCACGCAGTGCCACCAGGCGCTTCGTGGTGTCCTCAGATTCCAGCCAAATGCGTGCCGAGATCAGCCCCGGATCACCAAGCTGCGCCAGCAGCCAGACCGCACGCGCGGCAATGTAGGGATCGGCATTCTCACGCAGCTTGAGCACTTCAGGCATGATGACATCGCCTGCTGCCTTCAGCCGTGTGAAGCCCACCTGACGCACATTCGTTGCAGGAGATTGCAACGCGGTGAGCTGGCCTGCAACCGTGCTGAGATCAAGCGCAGGCACCTTGGGCTTGAAGCCCTTCGGCGCGATGCGGTAGATCGTCCCGCTGCAGGTTTCATCCGTGTCCTGATGCCCTCCCGTGCGTTTATCGAACCAGTCGCTGACATAGATTGCACCATCGGGCCCCACGCACACATCCGAAGGACGGAAAAGCGTGTGCCGTTCATTGGACAGGTTGTTGGCTCCCCCCACGAAGTCGCTGCCTTTAAATACACCCGTAGTGTTGGTGGTGCAGAAGTCGAAGCGTTCCAGCTTGAAGCCTGCGCCCTCAGGTGTCGGCAGGTAGCCAAAGACGACATTGCGTCCCGTTTCACAGCTCAGCAGCAGGCCCTTCCATTTCTCACCGAGCGCGCCGTTTTCATAGAAGCACATACCGGTAGGCGCCCCGCCGCCATAGACGTCTCCAGCGGGGATGCTGCCGGGATCTTCCTGCCGCCACTCGGCGGTGGGAATGCTCTGGCCGGGACGTTTGTCCGCGCGCCACTGACGTTTGCCATCGCGGGAGAAGAAGCCGAAGCTCCCTCCTTCGATGAGGTGGCTTACGCGGCACGCGGGCGGATCGTCGTTGTCATTGAGAAACATGTCCCCGTAGCTGGTGCGAACGCCTTCAAAGCTGTTGCGGTAGTTGAAGCCGAGGACGCGTGCGTTGCGGCCGTCGGCATCGATGCTGGCGGTGAAGCCACCGACATAGACATGGCCGTCGTCGCTTTTGGCACCGGCATAGGGGTTGTTCAGGTACGCGCTGCCAATGCGGAAGGTTTTGCCGCTTTTGTCGCTGAATTCCGCACCGCAGTTGCCATTGCTGAAATAGAGGCGGCCGTCGGGCCCGGCATAGACGCTGTGCAAGCTGTGGTCATGCTGCGGCTGCTCAAAACCGGTGAGGAAGACCTCGCGCTTGTCGATGGCGGGATCAAATTTCAGATCGCGGTTCACATCGGTGTACTTGATGATGTTCGGCGTGTTGGAGACGAAGATGACGTTGTCGAAAACCGCGACCCCCAGCGGGCATTCGAGCTCCTTTTCACGCACGAAGACGTGGCTGCTGTCACAGGTGCCGTCGCCATCGGTATCCTGCAGCACGCGCACGCAGTCGCCCTCACGGCTGCGGCCGGAGTGGCGGCGGTAGTTCACCCCTTCCGTGATCCAGACGCGGCCCGCGTGGTCGATGTCCATGTTCGCCGGATTGAAGAGCTGCGGGGAAGTGGCCCACACGGTGATTTCAAGCCCCTCGGGCACTTTGAACGCACTGGGGTCGAGATGATCCGGCTTTACCGCTGCGGGATCGAAGGGCTGAGTGGCTGCGTCCGGGGTGAAGGCGGGTTTTCCCGCGACGAAGGGGCCTTTGTCCTTTTTGGCCTTGGCGGGAGTGTCCGGGCTCGCGGACATGAAGGCAAACGGCGCGGCCAAGGCGAGAACGACGAGGAGGAGGTTTGGACGGTTGAGCATGATTGGGGGCAGAATGAACGGGCGTAATGCCGTGATCTTGCGACCAGACAGCGCCGCTGTTTGCACCCCTCCCGGCGGCCGACGTGGGGCTTCAGTTCTGCCTATAAACGACCACCACATCCGAGGATGGACCGGTGGGGGAGAAGTCATTGCCAAAACCAACGGTCTGGATATTCGCGGCTTCCAGTCCGAGTTCGATCAGACGCTGCCGCACGGCCAGCGCACGACGTTCAGAGATGGAGCGGGCATGATCCTGGGGCAGGTTCGGCGGTGCGTAACCCGCGACCAGCAGGCGGGCTTTTTTATTCTTGCTCATCTCCTGCGCGAGGCTGTGCAGCGTTTGCTGATGCGTTTCGGTGAGCTTGAAGTCAGCGCGGTCGAACACCAGTGCGGGACACGCTGGCTTGAGGCTGCCATTCAGCGGGGAGGTGTAGCCCTCCCGAGGACCGAGCGCGAAGACAACGGCTTCAGACGCAGGGCTGCGCAGGAAAGATGGCATGGACATGCTGCTGCAGGAGGCCAGTAGGAGGCTGAGTGCAGGGAGGCAGGAGCGAATGGCGGCGTTCATCATGGCTCAGCGCATCCAGCGGGGTTCGGTGATGCGGCCATAGCCGCGCACGATGGCACGACGGTTGCCGCTGCGGAGATCATGCACAAAGAGCTCCCCGTGCTGCACATAGGTGATGAAATGCCCGTTGGGACTCCAGGATGGATGCTCCGCACCACCTGTTTGCACGACGCGCACGCCGCCGTTGGGGTAGGGCTTCACGGCGACGGTCCATTCACCATTGGTGCGAGTGGTGAAGGCGATGTGATGGCCATCGGGCGACCATTCGGGATCGGTGCAAAAGTGATAGCCGGTGCGCCAGCGAAACAGGCGCGAAGAGCCGCCTTCTTTCTGCGGCACTTCCACAATGTACAGCTTCGGGCCGTCGCCATCGTCACTGGAAAAGACCAGCTCGCGACCGTTCGGATGCCAGGAGGGGCTGGAGGGCGCGCCGACGGAATCGCTCACACACGCGGCGGTGTTGGTGTTGAGATCGCTGACGAAAATTTCGGGATTGCCGATAAAGCTCATCACGGCAGCGAGGTGCGTGCCATCGGGTGAGAAGGCCGAGCCAAAGCTGCTGCCGGGAGTGTCGGTCACGCCGCGCTCCCAGCCCACATTCAGATCCAGCAGACGAATGATGGGGAAGCCGCTGCGATAGCTGGTGAAGGCGATCATGGAGGAATCCGGGGAGAGGGATGGAGCCACCGCGCCATTTTTGTCATGCGTGACCTGATGTACCTCTCCGCCTTCGGAATCGCAGACGTAAATCTGGCGCTTGCCGGTCACATCACTGACAAAGACGATGCGGCTGGTGGCGAGGCCGGGCCGGCCTGTGATGGTGTAGATGACATCGTCGGTGAGGGCCTTGAGGTTTTCATCCAGCCCCGGCGCGGCATAGCTGCGCTGAAAGAGTTCCTTCCCTTTGGTGTCGCGCAGCCTGCCGGTGACACGCCCGCCCACGGATGTGCCTTCCACAGTGTAATCGACTTTCTCCTCGGCGCTGGCAACGAAGAACTCGCGGGAGTCGAGCAGTTCCTTCCGCAGGGTCTGCTGGGCGCTGGAGCCCGTGCCACCGGTGAAGGCCCCCACGCGGATGCGCGGCATGGTTTTCTTTGCTTCCTCGGTTCTGTTTTTGCCGCCGAGGCCGACCCAGCCGCGCAGACTGTCCAGGACACCAGCCTCCGTCCGCGTGCCGTGGCAGATGGCAAGGGTGAGAACAAGAAGCAGGGTGCGGACGTTCATGCGGAAGGGTCAGGGCAGCAGGAGGAAATTCATTTCCAGATCGTAGCTGTCTTTGGAGTAATTAGAAGGCAGTGTCGTGGAAATTTTTTTCACTTTGGCGGCGGCTTCGAGGATGGACTGGTCCAGGACGTGCGAGCCGGAAAACTTGCTCATCTGCGCCTTCAAGATGCTGCCGTCCTTGCCGATGGAGATGTTCAGCCGCCCTTCGCGCTGGCCATCGGGCACGCTTTCGATGGGCGGGGCGGTCCAGCTGGCGAGAAATGCCGCATTGACCGATTCATCGACGGCATCCAGATCCGCTTCGTCCACCGGAGTGTCAGGGGCGCTGCCGGGTGGCGGGATCGCCGAAGGGCGAAGGGTGTTGAGACGGGCGATGTCCATCAGCGTCGGGCTGGTCATCGGTGGCGCGGGAGCGCCGAACATCGTGGTTCCAGCACGCTTTTCCGGAGCCCGGCGCAGAGTGATGCTGCGATTGGCAGAAGGTTTGGCCGGTGGCACGGCGGTGCCTGCAAACAAGGGGGTGCCGGTAGGGTTTGGCACGGGCTCCATCACATGCTGCTGGGGCGGGGCGGCGATGAGCGTGGCTTTTTGCACCGGGGGATCCGCAGGCGGTTTGGGTGGTGGTGCTGCGGGTGGGGCCTTGTGGGCCGCCTTGGCTGCTGAAGCCACTTTGACGGCCCGTGGCACGGTGGAGGTCAGTGGTACCTGAGTTTTGAAATCACCCGGGTTCATCCAGGTCAGCTTTGAGGCCCTGGCATCCCGCTGGGCGCTGCGGGTATTCTGCCACCAGCCCCAGACACCCAACACGGCACCGAGATGCAGCGAGACGATGACAATCACCGCTGCTGAAATCGGCTCCAGCGTCGTAGGGCGTTTACGGTTCGTTTTCAATCAGGGTTCGTCGGCATGTGTCGTGACGGTGGTCTTCTGGATGCCCGCCTGCTCCAGCATCTGCATGGTTTCCACCAGCTGCTGCACCTGCAGGTCACGGTGCATACGTACTTCGATGCCGATGCCAGGTTTGCGCTGCACGAGTTGCTTTAAAGAAACGGGAAGGTCCGCGCGCGCCATCATCGCTCCATTCAATGTGACGGACTGGTCGTTGTTCACCAGCAGCGTCATCATTTCCGTGGGAGCAGAAGCGCTGGTGGGGGCGGGCGGTGGTGTGGGCGCAGGCGGGGTCAGCATGCCTTTGTCCGCCTTGAGCAACGGGGCGGCCAGCAGGAAGACAAACAGCAGCACCAGCACCAGATCCATCAGCGGGGTGATGCTGATCTCAGTGATGAGCCGGAGCTGATGCCTGTTGGAGTGGCGTTTCATGCGCGGGCATGCATGGCATGCATTGACGTGGGCAGGGGGGAGGAGCTGGTGCCGGTAAAGGCGGGCATGGATGGGCTGCCGAGCGCGCTCATGCTGGGCAGGGCTTCGTTGCTGAAGCGATGGTCCACAAAGGTGCGGTCAAAGCCTGCATTCAGCTCACTGGCGAAGTTGTCCAGCCGGACCACCATGCCGCGAATGCGGTTCACGAGGGCATTGTAGCCGACCATGCTCGGGATGGCGACCACCAGGCCCAGCACCGTGGTGACCAGCGCGGTGGTGATGCCAGGAGCCAGGGTGGCGAGTGTTGCTGTGTCAGACGCTGTTGTCAGGGTGCTGAAGGTGTCCAGGATGCCCCATACGGTGCCCAGAAGACCGAGAAAGGGCGCGCCGCTCAGGGCGGTGGCCACCCAGCTCATGCGGGCCTCCAGCCGCAGCGCCGCCTCTGCCACGCTGCGTTCCATGGCCACCTGCACCGCATTCATTTGCGAGGGGGTGATGCGTCCCGCGCCCTGCAGCCGCGCCGCAAACGTGGTGCCAGGCTCGTCTTCACCCAGGAGGTACCACGACATCTCACGGCAGGCGGCGTGGTAGATGTGGTAGAAGGAGGAGAACTCATGCGGCTCGCGCTGCTGATACAGCTCCAGCGCGTGGTTGCTCTCGCGATACTCCCGCAGAAAGGACAGGTTGGCCTTGTGGACGCGGGAGAGCAGGAAGTGCTTGCTCAGGATCACCGCCCAGCTGGTGATGGAAAGCAGCGCGAGGACGCCGCAGATGATCCAGCAGGTGGGAGTGCTGTGTTCGAGGCCATACTGCAGGCCGGGCGAGAGAAAGGATTCCATGGGCGGCATTGCGGGTGGATGAGTTGCTGTAGTTAAAGAACCTTAATAGTCGGGCGTCAACCAGCGAGTGCGGGGAGAATGAGGGGAGACCAGCAGGGTGAGACTGCTTTTGGGGTCGCAGAATTCGCACGCATCCAACGGGGGCATACAGGAGCAGACATGCCGTGCCGCCTTTTGTTCACGCACGCTGAATACGAAGCGCTTCTTGCACCCGGCCCGTTTCTTGCTTCCCTCGGGACGTTCCACTCTCAAACACACACCACAAAGATGCCCGTAGCCACACCCGCCCAATACCGTGCCATGCTTGATGCCGCCCAGAAGGGTGGTTACGCCTATCCTGCGATCAACGTCACCTCCATCACGACCATCAATGGCGCGCTGAAGGCCTTCGCGGAGTCCAAGTCCGACGGCATCATCCAGGTTTCCACGGGCGGCGGCGAGTTTGCCTCCGGCACCTCCCTCAAGGACCAGGCCTTTGGTGCCATCGTCCTCGCTGAAGCCACCCATCGTCTGGCTGAGCGCTACAACATCCTCGTCGGTCTGCACACCGACCACTGCCAGCCAAAGAAGGTGGACAGCTTCCTCAAGCCTCTCATCGCCGAAACTGCCAAGCGTCGCGCTGCCGGCCTGAACAATCTTTTCCAGAGCCACATGCTCGACGCCTCGGAACTGCCGCTGGCTGAGAACATGCGCCTTTCCAAGGAACTGCTCGAAGAGTGCGTGAAGCACGAAATCATCCTCGAAGTCGAAGCCGGCGTCGTCGGTGGTGAAGAAGACGGTCACGACACCAGCGGTGTCGCCGCCGACAAGCTTTACACCTCGCCTGAAGACATGCTGGAAGTGTATGAGACCCTCAGTGGCATCGGCCGCTTCATGTTCGCCGCTACCTTTGGCAACGTCCACGGCAGCTACAAGCCCGGCGCTGTGAAGCTCAAGCCCACCATCCTGCGCGATGGCCAGGCCGCCGTCACCGCCAAGCACGGTGCCAAGTCCGAAATGGACCTCGTTTTCCACGGTGGTTCCGGCTCCCTGCTCGAAGAAATCCGCGAGACCCTCGGCTACGGCGTGGTGAAGATGAACATCGACACCGACACCCAGTATGCCTTCACCCGCCCGATCGTCGATCACATGTTCAAAAACTACGCCGGCGTCCTCAAGATCGACGGTGAAGTGGGCGACAAGAAGACCTACGACCCACGCTCCTACCTCAAGAAGGGTGAGCAAGGCCTCTGCGACCGCATGAAGGAAGCCTGCAACGACCTCCTCAGCACCGGCAAGACCATCTTCGGCACGGTGTAAGGCCGCCGGATTTTATTCCAACCATTCTGGAAGGCAGCGTCAAAACGCTGCCTTCCTTATTTTTCCCCACCTTTCATCGACCACTTGTGAAATCTCATCTCCCGAATCATCCCATGCAGATCTACTTCATCCGCCACGGGGAGGTGGATGAGAAGTATCACAAGGTGTTTGGAGGCTCGCGCATTGACATGGGGCTTTCGCCGCTGGGGGTGCGGATGGGGGAGGCGGTAGCGGAGTGGCTGAAGGATACGAAGCTAGATGGGCTGTATGCGAGCCCGATGCTGCGGGTGCAGCAGACGATGGCTCCGCTGGCCAAGCAGCGGGGCATGGAGCCGGTGCTGATGACCGGACTGCGGGAGATCGATTTCGGGGATTGGACCGGCAGCCGCTGGGATGAGGTGAAGAAGAACTTCGGCGTGAGTGCGTTTGACTGGCTGGAGATCATCGAGAGCAATGGCATCGCGAATGGCGAGGACATCGGGGAATTGAAGTCGCGGGTGCAGGAGTGCCTGCTGAAGATCATCCATGCGCACCCGGATCAGAAGGTGGCGATTTTTTGCCATGGCGGCATCATCCGCGTGATGATCGCGCTGTTGCTGGAGGTGCCGCTGGCGCATCTTGCGCATTTCAACATTGAGTACGGCAGCATCAGCATGGTGGAGCTGCTGCCGGAGCGGAAGCATGCGGTGGAGATCGAACTGCTGAACTTTCAGCCGCCGGTGGCGAAGTAGTCCAGTGGCGCTGCAACGGGAGTTCTTTCCGACGGTTGCGGCGCAACGGGTCAACTTTAGTAGTTGAGCGGCTTGAGTTCCGGCAGGAGGAACTTGCCGTCTTTGCGGATGACTTTGCCGTCGAAGCGGATCTCGCCGCCGCCGTATTCGGGGCGCTGGATGTTGACAAGATCCCAGTGGACCTGGCTGCGGTTGCCGTTGTCGGCAACGCCTTCGTAGGCCTGGCCGGGGGTGAAGTGGAAACTGCCGGCGATTTTTTCGTCGAACAGGATGTCGCGCATGGGCTCCTTGATCTCGCGATTGAAGGCGATGGCGAATTCGCCGATGTAGCGGGCACCTTCGTCGCTGTCGAGAATCTTGTTGATAGCGGGGGTGTTGTTGGCGGTGGCGTTGACGATCTTGCCCTTGCTGAACTCAAGCTTCACGCTGTCGAAGGCGATGCCCTGGTAGATGGTGGGGGCGTTGTAGCTGATGACGCCTTCGACGCTGGTTTTGACGGGAGAGGTGAAGACTTCGCCGTCGGGGATGTTGTGATTGCCGCCGCAGGCGATGGCCTTGAGGCCTTTGAGGCTGAAGCTGAGATCCGTGCCGGGGCCGATGAGGTGGACGTGCTTGGTTTTGTCCATGAGCTGCTTCAGCGCTTTCATGGCAGGTAGGAGGGCGGCGTAGTCGAGCAGGCAGACGCGGAAGAAGAAGTCTTCAAAGGCCTGGGTGCTCATGCCTGCCTGCTGGGCCATGGAGGCGGTGGGCCAGCGCAGGACGACCCAGCGGCTGTTGTTGACGCGCTCGTTCTGCACAGGGCGGAGCTTGGCCATGACGAGCTTCATCTTCTCCGGCGGCACATCGGCGGCTTCGGTGATATTGTGGCTGCCACGCACGGCGATGTAGCAGTCGGTCTGCTTCATGAGGGCGAGGTTGTTTTCCGCGATGATGTCGTACTGTTTTTCGCCCGCATGGATCATCTGCTCACGGGTGAGCACCGCATCGTTGATGCGGACCATGGGCAGACCACCGACGGCGACGACTTCGCGGATGAGGCTCTGGCCCACGGTGTTTGGCACATCGAAGAGGTCGATCCAGACGAGATCGCCTTTTTTCACCTTGGTGGAATAACGGACAAGCTGGCGGGAGAGGGCGTCAATTCGTGGATCGTGCATGATTGGCGGGACTGTGGCGGAAAAGACACAGACTGGCAAAAGGGAAAATCGGGGGAATACTGCTGAATGCGCACTCTGCTGCTCCTCCTCCTTGGTTTGCTGAATCATGCGGTGGCTCGTGCTCAGACGCCGGAATGGGTGAAAGAGCTCACGCCTGGCACCGCCGGAACCCAGAGGCCGGTGCCACCAGGCAAGCTGACTTTTGACATCGGCTGGAGTCATGTGATGACGGCGGGGCAGGCGACGCTGACTGTACGTGAGGCGGGAGATTTCTTGCGTGCTGATGCCACCGCAGCGAGCACTGGTCTGGCGCGTGCGCTGTGGAAATACGACTGCGAGATGACCTCCATCATGCATCGCGGTGATCTGCGGGCGCACTTTTTGCAGTACCGTGAGACGGACCGTGAAGAGACCTGCCGCTACCGCGTGTCGTTTGAACGGAACCGTGTGATCACGCAGACGCACGTACAGCCGGTGAAGGGCTCACCGAGCACTTCGACAACATCGTGCGCCTATGGACCCATGGATGACCTTCTTTCTGTGATCCTCTATGTGCGCAGCCTGGAACTGAAGAACGGGCAAAAAATCACACGGGTGGTGCAGCCCTGGGATACGCCCTACCTGACCACGTTCGAGGTGAAGGGGCGTGAAACCATTGTGTATGGGGGGCAAAAGCGCCCCTGCATCAAGCTGGGGCTGCAGATCCGAAAAATCGATCGCACGACGCTGGTCCTCAGCGCCTACAAGAAGATGAAGGAGGCGACCATCTGGGTTTCGGATGACGAACTGCGAGTTCCCATCGAGATGAATGCCAGTGTCTTTGTCGGGTTCATGTTTGCCCGCCTGACGAAATTCGAACTGCTCAGCGGTAAAGACGCGGCGGCCACGCTGCCTGCCAGCACCACCGTCAGCCCACCGTCCACGCCGTGAGCGATGGAAAGTTGCCTTGTTGCTGTGCAACAAGGGTGTCTTGTTCCGCAGGAACAAGACTCTACTTTAAGGAGCCGCAGTTTCGACGCTGATTTTAATGTCGTCAAAGAACACCGGCTCGCCGGAGAAGGGGGTGGCCCAGATGGCGCATTTGCCCTGGCCCTTGAGTTTGGTTTCCTCGTGTTTGATGAGGGGCTCGGCAGGCTCGGCCGCGTCGGCGGTCCAGGCTTTGCCGGTGATGGCCCAGGCGTCTCCTGCGCCCTTTTTGGCTTCGAGTTTGACCTTCACCCAGACTTCGCTGGTCCAGGCAAAGGGGACTGAAACGAGCGTCTGATCACCCTTGACGAGATCGAGGGATTTTTTGGCGGGATTGACGATTAGACGGTGGCCGCTCATGCCATGAACGCTGACGCCGAAGCGCGGCGTGCTGCGGCCGCGCTTGATGGCGAGAATCCTGGCCTCAATGCTGGCATTGCCGCTGGCGGAGACGGCGAACTGGGCGCTGGCGTCGGTGATGGGATTGGGATCAATGACGATGGCTTTGTTGCCATCGCGCGCAGCGATCTTGATGGTGCCATCGACGACGAAGACATCCTTTGGCGGCTCGCCTTCAGCCCAGCCGTCGGCCTTGATGTCGAAGGATTGAAGCTGCTGGGCGTGAAGAGAGCAGGCGGTGAACAGGCTGGCGGCGAGAAGCAGTCGTTTCATGGTGGGTTGAAACGAAACTGGTTTAGCGCACCGGTTCTTTCAGCAGCGCGAGGGCTTCGAGAGCGGAGGCATCTTCATGCACGATGGCGGCGAGGCTGCGGGAGATGGCGGCAGGATTTTTGTGCTGCCAGACATTGCGACCAATGGCGATGCCAGCGGCTCCGGCGTCCATGGCGTCCTCGACCATCTTCAAGAGGCCAGCGTCGTCTCCCATGGCAGCACCGCCAAGGATGATGACCGGCACGAAGCTCTGCCCCACGATGCGACGGAAATCTTCGACCGTGCCGTTGGTGGGGTAGGGGGTCTTCACGACATCGGAGCCGAGTTCGGCTGCGAGGCGGACGGCGAAGCTGACATTTTCCACCGTGTATTTTTCCGGCGCACCGAGAGCGAAGGGCAGGGACTCAAGGATGACGGGGATGTCCGTGTCGAGGCTGAGGCGAATGAGGTCGGCGCACTCCTGGAAGTTGGCCTTCTCATAGGCGGAGCCAGGGTAGAGCATGTTCATGACGGCATTGGCACCCACCATTTCCGCCTCCTCGACGCCATAGACGCCGATGCTGCCAGCACCTTCACCGGTGGTGCGGGTGTTGTAGACGTCCGTGCGCAGGATGATGCCCTTGCCTGCAAGGCTGTCGGCAGCACGCAGGGCGACGCCGAGGTTCATGACGTAGCCATCGACGAATTCATTGACCTGATCGATGAGCTGAAAGGGATTTTCCAAACCAGGCACGGGAATGGCGCAACCGTGGTCGATGGGGAGAATGACGGTCTTGCCGTTGCGAAAGAGAGCTTCGAGGTTTTCCTGGCGGTTCATGGGGGTCGGGAATGGAATGAAACGTTTCCTTCGCAGCGATGGACGCCCCGTGCAAACCAAAATCCGGCTCCTGCTGGCCCGGAGGCTCAGCGTTTGATGCTCTGCGGCTTGCTTTTGACTTTTTCGAATTCGCGGGCGGAGCTGTCCACCTCGCGTTCAAATCGCGTCTTGTCGCGTTTGAATTCTCGTACGAGATCCACCGTCCAGAAAGCGCCGCTCAGGCTGCTGGCCAGCAGCAGCATGAACAAGGCATAGCAAATGAAGGACATCTGGCGCTCCTGACTCCGCCGCTGCTCACGGTCGGAATCGACGTCAAGAACTCCCAGGAGATCCATCCACCAGAGGCGCCAGACGCTCGGGTCACGCGCGATGTTCAGCGTCCAGAAGCTGATGAACAGCGCAAGAATGGAGGCAATGGCAAGACCAATGGGCATACGTTATCAATCTTCGCCCATGAACCAGCCGTCAATATCGTTTTTCAAAGGATGCAGCAGCCTCGCATCACCAATTTTTGATCCATTTCACGGAAAGCGTGGGGTCTTTCAGCGTGTCGATGCTTTTCTTGTAGGTGTTTACTTCGTCCTCTGAAAATGACCACAGATCGTAGGTGGAGTTAATGGTGGTGGGCGTAACGGGGGCGGGAGCCGCGCCACCGACAGCGACGGCTGGAAGAGCGGCCTTGATGTATTGAAACGGGTGACCAAAGCCATCGATAAGAATGTAGGTGGAGCCTTTGCGGGTGAAGATGGTCTGGGGGACTTCGACGAACATTTTGTTTTTGATCTCGTTGGTGCCCTCCACTTTTCCATCCGAAGTTCCACCTCCGCCGCCTGCTGCAGTGACCCCGCTGATCTGGTCATAACCATCTCCCGTCAGCGCCTGGTAGAGGCATGCCGCCCCGGACGTGTCATAGGCTAAGGTCCCCGGAGGGAACTGGACCATTTGATTGGTGGCGGCGGGCTGTGGGTATTCGCCGAAATCCGAATTGTAACGTTCAAGAGCGAGTTTGATCGCCTCGAATGCTCCAGTGGTGAGGCGCCGCTTGGAGGAGCGCATGGCATAGGTATAGCCGCCGAGGGTCAGGGCGGCGAGCATCGAGATGATGGTGACCACGATGAGCATCTCCACCAAGGTGAAGGCGCGTGCGCGAGAACGGAATTTGAAGAGGGTTGTTTTCATGACTCCAGAGAAAGGTTGGGGTGTAGCTGCAGGTTTGGCCGGTCTAGCCGCCAGCGCCGCCGCTGAGGTTCTTGATCACTTCAATGAGCGGAAGGAAGAGGGCCATCACGATCACACCGACGACGACGGCGAGGACGACGATCATCAGCGGCTCCAGCATGGAGGTGAGGGCGGATACGGCATTGTCCACTTCGTCTTCATACACATCGGCGATTTTGAGAAGCATCTCGGGGAGCTGGCCGGTTTCTTCACCCACATCGACCATGGAGATCACCATGGGTGGGAACACGCCGCTGGACTCCAGGGGGGCGACCATGGACTCACCTTCTTTCACGGCATCATGCACTTTGGTGATGGCGTCGGAAACAATCATGTTGCCGGCGGTGTCACGGGTGATGTTCAAGGCTTGCAGGATCGGCACACCGGAGGTCACCAGGGTTCCCAGGGTGCGGGTGAAGCGTGAAATGGCGGTCTTGCGCTGCACATCGCCGAAGAGCGGAAGCTTGAGTTTCATGCGATCAATCCACCGGCGTCCGCCTTGGGTGGAGGCGAGCACACGCCAGCCAGCCACGCTTCCGGCAATGAGGCTCAGCAGAACCCATTTGTAGTCAAGCATGTCGCGGCTGAAGTTGATGACGAATTTGGTCAGCGCCGGGAGCTTTTCTTTGCCGCCAGGGATCATGTCATCAAAGATGGACTCAAAGCGTGGCACGATGACCATCATGAGGAAGACCATGATGCCTGCGGCGATGAACATGACGATGATGGGGTAAACCATCGCGGCAACAATCTTGTTTTTGAGCTTCTGGGCCTTCTCTTGATACTCGGCGAGACGGTTGAGAACGAGTTCAAGGACACCGCCAAGTTCGCCGGCTTTCACCATGTTGACGTAGAGCTTGTTGAAGATGCGGGGGTACTGCTGCAGGCTTTCGGAGAAAGTACTGCCTGTCTGCACATTGTCCGCGAGGGTGGTGATCGTCCCTTTCATCACCAGATTCGGCTCCTGCCGGCCCAGCACGGTGAGACCGCGCAGCAAGGGCAGTCCGGAGTCGATGAGTGTTGCGAGCTGACGCGTGAAAATCATCAGGCTCTTGCTCTTCACCTTGGCATTGGCACCGACTTTGACGGACTTCGTCTTGCCCTTCGAGCTGGATTTGACCCGTTTCTTGATGGCAGCCGCCTGCCCCTGACCTTCAGCGGCGACGCTGGTCGGATACAGGCCGGACTGGCGCAGTTGATTGATGGCATCTGCCTCGGAGGCAGCATCAAGATCTCCGGCGGTTTCCTGTCCGTTCTGATCCAGGGCGATGTAATGAAACGTGGGCATAGGGCGTATCTGCGGCGGTTGTTCGGTGTAATTTTAGAATACCGGGACGGCTGGCGTTCTGTCCATCAAATAATATGCAGGGATGCATACGGACAGGCTGAGCCAGCTTGCGTCGCCGGAATCAGGTGTATTTCAGGACTTCTTCAATGGTTGTCGAGCCATCATAAATGCTGCGCAGGCCGTCTTCACGCAGGGTGACCATGCCCAGCTCAATGGCTTTCTGCTTCAGTACGATGGAGGGGGCGCGGCTGGTGATGAGCTCGCGGATGGGGTCGGTGACATCCAGCAGTTCGTAAAGGCCCTTGCGGCCTTTGTAGCCGCTGCTGCCGCAGACGGAGCAGCCTGAGCCGGTGTAGAAGTGTTTCCCGCCGATATCTTCCGGCGTGAGATTGAGCTGATTGAGAATGTGCAGGCTGGGCTCATACGGTGAGCGGCAGCTTTTGCAGATGGTGCGCAGGAGGCGCTGGGCGAGCACCCCCTCCAGCGTGGCTGAGACGAGGAAGGGCTCCACTCCCATGTCCACCAGACGTGTGACAGCACCGGCGGAATCATTCGTATGCAGGGTGCTGAGCACCAAGTGGCCGGTGAGCGAGGCCTGGATCGCGATCTGGGCGGTTTCAAGGTCGCGCATTTCTCCCACCATGATGCGGTCGGGATCCTGACGCAGGAAGGAACGCAGGGCCTTGGCAAACGTCAGTCCGACGGCCTCGTTGATCGGCACCTGCATGACGCCATCGAGCTCGTATTCCACCGGGTCTTCGGCGGTGATCAGCTTGCAGTCGATGGTGTTGATCCGCCGCAGGCAGGCGTAGAGCGTGGTGGTCTTGCCGGCACCAGTCGGACCAGTGACGATGAAGATGCCATTGGGCTTGTGGATGGTCTCGACGATGTAGTCTTGAAGAAAGGGCTGCATGCCCAGCGCATCGAGCTCAATGTTGATTGATGAACGGTCAAGAACGCGCAATACCACGGACTCGCCGTGCTGGGTGGGCAGGGAGTTTACGCGCATGTCCACCGGCTTGCCGCCCACGTTGGTCATGATGCGTCCGTCCTGCGGGATGCGGCGCTCGGCGATGTTCATGCTCGCCATCACCTTCACACGGGAGATGATGGAAGTCGCCAGGTGGAGCGGTGGCGGCGCCATCTCATAGAGGGAGCCATCCACACGGTAGCGGATTTTGAACTCACGCTCGAACGGCTCAAAGTGAATGTCGCTGGCACGTTCCTTGATGGCCTGCTGCATCACCAGATCGACGAATTTGACGATGGGCGCGGAATTGGCTTCGGCTTCAGCCGTGATCCCGTCTTTGCCAGCCTTGCCGAGCTGGCCGAAAATTTCCTCAATGCTGGGTGCGCCGGCACCATAGTACTTCTCGATCAGGTTCAGTACCTGACTGCGGCGGGCGACTACCGGCACAATGGTTTTTTCGAGACCGAAACGCAGGTCCTCGACCAGCTGGGGATTCAGCGGATCGGTGAAGGCCACATGGAGGCCTTGGGCATCCAGAGTGATCGGGAATGCGCCATAGAGACGCGCCATCCCCCCCGGAATCAACGCCACCACGGAGGGCGGTGGCTCGAAATTGTCGAGATCGAAGTGGTCGGCGCCCAGTTCATCGGCCACCTGCGCCCAGAATTCGTCCTCAGTGGTGTAGATGCCGTAGGACAGCAGCACCTGAACAATGTCTTTGCCGTTTTGCACGGCATCCTGCTCGATGTCATAGGCGAGACCTTTGTCGATCACGCCCCGGCTTTTGAGCATCTCTACCACATTATGGGGGGTCATAGTCGTCTGTAAGATTGAAGTTCGTTGGAGATTCGAGGAATGTAAATCAATCGGCGTCGGACATGGTCGACTCAATGACCTCGTCGGCGGTGGTGGAGCCGGAAAGTACCTTGCGGATGCCATCCTCACGCAGGGTGCGCATGCCCAGTTCACGCGCACGTTTGCGCAGCTGGGGGGTGGTGAGCTGCTGATTGATCATGCCGCGCACTTCGTCGTTGATCTTGAAAATTTCGACGATGGACATACGGCCGCGGAAGCCGCGCTGGCGGCATTTGGAGCAGCCGACGGCGTTCATGATGGTGGACTCGGCCATCTGGGCTGCTTCGAGTCCGAGGGAACGCAGTTCATGAGTGGACAGAGAGCCGGGCTGTTTACAGTCCGGGCAGAGCTTGCGGACGAGCCGCTGAGCTTCGATCGCCCGCACGGCGGAGGCGGTGAGGAAGGGCTTGACCCCGATGTCCGTGAGACGTGCCACGGCGCTCGGGGCATCGTTTGTATGCAGCGTACTAAAGACCAGATGGCCTGTGAGCGAGGCCTGGATGGCGATGGAAGCCGTCTCCAAGTCTCGAATTTCCCCCAGCATGATGATGTTGGGCGCCTGCCGCAGCATGGCGCGCAGTGCCGCAGCGAAGGTCATGCCCACGTCTTCCCTCACCATGACCTGATTGATCCCGGCGAGTTCGTATTCGACCGGGTCTTCCACCGTGATGATCTTGCGGTCAGGGCGGTTGATGAAATTGAGGCAGGCGTACAGCGTGGTCGTTTTACCGGAGCCCGTCGGGCCGGTGACCAGAATGATGCCGTCCGGCAGTGTGATGAGCTGCTCAAAGGAGGCCTGGTCATCACTCAAGAATCCCAAATCCACCAGGCCGAGTTTGAGGCTGCTCTTGTCGAGCACACGCATGACGACGCTCTCGCCGTTGTTGGTGGGGATGATGGACACACGCATGTCGATCTCCTTGTCGTTGAAGTGCATCTGGATGCGGCCGTCCTGCGGGACGCGCTTTTCATCCAGCTGCATGGAGCCGGTCATGATTTTGATACGGCCGATGATCGCGGAGTGCAGGCGTTTCGGATGATGCTCCACGTCCACCAGCACGCCGTCCATGCGGTAGCGGATGCGGATGTCCTTTTCCAGCGGTTCAATATGAATATCAGAAGCCTTCTGCTTGAACGCCTCCATCAGCAGGTTCTGCACCAGCTTGATGACCGGGGCATCGGCATCTGAGGAAGTGCCAGCGTCTGCGCCCTTCGTTTCAATGCCAAGAATGGCGTCATTGCCATAGATGTTGGACTGTACGGTCTTGATCAGCGCCGGTGTGGAGCAGAAGAACTCAATGTCTGGCTGCAGCACGTGTGGCAGCGCATCCAGCGTTTCGAAATCAAACGGGTCGGCCACCGCAATCTGCAAGGTGCTCTGATTCATCCCCAGCGGCGCGATTTTATATTTCTTCGCCACATCCACAGGAACGAGCCCCTTCAGGGCAGGGTTGGCTTCGAAGCCGTTCAAATCAACGTATTCCATGCCGGAGTTCACCGCCACCGTACGTGCGATCTGCTCATCCGTGATCGCTCCCGATTTAATCAGCACCGCAATGGCGCTCTCGCCGGGTTTCAGCCCCGTTTTTGCCTGCTGGATGTCACGCCCGGTCAGCTGACCGGTTTCTTCGAGCTGTTCGAGGAGGTATGCTTCATTGGAGTACATGAATTCGGATCGGCGTGGCGGGTGGTACGAGAAATCGGTATTTTACGATAATCATCAGACTACAACCTCGCGGCGGAAAGTGTCAACGACTCGGCGTGCGCAAACACGAAAATTGATGACAATGAATGACAAACCGCTGGTGGAAGGAGCGTTCGACTTGCCCCGCCAACCATTCACGCCGATTCATTCACCACCATGCACCTCGCTCAGCGCCTCTCACCGTTTCTTGGCATTTGCCTTGCTTTTTCCAGTTTCACTCTGCGCAATGTCGAGGCTCACGATGCTGGCACCCAGATGTCCGCCATCGCCAAGGTCTTTCTGGCAGCGCTGACCCCGGAGCAAAAGGCGAAGGCCTGTTTCGATTTCGCCGCCGAGGAGCGTGAAAACTGGCATTTCATTCCGCGTGAGCGCAAGGGGCTGCCACTCAAGGAGATGACGCCGCAGCAGCGCCTGCTCGCCCACGCCCTCTTAAATACGGGTCTCAGCTTTCGTGGCTCCGCCAAGGCGGTGACGATCATGAGCCTCGAAGAAGTGCTCTATCAAATGGAAGGCGCGGATGAATCCAAGCGCGCAGCCACGCGCGAAAAGCGTGATCCGGAAAAGTACTTTGTCTCGATCTTCGGCGAACCTGCTGACAAGGGAGTCTGGGGCTGGCGTGTCGAAGGGCATCACCTGTCACTGAATTTTACCCTCAAGGACGGCCAGATGATCCGCGCCACCCCTGCGTTCATGGGCACCAATCCAGGAGAGATCCGCCAGGGACCGCTCACCGGCCTGCGCGTGCTCGGTGTTGAGGAGGAACTGGGTCGTGAGCTCGTCAAGTCGCTCACACCTGAGCAGTTCAAGACAGCCTTCATCACCACGGAAGCCCCCAAGGAAATGATCACCGCTGCTGAGCACAAAGTGAGCGCGCTGTCACCTGCCGGTCTCGCGAATTCCGAGCTCAACGAAAAACAGAAGGACATGCTCACACGCATCATTTCCGAGTACATTGACCGCATGCGCCCTGAAATCGCTGATGCTGCACGCGCAGAGTTTCAAGCCGGCGGCCCGATTTATTTTGCCTGGGCGGGCGGCAAGGAGCGCGGCGAGCCGCATTATTACCGTGTGCAGGGCAAGACCTTCCTGCTTGAGTATGACAACACGCAGAACGATGCCAATCATGTGCACAGCGTCTGGCGCAGCTTTGATGGCGACTTTGGTCGTGATTTGCTCGGTGAGCATGTGAAGCAGGCGCATTGATGCCGACGGCACAGCCCGGCGCATGACAGCATCTATGGCAAATCATGCACGTATTTTGCGTGTCTATTGTGTTGCAAACGGCTATTCGCAGGATCTTCACGGTCCACGCCACATTCCAATGGGAATTTATTTTTAAATGTTTTACGATGCCCGCATCAAAACTTTAAAAATATATCGAAGAAGAGCTTGTTTCACGTGTCGTTTTCGACATACAAAGCGTCGTCATTTAAAAAGATATTCAATGGCCTTCTGATTGCTCCCGTTTGAAATTCTTCGACATCGCTTCTCAACCTCATTCCGACCTCACTCTCCCAGAAACACTCATCATGGCGCGCAACGATGAACACACGAATAACACTTCTCTCAACGGATCGGCACACCATGCACACACTGAACTCTTCACGCCTGTCCCCACGGTTTGGGATCAAGTGTGCGAAGTTTTGGTGAAGCGCCTGGGTGGGGATAACTTTCAACGCTGCTTCAGCGGCACCTCCGGGCGCCTTGCGGATGATGGCCGGTTTGTCATCACCGTGCCAAATCCGATCCATCAGTTGTGGATTGAGAGCAATCACACGGCCGCCGTCACCGATGCGGTGGCGGAGGTGACTGGAGTGCCGACGGTCATCGAATTCCACGTCGCGACCGAGGCGTCCCCCGTTGCGTTCGCGCCCCTGCCTGAACTCAAGGCGGCGCGTGTCAATGCCGCTGACCATGCGCCGATTCGCTTTTTCAGCGAGGCCGGACTGAACGCCAAGTTCAACTTCGACAGCTACGTCATCGGCCCGAACAGCAGCTATTCTGTGGCCGTGGCCCGTGCCGTGGCAGAGAAGCCGGGCCGCATCTACAATCCGCTGTTTTTCTACGGTGCCACCGGCCTTGGCAAGACTCATCTCCTACAGGCCATCGGCCAGGAAGTGCTGGCGCGCAAACCACGTGCCAACGTGCGCTACGTCACCTCCGAGCAGTTCACCAACGAGTTTGTGGACGCCATCAAGCGCCAGACCTTCAGCCAGTTCCGCCAGAAATACCGCAAGGTGGATGTGCTGCTCATCGACGATGTGCAATTTTTCGAGGGCAAGGACAGCACGCAGGAGGAGTTCTTCCACACCTTCAACGAACTCTTCAACAACGCGAAGCAGATTGTCCTCGCCAGCGACCGCCCGCCGAGCGAGATCAAAAATCTCGAAAGCCGTCTCGTCTCACGCTTTGAATGGGGCCTTGCCACGCAGATCCAGGTGCCGGACTTTGAAACCCGCATTGCCATCCTGCGCCGCAAGCAGAGCGACTTCAATGTCTCGCTCGATCCATGGATCCTCGACTTCATGGCCCAGCGCATCCGCATCAACGTGCGCAAGCTGGAAGGCGCGCTCATGCGTGTGGCCGCCCATGTCTCGCTGGAAGGCTCCGTCCCCACGGAATCCGCGCTCGCCACGATGCTGCATGACGTGATCGACGAGGATCCGTCAAAGACTGTCACCGTGGACCGCATCCAGCGCATCATCGCCACGCATTACGATCTGCGCGTCAGCGACCTCACCGGCCCGCGACGTCCGAAAAACATCGCCGAAGCGCGTCAGGTGGCCATGTACCTCACGCGCACGCTCACCAAGCTGCCGCTGGTGCAGATTGGCGATGAATTCGGTGGCCGTGACCACGGCACCGTCATCCACGCCTGCAAGGTCGTCACCAACCTCATCACCGGTTCCAACGACTTCAAGCGCACGCTGGATTCACTGGCGGGGAAGATCAAGGAGAACTGAGGCTCTTCGCCATGCATGGAGCATGGCAGGCGCGGCAGCGTTCTTGAGTGCTCTAGCCCTCTGGAGCTTTTCGCGGGCAGGGGGACGTTCGAAAGCGCCGGAGGACCGGCGCACTCCAGGACGCTCCGCGTGCAACTATGCCATATCACTTCACCACGCTCAGCGTGCCCCACATGAGCACCGCATGGCCGGGGAAGGTGCAGACGAATTCGTATTCGCCGGGTTGTGAGGGGGCTTTGAGTTTGACGGTTTCGGTCTGGCCGGGTTCGAGGAGCTTGGTGGCGGCGAGGATGTCTTTTTCGAATGCGGTGGGCATGAAGGCACGGCCTTGCTTGTCCACTTTGTCAGGCGTCATGGTCATGGCGGCGGTGCCGACTTCCATGTGCTTGCCGGGCGGGACAATCACAAAATTGTGCGGCATGACGTCGTCGTTTTCGAAGATGACTTCAAACTGCTTGCCGGCGGTGACTTCAAGTTTGGTGGTGTCGAAGCGGAGCTGCTCATGCACGGTGTGGACGACGAAGACATCGACGCTGATGGTTTTCAGTTCGGTGAGAATGGCTTTGCCCGCATCTCCCTGCAGTGCGGCCATTTCTTTGGCGGCGGCGATGATTTCGACGTACTCGGGTTTGCTGCGGTCGGCGGGCTTGATGGTCTTGCCGTAGGCGAGCACGGCATCGGTGATGGGCTTCGCCTTGGTGGCGTCCCAGTTGTTCTTGGGGAACTTCATGAGGGCCTTGGCGGCGGCGTTGCGCTCTTTGCCGTCGATGAGGTGCTGCGCGACAATCTGGAAATTCGCGCCTGCATGGTCAGCACCCATGAGGGGCAGGGCGGTGAGCACGGCGCGCAGGCGGCCGCCATCGAGGCTGGCGTCTCCCAGCATCGTGGTGAGATGGGGCTGGAACTTGGCGCGCAGAGCGGCTTCGTTGGCAGGGATGAGAGCGATGGCTTCGATGAGGTAGTTGCGCTCGCCGCCGTCCGTGGTGGCTTTCCAGAGATTGTCAGGCGTTTTGTCGCCGACGATGTAGGCGGCGTAGCAGGCGCGTTTCACGGGGGCTTGTTTGGCGTCTTTGGCCAGAGTCTTGATGAGCGTGCCGTGACGCGCAAGCAGGTTGGGCGATTGCGAAAGCAGGAGCTTGCCAAGGTCATCGGCAGTGGCGTTGAGTTTGCCGTCGGCGGCTTCGATGCGCTGGAGCATCTTCACGAGTACGACGGGCGTGTCGTCACCGCTAGTCTTGGCGAGCTCTTCGAGCGCTTTGGCGCGGACATCGGCGGTGATTTTCGGGCGCGTGAGTTTTTCGACAAGCACGGGTTCCAGATCAGGCAGGCCCTTGAGATCGGCATTGGTGGTCTTGGCGATGAATTCGGCCAGCGCGCCGGGGTCTTTCGGCAGGATCTTGGTCTTGAGCACGGACTGCAGGCCTTTGCGGGATTCGCTGAAGACGTGGTCGATGTAGTAATCAGTGGGCTGCTTGAGCACGTCGTAGGCAATCTCCAGCGCCTTCTCCGCATCGGGCGTGGGCTGGTAAAAACTGAGGGCGCGGACGGCGTGCATGCGCACAGGCATGGCAGGATCATTGACAGCCACCTTCAGCAGATCGAGCGCACCGGGAACGCGATCTTTCCAGTAGCAAAGCACACGCGTCGCAGCGGCCCGGGCGCGGGGTTCGGGGGATTGCAAAACGGCTTTGAGCAGATCCACGTCCACCACATCGACCCACTGGTGCGTCCACAGCGCTTCGAGGCGGTGGTGCTCGTATTCTTTGTCGCTCGGATCGAGCTTTGCGGCCCAGGTTTTAGCGGCAGCGGCGACCTTCGCGGCATCATGCTTGGCGAGTTCGATCTTGCTGCGCATGCGCACGTTGTCTTCCCACACCTTGAGGTTTTCAAGCAGGTGTTCGATGCTTTCGCCGTGGATCTTCACGGGCTTGAGCAGGTCGCGGCCTTCATAGGTCAGCTTGTAAATGCGGCCGTGCAGGTGGTCGCGATTGGGGTCACGCAAATGGTGCTGCATGTGACCGATGATGGCGTTGGACCAGTCGCAGAAATACAGCGCGCCATCCGGGCCGACGCTGACGGCGCTGGGGCGGAAGGTGGGATACACGGCGGGATCGGCCTTCACGAGTTCGTTGCTGACCTCGCCTTTCAAAGCGGAGCCGTCTGGCAGGAGCGGCACGCGCCAGATGCCCTGAAAGCTGATGACGTTGCAGTTGAGAAAATTGTTCTGCCACTCTTCGGGGAAATGGCGGCTGGAGATGATGTTGTTGCCAGCACCGGGGCGCGCGGGGCGTTTCCAGAACTCTTGCAGCTTGGCGCTGCCGCCGCCTTCGCGGGGCAGGTAGCAGGAGGAGGCCTCGGCAAAGGTGTTCACGTTGCCGGTGGCGTCGGTGAAGAATGCATTGCCCCAGCGGTCCCAGGTCTTGCCATGCGGATTGACCGTGGCGTCCGTGGTGAAGCGTTCGAGCGAGCGGCGGTTGAGGTCAAAGCGGTAGATGCAGCCGTTGGTGTTGCGCACAGGGCCGTAGAGTGTCTCCACCTGCGTGCGGTGGAAGACGCCGTCGCTTGGATACAATGCGCCGCCGCAGTCATAGCTCAGCGCGTTGGTTTCATGGTGGGAGTCGGCGGCGCACAGGCCCATCAGCAGGATGGTGCGCTTGTCGCTCTTGCCATCGCCATTGGTGTCTTCGAGGTACACGAGATTTGGCGACTGCATGACGATGACGCCGTCCTTGTAGAAATTGAATCCGGTGGGGCAGTTCAGGTTGTCGGCGAATTCGGTCATCTTGTCCGCCGTGCCGTCGCCGTTCGTGTCTTCAAAGACGAGCAGGCTGTCGCCCTTTGTGCTCGTTGGCGTGCGCTCAGGGTAGTTCCGCCAGGCGCTGATCCACAGGCGGCCCCGTGTGTCCCAGGCCATCTGCACCGGCTTCACGAGTTCGGGGAACATTTTTTCATCGGCAAAAAGCGTGAGCTTGAGGCCGGCCTCCGGCTGGATGTTTTTCATGGCCTCCTTCGCGTCGGGAAATTCTACGAGGCCTTCAGGAGTGAATGTCATGCCGGTCATTGGCACCTTGTTGAACTCCTTGCCCTCCTTCGGATTGGGCATGTTCGTCGGCACTTTTTCCACGGACGGCAGGTTGTCGTCTTTGACCACCAGATCGCCGCCTTTGGCGATGGCGTGCACGCGCAGATCGCGGTTGGCGGTCTTCACATCGCGCTGGGCCATTTCCTCCATCATGACCTGGTAGTTGGAAATGTAGGGCTTCTCCGGATTGCGCTCGTTCTGCTTGAATCCACCCACCCCGGCGGCGTAGGCGAGGCCGGAGCGGCCGCCATAGACGTTGTAGCCGTCCACGGTGCGGTAGCGCTGGTGCCACTCCCAGTTTTTGTCGTTGATGGCCTGGCGCAGCTTTTCATTCACCTGCGGGGCGTCTTTGCCGGTGAGGGACTTGAAGGCGGCCTCGGCGATGGCCTTTTCACCGCTGTCGGTGATGTAGAGGCCGTCGAGTGTCGAGCCTTCCGGCAGGCCCTTGGCGCTGGGCTGGTAGAGATCCACAAACGTCACGCCCTTGGCTGCGGCGACTTCATTCATCGCAGCGGTGTAGTTCTGGATGTTCGTGTTCTTTTCGTCCACCGGCGGCAGGCTGGGGCTGGCGAGCTTTTGCAGGGCGATGGGTGAGAAGAGGACGATGCGTGGCGCGCCCTTGCCGCTGTAGTTTTGCGCCTTGGCGTCGTCGAGGAACTTGGCGAGGTTCTTTTTGAACTCCGCGATGCCCTCGTAGCCTTTGAAGGATTCATTGAAGCCGTAGAAGGCAAAAATGACGTCCGCCTTCACCTTCGTGAGCCATTCGTCACGCGTGCCGAAGTTGTCGATGCGGTGCCAGGTTTGCACCTCATCGCCAGAGAAGGCCAGATTGCGAAAGGTGAGGTCCTTGCCGGCATTGGCCTGGGTCAGCATGGTTTCCAGCCAGCCGGAATATTGCGAGCGGTCCGGCAGCGCATTGCCTAGAATGGCGATGCTGTCGCCCTGCTTGAGTTCGATCTCCGCGTGGAGCGAAGCGGTGAGGGCGAGGAGGAGGGTGAGCAGTTGCTTCATGTGGGTTGGGACGAAAGGGCTGTCCAATACGGAAGGGCAGGATCAATGTTTGCTGGGGAAAACGCAAGTTTCGCCTTGGGCTGCGGAGATCAAAAATGTTTACTCTTGGGGGGCGCTGTGATATTACCAACAAATGCCCGTGAATTCCCGTCTGATCTTTGCCCTTGCCGCCTGCCTGTTGCTCAGCAACTGCGGGCTGATCGGTACGGCATTGCGTCTTGCACCATACTACCTGATGTTTGCGGATGAGAACGGCAAGGGGGCAGCCAATGGCAAGGCCATGGAAATGCGCGGGCGCGAGATTCAGGCCAAAAATGGCCGTGGCCTCCTGGCAGCGGATGGCACCGGCTCCCAGGTAGCTTTCAAGCACTGAGCATCTTGTTGTTTACAGAATTGGATCGTCATGATAAACACGACCGTAATGAAATTCGCCCGTCTTAGTTTTCTCGTTTTGCTTTCTTCCGGCCTGACCAGCTGCCAGACATGGAGTGCTTTCAAGAACACCTATCCGTTGAGAATTTTGGATCAAACCGGTTCAGCATTGCTGGGCTACATTTCCGAAAACAATCTGCCGACTGACGGCAAGCCTGCCACCATGCAGGAGCGCGCCCGTCAGATCGAAAGCCGTGGTCACTACGCCGGACAGGTGCCTGCCGCCGCTGCTTCACCGCGCCAGGGCGTGGTGACACGCTAGCGCCAGGGTCCAAGATCATGGACTGGCATCGCATACGCTCTGATTTCCCCATCCTCGATCAGCAGGTGAATGGGCACCCGCTGGTGTATCTGGACAACGCGGCCAGCAGCCAGAAACCGCGCGCGGTCATTCAGACCCTTTCGCATTACTACGAGCGCGACAACTCCAACGTCCACCGTGCGCTGCACGAGTTGAGCAATCGCGCCACGGAGGCCTTTGAAGCGGCGCGGAAAAAAGCGGCACATTTCATCGGTGCTGCGTCGGACGATGAGATCATTTTCACCCGCGGCACCACCGAGGGCATCAACCTCGTGGCGAACACCTGGGGTACGCAAAATCTGCGGGCGGGGGATGTCATCCTCATCACCGGCATGGAGCATCACAGCAACATCGTCCCATGGCAGTTGCTCGCCCAGCGCACTGGCGCGACCCTCAAGTACATTCCGGTGCTGGATGACGGCACGCTTGACGAGGCATCCATTGAAACCCTCCTCACGGAACAGGTGAAGCTGTTCGCCTTCGTTCATATCTCCAATTCTCTCGGCACCATCAATCCGGCCAAGGAACTTTGCACCAAGGCGCGAGCCGTGGGTGCCGTGACGGTGCTCGATGGTGCGCAGAGTGCGGGCCACATGCCCATCGACGTGCGTGATCTCGGCTGCGACTTCTTCGTTTTCTCCGGCCACAAAATGTGCGGCCCCACCGGCATCGGGGTACTTTATGGCCGCATGGCCCTGCTGGAAACCATGCCGCCCTGGCATGGTGGCGGCGAGATGATCCTGACCGTCTCCATGGAGAGCAGCACCTACAAAGCGCCGCCGCATCGCTTTGAAGCGGGCACGCCCAACATTGCCGGTGTCATCGGTCTCGGGGCTGCCATTGATTATCTGGAGGCCATCGGTCTCGAAAAAATCCAGCGGCATGATCACAACCTGACCAACTACGCTGTGCAGCGCATGGGCGAGGTGCCGGGCATCCGCATCCTCGGCCCCCAGGGCGGCCACCGGGGCGCGCTCGCCGCCTTCCATCTCGATTTCGCGCATCCGCACGATCTTGTGGAATTCGCCAACAGCCACGGCGTGGCCATGCGCGGCGGGCACCACTGCACGCAGCCGCTGATGAAGCGCTTCAAGGTCCCCGGCACCACACGCGCCAGCTTTTATTTCTACAACACGCTCGAAGAGATCAATCGCCTCGTCGAAGTACTGCTCCTCGCACGTAAGTTCTTCACCTGATCATGCTCTCCGACGACCTCCGCGACCTTTACCAGCAGGTGATCCTCGATCACTCCCGGAACCCGCGCAATAGCGGCGAACTCCCGCCGCCCTGCCTCCATGCCCACGGCGACAATCCCTCCTGCGGCGACGAGATCGACGTCTGGGTGCGCGTGTCCGACACCGGCCACATCGACGATCTCAAGTTCACCGGCCAGGGCTGCGCCATCAGCCAGGCCAGCGCCTCCATGATGACGCAGAAGATCAAAGGCAAGTCCAAGGACGAAGCCGCCGCCGTGCGCGAAGATTTCCGCCGCGTCGTCATGGGCGACGGTGCTCCTGTGAATGAGGATGCGCTGGGTGAGCTTATCCTGCTTGAGGGCGTGCAGAAGTTTCCGCAGCGCGTGAAGTGCGCCATGCTGGCTTGGAGAGCGCTGGAGCAGGCGCTGGAAAGCAAATAGGCCATGCCTGAGCTCCCCGAAGTCGAAACCACGCTGCGCGGTGTCTCGCCGCATGTGATTGGCAAGCGGGTGCGGGAGGTGATCGTGCGGGACAAGCGGATGCGCTGGCCGGTGCCGGACACGATTCATGAGCTTGAAGGCTGCCGGATTGATACAGGCACACGCCGGGCGAAGTACCTGCTGTTTGGCACCGCCAAAGGCACGCTACTGCTGCACCTCGGCATGTCGGGAAATCTACGGGTGCTGCCGGCGGAAACACCGTTCAAGAAGCACGATCATCTCGCCATCACGCTGGAGGGGGGCAAGCAGTTGCGTCTGCACGATCCGCGTCGCTTCGGGGCGGCTTTGTGGATTGAGGGCGATCCGCTGCAGCATGCGCTGCTCAAAAACCTCGGGCCCGAACCGCTGGAGGATAAATTCAATGCTGCGCATCTGCAGGCCGCCTGCAAGGGCAAGACCGCCGCGATCAAGCAGGTGATCATGGACGCGCATGTCGTGGTCGGCGTCGGCAATATCTATGCCAGCGAGGCCTTGTTCACGGCAGGGATCAATCCGCAGCAGGCGGCGGGGAAGGTGACAAAGCCGAAACTCGTCAAGCTGGTGCAGGCCATTCGCAAGGTGCTGGCGGCTTCGATCAAGATGGGTGGCACCACGTTGCGTGACTTTGTGAATGAGAGCGGCGAACCCGGCTACTTCAAGCTCGCCCTGCGTGTCTATGACCGGGCGGAGGAGCCCTGCCGTGTCTGCAAAACAGACATCCAACGCATCGTCCAAGGCCAGCGCTCGACGTTCTTCTGCCCGAAATGCCAAAAGGGATCGTGACATTCGTCCGGCATTCTGGCATTTCTGCGTGGCAACCAGCCACGTGCCAATCACGCCCCCGCCATGTCCACATCTCTCCCACCGCTGCGCAGTACTCACGATCTGGAACGCATCCTCGAATTTGAATTCGTGCGTGCCACGGAAAACGCGGCCCTGCAGGCGATCCACTGGCTCGGGCGCGGTGAGAAAGAACTCGCGGATGGTGCGGCTTGCAGCGCGATCTATGGCGTCTTCGACATTCTCGACATTCGTGGCGAGGTCGTGATCGGTGAAGGCATCAAGGACAATGCTCCCGGCATTTTCGTGGGTGAACACTTGGGCACCTGGCGTGATGGATCACCGCGCTTCAACATCGCTCTCGATCCCATCGACGGCACCAGCAACATCGCCAAAGGCCTGCCCAACAGCATTTCCGTCATTGCGGCGGCGCAGATCCCTGACGGCGCGCCGTGTGCGATGAAAAGCATTCCGAGCTTTTACAGCCACAAGATCGCCTACGGACCGGCGGTGAAGAAGGCGCTGGAGGGCAGGGGGGACCGCTGTTTCCTCGACATGCCGCTGCAGGAGGTCATCGCATTCGTGGCCCAGGCCCTGGGCAAGCGTGAACGCGATCTCGTTGTTTCCACCATGGATCGTCCCCGCCATCACGACATTGTGGAGCAGATCCGCCGCACGGGCGCTGCCTTGAGAATGGTGACGGATGGCGACATCGCAGCGGCGGTCGCGCCCTCCATGCCGGAGTCGAACTGCGATCTCTACGTGGGCATGGGCGGCTCTCCCGAAGGCATTCTGGCGGCTGCCGCGCTGAAATGCCTCGGTGGCGACATGCAGTTGCGCATGTGGTTTCACGATGAAGCGCATCGCGCCGAGGTCGCGGCATACACGCCTGCGGCTGAGATGGAGCAGGTCTTTCGAGTGAATGAGCTCATCGTCGGTGAGAGCGCGTTGTTTTGCGCCACAGGCATCAGTGACAGCCCCCTGCTGCCAGGCTGCCGTCTCGTGGGACATCGTGTGGAAACGCACTCCATTCTGATGCGTTCGCGCAGCGGCACCGTCCGGCGCATTCACGCCACCCATGATCTGGACCGCAAGGTCGTGCCCCTGCGGGTTTAGCGCCTTGTTTGAAGGCGAGTCTGCGATGCGTTAGAACCTGTAGCCGAAGCGGATGCTGCCGAAGTGGGCTGAGAGGTTGTTGCGGAAGATCTGCGTCTGGTAGCCGAGCACCAGGTTGAACTCGGGGCTGAACTGGAAGCTTACGCCGGTGCCGATGACCATGTAGTCCTGCCCGGGGCTTTGATTGCCGCCAGCGGCGCTGAAAGGCGCATTGATGAGGTTGACGCTGGTGCCGTTATTCTTGAGGTTCTGGCGCTCGTAGCTGAGGCGGAGCTGCGGGATGATGCTGGCCCAGGTGGTTTCGATTTTCTTGGAGGCGGACCAGCCGATGCGGGTGACGAGGGATTCGAAGGTCTGCTTGCCGTAGTGCAGCGCACCGGCACCGCCGCCGGTCTCGGTGTAGGCGTCCACGGTGCCGTGGAGGTAGTCGATGCCGGCGAAGGGGCCGGTGATGAGCGTGTTGTTTTGGAAGCGGAAGTTCCAGCCGGTGTTGTATTGAACGGCGTTGGTGTAGGCATTGGTGGCACCGGAGGCGGTGGGGAGGCCAAGGCCGGGATTGCGCTGGGAGCCGAGGTCGTAGTCGCCAAAGGAGTAGAGGAGGCTGCTCCAGTAGTTTCTGCGCACGTAGGAGACGTAGGCGGAAAGGGAAGGGCCTTCGAGATGGAGATTGCCGAGGCCGCCGGTGTAGCTCTGGGTGCTTTGCAGAAAGGTGGCGGCAAAGCCGAGCATGAAGCCGCGGGAGAGGTGGCGCTCAACGCCGACGCTGGAGGCCCAGGAGTCGATCTGCACACCGGACTGGTTGCTGATCGGATTGAGGCGGACGTTGCCGTAGTTGACGGTGGTGAAGACTTCCCACTGGCGGGTGCGTTTGACGCGCTTGGCGATGGGGTCTTCGGGGCCGTCGCCCTGGCCGAGGACCACGCCTTCATCCAAGGAGGAGGCGATGCTGCCGTCCGAGTCTTCTTCGCCGCCACCGGAGCGGAGGTTGAAGAGGTGGTTGTTGACGTCGTTGGTGGCGGTCTGCACGCCGGAGTTGATGGACTGGCCTTCGGCATTGGCCATGGGCAGGCCGGAGCTTTGCGTGGTCATTTCAGGGCGGTGGTCGGCGATGCTGTAGATGCCGGTGGTCTGGTCAAAGGTGCCGATGAAGCCGGTGGCGAGGCCGAGGCTGCTGTCGTTGAGGGCGAGGTGACCGGTGATGGCACCGGCACCGCTGTTGAGATCGATGACCTTCCACTGGTCGCCGCCGGCAAAGCCGGTCATGGCATTGTGGTTTTCCAGCACGAGGGTGCCTCCTGCGGTGGCATTGAGAATGCCGTGGAGATTAAGGACGCCTGCGGCGCTGCTGATGCCCGTGTTGTCTCCGAGGCCTGCCCCTGTGTTGAGATTGAGATGAAGAGTGCTGCCTGCTTCCATCATGATGGCACCGGTGCCGGAGGTGGTGAGTGAGAGTGCCTGCGCGCCGGGGACGATGAAGTCGGAAATGGGCCCGGTAATGCTCCCGTTGACGATCATGGATTGATCCGCAGCCATCTGCACGGCACCGTTGCCATAGAGGTTGCCTTCTTTGGCAATGGTAAGGGTGCCATTGTCGATGAGGGTGGCTCCGTCAGAGATGCCCAGCTGGCTGTTGATCGTCGTGGTGGTGGTCACCGTGAGCGTGTGCGTGGTCAGTGGTGGAGCACCAGGCCCGGTGAGGATGACCCCATTTGCGGTAATGATGGTGGGCGTATTGACAGTGAGGCTGTTGATGGTGAGGTCGAGGTCGAGGACGGTGAGGACCGTCGTATTGAGGGGGACGGTTTGGGCGGTGAAGGTCACATCTGTGGGTGAGTCAGGGAGTGCGGCGGTGTCGGTGAGGCCGTCTGCGGCGGTAGCCCAGTTGCTGTTGCCGGAGGTGAGGGAGGACCATTTGTTGTCCACCTTGCCGGTCCAGTAGGCGACTGCGGGTGCGGTGACATCGGCATCGAGTTCAAGTGTTTTGCCAGTGTAAACGAGATGGTAGCCGGGGAGCACATCGCCGCCCTTCAGCGGCTTCCCGAAACTGCTCTCCACATTGAAGGCGGTGCTGCCATCCAGGCCGCTGGCGGCGGTCATGAGGGTGTATTTGGTGAGCGTGAGCGGGGAGTCGGTGTCGATGTAGAAGAGAGCACCAGCGGCAAGGGTGACGGTGCCGGTGAGGTGCAGGCTGCTCAGGGTGGTGCCGCCGCCTATCACATGAAAGATGCTGTTGGTGTCAAAGGTGGCGGTCGTCCCGGTGAGTGTGCCGATAGCAGCAATGCTTCCCGGGGTCAGGATGCCGCCATTCTGCACGTGGATGTGGCTGCCGAGCATGCCGGTGCCAGCCAGTTCGGCGGAGGACTGCACAGTGATTTCACCGGTGGCAGCCGTGTGGTCGCCATTGATGAAGAGTGTGCCGCCGTTGATGATGGTTTCCCCGGTGTAGGTGTCAGCGCCGGTGAGGATGGTGAGGCCGGTGCCTGCGACCCGGAGGCCGCTGCCGCCGTTGTCCATGATCGGGGCCGAGATGGTTACGGTCGTTTTTGTGCCGTAGTTGTAGTTATTGATCTGGAGCATGCCGCCTGCGGTGGCCGTGGTGATGCCTGTGCCGGGGCCGCTGCCGGTGATCTCGTATGGGTAACCATTGCTGCTGCCGAAATTCCATACGTCACTGCTGAGGACGACGGCGGCGTCCAGTGTGAGCCGACCGGCAGATTGGGTGGCGTCCACCGTGATGCTGCGGGCGGTCTGGGAGGCGGTGATCTCCAGGATGGAGCTGCCGGGGTCCGTGTTGTCGCCGTCGTTGTTGTCGATGAGGTAGTCTGTGCCTGCGACAGCACCGCTGTCTGGCAGAAGACTGGTGTTGGAGAGGCGGATGATTTGATTGAAGTCATTGACCGTGGCGAGGCCAAAGCCGGTGGAGTCGGTGACGGTGTAGCCGGGATTGATGACGCTGCCGGTGGTCTGACCGGAGAGCAAGACGATGCCGGTGCCCACTCTGGCACCATCCGCGCCGCCGTCATAGGTGTCGAAGTTCAGCGCAGAGCCGCTGCCTGCGGAAGTGAGCGCGCCCAGATTGAGGGTGACACTGGAGCTGAGGTAGATCTGGCTGCCGGTGCCTGCGGTGGTGGTGAGGCCGTTCAGGGTCTGGCTGTTGGGGCCTTTTCCAGCGTAGAGGCTCAGTGTGCCGCCGCCCAGGGTCAGGGCGGAGGATCTGGAAATGATGTCTGATTTGACACTGAAAAAATCGAGTTCAAGTGTGCCACCGTTCACCGTGGTACCGCCGGTATAGGTGTTTTGTTGGTCGAAGAAGAGATAGCCACCGCCGAGCTTGTTCACCGCCAGATCGCCCGTCAGCACCGGGTTGGACGGAGATTTGAATCTTCCGAAGTCGTTATAATCGTAGTTCACCACGGCACCGCTGTCGCCTGTCACAGTCGTGGTGCCCAACAAATAGCCAGTAGCTCCGCCAGTGCCAAAGTTCAACGTGCCCTGCGCCCCGAGGGTGACGGTGCCACCGGCAATCTTTTTAAACCCGTTCAAATAGACAGCGCCGCCGTCGGTTAGGTTCAGCACGCCGGTGCCGTCCTGACCGATGAAGAGACCGCCATAGACATCCCACTCCCCGAAGTTACTCACGGTCACGGTGCCGCTGGAGTCGGCATTGGCACCGAGAATGCCGACTCTGCTGGAGACAAGGCCGCCGTCAATGTTCAGCACGCCGGTGCCGGAATTGCCGACGGTGAGGGTGTCTTTTTGGTCCCACTCTCCGTTTCCATTCACGTTCACGGTGCCGGTTGAGCCAGCGGCGTCGCCGACCACGGCGGAAAAGTCTTGCACGAGGCCGAGGATGTTGAGCACGGCATTGTCGCCCGTCTGGCTGCCGACGGTGGTGGTGCCAAGGCTGGTGATGGAGCCGGAGCCGGCCACCTGAAGCACACCGCTGGAGACAGTGGTGTCCCCGTTGTACATGTTCGTGCCAGTGAGGATCGTGGTGCCCGGGCCGTGGAAGAGTACGCTAGTGGTGCCGTGGTCCAGAATGTTGGTGGAGAGGGTGACAGGGGAGGCGTTGTAGTTGTTGAACTGGAGGGTGCCACCTGCGGTGGTCGTGGTGATGCCTGCGCCGGAGTCACTGCCCGTGATCTCAAAGGTGTGGCTGCCGCCGCCAGAGCCCAGGAATAAGAAGCCGCCGTTGCCGTTGCTGCCGAAGTTCCAGACATCACTGCCAAGCACCACGCCCGAGGCTAGGCTCAGTACGCCAGAGGCGGCGGTGGTGTCCACGGTGATGCTGCGAGCGGACTGGGAAGTGGAGATGAGGAGGGAGGAACTGCCTGCTGTGCTACTGCTTCCCGCATTGTTGTTGATGAGGTAGTCTGTGCCGGCGTCCGCTCCGCTGGCGGGCAGGAGCGCGGTGGTGGTGAGGCGGATGACCTGATCCGAGCCATCGACCGTGGCCAGACCAAAGCCGGTGGCATCGGTGACGGTGAAGCCTGAAGAGATGGCGTCACCGGCGCTCGGGCCGGTGAGAACGATGACGCCACTGCCTGTGTTGGCTCCGTTCGCACCCGTGGCGGCGGTGTTGAAATTCACTGCGGAGAGCTTGCCTATGGAGTTGAGAGTGCCGAGAACCAAGGTTCGGTTCATGTCCAGCACGATGCTGCCACCACCTTGAAAAGCGGTTGAGAAGCTGTTCACGGTTTGGGTAGGGGTGCTCGGGTAAATACCTCCACCTCCAGGCCCGATGACTATGATGCTGTCGCTTTGGAAAGCGGGGGCCAAGCTGTTCCCGGTCTGGATAATGCCGCCGCCGACCAAGATTATGCTGATGTAGCTGCTCACGTGGAGCGTGCCACTGCCGAGGGTGAGGTCCGTGGTGCTGGGCAGAATGTTTGACGCAGACGGTGAATATGGGAAAAAGCCCAGCAACAGCGTGCCGCCCAGGACATGGGTGCTGCCGGTGTATGTGTTCCCAGCCGTGAGCGTGGTGGTGCCGGGGCCGATCTGGTTCACCGTCAGGGCACCCCCCAGCGTGGGGGTGAAGACGTTGACTCCGGTGTGGTTGAAGTTCACCACAGCGGTGCCGTCCCCACCGGAGACGCTGGCCGCTTTCAGTATGCCGGCCGTGCCGCCGGTGCCGAGGTTGAGCGTGCCGGTGCTGTCGCTGCTATTCGCCAGGTACAGTGTGCCGTTGCCAGAATTGACGGAGACCTTGCCTTGGTCCGTAAGGTTCAGCACCCCGGTGCCGTCATTGCCGATGGTGAGATCGCTGTTGTTGGTCCAGGTGCCGCTGCTCACATTCACCGTGCCGCTGCTGCCTTTGCTGGCCCCCAGAATGCCGTTGTCGTTGCTGACGCTGCCGCCGGAGATGTTGAGCACCCCGGTGCCGTCATTGCCGATGGTGAGATCGCTGTTGTTGGTCCAGGTGCCGCTGCTCACCATCGCCGTGCCGTTGCTGCCAGAGTCGTAGCCTAGATAGCCATTGGCATTGCTGACGCTGCCGCCGGAGATGAGCAGGGTGGCCACGTCGCCGGACTGCTTCCCGACGTAGAGGTCGGAGGAACTATGAGAGATGGCCCCGCTGGCCACCACCTGGAGGGTGCCGGCAGTCAGCGTGGTGGTGCCGGAATAATCATTGGAAGCGGAGAGGATGAGAGTGCCAGTGTCGGCTTTGAGCACGCTGCCGCTGCCGGTGAGCAAGCCACTCTGCGTGGCCGTTCCGAGGGTCAGCGTGAGGGTGACAATCGATCCGGTGGTGTCGTAGCCCGCCGCATACGTCTGGCCGTTGGTGTAATTGATGAACGCTCCGCCCTGCGCCATGACTTGGCTGGTCAGCAGCGCCGCCGTCAGGCAGCCGAGGATGAAAGCGGGCAGACGGCGGGTGAGGCGAGGGGTAAGCATAAGTGGAAATAGATGAACTGGCGCGCGCAGGAAGTCGGCACGCGGGAGGTTTTGGAAGCAGGATCTGAAGGGGGGGCACGGCCCTGCCGGGGATCAGCTACCCAGCCATGTGTGAGTGGAGCCAAAAAGGGCTTCGACCTGAAAAACCCGCCCGAAGGACAGAATTTCATATAGCAAAAACGATGCCTGACAAGCCATTCACAGCGACTTTTTTTAAAGAGGAATTTATTTCGGTGCACCCTTTCTTAGGGGCAGGGCATGGTTTGCATGACTTAACATGTCACGGTTGGTGGGACAGCCCTTCTCCCGCCACGAAGACTCCAGTTTCAGAGTTCAAATTCCAAGGGGGGGCGACCATGGTTCTTGCCTGTAGACTGAGTCCAGCCCTTCTTCACAGTCAGCTCTCCGTTCAGAAGTGGAACTTGAAAGCTGGGTTTTCCCGACGCTCCGGCACTCATTTTAAACACGCTATCCGGCGCAGATGCATATCTCCCGGCGATTGCCTGCAAGCTGCGTGGCAAACACGGGAGCGGGGGCGAAATCACGGATCGTGTCGATGAACTCGTGGGCGCGATCTTCGAGGGCAGGGGTGTTGAGCTTGATCGTGAGGATCAGGCGGCGGGCCTGCACGGCATCCTGAATGCGCTGGATCTCGGGAATCACCAGCGGCGGGGCGAGATTGATGTCGCAGAGCAGCAGAGCGACCTCTTTCGGCAGGGCTGTGAGATTGAGCCGGCCTGCGGCGGTGCGCCAGTGGTCGAACCGGACGCCTTGCGTTTTGGCGATCTCCAGCACGCGCGGGTCCATCTCGCCGGTGTCAATGCCGAGGACGTTCATGCCGCGCTGCAGCAGGGCGTAGGTGGCTCCGCCGGGGGCGCAGCCGAGGTCGAGCGCAGTCTGCCCGCGCAGATCGAGTTCATCCCAGCCGCGCCAGGCGAGGGCTTGTTCAAATTTGAGCCAGGCGCGTGAGGGTACGTCTTCCGGCAAGGCAATGCGTGGCAGGCCGCCGGGCTGCGCGTGCATGCCCGGCTGGTGCTCGTGGCTGCCGAGGAAGAGGGGCTCTTCCGCAGTTTCGCCGACGATGACATCCAGAATCAGATCGCCATGAGCGAGGGGCAACTTGGTTTCGAGAGGGATGCCCGCTTGCTCCAGCACGCTGGTGATTTCAGCGGCGAGGGTGTCGATGCGCTGCCAGGTGGCGGCTTCTACGCCGTCTTCGGCTGTGATGCGGGGGAAGACATGCAGGCGCAGCGGCTTGGTGCCGAACTGGCGGGCGTGCTCGACGAGTTCTCCAATGGTTTTGCACAGGCCGATGGAGATGCCGCTGACGCGCGCGAAGTGGCTGAGGTTCTTCGGCGGGCTGAAGCCTGGATGCCGCACCTTCCAGGTGATGAACTGCGGCTTCATGAACGCAGGGTTGAGTTCACCGGCAAAGTGGCTGGCGATGTCACGCTTGAGCGTGGCTTCAGATCCGGCGCGGCAGGTGGTGAAACGAAAGGGTATGTTCATGAATGGAAAAAGAAAGGCGGAGCCCAAGGCTCCGCCCTTCGTGGTGAGATGTGGTTACTGAGAAATTACTCGACGCCTTTCCAGGCTCCGAAGCTGGCACCTTCGGTGATCCACTTCTTGATGAGGGCGATGTTGGCGGCAGAGACGCGGTCGCCTTTGCCTTCCGGAGGCATGGCCAGATCGTCGGTGTCAGGGAGGGCCATGGTCTTCACCAGCCAGCTGGCGTCCGGCTTGCCGGCCACCACGGTTTCTTCCGGGTTCTCTTTGCCGCCTTTCATGATGGCGGCAGCATTGTCGAGACGCAGACCTCCCTTGGGCTTCTTGATCTTGCCACCGTCTTCATGCTCCTTCTCGTGGCACTTGAAGCAGCTCTCCTTCAAGATGGGGAGGACCTGCTTCTCAAAGTCCACTTTGCCCGCGTCCTGCGCGCTGGTGGTGGATTGGATGGAGACACCGAGGGCAAGCACGGCGGCAAGGGTGAGGGCGAGTGTGTTTTTCATAAGAGTGGTGTGACGAAGAGACGGGCAAAGATGTTCGCAGGAATATCGCGGTCAAGCGGCATCCCGGGCAGGATCGAAGCCGATTCATAAAAGTGAGGCAAGGTAAATATTTCGGTAGCCTTAAATAATTTCGTCTGCCACAATTACCAGATTGTTGTCATGAGCCGTGCCGCTGCCGCCCGTCCCCCTCGCGCCCGATCCACGGACGAGAAGGAGGGACCATGGAACGATGTCTTCGGCATCCTGCTGCTGATGGTGGCTGCCATGCTGCTGCTGGCGCTGATTTCGTATGATCCACGCGATATGCCCTCGTGGTCGTTTCTGGCGCTGTCGGAATCTTCGGGGGAGCAGACGCACAATTTTGTGGGCCGTGTGGGCGCGCTGGCGGCAGGACACATGCTATGGCTGATGGGCTTCGCGGCGTATCTGCTGCCCTTCAGCATGACGTGGTTTGGTGTGTGCAAACTGCACTCCAAGGTGAAGATCACGCGCGCCGCCTGGCTGGGCGTGGCGGTCATGATCATCAGTGGGGCGGCACTGCTGGAGGTGCAGAATTTGCTGAGCGAGCGGGATCACTTCACGCCGTTGGGTGGCTCGGGCGGGCTGGGCTATGTGATCGGCGGTACGCTCCTGAAGAATCTGCTCGGCAAGGCCGGTGCCACCCTGGTGCTCGGCACGGTGTACATGGCTGGACTCTTTCTCGTGACCGGCCAGCATCCGCTGATGGTGATTCAAAACATCCGTGCAGAACTGACGCGCTGGAAGACGGAGCGCGAGGCGCAGCGCCTGATCGACGAAAAACTGGCCGAGGAAGCGGCGCACACCATTCCGGGTACGGTGACGCCGGTGCCTGAAGGGCTGCGTCGAAAGAAGAAGGGCGGGGCGGAACTGCGGGGAGACACTCCGGTCATGGCCGCCACGAACATGGAGCTGCCGCTCAAGTTTGACCCGCCACCGCCGAAGATCATCGACTCCTCCATCTCGCGTGCGCATGAGGACCGCAGCGACAAACCGAAACTGGCCGAGGTCTGGGAGCAGAAACGTGCGCAGAAGATGGAGCAGGCGCCGCATGGCTCGCTGGGAAATCTCACCAAGCTTTTTAAGGACTACAAGCTGCCGCCCATGGAGCTGCTGAAATGGCCGGAGGAAACGAATCGTGCTCCCACGGACAAGAGCGAACTGCTCGGCATCCAGGCCACCATCGTCAAAGCGCTGGCGAGTTTCGGTATCAGCGTGGAGCCGGGGGACATCACCCGTGGCCCAGCGATCACCCGTTATGAAGTGCGTCCTGTCGATGGCCTGCGTGTCAGCCGCATCGCCAATCTGGATGCGGACATTGCCCGTGCCACACGTGCCGAGCGGATCAACATCCTCGCGCCGATTCCCGGCAAGGACACCGTGGGCATCGAGCTGGCCAATTCGGAGAAGACCATCGTGCCGCTGCGCGAACTGCTGGAGGACGATGTCTTCGTCAACGGCAAGTCCAAGCTGCCCGTCGCACTGGGCAAGGATGTGTATGGCAAGACGATCATCGGCGATCTCGCGGCCATGCCGCATCTGCTCGTCGCGGGTGCCACGGGCAGTGGCAAGAGCGTGTGCATCAACAGCATCATCACCAGTCTGATCTGCCGTTTTGCGCCGGATGAGCTGCGCTTCATCATGATCGATCCGAAAGTCGTGGAAATGCAGAACTACGAAGAGCTGCCCCATCTGGCGCTGCCTGTGGTGACGGATCCGAAGAAGGCACTGCTGGCCCTGCGCTGGGTGGTCAAGGAGATGGAAAACCGCTACCAGATTTTTGCGCAGGAAGGCTGCCGTAATTTCGAAGCCTTCAACAACCGCAATATCAAACGCAAGGCCGAGGCAGACGCCGCCCGTGCCGCGCGCAATGCCGCTGCCGCGGAGGCTCTCAAGAATGCGCCCAAGACCAAGACCAAGGCCGGAGTGGATGATGCTCGTGTCTCCGCTGCTTTCGCCAAGGAAGCTGCGGAAGAAAATCCTGTGCCAAAGACCGCCGAAGTCGGCACCGTAGATGGCGACAACGAACTGCGCGATGCCAGCGGCACCTGGCTCGGGGATTCCCAGCCGCCGCCACCACGTCGGCAGGAGGTCGTCATTCCTGACACGATGCCTTACATCGTCGTCATTGTGGATGAGCTCGCGGATTTGATGCAGACCGCGCCTGCGGACATCGAAGTCGCCATCGCTCGCATCACGCAGATGGCGCGTGCGGCCGGCATCCATCTCATCGTCGCCACGCAGACACCGCGGGCGGACGTCATCACCGGCGTCATCAAGGCGAACATCCCGACGCGCATCGCGTTCCAAGTTTCGTCTGCGCTGGACAGCCGCGTCATTCTCGACCGCAAAGGTGCGGAAAATCTCGTCGGCAAAGGGGACATGCTCTACGTGCCGCCCGGCGGTGCGCAGCCCATTCGCAGCCAGGGCGCTCTGGTCACCGATGATGAAATTCACGCGCTGGTGCAGCATTGCGTCGCGCAGGGCAAGCCGGTCTTCGACGTCAAAGTCGATGACGAAACGGGCGAGTTTGGCGATGAAGAAGGGGACGATGGAGAAGGTGTCAGCTCCGATGAACAGGAATGTCTGGAGAAGTGCCTGGAAGTCATCCGCCAGGAGAAAAAAGCCAGCACCAGCCTGCTGCAGCGCCGTCTGCGCCTCGGCTATGGCAAGGCCGCCCGCATGATCGACATCCTCGAAGACCGCGGCATCATCGGCCCCGGCGAAGGTGCCAAGCCGCGCGAGATTTTGGTGCAGATGGACTAACGCGCCTTGCGCAATGGGAGCCGCTGGCGAGAATCGCCCCATGCCCGACCACGCAGACTTCCGCACCCTGTTCACCAATCTCAAGGCCGAGATGCAAAGAGCCATCGTCGGCTACGATGAACTGCTCAGCGATGTGCTGGTCGCCATTTTCTCCGGCGGGCATGTGCTGCTAGAAGGTGTGCCCGGCCTTGGCAAAACCTACCTCGTGCGCACGCTTTCGCAGGTGGTTGGCCTGGAGCCGGGTCGTGTGCAATGCACGCCCGACCTCATGCCAGCGGACATTCTGGGAACGCACATCGTGGGTGAAGACGAGAAAGGCCACCGAACGCTGCGCTATGAGAAAGGCCCGGTGTTCAAGAACCTGCTGCTGGTGGATGAGATCAACCGTGCCACGCCCAAGACCCAGGCCGCGCTGCTGGAAGTAATGCAGGAGCGCTGTGTGACCACGGGTGGCGAGCGCCACCTGGTACCGGAGCCCTTCCTCGTGCTGGCCACGCAAAACCCGATGGAGATGGAGGGCACCTACCCGCTGCCTGAGGCGCAGCTCGACCGCTTCATGTTCAAGATCAAGGTGCCGTTCCCGGATCTCGATTCCCTCGTCGAGATCTCCCGCCGCACCACCGGCTTCACCGAGCCCAAGCTCGCGACGATGACCGACGGGCCAAAGCTGATCGAAATGCAGCAGCAGCTTTCCAAGATCCCCGTGGCCGATCCGGTGGCGCATTATGCTTCGCGGTTGATTTTGAGCACTCATCCCGAGCAGCCCGATGTGCTCCCCGAAGTGAAGCGCTACGTCTCCTACGGAGCCAGCCCGCGCGGCCTGCAGGCTCTCATTCGCGGCGCCCGCGTCTGGGCCGCCATTCAAGGCGCCACCGCCGTCTCTACCGACGACATCCGCGCCATCGCGCATGTCTCTCTGCGCCACCGCATCATCCTGAATTTCGAAGGTGAAGCCGGTCAGGTGAAGGTGGACGACATCATCACCAAGCTGCTCGATCAGGTGAAGACGCCCGCGCAGCAGGCGGCGTGAGCAGTGGGATGACGACTGGCTATTCGGGACGTAGGTTGGGTGTGTTTGGCGGGCAGTTCCCTCGCAATCACCCACAGGCACCTTCGCCAAACCGCCCCGACTTCGAGGACATTCGCACGCCCCAGTGTCTGCCGTACGCTGTTGGACGGGCGGGCTGTCGCCACACCCATCCTGCTATGAGGGCCTGTCAAAGGTGAGTTGTGTTTTTCTTCGGGTTTCTTTTTCGTGATGACTCTACGGCGAGTGGTTCGCCTCGTGTTTGTTGTGAGTTGTTGATACGATT
>JANYCZ010000056.1 GCA_025360015.1 Verrucomicrobiota bacterium | reverse complement strand
CTCGAAGTCCACGTAGGCCTTGTCAAAGACGACCACTTCACCGTCCTGGAGTCCGGCGCAGACTTCGCGCGCACGCCTGCTGTCATGCTCGCCGGCAGTATCAACAATGGCAAAAGTGGGCAGGAAGCCGTTGAGGCCCAGGCGCAGGTGCATCTTCGCCGCCGCCTTGCGTCTGCGGTGCTTCGCCCAGTCCATGCAGTTGGCCACCAGTTCCATGACGGTCGAGTCGACCGCATGCACCGGCACTTTGAAGCGGTAGAGCAAGGAGCGTCCGCCTCCGGGGCGCTGCTTTCCAAAGCTTCGGTCACAGTGCTGGAGATGAGCCAGCGTGCGCCAGAACACCAGTTCGGCAAACGTGGCGTCGCGGACCTTGTTGGAGTTGGAGAGGTTGTTGCGCGAGGGCGGCGTGAGGCCGAAGGCGGCGATGGCCCGCACCTTGAGCCGCAGCCAGTCGCAGACGTCATTGAGGCTCAGGGCGTGGGCGAGTTGCACGAAGAGCATCGTGCCGAGATGGCTGAGCACGGAGTAGGTGCGGGCTTTGACATCGACCCCCGTTTCCTTGGCGGCCTGGTGGATGATACTACGCGGAATGAACTTGAGCAGTTGCCCAAGAACATTGATGTGGTGACGTGCTGGCTGAGTGGCTGGTGTGTGTGTTGTTTTAGACATCGCACTCCAAATCAAGCCGCTTCCCGCCCTCAGTCAGCGCACTTCATTCCAAAAACCTCAAGCCCTATGGGATGCCTGTGAATCTAGACCATAATATTTAGCTTCGCCATCCGAGCTGAATTTAGAGCGCCCATTTTTCATATCAGGAAGATGGGGTCAGGGTGCAAATAATTGACAAATCCACCCTTTTCGAATTCGGAATTCAGCCCATTCCTCTGCCAATCCATTCCCTTGCCATTCTCAACACCTCCGCAAGACCAGCCTCCGCAGCTCACCACCAGAAAAGCCTCACAAGTCTGCCGGATTCTAAAATCCGCATCAGCGTCTCATCAGCGGTTAAAAGCTGGCTCTTCCTCTTCTCCGTGCTCCGCTTCTCGCAGCTCTACTGCGGCGCATTGCCGACCTTCAGCACCTCCAGTTTCTTGCCCACCTTGTGCCGTTGCAATTCCTGACCGCCCGCAGACGGCCGCATGATCAAGGTCTGACCGATACGAACGGGAATCATCGCCTCCTCACCCGCTTCCAGCGACCGCACAAACAGCTCATTGTCCGCGCCCGGTGAAAGGCCGAAAACGCGCACTGCGCCCGTGTGGTTATTCGTGACGACGACTTCCGCCGGATCTCCGGTATTAGGCGGCGGTTTGACCGCAGTGGCCGATGCGGGCAGAGGTTTGAGCGGCGGCATGCCGCTGTTTTCAGGCACCGGCTCCGCACGCATGCCTGGCGGCATGGATGCGGGTGCATTGGCCGCAGGCATGTTCCGGGCTGGAGCTCTGGTGCTGACGAAAGCGGGCTCTTTGATTTCAGCCGCTCGGGCATTGTTCGCGAGGCGCTTCGGCTCCTGCGCAGCGCCACAGTCGAATTGATGAAGCAGCTCCTCGCGCCGCACTTCCAGCGGCAGATCACGGTACGTTTTCAAGGCGCGTCCGCGTCGCTGCAAATCATCAATCTCCGGCGTGCTGAAGGCCGTGGGATCAAACGGCGCCGTGCGCTGGCGGTCGAGCGTTTCAAACTCATTCGCCAATACTCCCCGGCGCTGGAGCTTGATGTTCAGATCTGCCTGCGCCGCTCCGGCGCTGCGGTTGAACTGCGTCTGCACGTTAGCGATGCTGACCCCGAGCTGCACATTCTGATTTTGCATGACCTGCATCTGCTGGCGGATCTGCTGGATCTCCGCCTGGTGCTGCTGAATCTCCACCATGATGGCCTGCGTGCCAGCACCCGGCTGCTGCATGCCGGGGCGCATGCCCGGCTGCATGGTCGTGGGAGTCTGCGGCATCTGCTGCTGCGCCGCAGCCTGCATTCTCACCTGGTCCTGTGTCATGCAGGCGGAGATCTGCTGCAGCCTGCCATTCAGCGCCTGCAACTGCACCGCGTTTGCCTGCTGCTGCTGCGTGAATCCGACCACCTGGATGCGATACTGCTGGTCAAACTGCGCCACCGTGGCCTGCAAGGTCTGGATGTCAGGATCGAGCGCCGCCACCTCCTGGCTCAGCGCAGTCTGCCGCTCCGCCAGGCGTGCGAGCTCGGCATTGCGCTTTTCCGTGATGCCCGCCATGAGCGTGTTGCGCGCGGCATCCTCCGCCGTTTTGAGCTTGCCGTATTCCTCACTCACGTGATCGCGCGCCTTCAGGCACTCGGCCTGCAGCTCTCCTTTGAAGGCAGCCATCAGGTCCCTCTCCAGCAGAGCGGCATCTCCCGCGCCCGCCTGATCTCGCCACGGTCCCTGGATCAACCCCAGCCCGATGCCGCACACACCCGCCGTGTCCTTCGCCGCCTGCGTGGCTGTGCGTGTGGCATAATGATTTTGCGCCAGCGAGCGCATCTCACGCACCGCCTCGGCGGTCTGATGCTGGCACAGAAGCAGCCACAGACGTGCTTCACAAGCGCGATCCCACGAGTTGCTGTCGCTCTTCTTGCCAATCGCCGCCACGAGACTCTGCTGCGCGGCGGTGGCATCCCCCGCGCTGAGCTGGGCGAGCGCGCTGGCATAGTTCACGCTGCAATCCTTCGCATCTGCTTTCAGCCCCCGCTGGTAGTCACGATCCGCAGCGGCCTTCGCCTGCGCCGAGGGCCCCCAGCCCTCATTCAGCATCGCACGCACATAACCGTGCAGGAGTTCGTTGCAGGGCTTGAGTTCAAAAACGACGTCTCCATTCTTGTCACACTTCACCGTCAGCGCCCCGGTGAAGGGCTCGCATTCAGGCCCGTCGATGGCGACGGTGTAGCTGCCTTCCGCGAGATCCTTCGCTGTGTATTCGCCCTTCGCATCGGTGACGAAAGGCTGATTGAGCGGCGTGGGCAGATTGCCCGCAGGCTGGAGCACGAGTCTGGCATTCGCCACCGGCAGCCGCGCATCATTCGCCCGGTCGCTGCCGCTGCTGATGCGTTTGACGACGAGCACCGCCAGCTCGCACTTATCCCGTTTCGGCGGTGTCTTTGAAAGGAGGAAATCGTGAACGTATTCGAGCGTGCCCTTCGGCACGGTGAAGCCGCGCCCGGCATCCTCCGGCGCGAAGCCCGCCGCCGTCACCCGATAAGCATAATCACCGGACGGCAGGTTCTTGATCTCATAATAACCACCGGGTGAACTGGCCGTCGCTGTCGCCACCACCCTGCCGCCCTGACTCGCGAGCAGTTCCACTTTCGCCCCCGAAATCGGCCCGAGGTTTTCGCCTTTCTCTGTCTGCCCATACACCCGGCCATGCACGGCAGGCTGCACCAGATGGAACTGCGCCGGACTGCTGCCCGGCTTTGCCTCACGCGTGAGCAGGAAGTCATGCACAAACTCTCGCGTGTCCTGCGGCATGGCAAAGCCCCGCGTCTCATCTTCAGCCCGAAATCCCGCCGCCGTGACCTTGTACCGATACCCCCCCACCGCCAGCGTGGCGATCTGGTAGTAGCCGTTCTCGTTCGTCGTCACCATCGCTGCCGGACCACCCGCCTCGCTTTTCAGCTCGATCTTCGCATTGGCCACAGGGCCAAGGTTTTCACCCTTTTCATTTTGACCATACACGCGGCCATGCACGGCGCCCTCCGCCGCATGCAGCAGCGGCGCAGCCAGAAGAATGAAAAGAGGCAGCAGCGTTTTCATGGCGTGTTGTCAGGAACGAGACGGACCCCGAGCACCCCCACCGCGTCCGTCGCATCCGTGGTGTTCAGCGTGACCATGTAGGTGAGCGTGACATACATCGTGCCCGTGCCCGCCTGCGCGGTGTACGCGGCAGGATTGAACGGTGGCGCAGCAAAGGAATAACTCGCGCCATTCACTGGATCGAGCGGATAACCGGCAAAGTTGTTCGCCGCCAGCCGGTCAAACCGCAACGGCATGTCCACCAGCAGCAGAGGCTGAGTTTTTGCCAGCGGTGCCGCAGGTACCAAAGCAGTCGTTTGCAGCGTGAAGAACGGCTGCGCGCCAAATGGCAGAGGCACCACATTGCCGGCCGTATTGCGACGGATCGGGCCGCTGCTCAGCTCCGCCCGCGCGAGCACCTGCCCCGTGGTAGCAGGCGAAGAACCGCCCACAAACGCAATGTAAGCCACTGCCCGCAGGCCATTGGCCCCCGCAGGAATCGGCACAGATCCCTCAAACCGCATCGTGATCAATTCACCGCCGCTGCCCGTGGGACGCGCCGCCGAGCTCCACGCCGGCAGCGTGACCGCCCCCGGGATGTTTTCATGACTGGCGAACAACAAACCAAAGTGACTGCCATGCTCCGCCGTGAGGCTCCATGCATTGCGAATCGCCAGCGGATCCGCCAGTGCCATCCCCTGCCAGGGCAAAAACGGCGGCGTCATTGCAGGCGTCACCTGAAAGCTCGGTGCCGACGCATTGCCAATGCCGAACGGCGGCAGAATGCCTCCACGCTTCAGCCCCACGCTGGCCGTCGTCGTTCCGGCTGGGAACAGCGGCAGCAACGAACCATTCGCCGCCGTCAGTACATTGCCCAAAGGCCCGATCGCCGTGACCCGCGGCTGCACATAAAGGTAAAGCGCCTCGGCGGAACCCGCCGTGAGCAGCCCCGCAACCGCCGCGCGATTAATCGGCGGCATCACCACGCTCGTGGAGCCCGGAAACCCACCAAAATTCGTCGCCATCGGGGTCAGCAAAACCGGCACCGCCTTGTGCGGCAGCACGGCAAAGAGATCGACACGCCACGAGGTGATGTTGGAGATCTCGCCACCCACGCTCCAGTTCACCGTCACCGCATCCCCATCACGCACAATGGCTGTTCCAGGCGCAATACGCACCCCGCTGATGAGCGGCGCTGCAGGAGGTGGCAACGGGAGGAGCAGCTGCGCCAGCGCATTAAGCAGCGGAAACAATCCACTACCAGGAGGCGGCAGCCCCCCCGGCAAAATCGTCCGTATCGGCGGCAGCAACGGCGGCGGTGGCAGCGGAGGAATCGGCGGCACATTCACCAGCGGCGGCAGCTCGGGCGGCACCGCTGCAGGCGCACCCGCAAGCGTCATGCCTGATCTCCACACCGGCACCTCCGCGACCGTGGGCGTGGGCCGCATCAGATCGCCCGCTTCATTAAAATAGGCCGCAGGCGTCAGCCAAAGCTCAGGCAGCGTCTTCTGGTCATCCGGCTGCTTGTCACTGTCATAGACCACCTGCCCATCAGCCTCGATCTTCACACTCTGCAATTGCGCGCGATCAGGGACTTTGTTTGCCGCGGCTCCGCTGCCGATGATGCCCACGCCCGGTGCGCTCAGGACTTCCTTCGTCAGCGGATTCATCGCCATCTCAAACTCCGCCAGCTCAAAGAGCTGCGGCTCATTGGCATCGCGCAGCGGGTCCATCTCCGATGACAGCAGAAACTTCCGCGCGCCTGCCACGAGATAGACCGGATTGCGCGTGCCCTGCTGCGGTCCCTTGCCGCCCGTGAGCGTGATGCGAAGATTCTCCACCTTCGTCCCCGCCGTCTGCGCGGCATTCAGCGCCTCATCGCTTTCCTCAAACCACGGCACCGCACCCACCACGCGACCGCTCAACGCGCGAACCAGCGCGTGGGTGATCTTCAGCTCCGCCTTCTCATCATTGGACAGATTCGTCGCATTCGTTTTCGCCTCATACTCCGGCAGCAGTTTCATGAGGCTGGCCCGGCTGGAGGACAGCTTCTCCTGCACCCGTGCATGCACCAGACCATTCGCGGCAAAGAGTTTGCCGTTCACCTCGATGCGATACCCCGCCAGTACCCAGTCGCTGCGCCCCTGCGAGGCAAAGCCAACCCGCTGCAAGTCGCCGCATTTCACCTCCGCCAGGAGTTGCTGCGAGGTGCGCAGGGCATCAAGTCCGGCATCGTCACCCTTGGCGAAAAATTCAAACGTCGCCATCTGCCCTGGCTGAATCGCATCCGCCATGCCTTCCAGCGATGACTTGTGCGGGAACGCTGCAAACGAAGGCTCGCGCCTCACGCCACCAAGAGGATACAGCCGCAGCGGGAAGCCGAGTCCGAAATGCACGTCCACCGGCTCGCTCAATGCCGTCCCATCCGTGCCGATTCCCAGCATGATCTTAATCGACTCCACCGGCTCATCCGCTGGCAGCGTGCCTTTCTCAAACGGCGTGCGTGGCAGCCCCTCATCCTTTACCGGCACATCCACCTCCTCGCCTGCGGCAGTGGGCGTCTGCGCCGATTGCGTCGCCTTCGCCAGCAACGACGGATCCACCTTCGTCACATACAAGGCACCGGCTCCTATGGCTCCGCCCACAAGAAGGCCCATGAACAGCTTGCCCCATCCAGAGGAAGCTCTCGTCGCAGAGGATGAATCGTCAGGAGAACCGTCGCGCATGATTTTATCGAGGCTGAAAGTCTGACAGCATCCACGCAGACCGCCTACGTTGAATCGGCCCCATCATACGCCCCCACTTCTCACAGGTGCAATCCCAATCTTAACCCGGAACACGTGTCATCTCAAAACTCCCAGTGCAGCCGTGCGCCAAAGATGTGCACCGGACCCCGGTCCTGATTGTAGGCGGGGTTCATCGCAAACTGGTAGTCGAAAGCGACATGCAGCCACTGGTACACCCCGATGTCATAGTAGGTTTCGATGATTTTCTCTGCGCCGTAGGTCTGTGTGCCGTCCCCCACGAGAATGCCATTGCCGCCCTGCTGATGGTAGGCGCTGTGTACGCTTGAGATGCTGTTGACGATGTAGGCGAGTGCGAGTGTGTCGTTGGGCCGACTCCATGCCGCACCTTTCGCGCTGATGCCCATACTCGCCGTGCTGTCCACATCGGTAAACGACCACGACTCCGCCTTGCCATTGCTCCAGCCGAGGCGCGTGAAGATGCCGACACCGCTGGCGATTTCCTGCTCCGCGTTCAAGCAGAAACCAAACTTGATGCGGTAGGCGCGGCTGTCTGTGATGTCCGCCGGACGTTTGGGATTGTTGAGGGTCTGCTGAAAGCTCCCCATGTGCGCGCGATTGGCATAGCCCAGTAAACGCACTGCACCCGGATGACCGCTGATCTCATGCCTGTGCTCCAGCTCCATCACCTGCGCCCAGGCTTTCCAGATGTGCGGGTCCATGGCGATGCCATTGGAGACAGCGGGCACCTGGAAGAAACCGTAGCGCACCGCCCAGTCATGCAGGTACAGCTCCGCCGCCGCGCCTGTGGTGTAGCCGAGGCTGTCCGCCGGATAATCCCACGCGCCATTCGCCATCAGGCTCCAGTTCATGAACTGCGTGCGCGCATCATTTGAGTACGCATTGTTGTCAAAAATGTCCTTCGCGCTCATGCGGCCCAGCGTGAAGGTGAGGCGTGACGCGTGCTGCCGTCCTTTGAGGAAGAGCGCGCCTGAAGGAGCATCCTGCATCTCGCTGCCAAAGCCGATGGTCTGACGAATGAAGGCGCGTGAGATGTTGCCATTGGGTGCAGCGGTACCCTTGCGAAAGGCCTCGCCATTCGGAAAGCCCGCCATGCCCAGCGCATTGCTGAGGCCGAATCCCTCCCACATCAGGCCGTCTAGATGAACCTCCGCCCCGCTCCAAAGCCGCAGCCCCAGCAGCAGGTCCAGCGAAATCGTCTGGCGCATTTGCGCAGCCGAATTCAGGCTGTTCTGCCCGGAGTAGGGCGACCTGATGCCCGCATGTCCCTGCAGCACGTTGGTGTTCTGCATGTGAACGCTCCAGCTTTCCTCGGGCGTTTCCACCGCCGCTTCAGGCTTTGCCTGGACCGCCACGCTCTGCCCGGCGCTGAACGGGCAGCAGGCAATTATGGCCCAGAAAGCGAGCAGGTGGAAAACGGGGGGCTGGAAATTCATGCGTATCACTCTTTATAAGGATGGCATATGTTTTCCCCATCTTATAAAGTTAGTCCAGACTAATTTTAAAAAAACGTCACCGGTTCAGACGACCACAGCCGGACATCAGGCCGGCAGGCAGCTCTTCACCACACCCATGCTCGCGGCGAAATGGGCCATCACCACTTCGCGCGCCTTCTCAGCCTTCGCTTTGGCTCCGGCAGGGTCCTGCGCCATCGCCAGCACAGTAGCGGCCACGTGTTGAAGTTCATCTTCCTTGTCGAGATCGAACAGCCAGTCGTTCAATCCGATGTCGCGCCACATGCAGCCCTTGCTCGTCTGCTCGGCCCAGCGGCAGACGATGGCGGGGATGCCGTTGCCGATGCACATGATCGGGCTGTGCATCTCGTGCCCAAACAACCCCGCGCTGCGGCGGTAGGTGCTGAGCGCCTCATCGGTGAGCCAGTAGCTTTCACGCCACACCACGCGTGCCTTCACGTCCTCCGGCAGCTTGTCGTAGAGCATCTCCTTGCCGATCTTCATCTGCGTCTTGTCCTCCGGGCAGAGCAGGATTTTGAGATCGGTGTTCTTGATCACACTCACGATGGCATCCAGCAGCGGCTTGCCGTCATGGTCCATCATCGCTTTGTTGCGTGCGTCCTTTTGCTCGTCCAGCGCCGCGTGTTTTTCCGGCAGCGTCCAGTAGGGCGTGTTGCGCAGCCTTGGGATGCAGCAGAGGAATTTTCCCTGCTCCAGCCCGTGCTCCTTCATAAAGGCCTCGGCCTTCGCGTCATCCTTCAAATCCACCGCAAAGGCTCCATCGGGACCGAACTCCATGCGTGGGCAGGTACAACCCATCTTCTTCGCCAGCTCCAGCGACACAGAATCACGGAAATAGACAAACTTCGCGCCGCTGAGCACGTCGATGGTTTGCACCGGTTTGACGGACTTGTCCTTGATGGTCTTCGGATTCTGCTGCCCCGAAAACGTAATCCCATACACACCGTAAGGTTTGCCCGTGGCCTGGCTCCACTTCACCACATCCGCCTGCGCCACGAGCGATGGCCCTGAGCCATGCAGCAGGAAGTCGCATTCCTCGAAAGCCTTCTTTACCTCCTCACCCCGAATGACCTTCACCTTCGGAAAACGCGCCGCGAGCATCTCGCCCACGCCATTGTCCAGATTGCTCGGCCACAGCCGCACCTCCACGTCCGGCAAATGTTTTTCCAGCAGCGCCAGCACACCCGGAGTATGCGCAATGTCGCCAATGTTCACCGTCTGCCATGAGGAGCGCAGAATGAGGCGCTTGGGCTTCTCCGCAGCGATGGCGGAGATGAAAGGCAGGGCGGCAGCGGCGTGGATGAAGTGGCGGCGGTTCATGTTTAAATGTTTTAATCCAGCTGACGCAGCCAATGCAATCCCTCAAAAAATGCTCAGTTCTGCGCATTGCATGCGGACTCATGCGGCAGTCCAGTCCTCCATGAACTATCGACATCTCTCCAGCCTGCTCTGCGTTTTCGTTCTTGCCTCCTGCACCACACCACCCGATTCGGAAACCAAGCCACTGGGTGCCAATGTGCTGAGCCAGGCCGCCATCCACACGGCCAAGACCGGCCCCGTCGATTTCGTGGCGCATGTGAAGCCGGTGCTGGAGGCCAAATGCGTGATGTGCCACAACCGCAAAGCACTGCCGGGCCACATGAGCCTCGAAAACCGCAAGGAGGCGATGCGCTCGGGTGCGTTGGGCGCTTACATCGTACCGGGGGATCCGGAGAAGAGCCTGCTGGTGGCGAATGTGAAGACCGTTCACCAAAAGGTCAGCGTCATGCCGGCGGTGGGTGAACGGCTGACGCCAGATGAATACGCGATCCTGACGAAGTGGGTCAAGGAAGGCGCGCCGTGGCCTGCGGGCGCAGCGGGCACGCTGAAGATCGTCCGTTGAATCAGAATTTCCGATCTCCGGCATTCGCAATTCGTCTTGGCCCATCGGAGCGCTCATGCTCTACTGACCGCATGGCAGACCATCGCGCCCTCATTTCCACTCCCGCAGACCTCACGCCTTCCACCGCCTGGAATGAGACGGTCTGGGCCTACACCAGCGAGGAGGAACTGGTGGATCACACCACCAAGGCCCGCCTCTGCGTAGCGACGCTGCTGCCGTTCAAGGACAAGAAACCCGACTGGGACGGCTTCACCAAAAGCGTGCGCTGGATGCAGCAGTGCGCGGCGCACTACGGCGTGGAGATGGTCTTCGTGCTCAATGCGGACACAGGATACATCTTTGATCTCAGCAATGAATTGTATGCGGAAGTGCTGAAGCGTTTCCGCGCGGAGTTTCCCGAGCAAAAGTTCATCACAGGCATTACCGCACGCGGCGCGGAGAACGAAACGGTGTTCAAAGCTGAGCGCTACTGGCCGCTGCTCGACATCGCGCAGGAGCATGACAACTGCGAGATGATGATCATGACCAGCAAGCTGCTCAACACGCTGGAAAACGAGCCGCGACGCGACGCCTACTTCCAGATCGCCGAGCACCTCATCCGCCCCGGCATCGCGCATGCGCTGGAGCCTTCCTTTGTCTCCTGGGCCACGCCGTTTGATCCTTGGCTGTTCCATGAGATCGCCCTGCACCCGACCTACGTCGGCGGCAAGGTCAGCACGCTCGACGAGCCGCACTTCCATTACTGGGCCGCCATGTGCAAGGGGCTGAACCTGCCCTTCTCCCCGCACAGCGGAGACGACTACGGCATCGCCACCGCCATCAAGCTCGGCCTGCCACTGCTCATCGGTGCTGGCGTCAGCGCCTGCCCGCTCATCTGCGCCGCCCGCGACATGTGGCTGCTCGACAGCGTGGCCGACAAGAAATTCAAGACCGGCACCGGCCGCTTTGACACCCGCGTCTATAAACTCTTCGAAGCCTTCCAGTCCTTCGAAGACCTCGTCTTCCGCCTTGATGATCGCATGAGCGCCTCACCCTACAAACACAGCACGGCGCATGTGCTGCACCAGCTTGGCCTCATTGAATCCCCCGAAGCGCATCCCGATTGCAAAGACCTGCGTGGCGCGGATGAAGCCCAGCGCATGACCGAAGCGATGCGCAGGCCGAAACGTTTGGCGCAGAAGCTGGGGATTCCGTTGTTTGGGGAGTGATCACCAGCGCGCCAGCGTCTTGGAGTGCGGTGGCAAAGATGCACGGCGCAAGCCTGCATCGGCGACACCGCTTTCGCGGGGTGCAGTGTTTTCATTGGCCTTAGCCTGCCGTCTGGCTTGCGAAAGCGGCGTCGCACCAAGGCTTGCCGCCGCACTCCAAGACGCTTCGCGCTCGGGCGGGCGCTGGAGTTTCTCGTTCGCGCCTCTCACATGCCATTCACACCCCGCCCAAAATCGCCTCCATCATCCTCAATGCCTCCCTGTTCGGCCTCACATCATGCACGCGCACGATCCTCGCCCCATGCTCTCTCGCGTAGGCGCTGAGGGCGATGGTGGGCCAGAAGCGGTCTTCCATGGCTTCGGAATGAATGACTCGGGCAATCATGGATTTGCGTGACACGCCGACGAGCAAGGGCCGCTGCGTGGCGAGTTGCGGCAGTTCGCGCATGAGGGTGAGGTTGTGCTCCAAGGTTTTGCCGAAGCCGAAACCGGGATCGAGCACGATGCGCTCGGCTTCGATGCCTTCGTTTTCGAGGACGCGTAGGCGGTTCTGAAAGTAGTCCGATACGGCGGCGACGACATCGTCGTACTGCGGATGCGCCTGCATGGTCTGCGGCGTGCCGGTCATGTGCATGACAACGAGGCCCGCCTTGGATTCAGCCGCGACGCGCGGCATGGCGGCATCGCCACGCAAGCCGGTGACGTCGTTAATGATGTCAGCCCCGGCATCGAGCGCGGCGCGGGCGACGGAGGCCTTCATGGTGTCGATGGAGATGAGCGCCTTGGTTTGTGAACGCACAGCACGGATCACCGGCAGCACGCGGCGAAGTTCTTCCGTTTCATCCACAGGCTCAGCCCCTGGTCGGGTGGATTCACCGCCGATGTCCAAAATGTCTGCGCCTTCCGCCAGCAGTGTGAAGGCATGCTCGACGGCACGTCCGGGATCATTGAAGCGGCCGCCGTCAGAAAAGCTGTCGGGCGTGACGTTGACGATGCCCATGATGAGACCGCGATGGGTGAGATCGAGATCGTGGTTGCCGAATCGCCAGCGAAACATGGGTGGAGCGGGCTGCTCTGCCCGGTGCCGGGTATGTTGGATTGAATCAAGCCTGCGCCAAGCGGAAAAGTACGCTGAAAAACAGCGGGCAGTATTGCCCGCACCGTTTTCCCGTTGCATGGTTTGATGATGAAGCTCAACCCGGCCACCCTGCTGATCATCCTCCTTGCACTAGGAGTTGGGGCGGCGTTGTTGCTGACGGGAACGAAGCCGGAAGCGCCACCAGTGGTCAGAGCGATCCCGCAGGTGGCCGCCGTGAAACCAGAACTGGCCCCCATTGACGTCACCACCAAAAACGCCGTGGAAGATCTCAAGAAGCAGATCGTGCTGCTGGAGGGGCAGATCGAGTATCTTCAGGGCCAGAATGATGCGCTGAAAGATGAGAATGCGCAGATGATTCAAAAACTCGGCACGCTGGGCATGAAGGACGTAGCGAAGATGGTGGCCAAGGGTGAAGAGGATGATGTGGCGCCGGACTTTGTGGGCATGGGTTTGGAGATGATGAAAATGCGCAAACTGCACGCGCTGCCCATGACGACGATGCCGGTGAGCCAGGAGGAAATCGAAATCGTGATCCTCGCCTGGCTGAATCGCCAGCAGCCGAATGAGGAGGGCAAGAAGTTCGCGCGCGGACTCGCGGCACTGGGCTGGATCCCTGAAGCGATCGATCCCCTGCCGCTGCGTGCCGCACTGCTGGCCCGCCAGCTCGGCGGCTGGTATGACGCCGAGTCGGAGACGATGTACACCATTGATCCCTCCACGGCCTCCGGCCCTGCGGTGACCTCGAACGAACCTTTAGGAATCGCCTTCGGCCAGTTGCTGCGCGAATACGGCGGCACCTTGTTTCAGCCGCAGCACGGCCCTTTGAAGACGGACATGAGGTTGGCGCGCGAATCACTGATCGCGGGAGATGCGTCCCTCACGCGTTTCCTCCATTCGCTGCAAAATCCGGCCTCGGCCTTGAAGGACGATCTGCCAGCGGAAGATCCGGACCACCCGCTGAACCAGGTGCCCATGCCGTCTTATCTGCGCGAGCTGGCGCTGTTCCCCTTCAGCCGGGGTTTTGATTTTGCGCAGACTCTGCACAGCGCCGGTAGTTTCGCCCAGCTCAATGCCGCCTACAGCCGCCCGCCCATCAGCACAGCGGAGGTCATTGAGCCGGAAGTGTACCTCGATCCCGAGCGCCCCGCGCCGGTGGAAATCAAATTCGATGAGGTGAAGCTCAAAGGCGTGCTGCCGTATCTCGATGATTGCTTGGGCAAATTCGCCTGCGTCACCGCCCTGCGCACTTACAATACCGATGAAGACGCGGCGCTCGGCGCACGCGGACTGGTGGCGGATCGCCTGCTGTCTTGGACGGCGGATGACGGGGCGAAGCGCGACCACGCGGCATGGCAGACGCTGTTCATGGACAAGTCCTCCGCCGATGCGTTTTACAAAGCCATGCTGAACTGCCTGAAGGAACGCTACGAAACCAAGGGCGAAAACGAATTCACCGCGCAGGGCCGGTTCGTCAGCCTGCTGCGCAACCGCGCCGACGCGGGCGTGGTGTTGATTGAAGCGGCCAGCGAGGAAGCCCGGGCCGCACTGAAACTTTTGATAAAGTGATGACTGCCAAACATGTTCTCTATTCAGGCCGCGTTCAGGGCGTGGGCTTTCGCTACAGCACGAAGCGCATCGCCTCGGGCTTTGACGTGACCGGCTGGGTCAAAAATCTGCCCGATGGCCGCGTGGAAATGCTGGCGCAGGCCTTGGAAGCCGAGGAACTCGACGCCTTCATCGAGGACATCCAGCAAAGCAGCCTGGGCTCACACATCAAGCAACGCGAAGTCAATGCCATCGCCGCAGAGTCAAACTTGCGTGGATTCAGCATTCTGCGTGATTAACCTGTCCCACCCCCTGCATGAGCGCCACGCCCGCCGTTTCCGTTAATCATCTGACCAAGGTCTTTAAAGGCAGCCTTGGCAAAGGCGCTTTCCGCGCCGTGCATGATGTCTCACTCACCGTGAATGTCGGCGAGGTGTACGGCCTCATTGGGCCCAATGGATCAGGCAAATCCACCACGATGAAGGCCATTCTGGGCCTGCTGAAACCGACAGCGGGTGACACCCGCATCTTCGGCATCCCGAGCACGGAGGTGGCCAGCCGCCGCAGCGTGGGCTTCCTGCCGGAGAACCCGTATTTCTACAAGCACCTGAACGGCCGCGAAACGCTGCACTTCTACGGCAAGCTGTGCGGCATGGGCGGTGAGAAATTGAAATCCCGCGCAGAGGAAATGCTGGCGCTGACCGGGCTGGAAGACGCGGCGACTCGGCGCGTCGGCGGTTATTCCAAAGGCATGCTGCAGCGCCTCGGCCTGGCGCAGGCTTTGATCCATGAGCCGCAGCTTCTCGTTTTGGATGAGCCCACCGCAGGCGTGGACCCCTCCGGCTCGCGCATCATCCGGGATCTGATCATCGAGTTCCGCACCCGCGGCATCACCGTGCTGGTGACTTCGCATCTGCTGGAGCAGATGCAGGAGGTGTGTGATCGCGTGGGCATCATGGCGCACGGACGCATGGTGCGTGAGGGGCGCGTGGAAGACCTGATCGCCGTGGAAAATCAAACCGAGATGGTGCTGGAAAATGCCTCCCCTGAGCTGCTGGCCAAAATTGATGCGCTGGTCAAAGCCGAAGGCGGCGGCACGCGCATGCTGCGCAGTGGCCACCCACGCACCACGCTGGAACGCCTGTTTCTCGAAGCCACTAACGAACCCAAAAAGCCATGAGCGAAGTCTTACCCATTTCCGCCGCTGTCAGCGTGGCCCCCGTGCGCTTCTCGCCCCGGCGCGTGTGGACGCTGGCCTATGCCACGATGACGCAGCTCATGCGGATGAAGATCCTGCCCTTCCTGCTGGTCTTCTGCGTTCTGGTGGCGGCCATGGGATTTGGCGCCTCGGTCATCAATCCGGAGCAGCAGCTCAGCCAGTTCAAGACCATGTCGCTGGGCGTGCTGCAGATTTTCAGCATCGTGTTCGGCATTGTCGCCACCGCTCTGCTGCTACCGAAGGATCTGGAGGACCGCACGCTCTACACCATCCTGTCCAAACCGGTGCCACGCTTTGACTATGTGCTCGGCAAGTTGCTCGGCGTGCTGATGCTCATCGCCTCAGGCCTGGTCATCATCGATGCGGTGCTGAGCCTCGTTTTGTGGCTGCAGCAGTCCGCGCTGTTTGAAGCCTCCCTGGCCCAGCTTCACTCAGACAAGCAAGACTCGCCCGAAGTGGTGGCGCAGATGCGCGAGATCGTGGCCAGGCAGGGCCTCACGTGGAATCTCCACTGGGCGGTGTGGGCCATCTTCCTGAAGGCCTCCGTGGTCACCACAGTTGCATTGCTGCTGTCATGCATCGCGAGTTCGACACTCTTCACCATCGTCATCACCTTTTGCATCACCATCATCGGTCATGGCCATGCGATGATCCGCGAGTTCGTGCTCCAGCCGCATCTCGGCAGCACCTCCGTGCGCATCACCTCCTTCCTGCTGGCCGCCATCTGTCCCGACCTGGCCCAGTTCGACGTCGTGGACAGCGTGGCCAACGGCGAGATCGTGCCCTTGGGCGCAGTGTATGAAATGACCGGCATCGCAGCACTCTACATGACGGTGTATCTCTTCGTCACCCACCTGGTCTTTGTGGAAAAGGAGCTATGATTGGGTGGCCGCAAAAGGGCACAAAAAACGAACCAAAACAAACCATGGAACAGACCAGAAAAGATCCGGTGTTTGAGCTTTGTGATGTGATACGCGAGACGGCCTATGCGATCCACCGCTATCATGGTCCAGGACATCTGGAGAAGATCTATGAAAATGCGCTGGCCGGCAGGTTGCGCAAAAAGGGACACCAGGTGGAGCAGCAGAAGCCGATGCAGGTCAGAGACGAAGACGGCACGGTTCTCGGTGATTTCTACGCCGACCTCGTGATAGATGACCTTCTCATTTTGGAACTCAAAGCCGTCCGAGCCATCGTGAACGAGCATGTGGCGCAAATCCTCGGCTACATGAGAAGCTCTAACCAAGAGCACGGCATCCTTCTCAACTTTGGAGCAGGTCGCTTTCACATCAAAAAATACGTCCTCTCCGAATCCCTGGCAGAACTCTAATTTTTGCTTTTTTTGCGCCTCTTTGCGGCCACTCCACTCATGAAACGAAAACTCCAGGCTGCAGTTGTACTGTTGATCTTCGGCCTGCTGAAGCTGCCGCTGGAGCAGCGGGTGACGCATGATCTGCGCGCGATGCATCTGGTGGATGAGCCTCTGCACCTGGGCGCAGGCGAAAACATGGGGCAGATGGGCCTGGCCGCAGTGTTCGGCGGTTTGCGCGGGCTGGTGGCCACACTTTTTCAACTGCGCGCCCACGTCGAGTTCACTCGGGTGAACTGGGCGCAGGTGGACAAATACTACAAGTATGTGACGCAGCTCCAGCCGCGTAACGCCCGCTTCTGGGAGGAGGCCTCCTGGCACATGGCCTACAATGCGGCCTCCTATTATCTGTACAACGAGGAGCTGAAACCCGGGCTGCGCGGGCGGCTTTACCAGGAGTATGTGAAGCGCGGCACCGACATCCTGAATGAAGGCCTGAAGTATCTGCCAGACAGCCCACGCCTCTGGCAGAAGCTGGGGGATCTGCACTGGAGCCGCAGCAAAGACTTCAAAGCCTCCGGCGACGCCTACTGGAACTCCTTCGAACACGGCGGGCTAAACTTCACCGAACGCTTTGCTGGCTATGCCTATGCGCAGTCGAATGACCCGGCTTCATGGGCCAAGGGTTACGCCATTTTGAAAAGGCTCTACGACGCCAAAAAGACCACCCCCGGCTTGATCGAATTCCTGAAGATGTTGGAGCAAAATCTTCATCTTCCGGCAGCGCAGCGCATCCCGGACGCAGCACCCGTCCGAAAAACGCCTGATCCCCAATTCGGGCCCCAGCGTTAATAGGCTGATAACCTAGCTCGTTTGACATTCATCGTTTTCGGGTGAATTTTCACATTGTTCCGCCGATGCCTGCCAAAATAGACATTCCTCGCAAGTCCATCTACCGCCTGTCGATCTACCAGCGCTGCCTCCAGCGTCTGCGTGAGAACCAGGTGGACACGGTTTCCTCTGCCGCTCTGGCCAAGGCGGCTGGCGTGAAGTCCACGCAACTGCGTAAAGATTTGGCGTATTTCGGCCAGCTTGGCACTCGGGGTCTGGGCTACAACGTGGACGCTCTCAGCGGCACCATTGGCGATGTGCTGGGGCAGAACAAGCTGCAGCCCGTCATCCTCGTCGGCGTGGGAAATCTCGGCTCAGCGCTGCTGCGCTACGGGGGCTTCCGCAAAGAGGGCTTCGAAGTCGCGGCGGCATTCGATCTCACACCACGCAAGCTGCCCCAGGTGACCGTACCCGTGCTGGCGATGACTGAAATGGCCGAGTTCATCCAACGCCAAAATGTAAAAATGGCCATCCTCACCGTGCCCGCCAGCAACGCGCAGTCCGTGGTCAATGATCTCGTGCAGCACGGCATCCAGGCCATCCTGAACTTCTCCCCCACCGTGCTCGACGTGCCGGAGCATGTCGTGGTCAACAGCGTGGATCTGGCCGTGGAGTTGGAGAATCTGAGCTACTTCATCCGCTAATTTTCCGGCGTGCCGTGTGGCTGAGAATGAGTTGAAGCAAACGCGCTGCGGCATGCGTTGATGTCGGACTCCATCCCCGACCCACCGCCATGCTCCGACTCCTCGCCGCTCTCTTCGCCCTCGTCTCCACCGCCTCTGCGGCGCACCCATTCCTCTGCTGCGACTACGGCGGCGGCAAGGTCTGCGTGGTCTCTGCCGAAGGTAAAATCGAGTGGCAGTGGGACTGCAAAGCCCCGCAGGACTGCTGGAAGCTGCCGAATGGAAACTACCTCTTCTGCTTCGTCAGCGGTGCGCTGGAAGTGACGCCGGACAAGAAGATTGTGTGGGAGTACAAAGCGCCGACGGATGTGAAGGTCGAGGTGCATGCCTGCCAGCCGCTACCAGACGGCAATGTGATGATCGTGGAATGCGGCACCAGCCGAATCATTGAGGTGGATCGCGCCGGGAAGATCGCCAAGGAGATCAAGCTGACCACCGCGCCCGAGATCAAGCTGCACAACCAGTTTCGCGGCACGCGCAAACTCGCCAACGGCCACTACCTCGTGGCCTTCAAGGGCGAAGGTAAAATCGTCGAACTCGATGGCGACGGCAAAGTGCTGCGTGAGATCAAAGTCCCCGGAGATCCGCATGAAGTCGTCCCGCTGCCCGAGGGCCACCTTCTCATCACCTGCGGCGACGGCCATCAGGTGCGCGAGCTGGACGCCAAAGAAAACATCGTGTGGGAACTCGCCGAAAACGACATCCCCGGCTACACCCTGCGCCTCATGGCCGGCTGCCAGCGCCTGCCGAACGGCAACACCGTCTTCTGCGTCTATCTCGGCCACGGCCACATCGGCGAGCAGGCCCAAATCATCGAAGTCACCCGCGACAAGAAGATCATCTGGGACGTGGCCGACCACGCCCAGTTCAAGACCATCAATCAGATCATGCTGCTGGATGTGCCCGGAGACGTGACGAAGGGCGAGGTGCTGCGCTGATTCGCCTCCTTGCTTTTCCCTCCTCAAGCGAGGATGAGCAGGATTAATCAGCCTGATCGAGTCATTCTAGATCTTTCATCGGAGGCTTGTTTTCAAGCTCACGAGTCCTCCGGTCGTAGGTTGGGTGTGTTTGGCGTCGAATGCATTGCAACGCCTCACAGGCCGGCCCGCCAAACCGCCCGACTGCGAGGACGTTCGTACGCCATGGTGCGTTGCAGCACGCTCATGGACGGGCGGGCTGTCGCCACGCCCATCCTACAGCCACGCTTGCAGCGCAGCGTTAAGCTTGATTAGCATCTGTTTGTCACCTCAATAACTCCTCGCAAACACCACACGCCGTGAGCTTGGCTTGCCAGTGAGGAAGCATTTTCCTTCCTCGGCAAACTGATCGCCGTGGGGGATGCAGCGGATGGTGACTTTCAGGTCTTTGCTGAGGGTGTCCTCGTCATCGCTGCTGCCTGCCCAGTTCATCATGGCGAAGCCGCCTTCGGAGTCTTCGGCAAAGAAGGCTTTGAACTCTTCCAGCGTTTCGAGCTTCTTCATGTTCGCATCCCGCAAGGCCGTGGCACGTGCGAGCAGTGAATCTTGAATGTCCTGCAGACGCTCGGTCACGGATTGGAGGAACTCCTCCTTCGGCACAAATTCCTTGGCCTTCGGCCCCTGATCGCGACGGCACACCGCCACGCTGCGGCTGGTGATGTCACGCGGTCCCATTTCGAGGCGCATCGGCACGCCTTTCTTGATCCATTCCCAGTTCTTCGCGCCGCCCTGCAGATCGCGCTTGTCCACATGCACGCGCAGCGGCTCGCCGGCGAAGGTTTGCATGCGCAGCGTCTTCGCCAGCGCTTCGCAGGCGTCGATGACTTCCTGGCGTGTCTCCGCCTTCGGCGTGACGGGCAGGATGACGATCTGATTCGGTGCCACACGTGGTGGAATGATGACGCCGTCGTCATCGCCATGCGCCATGATGACCGTGCCAATCATGCGGGTGCTGACGCCCCAGCTCGTGGTGTGGGCAAGCTGACGCGTGTTGTCACGGCCGAGGAACTGGATGTTCGCGGCCTTGGCAAAGTTTTGGCCGAGGTAGTGTGAAGTGCCAGCCTGAATGGCCTTCTTGTCCTGCACCATCGCCTCGACGGTGAAGGTCTGCACCGCGCCGGGGAAGCGCTCGCGCTCCGTCTTCTCGCCAGGGATCACAGGGATGGCCAGATGATCGCGCATGAAGTCCTCATACACCTTGTGCATGGTGCGTGTTTCCGCGATGGCCTCCTCGGCGGTTTCATGCGCGGTGTGGCCTTCCTGCCAGAGGAACTCGGCGGTGCGCAGAAAGAGGCGCGGGCGCATCTCCCAGCGCATGACGTTGCACCACTGGTTGATGAGCAGCGGCAGGTCGCGGTAGCTTTCCACCCAGCGGGCGAAGGCGGCACCGATGATCGTCTCCGAAGTCGGGCGGATCACCAGCGGCTCGGCCAGCTCCCCGGTGGGGATCATCTTCGTGGTGCCGTCCGGCTGCTTCTGCACTTCCAGGCGGTGATGCGTGACCACGGCGCACTCGGTGGCAAAGCCCTCGGCATGCTGCGCTTCTTTTTCAAGGTAGCTCAGGGGAATCAGCAATGGAAAATAGGCGTTCACGTGGCCGGTTTCCTTGAATTTCACATCGAGCTGGCGCTGGATGTTTTCCCACAGGCCGTAGCCCCAGGGCTTGATCACCATGCAGCCGCGCACCTCGGAGTTCTCCGCCATGTCGGCGGCACGAACGACCTGCTGGTACCATTCGGGAAAATCTTGGGCGCGGGTAGGAGTGATGGCGGTGGCGTTGCTCATGAGGGTGCGCAGGATAGAAGCAATCTGCGGGTGGTCAATGACCTGCTGGCCTCACATCAAGCACACACAGGTGAGACCGGAGAGCTCTTGACCCCGCCTCCCTCTCCCGTTAATCTCCAACCATGACCGCCGCATTTGACACCGTATTGCAAAACGCGCTGCTCCTGCCTGTGGAAGATCGCTCCCGCATCGCCGCCCGTCTCATTGAGAGCGTGGATGCAGCCGATGATTCTGAACTCAGCCCCGCATGGTGTGCCGAGATTGACCGCCGCATCGAGGCCGCCCGCAATGGCACTAGCAGCCGAATCCCACATGCGGAAGTTATGAGCGAGGCCCGCCAGTTGCTGGCGCAGCTTTGAGACGACAGCCCCCGCATGACGGCAATTACATGGGATGACGAAGCGAAGTGCGAACTGAACTGTTCCGCACTTTACCTCGCCAGGCGAGGCGGACGGGAATTGGGCGAACGTTTTCTCAGGCACGTCGATGCCGCCATCGCCAGTGCAAGCAGTGATCCTGCTCGGTATCGCAAATTTCGCCGCGATGCCCGCAAAGTTCGCGTCGAACGTTTTCCATACCACGTCGTCTACTGGCATGACGAAACCACCAGCAGCATTCACATCGTCGCCATCGCACACGCGAGCCGTGAACCGGATTACTGGCGAGAACGAATGCCCGAGTGAAGCACACCCCTCGAAAATTCTTCATTGCCCTGCAAGACTCGCCCCGCATAGACTGACTGACTATCTCGAACCTATGCGCTCCCTCCTCTGCCTCGCCCTCCTCACTTCTGCTACTCTTGCCGCTGACACGCACAAGCTGACCCGTGTCTATGAAAAGCTTACCACGGAGCGTCCCATCGCTGTGGTGATCCCGGAGGATGGCAGCGGGCGCGAGTTCCTAGCGCTGCAGCGTGGCAAGATTCTCATCTTGCCGAAGGACGAGCAGGGGGCTGAAGCCAAGACCTTCCTGGACCTCTCCCCGCGTGGCATGGAGGCGAAGGACGGGCTGTTTGAAGAAGGGCTCAATGGCCTGGCCTTCCATCCGAAGTTCAAGGACAACGGCCTCTTCTACCTCTGCTACACGTTGCAGATGCCGAAGCGCCTCGTCATCACCGAGATGAAGGCCAATGGCGACAAGGCGGACGAGGCCACCGAGCGCTCGCTGCTCGAAATCCCGCTGGTGAACTGGAACCACCACGGCGGCAACATCGTCTTCGGCCCGGACGGCTTCCTCTACATCGGCGTCGGCGACAACTCGAAGCGCAACGGCGAACTGAAGATGTCCCAGCTCAATGCCACGCTCTACGGCAAGATCCTCCGCATCGACGTCAACAACCGCGACTACGCCAAGGCCTACGGCATTCCTGCCGACAACCCGTATGCCAGCGGCGTCAATGCGCTGCCGCAGATCTACGCCAACGGCATCCGTAATCCCTGGGGCCTGAGCTTTGACGTCAAGGGCCACCTCTGGTGCGCGGACGTAGGCCAGGACATCTGGGAAGAAATCAACTGGATCACCAATGGCGGCAACTACGGCTGGAATTTCCGCGAAGGCCCCGCTGCCTTCCCCCTGAACACCGACACACCACCCGCAGACGCCAAGTTCATCGAGCCCGTCCACGCCTACAACCACGCCGAAGGCCTCAGCATCACCGGTGGCATCGTTTACACCGGCAAGGCCCTGCCTGAGCTGCAAAACGCGTATGTGTATGGCGACTTCATTCTCGGCAAAGTCTGGGCCCTCAAGACCGACGACAGCGGCAAGGAGCTGAGCAACGAACTGCTCTACACCAGCCCGCAAACCGCCCCCTCCGACCCCAAGAAGAAGCCCATCGTACTGGTCAAGCCCACTGCCTTCTGCGCCAATGCCGCCGGCGAGATGCTCGTGCTCGACTGGAACGGCGTCATCTACAAGTTGGGGAAATAAGGCCGGGCAAGCTCTCCTCGCTGACTGCCACGCCAGTTGTGTGCAACTGATGGAAGGAGATAAAACCGCGTGAAGCACCCGTTTGATTCACCATGGAACGCTGGAAACTCTATGCCTTCGCCGCTGCCGTCTTCGCCGGGCTGACCTCGGTGGTCGCCAAAGCAGGGCTCAAAACCCTCAGCGCCGATGTCGGCCTCGTCGTGCGCACGGCCTTTGTGTTCGGCTTCATCATCCTCAACACCCTGCTGTGGACCGGCACCGGGAAAACCGTCCTTGCCCTGCAAAACACAGGCTGGCGTTCCCTAGGGCTCCTGGCCCTCTCCGCCCTCACCACCACGCTCTCGTGGGTGTGCTACTACCGTGCCATGAAAGAGGGCACGGTCTCCTATGTCTCACTCATCGATAAAGGCAGCATCCTCGTCACGATCGCTCTCTCCGTGCTCTTGCTCGGCGAACCCTTCACTTGGCGCATCGGCGTGGGAACAACTCTCATCCTCACAGGCATTCTCGTGCTGGCGGGTGGTAAATCCTGACTCGAATCTTCCTTGGCCGTCTTCGCTCCCCCGAAAGTCTTCAGCCCCTCGCAGCGTAATTCAGGACGCCACCCTTCTATGCTGTCCAAAACCACCCTTTCGCTCACTTGCGCGGCTTTCGCCGCAGTGTCCCTTCATGCCCAGGATTCTGCCGAAAAAATTACCTATCAGGATCACATTCGACCGCTGCTGGAGAACAAATGCTTCTCCTGCCACAACCCCGACAAGAAAAAGGGTGACCTCGATCTGACCAGCTTTGGTGCCATGATGGTGGGCGGTGGCGGTGGCTCCGTAGTGGACCCGGGCAATGCCGACAGCAGCCGCATCTGGAGCACCTGCGCGAAGAAGGAAGAGCCCTTCATGCCGCCGGAAGGCGCGCCGCTGGGGCCGAAGGATCTCGATCTCATCGCCGCGTGGATCAAGGGCGGCGTGCTCGACACCAAATCGAGCCTCGCCAAAAAATCCGCCAAGCCGAAGGTGGACATGGCGGTGGCCGTCACCAGCGGCAAACCCGCAGGCCCCATCGCCAAACCGGAGCACGTGCTGCTGGAGCCCGTCATCGTCACCCAGCACACCACCGCCATCACGGCCATGGCCGCCAGCCCGTGGACTTCGCTGATGGCACTGGCCGCGCCCAAGCAGATCCTGCTGTACGACACCGAAACGAAACAGCTCGTCGGCATCTTCCCCTACACCGAAGGCTATGCGCGCAGCCTGCGCTTCAGCCGCAATGGGTCCCTGCTCATCATGGGCGGCGGGCGCGCCGGTAAAAACGGCCACGCCATTGTGTGGGATGTTAAAACCGGCAAACGCATCACGGAGGTCGGCAAGGAGTTCGACCAGGTCATGTCTGCGGACATCAGCCCCGATCACAAATTGATCGTCATCGGCAGCCCCTCGAAAAAGGTGAAGGTGTACAACACCGCCAACGGCGAAGAAGAATACGTCATCAACAAGCACACAGAGTGGGTGATGAGCACCGCCTTCAGCCCCGATGGCGTGCTGCTGGCCACCAGCGACCGCAATGGCAACGTCAACGTGTGGGAAGCCGACAACGGCGGCGAGTTCTACCCCCTCGGCCAGCACAAGGGCTCCTGCGTGGACGTCGCCTGGCGCGCCGACTCCAACATCCTCGCCTCCTGCTCCATGGACGGCACCATCAGCACCTGGGAGATGAACGAAGGCAAGCAGGTGAAAAACTGGGTCGCTCACGGCGGCGGCGTGCAGTCCGTGTCCTTCACGCCGGATGGCAAGATCGTTTCGTCCGGCAACGACGGCTTCGTCCGCGTCTGGGACATCAACGGCACCAAGCTCGGCGAAGCCCCAAGCCAGGGCGATCTCGTCACCAAAGTCGTCGCGCTCTTCGATTCCAAGTCCGCCGTCTCCGCCAACTGGCGTGGCGAGATCAAGCTCTGGAACATCGCCGCGCCGCAGCTCACGGAGGCCGGACAGTTCACCAGCAATCCATCACTGATCGCCCAGCGCATCGTGCAAACCGAGCAGCGCCTGGCCGAGCTCACCACCAAGCTGCCTGCGCTGCAAGGGGCCATCAAATCCGCCGAGGCCGATGCCAAGGCACGCGATGAGGCGCTGGCCAAAACGCGCGCCGAGGTCGCCGCTACCGAAGCCCGCAGCCAGGGTCTCCCCGGCGACATCGCCGGTGATGAAAGGACCCTCGCAGCTCTCAAGGCAGCCCGCATCAAAGGGGAGCAGGACAAAGCCGCACGCACCGCCGCCATCAAGACCTACGCCGAGAAATCCGCCAAGATCACCGCACAGGAAAAAGAGCTGGCTCCCATCGCCGCGGAAGCCGCCAAGCTGGCCGCTGCTGATAAGGCCGTGGCAGATGCCAATGCCGCGCTCGAAGCCGCCAAAAAAGAACTCGCCGCCAAGGCCGGTGACGCCACCCTCACCGCCAAGGTCAAAGACAGCGAAGGCAAGCTCGCCGCCTCGAAAGCCGAGCAGCAGAAGATCGCCCCGGTCAAAGCGAAGGCCGATCAGCTGACCGCCGCCATCGCCAAGGCGAAGGCTGAACTTGGTGCCGCACCTGCCGCCCCGACGGACCTCGACCAGCTCATCACCGAGACCGATGCCAAGATCAAAGCCACCTTCGATGGCATCGTTGCGAAAAAGGCCGAGCTGCCAAAACTGCCCGCGCTGGTGAAGGCAGGCCCGGACCGCATCAAGAACGCCGAATCCAACGCCGCCACCGGCAAGACCAATCTCGCCGCAGCGCAGAGCGTGGCGAAAGCCGCCAGCGATGAAATCGGCATCCTGCAAAAGGTGCCCACCGAACTCAAGGCCGCGCAATTCAACACCGGCGTGCTGGTTGAGAAAGAAAAACTCGCCAAGCTGGAAGGCGATTTCAACGACTTCACCGAAGCCAAGAAAGATGCCGAGGCCGCCAAGGTCTCTGCTGCGGCGCGCATTGAAGACTCCAAAAAGGCCATCGCCGAATCCACCGCCGCCCAGCCCGGACTGGAAGCAGCGTTGAAAAAGGTACAGAGCGAAGACGCAGGCCTCGAAGCCACCATCAAGCCGACCCGTGAGGCCGATGCCGCCGCCGCCGCAAAGGTGAACGAGCAGAAGACGATCATCACCACCAAGGAAGCTGAACTCGCTGCCGCTGCCAAGGCGAAGGACGAAGCCATCGCCGGTGCGAAAAAAGCGGCGGAGGACATCGCCAAGCTCATCGAAGGCAAGAAGAAGAGCCTCGCTGAAGTGAATGCCAAGCTCGACGCCCCAGAGAAGGCCGTGAAGGCCAAGCTCGACGCCGTGACACCGAAAGATACCGCTCTGGCTGCCGCCAAGAAAGCGCATGCCGATGCCACTGCCGATCTCGCCGCCAAAGCCCAGGCCGACAAAAACGCCGAGGCCGCGCTGGCTGCCGCCACGGCAGCGCAGGCTGCGGCTGACAAGGCCCTCGCCGACACCCGCGCCAAGCAGAAGCCCGCCGCTGACGCCGTGGCCGCTGCGAAGAAAGAACTCGCCGACAAAGCGGGTGATCCCGCCCTCACCGCCAAGGTCGCTGAAACTGAAAAAGCAGCGGCGGACATCGCCAACGCCATCAAGGCCGCCGAAGGCGAAGCAGGCGCAAAGAAGACCGCCAAGACCGAAGCCACCAAAGCCCGGGACGTGGCCAAAGCCGCCAACAATCCGCAGAACGTGAACAAGGCCCTGGCCGCCGTTAAAGCCGCCGAGCAGCAGCTAGCCCAGGCGAAGGCCGAACTCGCCGCCGCCGAGAAACAGGCCGCGACGCCGCGTGCGCAGCGTGACGCCATTCAGAAAGAGATCGAAGCCCAGTCCAAGGCCCTCGCGGACAAGCAGGCCGCGCCGGCTGCGATTGAAGCAGACCACGCCGAAAAGATCGCACCGATCAACGCCGCCCTCGCCGCCGCCAAAGCCGCCCTGCCCCCGCTGGAGCAGGCCTACGCCGCCGCCCATGGCAAGCTGGATGCCGAGCAGAAAGTCCTCGATGCCAAGAAGGCCGAAGTCGCGAAAGCGAACGCCGATTTCGAAGGTGCCAAGAAGAAGAAAACCGACGCCGAAGCCACCATCGTCGCCGCCACCAAGGAAATCCCCGAGAAGGACAAGATCATCGCCGAAGCCACCGCCGAGATCGCCAAGCTCCAGCCACAGCTCGATCCCATGCGCAGCAAGGTGAAGCAGATGAACGACCAGTACCTCACGATGCTGCCGAAGTGAGCTGAGCCCGTGAGACAGCGTTCTGACTAAAATCGTCTCGACATCCGGGGCCGAGCGCTGTTAAAGCCCGGCACCTATGAGCGCCTATTTGGTCACCCGCGAAGGTCAGGAGCTTGGCTCCTTTGAAGCCATCCAGATTCAAGACGGTCTGAAGACCGGCTTTTTCCATGCCACGGACTGGGGCTGGCGCGAAGGCATGTCCGGCTGGCAGGCATTGCCTGAAATCGTCGGTCCCACAGCGGCACCGCAGGCCAGGGCCCTCGCCTCCCCCACCAGCGCTCCGATCAAGCAACCCACCGGCCTGAAGCCTGACAGCCTCAATCCCTTCGCCGCACCCACCGCCAATGTGAGAGCCGGCGCCGTCGGGGCGGTGCCCTATCCCGTCATTGCAGAGCTGACCGGCACCAAGCCGTGGGTGCGACTGATTTCCGTTTTGATGTGGATACTCTGCATTCTCTTCATTGGGGTCGTCCTGGCCATCCTTCTCTTCCAGTCAGTCTTTGCAAACGCGATGGCTCAGTCGGGCAGCAACATGGGATGGGGCGTCGTGGTCGGCACCGCCTTCTTTTATGGAGTGACGGCCATGCTCATCGTCTATCCGACGATGAAGCTGAGCAATTATGCCTCCAATATTTCCCGGCTTGCGGAATCGCAGTCATTCACACACCTCACGAAGGCTCTCGGGGAGCAGCGGCGCTTCTGGAAGTTCTACGGCATTATTATCCTCATTTACCTGTGTCTGGCCGCCCTGTTCATCCTCCTCATGGTGCTAACTGCCGGTGCCAGCACCTCCATCGTTCATCCGCGCTGAGCCTCCCAAGAAACGCCTCGACACCTTGGGCCGAGCGCGATAAAAACCCGCACCTATGAGCGCAAACTCATCCACCCGCGAAGGTCAGCAACTCTCTGACGGTTCCAATCCCTACGCCGCCCCCCCCGCCAACGTTCAGACTGGCAACAGTGGCTTGGTGCCGCCCGAGATCATGCTGGCACTCACGGCCACCCGCCCGTGGGTGCGGTTCATCTCCATCGTGATGTGGATAGGCTGCGCTATGCTTCTGCTCTTCATGGCACTCGGCATCTATTTCGCCATTGCCGCGATCAAAACAGACGGCCAGCAGGTTGAATTCCCCGCCACAGCACTCGCCATCCCCTTAGGCTATGGCTTCATTGTCCTCCTCCTCATCTATCCAACGCTGAAGCTGAGCAAGTATGCCTCAAACATTGCCCGTCTTGCAGATTCGCGATCATTCAGTGATCTGGCTGCGGCTCTCACCGATCAGCGTCACTTCTGGAAGTTTAGCGGCATTCTCACACTCCTTTACGTATGCCTGGCCCTGCTGCTTTTCGTTGGGAGCTTTTTTGTCCACCGGGTTCCCTCACGGGCGACACCACCGTCGCTCCCCACACGGAACACTTGAATTGCAGGAGGAAGGGCGGCATGGAAAGGGCTCAGCCTGACCATGAAGCCCTACTACATCACCACAGCCATCGATTACACCAACGCGCCGCCGCACATCGGCCACGCTTATGAGAAGGTGCTGGCAGACGTTATGGCCCGCTTTCAGCGGCTGAACGGGCGCGAGGTGTACTTCCTCACCGGCGTGGATCAGCACGGGCAGAAGGTGCAAAAAAGCGCGGACAAGGCCGGGCAGTCCCCGCAGGAGTTTGTCGATGGCATCACGCAGCATTTCACCGCGCTGTGGGACAAGCTGAACGTGCGTTTTGACGGCTGGGCTGCTACCACGGACATCAAGCACAAGCGCGTGGTGCAGGCCATGCTGCAAAAGCTGCATGACTGCGGCCAGCTTTACAAAAAGAGCTACGGCGGCTTTTACTCCGTGCGGCAGGAGCAGTTCCTCACCGACAAAGAACGCGGGCCTGATGGCAGCTTCGGCGAAGAGTGGGGCGAAGTCGTCGAACTGCAGGAGGAGAACTGGTATTTCCGCCTCAGCGACCACGTCGAGTGGCTCAAAAACTACATCCGTGGCAATCCCGATTTCATCTACCCGCCGCACCGCGCCAACGACGTGCTCAATTCGCTGGATGGCAACGCGCAGGACCTCTGCATCTCCCGCCCGCTGGAGCGCCTGAGCTGGGGCATCCCCCTGCCCTTTGACGAGAAATTCGTGAACTACGTCTGGTTTGACGCGCTGACGAACTACATCAGCTTCGCTGGCTATCTGGCCGATGAAGTGGGCAACGAAGGCCTGCCGCAGTTTGAGAAAATCTGGCCTGCCGATGCCGAGATCATCGGCAAAGACATCCTCGTGCCTGCCCATGCCGTCTATTGGCCCATCATGCTGCACGCGCTCCGCTTCCCCGATGACCAGATCCCCAAGCTCATCGTCCACGGCTGGTGGAACATGAAGGGCGCGAAGATCAGCAAGAGCCTCGGCAACGTGATCGACCCGAACGTGCTCGCAGACACCTTCACGCCGGATGGCCTGCGCTACTACCTCATGCGCGACATTGCCACCGGCTACGACGCCGACTTCAGTGACGAGCGCATCATCATGTCCTACAACAAGGAGCTCGCCGGCGGCCTGGGCAATCTATTCAACCGCTCCATCAACATGGCACAGAAGTATCGCGAAGGCGTGCTCACGCCGGGCGACTACGATGACGAGATCAATCAGGCGCTGCGCCAGACCGTGGCGGAGGCCACGCCGCTCTACCTCGAAAAGATGAGCGGCTGGGACATCCACGAAGGCATCGCCGCCGCGTGGAAGATCGTCTCGCACGCGAATGCGTTTGTGGACAGCACGAGGCCCTTCTCCCTGGCCAAAGACCCCGCGCAGGCCGCCCGCCTGGACAGCGTGCTCTACCACCTGGCGGAGGCGCTCACGCACGTCAGCGTCCTGCTCAATCCCATCATGCCCACCGCCATGGCCACCGCCCGCGCCCAGGTCGGCTGGACTCTTCCCGACGGCTTCAAAATCAGCGATTTGAAATGGGGCCTGCTCCCCAGCGGCCACCAGCTCGGCGCACCCGTGCCGCTATTTCCAAGGTTGGAGACTGCGGAAGAGAAGTGATGCGCGGAGAGCCACCGCAGGCCTGGTAGGGACGCGCTGTGCCCTAACTCTTACCCACAAGATGAACCAGCTTCCAGGTCTCGGTCATATCGTGGAGATGGCGCATCCCTCTCCAGAGAACCTCCATGCCTGGCGGTGGATCTTTCTTGCGATCCAGGTAGCCTCCCAGCCGGGCGATCCAGCGCACCGCCTCGGCGATGCTGGGTGGACTTTGAGTTTTCGTCTTTTGTTGACGCATGGCCCAGGCGCTTAATACGGCGCACTCCTCCGCCTCCAGCCACTGGGTTGCGGGTTCTTGCGGCTGTTGGCGCGAGGCATCGCGCAAGGCCATGAGCCTCCAGGCCACGATCAAGTCCAGGCTCAGGGCCCGGCGCAGCTTCTCCAGGCTGCTCAAACGTCGCGCCTCGCTCTGACAGCCGCTTTTAAGCGTGCGGTGGAACACTTCGATGCCCCATCGCCGCGCATACCACCGCAGCTGCTGTTGAACTTGGGCCGCATCCTCACAGGGAATGCTTGAGAGCAGCTTCCAGTGCAGCGCTTCACAGCCTGCCGGTGCGTTCGCCTCCACCGCGTCGATGGCCCAAAGATCCAGCGGTGTGCTCGCACCAAAGAACCGCGCCTTGTCCCGTGGCACCCCCAGCTTCACCGGCGCGCTGCGCAGCACCAGCGTGGCCGTGCGCTCCTTGCGCGTGCCCTGCGCTGGAACCACGAGTTCCACCCGAGCCAGCTCATCCTGTGCTTCGAGGTGGTCCCACACCACCTCTTCTGTCTCGTGCAGGCGGCGCGCATGCAGGGCGCGCACGAGCACGGCACATGACTTGTCATGCTGAAGGTTGCTCACAAAGAGTTCGTAAAGATCGCTCTCCCGGTCAGCAACCAGCACCACTCGGGGCTGCCTGCCACAAGCTGCCTCACGCTGGGCCACGATGGCTTCATAAGCGCTGATCCAGCGGTGGCTTTCGCGCTGATCGAGCGCTTTGCGGTTCTTTTGCGCCTGCCGCTGCCGCCGCGACGGTCCGTCACGCTCACGCGCCCAGGTGTGGGCATGGAGAACGCCGAGAGCCTCGCCCTGCTCGCTGAAAGCCAGCACACTGTGCAGAAAGAAGCCTTGGGCGCTGCTATTGCCCTGGCCGATGGGGCCGACATCTTTCACACGGGCATGAGTCGTATGATTAAAGCTCGTTGTGTCAGCCACGGCCAGCACGACTTCATGGTCGGCCATGCGCCCCCAGGTGGCCTCGCGGTGACTCTGCGCAATGTCAGCGGCTTTGAGCCGCTTGTTGGAGAGCAGACGGTAGGAGGCCTTGACAGCCGCCTTGCTGCGGCTGCCTTCAGGGATGGATGCCTGCGGCTGCGCCGCCCAATCTTCAAGCATGATGGCCAAACGTCTCACAAGACGCGGATCAATGCCACTGAGATGCTCCAGTTCGCGCT
>JANYCZ010000047.1 GCA_025360015.1 Verrucomicrobiota bacterium | reverse complement strand
ATCTAGGTTCGCGTGAAACGCCGCGATGTCCTGAACCTCACCAAGCCACTCGATGGGAAGGCCCTCGCTCAGAGCATGAAGTTGGGCCGCGTAGTCTTCACAATGAATCTCCACATCACCAGCGATCTGCAAGACACACGGCGGTAGATTCGGCAAGGCCAAGCGGAATGCGGCGAGTAAATCTTCCAACCGCTTCTGCGGATTGATGCGGGCCGCAGTGCCGATGACCAGTCTCGTTTCATGACAGCGGCGCTTCGGCATCATGGGCTTCATGACAACGCCATTTGGGATGACATGAGTGTGCGCACCGAGCACGGCGACGGCTTGCTCGGCTTCCGCTTCATACTTCACGATGACGCCGGTCAATCGCGCACCATAATCCTTTGCGGCCCGATACGGCAAGGCAGCGCGGGGGTTCGCGAAGTAGCGATCCAGCGAGGCATAGAACATTTCACCGGGACTGACATCGAAGATTCTCGCCGTGAGCAAGGCATCCGCGATGAGCACTTTATAAACGGGAATCGCATTCCAAAAGACCACGCATTCAGCCGGATCAGCGTCCATCGCGATGAGCAATTCAGCCACCGCATCCGCTGCATCCAGACTCCCCGCTGGTGGCAACGCGATCACCTGAATGCCAGCCGCGATGAGGTCTCGTCGGCCTGGCGTGGGATGATCCGGCTCTTCCTGAAGCACCGCCACGCGCACCGCCACGCCTTGTTCATGGAAGCGCCTAGCCAGCCGACGTAGGGAGGATTGCGCGCCGCCCGTGGAGAGATTGTTCGTGATGAACCAGAGGCCGCGCGCCGTATGCGTGGGTGCCATGACTCGCTGATAAAGCCACGCGCACCGCTCTGCCATGCGCGGCGTGGTGAAGTCCCTCATCATTCTCTCCCGACCACTCGGCGGTGGTTGCAGGCAGAGATTCGTGAGCGCCGTGGCGAAGTCCAAAGCGCTGGCTTCCAGTGCTAGCAGGGTGACAGAGGGGTTTTGCCAAGCAAGCTCTCTCGTTCCGCCAGCATCCGTGGTGACGAGTGGTAAGCCCGCTGCCAAACCCTCCAAATGGGCGAGACTCAGCCCTTCATGCGCGCTGCATGAGACGAGTGCCTGGCTTCTCGCCAGCACATCTGAGACTTCCTCACGGCCTTCCGTAACGTGGATGAATTTCGCAACGCCAAGTCGCACCGCTTCGGCCAGCGTGGCCTTCATACACTCCACCGCAGTAGGGCTAAGCGGCGAAGTCTCACCTGCGATGATGAGTCGAACGTCACGATCAATGCCCTGCTTTAGAAACGCGGCACGAGTCGCCGCCAAGATGGAAGGCAGCAGATGCAGGCGCTTTTGGGGACGTGGATTCGCGATGCACGCAATGGTGAAAGGTAGCCCTGGCATACTAGCCGATTGATCATCACAGGCTGATAGGCCCGTGCGATCCTGAGCCACAATACCATTCCACACCGTGCGGATGGGCAGTGATCGTGGAGTTGTCCGAAGCTCGGTTTCTACGGCTTGCGCACAGGCGATCAACAACGCCGCATCCCCAGTCTGCAAGGTCTCCAGCCCCTCCGGCCATGCGGCCCGCGTGTTGTGAAGAGTCATCACGACTGGCCAACCGAGCGCGCTGAAACGACGCGCATCCTCTGCATCTATGAGGTGCCCATGCAGCACATCCGCACCGAAGAGCGCGGCGACTTGCTGCATGGCTGCGCTGCGTTGATCGCGGTTCAGTTGGCTCAGATCCATCATACCCTCCGGCTCCGGTAAGGTGCGTCGCATCGGCCTTCCGAGCACCACCAGCCGAGTGGGGATGCCTTGTCGCGGAAGCTCATTGGCCAGATCAAGAGCCACGCGTTCGGCACCGCCATGTTGCAGACTGGTGACGATCTGAAGGCAGCGATGACGCGCGTCTTCATCAATGTCCAACGCTGGCCAATGCACGATGCGGCAGGGCAGGGGAGTGCTGATTTGAAAGGCTCGCAAAGCCCCGTCGGTGATGGCCTTTTCATCAAGGTATCCGCAAAGGCATGGGGGGAGACTCTCGCTGCTGAAGTGGCCGCCAGAGCGCTGTCTCTCATCGCGCCAAGCAGCGGCGTGCTCGCCTGAAAAAGGCAAGCCCAAGGCCATCACACCTTGACCCGTGGAACTCCCCGCAGGCAAGACCAAAGGGCCGCGTCTTCGCAACCACGCACCCGCACGGAGCAAGACCAAAGGCGCTTTACTGGAGGCCAAAGCCTTCCACGAGGCTTCGTCATCGCGGTGGATGATGCGGACCTCATCCATGCCTGCCGCCTTGAGGCTTCGCACGCTGCGAGCCGCCAACCACGGGCGCTGCGCGTCGGCATTGAAGACGATGCCTTGGGTGATCATCACGTTGCTCCCCGCTCAGTAAGCGGAGGGATACTGGCGCGAGATGGATGACGAAGAATGCCCGCCAACGTGAAAGCCGGAGCCGCCTATTCCAGCACCGGGGCCGGGGTCAAAGGTGGTGCTGCCTTTGGCAAAGGTGCTGTCATCCACGACCTCGCCGATGCTGGTCACGCGGGCGGACTCAGGCTTGGAACCGGTGTAAACGAAGTGGCCTTCCGCATTGGGCTGATAGAGGAGCTGATCCGTCACTTCCATGCCGCCCAGGGGTCGGTAGGCGTAGTGGATTTGCGTGCCGTGCGGGCAGTTCATCTGCAACCAGAAACCGTCGTCAACAAGGCGCGTCTGCGCGCTGCTGGCGGCGCTACTCCGGTTCATCGTGGTGTCGGTCGGGCGCAAGGGATTGACGACGGAGGAGCTGTTGCCCTTGAGGTTTCCGATGACCTTGCGCACGATGAAAATGACGATGCCAAGGGGAATGAGGATGCAGGGAAGCTGGGAGAGGAATTTAATGAGGCTCACGCCAAAGCTGCGAGGTGCGCTGGTGGTGCTTTGATTGAAGTCCAGCGGTGCATCCTGGGAAGTCGGCTGCATTCTTGGCAGTGCGACTTCGCTGGTGGTGATTTGAGTTGGTGCCGCTTGAGTGGAGCAGACCACGCGGAAGCCGATGTCTGCGTTCCTGCTTTGCGCATCAGCGCGGAAACGGGCCGCCGAGCGGGTGTTCTTCGCATCGCGTGCCCAGGAGCCGCCGCGGAGGATTCGGCGTGGTTTGTCAGAGAGATTGGCGTTGGTTTGCAGCGGATCAGTGACGCTGTTCAAGTCATACGGCGCATACCAGTCTGCGCACCATTCGGCGAGGTTCCCGCTGATGTGCAGGCCCCATGCGTTCGGCTGCGTGCTGGTCACGGGATGGGTGCTGTTCCCAGCGTTGCCCTTATGCCAGGCAGTTCCCGTGCTGTTCAGGTCTGCGCCAGCGCGGGCGGCATACTCCCATTGGGCTTCGGTGGGCAGGGTGATGGGGCGCTTGGTTTTGCGGCTGAGCCATTGGCAGAAGGCTTGAGCATCAGCATAGGTGATGAGGCAGACGGGATGGTCCGGCGTCTGAGCGAAGCCGGGGTTACGCCAGGTGAACTCTTTCCGCTGAGTCATGGCGGAGCCGTCCCAGCCGAAGCCGCCACTGGGGCCGCTTTCAGCTTCCGTGCGGTAGTGAGTCTCCGTGGCAAAGCGCTCCCACTGAGCGCGGGTGACGGCGGTTTGGCCAAGGTAGAAATCCTGCGTGAGTGTGACGGGTCGCTGGGCCTCGTCATCGCCGCGTCCGGCTTCGTTAAAGGGTGAACCTTGAGTGAAGGAGCCGCTGGCAATGAGCGCCAAGTCCATCTTCACGCCGCTGCCCAGATCAAGCGTGAGTGGCTCGGCTGCGGTGC
>JANYCZ010000030.1 GCA_025360015.1 Verrucomicrobiota bacterium | reverse complement strand
GCGCCAGGGCAACCCGAGGCGCTTCTGATAAAACTGCCGCAGCGGTTCCAGATCGCCCTTCTTCGCCGCCGCCTTGCCCCGCAGATATAGCTCCGCGAGCCGTCCCCAACTCATCGAGCACAGGCCGTTCCAATGAAAGCCGACGTTCTCCGTGGAAGCGTTCGGATTGGTGCGCACATAACGGCCCGTGGCATTGAGCATCCGCCGGTTGCGGTCGGTGTCTTCAAAGGCTTTGCCGCAGCCTTCACAGATCAGGTTCGTGCTGGCCGCCACCCGCGAGAAATCCCAGTGGTCGTTTTCATCGCGGGCGTCTTTGCTCCACTCCACGTTGTCCCACTTGAACGGCTGGCGCAGTCCGCAATCTGGACACATGAAGGTCCACTCGCGCATGTCCGTGGTTTCAAACTTGCGGTGGGTGTCGTCATCTTCCTCGCCGCCCTGCGACATGAACAGACACTTGCCCAGCCAGCCGAACGCGGTGACGCGCGCCTCCGCTTCCGCCATGTGGCCTTGCGGCCAACGCCACGTTTCATCACCGATGAGCCAGCGGATGGAGCGGCGCTGGAGGTTCGTCTTGTTGTGCGCGCCCAGCACCCACAGCGTCATCCCATTGGAGAAGTGCTTGGTGGTGTTCTTGAGCTTGTGTCGGTTGCGCGGATAGAGCGCCCTCACTGGCGGGCATTCGTCGAACACCATTTGCAGGCGGCTCTCGCTCTGGTCGCGCGCATCGTCATCGGTCTGATCCAGCCATAACGCAGGGCCGGGCAGGTTGGCGATGATGTAGCACAGCCCGATTTCGCCGATGGTGGTCTTGCTCGACTGGATCGCAGCGATGATGGAGACGATGCGCACTTTGGGATCAACAAGCGCTTCGAGAGGTTCCTTGAGCCACGGCGAGTTGTCCGCGCGAAAACGCCCCGGCACTGGCGAATACGGAATGGCCTGGATGTGTTCCTCAGACCAAGCCCAAGGCGGTCGGCGGTCCGGGGGCTTGTAGGCTTCGTGCCAGATCGCTACGAGTGGAGTCACGCCATACGGCGCGCGTCAACGGAGGCAAGGAGGCTACGCGCCGCCTTCATGCAGGATGGTGAGCACTTCATCAATGGCCTTGCGGCATTCCTCCTGAATGCCCGTGGCATCGAGACCGGAGAGAATCGGCGGCAGCTCGGACTCAAACTTGTTGCGCAACAAAGCCGTGGCCCGTCCGATTTGCGTGGTCCAGGTGTGACGCACTTCTTCTATCGTCACGTAGAGACCTTTGCGCACGGCCACCTTCAGCTCCCGTTCCTCGACCTCCGCGAGCAGCTTGCGCGCTCGAAGCACCGTCTCCTCATCCGCCGCCAGTGTGGCCCCCTTCAGATCGTGGCGCTTCATGAACTCGCGCCACACGGCCACGTCATGCAGGCCATTGGCCGCAGGTTGGGGAGCATCCTTGCGCTTGCGCCAGGCGGTGATGGACTGCCGCGTCACGCCGAGGATGTCGGCCAGTTCGACGATGTTGCGGGCGAAGGGCGGGCCGCTGTTCTCGCCTGAGGCGCTGGCAAGGCCCTGAAGCATGGAGCGCTCCGCCCGGCTCAGTTTGCCGCCGTGCTGAATGCGCTGCACGAGGTTGGCGAAGTCGCGCGTGAGCAGCTTGCGCGCGAGGTCAGGGGCGATGGTCGTTTCCATTCACCCGCGTCGGCGTCAACCTTCAACAGGCCCAAGCCGCTGGAGAACATCCAGCGTCGCCTGGTCTTGCTGGCCCGTAAAGTATCTGGCGATCAAGCCCTCAAAGACCTCCCGCTCCTTCCCTGCTCGGGCAAAAAGCGTCATTGAGGATCGAAATTTCACATCATCGGGGAACCCGAAGATGTCGGACACAGAGCGGCCCTGAACCGCTCCGACCAGTCGAGAGCACTCCAGCAACCGCCGCCCCAGAACTGGGTGGTTGAGATAGGCGCTCGCCTCAGCCTGGCTCTTGATGGCGAAGCGCTGCGCGGTGGAACTGTGGCCCAGCCCCTCAATCTGAGGGAAGATGAACCACATCCAATGCGTCCTTTTCCGGCCTGCCCTGAGTTCTTGGAGGACATGCGTATAGACCGCCTCTTGGGCAGTCAGAAAGCGTTCAAGGTTATGGGGATCGTGCTGCGTCATGGGCTTGGGTTCTTACTTCTTGTTTTTCTTGCTCTCCGTTTCCAGCAGCAGACCGCCACCTTGGAGCATCTTCACGAGGATAGCGAGGCCGATGCCCTGCGGCATGGAACGCTCCTGCTCCCAGTTCTGGAGCGACTTGATGCTGATGCCGAGCGCGTCTGCCGCATCGCGCTGACTGTAGCTTTTGCGGTCACGCCACTCCTGAAACATCCGCGCGAAGTGCTTGGGCTTAATGGCCTTCGGCTTGGTTGGTTTCGCCTTGTCGGGTTTGGCGGGCTTCGCCTTGATGGGCTTGCTCGTGGCCTTGGAGGATTTCGACTTCACGGGCTTCGGCTTGGTCTTTTGGGACATGTCCGCAACCTACGCATAGCCCCTCCCGCTGGTCAACCGGCGTTGACACTTCCCGCCGTCTGTGAGCATCCCCGTCCATTGCGCCCATACCGCGCTGCTTGATCCGAACACGCTGAAGCCGAATCCGGCCAACCCGAACCGGCACAGTGCGCATCAGATTCAGTTGCTCGCCTCGATCATCCAGGAGCAGGGCTGGCGCAATCCCATCACGCTGAGCAAACGCAGCGGCCTGGTCGTGCGCGGGCATGGCAGGCTCGAATCCGCCCTGCTCATCGGCTGCGAGGTCGTCCCGGTGGATGAGCAGGACTATGCCAGCGAGGCCGAAGAACTCGCCGATCTGCTCGCCGACAACCGCCTGGCTGAACTCGCCGAGCTTGATGAAGACGAGCTGAAAAGGCTGCTCAAGACGATTCAGGAAAGCGATCCCTCGTTCGATCTCGAACTCACCGGTTTCATGGAGGACGAGATCCGTAAACTCTTCGAGGACAAAGACCCTGACGAGGACATCGAAACCATCCCGCGCATGGAGTGCCAAGCCTTCGAGCATCACGACTACCTGGTCTTCATGTTCCACGACCTGCGCGACTGGATGCAAGTGCTTCAACTCATGGGGGTGCATGAAGTGGATTACTCGATCACCCGAACCACCAAGAAAATCGGCATTGGCCGTGTCCTTTATGGCAAACGACTCCTCGAACTCTGCAAGCGCGCCGCCTTGGCCGGAACTCCGCCCCTTGAGCCTGCGCCTCGTCATCCTCAGCCGCAGCCGATCAAGGACGATGACCAGCCACAAACTCTTCCCGAGGGCCACGCTCGTCGTGCCGGAAAGCGAGCTTGAGCA
>JANYCZ010000032.1 GCA_025360015.1 Verrucomicrobiota bacterium | reverse complement strand
AGTGGAGGGCATAAAAACAAAAATTTTGAGCCCCTCCGAAGTCAAGTTGTTCCCGGTGCTTTTTTGAGCGGTTGGCACGGCCGTGGCAGCCTCGAAGAAGGGGCGCGCGCACCCCTGTGCCTGCCAAAAAAACGAACCTGCGAGATGCGCTGCAATGCTTGCGCAAGCCCCCTCAGAGGCAGTTTTGCGCCGGGACTTTGGACACCGTTGCTCACTTCTTCTGCCACTCGGCGGCAGATCAAATCGGCGGACATGGAGGCCCATCACATCGTGCCGAAATCGGTGATGGAGATGCTGCTAGGTAGGACCGGTGGTCTGCCTGCAAATTATTCGTTGGGAGATGTGGCGGCGGTTGCGCTGTCTAAAGCGGATCATGGAGCAATCACCTCTGCGATGCAGAAGCTTTTGGTTGATCCGTCTTTTCGGAACAGTCCACCAGCCAGTAAGGCACGAGCACTTGTAAATTGGTATAATAATAACAACCAAGCAGGCCAAGCTGGAGTCGCCTTAGCTTTAATGCCGCTAAGCAAAAGAGGAGGCGTTGAAAAAGAGCGCTGTACAAATGAACTGCACGGTTAACTGAAGGTGGATGCACACAGCATCCATCCATGATTCTCAGCCCGCAGATTTTGAACCCTCTCTTCAGGCGAGGCTCTGGCGTTGGATGGATCAAAGGTTGCTGGAACTGCCCGGGTTTGTTGAGGGCTGTCATCAGGGGCCGCGGCAGAAGCTTCTGGGCTGGCAGATCATCGCGGGCCTGACGGCGCAGTGCCTGCATCCCTGCGGCAGCCTGCAGCACATCATGCGGCGCTATTTTGCTGTGCGGGTAAGCAGTTCGGCTTTAAGTCAGCGCCGCGCGCACATGCAGCTTGCACCCTTCATCACCGTCATGCGCCATGCCCTCAGACCCATGGCGAGGCAGGGCCAGCATCCGGACTGCTTCTTTGCAGGCCTGTTGCTGGTGGGCATTGACGGCACGCAGTTCGATCTGCTCAACACTCTGCAGATCAACGCGGAGGTGGCCAAGGTGGCCACGCGGCGAGGAGAGGCTGCTTTTGCCAAGCTCTCAGCCAGCGTGCTGGTGGAGCTGGGCACGCATGCGCCGCTGGGCGTTGCCATGGCCTTTGGGGCGCTGAGCGAAAAAAAACTCTGCCAGCCGCTGTGGGAGTCGCTGCCAGAAAAGAGCCTGTTGATTTTGGACCGTTACTACGGCCAGGCGCCCATGCTGCAAGAGCTGCAAAGGCAGTGTGAGACCCGCAGCAGCCACTTTTTGGTGCGCGTGCGGGACAAGCTCAATGTCAAAGTCCAGCGGCCTTGCAGTGATGGCAGCGCGCAAGTCACGGTGACCTTGCGCGAACGTGAGCCTGCCGCAGTCGGGGATGGAGAGCTTCAACAGCCCGTTGAGTCGCCGGCCAAGGCGCGGGGCAGGCCGCGCAAGCATCCGCCCCAGAAAGTCAGCCAGCTTACCGTGCGTGAGGTGCGCGGGCGCATACAGTGCGGCAATGGCCAGTGGGCGGAAGTCAGACTGTGGACCAGCCTCAGTGAACAGCAGGCCAGCGCAGAGCAGTTGCTGGAGCTCTATGCACGGCGCTGGGAGCAGGAGCTTTTTTACAAGGAGCTCAAACTTCAGGTCAACCAAGGCAACCTGCTGGCAGGGCAGCGCACCGAGACAGCGGCGCAGCAGGTGGCTGCCATGATGATCGCCTGTTCGTTGCTGGCCGAAGAGCGTCTGGCCATTGCGGAAGTCTCGCAGGACAAAGCAGTGCGGCAGGCAGGCGCAGTGCGCATCAGCTTTGCGCTGTGTCAGGAATACACTGCGGCCCTGTTCTTGGTGCTGCAGTCGTCAGAGGGGCTCATGGACAGACATGCCCAGGGCGAACTGGTCAGACGAGTGCGTGTTCAGATAGCAGAAGCGGCCTTGCCACCACGCCGATTAAGAACTTGCCAGCGCAAGGTCCGTCGCCCGGTGGACAAATGGCCGCGAATGATGAACCCCACTTCGTTCTCCATCCCCAAAAACCTTGCCGTCACCACGATTGCTTAGCGGCGTTAGGTCTAACCCGACTCCGGTGGCGTGCGAGTCAGTGCACGGGGTCAGGAGACCCCGGCACCTTGTCCTGGGAGCCACGCGGCTGCGGTCCAGTCGAGGTATTGGGTGTGGAGGAACTGCTTTTTGTAATCGTACACGCTGGGCTCATGGGTGGCGTAGCCGGAGTAGAGGTGGTGGAGGCCGGAGGTGCGGCAGTGCTGGATTTCTAGAAGCAGGGTGAAGATGCCGAGACTGCGTTTGGAGTATTCGGGCTCGAAGAGGCCGTAAACGCTGGAGGCGGACTGCTGGCCTATGTCGAAGAAGCTGGCGGCGATGAGGCGAGGGCCGTCGAAGACGCGGAGCATGCGGCATTCGCAGGGGCCGTGGGCGGGATCGGGGCCGAGGAAGGTTTCGAGGCTGTCGGGGATGTTGTGGGTGAAGCGCTGCTTGTGGCGCTGGAAGAGGGCGCGAAGTTCGCCGTCGATGGCGGCAGGGGCGATTTCAGTGCGCAGGTCGGCGTTTTTGTTCAGGACGCGGCGCTGGCTTTTGGTGAAGGTGCAGGACGCGAGATCGATGCGCAGCGGCGTGATCGTTTGAAGGCTGCCGTCGTTGGCCCGCTGTGTGCTGTACCGAAAGAAATGCCTGCCGAAATGCCGCCAGCCTGCCGCCCAGGCCTGATCCATCACTTCCGCAGGAACGGAATCGCAGATGAATGCATCGTCGAGCGCTGGCGTCATAGGGGTTCAATAATCCAGTCCCGCAGATTGACAATCCCGCCCCGACCCGCACACTCAGAATCCGGCAGTCTCCCACGTCCATGAATCTCCTACAACGCATCGAACGCGTCTTCTTCTGGCTCTCCGCCGCCTCCTCTGACAATCTCGATGCCTGCCCGGCGTGGGAGCGGCGGAAGTATGCGGCCTTTGGCGCGACGGTGCTGGTGCCTTCGACGTTTGCCGTCATCGCCTGCGCGTATGCCATGAGTACGCTGACGGACAACTGGTACATTATTGCGCCGGTGTCGCTGGTGTGGTCGTTCATCATTCTGACGGTGGACCGTGCGCTGCTGGCGACATATCGCGCGTATCAGGGCTTCTTCCGCAAGATTTCGCAGTTCTCGCTGCGCCTGGTGGTGGCGGCGCTGATGGGGGTGACGATTTCGCATCCGCTGACGCTGCTGCTATTCAAGGACACCATTTCGTCGGTCGTGGAAAAGCACCGTCAGAGTGAGATCGAAGCGGCACGTGAAGTCTCTAAGCAGCAGAAGGTCGCCGTGGAGGCGCGCATTGTGCCGCTGGAGGCAGAGATCGCCACGCAGCGTGAGAACTGGAACGCGACCTTCCATGCGAAGTTCCTGGATGAGAATGGCAAGCCGGTGGAAAAGCCGCTGACGGATGATGAGAAGGCCATGAAGGCTGCACGTGAGGCCAAGATTGCTGATGCGGTGGCTCCGGGGACCACCCGCCTGACTGCGATGGACACGGAGATGGCCACGCTGAGCAAGGACTACCAAAAGATCGCCGAGGAGCTTAACCACTGGCAGACGGAATTTGAGCGCGAGGTGAACGGGCAGCGCAGCGGTATGATCGGCCTGGGGCCGCGTGCCAAGAGCATTCAGGAAGACCAGCTCACCTGGCGGCGTGCGGAGTCCGCCCGCCTCAGCGGCGTGCTGGACACGATGACGAAGAACCGCACCGCGCTGGTGGCAGAAATCAAAGCCGCTGAGGATGGAGTGAACACCGCTCTGGATGTGAAGGCCGCCGAAGAAGCGGCGCGCAACAAGGCGGAGCAGGACCGCATCTCGGCGCTGAAGCAAAAGGTGCAGACGGAGCAGGCGGACCAGTTTGTGGGCCAGCAGAATGCCATCCGCGAGACGCTGAAGACACAGATCGATGCGCTGCTGCTGCAGCAGAAGAATCTGCACACAGAGATCACCCAGCTCATCAAAGACGAGGACACGCGCATCTCCGGCATTCGTGCGGAACCGCGCCGGGATCTGTTGACGCAGACGCTGGCGCTGCATGAACTGTTTGAGCAAGGCGCGCAGGGCGGCACGTTTGCACTCGTGGCGTATCTGGTGCTGACGCTGCTCTTCATGCTGGTGGACACGATTCCCCTGATCATGAAATTTTTCTCCAAGCCCGGCCCGTATGACACCCTGCTGGACCGCGAAGAAATGGGTTTTGAAGGCGAGCGCAAGGCCTTCATGGAAGGATTCAGCCGCCAGATGAAGGAGCTGAGCGAGAGCAAGCTGCTGAACCTCACACGGAACAAAACGCTGGAGCGTTCGCTGGTCACCAGTGTGGATGGGGCGCGCTCGGCCAAGGAGTTCCTGGTGTATCTCATGGACTTGGAGCGCGACTTTGAAGAGCGGAGCCGCCTGGCGCGGGAGCTGGCCGCCAAGAGCGGTGTCAGGAACACGGCCGAGGCGATCGAGGAGATGTCCCGCAATTTCTACGCCGACCTGCGCGAGCGGATGGAGAAGTTCTTCCGTGACGATGACAAGCGCACGACGCCGGTGACGGGGCGGGCGTGAGGTGAATTTAGTATTGTAGTCCAGTATTGAGCCGGGTTCTGGATTGCAGGGACGCTCGAGCAGAACCGGTTGAAACCGGTGCTACAATACGAAGAGCAAGAGCTTGGGGAATGGGCCCGTATGTTGCTGTGTGAGAACCATGCCCAACATGCCACCATTCAGCCGCCGCGAGATGCTGCGCAGTTCCTGCGCGGGGTTCGGCTATCTGGCGCTGCAGGGGGTGCTGGGGCTGGAATCTGCCAAGGCGGCGGTGATTGATCCGCTGGCGGCGAAGCAGCCGCACTTTCCGGCGCGGGCGAAGCGGGTGATTTTTCTGCTGATGAAGGGCGGGCCTTCGCAGGTGGATACGTTTGATCCGAAGCCGATGCTGGAGCGCGACCATGGCAAGCCGCCGCCGTTTGCGCTGCCTCGGGTGAAATTTGCCGAGACGGGCAATCTGCTGAAGTCGCCGTGGAAGTTTCGGCAGTATGGCCAAAGCGGGCTGCCGGTGAGCGACCTTTTTTCGCATGTGGCGAAGCATGTGGATGACCTGTGCATCATCCGCTCCATGCACGGCACAAATCCGGCGCACGGCGGGGCTTTGCTGAAGCTGCACACGGGCAGCGATACGTTTGTGCGGCCGAGTCTGGGATCATGGGTGAGCTATGGGCTGGGGACGGAAAATTCGGACTTGCCTGCCTTTGTCACCATCTGCCCGACGCTGGCGCATGGTGGGGTGAACAACTGGGGCTCGGCCTTTCTGCCTGCGCACTGCCAGGGCACGCCGCTGGGCAATGCCAGCATCCCGGCGGAGCAGGCGGTGGTGAAACACATCCATAACAAGATGCTCACGCCGGAGCAGCAGCGCGCGCAGCTTGATCTGGTATCGCAGATGAATCATTCGCATCTGGATGCGGCAGGAGCGAACGCAGCGCTGGAGGCACGCATCAATTCCTTTGAGCTGGCCTACCGCATGCAATCGACGCTGCCTGACTTGCAGGACATCTCGGGCGAGACGGAGGCCACGCGCAAGATGTATGGTCTGGATGATCCGGTGACGGCGAATTTTGGCCGGCAGTGCCTCATGGCGCGGCGCTTTGCCGAAAGCGGCGTGCGCTTTGTGCAGGTGACCCACAGTGACAGCTTCGTGCAATGGGATCAGCACAGCGATCTGCTCAAGGGGCACACGAAGAATGCCGCTGAAGTCGATAAACCCATCGCAGGACTGCTGGCGGATCTCAAATCACGCGGCCTGCTGGACGACACGCTGGTGGTATGGGGCGGGGAATTTGGCCGTACGCCGGTGGCGCAGGGCACGGATGGGCGGGATCATAATCCGCATGGCTTCACGATGTGGCTGGCCGGTGGTGGCTGCAAGCCGGGGACGGCCTATGGCGCGACGGATGACTATGGGTACTACGCGGCGGTGGACAAAGTGCACATTCACGATCTGCATGCGACGATTTTGCACATGCTGGGGCTGGATCATTTGAAACTGACTTACCGTTACGCGGGGCGTGATTTCAGGCTGACGGATGTGGCGGGGGAAGTGGTGAAGGGTGTGATGGCGTAAAAGTAGTACGGTTGCGCTGCAACCGGAGTATCCAGACCAGTTGCGGCGCAACTGGTCAACTTACTGAATGAAGAAGAACTGGCGGGTGTTCAGGACGGTCCAGAGGACGTCGCCGCGGTCAGTGCCATCGGCGTTGTCGGCGATGGGTTTGAGCAGTTCCTTTTCCTGAGGCGTGGCCTTGCGGCTCAGGAGACTGAGATAGACGGTGTCGATGACGGCTTCGGGGCCATCCTTTTTGGCCCTGTCCATCGCACGGGCGATGACGGTGTAGCGGTTCATGAGATTGTTGAAGACTTTGCCGTTCAGGAGCGTGAGCGCCTGGCTGACGCTGGCGTCGTCGTTGGAGTTTTCGACGAGTTCGCGGTCGCTCTGGCCGAACTCGCGCAGGAAGTGGCCGTTGGGCGCGGGGCTGCGGAGATCGGCGGCACGCAGCATGTAGGTGTCGCGGAAGTTTTCCCAGGCGGTGAGGGAGGCTTGTTCATTTTTTTCATCTGCCGCGAAGCGTGTGGCGTCGGCGGTGAAGCGGGCCTTGGCCTGCTCGTTGAGCTTGGCGCGGCGCTGGGTGGCCAGGATGTCCAGGGCCTCGTCCATGCTGAGGTCTTCGCCGTCTTTTTTGAGCTTGATGGCTGCGGCGACTTCTTTGGCAAACTCTTCGTCCTTGGTGAAGTCGTCGAGCTTGCCTTCACGGGCGAGTTCGGCAAAGCGCTTGAAGCCGGCATCATAGACCACGGCGTCCACGGCTTCGTCGATGCGCTTGCGCTGGCTCTGGATGGCCTTGCGGGCGGCGCGGATGGCGGCTTCGTCCTTGGCCTTGGAGGCGGCCTCCATGGTTTGCTGTGCCGCGCGGACTTCGGCGGCGAGCTCCTTCTGCTTCTGGGCCACCTTGATGGTGCAGGCCTGGAGTTGCTGGGGGGAGAGGCTGTTCAGTGCGCGGTCGAGCCACTCGATGCGGCGGAGGGCGATTTCGCCATCGATCTTGGTGGCGATGCTGGGATGGTCAGCACCGGGTTTGTAGAGGGTGACGATGCTGTCCCAGATCTGCTCGGCGCTCATGCGGCGGAGGAGGGGGCCGGGGAAGTTGTACACCTCACCGAGTTCGACGTCCTTGGTGTAGGCCTCGCGCTGATAGGTCTGCGAGTTGAGGATGGCGCGCAGGATGGCCTTCATGTCGTAATTGGCGGTCTTCATCGTGTCTTCGAGGAAGCTCATGAGCTGCGGATTGCTGGGCACGGTGCTGTCGGTGATCTCATCGACAGGTTCGATGATCCCCTGGCCCATGAGCCTTTTCCACAGGCGGTTGGCGATGACGGTGGTGAAACGCGGGTTGTCCTTGCTGGTCATCCATGCGGCATAGGAGGTGATGGGTTTGGCACCTTCCTTGGCGATTTTGCCATCCTTGCTGAAGGAAGCGGGGATGACGGGCTCGATCTTCTGCTTGGGCTTGGCGTCGGAGTACTGGTAGTCGCTCGGCAGCAGCAGCGGCTTCTTATCGGTCTGATCCACCACGGTGTTGTAGCGCAGCGGGCGGAGAATTTCGCTCATGGCGCGGCCGATGTCCTTGCGCTCCACCCCTTTCGGCAGGTCAAATTTTGTAACGGTGCCGCCGTAACGATTGCCTTTATTCCTGGCCGGGCCGCCGCCATACATCGCCTGCGCCAGAAGGGGATTGGTGAGGCCATTGCTGCCGGTCATGCCGTAGGTGTAGGCGGCCATCTGGTAATAGTCCATCTGCGTCCATTTATCAAACGGGTGGTTGTGGCACTGGGCGCAGACCATGCTGGTGCCCAAGAAGATCTGGGTGGTGACGGCCATGTTGTCGAGCGGCATGTTGAAGTCGCGGATGTAGAAGCCGATGGCACCGTTTTCGTAGCTCTTACCGTCGGCGGTGACGACTTCGCGCACCATTTCATCGTAGGGCTTGTTGTCGCGAAGGCTGTCCTTGAGCCACTTGGAGTAGCCGTAGAAGGCGGGCAGGCTCTGGCCGCCGCCGACCATCTGGCTCTTCATGCGCAGGACGTCGGCCCAGTAGTTGTAGAAATTCTGCACGTAGCCATCGCCAGCGAGGAGCTTGTCGATCAACTGACTCCGCTTGTCGGCATCGCTGCTTTTGAGGAATTCGTGGGTTTCCTGCAGCGTCGGGATGCGGCCTGAGATGTCGAGATACACACGGCGGACGAAGATTTCGTCGCTGGCGGGCTTGTTGGGCTGCATTTTCTCCTTGGCGAGCTTGGCATTGACGAGTTCGTCGATCTTGGCGGCGGTGGCCTTGAGATCGGGCGCGGCCGGGGCCAGCAGGGCCGAGGTGGCGAGCGATGCGAGGAGGACGCAGAGGGGATTCAGCTTCATTGGATTACAGGGGGTAAGCGCGGTAACGCCCTGATGAGAGAGGTCTTTCAGCTTCGATGTCATTCTCAGCGTGCATTTTGCTGAGATTGACCGATTTTAGCTTTGACAATCAGTGCTCCTTTCCGACAGAATAACCAATTATCATGAAATTGCTTCTCCCCCTTGTTCTGCTCTCCACACTTGCCTCCTGCACCGCCACGAGGAATGTGGTGAACAATCCGCGTCCTTCATCTGTGTTGCCTTGCCGCGACGCAGGTTATGTGAACAGAGGACTCGGCTATGCGAGCCAGGGAGTCGGTCAGGCGGAAACCACCACCCTGGACATCGTCGATGATGGAAGCAATTTCGTCGGCAAGGTGAGTGATCGTCAGGCCCGGGACTACACGAACATCGGCGTGGATGCCGTGTATCGCACGGATGACATTGCTTTCCGCGAAACCAACCGCTACACCGACTATGCCATGGATACGGTGGACGACACCGCCAGCTTTGGTTCCCGATTCATCCGGCGCTGGCCCGGAGTCGTGACCGGCATCATGCAGCGCGGCATGGTATCGACGAAAAGAGTGTATCAAAGCGCCTTGTATACCTACGGTGAGACGGTCAGCCGTGGCCTGTTTGGTGCTGTGGACATCATCACTCCACCAGAGCCCAAATCCTACATGGTGGGCAGCCTGAATGACCTCAGCCCTGGCTATCTCCTCCCTGGCTCCGGTTACCATTGCCGCCTGCCACAGCTTCCCGTGGAGCCTGAGCAGGAAGTGACGTACGGTAAAAATCCGAAGAATCCGGTCACGGCTTCCAAGTAAATTTCAGCCCTTTTCTCCACGGGAGCGACTGCAAGGTCGCTCCCGTTTTGTTTTTTAGCCTTATGCCGCTGCAAACGTTGTTTTTTGATGCGGCGGGTACTCTGATCCAGCCGGCAGAACCGGTGGGGAACACGTATGCGGAGATTGCCCTGAGGCATGGCATCGTGGCAGAGCCGGAGGTCATCATGCTGGCCTTCCGCAGGGTCTGGAAGGAAGCGCAGCCGCCGCTGCACGCGGAGGGTCAGTCAGCCGAAGACGATGACCGTGGCTGGTGGAGGGCGTTGGTTGGCACGGTGTTTGGCCGCGTGCTTGGTGCCCCGCTGGAGGAAAGCAGGCTGGAGGATCTGTTCAGCGAGCTTTATCTCCACTACGCCCAGCCGCAGGCCTGGGGCGTGTTTGAGGACGTGGTGCCGGCGCTGGATGACCTGGCGCGTGATCACCGGCTGCTGGTGCTGTCGAATTTCGACCGGCGTCTGCGCAGCATCCTTGCCGGGCATGACCTGATGCATTTTTTTACGCGGGTCATCATCTCCAGCGAGGTCGGTGCGGCCAAACCGCACCCCCGCATGTTTCAGGCCGCGCTGGCCGCCGGGGGCTGCCTGCCGCAAAGGTCGCTGCACATTGGCGATGAACTGAGGTGTGATCTGGCCGGGGCGCAGAGCTGTGGAATTCATGCGTTTCACGTGCAACGACCCGCGAGCGGTCTCGGTGCGCTGGTGCAGAAAGTCCGCTCTGGGGCATATTCCGGCTTGCGCTGAGCGCGCTTGTGAATACATACCCGCCCCCCTTTCGGGAATGCGCAGGTAGCTCAGTGGTAGAGCAGTTGGCTTTTAACCAATTGGTCGAGGGTTCGAACCCCTCCCTGCGTACCACTTTAATCATGAGTGGTGGATTGACGGACAAGGCTGAAAGTATTTGGGGGGATTCGCTATTGTGTCGTCACACGAAGGCGCACGAACTTTTTCGGCACTGTGGTCATCGCAGGCAGTACTCGCACGGTGACCGTTTCGGTGGTGCCATCCCCCTTGGGCATGACGCTCACCTGTTCGGTGGCCGAGCCGGGTGAGGGCCAGGTGGTGAGATCGTCGCTGAGTTCCACGATGTAAACGAGGTCGAGTGCTCCGATGCGGCGGGGGTAGCTGATTTCGAGATATTTCAAACCATCGCCTGCTTTGGTGACCGCGCCGCTTTGGAAGGGATTCACGTCGGTTGCTCGTGGGTTTGTGTTGAAAGCGTATTCGAGGAGGTTCAAACGGCCATCGCCGTCGAGGTCACCCAGCGGACCGTTCGCGGGGGCGCTGGTGAGTGGTATGTTGTTGGCTGTTTTCCACGAGTCGGGCAGGCCATCGTTCTGCGTGCTGGCGCTGCGCGTGAGAGCGATGGATGCGGAGGCAGTGTTGCCAGCGTTGTCGGTGGCTGTGGCGATGAGGGTGTTGCTGCCGAGGCTCAAGGGCAAGGTGGCGGACCAGGTGCCGCTGGTGAGAGTGGCGGTGACGCCGTTCAACGTGACGCTGGCCAAACCGGACGCGGCATCGCTGGCGGTGCCCTGCACCTGGAGGCTGGTGTGCGTGGTGCTGCCGGAGGAAGTGGTGAAGGCAACCACGGGGCTGGTCGCGTCTTGCGTGGATGACACGACATTGCTGTACGGCGTGCTGGTGGCGTTGTAGTTGGTGGTGGCGCGGTAGTAATAGAGCGTGCCGCTGGTGAGGCCGGTGAAGGTCGCGGTGCTGGTGGTGACGGTTTGCGAACTCAGGCCGATGGTGAAATCGGAACTGGTGGCGATTTGCACGGTGTAGTCTGTCGCGCTGGGGACGGCGGGCCAGGTGAGAGTGCTGCTGGTGCCTGAGCTGTAAGCAGGCACGGGGTTCAAGACTGGGACGGTGACCACGGTGAGCGTGCCTGCAGGAGTGGTGGCGCTGCCGGTCGTGTTGGTGGCGGTGGCGGTGTAGCTGCCGGCATCGGCGGAGCTGACATTGGTGAGAGGCAGCGTGGCCATGAACACGCCAGCGACGCTGCTGCCGGTGCTGTTGGTGACCTGATAGAAGGGTTGCGAACTGGAGACGTTGCTGACGCCTTTCTTCCACTGCACGGTCGGTGTGAACTTGTAGGAGGTGAAGGGTGCGTAGAGCGTGATGCTGCCCCCGGCGACGACGGTTTGAGGGATGCCGCTGATGCCGATGTTCGGCGGGTAGCTCTCCGTGGCGATGCCGGTGATGGCGCTGGTCAATGTGGTCACGATGGTGGCATACGACGACGCATTGGCACCGAGCAGCAGGTCGGTGGTTTCATAGGAATCGTCGGTGAGATTGAAGAGTTCGTTCACCACGGGCGTGCCGGTAAGGCGGATGAGCTTGAACGTCTTGGTGCCGCCATTGATGGGGTCGGTGAAGAGATTCAAAGCCACGGGCGCGCCTGCATCGCCGGTCACCAGCGCCGCACCGCGTGATGCGCCGTTGGGATTCGCGGGGGTGATGGATTGCAGCGCGGGCCAGAGATTCACGCCATCGAAGGGCTTGGTGTTCTGCGGAGTCACGCCGACGGCGGCGCAGACGGTGGGGAAGACATCACCGACCCAGAGGTACTGGTTGCTCGTCACGCCTGCGGTGAGATGGCCGGGCCAGCGAATGCCCGCAGGCGTGTGCAGGCCGCCGTCATAGGGGTCGCTCTTGTTGCCACGCAGGGGGAGATTGAGCGAGCCAGAGGTGGTCTCGCCGCCGTTGTCGCTCATGAAGATGACGAGAGTGTTGTTGGTGATGCCTGCGGCGTCCAGCGCGGTGAGCACACGGCCCATGGCCACATCCATGCAATCTATGGCGGCGCAGACGGTGCGGCGCGGGGCCGCCACGCCGAGCGCGGCGTACTTGTCCAGGTAGCTCTGCGGTGCCGAGACACCGGCATGGATGGCATTGAAGGCGAGGTAAAGCAGCAGCGGCTTTGACACATCGCGCGTTTGAATCAGCTCGACGGCTTTGTCCGCGAGCAGGTCGGTGGAGTAGCCGCCGTTGCCCTGGAGATCGATGTTGTCGTTAGGCAGTGGCAGGTTGTTCTGCCACCAGTCGAGGGCGTTGTTCTTGCCGGGATCCGCCGTGGTGTGGGTGAAGTAATTGATCGCGCCGCCATACTGGCCTTTGTGGAAGTCCCAGCCGCGTGAGATCGGGTGATAATCGAAGCCCTCCTGCTGCACGTCGATGGTCGCGCCATTCATCGTGGTAGTGTTGATGTTGTTATCCCAGCCGCCGATGTGCCATTTGCCGCACATGAAAGTCTGATAGCCCGCCGTCTTGAAGGTCTGCGGCATCAGATGCTCGACGGGGCTGAGCCCTTTCTGATTGCCCACGCCGGTACGCAAGGAATTGCGACCGGTGAGCAGGCAGCCGCGAGTGACTGCGCAGACGGTGGTCGGATAGAATTTCTCCAGACGAATGCCGTCGGCTCCGAAGCGGTCCATGTTGGGTGTTTGGATGGGCACCTGTCCTGGTGCCGTATGATAACCCACGTCGGCCCAGCCCTGGTCGTCGGTGAGGATGATGACCACGTTGGGGGCGGTGGTGGTGGTGACAGTGAGCGTGAAGGCCTTGGTGCCAATGCGTCCGGCGCTGTCGGTGACTTTGAGGCTGACGTTGAAGGTGCCTTGAGATGAAGTCGTGCCGCTGATCACCCCTGCACTGCTCAAGGTGATGCCGGATGGCAGGGAGCCCGAGACGATGCTCCAGACATTGCTGCCGGAGCCGCCGGTGGCTGCGAGTGTGGTGGAGTAGGCGAAGGCGGGAGTGGCATTGGGCAGAGTGGCGCTGCTGGTGATGGCAGGTGCAATACCGGTGGTGTAGCTGCCTGCGGAGGCAAGCGTGGTCGTCTGCGATGCGCTGTCGGTCGCGGAGATGGAGTAGCTCACAATGGTGCCGGAGGATTGCGCAGGAATCTGCACGCCATACACGCCATCGCCTGCGGCCCCGTCGCCATGCAGGCCGTCGTCGTACATCGTGACCGTCGCCGGTGCTGCGCCGGTGGTGAGCACGACGGTGATGTCATCCATGTCCACTTCCGGCGGGCGGGCAGGAGCCACAGCACCCGCGTAGCCGCTGAACTGGAAGCGCAGCTTCATGCTCGCGCTCAGGTCTCCGGCGACGAGATCGTAGTGCTTCAAAGCGAAGCCGTGGTTCACTGAGGAGAGCGTGATACCGCTGGCGCTGACGAAGGGGGCCGCGTTTAGGGTGAAGGAAACGTTGGGATTGATGGCGCTGATCGTGGCATTTCCCGGCAGGTAGTTGGCCGTGAGGGTTTGCGCGGAGGCGCTGGCGGTGGCTGCGGCGCTCATCGTAAAGCTGACTCCCGGCGAGATGGCCGTGATGCGTGCATTGGCCGGAATGCCTGCTGCTGTGGGTCCGGCGATGAACATGCCGACGAGCAGGCTGCCCGTGTCCGTGGTGGTCACCGTGGTGGATGCGCTGGTGGTCGTGCACGCGGCGATGGAGATGGCACTGCCTTGCAACGAATTGCCCACGGTAAGCCCGCTGGTGTTGCTGCACGTCACGGTGGTGGTGGCATTGAGCGTGCAGTTCGTGGCGCTGGCTGTGGCGAAGTTTTCTGCGAGGCGCGTGTTCCAGGTGGTGCCACCATCCGGCGAGAGCTGGAAGGTCCAGCCGTTGTTGGAGAATAGATCTGCCGTCCGCACGTAGAACTCCACGTAGCCTGCGGTCGGCGCACTGCTGCTGAGGGCATTCGTCGTGGCGGCCATGGTGTCGGTGTAGGCCGCGGTGCCGCTGGCAAAGGCCAGGCCGGTACCGCTGGCGGTGAGCGTGGCGGGCACTGCGGTGACGGTGGCATTGAGGGTGAAGTGCGTCCCGTCGGTGATGGCGAGGACGGTCGGGTTTGGCGGGTTGGTGGTCAGCCCCGTGCCGGCAATGCCCATGCCGACGACAAGGCCCGCCGTGCTGGCGCACTGGATAGTAGGGCTAGTGGTGAGCGAGCAGCCCGTGAGCGATATTCCCGCCGCCGTCAGCGAGAGCGAAGAGGCGCTCCCGGTTGCTGCGGTGCTGAGGACCAGCGTCGTCGCGTTTGTGACGGATGCGATGGTGGCCCCGGTGGCGATGTTTGTGCCGCTGAGGCTCATGCCGGGAATGAGGCCCGTGGTGCTGACGCAGGTGACTGTGGTGCTGCCATTGGTGGTACAATTCGTCAGCACGATGGGCGTGGTGTGGTTGCCCGTGCCGCCGCGTTGCTTCACATCGGCAGTGCCGCCGGAGCGCAGCGCTGTGGCCGTCCACGCATTGACCGTGCCGGCGAGTCCGCTGGTGGTGGATCCATTCGAGAAGATTTCTTGAAACGCAGGTGCCGTTACCTGCACTCCGGTGCTGTAGGTCATCTGCACGCTGGAGAGGGTCGCGCCGCTCGCGGGCATGACGATGGCGGTGATGTAGGGGGTGTCGGTGGAGCTTGGCACTGTGGGATTCACTGTCACATTTGTCACCGTGGGCGGCGTCACGTAGCCGGTGCCGCTGAGGGTGATGTCGAAGGCCGCACCCACGGCGGTGTCACTGCTGGCGATGTGGAGCGCGGCCAGCTTGCTGCCGCCGGTGCTGGCATTGAAGCGGACGTCCAGCGTCGTGCTGCCGCCTGCTGCAACCGATGTGGCAGGTGCTGCTGTGATGGCGAAGTTTGCCGCGTTGGTGCCGTCAATCGTCGCGCCAGTGATGGTCAGTGTGGTGACGCCGGTGTTGTTGATTGTGAAAGTCTTCGTCAAGGTGCTGCCGACATTCACATTGCTATAGCTCACGGTGCTCACGCCATCCGTCAGCGGGTTCGCGCCCTGGGCTACGGCGATCTGAGTGGTGACGCTGGTGGTGCGCACCACGAAGACGGGATAGGAGGAGGTTTTGGCCTCGTAGCTGATGATGCCCTGGGAATTGCGCGTGGGTCCGTTGGCCGCCAGAACGGAGTTGTTGATACCCGTTTCTACCAGCCAGGCTTTGGTGGTGTCTCCGCGCAGGCTGGTGGAGGACCAGTAGGCTGTGGGCGGCGCCAGCGCCCGCAAAATAAGCCCCGAGCCGCTGCCGGTGGCGGCGCTGCTCATGATCAACTGCGTGGCGCTGGTGACCGAAGTGATGGTCGGCACAGTGCTGTTTGAAATGTAGCTGGAGGCAAGGTCTGTGGCATCCACGATGGGCATGCCGGGCAGCAGGCCTGTGGTGTCTGCGCAGGTCACCAGCGTGCTGCCGCTGGTGGTGGTGACGTTGGTGAGGGTCTTGGCGAACAGCGTGCGATTGATGCTTGGCTTGATGCTGGTGGTGCTCGTGGCGGTGGTCAGGGTGTAGTCGGTGAGCGTCTGCAGTTCCTTGAGGTTTGGCAGACGCCAGTCGGTGTAGCCGTTGTAAGAAAGGTTTTCGGCATAAGAGAGCGCCGCGTCCCAGGAGGTGGCAGCGGCGGGCAGTTGAGACCACATCAAGCCGGTGTCGGTGTCCGTGACGGTGCCGTCGAGATTGTTGGCGTAGCTGTGAAGGTTGCTCGGCTTGGAGCCGCGCACGTAGCGGGCGTGATAGCGGAAGGGGCCGGGGGGCGAGTAGCTCAGCGTTTCGGATTTCGGCTTGCCACCGAGCCCGCCGCCCGCATTGCCGCACCACACATTGGTCGTGCTGTTGCCATAGATGTCGCTGGTCCACCAGTAGTCGGCGGCAGCGACCGGATTGTTCGGGAAGTAGGTGGTGTTGAGTGCTGGGTTTTGGTTTTGATGATTGAAGATGCTGAAGAGCTCTGCGGGGGTGGGCAGCCGCCAGTCCGTGTAGCCGCCGGTGGACACGCCGGCCGCATTGGTGACGGCGGTGTCCCAGGTGGATTCGCCATTGTCCACCTTCTGCCACATCAAACCTGTGACATTGTCGGTGATGGTGCCGTCCGTATTGTCGGTGAAGGATTGCGCATTGATCGTGTAGTCCGCGTCTTCGCCAAAGGTCGCCGTGGTGTCCTGCGTCTGGCTGGTGTCAGGGAGCTTTAGCTCGCTCCAACCCGCCACGGTGTAGGCGGCGAGGCGGTTGCTCGCAGCCGTGCCGCCCGTGCCTGCGGTGCCGGTGGAGGGTGTGTAGGTGTTCGTGGTGGTCACCACGGGGCCGCTGAGATTGCCGCTGACAAGAGCCTGCGCGCGCCACGTCACGATGAGCGTACGTGGATTCACACTGCGGTTGATCTTCCAGCACTCGTCGTAGTTGGTGCCGCTCATGTTCACACGCATGAGGAACTGATCATTTGAAGCACCGGCCATGGGCACGGCGGTGAAGCTCTGCGCGGTGCTGGTGGCAAAGGCAGGCAGGCTCATTACAAACTGCGTGCCGCTGGTGATGGAGGTCACTGTGGCGTTGTTGGTGACACCGGCTCCGACGATGGCCATGCCTGCCACGAGACCGGTGGTGCTTGCGCACGTGATGGTGGGGCTTTGGAAAGTGGTGGCGCATCCGGTCAAAGCGATGCTAGCGGCGGGCAGGCTCAGATTGCCACTGCCATCCGCCACTAGCGGGGCGGGATTCAAGAAGGCCACGATGGAGGCACCCGCGACAGGCTTGGCATTGTAGCCGCCTGAGCCATCCTGGCGGAGGCTGCCCACCTCCGGCTGCCCGTCCACCTGGCCGCCGAAATTCACGACGGTGCCGCGAAAACTCGTCATGGTGTAAGGCGACTGCGGCGTGCCGTAAGGGTGCGTGGAATCCACCGTGTTGACACCCACTGCGTGGTAGTGATAGCCCCAGCCGCCGTGGTCATGCCCGCCATTGGAGTCCAGCGCCTGCCGTGTGCTGCCATCCGGTTCCACATAGCCGTAGATCGGGTAGCCATCGAGCGCCCAGGCCACGGGCTTGTCATCGCTCAAAGGTCCGCCGAAGCGGCTGGAGAGATGCATCGGGATGATGTGGTAGTGATAATCATCCGCCAGTCCGCAATGGCCGCCATAGATGTCGAGCTCGCCGATTTCATAGGACACACGCCCCGTGTTGTTGGCGGGATTGAAAATCGCCACGCCATTGGAGGCAAGCGCGATGGCACCACGTTGGAAGTTGTTTGTGCTCGAACCGGGCGTGAAGATCAGCGTGGGGGAAGCCGCGACCGTCGGCACCAGCGGCAGACGCCAGTAGTTTGGCTGGCCATAGCCGAGAGAGGAGGTGGCGCTTTCGGGATTTCCAGTGCCGGCGAAATACGCCACCGGCAGCGGGATCTGCTGCTGCCAGGAGGTGATGCCGGCCATGCGGTTCGGCATGCCATCCGGCATGTTGTCAGACTCCTCATAGAACGTGGTGCCGTCCCAGTAGAAGCGCAGCTTGGGTTTGAACGGCGCAAACGATGCCGCCATCAGCGCCCCATTGCCCGCCGGTGCCGTGGCCAGCGGCGCGATGGAGGCCATCATGATCGTATGCAGCCACGAAGGCCCTGCTGCCGTGGAGGCCATCGTAACCGGACGGCGCAGTTTTTTGGGCGAAGGAGCTGGCGTTTTTGCCGGTGTTTTCCTGCCCTCTGCCGACTGGAGGTACTCCTCCAGGATGTGCTGTCGCAGCTCTTCCGTGAACGCCGTTTTGCCCTTCAGCCCTGGCGCAGCCGTCGGCGTGTGAGCTAGGCTGAAAAGAGGGAAGGCAAGAACCAAAAGCAGAGAAGCAGACACTTTCATACGCCTGCATGCTGGAAGCGGCGTGTCAGTGCCGCATAAGCACCCGAGCCCTGAATTGTCAGCAAACGGTAAAGGCCAATCTAAAAGCCATGAGTGCCACCCATCCCCAATGGGGTGAACAGGGAAGTTTTCAGGCATGGCGAGGCGGTTGGTCGCTGCGCCGGTCTTGTTGCTCTTAAAACGATCTTTCGATCCTTCCATTGGCGGCAGGGTATCGACTGTCTCCTACTTCACTGGCGCAGGCTTGAGATGGCGGTCGAAGAAGGTCAGCATGAGGCCTTCCGTTTTTTCCGGGGGCACGCCTTTCAGGCCGTGGCCTGCGCCTTCAAAACCGACGAGTTCGGCTTCGACGGTGGCGGCTTTGAGCTTGTCCACGAGCCAAGTGGCCTGCTCATAGGCGACGTATTCATCGGCGGTGCCGTGCAGGCAGAGGGTGGGGGCGGCATTGGGCGTCACCCAGTAGAGGGGGCTGGCGATGATGTGCTCTTTGCGCTTAGTGGTGAGATCGCCGCCGAGGAAGAGGGGGAGGACATCCTTGGCATCCACGCTTTTGTCGTAGCTCTTGGTGAAGTCGCTGGGGCCGAAGAAATTGACCACGCAGTTCACTGCGCTGCTTTGGTCGAGGTTGCCTTCGTTGCCTTCGAACTGCGGGACTCCGGCGGTGACGCCGAGGAACTGCGCGAGATGACCACCGGCGGAGCCGCCCATGGCACCGATGCGTGCGGGGTCCACGTGATACTTGGCGGCATTCACGCGCAGCCACCGCACGGCGGCTTTGCAGTCGTACACGGCGGCCGGGAAGGGGTAGGCGGGTGCCAGGCGGTAGGTGACGGTGATGGCTACGTAGCCGTGCTGGGCGAGGGTGAGCAGCAGCTTGTCATAGCCCTCGCGCTTGCCCGCTCGGAAGCCGCCGCCGTGGATGCAGACGATGGCGGGGAAGGGGCCCTGGCCGTCTTTGGGCTGGGCCAGATTCACCTGGAGGTGCTGGTTGTCGGGATTGGCGAATTCGATGTCGCGGGTGAAGGTGACATTGTCGGGGACAACGAGCTCCGCCGCGTGGATGGATGTAAGGAGCAGCAGGGAGGCGATGAGGTGACGCATAGGGTGAACGAAGACGTGGGGTGGTCTGAGCATCTTTCTGGCAACCTTTTCCGAGAAGTCGTGTTAGACACGACCATCCCTTTCGATTCTCCCATGAAGACCCTGACCTTATCTTTGCTGCTGCTGGCTCCGGCGGCGCTGCCTGCTGCGGATGCCGCCGAGACGGCGCATGCGGGAATAGCGCCGGATCAACTGCAGTTCTTTGAGAAGAACATCCGCCCTGTACTGGTGCAGTCCTGTTACAAGTGCCACTCGGCGGAGTCGTCCAAAGTCAAAGGCGGACTCACACTGGACACGAAGTCGGCGACGCTGCTGGGCGGGGAATCCGGGCATCCGGGGGTGACGCCGGGCAACATCGCGCAGAGCAGTGTATATGAGGCGATGACCTGGAAGAACGAGGACATGCAGATGCCGCCGAAGCAGAAGCTGCCGGACGATGTGCTGGCGAATTTTAAGAAGTGGATCGAGATGGGTGCGCCGGACCCGCGTGAAAACAAGGTGGTGAATGCGAGCGCTGGCAAGCGGGTGATCGACATGGATGCGGGCCGCAAGCACTGGGCGTTTCAAAAGCCGGTGAAGCATGCGCCGCCTGCGGTGAAAACGGCGGGCTGGGCGAAGACGGAGATCGACTCGTTTGTGCTGGCGGGCATCGAGGCCAACGGGCTGCGCCCGATGCGTGACGCGGACCGGCCCACGCTGATCCGCCGCATTGCGTTTGATCTGACGGGCCTGCCGCCGACGCCGGATGAGGTGAAGGCCTTTGTCGGAGATCAATCACCCGAAGCGGTGAAGCGCGTGATCGACATGTATCTGGACTCTGAACGCTATGGCGAGCGCTGGGCGCGGCACTGGCTGGATGTCGCGCGCTATGGTGAAAGCAGCGGCAAGGAGGTGAACGTGCTTTATCCGCATGCGTGGCGCTACCGCGACTACGTGATTGAGTCGTTCAAGAAAGACAAGCCGTACGACCAGTTTCTCAAGGAGCAGATCGCAGGTGACTTGCTGAAGTTTGACGGCAAGCGCGACCAGGCGAACAAGATCGTGGCGACGGGCTTTCTGGCGATAGGCTCCAAGGGGCACAACAACCGCGACCGTCGTCAGTTCTCGATGGATGTGGTCGATGAGCAGATCGATGCGATGTCCCAGTCGATGCTGGGCCTGACGCTGGCCTGCGCGCGCTGCCATGACCACAAGTTTGATCCGGTGACGCAGCGTGACTACTACGCGCTGGCGGGCATCTTCCTGAGCAGCGAGACGTTGTTTGGCACCTATGAGCAACTGCAGAACAACAACAGCGCGGGATTGATTGAACTGGATCGCAACGCCGGGCAGACGGCGGCGGTGGCCAAGATTTCGACGGCTGAAGTGGCTGAGCTCAAGGGCAACTATGCCCGGGCGAAAATGGCCGCCGACGCGGCGCAGAAGGAGGTTTTCGCCATGCGCCAGCAGGACCGCGAGAAGGCGGGTGCAGGGGCTTTCCTGCGCATTCGAGGTGCGCGTGATCGCGCCGAGGAGGTGAAGGCGGACGTGGATCTCTTTTATGAAGATGGCACACCGCGCACGCTGGCGATGGGAGTGCTGGACCGACCCAGCCCGATTAACAGCACGATCCTCATCCGTGGCGACATCAAGCAGCCGGGCGATGTGGTGCCACGTGGTCTGGTGGAAGTGCTGTGCGCGAAGGGCGAGCCGCTGAACATCAGCCCGCAGAGCGGCAGCGGCAGGCTTGACCTGGCGTACTGGATCGCTTCGAAGGACAATCCGCTGACGGCGCGGGTGATGGCAAATCGGGTGTGGCTGAAGTTGATGGGCAGCGGCATCGTGCCGACGCCGGACAACTTTGGCGCGATGGGGCAGAAGCCCTCCCACCCTGAACTGCTCGACCATCTGGCGGTTTCATTCATGGAGAATGGCTGGTCGGTGAAGAAACTGATCCGTGAGATCATGATGAGCCGCGCCTACCAGATGGGATCAGGCTATGACGCGGCGAACTATGCCGTCGATCCTGATAACAAATGGCACTGGCGCATGAACCAGCGCCGACTGGAGGCCGAGGCGATCCGTGATGCGATGCTGGCGGTGAGCGGCTCGCTGAATCTGTATCCAGTGGATGGATCTCCCGTGGCACGCGCTGGCGAAGGGCGGCAGGGTTTGTTCGCCATCTTCCGTGGTGAGTTGACGAGCAAAGCCTACACTTATCGCTCGATCTACATCCCAATCATTCGGGATCAGATTCCGGAAATGCTCTCGGTCTTCGATTATCCAGATGCGAGCCTGGTCAATGGGGATCGGGATACGACGAACGTGCCATCCCAAAGCCTCTACCTGATGAACAATCCGCAGGCGCAGAACGCGGCGGATGCGTTTGCGGCGCGCATTGCCAAACATCCGGGGTCTTCCGCCGAGCGTCTGAGCTATGCCTATGAGCTGGCGTTTGGACGTGAACCCACGACGCAGGAAAAAGCAGCGATCAGCAGTTTTTGGATGCGCTTTCCGCAGCAAATCGCCAAGGACAAGGGCAACAGCCAGGAGGCAAGGCAGCAGGCGGAGTTTGCCGCGCTGTCTGCTTTCTGCCAGAGCCTGATCGCGAGCGCGGAGTTTCGTTACCTCAATTAAAGCACCTCTCTTATCATGAACACAAATCCCTTCTCCCGGCGGGAGTTTTTGAAGACCGGCTCCAACGGCTTTGGCTACCTGGCCTTTGCGGCGCTTGCGCAGCAGCAGGCGCTGCGTGCGAATCCACAGGCTGTCGCCACGGGGCCGCTGGCACCGAAGGTGCCGCACTTCGCGCCACGTGCGAAGCATGTGATCTTTCTGTGCATGCAGGGCGCGCCGTCGCATGTGGACACGTTTGACTACAAGCCGAAGCTGATCGCGGATGCTGGCAAAGCTGCGCCTTCGGTGGCGGGACGCTATGGTACGGCGAAGCTGATGGCCTCGCCGTGGAAGTTTAACCGGCAGGGGAAGAGCGGCCTGTATATCTCGGAGCTCTTTCCGAATCTGGGCAAGCATGCGGATGAGATGTGCATCCTGAATTCCATGGCCACGGATCTGCCGGCGCATCCGCAGGCGTTTTCCCAGCTTCATACGGGGACGACGCAGTTTGTGCGGCCGTCGCTGGGGTCGTGGGCCTTGTATGGTCTGGGCACGATGAATGAAAATTTACCAGGATTTATCACGGTCAATCCACCGGGCAATGCGACGCGCACTTACGGCAGCGCGTTTCTGCCTGCGATTTATCAGGGCACCAAGATCGGGGGCAACGGTTTTCCCGGGGGCGGTGGTGGAGGGCGGCGCCCTGGCGGCGGCGCGGAACAGGCCACGGTGGCGAACATCAAGAATGACCGCTACACCACCGCTGAGCAGCGCACGCAGCTGGATCTGGTGCAGGCGCTCAACAAAGTGCGCATGCAGCAGGACGGCGGCGTCAGCGCCGAGGTGGAGGGCGTGATCGAGTCGTATGAGCTGGCGTTTCGCATGCAGGCCGAGGTGCCTAAGGTGATGGATCTGAGCAAGGAAACAGCGGCCACCAAGGCGCTGTATGGCATCGGCGAGCAGGCGACGGACACCTTTGGCAGGCAGTGCCTGATGGCGCGCAAATTTATCGAAGCTGGTGTGCGCTTTATCGAACTCACGAACGGCAACTGGGACCAGCATTTCAACCTGAAGGCCTCACTGGAGCGCAACACGGGGGCGATCGACAAACCCATCGCCGGACTGCTGGCCGATCTCAAGCAGCGCGGGCTGCTTAAGGACACACTCATTATCTGGGGGGGTGAGTTTGGCCGCACCCCGCACAGCCAGGGCGAAGACGGACGCGACCACAACAACAAGGGCTTCTCCATGTGGATGGCCGGCGGCGGGGTAAAGGGCGGGATGAATTATGGGATGACGGATGACTACGGCTACGAGGCGGTGCAGAACAAGATGCACATCCACGACTGGCATGCGACGGTGCTGGCGCTGCTGGGCCTTGATCACGAACGGCTTACCTTCCGATATGCGGGGCGTGATTTCCGTCTCACGGACGTTTATGGCACGGTGGCGAAGGAGATCATTGCATGACCGATTTAGGCGCTTGAATGACGCATGCGTTGCATCTGGCGGGATCCGTCCTATCAATGGCGCTGAAAATGGGAAACAGCGCCACAGCATCCGTCGTGAAGATGACCTCCAGCCATGCGCTGGATGCCGCCCACGGCGGTGTGGTCGAGTCCGAGGAGATGACGCGCCTTGATGCCATCATTGAGACTGAACTTCCGCAGGAACTGCGTGCCAGCGCCAAAGGGCTGCTGCGTGCGGTGGCCAGCAAAGTCGCTGTGCCGGGACATTTTGATGCGTTTTGCTGCCAGGCATTTTCAAAGCCGGAGTGGGCTGCGACGAGCAGTCTGCTGATTGCCGAGATGTTTGAGCAGGACGAGGACCAGCTGGCCGAACTGGCGCGCATCCCCGATCTGGTCATTGAGATGGGGAGTGGCGAGGTCAATGTGACCTGCATGGTGGCGTCCCGGTGGGCGGCACGCGGGGAGACGCACCGCCTCTCCCGGCTTGCCGATGCCATCGTGGCATCGCATGCCTCCAAAAATGCGTGCGCCGTCGATGTGATGCTGGCCCTTGCGGCCACGCTTGCGGTGACGCGTTTTTCACGCGCCGAGCAGCTTTATAATGCAGCACTGCCGCTGGCAGGCGAGGAGCACCAGGAGGCGCTGGCGGATGCCCGGCGCTGGCTGGCGGCCGGGCGGGTGGTGTGCAGTGCGGTGCAGGATGAGCGAGATTTTTGGGATATCCGATTGAGAAAGCCCAAGACGGCCTGGCCCTGGCAGAGCAAGGAAGAGCGCGCGGCACTGGATCATCTGGCCGAGCGTCTGACCACTGATGTGGAAGGGGCGGATTTGTTCAAGGCGGTGCTTCCGGAGAACTGGTGGGACCTGGCCATGCGGTATGCGCAGCAGCAGGAAAAGCTGGCGATCGCCACCAAGAAGATTGAGGCCGTGAGAATGGAGAGCGGAATGGCTCCCAAGGCACCTATTGAGACGTTTCCGCCAGCTGCGAGAGTTTCGAGAGAATTTCCGCCGCATCCCCGGGCAGGGCCGCTAGCCCGGTTTTTGCTGCCCTTGTTCTGCGGCTATCTGTTGATGCTGCTCACCGTGCTGGTGTCCCCGCGAGAATTTGTTGACCGTGTTCTGGACACGTTGAAACCCAGGAAGACGCTCTCTCCCCCTGCGGAGATGGAAGCGTTCCGGAAGGAGAATCTGAGGAAGAAGGCCGCAGAGATGGCGCAGTATGCACCGCAGCATGCCCTGGCAAAAAAAGGCGGATGGAAGGAAAACGAGCAGGTGATCTCCGGACAGAGCAAGGAACTGCCGTTTGAGAGCCCGCAGTACTTGCAGCTGCTGGTGTGGCTGCACCTGGACCCGCCGCTGAATGAGGAAGTCCGCATGAATGTGTGCACACAACTGCTGAAGCGGGTGAAGGGGGATGCCATTTCCTTGTGGGAGCTGCTGGTCTATCCCGGTTCCACCAATGCGGCGGAGATCAAAAAGGCAGCGCGTAGCGCACTGAATGACGAAGCCTATCCGTGGAATGATGAGGAAAAGAAGCGCCTCGGCGCTCTCGCAGGCAGTGAAACTTCGGCTGCGAGTGTGAATAAAAAATAAAGTGATAGGTGCCGTAGACTCAAAACTGAGTTTCAGCGCTGCAAATATTCTCTTTGTGGCTTCAGTTGGTATCCTTTGAGCTTATTAGGAATCGCCTTGTGAAACTATGTGTTTTATGGTTTCATTTTCAAAAAATGGCTTATTTGTTTTATAAAATTACCAGATTTTTCAGAATAAGCTTTGCAATTTTGAGCTGCAACCCTTATAAATTAGAATATGAAATTGAGGTTGTTCGCCGAAATCTCCACTCGGCTACAATCTCATTGTATGGTTGATTAAATTGTTATGATTGAAGAGCTCCAGCAATTTGGCAGTCTATCCGTGGCGCACCGAACTGGTGGCGCTCCGGTGGAGCTGGTGCGTTCCAAAGACGAGGTGGTTTTTCTGGCCTTTGACAATCGGATCCACCGTCTGGTGGAACTGCATGTGCTGCGAGGAGGAAGCACCCTGGATGCGGCGATGAAGAGATCGGCCTTTGACCGTGCGCGGCAAGCTTCAGAAATCCGCGGGCATGCCTTCATGCGCATTTTGGAAGTGGGTGAAGATCAAGGGATGGTCTATTACACCAGTAATCTCAACGACGGTGAGTTCGTCGAACATTACACCAAAAGACGCGGTGCGGTGGCCCCTGCGACAGCGCTGGCGATGGTGTATCAACTGCTGGATGATTTGCTGCAACTGCAAGGCTATCAACGTCTGGTCTCGCGCATGCATCTGGACCGCGTGCTGGTCACGACTCTGGAGGACACCTTTCTGCAGCTCCGTGTGTTTGACTACGGCCTCTCCCAAATGGATGCAGGTTCGGAAGTGCAAAGCGGCGCACGGCTGGTGGTGGAAGGCTGCCGATTGATCTTTCTGCTGCTCACCGGGCAGCCTTATGCAGGTGAAAACCCTGACCGCTTCCCGGCATTGACGCAACTGCCGATGGGGCTGCGCACTGCGGTCAGAGCCGCTCTCACTGATCCCGACAATGCTCCGGCATCCATCGAAAAGCTGCGTGATGACGTGCGCGAGGCGTTCAGCGCCCTGTCGAGCAACATCAAGGCGCGTAATTTCCGCAAACATCTGGTGGTGAGCTCCTCGCTGCTGCCGCAGTCGCAGCTGCAGGAACTGCTTCTGGAAGATGTGCCGGTGGAAACCATCATGGGAACACGTTTCCGGGTGGAGGATGCGGATCACGCCCGGCGTTATCCTTTTTCCATTCCCGCGACGAACACGAAGCTGGGGCAGCCAGTCATGGTGCACCTGCTGCCACCCTCGCGGATCGTGGACAAATCGCGCTATGAAGCGGTGCCTTTGCAAATGTGGCGGTTCAATCCTGAACGCCACCCGAACATCCTGCGCTCTCTGAGCCTGTGGGAAAGCCCGGACTGGACGTTCCTGACTGAAGAGCGCGAGCCGGGCTTTACTCTCAGCCGTCTCATGGCTGAGCGCATTACATTGAACCCTGCTGAAGTGACGGTGCTGATGCGCCAGATCCGCGCCGGGCTGGACCAGGCGGTGGAGTGCGGCGTGCAGCGGGTGGATTTGCATCCTTCCAACATTCTGCTGCGGGTGGGCAAAAGCGGCCCCTTGCTGTCGCGTGAACTTGAGAGGCTGATGCAGAAGCGTCTCGATGCGTGGCCTACGTTTGTGGTGAAGCTGCGTCCGCATATGACCATGCGCAGCCTGTATGAGCCGCTGCTGGTGGACATGGACCTCATGGAGGGGCAGACGCAGGAAGAGCATCTGCAGAACCGTGATTTCCGGCATCGCTCCTTTGTGGCGCTGGCAGGCTATTTGCTGACAGGGGAGCGTCAGAGCGGCGGAGTGCCGCAGTTCCCAGAATCCATTCCTGAGGCCGCCGCCGCGTATGTGCGGGAATGCCTCGAATTGGTGCGCCGTGCGGGCAAGACCCCCAGCCCGGGTGATTTCATCGACAAGTTCGAGGGGCTGCTGTCCGCGCCAACGGTGGATCTGGCCACACGCCTGCGAGGCAACACTGTGGCGAAAGAGGAGATGGAAAGCGTCGGTTCGGTTTCTGATTTTGATGATGACTGGAACGCGAATGCTGAGGATGCCGGAGCTCTTGAGGGAGAACCGATTTCACCCATCAAGCGCGGCATCAAGACGCATGATTTTAATCCATTGCATCAGCAAAAGCGCAGTGCTCCCTGGGGGGCGATGGCTGCGGCTGCAGCGGTGCTGCTGGGCATTGGGGCATGGATTTTCCTGGGAGGCCGGAATGAATCAAAACCGGTGGCGGAGCCCGCAGTTTCGTCCTCGGATTCTGAAGGACCTGCCAGTGGCCAAAATGGATCGCCACCGCAGGTCAAGACGGTTGTTCAGGAGAAGCCGGGCCCCGCGCAAGTGGAAGCTGCCAAACCACAGCCCGCTGCTGTCGTCGTTGCGACCGTTCAGCCCAATCCACCCGTCAAGCTGGCACCGCCCACACTGCCAGTGCCCAATCCCACGATTGCTGTGACGAAGAATACGCCGTCCCAGGAAAATGCCGTGAAGCCCGCGGCGGCAGATCCTGCGGTGACCACCGCTGTTGTGGTGACACCCGCTGCCAGCAAGCCGCAGCCGCTGGTCATGCCCGTATCTCCGGCCACTGTCGGCAAGCTGCCGGAGAAGGACCCCGTCACCATTCGCCGTGCCATCGTTCCTTCCAAAGAGGAGATCGACCGCATGAAACAGGGACAGGTGGAAAACAGAACCGGGCAGATGCCGATCATGTCCACCGCATCCCCGATGCCGCCGGAACGAAAAGAAACACCGTGATCCAAGCCGTCGTCCGCATTTCAATATTGCAACCGTTTCTGCGTGGGTTTCCTCACGAAAGGACGGAATTTGCTTGGACTCCCGGCGCACTCACAGGTAAAAGTCTCTCTGTGGAGATGAGTGCCGCAAACAATGCTGCTTTGATTGCGAAGTCCGGGGCATGCCGGATGATGGATCACCGGCATGGTGCGGCGGGTTGCGTTCCCCACAATCAATTGCAGGCAGTACACATCAAATTAGAAACCGCGAAAATTAGGAGAGACTGATGAAGGTCAACAACACTATCGTTATTTCAATCGGTCAGGCAGGCAATCAGATTGCCGCGTCTTTCTGGAAAACCATCTGTCAGGAGCACGGAATTGACCCTCTCACAGGTCAGACCGCCCCAGGGCAGGCTCCTCGCGGCAACTGGAGCGCGTTTTTCACCAAGCTGGGTGAATCAACCTCCGGCAGCTATGTGCCGCGTGCGGTGATGGTGGATCTGGAGCCAAGTGTGATCGACAACATCAAGGCCACCTCCGGATCGCTGTTCAATCCCGGCAATCTCATCAGCCGCACGGAAGGTGCCGGCGGTAATTTCGCCGTGGGTTATCTGGGTGCCGGACGCGAGGTGCTGCCAGAAGTGATGGGCCGCCTCGATGCCGAAATCGACAAGTGCGACAATGTCGGCGGTATTCTCGTGCTGCATGCCACTGGTGGCGGTTCTGGTTCGGGCTTTGGCGCTCTGCTTATTGAGACTGTCAAAGAGAAGTATCCCGAGTTCCCCATCCTGAGCTGTGCGGTGCTGCCGTCCCCGCAGGTTTCCTCGGTGGTGACCGAGCCTTACAACACGGTGTTCACGCTCAACACACTGCGCCGTTCGGCGGACGCCTGTCTTATTTTCGACAATGAAGCGCTGTTCGAACTCGCCCACCGCAAATGGAACATCGAGAGCCCGACGGTGGACGATCTGAACCTGCTCATCACCGAAGCGCTGGCAGGGCTAACCGCCTCCATGCGTTTCAGCGGATTCCTCACGGTGGAAATCAGCCTGCGCGAGCTGCTAACGAATCTGGTGCCGCAGCCTTCGCTGCATTTCCTCATGTGCGCCTTTGCACCGCTGACGCCGCCTGACCGCAGCAAGTTTGAAGAAATGGGTGTCGAGGACATGATCCGCAGCTTGTTTGACAACAGCTCCGTGTTTGCCGCCTGCTCCCCGATGGAAGGCCGCTTCCTGAGCACGGCTGTCCTTTACCGTGGCATCATGGACGACAAGCCGCTGGCGGACGCCGCCCTAGCCGCCATGCGCGAGCAACTGCCGCTGACCTACTGGATTCCCACCGCCTTTAAGATCGGCTACGTGGAGCAACCCGGCATTTCCCACCGCAAGAGCATGGTGCTGCTGGCCAACAACACGGAAATCGCCCGCGTGCTGGACCGGATCTGCCACAACTTTGACAAGCTCTGGCACCGCAAGGCATTCGCCAACTGGTACCTCAACGAGGGCATGTCTGAGGAGCAGATCAATGCTCTCCGTGCTTCCGCTCAGGAACTCATTCAAAGCTATCAGGTGGCTGAAGAAAGCGGAGCCAAGGCCAAGGTGCAGGACAGTGCGTCCGACATCCCGCGCACCAGCGCCAGTGCGGATGACAGCCGTGGCAGCGGCATGAGTCTGCGTGACCTCGTTGATCGTCGTCGCGCCTAAATACAGTCAATCAGGTAGATAACAAAAGTTTGGAGGAACACCCGTGAGAGAGATTCTGAGCATTCATGTCGGACAATGTGGCAATCAAATCGCCGACCGTTACTGGCGGCTGGTACTTCGTGAACATGGCCTGACCGAAAACGGCACGCCGAAGGAGGGCAACACGTCGGCCGCCACGAATGCCAACCTGGAAGTCTTCTTCCACAAGGTGCGTGATGGGAAGTACATCCCCCGCGCAGTACTGATCGATCTCGAACCCGGTGTCATCGCTCGTATCGAAGGCGGAGACATGGCGCAGCTGTTTGACGAGAGCTGCATCATCCGCAAAATCCCGGGTGCCGCCAACAACTGGGCACGTGGTTACAACGTCGAAGGTGAGCGCATCATCGACCAGATCATGAATGTGATCGACGCTGCCGTCGAAAAAACCAAGTCTCTGCAGGGGTTCCTGATCACTCACTCCATCGGTGGTGGCTCCGGCTCAGGTCTGGGTTCGCTTATCCTTGAGCGTCTGCGGCAGGCCTATCCGAAGAAGCGCATCTTTACGTTCTCGGTCGTTCCTTCGCCGTTGATTTCCGATTCCGCAGTGGAGCCCTACAACGCCATTCTCACGCTGCAGCGTATTTTGGACAATGCGGATGCCGCTGTGCTGCTCGACAACGAGGCGTTGTTCCGCATCGCCAAGTCGAAGCTGCACCGCAGCCCGAACTACATGGACCTCAACCACATCATCGCTCTCATCATGAGTTCGGTGACGGCGTCCCTCCGTTTCCCTGGCAAGCTGAACACCGATTTGAGCGAATATGTGACCAATCTGGTGCCGTTTCCTGGCAACCATTTCCTCACCGCTTCGTTTGCCCCCATGCGTGCTCCCGGTCAGGAAGGGCAGGTCCGCATCAACTTCCCTGACGTTGCCCGTGAGACCTTCTCGCAGGACAATTTCACGGCGGCCATCGACTGGACCAATGGCGTGTATCTCGCTGCCTGCGCCCTGTTCCGGGGTGATGTGAAAGCCAAGGAAGTCGAGGAAAACATGGCGGCTATCCGCAAGAGCCTGAACTTCGCCAGCTACGTCCCCACCGGCATCAAAATGGGTGTGGCTGAAACCGCCCCGGAAGGCTTTGCCTCCAGCGGTCTGGCCCTGGTCAATCACACCGGCATTGCCGCCGTGTTTGAGCGCCTCATCACCAATTTTGACATCATGTTCGACAACCATGCTTACACGCACTGGTATGAGAACAACGGCGTCTCGCGCGAAATGATGGCGCATGCGCGCAATACCATCGTCAACCTCGCTCAATCCTACCGCGACGCGAGCTAGCCCCGATTTTACCGCTTAAGCGGCCCAGCGACTTATTCTCTTCAACCAACGTGGATACTGCCTTGGAGCGCCAAATTGCCTCCGCCTCCCGCAGCGTCGAGGAGGCGCGGAGGCTTGCATACCATGATCCGGTGCGCGTCGGTGCGTTGGTGGAGCAGATCAGCGTGCTGGCGGATCTGCGGCAGAAGGAGGGGGATTTTCGCAAGGCCGAGTCGCTTTACCGTGAGGCGCTCTTTCGGGCCCAGGAACTGCGCAAGCAGGACCCGGATCTGCTGACAGGCATCTACTCGCTCCTCGCCCATCTGTATGATCGCTGGGGGCGCATGGACAAGGCGGCCGAGTTCTATGAACTGGCGCTGAACATCAGCGCTAACAATGGCTTGGATGACAGTGACAAGGTGGCCACGATCAAGAACAACCTGGCGATGATTTTCAAACAACTGCGGCAGTTTGAAAAGGCTGAGGGCTACTACTGCGATGCGCTGGAGACCTTTCAGCGCATTGATGGTGAGCAGAGTTCACGCGTCGCCTCGGTGTACAACAACCTCGGCGTTCTCTACTACAGCAGCATGGACGTGGACCGCGCCCAGGCCATGCACGAGCGGGCGCTTTCGATCCGGCAGAATTTGAATGAAGGGCAGATGGACCCGGCTGATTTGTCGCAGACGTTCATCAATCTCGGGGCTGTGTATAAAGCTTCAGGAGATTTCCAGAAAGCTGAGGCTTGTGTGGATCGCGCGAAGCGCATCCGTGCGGCGATGAATGGGTATCATCCGAATCCGCGACGTTCGGCGTCGTTGTTGATTGATAAGAGTTTGTAGGGGAGGTCAAACGGTCAAGGTGGTCAAGAGGTGATCCTTGACCTGATTGACCACTGCTTGACGAATCCTTGACGTCTCCGCCTCAATACAACTCCACCGGCGAGCGTTTGCCGTCTTCGACGCTGAGATTTCTGGCACCTTCTTCGCCGAGGGTGTCGACGCGGAGCTGCCAGATGTCGCGGTTGATGGCGGCGAAGCGGTCGAGATCGAATTTGTCCGGCTTCACGAGGCGCTTCTTGGTTTTCTCGATGCGCATCAGCGCATCATGCAGCGCGGGTGCTTCGACGCCTTCGAGGTGCTGGCGGGCGAGCTCCACCATTTCCACGCGGTGGCAGATCATGACGAGGTCATTGCCGGCGCGCACGGCTTCTTGAATGGCCTGCTCAAAGGTAACTTCATTGAGGATGGCCCCCATGTCGAGGTCATCGGTCATGGCGAGGCCGTCGAAGCCGTATTGATGACGCAGAAGCTTCGTCACGATGTTGTGGCTCAAGCTGGCAGGCCAGCGACCGCGATCCGGATCATACGCTGTGTAGTTGCTGTGGCAGGTCATGACGCTGTCGAGCTCTGGCAGCAGAGCGGAGTAGGGGAGAAGTTCGCTGCGTTCCATTTCTTCGCGGCTCTTGGTGATGACGGGGAGGAACTCATGCGGATCACAGTCGGCAGGACCGTAACCGGGGAAGTGTTTGCCGCAGCTCAGGATGCCTTCGGCACGCATCGCGCGATTGAAGATGCCCGCGTTGTCGATGACCTGCTGTGGATCGCGGCCATAGGTGCGGCCTTTGAGTGAGTTGTCCGCTGCATCATCATAGGAGATGTCGAGCACGGGGCAGAGATCGAGATTGAAACCGAACTGGCGCAAAATCTGGCCGGTGATCTTGCCGTGGCGTTTGATCAGCGCGGGATCTCCTTTGTCACGCAGCGCCTGTGCATTCGGCGGCTCTTCACCAATGAGGCGGAGACGCGAGACGCGTCCACCTTCCTGATCAATGGTGATGAAGGGCTCGACATCTGAAATGTCGCGCAGGTCATCGATGAGTTTGCGGAGCTGCTCCGGGGTCTGAATGTTGCGGCCAAATAAAATGAAACCGCCGGGCTGAAGTTTTTTGAGGCGGGCGGCGGTTTCAGGGGTGAGTTCGGCGCCGGGGACGCCCATGAGGAGGAGCTGGCCGAGATCTTGGGAAGAGGACATTGTTGGGAGGTGTTCAGGTGATTAGTGGTTGGCCGAAAAGGCCAGAGGGGTGTCAAGACTCGTTTTACTAAATTTTTGAGAACAATTGGGCGTTTTGGGCTCTCATTTGTGCGACTCAGCGGTTTCTTTTTGCAAAAGAAGGGTGGGCAGGTTGACGGGAGGGGCAAAACTTTTTAACATGGTCGCGTCTGTGGGGCAACTCGCGGGCCACGTTTGCAAGCTTCCTCAGCTAAAGCATTTCGTGCCAATCGGTCCTCCATCGTTGTTGGTTGCTGGATCGCCAAATGGAACCCTCCGGCTTCGCATGCCGGAGGGTTCTCTGTTTCTGGGTGATGCATCTGCGCATTGTGAGCAACTGTGTGATTAGCGTGTTAGCACGATGTGATTAGCATGTGAGCAACTCCAACAACTCACGGTGCGCTCAACTGACGCGCCCATTGAATGGCGCGCAGCATGCCGGTGGCCTTGTTGATCGTTTCTTGGTACTCGGCGGCAGGAACAGAGTCGGCCACAATGCCCGCGCCCGCTTGCACGTAAGCTTTGCCATCCTTCACCACGCAGGTGCGCAGAGCGATGCAGGAGTCGAGGTTGCCATCGAAGCCGAAGTAACCCACTGCACCGGCATAGGCGTTGCGTTTGCTCTTCTCGCACTCATTGATGATCTCCATGGCACGCACCTTGGGCGAGCCGCTGACTGTGCCAGCGGGGAAGGTGGCGCGCATGACGTCGTAGGCGGTCTTGTCGTCGCGCAGATGACCGTCCACATTCGAGACGATGTGCATGACGTGTGAATAACGTTCGATGATCATCAGATCACTGACGCGCACAGTGCCGTAGTCGGCCACACGTCCGACATCATTGCGCGCGAGATCGACGAGCATGATGTGCTCGGCGCGTTCCTTGGGATCGTTAAGCAGTTCCTGGGCCAGCGCATCGTCTTCAGCGGTGGTCTTGCCCCTCCAGCGAGTGCCGGCGATGGGGCGGATGTCGATGCGGCCGTTCATGCACTTCACATGCACCTCGGGTGAACTGCCGACCAGCGCGAAGCCCTGCGGGAAGTCGAGGCAGAACATGTAAGGACTGGGGTTCACGTGACGCAGCGCGCGGAAGAGATCCAGCGTGGTGCCGGTGTAGTCAGTCTCGAAGCGCTGGGAGGGCACGCCCTGGAAGATGTCGCCCGCGCTGATGTACTCCTTCATCTTGAGCACCATGGCCTCGTACTCCTCCTGCGTGGTGTTGCTGGCGGGTGGTGGCAGCTGGCCCACGGGGGCAAAGGTTTGCAGGGGCTTGGCCGCGAGCGGCTTCTCCAGTTTGGCAATGACATCCGCGATCTGCTCGCGCGCCCATTCATAAGCGGCCTCGAGAGTGGCATGCTCATCGGTGTGGACGTTGGCCACGATGGAGAGGCGGCGGGTGCGGTGGTCAAACACGAGCACGGTGTCGGTGACCATGAAGACCATGTCCGGCAGACCCAGCTCATCCTTGGGTGGAGGGGAGAGTGTCGGCTCAAAGAAGCGCACCATGTCATAGGCCAGGTAGCCGACCGCGCCGCCGTGGAAGACGGGCAGGGGCTGTGTCTCCAGCGGGGTGAAAGGCTTCATCAACTCCTGCAACTCCGTCAGCGGATCGCCGGTGGTGGTGTAGCTGCGCTTTTTGCCCCGCTCTTCGATTTCGATCTCACGCCCGCGTGCGGTGAAGATGATGCGCGGCGAACTGCCGAGCAATGAGTAGCGCCCCGAGTGCTGCGTGAGTTCCGCCGATTCCAGCAGGAAGGCGCAGCGGCCATCGTGGATCTTTTGGAAAGCGGAGAGCGGGGTTTCGTAATCGGCGGCGAGTTCCGCCATCACCGGTACGAGATTGCCCTGCTGAGCGAGCGTCTGGAACGTGGCGAAGTCGGGCTGAAGATGGAGCTGAGGCATGCGGGGCGTGAAACGAGCCTGCATTCTGGACGCGAAATCGCGTTGTGGCAATGATGCTTCAAAGCACCGCTTTCATCGCAGCCAGCAGCTCGCTGTAATCATCGTACGGTTTGAACTGCGGGAACTGCGCCTGAATGCTGGCGGGGGAGTGGAAGAAGAAACCGACATCGGCCTCGCCGAGCATGGTGGTGTCGTTGAACGAATCACCGGCGGCGATGACGCGGTAGTTCAGCGCTTTGAAGGCGGCCACGGACTTCTGCTTCTGGTTCGGCTGGCGCAGCTTGTAGTCCACGATGCGGCCATCTGCGGCGATGTCGAGCTGATGGCAGAAGATCGTGGGCCAGGCGAGCTGGCGCATCAGCGGCTGGGCGAATTCGGCAAAGGTGTCGCTCAGGATGATCACCTGGGTGATGGAGCGCAGTTCATCGAGAAAGGCGTTCGCGCCCTCCATGGGCGACAGAGTGCCGATGACCTGCTGGATGTCCGGCAGCTTCAGGCCATGCGCATCGAGGATTTTGAGGCGGCTCTTCATGAGCACATCGTAGTCGGGCTCATCGCGTGTGGTGCGGCGCAGTTCGGGGATGCCGGTCTTCTCGGCAAAGGCGATCCAGATTTCGGGGACGAGAACGCCTTCGAGGTCGAGAGTAACGATGGTCTGCTGCTTCATGTTTGTGATGTCATGCACGGGCCGCTGGCGCAGTAAAGCGGCGATCTGCAAAAAAGGCGTGCCGTCAGAGGGCGTCGGGACGTGGGGCTTCCACGGCTTCGCATTTCTCGCGCCAGCCGGGAAAGTTCCAGGCGTTGGGAAAGCCTCCGCACTGTGCGGGTTTCACCGGCTGGATGCGGCAGACGTTCACACCTTCGAGGAAGAGGCATTCGCCATTCGGCTTGTCGATGATGCTCAAACCGGTGCGGTTCGCGTTCAGCCGCGTGCACTGTTCAATGAACTCGATGCGTGGCATGTCCAGAAAGGCGGCGATGTTAGTGATCTCGTCGTCCGTGACGCGCACATCCCCCGGCCAGCGGCAGCAGTTGCCGCAGCGCTGGCAGGCATACCACGGCGTGGAGGTGTCAAGCGGGGAGGCTGTGGTCATGAAAAGTATTCTGTTCGCGCAATGCTGCGCTGGAGGCATAGTTTGTGCGATGAACGGGTCCATGCAACGAAGGTTTGAACATCGCCGCTCAAGATTGCGGCGCGAGCTGCTGTCGCGATGAAACTGCATCTGCTGCCCACCATCACCCTGCTGCCAACGCCGCATGACACGGCGGATGACCAGCAGATCATCGAGGACTGGTCGCGCGGCCTGGACTGGGTGAAGTGGTTGCTGGGCAGCGTGCGCGCGCGCATGGAGGTGCTGCTGGTCGGGGACGTGTCAGACTGGAACGAATTCTCTGAAGGTCTGCTGCGTGAGGCCATCGGTCCCGCGCTCAAGACAGCCTGGAAGTGCGCCCATGCCAATGATCTGGCGGGGCTCATCGCGGCGGCTGCCAAGCTGTCCGCCCAGCTCCCGCCCGCCGCCTGCCAGCGCAGTCTGCAGGCGGGTGCGGTGCTGCTCAAATCGACGAAACATGCCCGCTATCAGGGCGTGCTGGGCCGGCTGCGTGAGGCGGTGGAGCAGGGGAGATGTGACGAGCACATCGCCATCGTGTGGGCGGCGGTGGGACATTTTTTCCAGCTCAGCCTCACCAATGTGATCGCCGAGTATCTGCGTCTGGAATGGGACATCGCCACGCGTGATGCGCCAACTCCAGCGCCCTACGCAGGGATGTCCAGCATCGCGGGGCTCACCAGCCAGATCATGCACGATGCCTCTGCAGAATCCGCGCTGCGGGTGGTGGATGTGTAAAATGAGGTGACGAGCAGTCCCGGTGGTGGCTTAAATGGAAGGCATGAGAGCCTTCTGGAACCGCACCCGCGCCGTGCTGGAAAAGCGTGCGCCCGTGGAGCGAGAGGCTTTGCCGTGGGTGCTGCTGGCGCTGGGGCTGGTGCTGCTGCCCAATCTGGTGCTCTCCTTTTGGCCGCGGTGGGATCAGGAGGGACTACTAGATTTTTTTCATGTGCTGTGCGTGCTGCTGGTGCCGTGCTTTTTCGGACTGTCTTTGCGCCGGCTGCTCTGGGTGCTGTGGCCGCTGGTCTGTGTGGGGCCGACGGTTTTGGCCTGCTGCTGGGTCACGGGGGAACTGCCCAGCGAGTGGCTCTTGCTAATGGGGATTGAAGCAACTTTTCGAGAGGCTGCGACCTTTGCTGTCAGCATCGTGGGGGCGGTGATGTTCATCGTACTCCTGGCTGTGGGGTATGGGTGGATCATCCGGCGGCGGATTCCGGCGGAGTTTCGGCCCGGACCGGTGTGCGCGGCGCTGTGCGGTGTCTGTGTGGTGCTGTTTCCGCTGAGCCAGTTAAGCAGCCTGAGTGCTGGTGAAGTCTGGGAGCGGGAGGTGTCGCGCTTTACGCAGCAGTATCCCGGGGGGCTGCTGCGGGCTGTTCTTTCGGCGGTGGTGCTGCGCCATCAGGTGCAAGTGCGACGGGATGTGTGTGACAGGGTGGCGGTGCAGTCCACTGCGCCGCCTGTGCCAGCAGGAAAACGGGAAATTCAGATGCTGGTGATCGGTGAGAGCACGCGGGCCAGCAGTCTGCAACTCAACGGCTATGAGCGCGAGACCACGCCATTGCTCGCACAGACGCCGGGCCTGCTGAGCTTCAAGAACGTGATCGCTCCGGCTCCGGCCACGATCCTGAGTGTACCCCTTTTGCTGACGCCCACGAAGGCGGCCGCGCTATGGGAGGCTTATCGGACGCCGAGTGTGCTGAATGTTTACAAGGCGGCTGGGTACCGGGTTTACTGGCTTTCAGTGCAGCCCAAGAACGGGGTGTGGGAATCCCGCAACACCATCTTCTCCGCCGATGCGCATGAATCCCAGTTCCTCGGGGGCAAGACGGCGCAGGCTCCGGCGGTGGCGCTGGACTCGGACCTCATTCCTGAGGTGCAGAAAATCCTGGCCAGGGGAGAGCCGAAGGTGCTCTTTGTACTGCACACGATGGGCAGCCACCTGAATTATGAGGAGCGTTATCCGCCAGCGTTCAACCGCTTCCCGGCAGATCCCAAGGTGTGTGCTCAGGCACGCAGCAACGTTTATCCGGCGGAGGTGGTGAACGAGCACATGCACAACGCCTATGACAACACCGTCACCTTCATTGATTCGGTGCTGCACCGGCTCATCGAAATCATGGTGGCGGAGCACGGCGTGACCTCGCTCTACTACGTTTCCGATCATGGCGAAAATGGCGCGGAGGCGGTGGTGCTGCCATGGGGGCATGGGAATCTCACCACGGAGGTGCTGCATGTGCCGCTGCTGGTCTGGCTTTCGCCGGAGTATCAGGCCACACGTCCGCGCCAGTCTGCGGCCCTGCGTGCGCATGTGGAGGTGCCGATGTCGTCTGACAACACCTTCCACACCCTGCTGGATCTCGCGGGCCTAAGCTGCCAGCTGACTTCGCCTGACCGCAGCATCGCCAGCCCCGCCTTCCGTCAGGGGCCGCGCATCGTCACCCACATGCACACGGGTCTGGCGGATTATGACAAGGACGTGCTGCCTGCGGAACAAGCACGCGGGGGCTGGCGGCCGCTGCATCCGCGCTCCTCTTCTACGGGGGAAAAGTGATTTTAAACTTTTCAGGTCGCAGTCGCGGAAGTAAAGAATTGGCTCATGCCGAATCTTGCCAAGCGTGAATGGGGTCCCTTGTTTGACGCCGTTTACGAAATGAACACCGCCCGCGATCACGCCGACTTACTGTCTGCAGTGGCCACGGGGATGTCCCGCTTGATTCAAGCGGACCAGACGGTGATTCACGTCCTTGACCGAAAGACGAAAAGGCTGGCGTTCCGCATGCTGCCGGAATGCCTCTACTCGCAGGATGAACTGGACTATTATTCCGCGAATCCGGAGAGTGATCAACTGGTGCTGCACTTTACCAAGACGGGCGATACCAAGGCGCGGCGCAGGACGGATGTCATCAAGCTCAAGGACTACCTTGTGAGCCCCCATTACATCAACTGCCAAAAGCGGCTTGGGTTTGTCCACACGCTGGCGCTGCCGGTGAACGTCAATGAGGACACCGTGGGCGGGCTCAGCTTTGACCGCAGCAAGTCCAACTTCACCAAAAAGCACTGTGCTTTGTTGGATGCCTTTGCACCACACTTCCTGCTCGCCTGGAACCGCCACCCGGATCCGTGGGTGGCTGCGGAAAAAGCGAAAGTGCCAGATCGCGTGCGGCTGCAGAAGCTCGGACTCACCGCCCGGCAGGCGGACGTGCTCTACTGGATGACGGAAGGGAAACAGAACCGCGAGATCGCGATGATCCTTGGCCGCAGCCTCGCGACCGTGCAGGAACATGTGGAGAACATTCTAAAAATATTGATGCAGGAGAATCGACATTCTGCCACGGTGTTTGCCCTCAGGCACCTGGGTTCGACATAGCGCTGGAGGGGCGTGCATTTCCCCCATGCATGGGGGTGTTCAAATTTTGGGCGTCGGTTTAGGTGACTCAGTCACCCATCATGGAAACCGCACCCACTCCACTGTCCTCTTCAGCCGATTCTCCGCAGCCTGTGGTGGAGCCCCTGCCAACAACAAGGCCTGCTGCCAGACTCCGTACCGCCATCGGGCGTCGGTGCCTCGGCTCTGTGAACCTGCTGACCTGCGCGGCCCTTCTGCTGGCGCAGCTCACGCTTGTGCCGAACTCCGCGCATGCTGACATCACGGCTCTACCGGTGCAAATGGGAGCAGACGTGGTGATCACCTACTCGGGCAACGTGGACCTGACTGGCATGACTGCCCTAGGGGTGGAAAACATCAGTGGTCACGTGAATCCGTCAGCGGTGCAGTTCTTTTCTTCTTCTGGTATCGCAGGCGATCTCTACGGGTTCGTCCCGATATCTGTGACTCCCTTCGGTCCCGGCGGAGACATCTCCCCCAATTCGGTTTCAGGCCAGACCTTCGGAGCCAACTTCTTTGGAAATTCTGTTTACGTGCCTTCAGGTTACGTCTCCGGCGCTCCGCTCTCGGGCTCCATGACCTTCACGGGGGCCACCCTGGCCAGCCTTGGAATTTTTGCGTCCGGCACCTACACATCCAGCGCCACACCCTTTTTTCAATTCATTGTGACATTCGGCGGCCCTCCGCCTGAGGAGTTGTCAGCCACTTTCACCGGTTTGCCCATGGCCAATGCCGAGGGGCAGATGCTCATCAGTGCGGGCGGCACCGTTACCAATGACATCAACAACCACCTCTTCTATCTTCGTGCCGGCCAAGGAGAAGAAGCCGCTGAAGAGGGCCTCGCTGCTGCGATGGACGACGGCGTCGTGGTCGGTCAGGGAGACGGTGAGGAAGGTCCGATCTCCAAACGTGTGAAGCGTTCCCGCCGCTGGGAGATGTTCACCACGGTTAACTATGGCAACGTCAAACTCAGCGCGATCGGTGGTCAGGCCGGAGTGCAGATCGATGCCTGGGCGCCCAGCATCGGCATCGAACGTCATCTCACACGCAGCCTCGCACTCGGTTTTGCCACGTCCTTTCTTACCAGTGATCAGAGGTACACCAGCGGCCTCGGCAGCCTGCATCTCGAAGGCCCTGCGCTCTCCGCGTATCTCTCCTTTGTGCGCAAAAACTACTGGAGCAGCCTGCTCTACAGCTTTGGCACCTATGAGATGGATTCCCGGCGCAACACGGGCTTCGGTTTCCCGGCTGCTTTTGGCACCACGCGTACCTACACCCATGCGGTGCAGTACAACACGGGCTGGAGTTTTCGCTTTCAGAACAACACATTTGTCACCGGTCCTTTCGCGGGCATCGACTACCTGCATGGCAGCGTGGACGCGTACAGTGAAACTGGCGGCGGTCTGGCGGCCCTGCGCTATGGCAAACAAAGCTACGAGTCGCTCGTCTCCCGCGTTGGCTGGACCGCTTCCAAAAAAGTCCACACTGATTGGGCCGTCATCACCTCGCAGTTGCGTCTGAGCTACGAGCGCCAGAACCTCAGGAACAACGGCACCAGTGTCGCGCTGATCAACGCCCCCTTCAGCACCAGCGGGGGCAATCAGTCTCCCGGACAGGATTACATGGTGGCGGGCGCGGGTCTGAACTTCCAGTTCACCGACCGATTCAACCTGCTGTTCTTCTATCAGGGGCAGTTCTTCCGCAACAACCAGGAAGCCCACTTTGGCAGTGTGCGGTTTGGGTACAGTTTTTAGCGCCGCCAACCTGGTGGAACCCCCATGCACGGGGGTGTTCTAAATCGGTCTTTCGAATTAGGTGACGGATTCATTTTTTATGGAAACCACATCCATCCCATCACCCGAAAGCCGAAGCTCAGCCGATTCTCCAGAGACTGTGTTGGAGATCAGTCCAGCCACGAAGCCTGCTGAGAGATTCCGTCCCTCAATGGGGAGCTCGCTCATCATGGTTCTGCTCATCATGGTGATTACCCATGTGCCACAGGCGATCATCGCTGGTTCCACCGCTAATACGGGTTCGAGTACGAGTACAGGTTCCAGCACGAGTACGGGTTCTACCGCTAATACGGGTTCTGGTGTTCCGGGAGGTGGCATTGCCAGCCTGCCTGGCCGTCGCTGGCAGGTGGGTGGAGGGGGCGGGTTGGATTCTCTATGGACCACTGTTGGCAACTGGTGGGCTCAATCCCAGAATGGGGACACCATTCAAGCAGGGAACGCCGATACGGTGCTCCCGACGGCCCGCGACACCGTCTATTTCACGGGAGGCAGCGCATTTCCAAATACGGTGCTGGGGGCCGACTTCGCGGTCTTGAGCATCAACACCGCGCCAGAAGCCGTTTCGAATTGGACTTTTGGTCCTTTCATTGGCCCTCTCACCATCAGCGGGGATAACACGCTGACGATCACTGGCAATGACGCCATCGTCGTGAGCAATCCTGCTACAGGCGACGCTGCCACGGGCTTGGTCACCATCAGCACCACGAGCCTCGTTTTCACCGGTGCCACGCCCACCATCACGGCCAGCAACCCGGCAGGCGTGCTCATCAGCAGCCCCATCACCAGTGATGGCGGATTGACGAAGGCGGGCACGTCCTCGCTCACACTCACGGGGACCAGCGCCTACACCGGCGCGACGCATGTGGCGGCAGGCTCCCTGGTAGTGAACGGCTTGCTGACGGGCGGGGCGAGCTTCGCCGTGGACAGCGGTGCCATGCTGGCCGGAACGGGAACGATGGCGCCTGCGGTGGATCAGTCCTTTTTCATCAATGGCACCCTCAGTGTGGGCGATCCCCTGGTTGCTCCCGCCGCATCCACGTTGTCCCTCACCACCACTGGACTCGGAGCTGTGGTCATGGGTGCGGGCAGTGTGATCGCTGTCGATCTCTTCACAGGAGCGGGCTTGGGAAACAACACGGCCACCAGCACGGCAGCCGATACACTCAATCTGCAGGGTCATCTCGACGCCAGCGCAGGCGGCATTCTTGCCATCGGTAACCCCAATGCCATGACGGCCTTCGCCATTGGAGATCAGTGGAAGCTGCTCGAACTCAACAGCGTCGGACTCAATGCGGGCAGCATCACTGGGACGCTGGCCGTGGACGCTCACTCACTGGGACTGGCCTCCGGTCTCGCTGGCAGTTTTGACCCGAGCACCGGGGTCTTCAGCATCGTGGACATCCGAGCGCAACTGTCCGCTGGCGAGTCCGGCCTGCCGATGGCCAATGCCGAGGGGCAAATACTGATCAGTGCTGGCAACACGGTCACCAACGACCTCAACAACCATCTCTTCAATCTGCGTGCTGGCGATGGCGAAGAAGCCTCGGATGGCAGCATTGCCTCTTCAATGGATGATGGCGTTGTGGTGGGGCAAGGCGACGGTCCGGAGGATCCCATCGCTCGCAAGATCAAGCGCTCGCGCCAATGGGAAGTCTTCACCACGGTGAACTACGGTAATGTCAGACTCAGCGCCATTGGCGGGCAGGCCGGAGTGCAGGTCAGCGCCTGGGCACCGAGCATCGGCATCGAGCGGCATCTCTCCCGCGGTCTCGCCCTCGGCTTCGCGGCTTCATTCCTCACCAGTGATCAGAGCTACACCGGCGGTCTTGGCAGCCTGCATCTTGAAGGCCCCGCGCTCTCCACGTATGTCTCCTTTGTGCGCAAAAACTACTGGAGCAGCCTGCTCTACAGCTTCGGCACCTATGAGCTGAACTCCACGCGCAATCCCGGTTTCGGCTTCCCGACAGCAAACGGCACGACGCGCACTTACACCCACTCAATTCAATACAACACCGGGTGGAACTTCCGCTTTCAGGACAACACGCTCGTCACCGGTCCCTTTGTGGGCATCGACTACCTGCATGGCAGCGTGGACGCCTACAGCGAAACTGGCGGTGGTGGTGCTGCATTGCGCTACGGCCAGCAGAGCTACGAATCCCTTGTTTCCCGCGTGGGCTGGTCAGCCAGCAAGAAGATAAAAACCGACTGGGCCACCATCACACCGCAGGTGCGGCTGAGCTATGAGCGGCAGAACCTCAAGAACAACGGCACCAGTGTCGCGCTGATCAATGCGCCCTTCAGCGCCAGCGGTGGCAATCAGTCGCCTGGACAGGACTACATGGTGGCGGGTGCGGGGGTGAACTTTCAATTCAACGACCGGTTCCACCTGCTGCTGAGTTACTCAGGCCAGTTCTTCCGCAACAATCAGGAAGCCCACTTTGGCAGTGTGCGTTTTGGGTACAGCTTTTAGCGAGGCACAAAAAAGCGGTGCTGAAACAGCACCGCTTTTGTGAGGAGGATTCAGATGGAACGGCTCAGCCTTCTGTGAACTGACCGAGGGCGCGGAATTTCTGATAGCGTTGCTCCAGAAGCTGGGCGGTCGGGAGGTCGTTGAGTTCCTTGAGGGTTGTAAGCAGGGCGTCTTTGAGGGAGGCGGCTGCGGCGAAGTGGTCGTTGTGCGCGCCGCCGAGGGGCTCGGGGACGATGCCGTCAATGACGCCGAGCTTGGAGAGATCCTGGGCGCTGAGCTTGAGGGCGGAGGCGGCTTCAGGGGCGTGCTCGCGATGCTTCCAGAGGATGGCGGCGCAGCCTTCAGGGCTGATGACGGAGTAGTAGGCGTTCTCCATCATGAGCACGCGGTCTGCGATGCCGATGCCGAGGGCGCCGCCGCTGCCGCCTTCACCGATGACGGTGGCGATGACGGGCGTGCGCAGGGTCATCATCTCGCGCAGATTGAAGGCGATGGCTTCGGCGATGTTGCGCTCTTCCGCGCCGATGCCGGGAAAGGCTCCGGGGGTGTCGATGAGGGTGATGATGGGCAGGCTGAATTTTTCGGCCATGCGCATGAGGCGGAGGGCTTTGCGATAGCCTTCGGGATGGGCGCTGCCGAAGTTGCGCAGGAGGTTCTCCTTGGTGTCGCGGCCTTTCTGGTGGCCGAGGATGGCGACGCGCTGACCACCGATGGTGGCGAAGCCGGCGGGCATGGCGTTGTCATCGCCGATGTGGCGGTCGCCATGCAGTTCGACGAACTCATCACAGATGTGCTTCACGTAGTCGAGCATGAAGGGCCGGCCAACGTGGCGGGAGATCTGCACACGCTGCCAGGGGGAGAGATTGGCGTGGATGTCGCGCTGCAGGGTTTCGGCCTTCGTTTCGAGATCGGCGATCTGCTGGGCGAGTTTGTCGCTGGGCTTGGCGGCCAGCTTCTTTTTAGCCTCCTCGATTTCTTCGCGGATTTTGACGATGGGCTTTTCGAATTCCAAAACAGGTTTCATGGCGGTCGATTGGGAAAGGGATGGGAGGGATTATCTCACGAGGCTCAACTTTGACCCATTGCGCACGAGCGCAAAGAGTTCTTCGAGGTCTTCGCGGCTAAGAAAGATGCCGGTTTCTGCGGTGAGTGCAGGTGCGGGAGCGGGCATGGCATCAGGCGTGGTGGATTTCTTTTTTGAGGCCGGGGCTTTCGGCTCCTCCACGGGCAGGGCGCGGGCAACTGGCGGCGTGCGGATGCTGATGGTCGTGGTTGAGCCGGTCTTCTTGCCCGAAAACCACTTTTCCGCATCAAGGTAATTGGGGTCGGTGGAGAGCACGGGCTTGCCATCGAAGATGGAGTTTTTTCCTGAGAGCGACATCTCCACCGGCAGGCGCATGCCAGGCGGGAGGCGGATGTCCTTCGCGTCATAAGCTTTGAAGAGGTACTCCTTGTCGCCGACTTTGCGAAACAGCATGACCTGTTTTTTCGCGATGCTGACGCCGAGATGGAAATCCATCGGAATGATGGTGAGGTGATCGCCGGGTTGAAGATTGAAGCTCATCAAACCGCTGGAGCGGATGATGGAATCCACGGTGGTGCCCTGCTTGTTGGCAATGAGATTGAGCGAGTCGCCCGGCTGGACGATGTAGTCTTTCTTCCCGGCGGTGGAATTGGCCGAGTAGAGCTGATCCATGTTGATTTCGCCAATGATGCGAATGGCCTCCGGGCAGGTCTTGGAATCGGGGAACTGCTGGCGCAGTTTGTAGAGGGCATCACGGCCTTCGTCGATCTTGCCCTGATGGATGAGTTCGACGGCGGCTTCGAAACGACGTACGCCAGGGTCGATACGCGGGCGGTCTTTGGCCTTCATGGAGGCGATGTCGTGCTCCACCTGGTTCTCCTTGAGCAGGATGTTCGTATAAACCCAGTAGCCCATGCCGAGAGTGCCTGCCACCAAGCCCACGGTGATGAGGAAAATCAGCAGTTTGATCTGGGTCTTGGCCATTGCGTGAAACAACAAAGCCCGCTCAGCCCAGCAGGCCGCGGCGTTTGAAATCGAAAAGGTTGATGTTCTGGGACTTCTCGATCATCTCGACGGTGAACTTCAGCAGGCAGATTTCCCAGGTGTCGTCCACGCCTTGAATGATCGCACGCATCGGATTGCCCGAAGCGCGGATGTCGCCAAGCAGCTTGCCGGTGACTTCTTCCATGGATTCGTGGATGATCTGCTCGCTGATTTCGCCTTTGCGAAATTTGAAGCCGTATTTGAGGACCGCCAGCTTGTGCAGGTTGGCCTTCAGGAATTCGCCAAATTCGGAGACCTCGGGACCGAAGCCCTCGAAGTCAAACTGGCCGGGCATTTCCGGACGGAGGATGAGAGGCTTTTCGGCCTCGATGCGGCCTTCGCGCACGCGCACGGCACCGACGGTATCCATGAGTTCGGTGACGATCTGAAACTCGAAATGGGTGCTGCCAAAGGTGTCGATACGGCGGTCCGGCTCATGGAGCACCTGGGTGTTCTCCAGGGCGTATTGAATATCGAACTCGGTGGGCATGTCTTGAGGGGTGACTGAGACTAAGCTGCTTCCAGGCTGGGGCCAGTGATTTCTTGGGGTCTCACTGATCACGACTCGGCTCGAGCTAGCCGAAATGGATGATCGCGCCGACGTAACCCGGAAGCGAATCGAGGCACAGCCAGGAGGCATGCTGGGGGACGGCGGCTGGTGTGACGTGACCACTCTCTGAGAATGTGACGCCGACACTTTGCGGAGCCTCCGCCAGGCCGGTGCCGCGTGCTTTGAGCATGGCTTCCTTGAGGGTCCAGGCGGCGGTGAAGGCGTGGCAGCGCGGCTTTCCGGCGGGAAGACGCAGCCATTGCTGGAGTTCCGCTTCGGTGAAGACGTGCTCCAGCAGATTCCAGGTGGGTTCGCTGGGGACCACGCGTTCGATGTCGATGCCGATGCGGCTGCCATGACCGACGACGAGGCAGGCATGGGGTGGAGCGTAAGAAAAGCTGAAAGTGAGGCCCGCGGCCACAGCCTGCGGACAGCAGGGCTTGCCACCCGCAGAGATCACGATTTCCAATTGCGATGCTGGTATGTTCAGCCTGCTGGCGAGCAACTCCAGCAGGACGGCGCGTGTGTGAATGCGGAGCTGGTCACGAGGTGCATCCAGGGTCAGCAGGCGGCACTCCAGGCCGAGATGCATGGAGGCGTGCAGCACGATGGTCTGCACCGCCGGCTGTGTGCTCATACAAAGGAGTCGATGCGCTGGGCGGGAGAGCCATGCCAGCGTGTGTAGGGCGGCAGGGTCTCGCCTTTCATCAGCAGGGAGTGGCCATCGAGACGAGAGCCCGGTTTCATTTCAGCGTCATAGAGCACCACGGCCAGCGGACCGACGGAGCAGTTGTCCCCGATGGTGACGGTGGACATTTTCATGACGCGATCCTCGAAGAGATGCGTCTGCGGATCTGCCTGATAGCCGAGGCAGACATCATTGCCGAGGTGCACGAGATCAAACTCGGTGAGGTAGGGCGTTTCGAGGCAGCAGCGTTTGCCGATGTGCGCCCCCAGCAGGCGGAAATACCAGGGCAGGAAGGGCGTGCCGATGAGCATGCCGCCGAGCGCTGGCATGGCCAGATGTTCATGGACGGCGGCCATGAGCTCCGTGCGCCAGACGAAGTGGCTCCAGAGCGGATGCTCAGCGGGCTTGTAGCGGCCGATGAGCACCCACTTCAAAACGATGGTGCAGCCCATGCAAAACAGACCCAGCAGCAGAAGAAACACGGGGAAGAGCAGCACGGTGCCCATGAACTCCAGCTCGTGAAAGTAGAGCAGGTCGGACAGCAGCAGGAACATGACGAATGCCGCGATGATGGAGATGGTGGTGGGCAGGATGACCCGGAGGAATTCGATCACCGCGCGCAGCAGGCGCAGCTTCCGCGTCGGTTTGTAGGTGCGTTCGAGGCCGAAGCCGGTGTTCTTTTCGCGGTGCGGCAGCGCGAAGGAGGGAATGCCGAGCCAGGAGCTGTCGTTGAGCAACGCATCGGCATGGTTTTGCGGTGGCATGGAGAGCACCCCCACCAGCGAGTCAGAGCCGAGGGTGGTGCCGCCGGGAATGACGGCGCTGTTTCCCAAGAAGCTGTTTTTGCCAACGGTCACCGGTTGCAGGCGCACCCAGCCTTCACGGATTTCGGATGCGCCAAGGCAGACGGCATCCGCCACGAAGACGCCTTCATCGAGATCCAGCAGATCGGGATTGAAGTTCTCCGCCGTGGAGACTTCCACGTTTTTGCCAAATTTAGCACCGAGCAGGCGCAGCCACGGCGGCAGATAGATGGAGGCATAGAGAGGGAAAAGCAGCTCCAGGCTCATGTTCATCAGGCAGCCGATGAACCAGTGACGCACATACCACAGGCTGTGCAGTGGATAGATGCCGGGCTGGACTCGCCCGAGCAGAAGCTTCTTCGCCAAAGCGATGATGAGGCAGAGCACCATTACATAGGAGGCACTGGCGATGGGTGCGGCGAGGACGATTTTCCAAAAACCGGATTCGTAGGTAAAGATGTGTGAGATCGTGCTCCCGTGGAGATTCACGCCTTCTTCGATCCAGCCAATGAAGAAAGCCTCCGGGAGAATGGCGATGGTGGGGATGACCGAGAGGAGAAACAAACCCACGATGTAGGCGAGTGTCATGGACGCGAGGCTGTTCCGGCGGTCCGCTTGGGCGGGATGCCAGCGCTCAGGACTTTGGGAGGCGCGGGCAGGCGCGCCATGCCAGTATTCGCCGGTGGGAATGACGGAGCCGGGTGGCATCATGGAACCATGATCCAGCGATGAGTCTGGCTGCAGGGTGGTGTCTCGATTGACGAGAGTTTTTGAGCCAATGAAGCAATCCGCACCAATGGTGATGGGCCCGATGATGAGCCAGCCATTTTCCAAAGTGTAACCATTCAGCATGGCGTCATGCCCGATGCTGGTGCGATCCCCGATGCTGATGACATCAAAGGCCGCGAAGTGAGCCGTGCCCAGATGCACCTGCCTGCCGATCTTCACGCCCATGAGGCGGAAGTAGAGATTGATCATCGGCGTGGATCTGAAGTGACCCAGGCTGAAGATGGAATGAATGCGCTGCACGAGCCAGAAGCGGAAGTAATACACGCCCCACAGGCGATAACGTCCTGGACGGATGCGGCCGATGATGAGCCATTTGCTGAGGATGCAGATGGCGGCCTGCACGACCTGCAAGTTGAACATCAGGGACACGGCCACGATGATGGCCACAAAGAACTGATACTTCATGTCCTGCGCCACCATCTCGTCCCACACAAAAAAGCTGGCCAGCCACACGGGTGAAGCCAGTGCGAAGAGTCCGTAGAGTGAGAAAAACTGGGACAAGCCGCAGAGAAAGTGACGCGAACGCAGCGTGGGGTCAGGTGCCGATGGCGCGCGGGCCTCGGGTTCATTTGAGCCGATGGCAGCGGTGGGATGGGTCGCACGCCAGGCGGCTTCCAGGTCATCGAGCTTTTGCGCGAAGGCTTCGAGCGTGAGCAGATGATAGACATCCATCACGGAGATGTTGGCCCAGCGTGATTGCGCTCGCAGCTCGGACACGATGCGGGTGGCGAGCAATGAGTGGCCGCCGAGGTCGAAGAAATTATCCGTGAGCTTCGGCATGGTGCCGGGAAAGCAGGACTGCCACTGCTGATAGACGATCTGCTGCGCGGGCGTGAACTCGGCAGGCGGCGGGGAGGCGAGCGTGCGCAGCGGCAGGGTGATGTCTGGCAGGGCCTTGCGGCTGACCTTGCCACTCGGCAGCGTGGGCAGTTGATCGAGCACGGTGAGCACCGCCGGCATCATGTAGGGTGGCAGGCGCTCGCTGACGGCGTGGCGCACGCTCTTTTCATCCCACACGGCGGTGTGCTTCAGCGTCAGGTAGGCGGCGAGGAATTCGGTGCCGCTGGCATCCTGCTTCACCGCCACGGCTGCTGCGGCCACGCCGGTGCAGCTCATGATGACGCTCTCGATTTCGCCAAGCTCAATGCGAAAGCCGCGCAGTTTCACCTGGTCGTCGATGCGGCCGAGGAATTCGAGTGCGTCGTCGGCATCGAAACGTACGAGGTCGCCGGTGCGGTACCAGCGTGCGCCTTGCGCCCAGGCGGGTGTGATGAATTTTTCCTGGTTCAGCTCGGGCCGGTTCAAGTAGCCCGGCGTGAGGCATGGGCCGCCGATGAGGAGTTCGCCCGGCTTGCCGGAGGGAAGCAGAGCGAGCTGGTCGTCCACGACACAGATGCGATAGCCCGGCAGCGCCTTGCCGATTTTCACCGGCTCATCGGCATGCAGGTCATGCCAGGTGGCGACGACTGTGGCCTCGGTGGGGCCGTAAGTGTTGACCATGCGGCGGGTGCCACGCGTCCAGCGGCGCACCAGATCCTGCGGACAGGCCTCGCCACCGACGATGAGCAGGCGCAGGCAGGGAATGTCGTGCTCCGTCATGGCCAGCAGCGTGGGCACGCAGGACAGCACGGTGATACCGAACTGCGTGAGGCGCTCCGCCAGGGCGGTGGTGTCTCGCAGCAAATCAGCGCTGCCGGAAACCAGCGCGGCACCGTTTCCCCACGCCAGCCACAGCTCCTCCACCGAGGCATCAAAGGCGAGCGAGAAGCCCTGGAACACGCGGTCCTCCGCGCTCACAGGCAGCACCTGGGCCTCGGCATGCACAAAATGACATGCGCAGGCGTGAGGGATGGGCACGCCTTTGGGCCTGCCGGTGGAGCCGGAGGTGTAGATGATGTAGGCGAGATCGTCTGAAGTGACGTCAGTTTCCAGCAACGGCGCGGCGGGCAGGGTTTCCCAGCCGGCATCGAGCACCAGCAGCGGGGCACCTCCCACACCCAGCGAGAGGGCAAGGTCAGGCAGGGTGATGAGGAGTTTGACCTCGGCATCTGTGCTGATGAACTGCACGCGGTCTGGCGGATAAGCGGCGTCCATGGGCACGTAGGCGGCACCGGCTTTTAAGATGCCCAGCAAAGAGGCGTAAGCCTCCAGTGAGCGTGGCAGCCACATGCCCACGCGGTCGCCACGCTGCACCCCTTGCTCCTGCAGGCGGGAGGCGATGCGGTCGGAGAGTGCATGCAGCTCCGCGTAGGAGACGGTGCGCCCGGCGGTGATCACAGCAGGGCGCTGTGAATGCAACGAGGCAGAGTAAAGAAAATAATCATGCAGGCGCGTGGGCTGCGAGACGGATGCCGGCATACAGGGGTGGGTTTCGTGTGGTTTGTGACAGCGCGATGGTGGCAGTTTTTAAACCCGCTGAATAGTGAAAGTTCTCTCATCCGCGTCAGGGTGGCCGCCAGAGAGAATGGCGGCTTGCAACACGCGTGGCGGCGAACTATCGACGTGGGATGAAGCTCCCCCCCCACCTGCTCGACGAAATCATCCTCTCACTCGGAGAGGTGTTTGTGGGCAAACGCTATGCCGACAAGGTGATCGAGTTCACTTTCAAACGGCACCGTAAGTGGGGCAGCCGCGACCGGCGCATCTTTGCGGAGTCAATTTATGAGTGCGTGCGCTGGTGGCGCTGGTTCTGGTATCTGGCCGGACTGCCAGATGAAGAGCACACGCAGCCGGAGAACATCACCCCGGAGCGCCTGTGGCGCGTTTGGGCTGCCTACTGGATCAGCAATGGCCGTGATCTGCCCCAGGATGAAACGGCACCTGAGGTGAAGCCGGACGATGTGCGGAAACGCGCCAAAGACGGGGCCTCCCCCGCGATCCGTGCGGCGATCCCAGACTGGCTGGAAGCACGGGGCAGCCTTGAGCTTGGCGCTGGATGGCCGGCGCTGCGCGAGTCGCTGAACCTGCCGGCGGATGTGTTCATGCGCGTGAACACGCTCAAAAATGACCGTCGCTCACTCCGCGAGAAGCTGGGGCAGGAAGGGTATGAAACCGAGGCGGTGGACCAAGTGCCCAGCGCGTTGCGCCTGAAGCAGCGGGCCAATCTGTTCGGCACCGATTCCTACAAGGCCGGGATGTTTGAGGTGCAGGATGCGGCGTCGCAGCTCATCGCGCCGTTTTTGCAGCCTGAACCGGGCATGCGTGTGATCGATGCGTGTGCGGGTGGTGGTGGCAAGGCGCTGCACATTGCAGCGATCATGCGCAACAAGGGCCGCCTGCTGGCGCTGGACGTGCATGCATGGAAGCTGGCGGAGCTGCGCAAGCGTGCCTCACGCGCCGGGGTGGACATCATCGAGGCGCGGGAGATCGAAGGCTCGAAGACCGTGAAGCGCCTGGCGCAAAAGGCGGATCGCGTGCTGCTCGACGTGCCGTGCTCCGGCATGGGCGTGCTGCGCCGCAATCCGGATGCGAAGTGGAAATTGAGCGATGTCGAGATCGACCGGCTTATTGCGTTGCAGGCTGAGATTCTCGAAAGCTACAGCCGCATGGTCGCGCCCGGTGGCAAGCTGGTGTATGCCACGTGCAGCATCCTGCCGAGTGAAAATGAACGTCAGGTGCAGGCCTTTCTGGCCAAGCATGGTGACGACTGGACGCTGGAAGAAGAGCTGCACCGCACACCCGAGACGGGTGCGTTTGATGGGTTTTATGCAGCGCGTTTGATGAGGAAGGCTGCAGTGATGCCGAGTGTGGAGGCAAATTCCGATCAGTCATCGCCTGCGGAAGGCGCGGAACAGACGGAATAACCGGGGTTTCTAACTTCCGCTTCTTCTGTGTGTTCCGTAGGCCACCCTCAATGGCAGCCACAGCCGGTGCCGCAGGAGCTGCCGCCGCTGGAGGCCTGCGAGCCACCGCTGCTGCCGCCCATCATTCCCGTGCCACCGATGGGCACGCGGCGGACGGGCTGGCCGCTGTCGGGATGCTGCGTGAGGGCGTTGTCCTTCATGCTCTGGCGGATTTCGAAGCGCTTGGCGGGCTCGCCTTCAAACTGGGGGATGGTTTCGTAAACGTAGGTGGGCATGTGGATTCGAGTTTCAGGTTGATGGTTCAAAGTTTCAAGTTCCTTGCAAGGCGGGAAATAAAAACGGCGTCCCGGTGAGGGGACGCCGCGTGGGAGTGTTGGGGGAACGAGATCAGGCCTTCTCGCCGGCCAGCTCTTCGTCGATGGTCAGGGGCTTGTAACCACCGATGGACTTGAAGTAGAGGAGCAGGAGGAGGTAAATCGCCGCCATGGTGGCGGGGATGTAGGAGTCGAACTTCAGGGTCTTGCGGTCACCCTGCTGATCGGCCGCTACGACCGCGAGCTGGTCAGCGGTCCTCTCTTTGGCTTCCTTGGCTTCGGAGAGCTTTTTGCCATCGAGACCGACGGCTGCGGTGGCTTCCAAATTGAGGAACTTGCTTGGAGCGGCGGCCTTGTAGGTTTCGTAGAGGGCCGGATTGGAGGCCTTCAGGGACTCACCGGCGAAGCGGTCTTTGGTGTAGCCAAGGCCAGGACCACCAATGATGCCCGCAGAGAGCATGCCGATGCCACCCATGATGGAAATGGCCACAGCGCCGGTGCGCGGGAAGCGATCAGAAGCGACGGCGAGCATCGTAGGCCAGAAGAAGGTTTTGCCGAAGGCATAGACACCGAGGGCGATGAGCGCGGTGGTGAAGGTGTTCATGCCAGCAGCCAGGGTGAGGCCGCCGCAGGCGAGAGCTGCGCAGATGCAGAGGAGACCGATGGGGGAAAGCTTGAGTGTTTTTTCAATCCAATGAGCGCAGAAGCGCAGGCCGAACATGATGGCGGAGGTCCAGAGGAAGAGGGCCTTGCCCTGCTCAGGGGTGAACAGGTTGCCAGTGATGTTCTGGATCCAGCCGTCCGTGCCGAGCTCGACAGCGCCGACAAGTGCGTGGGTGACGAACAGGACGAAGAGCACAAGGGAGCCGAGCGAGAACTTGGTGAGCACACCCACGGCGATCAGCACAATACCGCCGGTGGCGTAGCCGAGGTTCTTGGCAAGAGCTGGCTCAACGCTGAGCACGTCCTTGAAGAAACCTTCCGCAAAGAAGGAAAGGAGGAAGCAGGCCACGGCACCGCCGAGGATGCCGACGTCTTTGAGCATGTTGCCAAAGCTGACACCCTTGGCCGCAGCGGCGGATTGGGGGAACTTCTGGCCCATGAACATGAGGCCGTAGATAACGGTCGGGATGAGGTAGAGCGCGAGCTGGATGCGCCAGTTGATCTCGAGTTTGTCATCAAGGAACCAGCCGATGATCACACCGATCACCATGCCGGCAGGCCAGGAGGCGTGCAGGATGTTGAGGTAATGCGTGCGGTTTTCCGGGAACAGGGTGGCGACGAGTGGATTGGCCACGGCTTCCAGAGTGCCATTCGCGAAAGCAAAGATGAACATGCCGAGGGAGAGCACCATGAACGCGCTGCTGCCGCTGGCGGTGAAGGTGATGAGCGCGGAGACGATGTGGAGGAGGAAGGCCACCACGACGAGCTTGCCGTAGCCGATCTTGTCCACCACGACACCGCCGAGGATGATGCCGAAGCAGAAGCCGTTGAAGCCCATGCCGCCGATGGCGCCAAGCTGCGCGCCTGTGAAGCCGAACTCCTTCGCCCAGTTGTCAAAGATGCCGCCGCGGATGGCGAAGCCGACGCCGGCCGCGAGAATGGCCATGAAGCCGGCCCAGAGAAGTCTCATTCGATTGTTTTCGCTCATAGAGGAGGAGTGGAGTGTGTGTGTTGGTTGGTGGTGGTTGTCGGGAACGGGCGTGTTTTAGGTGCCACGCCTCTAGGCGACAAGGAAAAAGTGTTCTCAAGACTGAGAAGCCGGTAGAATGCGCAGCGGTGAAGGACCGCAGAGCGCCTCCGGGGGGACGGACTTTTGCTGTGAGCGCTTTAGGGGCGTGCGATCTCTTATCGCAGCGCGACTACACGATCTTGCAATGAATCAGGGCATCCTCGTCAAAGCCGTAAATGGAGCAGAGGCGGTGGTAACCGTCTGCGATGATGACTTTGCCGTGGAGAGGATCGCGGACGAGGAGCAGCGGGGAGAGCGCTTTGCCATCGCGGATTTTTTTGCTGTCTTTCTCGACGTGGGAATTGCTGATGCCGAGCAGCGAGAGGCCGGAGGCGCGGAAGATGTCCTTGGATTTGAACTGGGTGACCTCCGCAGCCTTGAGCAGCGCGATGATCTTCTTCACCTGCTTCTTGTCATAGATCAGCAGGAGGTAAGACTGGGCTGCGGGGTAGTCATGCTCCTCCACTTTCGCGAGCCACTTGATACCGGCAGGTTTGTTTTTTTTGCTCATAGGGGTGTTTGTGGGTCAGTGGTTGCGTGATTCAATGGGCCGGATCTGCGGCTCCTTCAGAAATAGCGATTGGTTTGTAGCCACCCCTGGACTTGAACCAGAAGAACATGCCAAGGTAGCAGACCAGCATGAAGCTAGGGAGGATGGCGATGGTGGTGAAAACGCTGCGTTTGCTGGCGGCCTGCACGGCTTCCAGTTCCTGATGCTGCGGGGCAGGGAGGGCCTGGATCTTTTCCTGGTTGAGGGTGGGTGCGCTGCCAAAGATGCCGGGCTTGGGCTCGCCTTTGATCTGTGCGTAGAGCGCGCTGTGCTCCGTGGCGGAGAGGCGCTGGTCCATGTCGTGGTCCTGCTTGTGGCCGATGTAGGGGCTGCCCAGCACGCCGAGGAAGAGCACGCCCACGGCGGAGACGCCGTTCAGCGTCAGCGCGCCGCCTTTGGGGAACTGCTCGGCGGTGAGGCCCAGCGTGGTGCTCCACAGGAAGGTCTTGCCCAGGGCATACACCGTCGCCGCAGCCACGATGACCCAGCCGGTGGCGTTGCTAAGGAAGACCAGACCCACAATGGCGATGGCCGCGCTGATGACCAGCAGGCCGATGGGCGAGACCTTGTGCACGATGGGCCCGGCAGAAAAGCGGATCACCGTCATGATGACGGACACATAAACAAAGACCCACGTGCCGAAGTTCGGGAAGTCCGGGCCGCTGAGCTTGAGCAACTCCGGCATCCAGCCATCGGTGCCGAGTTCGGTCGTGGCGAGCGGCCCGATGGTGACGAGCACGACGATGAAGAGCCAGTTGCCCAAAGACTGCGTGTAAAATCCAGCCGCAGCACCCAGCACCACGCCCGCGATGACCGAGTCCCGCAGCGAGGCCTCATAGCCCATCATCTGCACCACCGCGCAGTAGGCCAGGGAGCCGATGATGAAGGAGCCCACGGCCCCCACTTCCCTGAGCATGTCGCGGTAGCTCACCCCGGCGGCCACGCGCTCATTGACCGGGAAGGTGCGCGGCAGGATGAGCAGCGTGTAAAGCACTACGGGGATGAAGCACAGCGCAAAGCGGAACTGCCACACGGCATTGAAGAACAGTTTCGTTTCCGGCAGCAGCACGCAGAAGAGCGCGCCCAGCGCCATGCCGCAGGGCCAGCCGGCGTGCAGGATATTCAGCCACTTCGACTTGTTCTTGCTGAAGATCGTGGCCACCACCGGATTGATGAAGGACTCCACCGTGCCATTGGCCACTGCGATGAGCAGCGAGCTCCAGTAAAAATCCGCGAAGCCTGAGGCGCGCAGCGTGAGCACCAGCGACACCACGTGGCAGCCCGCGGCAAACAGCGCCACCGTTTTGTAGCCGATGCGGTCGATGACCAGGCTGAAGAAAATGATGCTCAGCGCAAAGGGCCACATGCTCGCCCCATTGATGGCCCCCTTCTGCGACTCAGACAGGTTGAAGCTGTTTTGCAGTTCCCCGATGGTGGAGGCGCGCACTCCAAACACAAACGAAGTGGCGACCAGGGCGATGAAGCAGGCCCAGAAGAGTTTCATGTCGGCCTTGCCGGAGGTGGTCTGTGTCATGGGTCGGAGTGGGAATGAGAGAACGGAACGAGCGAAAACGCAGCGCGCACGGCGATTCCATCAAATGACTGCCTGCAGCGCAATGTCATTTTCGCGGTTCGAAAAATAACTACCCCTCACGCTCTGACGAGCGTGGCTACAGCCGCCGCAAGCCATCCTCCGTCATCGCGCAGGGGATGGCAGCATCGATCTCATTGATGCGGGCGAGTGTTTCCGCACTGAGCACGAGATCGGCGGCGGCGAGGCTGTCGTTCAATTGCGCGACCGTTGTAGCACCCACAATCGTGGAAGCGACGAAGTCGTGCTGCTTGCTCCAGGCGAGGGCTAGCGCGGTGACGCTGACGCCGAGATCTGCGGCGATGACTTGCAGGCGCGCGGTGGTTTCGAGGCTGCGCTCATTGACGAAGCGCGCGGCCATCATCTTCTGGCGCGGGCCGCCGTTTTGGATGTAGTCGGTGAAGCGTGCGCCTTTAGGCAGTGCGCCGTTGTTGTATTTGCCGCAGAGCACCCCGCCGCCCAGGGGCGAGTAGGGCAGGAGGCTCACGCCTTCCTTGCGACAGACTTGGGCCAGCTCGCTCTCGCAGCGGCGGTTGATGAGGGAGAAATTGTTCTGCACCGTGGCCATGCGGGCGAGGCCGTGTTTCTCAGCCTCCCAGAGATTTTTCATCACGCCCCAGCAGGTTTCATTGCTGCCGCCCCAGGCGCGGATCTTGCCCTGGTCGATGAGATCAGTCAGCGCGCCGAGGGTTTCCTCCTGCTGCATGCCGTGGTCTGGCCAATGCGTCTGATAGAGGTCAATGTAATCCGTCTGCAGGCGGCGCAGGCTGTCCTCGCAGGCCTGGAAGATCTGGCGGCGGTCCAGCGCCGTGAAGCCATTGCGCACCGGCGGGCGGAACCAGCCATGGCCGGGCCCGGTAACCTTGGAGGCGATGATGATCTCGCCACGCTTCTGTCCTTTGAGCCATTTGCCCACGATCTGCTCCGTGCCGCCAAACAGCTCCGCGCTCGGCGGCACGGGGTAAAGCTCAGCGGTGTCGAAGAAGTCAATGCCCGCATCGAGAGCCCGGTCCATGATTTCAAAGGAGGTTTCCTCATCGGCCTGCAGACCAAAGGTCATGGTTCCCATGCAGATGTCAGTGACGACGATACCCGTGCGGCCAAGGCGTTTGCGATTCATAAGGCGCGGATGCTAGCAGCAATGGCAGGAGAGCCAAGGGCAAAGCGCCGGCGAATGATCAAACGGGTCAGTGGAGTTCTCTGACAAACTCTAATCGACGGCGGCGTAACATCACGAGAAGGATGATGCCGCAGAGGGTGCCAAATGGAAACATGACAAGCAAACAATAGCTGGCCAGTCGAGCGCCCGTGTAGAAGGATTGATCACGCTCACGGAGTGGAACAAGCGCCAGATAGATCAGCATGGCGGGGATGATCGCAATGAATCCTCTGCTAATAAAAGCGATGATGGTCTCGCCGATGACTGCGGAAAGTTGAGAAGGGTCGCTGCCGGGCAAAGACATGACTTGTCGAGAAGCAGAAATCCCATCCACGATGGTGCGTATGGCGGCGAGGCTGCTTGTGAAAACAAAGCCGATTCCCAGCACGGCACAAATGGCTGAAAGATGAGACTTCATGGGGCATTGTTTCTCTGCGAGGGGATGGTTGTTAGGCCACGAAGTTAATTTCAGCGGCCGGAAGTTTGACTGATTTTCCCTTCCAAGAAAGCAAACGCCGCGTGCAGGGACTGCACGACCATCGGGAAGTGTGGCTACCGGAAAGGAGTATCATTTGCGCCGGTATGTTCGACTCCTTCGCATTGGCAAGAAGGGCTAACGGCAGCAAGGTCAGCGGCAAACGGAGCGTGCGCAAAGGCCGCGCGGTGGAGTAAACTTGGAGGGAGCCGTTCGCGCCAGCACTTTGTTAGGCCTTGGTGTGACCATTGATATAGTCTGCGATTTCTGCCCAGCCGATCTTCTGAGCAAGCTCAGCAGCCGTGTGCCCGTTTGGAGTGCGGGCGGAGGAATCTGCCCCATGGGCCAATAAGATCTTCACGACTCCGAGGTTGCCAGAAAGCGCCTCCTGCTGGAGCAACGTCCAACCGTCATCACCCATATAGTTGACAGTGCTCCGGTCGGCCTGAATTTGAGCCTCAATCTTCGGGATCATATTCACGCACATGGGATGGTCTCGAAAACCCTCTGGAACCACCTCCTTGCGCGATCCTTTTCCAAACAGACTGGCGAGAAAACCTGCTTTGGGCTTGGGTTCTCGCCTGATCTCAATCTGAACGTCAGCCGGTTCGCCAAAATCAAGACCCCACGCCTGATCATGCTCAGCACGCGCTCTGCTGCTCATTCTGGATCTCATCAGGTTCACCGTGAATCCACCATACGCACGGCCATCCGACGTCATCATCCAGTCCGTGAGATGCCCGAAGGGAACTGAAACAGCATCACCCTTGCTCACTGAGGTTAGCCAGTTCGGAGAGTTCAAAAGTGTGCCGCTCACCGATTCGCCATCGAAGCCGATGTCTTCAATCCACATGTGCTCAAAGTCCGAATTCCCATCCGTTCGGGGGCCATCGGTGAACGGCAGCTTCACCATCGTCAAGTCTAAGCCGGGGACGATTCGCCGCCTCTCCCACGAAAGCTCCCGCCAAAAGTAGCGGAAGGTTGTTTGCGCTGTCTGATACGCCCGCTGCATCTCAGGATCTTTATCGTCGAACATGAATATTGGTTGGCTCATAGCGCGTAAAAGGGGCCAAACTATTGGAGGGCCACGAATCTGTCGAGTACGTGTTCCGCGACAAATTCGATGGGTGCCGAAGCGGTCACGTGAAGACGCTTGCTCTCCCCTCTGCCCCTTACCGCTTGTTCTTCTGATTGAAGTTCGCCACGGTCCGGGCGGCTTCGCGGTTTTCGGCTTTGTCTTTGAGGTCCTGGCGTTGGTCGCCGTGGTTCTTGCCTTTGCCGACGCCGATCTCGATCTTGATGTGGTGGCCTTTCCAGTAGGCGCGCAGGATGGGGAGGGCGAGGCCCTTTTGCTGCGTCTGGGCGAGCAGCTTCATGATCTCGTTCTTGTGCAGCAGCAGCCGGCGGGTGCGGCGGGGCTCGTGGGTGGTGTGGCTGGCCTTCTCGTAGGTCTGGATGTCACAGCCATAGAGCCAGACCTGGCCGCGATCCACGCGGGCAAAGGCGTCAGAGATATTGAGCTTCCCGAGGCGGATGGATTTGACCTCGGTGCCGCGGAGCTCGACGCCAGCCTCGTATTTTTCGAGGATGTGGTAGTCGCGCGCAGCTTTGCGGTTCGTGGCGATCTCGGACATGGGTCGCGCGGTGAACCGCTGATGTTAACGAAGAACTGGCGGTTCTGCCGGATGGGGCAGCTGGCCTAGCGCTGCTGCAGCTGCTCTGGGGTGGCGATGGTGATCTTGCCCTGAATGATTTCCAGGAGGGCGAGATCGGCCTCACGGAGGCCGGGACGGCGCTCGACGAGGACGGCATGACCCGCCGCGATCTGACGGACTCTCTTGGAGACCATGTTGATCAGAATGGGGTGATCTTTGATGATTAGCGCGGCTTGTTCGACGAGGTCAGCTCTCATAAATTGAAATTGGGGCTGGGATTGGGGGCGCAAAGAATAAAGGGGGTGGGGTGGGGTGCAACTGTTATGTTCCTGCTTTTCCCCTTGCGGAAACGGGGGCGGTACTGTCTCATCGGCGCTCGATTTGACACATGAAGAAAGCGCTCATCACCGGCATCACAGGACAGGACGGCTCCTACCTCACGGAATTGCTGCTCGCAAAAGGCTATGAGGTGCATGGGATCATCCGTCGTGCTTCCAGCTTTAACACCGGGCGGCTGCAGCACCTTTTTGAGCCGGAGTCCCACCTGCCGTCCAAGAACCTGCACTTGCATTACGGGGATTTGATGGATTCGGTGGCGCTGGTGAAACTGCTCTATGCGCTGAAGCCGGACGAAGTGTACAATTTAGGGGCCCAGAGCCATGTGCGGGTGTCGTTTGACGTGCCTGAGAGCACGGGAGACATCGTGGGACTGGGGACGCAGCGCATTCTGGAAGCCATCCGCGAGACGGGGCTGGTGGGCAAGGTGCGCTTTTACCAGGCGTCCTCGTCGGAGATGTTTGGCAAGGTGCAGGCGGTGCCGCAGGTGGAGACGACGCCCTTCTGGCCGCGCTCCCCCTACGCCTGCGCCAAGGTGTACGGCCACTGGCTGACGGTGAACTACCGCGAGAGCTACGGCCTGCACGCGAGCAGCGGCATTCTTTTCAACCATGAGTCGCCACGCCGCGGGGAGACCTTTGTGACGCGCAAGATCACCCGTGCAGCCACGCGCATCAAGATGGGCCTGCAGGACAAGCTTTTCCTGGGAAACATGGACGCGAAGCGCGACTGGGGCTACGCGAAGGACTACGTGGAAATGATGTGGATGATGCTCCAGCAGGATGAGCCGGACGATTACGTGGTCGCGACGAACGAGACGCACAGCGTGAAGGAATTTGTCCAGGAGACCTTCGGTGCGCTGGGGCTCGACTGGGAGCAGCATGTCAAATATGACGCCCGCTACGAACGCCCGGCGGAGGTGGAACTTCTCATCGGGGATCCGGCCAAGGCCCGGAAGAAGCTGGGCTGGGAGCCCAAGGTGAAGTTCAAGGAACTGGTGCAGATCATGGTGGCAGCGGATCTGAAGCTCGCGAAGCATGAACTGGCGGTGAAGAACGCGACGACGGCCGAGTGATGGGACGGGAACGCGCCGTTTGAACGTGCTATGAAAAGAACGGCGTCGGGCTGCGATTTAGCGCCAAGGAGCCGAAGACACTGTGCTGTTTGATATCGGCAAGGAGCAGTTTTGGAAGAAGACGGGTCCCGGCTTTGGCATGCCGTTCAAGACGGGACCTCATGGCGCGTGAGGGCTTGCTCGCGGGGCGCTGCGGTTGTGCCACGGTGGAGGAGGCAGCGGCTACGCAGGAGATCTTCGCTGCGGCGCTGGCCTCTCACGGGCAGTATTGTGCAGGCACTGTGAGACCGCGGTAGTGGCTACGTCCCTCCCGCCGCAATGACTTGCGGGTAGTCAGAAACTTGAATCAAAGGGATGCCATAACGTCCGGCGATGGCATCGGCCTCGGATTCAGGATAATCGTCGCGGTAATAGACTTCCTTCACCCCGTAGGCGCAGAGCATCTGCATACAGCTGGTGCAAGGCTTGGTGGTGCAGGCGACGAGTCTGACATTTCCACGGGTGAAAAGGCTGCATAGGTTCACCTCGGCATGCAGCATGTATTTACGGCGTGCATCGCGATCTTCCCAAAAATCGGGGTCGGCATTGTAACCGGGGGCCAGGCCATTGTAGGCAGTGCCGATCACGCGGTTGTCGAAATCAATGGCCACCGCGCCCACCTTCCGAAACGGATCCTCTGAACGCAGGCTGGCGACATGGGCCAGCGCCATGGCATATTCCGGTATGGACAGTCGTGCCACGGGGGCAGGAGGGGCTTTAAAGGACATAGACGCCCATCCACTTTTAAAACAGCGGCGTCAATCAAGGAGGCGTCGCCGAGTTATTTCGCGCAGCTCAACAATTCATTTGAACATGTTATAATGAACACTATATAGATGAGTAAAGTTATCTAATCACCATAGACGCTCCATGAATTCTTTCAATTCCACACGGATGCCAATCGGGAAGCTGTTCAGCAAATTACGCAGCTTAATCGTTGTGGCACCGCAGGCAAACTGCCCTCACAGGTCGTGGGATCGAGCATCTTCAAGAGAGATTCAGCTCGAGTTCGAATTTGAGCGCAGGACGCGAATTCGTGAAAAGTGAAGTCGCCTGCCATTAAGAGCAACTGAAGGAAGGGCGAAGGGGGCAAACCCTCCCGCTATGGAGCAAGTTATTGAAGATCAAGGGATGGAATGTGGCGAAATCGAGAAAAATTTGGTATGGACAAAAGCTGTTAAAATTGCTTCTATCAGCGTTTAATTCCCGATCCACTCTCTCCCCGTCATGCTGATCAAACACTCTCGCCCCATACCCATCAACGCTCTTCTGATGGGCCTTACCCTTACGGCCGGCTGCTTGTTGCCGCTTCGTTCGAACGCTCAATTTGGGGTCTCACCGTCACAAACCAGCAACTTTTTCAATGACCTTCGGAATCGCACCGGTCAGATGAAAAAGACCAGTGAGTCCGCCGCTCGCAGTGGTGATGTGGTCTATGATTATGAGAAGGGGGCCTACGTCAGCCAAGAAGATCAGGAGGGGTACCAAAGTCTTCAGCAATTGCTGCGTTCTGACCGTCAGATATCCCAGCCTTCGGTCCGAAGCGGCAGTTCTGCCTTTGCAGCCCGTTCCGTGGGTGATTATACCACTTACTCAGGCCAGTACTCGCAGGCATTGAGCTATTTTGCTCCTACCTACACCTCTGATCCGTTCCTTTCAGGCAAACGCAACCTGATGCTCGGCCCCGTCAATATCGGTCTCGGGCTCTATCAAAGCCTTGAGTATAACAGCAACATTCGTCGTACTGCGATCCCCGTATCTGACGTGATCAGCAGCACGCTGTTTAACATCAGCGCCAATTATCGGATTACGCCGAACAACGTGCTGAGCTTCACCGGCGGCATCGGCATAGATCACTATTTCAATCATCCGGAACTCGCAGCCTACGGCAACGGCAATTACCTGATCAACGTTCTGCCTGGTACGACGCTTGCTTTTGATATCAAGGCTGGACCGGTGAACATCACCATCTATGACCGCATGTCCATGCGCCCTGCGCTGAACAATGCATTCGTGGGGGCGGGGAACAATTCGAGCTTTGGTGTGTTCCAGAACGATTTTGGTATCGCCGCCAACTGGCAGATCAACTCTGCTTGGGCGCTTGCTGCGAATTACACCAACACGCTGTCCGAAGCGTTGGGAAGTGCCAACAGCCAGTTCAGCCGTACCATGAACACTTTGCATGCTTCGTTGACCTACAGTCCGACCGCGACTTGGATTTTGGGAACAGAAGGCGGGGTCACTTTCCTGAACTACATTAAACCCACATTGAATGACGGCACTCTGTTTAACTGGGGTACGTTTGTCAGTGTTCCGCTGGGCAAATCGACCATCATCAAACTCTCGGGTGGCATTCAGGAGTTTAGATTCGATGCTCCCACCGTTTTTGCTCCTGCGGGTCCTGGCGACCATTCCAACCTGAATGGTTATTATTACAATCTCAGCATCACCAATCAGCTCAATGCTCGTTTCAGTCATACATTGACTGTCGGACATGAGTCTTCCATCAACCTGGCATCGAACTTCATCACGGCTGACTTCGTCAACTACGGTGTCTCGATGGTGGCTTGGAAGGGGGGCCGCTTCTCAGTTTCAGGCTATTATGAAAACGCCAATCCATCTTTCACCAATCTCGCTTATCCAGGGACAGGGTATAAACTGACTCAGTTTGGTGTGGACTTGTATTACACGCACCAGCTGACTTCAAAGCTTCGGGCTGGCGCAGGCTACCATTTTGGCCGTGCGGACTATTCCGGAGTGGTCGGAAGGGATGCGGACCAGAGCGGGTTTTCGTTTGATCTGAACTACACCCTGACCGCCAAGGCCGGTGTGAACTTTGGCTATCGTTACTTCGTTACCAATTATAAGCAGTCCAATGCGGATTCCACCCAGACCCGCGTGATTTTGGGCCTCAATTACAATTTCTAACGAAACGGATCGTAACTGGTCTATGAGTTTTGATCCCAGCCAAGCCATGACCGGCCTTGGTGCCTGAGGACGTCAAAAATCATTCGCTATCATCATGAAAAAGTCATCACTGTCGTTTCTTCTGCTTGTCATTGCCGTAACAGGTTTGAAAGCGCAAGATGCTGGATTTCGGATCCCTGAGCAGTCAGGAAGGGCCGCTCGGCAGGCTGCGGCCACGGGCGGATCCGTCAATGCCGGTGCGGCCGTGTTGTCCTCCATGGACGTACTGGACAACAACCAGACCATTGCCTCAGGTGATCTCATCAGTATCCGAATTCTGGAAGACCGCCGTGATGCCTTGCAGTTGACGGTTGCTGTTACCGGAGAAGTGCAAGTTCCGTATGTGGGTTTGGTCACCGCCAAAGGTAAAACTTGCCGGGAACTGGCATTCGCGATCAAAAAAGAGCTCGAGAAGAATTTCTTCCAGCACGCCACGGTGGTGATCGCGATCGACAAGATCAATCTTGAAGACTCCATCAGGACGCAGGAGAAGGAACTGGATTTTTATGTGATGTTTGGGATTGTAGCCAAGCAGGGGAAATACGACCTGCCGGCCAATGAAGACATCTCCATCAGCCAGGCCATTCTTCGCGCTGGTGGTTTCGCTCAGTTCGCGAACAAGGAGAGGGTGAAAATCATCCGCAAGACCCCTCACGGCAACAAGACCATTTTGGTCAATGTCGACGGGATCATGCGCCAGGGGGATCTCGAGAGGGATGTGTTCATCCGGAAAGATGACGTCATCATCGTCGAGGAAAAGAAGATCAATTTCTGAAGCTGTGGGGGTCATCCAAGGTATTTCGAGCCCAAGTGAGGGAAAATTTAAGTTAAAATCGAACAGAGTAACGTCCAAATAAATCCAATGGCTTTGAATCGTGTCTTGAGCGAATCTGCCAGCCTGGAAAATGACGGGGCGGCAGCAGGTGCTCATCGTAGCCCGACAGAATAAATTTGGATTTCGAAATCATGGAACAAAACCTCACACTCCCAGGGCCGGCACAATCAAGCACCCTGAGCCGCATTCACGAGGCTTCTGCCAAGTTTCAGAGATACAAGATTCTGCTGCGCCGCCGTTGGTGGTTCTTGCTGCTGACTGCTAGCATTGGTGTTTGTGTCCAGGCGCTGCGGATCACCGGTCGCCCCCAGGAGTTTCGCTCCCTCGCAAAGCTTGTGGCGGGCGGCCAGCTGGCGTTTAACGACAATGTGACCTGGCGTGAGCAGCAGCAGGATTTCTATGGTACGATCATTGAAACGGTTGAAAGCGCCGAAATGAAACGACGTGCTTTGGAGCGTGTGCGGGCGCTGAATCCAGACGTCAAGGACTCGGATGTGGAAATCCGGGTGGCGCAGACCAAGGGCTCCGCGATTTTCAACATTCTTGCGACCGGCTCTGAACCCAAATACACGAGAATCTTTTTGGATGCGTTGCTGGACGAGTTCATTGCGTTCCGGCAGAACATTCGTGAACAGGCCCAGGGCAAGGTGCTTCAGCAGTTTCTTCAAGAGGTGGTGACTAAGCAGAAAGTCATGGAAGACAGCCTCGATAGCCTCACCAAGTTCAAGGCGGCCAACAACATCCTTACGCTCACCAACGGCAACAATCTTGCCGCCCAGTACCTTGTAAACCTGGAAGCGCAGCGGATAGCGCAGCGCACGACACTGGATGAATTGAAACTCGCGATCGACAATGTGAACGCAGCCATGGAGGCACGTGAACGCATGCTGAGTGCGGTCGCAGCCGGTGCAGCTCCTGTGGCAGGTGCCAAAGGCGCTGAGAATGTGCAGCCATCCAGCGGTGTGAAGGCAACGGATACCTCGCCCGGACGCAATGGCATGACGATGGCGGAGCAGGATTATCTGCGCACCAAGTCGAAAATCACCGAATTGAAGACGAAACTGGATTCGCTCCTCATCCAATTCAAGCAGCAGCACCCCATGGTGCAGGATATCACGGAAGAACTGGCGGCGCAGAAAGCGTTGCTGTCCTCTTATGCGGAGCAGATTCAGCAGGAGATGCATACGCAGGTGGCGGACATTCAGCGTCGCATGCAGGTTTTGGACGCCCAGATTGGCGAAAAGCAAAAAGAGGCTCTTGATCTCGGTGGTAAAATCGCCCAGCACGACAAACTGGAAAAAGCGGCGGAGTCAGCCAAAATGGCCTACGACAAACTGTTTGAAAAAGTGGAGGCGATTCAAAGCGTTTTCAACTCCCAGGCGGACTTCGTGGCCATTCAAGAGCGCGCTACGCCTGCCTCTGAAAATGTGGAGGACTGGGTGATGCCCATCGTGATCGGCCTGATTGGCGGCATGGGAGCTGGCATTGTCATCCTGCTGTTGTTTGACCGGTTGGACGACCGCATGAATTCCTACAGCGAATTCCAGACCTTGTTCCCCGGAGAAGCCGTTCTGGGGCAGGTGCCTGAACAGAGAAACCGGGGCGATGTGGCGCTGCTGCGTCCGAATGATGACCGCCATCTCTATGCCGAGGCGTTCCGCAATGTACGCTCGTCCATTCTCTTCAAAAACTGGCAGGGTAAGCCGCCAAAGACCATTCTCATCACCAGTGCGGTGCCAAACGAAGGCAAGACCACCGTCACCTCCAATCTGGCTGTGACCATGGCGCTGGCGGGAGCCCGCGTGCTGCTGGCCGACTGCGACTTGCGCCGTGGTGGTGTGAGCGAACTCTTTAAGTTGCCCTCATCCCCCGGCCTCAGCGAAGCCTTGCGTGGCAAGCTGCACTGGCGTGATGCCGTGCAGGAAACCAGCACGCGGAATCTGGACCTGCTGGCCCGTGGTGACGTTTTTGACCAGACTTCTGAAATGTTGCTGTCCAAAACAGCTGAAGAGATGCTGCGTGAAATGAGCGAAGAATACGACTACGTCATCTTCGACAGCGCCCCGGTGCTGGTGGCGGATGACACGGCGAGCTTTGCGCCGAAGCTTGACTCTGTGCTCTTTGTGGTGCGCATGTCTTCAACCATGGCCCGTCTCTCTGGCAAGGCACTGGATCTGCTCTATGAGCGTCAGGTGAACATCGGTGGAGTGATTCTGAACCGCTCCAGCTCGAACCTGAAGGAGTACACCTACTACAACTACGCCAGCTACTACTACGCACCTGCCAAGACCAGCTCTCAGCAAACCGGTGAAGCTGCTGCGGCTGTCACCAAATCGTAAGGGAGCGCGGCTGCTGGGACTGCTTCCCATAAGTTGCTGAGCGAACGCAGTCCAAAAAGGTGGAAAGAGACGGCGCTGTTTCTCTGTAAGCGGGTCATATTTAAGTGATTTACGACTACATCGTGGGCGGTGTGTCTCCGCAGGCGAGCAGGCTTGTAGTCAGATGCAAAAGGGTCGCTGCAGCAGGAGAGAGGACAGTGCCTTTCTGCCACACGGCGGCGATCTGGCGCTGCATTTTGGGCTCGCGGATGGAGACGGTGCGGATGGTGGAAGGCAGGTTTTCTGCCGCGAGGCGTGGGACAATGGCCAGACCCAGACCGGCAGCGACCAAGGCGCGAACGGTTCCCAGTTCGCCGCTTTCGCAGACGATGCGGGGCTCAAAGCCAGCTTTCCGGCACGATTCCAGAGCCGTGTCCCGGGCGCGGCCTTTGTAGAAAATGAAAGCTTCGGCGGACAACTGCCGCAACGACACCGACTGCTGTCTGGCAAGCGCATGTGATTTTCCGACGAGGAGCACAAAGGGCTCGGTGATGAGAGTCTGCGTTTTAAAGGCAGACTTGCTGACAGGGAGTTGGAGGAAGCCGATGTCTGCCAGCCCGGATTCCACGCAGTCAGCAACGCGTTCGGAACTGTCTTCGATCAGTTGCAGGGCCACCTGCTCATGCAGCCGGTGGAAGCTGCGCACCACCTCCGGCAGCAGGCAGGCGCTGACGCTGGGGATGGCGGCGATGGTCAGCTTGCCGCCGCGCAGTTGAGCCACATCAGAAACGACGGTCTTCGCCGCCTCCGCCTGGGCCAGGAGTCCCTCCGCGCGTGGCAGGAAGGCTTTCCCGGCGGCGGTGAGCTGGATTTCTTTACGACCACGGATAAACAGCGCGGCACCCAGCTCTGCCTCGAGGTTTTTCATCTGCTGGCTCAGCGCCGGCTGCGCCATGTGCAGACGACCCGCCGCCCGCGTGAAACTGCGCTGGCGGGCGATCTCCAGAAAATAGCCGAGCTGGTAAAGTTCCATGATGCGGCGGCTAGATTGAAGCATCCTGCATCGTTTCCAAGCGAGAAACCGTCTGACGGTTTCGACGGTCACGCCGAGTCCGTAAAGTTCGATAATTTTGCGATCAAATTGAAGCTGGCATCATCGTTAACCGTCTGATACCCATGCAAGACATCCTAGGAATTACCGTGAGACATGCTTGCTTCCTCTTTTCACTGCTGTCTCTGCTGCTGAGCAGTTGCGAGGGACCGAGGGTGACGGTCGTTGTTGATCGATTGAAACCGGGCATGCTGCAAGGCAAGACGGTTGGAATTGAAGGAATGCTGATCACAGCCTCAAACTGGCCCGGCGAGGACATTGACGCACCCGTTCTGAGCAAAGCGGAGGAGGCGTTGCAGCACCGTCTGAAGGGAGCCCGCGTCTGCTTCCTGTCCGAGGCGGGCATCGGGCCTGAGAGCCCGCCCGCAGGTAAAGCCTCCGACGCCTCTTTTTCGAAAATACGACCGGATCAGGCGGATTATATTTTCAGGATCATGCTGCGGTCAGACTCCAACAAACAGATCATCAACCGCTGGTATGGCATCGGCTACTCCACGCGTATCAGAAGCTGGCGTAGCTCAGGATGGAATGGCTTTGGAGGATCCGCGGGATTTACCGGGGCCAACTACGCCCGGAAGGTCACCAAGCGCACTTTGAAAGCCGATTACATCTTGTCCGACGCCCATACCTACAAGCTTGTCTGGAGGGCGGAGGCGGTTTCTTCAGACATATATGTGAGCTTCGACACATCCGTCCCACCTGATGTCGCATCAGATGTGGAGGCCAAGGTGCCGCTCAGACCGCTGTGGATTTCGATGAATTCGACGGCTATGCATGCCCTAAAAAACTAGGCGGCCTCGGCCATCAGTTCCCCCCACCTACCGGCTGGGGCGGAACTTCTCCACACGTATCAGCACAGCGGAGAGCTGGCCGGGGGTCAGTTTGGATTTTGTCTTCTCGACCTCATCACTGGCCTCGGGGAGGCCCTGGGCGGAGGCGAGGAGGAACCACTGCATGGCCTCGACGGGGTCTTCCACCACGCCTTCACCCAGCAGGCAGCTCTGACCTAGACTGTACTGCGCCCTGGCATGGCCCTTCTCGGCGGCTTTGCGGCACCACTGCGCGGCTTTTTCCAGATCCTGAGCCAGGCCCACGCCATCATGGTAGCAGCGGGCTAGGTGATACTGGCCGTCGGCGTACTGTTGGTCTGCCGCTTTCTGGTACCACTGTGCGCCGGTTGCCGGGGCTTTCGCCACGCCGAGGCCTGTCATGTGGAGGCTGCCGAGTTCGTCCTGCGCACAGGCATTGCCTTGATTCGCGGCTTTACGCGTCCATTTCGCGGCTTCTGCGACATCCTTGGCTACGCCGTCTCCGGAGAAGTACACACGGCCCATCTCCAACTGAGCCTGCACATAGTTCTGTTCAGCCGCCTTGCGGTACCAGTACGCTGCGATGGCGGCGTCTGGGGCGATGCCCTCTCCCGTAGTATAGACGGTGCCTAGGCAGTATTGTGCCGAGGCATCGCCACGTCCGGCGGCCATGCGCAGCCATTTCACGGTTTCTTCTGCACCGCGATACAGCGCACTGGGGAAGGGGTGCGGCTTTCCTCTCACGGTGTCTTCTCCCGTGACTGCCCGAGCGATGGGCCCCTGGCTTCTCGTCGTCGAATTTTTCGACGCGCCTGAGTCATGTTCGGCGGAGCGGACGTGCCACTTCAAAGCTTCCACGGGGTCTCTCCGCACGCCTTCACCCTGGTAGTAGGCCACACCCAGGGCATACTGAGCATTGGCATCTCCTTGCTCGGCGGCCTTGCGGTACCACTTCACACTTTCCACGGGGTCCATCTCCACCCCTTTGCCGCGCATGTAGGCGTAGCCCACCTCACTCTGGGCGCTGGCCACACCCTGCTCGGCGGCTTTGAGAAACCACTTCACGCCTTCCGCCACATCCCTAGTCACACCTGCGCCTGAGACGCAGGCATGGGCCAGTTCGATCTGAGCATAGACGTCTCCATGCTCAGCGGCTCGGAGGCACCACTTGGCGGTTTCCAGCGGGTTGTGTTCGAGGCTTTTGCTCATGCCAATGGCTTTGTGGTGCCAGAGCAAGGCTGCCTGGGTGTTCTGGCTCATTCCATCGCCGGTGAGGTAGGCGTGGGCCACGACATCCTCCGCATCGGTGTTGCCCTGGTCAGCAGCCGAAAAGTACCACCGCAGCCCCTCCGCCGTGTCCTGCCGCATGCCGGTGCCATGCAGATAGGCATTGCCCAGGGCCATCTGGGCTCTGACATCACCCAGTGACGCAGCTTCCTGGTACCACTTCACTGCTGTCTCTGCATCCTGCGGCATGCCAGTGCCGCTGGCGCAGCATCTGCCCAGGCTGTAGATGGCATCCACATTCCTGTGCTCAGCGGCCAGGTGAAACCACTTCACGGCCTCTGCTGGATCCTGCGTCACGCCGGTGCCCTGGAGAAAGGCGCGGCCCAGGGCGTACTCGGCTCTGGCATCGTGCTGGGCGGCGGCCTTGCGCAGCCACTGCATGCCTTCCTCCACATTCTTCTTCACGCCTTTGCCTTGCAGCAGGGCGCCGCCCAGAGCCTGCTGGGCCCTCGCTTCACCCTGATCCGCAGCCAGACGGAACCACTTCACGGCTGCCTCCGCATCCTTTCGCATCCCTTTGCCTTCAGCGTATGCCAGGCCCAGGAGGAACTGCGCCTCTGCGTCACCCTGCTCCGCTGCCTGGCGGAGCTCCTTGGCGGATGCGAGCGGACTCGTGGGGCGCAATGCAATCCCTGGTGGTGTTGTCCCCTCAGGCAGTGGGGAGAACGAGGCCGAAGATGACAAGGGTTTGGGAACCCGAAAGGGATCAGGCTTAGCAGCAGTCGGAACGACGGGTAGCTCCGGAATGGACGTATCCTGGCCAGACGCACGCTGTGCAGCCAATGCCAGCAGGCTCAGAAAGACCACCCTGCATCCCTTTTCCCATTCCTTCCGGTTGAAAGGAAGGACAAATCCAAAGACCTGCGAAGCTTGGGTGGTGTTCATAACGACCTGTCACAAAAACAAGCATGGGAATGGCGAATGTCATCTCCATTTTTTACCATAGATGCCAGGCGGCTGTGCGTTTGCGGCCGCGAGCAGAGCAAGGACGAGCATCAGGATTTCCAATCGTGACGATTGAAAAGAAATCTTTTCCTTATGACCCGATGCGGCGCAGGATCGTCTCATGCGCCGACTTTGCGTCCACACCATCACCACCAAACCGCTGAGCCTTGAAGAGTGTTTGGTGGAGTTCCCAAAGCGGGGCGTCAGCGGCATCACGATCTGGCGACAGGCGCTGGAGGGGCGTGATCTGGGTGCGGTGGCACGGCAGACGCGGGAAGCAGGGCTTGAAGTGGTGAGCCTGTGCCGTGGCGGTTTTTTTCCAGCGGCGCCGGCGGCTGGGCGGCAGACGGCCATTGATGACAATTTGAAGGCCATCGAGCAGGCGCACACTGTTGGCGCTCCGCTCATCGTGCTGGTCTGCGGGGCGGTGCCCGGGCAGACGCTGGTGGAGTCGCGCAAACAGATCGCCGATGGCATCGCTGCGGTGCTGCCTGCGGCGGAGCAGGCGGGTGTGAAACTGGCCATCGAGCCGCTGCACCCCATGTACGCGGATGATCGCAGCGCAGTGAACACGATGCGGCAGGCGCATGAGATTTGCGATGCGCTGGGCTCGCCAAAAGCAGTCGGCATCGCGGTGGATGTGTATCACGTGTGGTGGGATCCCGAGTTGAAGGCGCAGATTGAACTCGCCGGACAAACCGGCCGCCTGCATGCCTTCCACATCTGTGACTGGAGGACGCCCACCATCGACCTCCTCAATGATCGCGGCCTCATGGGCGAAGGCTGCATCAACATCCGGGAAATCAGCGACTGGGTGGATGCCACGGGCTTTACCGGACATCGCGAGGTGGAGATTTTTTCGAACCGTCTCTGGGCCATGGATCAACAAGTGTTTCTGGACAAAATCAGCGAGAGCTATCGCGAGATTTATCCGGATGATCTTTGAATTCTTCGCCCCACATCCCCAACTTTACTCAAATGGAAACCAAACGAATCGGCATCATCATGAACGGCGTCACGGGGCGCATGGGTACGAACCAGCACCTGATCCGCTCGATCAAGGCCATCCGCGATCAAGGCGGACTCAAGGTGAGCGATGATCTCACGCTGATGCCGGACCCGATCCTCACGGGGCGCAATCATGACAAGCTGAAGGCCCTGGCGGAGCGCACGGGCGTGACGCGCTTCACCACGGATATTGATGCGGCGCTGGCGAACAAGGAGGACGAGATCTTTTTTGATGCTTCGGGTACTTTGCAGCGTGCGGGTTTTGTGGAGAAGGCAGTGGCGGCAGGGAAGGCGATCTACTGTGAAAAGCCGACGGCGGTGGAAACGAGCGAGGCGTTACGTCTGGCCAGGCTCTGCGAAGATGCAGGCGTGAAAAACGGCGTGGTGCAGGACAAGCTCTGGCTCAGCGGCATTCGCAAATTCCGCATGTTACGAGATCAGGGTTACTTTGGTCGCATCCTCAGTGTGCGGGGTGAGTTTGGTTACTGGGTCTTCACGGGTGAGGAAGGGGACCAGCCCACGCAGCGGCCCTCATGGAACTACCGCAAGGAAGACGGCGGCGGCATCATCGTCGATATGCTCTGCCACTGGCGTTACGTGGTGGACAATCTGTTTGGCAAGATCAAGGCCGTAAGCTGCATCGGGGCCACGCACCTGCCGAAGCGCATCGACGAGCGCGGCAAACCCTATGCCTGCACCAGCGATGACGCCTGCTATGCCACCTTTGAATGCGAAGACGGCGTCATCTGCCAGTTCAACAGTTCGTGGACGGTGCGAGTGCGGCGCGATGATCTGCTGACCATGCAGGTGGACGGCACGCACGGCAGCGCCGTGGTGGGGCTGCGCAAGTGCTGGGTGCAAAGCATCGGCACCACGCCGCGGCCCACATGGAACCCGGACATCGACCAGCCCATCGACTTCTTCGGCGGCTGGCAGGAAGTGCCGGACACGACGATCTACGACAACGCCTTCAAGATCCAGTGGGAGGAATTCCTCAAGCATGTGGCGCTGGACACGCCCTTCCCCTGGACCCTGCGCGAAGGCGCGAAAGGAGTGCAACTCGCCGAGTTGGGCCTGCAAAGCTGGGAGCAGCGCAAGTGGCTGCCGGTGGGGGAGCTGTAATCCTGAAAGGCTCGGCAAGGTAGCCCTGTTCCTGTGGAACAGGGAGCCTTGTTGCACAGCAGCAAGGCAACTTTATTGCCCTGCGTCTCACCCAGAATAATTGCGGGGGTGGGGCTCTGTGGCGTTGCGCATCTCGGCTGCGTGGGTGAAAGTCCAGACTTCGCATGCTGCGCACCGTAGGTCGTTACTCACTCTCCATTGTTCATGAACTGGGCGACTTTGCACTGTTTACAGGGCAGTCTTTTCGTTCCGTGCTGGGCTCGCGGCGGCTGGGCAGGCGGATTGTCCGCGCCGGCTTTGAGCAGGGCGTGCGCTGCCTGCCGGTGATTGTGATTGTGGGCATGTTCACCGGGCTGGTGCTGGGCCTGCAGGGTTACTATGTATTGAACCGCTTTGGCTCGGAAGGACTGCTAGGTACTTTGGTTTCACTGAGCCTGATCCGCGAACTGGGGCCGGTGCTGGCCGCGCTGATGCTGGTGGGGCAGGCGGGTTCCGCCCTGGCGGCGGAGCTGGGCATTCAGCGCAATACGGAGCAGATCGCCGCGCTGGAGACGATGGGCGTGAGCAGTCACGCTTATTTGGTCACCCCACGATTGATCGCAGCATTGGTGGTGTACCCGATGCAGACGGCCTTGTTTGTCACGGTGGGTTTGTGGGGTGGCAGCCTTTCGGGCTCGCTGCTGCTAGGCTTGGAGCCGGGAGTTTATTGGTCTTCGGTGGAACGCGCCATTGCAGCGCCGGATGTGAGGGAGTGCTTCATCAAGGCGGCCACTTTCGGGCTGCTGACGATATCGCTGTGTGCTTACCATGGATTTAATGCCCACCGCTGCAGCTCGGCCACTGGCGCACGTGCGGTCAGCGCCTCGACCACGCGTGCGGTGGTGCAGTCCAGCATCATCGTGCTGGCTGCGGATTATATCATCACCTCCTTCCTCGTCTAATATGGGTGCTGACACCAACCAACTGCTGCTGCGCATCGAAGGCTTGTTCAAGCGCTTCGGTGACCAGGTGGTGCTCGACGGCGCGAGCCTGGATGTGCAGCGCGGCAGTCTGGTGAGCGTGTTGGGGCGCAGCGGCGCGGGCAAATCCGTGCTGTTGAAATGCCTGGCGGATGTGGAGCATCCAGACGCGGGCAGCATCTGCTTTGACGGCAAACCGCTCAGTGCGGGAGATGCCCCCGCCCGGGCGGATTTCCGCAGACGCTGCAGCTTCCTGTTTCAAAGCAATGCGCTGTTTGACTCGCTGACCGCGCTGGAAAACGTTGCGCTGCCGCTGGAGCAGACGACGGATCTGCCCGACAAGGAGATCCGTGAGCGCAGTCTGGAGGCGCTGCGGCAGCTTGAGCTTGAGGCGCATCAGGAGCGCTACCCCAGCCAGCTTTCCGGTGGCATGCAGAAGCGCCTCGCACTGGCACGCGCCATCGTCACGCGGCCGGAGCTGGTGCTGTTTGACGAGCCCACCGCCGGGCTGGACCCGCTGCGGCGCAATGCCGTGTTTGCCATGATCGCCAAATACCAGCGGCAGTTTGGCTTCACCGCGCTGGTGGTGACACATGACCTGACGGAGGCGCTCATCGCCAGCGACCGCGTTGCGCTGCTTGACAAAGGGCGCATGTGCTTTGAAGGCACGCCTGCGGAGTTTTCCGCCTCCACCTCCTCTGTGGTGGGTGATTTTCGCGACAGCGCGGCAGCACTTGGCAGCACAATTGCTGCTATGCGTCGGGGTGAAGCCCTCCAATCTGAAGACTCATGAAACAATCCAAGCTGGAACTTTACGTCGGGCTCTTCGTCCTTCTGGGTATCGCCGCCGTCGTGTATCTGACGGTGAAACTCGGCGCAGGAGCGATGATCGGTGGGGACACCTATGTCATGGAAGCGCGTTTTACCAATGCCGGGGGGCTCAACACTGGCAGCAGCGTGCTCGTGGCGGGCGTGCCAGTCGGGCGGGTGGACGGCATCCGCGTGGACGGCACCGACTACAGCGCCATGGTGACGCTGCGCGTGCAGGCGGGCCTGAAACTGCCCACGGACACGATGGCCTCGATCAAAACCACGGGGCTGATCGGAGACAAATACGTGGCGCTTGCACCCGGCGCGGATGAAACTTATCTTTCTGCTGGTTCACGCATCACCATGACAGAGTCCTCGGTCGATCTTGAGTCGTTGATTGGTAAGATGGCTTTCGGCAGTGTTGAAAAAGGCAAAGATTCCCCCCCTCCAGCTCCATGACCCTACGTTTTCTGCTCCCACTTCTCCTGGCCGCCGTCCCGCTGGCCGCGACCGCCCAGCTTGCCGAGGCCCAGACTCGTCTGAAAACGGCGGTGACGGAAGTGCTCAGCGTGGCAGACCGCAGCGGAAATCGCAGTGCCCTGCCGGAAAAGCTGCGCCCGGTGCTGCACAAGTACGTGAGCTTTGAAACGATGACGAAGCGCGCCGTCGGGCCCGGCTGGAAGCAGTTCACCCCCGCGCAGCAGAAAGAGGCCACCCAGCTTTTTGCCACGCTGATCATCCGCAGCTACAGCGGCAAATTCACGCCGGGGGAGCATCCTGACATCACCTACCAAACGGCGGTGGAGCCGGCGGCAGGTCGTGTGGATGTGCCGACGAGCATGGTTTACAAAGGCAGCCACTACACCGTGGTCTATCGCATGGAGCAGATGCTCATCACGGATGTGGTGATCGAGGGTGTCAGCCTCATCGCCAACTACCGCAGCCAGCTGGATGCGCAGTTTAAAAAAGGTGGCGCAACCGCCGTCATCAGCTCCCTTACGCAGTCCGTCTCCCGCGCCCAATGAAATTCACCTCATCCACACTCCGTCTGTCGTTGCTAGCAGTGATTCCACTGCTGACTGATTGCAGTATGTCCGCAACAAAGACCGCAGTGAAACCCTCCGCCGAAGCAGGCTCTGTGGCCGCTTCTGCCAAGGGCAAAGGCGCGAAGAAAGTCGGTCCGGCCAAGAACGAAGCCGAGACGGATGAATACGCCGCAGCACCGGACATGTCTGATCCGTTGGAAAAGCTCAATCGCGGTACCTTCTGGGTGAATGACCAGCTTTACACCTTCATCCTGCGTCCCATCTCCAAGGGCTACACGCTGCTCTTCCCACGGCCGGTGCGCAAAGGCATCGACAATGCGTTTGAGAACGTGAAGTACCCTGTGCGTTTTGTGAACTGCACGCTGCAGGGCAAGCTCAAGCAAGCGGGGAAGGAAACGGGCAAATTCGTCGTGAACACTGTGGGCGGTGTGGGCGGCATCTTCCGCCCGGCGCAAAGAATTCCAGCGCTCGCCAATCTGCCGGATGAAGACACGGCGCAGACCTTTGCCAAGTGGGGCATTCCGAACGGCCCCTATCTGGTGCTGCCGGTGCTGGGACCCAGCAGCGTGCGCGATGGAGTGGGACTCGCCGGAGATTATGCGCTCAATCCGATCAACTGGCCTTACCTGTGGTGGTACGGCAGCCGGACGAAGCATGACTGGGTGATCATCCCTCCCTCGGCCAACACACTGCGCTCCACACCCGCCCAGATGGACAAGTACGACACGATCACCAAGGATGCGGTGGACCCCTATCTCTCCGCACGCAGCGCCTACAGCCAGAATCGCGCTGAAGCGGCGAAGCGGTAAGGGGACTGCTCAGTGTAGGAGAGGGATCATTTTGGTCCCTGTTTGGCGCGGCAAGTTGAACGCAGAGTGTGAGGGATCGGGACGATCCCACTCCTCCTGGGCCGCAAACCCATTTGGGCTGCGGTTGCGAAGTGAGGAACGAACGGAGCCACCGCTTTCGACGTGCCGGGTGGGTCGCGCGTGCCATGGTATGTCCGTGAGTGCGAGCCGGTTTTTCGCAGGCTGGTCAACTCGCGCCCGCCACGAGACGCTCGAAAGCGGAAGCTCATCGCGGCCGGACTCCAAAAGAGCCGGGTGGTGGCACAGGCCTTTAGGACTACGGTTTCCTTTCCCCAACTCACCGCGCTGGCAGAGCGCGGGGAATGTTTTCCAGTTCGGGGGAGCTGAACTGCATGGCTTCGTTGTAAACTTTGCTGCGGGTGCTTTCGATGTTGTTGGGGGTGTCGAGAGGATCATCCGAGCGCACGATGCGGGGCTGGATGAAAATGAGCAGTTCTTCGCGGATGGTCTGGTTTTGCGTGGTGCCGAAGAGATTGCCCAGAATGGGAATGCGGCTGAGGCCGATGACGCCGTTTTTGTTCTTGGTGGTCTTCTCGGTGATGAGACCGCCGAGAACGACGGTGGCACCGTTTTTCACGGCCACTTCGGTGAGGAGCTCCTGCGTGCCGATGGTGGGCACGGTGTTGCCGCCGATGGTCTGCGAACCGACGATGTTGTCATTGATCTGGGCGATTCGCAGGGTGACTTCCTCGTCGGAGTTGATCAAAGGAATGACCTCCAGTTTGAGAACGACGTCACGGTAGGTCACGCTCACGCTGGTGTTGGCCACGCCGGCGGAAAAACCGCCATTGGTCAGAATGTTGGCAGGCACGGCGATGCGCTGCCCGGAGGAGATGACGGACTTGGCGGCGTTCTTTGCGTAGATGCTCGGCGTGGCCAGCACCTTGAAGTTGTTGTTGCTGTCGATGAGCTTGATGTAGTTGCTCAGCGAACCGATCTGGCCGTAAAAGTTGAGCTGCCCAAACTTCGCTGGGAACTGGACGATGTTGGAACCCGTCGTGGCGCTTGTGGTGGCACCGCTCGTCGTGGTGGTTGTATTGACCGCACCGTTGCGGTTGACGCTGAAGTCGGAGAGCAACTGGAGGAAATCGACGCCGTAATTGAAATTTTTGCCCAGGCTGAGCTGGCCGATGATGGCGGAGATGTAGATCTGCTGCGGGCGGATATCCATTTCCTTGAGCAACTGGTCGATGCGATCAATGTGCTCGGGTGAACCGGAAACGATGAGGCTGTTGGACTGCGGATCACCAATGAGCAGGGTTTTGCCGACGACCATGGACTCAGGCGCGCCGACGTCTTCCGGATTGTCGAGCAGGCTGCGGTTCGAGTTGGAGCCGCTGCCGCCGTTTTGAGATCCGGTGGAACTGCCGAAGCTGCCGCCGAGGCCGGTGTTGGCACCGAAGGCAGAGCTGTTGTTGCTGCCGCTGTTGGAACTGCTGCGGTTGTTGGCGTCCGTGGAGGGGGAGTTGGAGGTGGCACCGGCTTTGCGGCGGGTGCCGCCGCCGCCGCCGGGTGCACCGGAGATGGCACCGTCGCTGTTGCCCTGGATGTCGGTGTCTTTGGCCAGCGCATTGTAGGCCACGGAGAGGAAGTCCAGCACGTCGAGGTACTTCAGGCGACGCTTGAGGAAATTGGAGCCATCGCTCTGCTTGTCGAGTTTCCCGACCAGTCCCTTGATGTAGGTGATGTCCACCGGGCGGCCGATGACGAGAAGCTCATTGGTGCGGCGGTAGGCAAAGACCTTGACGCGTGCCGCAGCAGGATTGGTCGCGGTGGTGCTCGCAGTGGGATTGACGGGAACGGCAGGGACACCCGGGCGGCCGCCCACATTGGGCACGGCGGCTGGTGCGTTCGTGGAACTCTTGGACTTCTCCTGCTGCTCGAAGATCTCGTTCACGATCTCGGCCACTAGTTCCACATCGGAGCGCTCCAGCTTGATCATTTCATTCGAGGTTTCCGTCGGTGGCACATCGATGATCTGGGCGATCTCGCAGATGCTGCGGATGGTGGCGCTGTTTTCCGTGATGATGAGGGCGGTGTCATTCGAGACACCGGACATGGCACCGTAAGCGTTCAGTTTGATGACCTGCTGGAAGGCCTTGGAGGCTTCGTCAGCCGAGATGAATTGCAGGGGGAGCACATAGTGGCAGATCTCCTCATTCTGCGGCAGGTCGCGCAGGGAACTGTACACTTTCAAGCCGGCGGCGGTGGGGCTTTTGCCGCCGGACTGGTTGATCAGCTTCGCGGTGGTCGCATCGATATGGATGATGGCATAGCCATTGAGCAGCAGGGTGGCTTCGATGAAAGCGATGGCGTCCTTTTTCGTGAGCATCTGCGGGGAGATGATGCGCAGCATTTCGCCCTGGAGAGCTGAGTCGAGGATGAGTTTTTTCCCTGTGAGCTGAGTGTAAAACGGGATGATAGCCTGGATGGGGGCGCTGGGAAAATTGACCTTGATGGACGCGCCCTCGCCCACGGGGACATAGATGCCAGCATTCGACTGAGCCGCTGGCAGCGGCACTGTGGGGGCCAATCCCGGGGCCTGGGCCTTAGTGGCCTGGCGCATGCCGAGAATCAAAAGCACCAATAGCACGGCGAAGCGCAGACGCGTCGTCAGGTGGGAAGGGAATTGCGACATATTATTGAAATTACAGTCAGTATATTGAATTTAGCCTTAGCGGCAAGGGTTTTAGTTAATATCTATTAAAATTCATACTTTCTGTGTTCGTGTGAATGCCCCCTTGCAAGCATCCGCAGGCCACGGATGGTCGGGCCCCATGATCTCCATTCAGGGTCTCACCAAGCGCTTCGGTGCTCAAACTGCCGTCGATCATCTGACCTGGGAGGTGCCGCCGGGTCAAATTGTAGGACTGCTGGGGCCGAACGGGGCGGGGAAGACCACCACGCTGAAAATGGTCACCGGTATGCTGCAGCCAGATGAAGGCACGGCTCTGATCTGCGGCGTGAACATCTCCACGCACCCCATGGAGGCCAAGCGCCTGCTCGGTTTTGTGCCGGACTCGGGTGCGGTGTATGAATCCCTCACCGGCCTTGAATTCCTCCTCATGATCGGCGCGCTGTACGGCATTCACGAGGACGAGGCCCGGCCGCGCATCCGGCAGTTTCTTGACTTCTTTGAGCTGGATGAGCAGACGCTCACCTCCAAGCTCCTCGGCGCGTATTCCAAGGGCATGCGGCGCAAGGTCGTCATCACCGCTGCGCTGCTGCACAACCCCAAGGTGGTGCTGCTGGATGAACCGCTGGATGGGCTGGATGCAAACGCCGCCGTCGGCTTTAAGGCGCTGCTGGAAACCCTGGCGCGTGAAGGCAAGACGATCGTGTACAGCTCGCACGTGCTGGATGTGGTGGAGCGTGTGTGCAATCGCGTGGCCATCATGGCGCAGGGAAAACTGCTGGTGGAGGGCTCGCCGCAGGAACTGCAGCACCAGTACGGGGCGGACACGCTGGAGCAGCTTTTTACCCAGCTCACCGGTCTGAGTGGTCTGGAGGCACGCGCTGAGTCCTTTGCTAAAAACATGCTGTCATGAATGCGGCTGTCGAAAGCACCCAAGACAAGCCTCGCCGCCGGTCGCCCTCTCCCGCGAAGGTGCTGCGCAGCCTGTTTTGGAAGCTGCTGTTTCGCGGACGTGCGGCGCAGCAGGCGGGCACCCAGAAGACGCGGCGGCAGATGGGCTTGGGCCTCACCATGCTGATCTACGCGCTGGTCGGCCTCGTGCCCGCCTTGTTCGCGCAAAACGTGGACCTCTTTGTCTTTGCCTGCACGCTGCACGGTTTCACCTTCATGTTCGCCTCGCTCACGCTGGCCTCCAGCGCGGGGACGATGCTCTTCATGAAAGAGGAGGCGGAGATCCTGCTGCACCGGCCGGTGACACCGCAGCAGATGTTGCGGGCGAAGTGCGCGGTGCTGGCGGGCTTTGCCCTCATGCTCGCCCTGGCGCTGAACCTGGCGGGATTCGTCAGCGGTTTGTGGTGCAAGGGCGCGACGTGGCGCTTCATCCCCGCGCACCTGTTTTCCACCGCGCTGCTGATGGTCTTTTCTGCTTCAAGCATCGTGCTGGTGTACAATGCCTGCCTCAAATGGTTTGGCCGCGAGCGTCTGGACAACCTCCTTGCCACGGTGCAGTCACTCCTCACGGTGGTGATGATCATGGGCGGGCAGATCATGCCGCAGGTGATGCATCTGGATGTATTCAAGCACTTCGACCACATCACCGGCTGGATGCTGGCGCTGCCGCCGCTGTGGTTTGGTGCGCTGGATGCGCTGCTCAGCGGCACCACGCTCAACACCGCCACACTCTGGCTGCCAGCGGGGCTCGCGGTGGTCGTCACCGCAGCCACAAGCTGGCTGGCGCTGGAAAAACTGGGCAACGCCTACGGGCAGGGGCTCATGAACTTGAACGAGTCTGCCGGCACATCCAAAGGACGCACCAAGCCGCGGGGCGTATGGCTCGCGGCCATCGTCAAACTGCCGCCGCTGCGCTGGTGGCTGCGCGATCCGGTGGAGCGGGAGTCGTTCAAACTCACCACGGCGTATCTCTTCCGGGATCGCGAGATCAAGCTGCGGCTCTACCCCGGTATCGCGCCCATGCTCATCATGCCGCTGGTCATGCTTTTCTCCGGGGGGCGCGGCAGTGATCAGGGCGCGATGATGATGCAGGGCTTTGCCACCTGCTTTCTCGGCATGGTGTCCTTGCAGGCCTTGATGTTTCTCGGCTGCTCCGAGCACTGGCGTGCCGCCGCCTTTTTCTATGTGGCACCCCTGCGGCACTGGACGCCGCTGTTTCATGGCTCGCGCAAGGCAGTGCTGTGCTGGCTGAGTTTCCCCGTGCTGATCCTGCAAACCGCCCTCATCTGCGGCCTGCAGCGTTCATGGGCTCCGCTGGCCCTCAGCCTGCCCGCCGTGCTGTTTCTGCCCACCTTTTCCCTCGTGACCGGCCTCATGGGTCAGTGGCTGCCCTTTTCCAAACCCGCCGAAGACGTCAAGAACACCACCGCCGGCTGCCTCATGATGGGCGGCTCCATGGCCGCCGCAGGCCTCATCGGCGGCCTCTCCAGCTACATGTGGCACCTCGGCCATTTCGGCATCTTTCTCGCGGTGGAAGCCGTGCTGATGGTCGGTGCCACCGTCCTCATGAAATACCTCATGCGCGACACCCCGTGGGTGGCGCAGCCAGAGTGAAGAAGGATTGTCAGGAGCATGGGAAGGCATTATTAATTTAACATGAACGCAGAAATCACCTTCACCGTGGAACCTTGCCACGAAACCGGCGGCTATGTTGCCCGCTGGGATGATCCGCTCGGACGTGGTGGCATCACCACGCAGGGAGATTCGCTCAACGAACTCCAGGAAATGGTGGCTGATGCAGTGCAGGGCTTTTTTGAGCCAGATGAAAAACCGCAGCAAGTTCGTTTGCACTTCGTGAAGGATCCGGTGCTGCAGATGGCATGAAAATCCCACGTGATGTCAACGGCCCGGAGGCGGTCAAGGCTTTGCGACGGCTGGGTTTTGAAAGCGTTCGTCAGACCGGATCGCATCACATCATGAAACGTGGCGAGAAGACGGTCGTCGTGCCCCAGCACAAACCCATCAAGCCGGGCACTTTGCGTGGCATGCTGGATCAGGCGGGCGTCTCGCTCGAAGAATTCACGCAGTTTCTCTGAGCGATTTTTCGTTTCCCTGCGCTGCTTTGCGGCTATGCAAAGCATCTACCATGACTCACGCCGAAGCCGCCAGCCGCGCCGCCTTTCTCAGCGCCGAACTTCACCGCCACAATCGCCTCTACTACGCCGAGGCGCAGCCTGAGATTAGCGATCAGCAGTTTGATTTGCTGTTGAGGGAATTGCAGGACATCGAGGCGCAGTTTCCCGACCTGCTGACGCCGGACTCTCCCACGCAGCGTGTGGGTGGGGTACCGCTGGAAGGCTTCACACAGATCACGCATACGGTGCGCATGATGAGCCTGGACAACACCTATTCGGAGGAGGAGCTGACTGCGTTCTTCGCCCGTGTGCAGAAAGGTCTGGCGCGCGAGAAAGTCGATTGCGTCATCGAGCCCAAGGTGGACGGCGTGGCCATCGCGATCCGTTACGAAAACGGCATGTTGAAACACGGCGCGACACGCGGCGATGGCCAGACCGGCGACGACGTCACCACCAATCTCAAGACCATCCACCGCCTGCCTTTGCGATTGCCCAAAGATGGGCCGCAGACCTTTGAAGTGCGTGGAGAGGTGTTCATGCCAAAGGCAGGATTTGCCAAACTCAATCAGGAGCGAGAAGAAGCTGGAGAGGCCACGTTCGCCAATCCTCGCAACTCCACCGCTGGCACCTTGAAGCTGCTCGATTCCAAGATCGTCGCCAAGCGCCCGCTCGACATCGTCTTTTACGGCCTGGCGGAAGCCAGCGCCGTGGAGTCGCAAACGGATGTGTATGCGCTGCTCGATGCCGCCGGGCTGCGCAAAGCCGATCTCGTCTGGCATGCTGACAGCGCGGAAGGTTTGCTGCACGCGATCCGTGAGCTCAATGAAAAGCGCAAATCACTGCCCTACGAAACGGACGGCGCTGTGATCAAGGTGAACAGCTTCGCCGATCAGCGCGAACTCGGTGCCACCAGCAAAGCGCCACGCTGGGCCATTGCCTACAAATACCAGCCGGAACAAGCGGAAACGAAGATCACCGCCATCGATATTCAGGTGGGACGCACGGGGGCGCTGACACCTGTAGCGCGGCTGGAGCCTGTGCTCGTCAGCGGCAGCACCGTGAGCAATGCCACGCTGCACAATTACGAGGAGATCGAGCGCAAGGACATCCGCATCGGTGACACAGTCATCATTGAAAAAGCAGGCGAGATCATTCCCGCAGTCGTCTCCGTGAAGAAAGAGCTGCGTCAAGGAGATGAAGTCGCGGTGGTGGCTCCCACCGAGTGCCCCATCTGCAAAACCGCCGTGCATCGGGATGAAGAACTGGTGATCATCCGCTGCCCGAATCCTCTCTGCCCAGAAGTGGTGAAGCGCCGCATTGAGCACTTCGTCAGCCGTGGGGCCATGGACATCAGCGGCCTGGGCGAAGCCGTCATCGCGCAGTTGGTGGATTTTAAAAAAGCGGATGGTTCGAGGCTGGTGGCCGATGTGGCTGACCTCTATGATCTCAACGAGTTGTCGCTGGCACGGCTCGAACGCGTGGGCACCAAGAGCATCGACAACTACCTCAAAGCCATCGCCGCGAGCAAGCAGCAGGATCCTTGGCGGCTCGTCTTTGGCCTCGGCATCCTGCACGTCGGTGCCGGTGGTGCACGCAAGCTCATTGAGCACTTCAGCAGCATCGATGCCGTAGCGAATGCGAGTGTCGAAGACCTCACGCAATGCCCGGACATTGGAGCCATTGTGGCACCGAGCATTCATGCATGGTTCCGTGAGGAACTGAATATCACGCTTCTCAATCGTCTGCGAGCTGCCGGCCTCAACTTCACACAAAAAACCGTTACCGCAGCCTCCGAAAAACTCAAAGGCACCACCTGGGTCATCACCGGCACCTTGAGCGAAGACCGCGAAACCATCGCAGACACCATCCGCGCCAACGGCGGGAAGGTGAGCGGCAGCGTCAGCGGGAAGACGACCTATCTGCTCGCGGGAGAAGACGCGGGGAGCAAGCTCGACAAAGCCACCAAGCTTGGGGTGAAGACGGTGACTGAAGCTGAGTTTCGCGCGATGCTTGGTGGCTGAGCGGGATCATCCCGATCCCTCCAAGTTTTGGGTGCTAGCTCTTCCTCACCAGCCGCGCCACCAGCGCCGTCCAGCCCGTCTGGTGCGAAGCACCGCAGCCGCGCCCGGTATCTGCGTGGAAGTATTCATGGAAGAGGAGCAGGTCTTTCCAGTCGGGGTGGGTGGCGTAGCGCTCATCCCCACCGTGGCAGGGGCGGTGGCCGGTGGCGTCAGGCTCGAAGAGGTGGGTCAGGCGGCGCGAGATCTCATTGGCGGCGCCTTGCAGGGTCACGCGGTTGCCGCTGCCGGTGGGCAGTTCGACTGTGAAGTCGCTGCCGTAGAAATGATGGTAGCGTTCCAGGGCTTCGACGATGAGGTAGGCGATGGGAAACCACACGGGGCCGCGCCAGTTGGAGTTGCCGCCAAACATGAGGCTGTCGCTTTCCCCGGGCACGTAGCGCACGGTCAGGTCACCACCGTTGAAGCGCAGCATGTAGGGATGCTCTTCGTGGTATTTGGAAAGGGAGCGGATGCCGAAGGGGGAAAGAAATTCCTTTTCATCAAGCAAGTAGCGGAGCAGCCGCTCCAGTCGCTCGCGCGAAGGAATGGCGAGCAGGCGGTGCCCATGCGTGCCGCCGCTCTGGCAGTAGCTCACATGATGGGCAAGGTCTGCACGATGGTGCAGAAACCAGTCCATGCGCTTCTTGAATCCAGGCAGCAGAGCGATGCGCCCCTCATCCAGCAGTTCCACGGCGATGAGCGGCAACAGGCCCACTAGCGACCGTGTGCGCATCGCCTGGGGTGGCTGACCTTCGGCATGCAGCTCATCGTAGTAAAAGCCGTCGGTCTCATCCCACAGGCCTTCGTCACCGATGTTGTTGATGGCATCGACGATCTGCACGAAATGCTCGAAGAACTTGGAGGCCATGTCTTCATAGGCGGCGTTCACGGTGCCGTCCCTCCGCTGTGCGAGTTCCAGCGCCATGTTCAACATGGTCAGTGCGTAGAAGGCCATCCACGCGGTGCCGTCAGCCTGCTCCAGGTGCTGGCCGTCTGGCAGCGGCTGTGAGCGATCAAAGATCCCGATGTTGTCCAGGCCGAGAAAGCCGCCGGAAAAAAGGTTGTGCCCCTCGCTGTCCTTGCGGTTCACCCACCAGGTAAAGTTGAGCAGGAGTTTTTGAAAACAGCGCTCCAGAAACTCGCGATCACGCGCTCCCGCAGGAGCGGAGATTTTATACACACGCCAGCAGGCCCAGGCATGCACGGGAGGATTCACATCGCCAAACTTCCACTCGTAGGCGGGGATCTGGCCGTTCGGGTGCATGTACCATTCACGCAGCAGGAGCAGGAGCTGGTCCTTGGCAAAGTCCGGGTCCAGCTCAGCAAACGGCAGCATGTGAAAGGCGGCATCCCACGCGGCAAACCAAGGGTACTCCCACTTGTCTGGCATGGAGAGCACATCTTTGGCATAAAAATGCTGCCAGTGGTTATTGCGCCCGCCTTTGCGGCTCTCCGGTGGTGGTGGGTACGCGGGGTCTCCCTGCAACCACTCCGGCACGACGTAATAATAGAATTGCTTCGACCACAGCAGCCCGGCAAAAGCCTGACGTTGGATCTGCGCATGCACCGGCTTCGGATCATTGAGCGTCTGGTAAAACGCATCCGCTTCCTGAATGCGCTGCGTGAAGACGCCATCGAAGTCAGTGGCGGGAGCAAGGCTGCGCTCGCACAGGCGCAGTTGCAGCGTCACGCTGCCGCCGGCGGGAATGTGCAGTCGGTAATGCGCGGCCGCCTTCGTGCCCGCTTGCGCCGGATTCACCGCTCCGGCCTCGCCATCGATCACGTAGCGATGAAACGCGTCCTTGGTGTAGGGCGAAGCATTGGGTGAACCAAAGAGCAGCTTTTGATTCGTGTCATTGTCGGTGAAAAGCCACTGCGGCTGTGTGCCATCACTCGCGGCCATGGCCTGCAAACGATGCCGACCGAGATCGTCCACGATGCCTGACTTCAGCTCGCTGTGCGCAGCTTCGACCATGCCATTGACGAGTGTGAGTTGCGGCCGTGTGCTGCCTGCTTCCCAGGACCACGTGTTGCGATACCAAAGGGTGGGCAGCACATCCAGCGCCGCATCTTTGGGGCCGCGATTGTGCAGGGTGATGCGGATGCCGATGTCCTCTGCCGCAGCCTTGGCGTACTCCACGAAGACATCAAAGTAGCGCTCTGCATCAAAAGCACCCGTATCGGTGATTTCAAACTCAGGATCGGTCAGTCCGCGCCGCGCATTTTCCTCTACCAGCTTCTGGTAGGGAAACTCGCCCTGCGGGTATTTGTACAACGCCTTCAGGTAGGAGTGCGTCGGTGTGGAGTCGAGGTAGTAGTACAGCTCCTTCACGTCCTCCGCGTGGTTTCCCTGCGGGCCGGTCAGGCCGTAGAGACGCTCTTTGAGGAAGGGGTCGCGGTGATTCCACAGGGCGAGCGCAAAGCACAGGCGGCACTGGCGATCCGTGATGCCGAGCAGTCCGTCCTCGCCCCAGCGATAAGCGCGTGAGCGCGCCTGCTCATGGGGGAACGAGCCCCAGGCATCGCCATCGGCCGAGTAGTCCTCGCGCACGGTGGACCACTGCCGCTCGGAGAGGTAGGGCCCCCATCGCTTCCAGTTGGCCTGGCGCTCGCGGTCAGCGCGGAGGCGTTCGTGCTCGGGTGTGATGGCGGCTGGCATGGGTGTGAGTGTGTAGTCCATGCCCCCCGCAGTGCAAGCGGGCGTCAGATAAGCTGAGACTCGGCCTCGGCTTTGAATTCTTCGAGCAACCTCCTCAATTGCTGTGGTGAGTGCGCGTCTTTCACGGCGGCGATGGCTTCGTTGGCGAGCTCGTCGCAGCGTTCGTTGTCGATATGTCCGGCATGGCCTTTGACCCAGTGCCATTCAATTTTGTGCTGCGCGGTGGCAGCATCCAGCTCGCGCCAGAGGTCGGCGTTTTTCACCGGCTGTTTATTGCTCGTGCGCCAGCCGTTGCGCTTCCAACCAGCGATCCACTGGCTGATGCCCTGGCGGACGTACTGTGAGTCGGTGTGGAAGTCGATCAGGCAGGGCTCTTTGAGAATGCGCAGGGCCTCGATGGCGGCCTGCAGCTCCATGCGATTGTTCGTCGTGGCCGGCACCCCGCCTTTGAGTTCACGCACATGCTTGCCATAGGCCAGCGTGGCGGCCCAGCCACCGGGGCCAGGGTTGCCATGACAGCCACCGTCGGAATGGATGAGGACCTTCTTCACGCCGGCGTCTGGGTGGAGTCTTCCGCCGCCCATGCACGCATGCGGCGGTCGATGAAGAATGGCACAAACGGCAGCAGCGAGGCAATGAAAAGCAGCGCGGCACGTTTGAAGGGCCAGTTCGTCCGTAGCATCACCCGATAGAGAGCGATGCAGAAGAGGACAAACAAAACGCCATGCATCATGCCGACGATCTTGACCGCCAGCGGCATGCCCCAGGCATACTTCAGCGGCATGGCGACGAAGAGCAGAATGAGGAAAGAAATGGCTTCGAGCAAAGTAACGATGCGCAGGAAGAAGACGGGGTGTTTCATCACAGGGGCTCTAGCACGGGTTGGCGCGGGCTGGAAAGGATTTTGCGGAAAGGGATTATCTTGATCCCCGGTTTGAGATCGGAGTGAGCACAAAGAAGGGGATTAAAACATCCCTCTGCTCAAACATTTTCCTTCATGCCCTTTGATGCCAATATAACGTGTCCCAAATACGGTGCTGGAGCCTGAGCAGTGGTATGGCTCGTTCGAGCCTCGGCTGTATCTCGCGCTGGGTGACGAGAAAGGCGAGTATGCGCAATCTCTCCGGGAGAGAGGGGGCGATTTTTGGCCATGCGCGCACGTATCTCGGTCCGCCTGAGGAGGGACTACAGTGGCTGTCTAGGGCGCTGGAGCTGCTGGGGGAGAAGTCTCCTGGGGGTTCTCAATGAGATGAGACGCTGCTGAGGCGTCCATTTTTAAACATCAATGTCGTGGCATTGGGATCAGAACGTCCGGCAAATCCAAGGCTGAACTGCTGCTTAAGCGCGGTGGAGTAACGCTGCCCGAAGTTTGGCTGATAAAGGACCGTTTCAATGTTTCCCTGGCCTGTGAGCGACCGGTGGAGCGATTGCCCTTCATCGTCCATGATGGCAGTGACTTGGGCCTTCGACATGCCAAGCCTTAATTTGGCAACTCGCCTTTCGAAGGGGATTTCTTCTTCCTGGCTCGATGTTGTTGCTGCAGACCGGGCGTGAGCAGATTTTGGAGCGGGTGATTGTGAGGCGCACCCGATGGAGAGCAGCGCAAGGATGCCAAATAATAGGATTTTTGTAGGTGATAAATTGAATGTCATAGCTGCTCAATTCCTATGATCCGAATTGAAGTAGTCAACTTTATATTGCCGGGCTGCTGAATGATCTGCGCTGACCGGAGGATACGCAGCCGTTGGCATTAAGTGAGGGCACTCAGAGTCATGGCATGGGCCAGAGGCAGCGATAGATGGAGAGAGATGAGCACAAAGAAGGGGGATCAAGATGATCCCCCTCCGTGGAATGCTGATGAAAGCTGTTACTTCTTCTTCAGCTCTTTCTTCTTGAGGTCATTGTACATTTCGAAAGCCTTGTTCGCATTCAGTCCACCGTGGACCACACCTTGCACGGCCTGCATCATCGAGATGGGGGCGTCGCTCTGGAAAATGTTGCGGCCCATGTCCACGCCGCTGGCTCCCTGCTTGATGGCGTTGGCGCACATCTTCAGCGCGTCGAGTTCGGGCAGCTTTTTGCCACCGGCGATCACGATCGGCACCGGGCAGCAGCTCGTCACCGTTTCGAACTCCTTCTCGGTGTAGTAGCACTTCACCACATTCGCGCCGAGTTCCGCCATGATGCGGGTGGCGAGGCGGAAGTACTGCGGCGTGCGGGCCATCGCACGGCCCACGGCGGTCACGCCCATGACGGCGATGCCATAGCGGCTGGCGGCGTCCACCAGGTCGGTGAGGTTCTTGAGGGACTGGCGCTCGTAAGCGCTGCCGATGAAGACCTGCACGGCGAGAATGCTGGCATTGAGTCGGATGGCTTCCTCGATGTTGAGAGCGGTGCTTTCGTTGGAGAGGGGCTCAAAGCCGGGGCGGGCGAACTTGGCCTTCTTGCCGTCGATTTCGCCTTCCCATTCTTCCATGGGGCTGATCATCGAGGTGCCGCCGGAAGCGCGCAGGGCGATGGCCTTGGTGGTGGAGGCGGGAATGACGGAGCGCTGGATGCCGCGGGTGAGCATGAGGCAGTCCGCGTAGGGGGCGAGGGGGAGGATGGTCTGGTCCACACGCTCCAGGCCGGTGGTAGGGCCCTGGAAGTAGCCGTGGTCAAAGGCCAGCATGACGGTGCGGCCGTCCTTGGGGTTGAAGACGCGGCTGAGGCGGTTTTTGAGGCCCCAGTCGTACTGGTGGCAGCCTTTGAGGAAGAAGCCGGGGGCTTCCTGGGGGACGTCGGTGAAGAATTCCTTTTCCTTCTTGTCTGCTGCGCTGGTGGAGAGATCGGCCATGGTATTTCTGGGGTGCGGGTTAAACGGGGCGCTCAGAATGAGCGCGAATCAGCGTGGCGCAAGCACATTGCCAGAGCTTGCAAAAGCCTGCGGGCTGTGGATGCTACCCGCCCCATGTCTGCAAATCTCCTCATTTACCTTGATGGCAAGCTCGTTCCTGAATCCGAGGCGAAGATCTCCGTCTTCGACCACGGCCTGCTGTATGGTGATGGCGTATTTGAAGGTATCCGTATTTACAATGGCCGCGTGTTTCGCCTGACGGAGCATCTGCACCGCCTCTACGACTGCGCGAAGGCGATCTGCCTGACCATCCCGATTTCCTTCGAGGAAATGGAAAAAGCCACGCTCGACACGGTGGCGGCCAACAATCTGCGCGACGGCTACATCCGCCTCGTCATCACGCGTGGCGTGGGCTCGCTGGGCTTGAATCCCTACCAGTGCCCGAAGGCCAGCGTCATCGTCATCGCCAGCAGCATCACGCTGTATCCGGCGGAGCGTTATGAGAAGGGGCTGGAGCTCATCACCTGCGGCACCCGCCGTCCGAACTCGGCAGCTCTGAGCCCGCAGGTCAAGAGCTTGAACTACCTCAACAACATCATGGCCAAGATCGAGTGTTTGCAGGCCGGGTGCGACGAAGGCATCATGCTCAACGACCAGGGCTTTGTCTCCGAATGCACGGGCGACAACGTCTTCATCGTGAAGAACGGCAAGGTCAGCACTCCACCGATTTCCTCGGGCGCGCTGGACGGCATCACCCGCCGGGCGGTCATGGAGATCCTCGCGGAGATGGGCCAGCCTTGCGCCGAGACGGTCATGACTCGTTATGATATTTATACTGCCGACGAATGTTTCCTCACGGGGACGGCTGCAGAGGTCATCCCGGCTGTGAAATATGATCGCCGCTCCATCGGCGACGGCACGCCCGGCAAGCTCACTCAGGAGCTGACAAAGCGCTTCAAGGTGCTGGCCAACAGCACCGGCACCCCGGTGACGTATGCGTGATGCGCTGACGGCGGCGCTAAATTCCAGTTGGAATTTGGCGCGCTAAATGCAAGTTCCCCCCAGAATGAATCCAAAGAGTCCATTGGTCCGCTTGGGAAAAAGCCTGCTGGTTTTGGGCTGGTCCCTCACCGGCATCAGTTGCTCGTCTTCGAAGCAGGAGGTGGCGGACCATCCGCTCAGCAGCCGCGCGTGGTGGAAGGGGGATGGCGTCGTGGGCAAGCCCAAGATCGTCATCAATCTTAGCACGCAGCGGGTGCAGTATTACAAGGGCAAGGAACTTGTCGGCGTTTCGCCCATTTCATCGGGCCGCGAGAGCCACGGCACGGTGACCGGCTCCTACCACATTCTGGACAAGGACATCGATCACCGCTCCTCGCTCTTTGGCGCCTACGTGGACAAAGAAGGCAACGTGGTGCAGGGGGATGTGGACACCCGCACCGACCGCGCGCCACCGGGCACGACTTACCAGGGGGCCAACATGCGGTACTTCATGCGCATCGTCGGCGGCATCGGCATGCATGAGGGCTACCTGCCCGGCTATCCGGCTTCGCACGGCTGCATTCGGCTGCCCACCAAAATGGCCGTCATCTTCTTCAAAGAAACTCCAGAGGGAACGCCGGTTGAAATCACGGGGCAAAGCGCCCTTGCCGCCACGGAGAGCGAGATACCGATCGGCACGGACAAGATTACGGATGTGGCCACGAAGGAGGCCAAGAAGGCGAAGGCTGCGGAAGCGGAATCCAAGACCGCCGCCAAGCCCAAGACCACCGTGCGCCGGGCCATTGTCGAGAATTCCAAGTCTTCAGGGTTTGGCTCGTGGTTCAACTGGAGCCGCAGACCGCCGCGCGGGAGCACGATTTATTTGCAGCAGTAGCTGCGGGGCACCCGGGCTAGTAAAACGAATTCCAAATTCGTTTTCCCGGACCGAGCTTGGAAGTTCGGTGTTACTTCACCATCACCCAGCCCACGATGATGAGGATGGGCAGCAGGATGGGGATGGAGAAGCGGAGCATGTAGGCAAGGAAAGAGGGGGCGGACACCTTGGATTTATCCGCGATGGCTTTGACCATGAAGTTCGGGCCGTTGCCGATGTAGCTGCCGGCTCCGAAGAAGACTGCGGCGAGTGAGATGGCGATGAGGTGCGGCGCATGCTCGGCGGCGAATTTCATCACGTCGGCCGGAGAATCAACGGAGAGGTGCTGCTGGCCCATGGAGGCGGCGAGGAAGGAGAGGTAGGTGGGGGCGTTGTCGAGGAAGGCGGAGAGCGCGCCGGTGGTGTAGTAATACTGCGTGGGCGAGCTGATTTGCAGGGCCTCGCCGCTTTGCAGGATCTGCAGCGCCGGGATCATGGTGAGGAAGATGCCGACAAATAGATACCCCACCTCCTTGACCGGGCCGAAGTTGAAGTCGTTCGCCTCATGCACCTCGCGCTTGGTGGTGAAATAAGAGGCAGCGGCGGCGGCAAACATGACCAGTGACGGCACGGAGAAGACACCGAGCAGCGTGTTTTCTTGAACGCTCTTTGGCAGGAAGACGGCGGCGAGCACCACCCCGAGCCAGACGACATTCAGCAGGCCACGGAAGAGCCAGTCTTCATGGGCGGTTTCCTTCTCCCGAATGTGCTGGGGAATGCGCGAGTAATTGCGCGTGTCGAAGATGAAAAAGACAACGAGCAGGAGCGTCACTGCGAGAGCCCAGGCCTGCCAGCAGTGCTGCAGCACCCAGAAGAAGGACACGCCGCGCAAAAATCCGAGGAAGAGCGGCGGATCGCCAATGGGCGTGAGGCAGCCGCCGACGTTGCTGACGAGGAAGATGAAGAAGACGATGTGGAAGTGGGTGATGCGGAACTTGTTCATCTTGATCCACGGCCGGATCAGCAGCATCGACGCCCCCGTGGTGCCGATGAAGTTGGCCAGCACGGCACCGATCAGCAGGAAGGCGGTGTTCACCAGAGGCGTCGCCTCGCCTTTGACCCGGATGTTGATGCCGCCGGAGATGACAAACAGCGAGCCCACCAGCGCCATGAAGCTGACATACTCATGTGCCGCATGGTGCAGCGGGTGCCAGTCATTCTGCACCAAGGCGTAGTACCCGGCGGTGACCAACCCCAGCACCACGGCAACCTTCGGGTAATGATGCTCCCAAAAGTGCGCGGCAAACAAGGGCATCACGGCGATGCACAGCAGCAGGATGGCAAATGGAGCCAGCATGCCCATCGGGGGCAGTGCGGCATGAACCGGGGCGCTGGCTAAGAATAGCATACGGTGGAACTGCTTGATGAGGGATGCGCGAGCAGTGCGCAGGAAGCTGTAAATCCCGTGTGGCCGTGATGGCGCGCGAGGGGGGTCAGTCCGGACGGCGGTCCAGAATGCCCTTGGCTTTCTCAAGCTCGCCGATCGCCCAGTCGCTGATGCCGGGTTCGTCAGTGTCGCCGGAGCCGGTGACGTGGAGGCGGCGGACGTAGTATTTGTCGATGAAGCCCACGATCTTTTCGGAAACACCCAGAATGCCACGGTGCACATGCAGCACGGGCTTCTTCTGCTTGCGGGCAGCACTGACGGCTTTTTGGGCGGTGCCGGCGGCCTTGGGGGCGATGGTGAAGACGAGGGTGGCTTCGGCGTCACGCACATTGGAGCCGACGGCTTCCAGCACATTTTCCGTTTCGCCCTCTTTGAGCTTGTAGCGTGGATCGAGGGGCTCAGCAGCGCCGAGCAATCCCTTCGGACACCAGCCGCCGTGCGGAAATTCGTGTTTCAGCGCCCAGTCAAGGCTGGCGCGTTCAACGCCCATTTGGGCGCCAGTGATGATGACAATTTTGAAAGGCATGGAACGGTCAGCAGAAATCAGGACTGCGCTGGCGGCAAGCACGATCTCTGATTATTCCAGGTGCCGCCCCAGCATGAGGTCGAGGTTGCGCTCGACGATTTCCCCCATGGATTTGCAGACGTCGAACAAGTGGGTCCCGTGGAACTCGCCCAGCTCAGCACGGAGCTGCACGACCTTTTCAAAGGGCTCGACCGCATTGTTTTTCATGCAGTGCAGCAGGGCGGTGATGCGCTGGTGCTCGGAGAGGTAACGGCGGGAGATGAGGCTGCGCTCCTCCTCCTGGTACTGCTTCATGGTGGGGGAATTGAGGCAGGAGGCACAGAGCTGGACGACGGGATTGTTCTCCTTGAAGAACTGCGGGAGGTACAGGCTTTTGCGGCCTTCATAGCTCTGCTGGTCAAAGTCGATGGCGCGGACGCGGTACTGCACTTCCTCAAAGTCGGGGGTCATGTCCACGACGTAGTTGTAGCTGCGCATGTCACCTAGCAGGCGGATGAAGCAGCGTTCGCTGAATTTGACGAACTCCTTGGCGAGGCGGACGCCGTTGAAGTCGGGGCGCTGGAGGTAGTCGCGGATGAAGGCGTCTCCTGGAATGCCGGCGATGTGTTCCTCCACCAGGGTGCCGCCGCGGTGCATGAGATAGTTGATACGATTCGGCGAGAGCAGGTGCTCAAGTTCGAGGCCATAGACACGGGAGGCGTCCGCCGTCTTCACGTAAAAGTGGTCGTAGTTGTCATTGTACTGGTTCACCACGCGGACACGGAACGGGCGTGAGTTGCCAAATTCGCAGTAGTCCACGCGCTCGACGTAGAGATGCGGCACGGCGTGGAAGTCTCCGGTGCGGAGCTGGGAGTAAATGCTGGTGAGCTTGGGGTAGATCTCCTGCTGCAGCTCGCGCGGGTAGAGCACGCTGCTCCAGTAGGTGGCGTTGCCTTCCTTGTCGAAGAGGGGGTAGCTTTCGGAAAAGTTGCGCAGTTCGTCATACGTCGTCGGCAGCGAGTAGCAGCGCCCGAACTGATCAAGGTAGGCGATCAGTTCATCCGTGACGGGGATGAAGTTTTTGCGTTTGGTGATCTCGTTCATGCCGCCGGTGTGTCGCACTTCGCGTTCCAAGTATCAAGAAGGGAAGCGGGTAGCAGGGCTGGGCGCCTTGAACGCGCGATGTCAACTCCACTCCGGGCTGCGGCGCTGGGATTGGCGGACGGCGGCTGCGATGGTGGCAACAAGTTCGGTGGGCTCGACCGGTTTGGACACATGGGAGAGAAAGCCCACCTGAAGCGCTTTGATCCGGTCTTCCGCCCGTGCAAAGGCGGTGAGCGCCACGGCAACGGTGTCTCCGCCTTCGCGGGTCTCCAGCTTTCGAAGCCTGCGCAGAAATTCATAGCCATCCATGTCGGGCATGCCGATGTCGCTGAGGACGAGGTGGGGGCGGAGGTTGGGGATCAAGCGCAGGGCCGCAGAGGCGGAAGGGGCGATGGTGACTTCGGCCTGGCAGTCGATGAGGATCCGTTTCACCAGTTCCCGTGCGTCCTGCTCATCATCCACGACCAGCACATGGATGCCTTGGAGATCGGTGTTTTTGCGGAAGTGCGGAGGGAAGGCGGAAACCTCGGGATGCGTGCGCTCCCCGGCTTCTGAACTCATCTGCGCTGCCTGGAGGGGCAGGTCCACGGTGAAGGTGGCCCCCTTTCCTGTGCCTGCGCTGTGCACGCGGATGGTGCCGCCGTGGAGTTCCACGAGCTGCTTCACAATCGCCAGCCCCAGGCCCAGGCCGCCATGCTTGCGGTTCATGGCGGCATCCGCTTGGCGGAAGCGGTCAAACACATGGGGCAGGAACTCGGGAATGATCCCTTCACCACTGTCCGCCACGCTGAGCTCGAGGTGGGAATTGATCCTTTGCAGCGTCACTTGGACCTTGCCGCCCTTGGGGGTGAACTTGATCGCATTGGAGAGAAGATTCCAGACGATCTGCTGAACGCGGGCGGGATCTCCCGTCATGGGACCGGCCTGCGGGTCGAGAATCTGCTCCACGCGGATGTCTTTGGCGTAGGCTGCGGGCATGACCGTTTCGATGGCGGCCTTGATGCAGGCGTCGGGTTGAAGCTGCTGCACATCCAGCCGCAGCTTGCCTGAGATGATCCGGCTCATGTCCAGCAGATCTTCGATGAGCTGGGTCTGCAGGCGCACATTGCGGTCGATCACCTCCAGTCCCATGGCGAGGGTCTTCGCGTCAGGGATTTCCTCCCGGAGGATTTGGGTCCAGCCGAAGATGGCATTGAGCGGCGAGCGGATCTCATGCGAGAGGGTGGCGAGGAATTCGTCCTTCATCCGGCTGGCGTGCTCCGCGAGATTGCGGGCGGCGCGTTCACTGGCGAGGAGACCATTGCGCTCTTCTTCGATGCGCTTTTGTTCACTGACGTCTGTGTTACTGCCGAACCAGAGGGCAATAGCGCCGGTCTCATCCCGGAATGGCATGGCGCGGGTGAGGAAGGGCCTGAAGATGCCATCCGCGCCACGAATCGGAAAGGTCATGTCGAAGGGCTGGCCGCTGTCGATGCATTGCTGCCATTCGGTGAGGACTTGGGGCAGCGTCTCAGGATCGTGCACGTCCTTCCATCCCCAGCCATCCATCTGCTCCGGTGTGGTGCCGGTGTATTCATGCCAGCGGTGGTTGTACCAGAAGATCCAGCCGTCAGGGCGGGCCATCCAGGCGAGCTGAGGAATAGTGTCAGCCAACTGGCGAAAGAGGACTTCACTGCGCTCCAGCTTGCCCTGCAAGGCGCGCTGTTCATGGACGTCCGTGCAGGTGCCGTACCAGCGGGAGATGACCCCTTCGGCATCCAGCGCCGGCAGGGCGCGCACCAGGAACCAGCGAAACTCCCCGTCTGCCCGCCGCACGCGAAACTCAGCGTTGTAAGGGTTGCCGGCAGCGAGTGCTTCCGACCAACGTGCAGCGACCCCGGGCAGGTCCTCCGCATGGAGGTGACGGCTCCACTCCGCCTGCTCCTTGTCGCTGCCGTCCGTGCCGATGAATTCAAACCAGCGCTTGTTGTAATAGTCCAGCGTGCCGTCCGGAAGAGCAGACCAGACGATCTGCGGCATGGAGTCCGCGAGCTGACGGAAGACCGTTTCACTCTGCTGCAGAACATTGATCGCCATCTGGTCACGGGTGACGTCCCGCGTCGAGCCCGCGACAAACTCCACTTCACCCTCGGCGGAAAAGACGGGAGAAAAGATGTACTCATAGAAACCGCCGGTGCCTGTGGCGCTGATGTAGGGCGTTCGGTCTGTCAGCGGCAGCTTGGTGTCGAACACCTGCTGAATCTGGCGCTGGAGAGTTCCTGCCAGATCGTCCGGATAGCCCAGATCAAAGAAGGTTTTTCCGACCGCGCTGTTCAAGTCCACACCCCAGAGATCGAGCAAAGGCTTGTTCACGAAAACGAAACGACCTTGGCGGTCGAAGCTGTAAACGAAGTCCGTGATGGAGGTGAGCATGGCCTCCATGGTGCGCCGCTGGCGTTCCAATTCGGCGGTCAGTTCCCGGCGGTCGCTCTCCGCCTGCATACGCTCGGTCACGTCCAGGATGACGCCAGGCAGCCGCAGAGGCTTGCCGTGTTCATCGCGCTCCACCGAGCCGCGGGCGATGACGGAGCGGTAGCTGCCGTCCTTTTGCAGAAGACGGTACTCGGAGACAAACTTGGTGCCTTCGCGCAGAACGGCTCCAACCGACGCTTCGACATGAGAGCGGTCTTCCGGATGGATGGCCTTCAAGTACGCTTCGAGGCTGCCACCCTCCGCATCTTCGGAGGTGACGCCAAACATGCGCGCGAGATTTGCATCGGCCCAGACCTGGTCTGCCACGATGTCGTACTCCCAAGTCCCGACCTCTGTGGCGGTGAGCACAGATTCCACCCGCCGTCGCGCGTCCAGAAACAGGGCCTCCTGCAGTTTTTGTTGAGTCAGATCGCGGGTGATCGTCGCAAAATTTACCGGTTTGCCCGTCTGCGGATCGTCCAGGCGAAACACATTGAACAGCACCGGAATGGGCAATCCGGTCTTGGGATGGAGGAAGCTCAATTCTCCTTCCCATTTTGCTGCTCGCAGAACCGTTGGCAGCACGACCTCTTTTAGAAAGAAGCGCTCATCCTGCACAAAAAGATCCTCCCACGAAAAGGAGGTCATCTCCTCCGAGCTGGAATCCATCAGGCGCGTGGCCGCCTCATTGACGAAAATGAGTTTCCCGGCTGTGTCTGACACGCCGATGAAATCTGGCGAGTGCCGCACGACCAGCTCCAGCGTTTGCAACGCGGGAGTGGCAAGGACCTCCGGGCCCGGAGCGGGAGAGTCAGCGATTTTTGGCAGAGGCATGGTCAACGTTTAGCAAAGTCATTTGGCAACGCTTCAGACGCTTCTATGGCAGCCCCCTCAGAGCGCCTGTAAATCGCGTTTGCCGCCCCTAGCGGATGCCTCTCGTGAGACTTCTTTTCATGCCCATGACCATGGCCGAAGTCACGCCAACTACCAAGGTTTTTTGAAGGGCGCGCAAGGCCGGTGAATGCGCTGCCGAGCTGCTATAAAAGGGGCATCAAGTGCCGGAAGGAACGCCTGCTGGGGGCAGAAAACCAGTGCCGGCAAAATGCTGGAGGTAGAGCTGCATGCGCGCCTGATCAATGGGTGGGCAGTTGACGCCGGTGCCTTCCAGATCGTGCAGCGCGTTGCGGCAGAATTCCGCCGACTGCTCCTCCACGAAGGTGGACAGCACCTCGCGTGGAATGAACAATTGGTAGGCGGCCACCGGGTTTTGCTGAACATTGAGACTGCCGCCGGAAAGCGTGGCTTCCCATTGAGCCTCCGGCACCAAACGAATAGGGTAACCGCAGGTGCGCGCCAGCTCCAGCACTTCGCGGAAGCTGGGAGCGGCGGGATTGATGAGGTGGTAGTTGCGCCCCAAACCGGCAAGGTTGAGTGAGAGCCGCACGAGCGCGGTCGCCACGAAATCGACCGGAGTGAAGAGGCTGCTGTAGGCTGCATCCGGGCCCACCCCGGCGTCGATGCAGGTTTTGAGAAAGAGCCAGATGATGTTGTCGCTGGGGCAGACACCGGTCTGGTCATCACCCACGAGAAGGCCCGGGCGGTACACATTGACTGGCAGGCCGTGCGCGCGGGCCTGCACAAACAATTGCTCCGCGACCCAGCGGCTCTGGCTGTAGCCCACCATGAGTTTGGCATGCTCAGGCAGGGGGTCGTCTTCACGCAGCGGTCTGTCATCGGCGGTGTTGCTGGCGGACAGAACCGTGGCGCTGGAAAGGTAGTGCACGGGCTTGAGCCTGCTCTGCGCAGCCAGACGGAGGATCTCCACCGAGCCGTTCACGTTGATCGTCTTGAGCTGCCCATACGCGGCGATGTGATTGATGTGCGCCGCCGTGTGGTAGATCGCATCCACGGTAGCGGCGAGCAGATCGAATGCGACGGGCTCAAGCCCCAGCAAGGGCTGCGCGAGGCTGCCGAGGACGGGTACGATGCGCGGGCGGAAGGACTCGTCCCAGCAGGCGTAGTGTGTCAGATGCGCCTCGATCTGCTGCGTGGCAGTGGCGGTATCTGCGGCGCTGATGAGGCAGTGAATCCCGGCCCGGGTATGCTGCAAAAGATCGCGCAGCAGGAAGGCACCGAAGAACTCGAGTACGCCGGTGAGGAAGATGATCTGCGGCTGCTGAATCTGTGAGTCAGGGACAGGGCCGCTGGCAAAAGGAATGTCCCACCGCCCCAGATGGGAGTCATGCACAAAGTCGTCAGCAGACGCCGCCGCAGGTTCCTGCAGTGTGTCAGCGCCGGCGTATTCGGCTTTGCCGCCGGTCAGGGCGGTGAGCAGAATTTCGGCGAGCTTCTGCACGGTGGGTGTTCCACCCATGAGCTGCCCGGTGGGAATGGCGATGCCGGTCTGGCTTTCGATCTGATGGATGAGCTCGACCGCCATCAGCGAATCGATGCCGATTTCGTTCAGCGGACGTTTGGAGTCGATCTTGGCGGGGGAGACGCGGAGGATCTTGCCCACCTGCTCGCGCAGGAAGGTGTCGAGGATCGCCAGTTGCTCTTCAGGCGCCGCGCTGAGCACGGCCTCGCGCAGCCAGTTGGCACCGTCGGACTGATGCTGCCGGAGCGCATCCTCCGTGGTCAGCTCGGCATAGCGTGGAGTCGCGATGATGGCGGGAGTCACTGCGGCCCACTTGGACCAGTCGATGCGCGAGACCATCATCTGGCTGATGGCGGGCTGCTGCATGAGGCGGCCGAGGATGGGCAGGGACTCGGCAGGCGTGATGCCCGACCAGCCGATGCGGGCAAAGTGCTCCTCCAGTTTCTTGTGCCGCGCCACGTAGCCGACACCAGCCATGACGCCCCAGTTGATGGTCAGCGCGGGGAGGCCCTGACTGCGGCGGTGGTTTGCGAGAGCATCGAGGAAAGCATTCGCGGCGGCGTAGTTCGCCTGGCCCGGACTGCCGATGATGGAGGCCACCGAGGAGAACATGACGAAGTGATCCAGCGCGAGGCCTTGGGTCTGCACATGCAAATTCCATGCGCCATTGATCTTGGGTGTGGTGACCTTGGTGAAACGCTCTGCATCGAGCTGGGAGATCAGTCCATCATCGAGAACCATAGCGACGTGGAAGACACCCCGCAGAGGCGGATGCGACTGTGCGATTTCTTGCAGCAGCGCGGTCACGCTGGCCGGATCGCTCACATCGGACGGGATCACAGTGACGGTAGCGCCCGCCGCCTGCATGGCGGCCACACCCGCACGGGCTTCATCGGTGGAGGCACCGCTGCGGCTGGAGAGCACAAGATGGCGTGCGCCCTGGACCACCAACCACTGCGACATGGCGAGACCGAAGCCGCCGAGGCCACCGGCGACAAGATACGTCGCTTCGGCATTCAATTGGAGCGCGGCCTCTTGGGCCTCAGCGCTGAGCGAGACTTGGGCATCTGCCACAGTGAGCACCACTTTGCCAATCTGCCGTGCCTGCGTGATGTAACGGAAGGCATTGGCGGCATCCGCCAAGGCAAACGCACGGTAGGGCAGGGCAGGGAGCTTGCGCGTGGTGAACAGCTTTTTAAGGCTGCCCATGAGGGGCTTCGAATTGCGCGGATCGAGCGCGTGCCCGAGGTCGATGGCGTGGTAGGAGAGATTTTTGCGGAAGGGGAAGAGCCCCACCTTGGTGTTGCCGTAGATGTCGCGCTTGCCGATTTCGAGGAAGCGGCCGTACTGGCGCAGCAGCGAGAGGCTTTGGTGGATGGCCTCGCCTGCGAGTGAATTAAGCACGAGATCGACGCCCTCGTCATTCGTGATGCGCATGACCTCGCCGGCAAAGGCGAGCGTGCGTGAGTCGAGCACATGCTCCACGCCGATTTTTCTCAAGAACGCACGCTTCTCCGCGCTGCCAGCGGTGGCAAAAATCTCCGCCCCGGTGGCCTTCGCGATGCGCACCGCCGCCTGACCCACGCCACCTGTGGCAGCGTGGATGAGCACGCGTTCGCCCTTGGACATGCGACCCTGATGCGAGAGCGCGTAGGAGGCGGTCAAGTAAGTGACCATCATCGTGGCCGCTTCTTCCATGGTGAGGTGCGCGGGCTTTAACAATACGGCATGCTCCACGGTGGTGACATGCGTGCCGAAGCACCCGGCGGCCAGCGCCATGACTTCGTCTCCGGCTTTGAACTGCGTGATGCCCGCACCCACGCGGACGATGCGCCCGGCGCATTCATCACCCAGCAGCATGGCATCGGCGGCTTCGGCAGGGTAGATGCCGAGCGCCTTCATCACATCGCGGAAATTCAGCGCGGCGGCGCAGATTTCGATCTCGACTTCATTGCGGCCGGGAGCGCGGCGTGGCTTCGCGCGAAACACCAGCTTGTCCAGTGAGCCAGGCTTGGCGGATTCGAGGCGGAAGCATTGCTCGGCGGTGAAGGAAGACGTGGATGACTGCGCTAGATGATCCAGCGAAGCGTGCATCAAGCGGTGGGCATAGCGTGCTTCACCGCGCCAGGCGATCTCGGCTTCCGCGTCGGCATGCAGCAGTTCGTTGAGGAGGATCGCGGTGTCATCTGCACTGGCAGCGGCATCGAGATCGATGGTGCGGCAGTGCAGGTCTGGGCACTCGCTCATGATCACGCGGGCCATGCCGTGCAGGGGCGACTGCGTGAGGGAGAGTGTGGAAGTTTTTTCACCGGCAGGCTGTGCGCCACGGGTGACGAACCACAGGCCTGGCAGAGTGTCATGGCCTGCGGCATTCAGCGCCTGCACCAGATGGAGCGAGCTGTGGCAGACGAGTGTCTGAGACATTGCGAGTGCCGCTGTCGTGATGTCCGTGCCTGCGGGGGCATCGAGACTCCAGAGATGGATGACACCGCGCAGGGAGGTGAATGGCGGCAGTTCGAAGAGCAGGCGGGTGTAGTCCTCCACTGCTGCGGCGCGGAGTTGCACTTCATCGGCAGAGATGCGCGTGAAGGTGTCTGCGGCAGTGACCACAAGGCAGGTGTCGCCACGCTGGCGCAACTCATCCGCGAGTGATGCGGCGAGGCCCTGCTGATCGGCAAAGAGCAGCCAGAGGCCGGGCGCTGCGGGGGCCGCATCGAAGGAGGCAACAAGCTGCGGCAGTTCGGGGCCGCGTGCGAGGAGGACGACTTGTCCGGTCTGGCTGTGATTGCTGGCATCGGCCACGGCTTCCACGGTGGCGAAGCCGGCAGCGGTGAAGAGCTGAAGCCAGTCGGCGGACGGCAGCAGCGGATGATTCGCGCGCAGGGCGATGTCCTGAAAATGCCACCAGCGCGCATCCGTGCCGCCTACCAGATCATGCCAGGGTGTGGGAGATTCGATTTCCAGGGCCAGAAGCAGGCTGCTGGAGGCGAGCAACTGGCGCAAGTGCTGCAGCGACCGCTGCACATCCTGCGTCAATGACAGCGCATTGGAGACGATGACGAGGTCGAAACGCTCATCCGCGAAGCCTTGGTCCGCGGGCGGGTGATCGAGATCGAGCACGCGATACTGCACGGCAGGGTAGTCGCCGAATTTCTTCCCGGCCTGATCAAAGTGGCGGTCCGAGACATCCGTGAAATAGTACTCAACGCCTGCGTTGGGCAGACGTGGCAGCACGCTGGCGGTGACACCGCCTGTGCCTGCGCCGATCTCAAGGATGCGCACACGCCGGCCTTCGGGAAGCTGCACCAGCGCAGCGGCGACGGCTTCTCCGATGAGGTGATTGTACACGCGGGTGAAAACGGAGCCCGCCTGGAAGTGCTCCAGCATGTTGGCGGAGAGCAGGGCTGCGGAGTCGCACTTGCCGCGCAGCAAATCGGCGAGGCCGTCGGTGCAGCGGTCTAGCAGGATGAGCTCGGGATGAAAGGCGGGGAAGTGGAAGACGAGGTCCTGCCAGAGTTTGTCGCGGTTCAGTGCGGCCGGTTTGGCCGTGACGGTCCAGCCCGGCACTTCAGCAGATGGCTGGGCTTGCAGCCAGCCGTCGGGCTCCAGCTGGGTGAGCAGGCGGTGCAGGAAGCGCTCATGTGCGGGCTGCACTTTGAGGCGCTTCAGCAATGCGGGCAGCGTGACGTTCTCGTCCGGTTTGGTACGCCAGCCGAGCTGTTTGAGCACGGTGAGAATCGAAGCGCGGCAGAGCTGGAGGAAGCGTGGCTCCCACTCCTGATAGCGCGCATTCATGCCGAGCGCGGTGCTGAAGCGGGCGGCGCTCTCGCGGAGCTGTGCGGCCAGCGTGGTATTGTCTGGTAGCCAGTCTGCAGGCGTGCGTGCGCGGGAGGCGGGGAGCGGCTTGAGCTGCCACTCGGACTGGTAGAGCCAGTCTGCCTGCGCGCCGGAGCCCGGGGCGCTGCTCATGGCGGTGTGCTTGCAGAGGAAGTCGGAGATCTCCAGCAGCACGGTGCCCGCGTCATCGAGGATGAAGAGATCGATGACGATGATCTTCTTCGCAATCGCCTGCGTCCTGCGCACATAGGCCCACACCTTGGCACCGGGGCGGGAGAAGCAGCGGATGCGCTCCATGCGCGCCGGGAGGTAGAGACCGTCTGCCGGAATGGCGATGGTGGGGTGGATGCAGGCGTCCAGCAGCGCGGGGTGAACGATGTAGCGGTCCATCTCTGCCGTAGCAGCGGCGGGCAGTTCGATGCGGCCCAGGGCTTCATCCTGCCCCGCCCACACATGCGTCAGCGCCTGGAACTGCGGGCCGTAGTGCAGCTCAGCAGCGGCGGCCGATTGATAAAACGTTTTGCCATCGATCTCCGCCACGCAGCGCTGTTGGATGGCAGCGAGATCAAACGGCGCGGGCTGTCTGCGCTCGGGCTCGGCACGCATGCGCCCTGTGACGTGCTGTGTCCAGTTGGGCGGGTCCTCGCTGGGGGTGCTTTGAATGACGAAGGTGTTTTCCTCCGTCACGCAGGAGATCTGCAGCAACGGGACGTCATCCCCCGCAGGCAGGATGCAGCCGCGGTGGATCTCGAGTTCTTCGAGCAGCACCGGCTTGTCCGGGTGCAGTTCCTGACCGGCTGCCAGCGCCATCTCCACATAGCCTGCGCCGGGGAAGATGAGGTGCTGGCCCACACGGTGGTCCTTCAGCCAGGTCAGCACGTGTTTGTTCAGCGGAGTTTCCCAGGTGGGGTGGATGTTTGGCCGCGCCAGCTTGATGAGGGGATTGAGCTGCGGATGCGTGCGCAAGCGCATGGAAAAGGCGGGCTCATGCCAGAAGTGCTCTCTCTGCCAGGGATAGCCTGGCAGACGCAGCGCCGCGCTGACCTCCGGGTAGAGCGCGGTCCAGTCCACCTCATGGCCATTCACATGCAAAGCGCCCAGCGTGCCCAGCAGGGTGGCGCGCTCCGGCTTTTGCCGTCGCAGCGAAGGCATCACCATGCCGATGGCGTCTGCCTCCGCGAGGCATTCGGTCATGGAATTGGACAGCACCGGGTGCGGGCTGATCTCCAGGAAATGCGTCTGCCCGGCGGCGATGACGGCATCAATGGCCGGGGCAAACAACACGCTCTGCCGTACATTTTTCCACCAGTAGCCGGCATCGTAGTCGGTGCCGTCGGCCAGCTTTCCGGTGACGGTGGAATAGATCTTCACTTTGCCCGCCTGCGGCTGCAGACCCGCGAGAGAGTTGGCGAGTTCATCCCGCACCGGGTCCATGTGGGCGCTGTGAAAGGCGTAGTTCACCGGGACGTAGCGCACGAAGAGCTCGCGCTGCTCCAGCGCTTGGAAGATTTCGTCCACCGCATCGCCATCACCCGAGATGGAAACCATCTTGGGGCCGTTCACGGCAGCGAGGGAGGCTCTTTCACCATAGGGCGCGATGATTGCTTCAGCCTCTGCACGGGTGAGTGCGGCGGCGATCATCTTTCCGCGCAGCGGGGTCTTCTCCATGCAGCGCCCGCGATGGTGGATGACACGCACGGCTTCGGGCAAAGACAGCGCACCGCACACATGCGCGGCAGCGACTTCCCCCATGCTATGTCCTACGACGGCATAGGGGCGCACACCCCAGGACTGCCACAGCGCGGCCAACGAAACCTGCAGCGCAAAGAGCGCCGTCTGCGCGATCTGCGTTTCGTTCAGCCGGGTGGTTTTTTCATCACGCCGCAGTTCATCAAGGAGCGAGCAGCCGCCGAGCTTCTGCAGTTCATCATGGCAGATCTGAAGTGTCTGGCGAAAGACGGGCTCCTGCTCCATGAGCTCACGGCCCATGGCCCACCACTGCGGCCCCTGACCGCTGAAGACAAAGACAAGACGCGCATTTTTCACCGGCTGGCCGATGTGGAGTCCGGGGGCCTGCTCACCGCTCAGAAACGCAGCCAGCGCGGCGCTCATGCCAGCGCGGGTGCTGGCGACTGCTGCGAGGCGAAACTCATGGTGCGTGCGCCTGCGGCTGGCAGCGGCGCAGATGTCGCGGAGGGAGAGAGATTCATCCGCTGACTCCAGGTAGGCATGGAATGACTTAGCCACGGCCAGCAGGGCCTCGTCGGAGCCGCGTGCGGAAAGCGGCAGGATGAGCTCCGGTTCATCCCCTGCGGGTGCTGGCACCAGTGGCGCTGGCTGGGGTGCGGCCTCCAGCACGGCATGGGCATTGGTGCCGCCGAAGCCGAAGGAATTGATGCACGCCAGCATGCGGTGCTGCTCATCCTGCTTCAGCGGTGTGGCGGTGACCGGCACCTTCAGACACAGGCGCTCGAAATTGAGCGAGGGGTTTGGATTTTTGAAATGCAGGTTTGGCGGCACCATGCCGTGCTTCAGACACAGGGCCACTTTGATGAGACCCGCGATGCCTGAGCCAGCCTCCAAATGGCCGATGTTTGTCTTCACCGAGCCGAGCAGGCAGTCTTCTCCAGGCTGGCGACCAACCCCCAGGATGGTGCCGAGGGCGCTGCCTTCGATGAGATCGCCAATGGTGGTGCCGGTGCCGTGGGCCTCGGCGTACTGGATTTCGTGCGGGGCCACACCGGCCAGACGGCAGGCAGTGGCGATGAGTTCCTGCTGGGAACCACGGCTGGGCACCGTCATCCCGGAGGTTCGGCCGTCCTGATTCACCGCCGTGCTGCGGATGACGGCGTAGATGGGATCTCCATCCGCCAGTGCGACGGAGAGCGGCTTCAGGCACACAGCACCGACGCCTTCGCCACGGACGAAGCCATTCGCGCTGGCATCAAAGGCTTTGCAGCGCCCTTCTGGTGACAGCATGCCCATGCTGGAAAAGGCAACGAAGGGATAAGGGCTGATGATGCAGTTCACCCCGGCGGCGATGGCGCGGTGGCATTCCTTGTTCCACAGCGCCTGGCAGGCCATGTGCACAGCCACCATCGAGGAGGAGCAGGCGGTGTCCACGGCCACGCTGGGTCCCTGGAAATTCAGCGCGTAGGAGATGCGGTTCGCGGCGATGCTGGAGGCGACACCGGTGGCGGAGTGGGGATAGGCCAAGCCACGCCCCATGTCATTCTGCTGGATGTCCCCGTAGTCATGCGTGGAGACGCCCACAAACACGCCCGTGTCTTCGCCTTTGACGATGTCCACCTGCTGTCCGGCATCCATGAGCGCCTCCCAAGTGGCCTCCAGCAGGAGGCGCTGCTGGGGGTCGATGAAGGGGGCCTCGCGCTGCGTGATGCCGAAAAATCCCGCGTCAAAGGTGTCGATCTCATCGATCAGTCCGGCCCACTTGGAGTAGGTCTTGCCGGGCTTGCCCTGCTCGGGGTCGTAATATGAGCGGGTGTCCCAGCGGTCCAGCGTCACCTCGCGGATGGCGTCCACCCCACCCATGAGCATCTGCCAGAAAGAAGCGGCATTGGTGGCACCGCCGGGCAGGCGGCAGCCAATACCAATGATGGCGATGGGGTCGGCGACGGTGGGTTCTGGCATGGTGTGTTTACTTGCTTACTTGGTCACGGTGCGGCTTGTCAAGAAACCGGCTTGGAAATAGCATGATCCTTGCGTTGCACACCCGCTTGGCACGGGGAACGTGTGACCTTTTTGTCATTGCCGCCGTTGCAAATTAATCCCGAATGATCACCACTCTTGACCGCAAGCTTCTCCGCGACATCGGCGGCATGAAGGGCCAGGTCCTGGTGGCGGGCCTCGTCATGGCCTGCGGCGTGGCGATGATGATCGTTGCCAACAGCATCATTCTCAGTCTGGAGAGCACGCGGGATGCGTACTACCAGCGCTATCGCATGCCGGATGTGTTTGGCTACGTGAAAAGCGCCCCGCTTTCCCTGCAGCACCGGCTCGGCAAAATTCCAGGGGTGGCCACGGTGGAGCTGCGGGTGGTGGAGAATGCTCTGCTCGACATGGACGGCGTGCGGGAGCCGGTCAAAGCGCAGCTGGTCTCGCTGCCGGATGATGGCAGGCAAAACCTCAATCAAATCTTCCTGCGTCGTGGCAGACTGCCGCACCCAGGTGCGCAGCGGGAGGCGGTGGTCAGCGAAGCATTCGCTCTGGCGCATGGGCTGCAGATTGGCGACCGCATCACCGCCATTTTAAACGGGCATCGAGACCACCTCGACATCTGCGGCATTGGCCTGTCGCCGGAGTTTGTGTTTGAGGCGGCACCGGGTCAGACACTGCCTGACAACCGGCATTTCGGCGTATTCTGGCTGCGCTACCAGTCTCTGGCCGTCGCGTTTGATCTGGATGGCGCCTTCAATGACCTGAGCCTGGATTTGTCTCCTGGCACAGATCCGCAGGCAGTGATCGAGGAGGTGGACCAGATGCTGGTCATTTATGGCGCTGTCGGGGCGTATGCGCTCAAGGACCACTCCAGTTCGAAGCGTTTGGATGACGAGCTGCGGATCGTACGTGCGCTCTCTCTCGCGTATCCGGTGGTGTTTCTATGCGTGGCGGCCTTCATGGTGAACTCGGTCATCTCACGTCTGGTGCGGCTGCAGCGGGAGCAGATCGCGCAGCTCAAGGCACTGGGCTACACCTCCTGGCAGGTGGGCCGGCATTATTTGAGTTATGCCTTGGTGATCGTCGTGCTGGGCAGCGGGGTCGGCATCGTGGCCGGCTGGTATCTGGGGGGCGTGATGCTGCAGGTGTACACGCAGCTGTTTCATTTTCCTGAACTGCATTTTCAGATGGACCAGAGAGCGCTGGTCATGGCTCTCATGGTCAGTGTCGCTGCGGCGGTGCTGGGGGTGGCGGGGGCGGTGTGGCTGGCAGTGAAGCTCTCGCCTGCGGAAGCCATGCGGCCGGAGCCTCCGGCAGATTTCAAGCCTTCGCTGCTGGAGCGCCTCGGCTTCACCCGGGGGGCGGGTCTGGTATTTCGCATGGCCTTGCGCAATATCGAGCGCCGTCCCACACAGGCCTGTTTCACCATCGCCGGACTGGCTCTGGCCACCGGCCTGCTGGTGCTGCCGGGTGCGCTGGCGGACAGCGTGGACTACCTGCTGACCTACCAATGGAACGATCATTTTCGCCAGGACGTCATCGTCAGCATGCGCGACCCTGCCTCCCGCAGCACGCAGCATGATCTGGAGCATCTCCCGGGTGTCAGACTGGTGGAGCCAATACGCGGCTTCCTCGCCACAGTGAGCAATGCGCATCACGCCCGCAGGCTGTATGTGATGGGGTTTGCCAAAAACAGCAAGCTTGTCAGTCCGCGGGACATGCAGGGGCGGCCTATCGTACTGCCTGCCGAGGGGCTGCTGGTCTCCCAGAAACTGGCGGAGGTGCTGGGGGTGAAGATCGGCGACTCCATCCATGTGCAGACGCAGGAAGGGCGCTGCGAACACCGGGAGATCGTGGTGAGCGGCTTCATGTCTGACTTCTACGGCATGGCGGCGTACATGGACATCGACGCCGTGCGCCGCCTGCTGCGGGAGAGTGAGACGATGACAGGCGCTTTTATGAGCGTCGATTCCGGGCGTTGGGACGAATTCATGCGTGAAGTGAAAGACCAGCCGAAAATCGAATTTGCCAGCGCCAAGAAGGATCAGTTGGCTGCCTTTCGTGCGTCCACGGGGCGGAGCATCGGCACGCTGCGCGAGCTGTTTTTGTGGATGGCGGTCATCGTGGCATTCGGGGTGGTGTACAACAGCGCCCGCATCGCCCTTTCAGAGCGCGGTCGTGATCTGGCCACGCTGCGTGTGGTGGGGCTGACCAAGCGCGAAATCGCCGGCGTGCTGCTGGGAGAGCTCTCGCTGCTCGTGCTGGTGGCCCTGCCACTGGGCCTGGTGTTTGGGAATGTTCTGGCCTCGTATGTGATTGGCGCTGTCAGCAATGAAACCGTGCGTCTGCCGCAGCACATCAATCCCAGCACCTATGCCAGCTCCGTGCTGGTGGTGCTGGCGGCCACGGGGGCCTCATTTGCCATGGTCGGCTTCATGCTCAACAAGCTGGACCTGGTGAGCGTGCTCAAGGCGCGCGACTGACCGACTCCCTGCCCGTCTCATGCTCACCCCCCTCGACTTGAAACTCTTCCGCGACATCGGTCGCATGAAGGGGCAGATCGTGGCGGTGAGTCTCGTCATGGCCTGCGGACTGGCGATGATGATCATGACGCGCAGCATCCTGCTGACGCTGGAAAGCACGCGGGATGCCTACTACCAGCGCTATCGCCTGGCAGATGTGTTTGCCTCATTGAAACGAGCGCCGCTCTCGCTGGCCGACCGCGTCGCGGAGATCCCCGGCGTCGCAGCGGTGGAGGCGCGGGTGGTGGTGGATGCCACGTTGGACCTGGCGGGTATGACGGAGCCTGCATCCGCGCATCTGGTGTCATTGCCGGAGGGACGGCCGCAGACATTGAACCAGGTCTTCATCCGGCAGGGCCGGCTGCCGCTCACCAATGAAAGACAGCAGGCGGTGGTGAGCGAATCCTTTGCGCTGGCGAACAAGCTTCAAATTGGCGACAGCCTCGTGGCCATCATCAATGGGCATCGCGACACGATCATTGTCTGTGGCATCGGGCTTTCGCCTGAATTTGTGTTTGAGGCGCGGCCCGGCCAGACGCTGCCGGACAACAAACGCTACGGTGTCTTCTGGATGAACTACCAGGCCATCGCCGTGCCTTACAATCTGGACGGTGCTTTCAATGACATCTGCGTAGATCTTTCACCTGGTGCTGAGGCCGGGCCGGTGTTGACGGAGATGGACCGCCTGCTGCTGGACTACGGCGCGCAGGGGGCCTACACGCGGCGGGAGCACAACAGCGCGCAACGGCTGGATGACGAGCTGCGCGTGGTGCGCGCGCTGTCCGTGGCCTACCCCGTGGTGTTTCTCAGCGTGGCGGCCTTCATGGTGAATGCCGTGCTGGCGCGGCTGGTGCGGCTGCAGCGGGAGCAGATCGCGCAGCTCAAAGCACTGGGCTACTCCTCCTGGCAGGTGGGCAGGCACTACCTGAACTATGCGCTGGTCATCGTGGTGCTGGGCACGCTGATCGGCGGCGCGGTGGGCCGCTGGATGGGCGGTGGGCTGGTGCGTGTTTACGATCTGTTTTTTCGCTTTCCCGCGCTGAACTTTCGCATGGACTACAGCGCGCTGGGCACGGCGCTGGTCGTCAGCACGGTGGCCGCGTTTCTCGGCGTCATCACAGTGGTGTGGATGGCGGTGAAGCTGCCCCCTGCCGAGGCCATGCGGCCGGAGCCGCCAGCGGATTTCAAGCCCTCCATGCTGGAGCGCATGGGGCTCACCCGGGGCAGCGGCCCGGCGCTGCGCATGGCCTTGAGAAACATTGAGCGGCGGCCGGTGCAGGCGCTCTTTACCGTCTTTGGTCTCGCCTTGGCCACAGGGCTGATGGTGCTGCCGGGATCCATGGCTGACAGCGTGGACTACATGCTGACCTACCAGTGGAACGACGTGCAGCGGCAGGACGTGGTGGTGTTTTTTGCCGAGCCCGGCTCAGGCGATGCGCTGCACAACCTGGAGCAGCTCCCGGGTGTGCTGCGTGCCGAGCCCGTGCGCGCGGTGCAGGCGCGCATCCGCTACGGCCACCACTCGCGCAAGCTTGCGATTACCGGTCTGCCGCGTGATGCGGACCTGAACCGCCTGTTGGACGCGCAGCGCCGCCTCATCGTGCTGCCGGAGGAGGGCATCGTCATGTCCGCGCAGCTCGGCAAGACCCTTGGCGCACTCATTGGCGATGTGGTGCAGGTGGAGGCATTGGAAGGAAGGCGCGCCACGGTGGGCGTGCCCATTCGCGGCTTCATGGAAGACTTCGCCGGAGTGAATGCCTTCATGGACATCCATGCGCTGCACCGCCTCATGCATGAAGGGGACACCGTAAGCGGGGCCTACATGACCGTGGACCAGTCTCGCTGGGGCGAATTCATGCGCGAGGTGAAGGACACGCCGCGTGTCGCCGTCACGCTGGTGAAAAAGGACCAGCTCGAATCCTTCCGCAGTACCACCGGGCAGAGCATCGGCATCCTGCGCAAGCTCTACTTCGTGCTCGCCATCGTGGTGGCCTTTGGCGTCGTGTACAACAGCGCCCGCATCGCGCTGTCCGAACGCAGCCGTGACCTCGCCACCCTCCGCGTCGTCGGCTTCACCCAGCGCGAGATTGCTGGCGTGCTGCTGGGAGAGCTGCTCCTGCTCATCGGCACCGCCATCCCCGCCGGCCTGCTGTTTGGCAAGGGGCTGGCCACCTTCATCATTGCCAAAGTCAGCACTGAGACCATTCGCATGCCCCTCGTCATCAGCCTGCACACCTACACCATGGCCGTCCTCGTCGTTGCCACCGCCTCCTGCGCCTCCTTCATCGTCGTCAGCCGCATGCTGCGGCAGCTGGACATGGTGGGCGTGCTCAAGGCGCGGGATTGAGCGCAATCTACCAAAGTACTTGGCCACATCTGCGTTTTGAGGTGTAATGCCACACATGAGCCAGATAACAGCGCCCAGCTCCGACTTTGCCCTGGTGGCACAGCGTGTGCAGGTGTGGGTGGTGCTGCGGCGCTGGCTGGCGGTGCTGCGCATGACGCTGATTCCCGTCTCGCTGGTTCTGGTACTGCTCATGCTGGCCATGCTGCGTGGATTCAGCGCGGTGCTCTCTCCCTGGCTCGGCCTGGCTTTGTGGCTGGCCGGTTGTCTCGGCTACGTGTGGTGGCGGAGGCCCGGAGAATTCAGCGCGCTGGCCTTGTGGGATCAGGCGGCGGGACGGCGGGAGGCTTTCGCTTCCGCCTGGTGGTTTGAGCAGCACGCCGAAGAAGGGGAGGAGGCCCGCGCTCACATCGACGCGCAGCGCGAGGTTTTGGCCCCGGCATTGCGAAATATGACACACGATTTGCCGTTGCGACCGGACCGCTGGCTGGCCGTGCCGCTGCTCATTGCGATTGTCGGCAGCTTCATCAGCATCGTCACCGCCCCGCCTTCAGAGGTGGTGACGATGGACGCGGAAATGACGCGCAAAGCCGCCGAGGAGGCGAAGAAACTGGCGCAGACCGATTGGGAAAAAAAGAAGCTGGCGGGTCTCAAGGATGAAGAGTCCAAGCAGGTCGATGATTTGAAACAGAAGCTGCAAAAAACCGCCGCAGACCTCGCCAACGCGGGTGGCAAGGACGCGCGCGATGTGCTGGCCGAATTGGAAAAGCGTGCGCGTGAAGCGGAGAAACTCGCGGAGGAACTGGGCAGCGGCAAGGAACCCTGGGCCTCGGAAAAACTCATTGAGGCACTGCGTCAGCATGCCGACACCGCAGATCTCGGCGACGCCGTGGCGGCAAAGAATGCGCAGGCTGCCTCGCAGGCTGCGGAAGCGCTCGCCAGCCAGCTCAAATCACCGCAGCTCGGTGCGCAGGCAAAGGAGCGCATGAACGAAACGCTCAAGGAAGCGCAGCAGCAGGCAGATCAGGAAGATCGCAAGCGCGCCGTGGCCCAGAACGTTCTCGCCGCAGGGGATCAGATGCAGCAAGGCCAGCCGGCGGCTGCGGGCGAAGAATTCCAAAAGCTCGCCGACAAGCTGCGTGACCTCGCGCTGCGCGAGCAGTCGCGCCAGGAACTGCAGCAGCTTGCCCAGCAGTTGCGTGATTCGGGCAGCAACATCGCCGGGCAGCAGGATGGCAGCAATGGTGCGATGCAGCAGATGAGCCAGGCGGGGCAGGGTGAGTCAGGATCCCAGCAGCAAGGGCAACAGAGTGCGCCGCAGACCGGGCAGGCGCAAAATGCCCAGCAGATGCTCAATCCTCCCGGCGCGGGCCAGTCCGGACAGCAAAATCAAATGCAGCAGCAGCAGCCACAGGATGGACAAGGGCAGGGCCAGCAGCAGCAACCCATGATGAGCATGGGCCAGGGGCAGCCAGGGCAGGCTGGCAAACAGGGCCAGCCCGGCGATGGCCCGATGCTGCTCGCCCCCGTCCCTAGCGAGTCCAAGCCGGATGACAAAGCCCCCACAGTCATTGTCACTGGTGATGGCGCGCCGCCTGAGCCCAATGGGCCGATGCTCACCATGCCCGGTAACGGCCTGCCGCCAGGCAGTGGCAAAGCCGACCTCAACAATACGCCCACCTCCAAGCAGAACACCGACAATCAAAGCATGGTCCGCGCCCAGCAGAACAGCGAAGGCCAGAGCACCGTGCGCAGCGTCGAAGGCGGCGTGCGCACTGAACAATCCACCCGCACCGCCACCCAGACCGCACTCGAAGCGATCCAGGCGGAAGAATCCGCGCTGGATGAGGCGGCATTACCGCCTGCACGACGCGAGCAGGTGCGCCGCTACTTCAACGAATTGAGGAAGCGTTTTGAGGGGAAGTGAAAGTGGAGCGCACGCGTCCGGAGTGTTGCATTCAGCGTCCTCGCTGAATGCCGTCCCTCGACGCGCTTCTTTCTGCGAGGACGCGGGCAACGGCACGCGGGATGCATGGGTTCGAAGCGCTGAGCCGGCTCAAGGGACATGCCGCTTCGCCTTCGAACCGCCGCCTTTCCAGACGTCGTATTTGGGATCGGCGTATTGGTTGAAGAAAGCATCGAGCTGCTTTGAGAGATCAGCCTTGATCTCATCGGTGCCGGGCTGGGCGTATTGATTGAAACGCTCCTGCGGATCGGCTTGCATGTCGTAGAGTTCGTGGGGGCCGGAGGGAAAGCGGGAGACGTATTTCCAGCGCGCGGTGCGGATGGCGCGGGTGGTTTCCATTTCGTAGAAGACGGTGTTGTCCCAGTTCGTGAGTGGCTGGCCGCGCAGTGCGGGGGAGAAGTCGCGGCCGGGGGATTTGGGCTGCTGCGGCATCTTCTCGCCGAGGCCGAGGTGTGCGATGACGCTGGGCATGAAGTCGTAGTTGCTCACGAGGGCATCGCAGGTCTGCGCGGGTGGGATGACGCCGGGCTGGCGGAAGATGAGCGGGATCTGCATCATGAGCTCATGCGCGCCGATGGGCCGGAAGTGATCGCCCATGCCCCACATGCCGTTCTGACCGCCCATCCAGCCCTGATCGCTGGAATAGACCACGAGCGTGTTGTCATCCAGGCCGTTCGCCTTGAGCGCAGCCATGATCTCGCCCACGCCATCATCCACACCGCTGACTTCACTGGCCATGCGGCGGCGGGCGGCATCGGTGTTGTGAAAGGCTTTGTTGTCATGCTGCCAGGGATGCATGGCATCGCGCGGGAAGGAATGCAGCGGCTTGTCGGCGTAGTAGGCGGCATGGCGGTTTTTGGCCTCATTGAGCATAAGCTTGCCGAGTGAGTAGGGACCATTGTAAGCGAGGTAGAGGAAGAAGGGCCGGTCCTTGTTGGCCTGGATGAATTCGACTCCTTTGCGGGTCCAGAAGTCAGTGGTGTAGCCGGGTTCCACGCGGAGCTGACCGTTCTCGATGACCTTCTGGTCGTAGAACTCCAGCGTGCTGCCGTCGGGTTTGGTGGTCCAGGTGGTGAAGCCTTCACCAGGCGTCATGTTGGCGCCGAGGTGCCATTTGCCGCTCAGCCCGCAGGTGTAACCGGCGGCGCTCAAGACTTCGCCCAGGGAAGTGAACTCCTGCAGGGTGTTGTAGGCCTCCGGCCCCATCATGAATTTGGCATCGAGAAAGGAATGCAGTCCGTGCTGGGATGGGATGAGGCCGGTGAGGAATGTGGCCCGGGTGGGAGAGCAGACGGGATTGCTGCTCAGGGCATGCGTAAAGCGGATGCCCTCGGCGGCGAGTTGGTCGATGTGCGGCGTGCGGATGTCTGGGTTGCCATAGCAGCCAAGAGTCCAGGCGCCTTGGTTGTCCGTCAGGATGAAGACGAGATTGGGAGGACGAGAGGAGGCCGCAGCAGATGCCAGACCAGCCATCCAAGCGGCAAAAAAGCAAAGAACCCTCATGACAGGAAAACGAGACAGGGTTCGAGAACTTGCCCGTTAGCTGGCTCTAAAGCCTTTTAAACGTCAATAATTAACTAGAATTACCATATTAAACGAGGTTAATTATCCTCTCCACCGTCCTCTTGGACGACTTGGACCTTCCATGCCTGCTCCACCAGTCTCCCAGCAACCTGACAAGCCAGTGCGCATCGCACCTTGGCGCGGTCCGTTGCAGTTTGGTCTCTTGGTGGTTTCGGCCGTTGCCTCGCTGGCGTTGCAGTGCAGCTATCTGCTGCTGGTGGCGGGGTTGTTTCTATGGATGTGCTGGCAGGTCTATTTGATCACCGGCCGCATGGCGCTGACAGGGGTGCTGCAGTGGGGCATGGTTCCTGAGCTGCTGAAGTTCGTTTTCATGGGGATTACCTGGGTGCTCATGCTGCGGCCGCTGCGGCCCAGGCCGAAACATGCGCGGGTGGCGATCCAAATCACAGCCTCCACGCAGCCGCAGCTTTTTGAGCTCATTCACACGCTCTGCTGGCATCTGCGGGCGCACCCGCCCGCGCAGGTCTGGCTGGACACCTCCATCTCGGTGCGCAGCACGATGTTTGGCGGTCTGACCGGCATCCTCACGGGGCACACCATGCTTCATCTGGGGCTGCCGGTGGTTTCGGTCATTACTGAACGCGAACTGGGCGGCCTGCTGGCATACGAGCTCAGTCACAATGCCGGGGGTATCAGCACGATCTTTGTGCATGCCGTGCGGGAGATGAACGCCTGGTTCTTCCGTGCTGCGCTGGAGCGTGACGCGTGGGAGATGCACCTGAATGAAAAGCCCAAGCGTGAGGCGGAGTGGCATAAGCTGGGCCGCAGGCTCATGCGCGGCTGGATGCTGGTGGCCAGGATTCCCTTCATCTTTTTCGCTCTTGCCTCCCGGGTGACAAGTGCGCTGACTTTGTGTCTGATTCAGCAATCGGCGGCACGCTGCGGTGCCAATGTCATCGGCACGGACATTTACGGACGGATGCAGCGCAAGCTCGCCTTGCTCGGTGGTGCCTGGAAGTCGGCGGAGCAGGAGATTCAGCGCGGCGTCATTCAGCATCGACTGCCTGAGAATCTTTCGCTGCTGATGGCCCGGCATGTTGCCACGGAGGCCAAGGCGCGGGCATCGGCACGCGCTGAATCGGGTGAGGCGGGTGCCCATCCGAAGGCCGAAGGTGAGAATGTGAAAGGTGCGGCCCTCGTTGCCCATCTCTCCCATTTGCAGCCGGCTGCATCGGTGCTCCGGCAGTTTGTGGATCTCTCGCGGCAGGTTACCTATTTTTACTACCAGCACGAGCTGGGCTTGAACCTGCATGAGCACCGCATGGTGGCGGATGAGGAGGTCATCCACCAAAACCGGCGTGAGGAAGAAGCGCTGCTCGTCATCCGCCGGTACTTCGGCGGACTCGCGCACCCGGAGCGCTCCATGTGTGGCTTGGGCAGCACGCCCATGAGTTCCACTGCGCTGCCAGAGCTGCAAAACGAGATCTTACGCGTGCGCGAAGAAATCATTGCCTGGGGGCCTCAGTTCAAGGTGGCTTTGCAGGAGTGGAACCAGGCCTGGCAGCGGCGACGCGATCTGGAAGCCGCCGCCACGCTCAGTCTCGCGGGGTTCACCGTCTCGCGCATGCAGTTTGGCACCACGGACTCGAGCCCTGGTTCCCTGCGGACGGAGGCCGCCTGCCAGCGCATGGTGATGGAGCACATGGAGGGCCCGCTGCAAGAGCGTGAGCGGGTGCTGGAGCGCCGCTTTGCCGCCGCGCTGGGCATGCTCTGGTGGAGCGAGCCCGCAGACCTCAGTGACTGGCTGCGCACGCGCTGCAGTGATCTCACGGGCTGGGTCACGATCTATGAAGCCATGAGCGGTGCGCTGCCGGCCTTCCGCGAACTGCTCACCACCTTTTTTGCGTTTCAGACTCTTGGCGCGAAGTTTGCCAATGTGGATGATCCCAGCGCCTTTCTGACTGCGCTGCAGTCCGTTGTTCCCAAGATGATGAACCTTGTGCGCCAGATCATGGCCACCATGGATGGTGCGCCGTTTCCTTTCGCTGAAAACGGCAGGCCGATCTCCCTGAACGAGCATCTCATGCCTGCGCCGCTGCCGGAAATGCCGGGTGTTTCGATGACCCTGGTGGATGCCGCCAGCATGCGCTCCATCGGTTTGAAAATGGCCTCGCAGGCCTCCGAAAGCATCGCCCCCTATGTGGACGCTTTTCTGAGTCTCTACCACAGCGCCTTTGCCTGGCTGGCGGAGTCCGCCGAGCGCACCGAGACGCACTTCATGGGTGCTCTCAACTTCGGGTCGGCCACTGAAATCCTGCTGCCGGATGAGTTTACTACTCAACGCCTCGGGATGAAGTCCCGGTCGCCGGATGCCATCGCCGCATGGAAGCCGTCCGCGTGATGCCGCCACGAAATCGCTGGCTTGAACATTCGTCGCGTGGCAGGATAGTCCCGCACCCCCCTCTCCCAAGCGCCCCCCATGTCGGAGCCGAGTCAATTCAGGCATTATCAAATCGTTCAAGACGCCGACGGCAACAACGTCGAGCTGGTGCGCAATTCCGAGCAGGTGGCGGTACTGGCGTTTGACGTGCAGCGGCTGGAGTACGTGCACTGCCATGTGCTGCTGGAGCCTTTGTCAAACCGGGCGTCATTTGAGGAATCCTGCAAGGCGCTGCAAAAGAACGGACATCCGGCGCTGGCGCGCATGATCGAGTTTGGCGAGGATGAGGGCAATCCGTTTTACATCACCAGCAATGTGGACGGGGAGGCCTTGCGGACTTACCTAGCCCGGCAGCAGGACATCCCTGGCTGGCTGGCGATTATGATCGCCGGCCGTGCGATAGAGACTGTCGTGGCGGTATGTGAGCGGGGCGAGTTCCTCACGGAATCGCCGCTCGACAGCTTTCGCGTGGTGCAAACGGCACCGCAGGCCGTGCAGGTGCTGGCGGCGGACTTTCGAGTGCTCGACAACAGCGCTGGCAAAAAGCGTGCGTTGAAAACCAGCTTTGAAAAGCAGGCGAAATTTCTGCGCACCTTTCTTGTCGAGCAAGGCGGCACGCTGCCGGATCACATGCTGGCGGCGGCGGATTTTGCCGAACTTCTAGCGGCCTGCCTCTCCAGCGCGGGCGTCGGTGTCATCGCCGCGATGCGTGAACTGCGCACCAGCCTGCAAAAGCTCGCACCGGAGCAGCTCTCTGGTGAAATCCCCACCGCGCAGAAGCCGCGCGCTCTGCTCGCCCCGCTGCTGGCCAGTTATCAGGAAGTGGCGCGGGGCCTCGTCAATCTGGTGCGTATTCAAAGCCAGCGCCTCGACATGGCGAATCCCTACAGCATGCGCGGCACGCTGACCAAGACGGGCCGCTCCGTGCTCATCGAGCAGGTGCCGCCGTCACGCATTGCCCATCCACGGGTGAAGGATGTGGATGACGCCGCCTTCAAGATCACCAAACAGCGTGACAATTCCAGCCTGATCACGCTTGCGCTGGTCAATGAGTCCGAGGACATCACCTGTCTGGCCGAAGAAATCGCCGAGGGCATCAGCCTTGCCGAGCTCATGCGTGAACGCCACTGCCTGGAAGTGCAGGAGGCCTATCTCGTGCTGGCCGGACTCGACACCGCGCTCACGCAGCTGGACAACTCCACGCTGCCCGCCAGCAAGCTGCGGCTGGAGGACATCTTCCTGCTCACCGGTTTCGCGCGTGAGGATTCGCGCAGCACGAAGCTGCTCGTTTCCAAGCTCAATGAGTGGCCTGCATTCAACATCATTGTGCGGGCGCATCCCACGCTTGCCTCGATGTCTGGTCGGGGCACGGACCCCGCCGTGCTGCTGCCGCCCGCGCGCGGCACTCCCACCACCGCCTGGCATGCCGGCTGGCTTGCGGCTTTGTGCAAATTTTTGCTTGGCCTCGAATCCCCTCTGGGCATTCGCCCGGATCCGGAAGGCGGCGCGCGTGAGCGGGAGACCGTGGCGCGCCTGCTGGATGACGAAATCGCCAAGGTGGGCGAGTCCAAGCCTGCCCAGCGCAGCGACTTCCTGGCCCGCTATGCGCGGATCATTCAGCACTACGATCTCGTCAAACCGAACGAGCCGGTGCGTGGAGGCGGCACGGAACCTGCGGTGGGTCATGGCTTGCAGCCTCGTCCCAAAACGGTCCCCGTCACCAGAACCGCCGTGAGGCGTGAAATTTCAGTGCCACTGGGCTCCGAATCTTCCCGTTCCACCACGGTCGCGCTCACCTCGGGTGGTGCGGCCAGAGGCGCGGATGAGCCCACCATCGGCTTTGCTGAACTGCTCTTCCGCAACGGCGGCAGCGAACCCTCGCCGCCAGATGCGCCCGACTGGGCCCGTGCCGCTGCCAGCGCGCCACCCACGATGCCCGCGCATCTCATGGTACGCGAGGACGTGCCTATCTGGCTGAAGGCTGCGGTGTTTCTCAGCGGCTCGATGGTCATTGGCGCCATGTGCGCGCATCTCAACGGCTCCGCCCTCTGGCAGAAAAAGCACACTCCAGCACCTGTGGAGGTCAACGCCCCATACCAGCCTGGCAGCGCAGCTGTGGCTCCCTACAAGCCCGTCCCGGCGCACGCTCCTGTGCCCCCGCCTGCATCTGTGCCCAAGGCGATCGCCGTGGAGCCCGATGCACCCAAAGCCATTCCCGTGTCACCGGCACCGCCCCCCGTGGTTGCTGCTCCGGCGGGCAACGATGCCGAGCGTGGACGCGGCGTGTCCCTTACGCTGCCGCCTGGAGCGAGGGGTCTGCGTGAACAACTCGCCCCCGCGCCCAATCCGCCCGCCGCGCCACCGCGATGAGAACCGCGCTGCGCCTTCTTGCCGGTGCCATGCTTGCCTGTGTCCTGACGGCCTGTCCTGAAACCACGGTGAACGACGACTTCGGCCTCAAGCCCGCCGCCCTCAAAGCGGCAGACTGGAATGGCTCATGGAGGCCGGTTGATGAGCATGATGCGGTGCGCTTTGAAGTCACCGATGCCAGGCAGGGACTTCTGGTGCTGACTGAACCCGGGAAAAAGGACGACAAGCCCATCGAGTTCGCCATCCGCCGCGCTTCGACGGATGCGAAGGTCAAGCTGTGCTTTGCCGTCGCGCATGAGCGTGATGCGAAAAAAACCGGCGAGACGCTCTTCCTCATGCGTGAAGCCGCTGATGGGGTGCTGTTTACCTGGAACATCAATCACGACGCCGTCGCTGCGGCGATCAAGGGCGGTCAGCTTCAAGGCACGGTGAAGCCGGACAAAGATGGGGCGCACAGTCATCTTGATTCCACAGTTGGCAATTATGCGAAGTTGCTGGAACCGCAGTTTTGGAACTGGTCGGAACCGACGTGTATGAAGCAGGTGAGTGTGAGATTCTAGTGTCGTGGAACTGCCGCCACATCGCCAACGCCAGCAAGACCCCGCACATCCGCAGGATCAACGGTAGACTCTGCTACTAAACGCCCGTCCTGATCACCCCTCTCGAACTCCTCCAGCAAAAGCCATGAACACACCGCTCCCACCTGCACTGCAGGACGACGGCCTGGATTGGTTGCGTGAGATTCGTCGCAAGATCACCGCCGAGCTGGATCACAATCCCCACCGCCTTGGTGACAAACTGCGTGAGAATGAAAAGCTCCTCAGTATGCCCATCGCATCGTCAGAGTGAAGAAAGTTCTCGTTCTAGTGGGCCATGATGAACCGTGGCCACTTATTGATCCTTGCAGTGACATTAAGAGCGTTCATGGTGGAAGTGGACGCATTGCTTGAATGCGGCGAACTCGCGGCGGGGCTCATTGCAGAAGCTGCTGGCGGGCTTGCAGTGTGGCGGAGTGCAGGGTTTGCTTTCCGGTGATGATGCCAGGACCTAGGGGAGCACTTGCTAAAGCTTCCTCCTTCGCTCTGCGAGCTTCGTAGGACAGGTACGGAAGGCCGTGGGCCTTCAAGACAAGGATGTCAGTCTATTATACGAGGGACAATACAGTGTGGATCGGTTCCAGCAGCAAGCTGAGCCGGCGTCCAAAGCGTGCGTGGTGTTTATGACTCGACATCGCGTTAGCTTTGTTGGCATGCTTCACAGCATTCACTTTATTCCAGCATGAACCGCCGCAGCTTTTTTCACCATACCGCCGCTCTGGGCGCCGCTGTGCTGGCACCTGGTACAAGTCTTCACGCCGGGCAGTTCACCGGCAAGATTCGCAAATCGCTGAAGTGGGGGATGGCGCAGAAGGCGGCGAAGGAGATGCCGTTGGTGGAGGCTTTTAAGAAGCTGCGGAGTTGTGGGTATGAGGGGGTGGAGCCGAGTTTGCTGCTGGGTCATGTCACGACGCAGAATGCGGATGAATGGGTGGCGGCGAGCAAGGAGAGCGGGTTGATTATTGATGGCACCGTGGGTGGGCGGAGCGAAGGGTTGGAGGCGGGAATTGATCTGACGAAGAGGCTGGGTGGGGACTCGATGCTGGTGGTGCTGGCGTATCCGCAGGATGTGCCGTTGCAGCAGACGTGGGACAGTTCGGTGGCGCGGATGAAGGAGGGGGCGAAGCATGCGGAGAAGCAGGGGGTGCGGATCTTGATCGAGAATGTGTGGAACACGTTCTTAATCAGCGCGTATGACATGGCGCGGTTCATTGATGAGGTGGGCAACGCGTGGGTGCAGGTGCATTTTGATATTGGCAATATGATGCGCTGGGGCGTGGCAGAGCATTGGGCGCAGGTGCTGGGCAAGCGCAGCGTGAAGATCGATGTGAAGGAGTATGATCTGGAGCGCGCGATGAATGAGGGGCTGCGCAAAGGGTATGACAAGCCGATTGGAGAGGGCAGCATCAACTGGCCGGCGGTGCGGGCTGAACTGGCCAAGATTGATTTTAACGGATGGGCTTCGGCGGAGGTGAAGGCGGGGGATTGGGAGTATCTGGCGGATGTGGCGAAGCGGATGGACCGCGTGCTGGATCTGTAGAACCACATGCGCCGCTGCCCGATTTTTGAACTCGCCTCTGTTGAAAATCTAATGATGTAGGGTGCCCTTGCGCTGAATTGACTGGCATGAATGGCACTCAGTTAAGGGCTGTCACCGAGGGGCTGCGTGATTACGGCGCGAGTGCGAGGCGGAGCTTATTACAGGCGCTGCTGGTGGCCGTGGAGTGCTTCGGAGTGCTGGGTTTGCTTCCCGGTGCTGATGCCTTAACCCAGGGGAGCACTCGCTAAAGCTCGGCACCCCTGGGCTCAATGACGAAAGGCCGTTGGCCTTCAATACCAGGTGTGAGGTCAGGCTTAGCTTTGGAGTCTTCATCACGTTAGGCCGGTGGCCTTCAATGCCAGGTGTGTGGTCTCGCGTGGCTTTGGAGTCTTCTTGATGGAAGGCCGTTGGACTTCAAGAACGGACTGACTCGAAGATTCTTGTGCCTTGCCCAGACCGAGGTGGGCGGGGATAACAGCCTAGTCAGTCTATCAAGCAGGCCGACGGACTATGCGCTTATCAGGCATTCATGCACAGCCTTGGCGGAACGCATATATAGAGGTTCGCAAAACCTATTTCAGTTTGGCAGTTTGTTTTTCTTGCTCGTAGGTCAGGGGCTTCGAAGGCGGCTGGCTGAGGACAGCCAGCGCTGGGCATGCGCTTGCCCGGCGCGATATTGGGCGCTTGGTCCTCCAAGCGCCATCGAGCGTCGCCACGCGCTGCTGTCCGGAAGTCCGTTTTGGAAATCGCTATAAACTCCGCCGCGTCCCGAAGTGGCCTCAGTGCTCTTCTTGCCTGGCATGCAGGCCGGCGGACTATGCGCTCGTCAGGCATTCATGCACAGCCTGGGCCGCGCGTGTGTATGCTCCGCCGCTGCCCAGAGTGGCGACGACGGCCGCAAGGTCCTGCTGGAGTTGCTCGCGCTTGGCGGTGTTGGTGAGCAGGTCGAGGGTGGCTTTGGCGAGCGTTTGCGCGTTGAGATTGCCCTGCACGAGTTCTTTTACCACTTCGCGTTTGGCGAGGATGTTGATGATGCCCAGGTGCTTGATGCGCACCACGAGCCTGCCGATGACGTAGGTGGGCCAACTGACGTTGTAGATGAGCGTGTAGGGCAGGCCAAAGCAGGCGGCTTCCAGGGTGGCGGTGCCGGAGGCGACGGCTCCGGCCTCGGCGCGCTGCATGAGATCATAGACGGTGCCGGTTTCGATCCAGCGCTTGGCCTCGGGCATACCGTGTTCGTCGGTCATGTTGCGCATGAATCCGGCGAGGGTTTCGTTGGCGGCGGAAACGGCAAAGCGGGCGCTGGGCATGGCCTGCTTGATGATCTTGGCCGCGTCCATCATGATGGGAAACAAACGGCGCACCTCATTGAGGCGGCTGCCGGGGAACCAGCCGATGAGATCTGGCTCGCGCTTCCATTCACGCTTCAGCGTCACCACGCGGTCCACCATGGGGTGGCCGCTGAATTCGGTGCGCAGGCCGCTCTTTTCATAGAAATCCTTCTCGAAGGGGAAGATGCAGATCATGAGGTTCAGCACCTTGGCCATGGTCTTCACGCGGCCTTTCTTCCAGGCCCAGACCTGCGGGCTGATGTAGTAGAGGATGCGCCCTTTGTAGCCGGCGGTGCGCAAGCTGCTGGCGAGGCGCAGATTGAAGCCGGGATAGTCCACCAGGATCACCGCCTCGGGCTTTTGATCCAGGATGGAGTCCAGCACGGCGTTCATCTTCTCTTTGAAGTAGCCGTACATCTTCACCACTTCCCACAGGCCGACGACGCCGGCGGTTTCGACCCAGTCTTCCACACCCTCGCCAACGACTTCACGCATCTTCGGGCCGCCGAGGCCGACGACCTTCATGTCCGGCTCCAGCGTCTTCAATTCACGCAGGAGTCCTGCGGCGTGGGTGTCGCCGCTGACTTCGCCTGCGATGATGAAGATGCGGTTCATGCGGCGCCTAAAGCGGCGTTCTTTTCAATTTGATCGGTGATTTCCAGCGCGATGCGCACGGCCTCCGCGCCCTCCTGGCCGGTGACGACCGGGCGGCGGCCATGGCGGGCGCATTCGACGAAGGCGGCGATCTCAAGTTTCAGCGGCTCGTCCTTCTCCACTTCCACCGCCTCACGCACGATCTGCATGCCGTCTTTGCGGTAGATCCAGCCGCTCTGCTCCTGATAGTCGAGGCTCAGATAGCTCGAGCTTTGGAACACGCGGATCTTGCGCATCTTCTCCGGGCTGATACGGCTGGCGGTGATGTTGGCGACGCAGCCGTTGGCGAACTTGAGGCGCGCATTGGCGATGTCTTCGCGTTTGGTCAGCACCGGAATGCCCACGGCATCGATCTGGACCAGTTCTGATTTCACCAGATGCAGCACGATCTCGATGTCGTGGATCATCAGATCCAGCACGACGCCGATGTCGATGCTGCGGTTCGGGAAGGGAGAGAGGCGGTGCGCCTCAATGAAGCGCGGATTGTCCATGCGCTCTTCAAGCTGCAACAGCACAGGATTGAAGCGCTCGATGTGGCCCACCTGCAGGATGACGCTCTTGGCCTTGGCCAGTTCGATGAGCGCCTGCGCCTCCGCGTAGGATTCGCTGATGGGCTTTTCCACCATGACATGAATGCCGGCCTGCATCAGCGGCTCGGCCACCTTGCGATGGAAGATGGTCGGCACAGCGATGGTGGCGGCGTCCACACGCTGGGTGAAGTCGGCGAGGTCACTGGCGGCCTGCGTGCCGTATTGCGCGGCGAATTCAGCGGCGCGTGCGGGGTCGGCATCATACACAGCGGCGAAGGTGATCGCGCCCTCGCTCTTCGCGGCCATCTCCGCCATGATGCGTGCGTGGTTTTTGCCAATGGCGCCGACTCCGGCGACTCCGATGCGGAAAGGGGAACTCATAATCAGGTGTGGGAACTAAAGATTAGAATTTGCCGGGGAACTTCATGCCGGGTGGGAGCTTGGGCATTTTGCCGCCACCACCACCGCCGAGCATTCCTCCGAGGCCACCGAGCCCTCCCATGCCGCCCATCCCACCACCGCCGCCTCCCATCATGCCGCCCATCATCTGGGCCATCATGCCTTTGTTGCTCATGAGCTTCTTCATCATTTCGAACTGCTTGAGGAGCTGGTTCATTTCCATCACGGGGCGTCCGGCTCCGTTGCAGATGCGCTTGCGGCGCTGGCCGTTGATGATCTCGGGGCGCTGCCGTTCCTTGGGCGTCATGGAAAGGATGAGCGCCTCCACGTGCTTCATGCGCTTGTCACTGTCCGGGCCGATCATGTCCTTCATCTTGCCCATGCCGGGGAGCATGCCGAGGATGCCGCCGATGGGGCCGAGCTTCTTCATCATGCGCAGCTGCGAGAGCATGTCGGTGAAATCGAATTTGTTCGACTGCATGCGAGCGGCCATTTTCATGGCCTCCTTCTCGTCGATCTCTTCGGAGGCTTTCTCGACCAGACCCACCACATCGCCCATGCCGAGGATGCGCTGCGCCATGCGGTCGGGGTGGAAAATTTCGAGCTGATCGATCTTTTCACCCACGCCGAGGAATTTGACCGCGCAGCCGGTGACCTGCCGCATGGAGAGCAGCGCACCGCCACGGGCATCGCCATCCAGCTTGGTCATGATCAAGCCCGTGATGCCGACGGCGGCATTGAATTTCTGCGCCACGCTCACGGCCTGCTGGCCGGTGGCGGCATCTGCGACGAGGAGCACTTCATTCGGCTCCACCACGGCGCGCACGCGTTTGAGTTCCGCGAGCAGATCTTCATCGAGATCCTGCCGGCCGGCGGTGTCGAAGATGGCGACGCCGCTGCCTTGTTCCTTGAGCCAGACCATGGCTGCCTTCGCGGCCTTCACGGGATCGGTTTCACCTTCGGCCGGTGCAAAGACGGGCACATTGAGCTGCTGGCCCAGCACCTGGAGCTGCTTGATGGCGGCAGGGCGGTACAAATCCAGCGCCAGGAGCAGCGGGCGGCGGCCCTGCTTCTTGAGCCAGCTTGCCAGCTTGGCGGAGGTGGTCGTTTTCCCGGCACCATTGAGGCCCGTGATGAGGATGCGCTGCGGCGGATCCACATTCAGCGCGGTGGCGTCACTGCCCAGCAGCTTGACCAGTTCATCGTGGAAGATTTTGACGATCTGCTGCCCAGGGGAAACCTTGAGCAGTACTTCGGCACCGATGGACTGCTTGCTGACGGTCTCGACGAGATCTTTGGCGACCTTGAAGTCCACATCTGCCTCCAGCAGGGCCATGCGGATTTCCTGCATGGCATCGCTGACGTTGGATTCACTGATGCGGGCCTGGCCGCGCAGCTTTTTAAAGGCGCTTTCGAGTTTTTCAGAGAGGGCGGAGAACATCGGGAGAAAGTAAGGGACGGTGGATAGTCGGCAGCAGTCTAAGCATGGCAACTGCGAAGGCAGGACGAATCAGGGACTGGAAAAGGAGGAGGCTACTGGGCGGGCAGATAGGCCGCCGCGAGATCAATCTTGAAGTGCCAGCTCACGACTTCGACGGGCTGGGCTGGGGCCCGCTGGAAACTGAGGCTCACGGCGCAGTCCTCCCGGCGGAGCTTGTAGGGAAACTGGAAGCGCACCACCATCGTGGCCGGGTCGTAGTCCACCGGCACGGTGCCGAGACCGCCGATGCGCAGCTTGATGCTCTCCGGCATGATGGTGCCGAGCTTTTTCAAATCCGCCTCGATGAGCGGGCGGCGCTCGGTGATGACGGTGTCCGGCTTGGGTTTGAGCTGGATGAGCTGCTCGCCTTTGTCGTTCTTGGCGTCAGCCACCAGGAATTTGTTGGAGCCCACATCACCCCGGCCGCGGAAGCTGGTGGCGAGCTTGAAATTGATGTCGTTGTCACCGTGGATGATGTAGCGGCCCAGCTTGCCGTTGGGGGTGTCCCAGGTGACCTTCTGGCCGTTGACGGTGACCAGGGATTCATAGCCGATCTGCAGGCCGGTCTGCATGATGGCGTCGTCAAAGTTGCCGTAGGGATAGGCGAAGGAGGGAACTTTCACATGCAGGTTTTCCTCCAAGAAATCGCGTGAGTCTTTGAGTTCGCCCACGATCCACTGCTGCACCTCAGCGTCAGTCTTGTTCTTGGGCTTCTTTTTGAGGCTTTCATGGGAGACGCTGTGGCTGCCGACTTCACAGCCGTGCTGCATCATCTCTTTGATCTGATCCCAGCTCATGGAGCGACCACCGCCGCCGACATACTTCTTGTAGATGTAGATGGTGAAGGGGAAGCCGAACTCTTTCAGCACCGGAAAGGCATAGGTGTACACACCCTCCCAGCCGTCATCCATGGTGATGACGATGGCCTCTTCGGGGATGTTCTTCTCACCATGCTTCCAGGCCATCATTTCACTGAGGGAGATGACGGGGATCTTGGAGTCCTTGATGGCCTGCATCTGCGCGCGGAACTTCGATGCGGCGATGAGCATGGGGCTGCCGCCGCGGTCTTTGAAATCATGATAGCCGAGGATGGAGACGACGGAAGATTTGTTGAGCTCGAAGGCGGGTGCGGTGGGGACTTCCGGTGCGGGCGCGGCGGCCTCCAGCAGGGCGGTCTCATGCAGCTTCTTTTCGATGGCCTGCTCTTCGGGAGTCAGCACTGGCTCTTCGGGTTTGGGCGGAGGAGGCGGCTTTGGGGTGACGCCGCTCTGCTCGGCAAGGCGGCGCAGCTTGGCCTCGATACGCTTGCAGGAGGGCAGCACGCCCAGGGCAAGGACGGCAAAGATCAGCGGAAAAACAAAACGCATGGCGCTAAGGATTGGGGATGGAAGGTCGTGGCCGCGTGATGAGCAGGCCTTTGACGATGAGCTGCGGGCTGGCTTTGTCACCCGCGATGAGGTGCAGTGTTTCGCCACGGAGGTCACTGGTCAAGTTGAGGCTGCCGAGACGCAGGATGCGGAAGGTCTTGGTGTCCTTGGTCATGCGTTCGACCTCCAGTTCTTTTTCGAGAGTCTGGCCGTTGAATTCGACACGGACTTTCAGCGGCTCCTCCAACTCCGGGCAGGCGTAGTGCAGCAGCAGATCATAGGTGCCTGCGGCGATGAATTCAATGCGCCAGCCGATTTCACCGATGGTGGCCGTGGGTGCATCCGCCGCAGCTTTGGGGGAGACCTCCTGCGCGAGTGCGGGCGAGAGCGCGATGAGGGCCTGTTTCTGCTCAATGGGCACCGGTGGGGGCATGGGTGCAGGCATGGGCATGGTGCCGGACTGTGCCTGCTGCGTGGCGATCAAGTCCAGCACGCCGCCGGCGCTGATGATCTGCTGCACACGGCGGATCTCTGCTTCGTAGGCGGATTTGTCGGTGGCCGCCGCCGCCTGCCGCTGGAGTTCGACGAGGTACTTTCCCAGCAGCGGGATGTGCCGTGCGCTCAGGCCTTTCTGGTAGATGCTTTCCATCTGCTGCAAACGTGCGGTCGCAGCCGGAGGAAGCGCGGGCGCAGGCTGCTGAGCTGTGGCAGCACCGCCCAGCAGCAGAACTGCGGTGGTCAGGAGGAGGTGTTTCATGGAACCTTCCCTCCATTCGTTTCAGCGGAGAGCGCCCAGGCTCCGGGCGGGGGCTTGCGGTTTCTGGCGGCGGTTTCCAGCGCGCTCAGCGTGGCCAGGAAAGCCCGCTCCATGGCGCTGTGCTGCTTCTCGCGCGCAGGTGCCACCACGGCGGCGAGGCCGTGGTTGATGAGCACGTTTTGATACAAACCCACATTGGGCAGAAACAGAAGCGCGGCCATGGTGCCGTCTTTGTCGCGATCCGGGCGGATCAGCAGGCGCAGAGGTTTGTCATGCAGATAGCTGGCGGTGAATTCACGGGCGGTACGACCCACGGCGATCACATCCTCATCCTCGATGTCGAAATGCTTGGCGAAGCGTTTCACGCGCGGCTCGTCATCCTCTTCCGGTGGCGCGCAATCGACCCACAGCAGGCGCACCATCAGCGTACGACCTTCGTGTACGACCTTGAAGCGTTCGCCGGAGAGCGGCTCTTCATCCGCGAGGCGCGCGTCACTGATGTCTTCAAAACCACTGAAGCCGCCGCCGGTCATGGTGATGGCATGCATGCCTGCCGGGCCCGTTTTTTGATCTCCCAGCCGCTTCATGCGGCGGAGTTCGGCGTCGATCTGACCTTTGAGCGCCGGCTTGGTCACCGCGAGATCATTCAGTTCGTCGAGGTGCTTGGCGGCGGCGGCTTTCCTCGCCGTGTCGATGGCGTCTTTCAAGGTCGCACTGGCCTGCTGCATCGCGGTGGTGGAGCTGGTGGGCGGCAGCGTGGCGGTGCTCACCGGAGCAGCGGCATCCGTGACGGGCACCAGCCGCAGGTTGCGAATGCGGATGATGTTGGCGGGATAGCCATCCGCAGCGGTAAAACGCAGGGTGACCGGATTGCGGCTGAAAGTCAGCGGTCCCACACGCACGGTGGTGAAGGTGATTTCATCCGTGCTGCGCTTGATTTCAAACGTGCGGTGATTTTCTGCGGCGATGCCCAGCAGCGTCACCTCGTCAAATTCAAACAAGGCGGTCTGCTGCGGCTGAAATTTGGAAGAGGCATAGATGCTGCCCGCGACGGGGGCGTCACTCATGTTCACCTCAAATTCCAGGTGGTAGCTGCCCGGCATAAGGCGGAAATTCAGCCACTCTGCGCCGCTGCCATTGGAGCGCCAGCCGCCCAGCGTTTCACCGGAGGCCTGCGCAGACCCCATCATTCTTGCCTGCATCAGCGGCAGCGGCGTGGCCAGGCTGGACACCGTGCCAGCATACAGCGCCTGCAATTGTTCACGCCGCAGGCGGATCGCGCGTGCCTCCTCATAGTCTCCCGCAGTGGCGACTTCGGTTTCCACCTTGGCCAGCGCGCGTTCGTACTGCTGGGTCAACAGTTGAGAGTCTGCCATCACCTGGCGCATGAAGGCCGTGCGCGTGGCGGTGAGGGTGGCCGGCTCCTGCACGGGCGTTTGCGCCTGCAAGGCCAGGGAGGCATGCAGAGCGAAAATCAAGACTGGCAGGAGGCGTTTCATCGGGAGGCTGGCACGAGCTCCACAGCCAGCAGTTGCATGAGGTTGTCAGTGACCAGCGCCTGTGCGGAGAGCGTCAGGGTGCCCGTGCCGTCGCTGATTTTGAGCGTGCCAGCGCTGCGCTCCTCGGGGCCTTTGAGCGTGGTCTCGATGGTCGTGGTCAGGGTGAAGCGCGCCTCCTTGATCAGGAGCTTGCCGCCCTCCGCCGCACCGCAGCGGTAGCGCAGCATCACCTCATAGCCGCCGGGTGGCAGTGCGGGCAGTTTCCAGGTGGCGGAAGCGCCAACCTTCGACCATCCGGTGATGGCCCCGCCTTCATGGCGGAGGTCGCTCAGCGCGGCGGCATCCAGCGGCAGCTTGATGCGGTCCGGCAGCAGCGAGGTTTTGAGCGCCTGCTCGCGGGTTTGCAGCAGCAGCAGCTCTTTGTCCAGCCGGGCCAGTTCGTTTTGCAAACGCTTGCGTTCATCCCGGGCGGTGATGGCGTCGTCATAATCACGGTCGGCGGCGAACTGCTTTTCCAGCGTGCCCAGCGTGGTGATCTGCTCTTTCACCGGTGCTAGGCTGGCTTCGATCAGATCGCGTTCATAGCTCAGGCGCAGCAGCGCGATGTCAGGGCTGGCTCCAGGATCGTCCGTGCGCTTCTCCTCCACCGGGGCAGCCATGGCAAACCCCGCGCCTACGAGTGCGCAGGCGAGAACGAAACCGGATTTCAAATGGATGAATGAAGGGGGTGAAATAAGCAGCCTCATGCTAGCCGGAGGCCACGGTGAAACAAGCCCGAACTCAGGGGGCGGGCGGCATAGGCGTTTTACCCATTTCAACTCGCGGAAAATCTCGCTGGCGGCTCGCTGAGGTCTCTGTCACCCAATCAGAGCCCGCTGTACGTCACGGGTCACAATGGGCAGATCAATTGTCTTCAACTTCGCTCTGAACCGCCGTTGTTTCAGCATGCTCAGCACTTTGATCTCATGGAGGATCCCCAAGTGCTGAAGTGTCGTGTTGAAGTGCGTGCAATGTGTGTGGACAGCCAACGGCTGGCTCCCGTCAAACCAACGCCGCCGAAGCTCTGAAACACATCTCGGCGAAATGTTAAAAAGGCCCCATTGGGCGCATGCCCTGCATGCCTCCCCCTAGACACGGATGGTGTAATACTCTCCGCAGGTTAGGTCTGCATCAGACAGTGCAAAAAATGACGAGAAATTTAGATTTGAAGGGCGTCTTTTTGTGTCACGGAGGAGTACTTCCAACCACCGAATGCAGAAAACTGAAGCCGTGCCATCCCCGTTTCCCCAGAAGATTTTGTCGCGTACCGGTTTCTTGATCGCGGGGATTTTGCTGGGTGCCTTGCTGATGAAATGGTACGATCGCAAGGATGAGTCCGGCAGCCTCGCCGCCGCCATGCTGGGGCAGCATTTGAAGCCCGGTCCCTGGGGGGAGGTTTATTTCACGCCCTTTACCATCTCCGCCCCGGAGGAACTGCTGCCGCTGCGCAGGCTGGAGGAAGATGGTACGCGCTGGGTCTTCCCTCATGCGCATTACAGTGAGGTGCAGCGCATGCTGGAGTCCACCGGGCTGCCGACGGACCTGATGGCGGACCTGATGGCACCTGAAGCACTGGTGCAAACGGCGGATGGCATGGAGATGCGGCCTTCTGCCCGGACGCTGCTCGCGCTGCCCGCCGCACCCCGCAAGAAGCTCTACCAGGCGGTGTTGCAATATCCTGAAAATCGCGGCCAGATCACATTCATCCATAAGGACACGCTGGCGGACCGCTTTGGCGGTGAGCATAGAAGCGAGCATACCCTGATGCTCTTCAAGCAGCTCTGCTGCGAACACGGTGACTACATGGTCTTCAGCGGTCTTGCGGTCGTGCTGGCGCAACTGCCGACGTATGAGGAGAAGCGCGACTTCATGCGCGGGATCACGAGCCAGCGGACGCTGACCATGCGGCTTCGCATCAAACCGGGGGAGGACATCACCTCCTTGGCAAATTACTGGGGCAGGGGGATCAAGTCCACCGATGTGCGCACCATCTTCGAGTCCATCGCCGCTGCGCCTGCGGGCGGGACATTGGGCATCATCAATGTGATGCCTCCACTGCCCTCCTCACAAATGTTCTTTTATCCCATACCGGACAATCCTTTGAATGGTCCTGCGCCGGTGCGCGACTGCCACTGGACATCGTTTAACTTCTTTCAGGTGGTGCCGGACTCGCAGATGAGTGATCCGGCGTATTTCATGAAGAAGTTGAAGGAGGATTACATTCCAGCCGCGGGTGATCCGCGCTATGGGGACATCGCCTTTTTTTCCAAACCTTCCGGCGGCGTGGTTCATTCAGCGGTGTATCTGGCGGACGATATTCTATACACCAAAAATGGGGCCACGTTCACCTACCCCTGGATGCTTGAAACCATGGCGGACCTGCTGAAGCAGTACTCCTTTCAAGTGGAGCCAGGTGAAAAGCTGGTGGTGAGTTATTACCGCCAAAAAAACATGTAGAACAAGGCATGGCCGGCTTTCCGGCTGAGGAGGATCTTGTGCTATTCTCAGGCGCACGGCGTTTGGCTCAAACCCGCCTGGCCTCACGCTCAGTCACACGGGCTGCCGCACTGTTTTGAAAATGGGTGATGGCGGTGGCGAGGGCGTCGGCGGCATCGGGTTCCGGTGTTTCACGGAGGCGGAGCTGGGCGCGGATCATGAAGGCCACCTGCTCTTTCTGAGCGGCGCCCCGACCCACGGCGGCCTGTTTGATTTCACGCGGAGCGTATTCGTAGATCGGCAGGCCGTGCTCGGCTGCAGCGATCAGGCAAGCACCGCGCGCGGTGCCCAGCACGATGGCGGTTTTGTAGCTCTGCACGAAGATGGTGGACTCGATGGCGCAGACCGTCGGCGCGTGCCGGGTGATGACGTCATTCAAGCCTGTGCGAATGGCCACGAGGCAGCCGGAGGGGAGCAATGCCGGCTTGTTATGAATGACGCCCCATTCAATGGCACGCACCACACCAGCGGCGCTTTCCACCACGGCCCAGCCGGTTTTGCGCAGCGCGGGGTCGATGGCGAGGACGCGCTCGACGGCAGGCGTCACGACGGCAGCGGCGGAACTGCGGACGATGCGGGACATCAGCGGCGTCTTTTCGACCCGCCATGGCCGAGGCGGAAGAGTTGGTCCACTGAAACGGTGCCTGAACCGAAGAGCAGCAGCGTGAAGGTGATGATCAGGTAGAGCCAGGCGGCCTCCACGCGGGGAGAGTCGGCATTGTGCAGCACCACGAGGGTCGTGATGACCACGGGCAGAAACGCAAAAGCAAACAGACGGGTTAAAAAGCCAATGATCCAGCTCAGGGCCACGGCGACGATGAGGAGGGCGACGATGGGGGCGAGCAGATGGGCGTAGGGCATGCCTGCTTCATGAAACGCGGGCACCCAGGCCCAGGGCTTTTCCTGGAAGAAGAAATGATATGCGTTTTGCACGGCGCCGATGCCGTAGCGAGTCATGAGCAGCAGCCCCGTGCCGATGCGGAGGACGGCGGCGGTTTGAACGAGGGAACTCAGGGGGCTTTGAGCTGCGACGGGGCCGCCGCCAGTGTATTCAAGCATGGTGCGAAAATCAGATGTCGGGAGAGAGTGTGATGATGTCACCCGCCTGCGGTTCCCAATTCTTATCCGCCGATTCAAGCGAAGTGTAGAAGTGGCGCTGGCCGTGGCGTGAGATGTAAAAGCCGCGAGCGGTGGAGCTGGCCTTGCGGCCGCCGGCGACGGTCACGATCTTTTGCACGCTCATGCCCTCAAAGGTCGGAACGAACTCGGGCTCCTGCACATCCCCGTTGACGGAAATGACGGAGGTGTTTTCCACGGAGACGATCTGCACGGTGATCTCGCGGGTGTTGCGGCCGGCCAGCCGGAACACGGTGGCGATGGCCTCCGCCGCCTGGGGCAGATGCAGCCCACCGACGCGCGCAGTGCCCACCTTGCCGAGCGGCAGCAGTCCTTCGGTGTTGATCATCTCAATGCCGCGATAGATGCGGTCCGGGCTGCGCGTGCCTTCAAACACTTCAAGCCGGATGGTGTGGCCGAAGCCCAGGGTGCCACGTGAATTGAACGGCACATCCGGATCTTCGCTGTTCACCTTGTCCCTCTCTGCCATGCCAGGGACGAACTTGGCGACGGTGTTTCTACTCGGCAGGCCGGGCAGTCCAATCTTCGGCAGTTTGGGCATCGGCGGGATGATCTTTTTGATCATGCCACAGGAGCAGAGCAGAAAACTGGCGGCGGCAAAAAGAAGTGCAGAGAGGACACGCGTCATGGGGAAGGCAAGGAACAAGTTTGGCCATGATGGCGGCACGTGGTGCGATGGCAAGAGGCTTTCGTCGTTGGCACGGATACTTCTTGTCCAGTCCGCTGGTTTTTTGGCACGGAGTCAATCATCCTGTGACCCCAGGCACGGTGGCTCCGGCTGCATAGACCCGCAGCGCCTCCGCCACAGATGCGGGACGGTTGGAGGGCAGACGGTTGATGAGCCATTCGACCCACTGCAGGGTGTGCGCGGGCAGGCCGGGCCGCAGTGCCGCCAGAGGCTGGGTACGATGGTGCAAATGCGCCACCATTACCTGCGGCTTGATGTCGCCTTCAAAGGGATGCTTCTGCGTCAGCGCATAATAAAAAAGGCAGCCCAGCGCGTAGATGTCCGTACGTTCATCGATAGTGGCGTTTTCGAACTGCTCCGGGGCCATGAAATGGATGGAGCCGGGGAGTTCTCTACGGGAATTCCTGGCCTGCTGCGCCGGCTGCCGGGTGTTTCTTGCCAGGCCAAAATCGAGGATTTTCACCTGCAAGCGCCCATCCGGCAGGCGGTGGATCATGAGATTGCCCGGCTTCAAATCGAGGTGGATGATGCCTTGCGCGTGCGCGGCGGTCATTCCGGCCAGCGTCTGCCGCACCAGGGCGTCGAAATCAGCGGTCGTCAGAGCCTCGCGCATGATGACATCCTCCAAGGTCTCGCCTGGGACCAGTTCCATCACGATGAAGGCTCCCTCGGCGTCCACGCCGAAATCGTATACGGCCACGATGTTTGGATGGTGCAAGGCCGACTGCTGCCGCGCCTCACAGATCAAGGCGTCCACGGCGGCACCGCAGCCTTCAGTCTTGTCAGCTAGGATGCGTTTGACCGCCACCTCGTGGCCTGTCTGGGTGTCCCGCGCTCTGAAAACGGCTCCCAGACCACCCGTGGCGATGGGGGCGAGCAGTTCGTAGCGTGCGTTCATCTAGGAAGGAATGCTGACACTTTCATGCTTTCGCGCAATGAAACTTTCGCGCGTTTCAGCAGCTGTGCTAAAATTGCGGTTTCCACCATGCCGTTGCTTTGCGTTCAAGATCTCAAAATTCACTTCCCCGTGCGCGGGGGCTGGTTTGGCAGTGCCGCGGATGTGATCAAGGCCGTGGACAATGTCAGCTTTGAGGTCGAGGAAGGCAGCACCGTCGGTCTGGTGGGGGAGAGCGGCAGCGGCAAGTCCACTGTGGCCCGCGCCCTGCTCAAGCTTACCCCGGTCACTGCTGGCAGCGTCACGTATCAGGGGCGGGAGATTCTGACGATGCCGGAGAGCGAATTCCGCCCGCTGCGCAAGGAGATGCAGATGGTGTTCCAGGATCCCATCGGCTCGCTGAATCCGCGCATGACGGTGGAGGCCATTCTCGGTGAGCCGCTGCAGATTCATTTCAAAGAAAAATCCCGCGAAGAACGCCGCGCAGTCTCCGCCGAACTGCTCAAAAAAGTAGGGCTTCCCGAAAACGCGCTTCAACGCTACCCGCATGAGTTCAGCGGCGGCCAACGCCAGCGCATCGGCATCGCCCGCGCACTGGCCGTGAAGCCGCGCTTCCTCATCTGTGACGAGCCGGTCAGTGCTCTCGATGTCAGCGTGCAGGCGCAGATTTTGAACCTGCTCAAGGACATCCAGGCAGAGCTTGATCTCACGCTGCTCTTCATCGCGCATGATCTTGCCGTCGTCCGGCACATGAGCGACCACATCGTGGTCATGCATCACGGCAAGATTGTCGAGCAGGGCGATGCGGACGAGATCTGTGAGAACCCGCGCCACGAGTACACCCAGAAGCTGCTCGAAGCGGTGCCCGTGCTGGTCTAGCCACCGCTTTTCGTTCCCCCCTGCTTCTCTTTTTCTGTCCCCATGACACCGCTCTTTAAAAAACTCCTCGGCATGAACTGGTTCATCGTGCTGAACATCATCGGCATCGCGGTGTTTGGCGTTTACGCGATCTACAACGCATCGGCGCTCTCCGATCAGACGGATCTCGCGACCAAGTGGCGGGATCAGATTCGCTGGCTCATGCTTGGGCTGCCGTTTTACTTTGCCGCCTCGCTCATCGACTACAAATGGATCCGCTGGGCCTGTGTACCCATGTATCTGGCCGGTATCGGCGGCCTGATATCGTTGTTCTTTTTCGGGACCGAAATCAACGGCAATCGCGCCTGGATTCGCATTGCGGGGCAGACCGTCCAGCCCTCGCAATTCGCCATCATGTCAGGCATCCTGATTCTTGCGGTCATCTTTGGTGAACTGCCACGTTTGATGCCGGTGTTTCGGCGGCCCTGGCTGCGCATCATCGCCGCAGGAATGGTCGCTGGCGTTCCTGCGATCATGGTCATCAAAGAAGACCTTGGGTCCGGCCTGGTCTGGGGCCCGGTGTTCCTCTCGATGATGCTCGTCGGCAGCATTCCGCTGCGCTACATGATCACGCTGGTGCTGTGTGTGGTCAGCGTGGTGCCGCTGGTCTATGTCTTCGCGCTCAAGCCCTACCAGCAGGCGCGCATCAACACCACGCTGTACATGCTGACCAACCAGATGGACAAGGTGAACCTGCAGGACGAGGGCTGGGTGCCGAGGCATTTGCAGATCGCCGTGGCCACGGGCGGGCTTGAGGGCAAGGGGCCGCTTTCCAGCAAGGTCCCGGATCAAGCCTCCATCCACAACACCTTCTTCCCCACGAACGAGGCCATCAATGACTTCATCTTTGGCGTGATTTCCGAGGAATTTGGCTTCCGTGGTTCGGTGCTGGTGCTGTCAGGCATGCTGCTGCTGCTGCTGCAGTGTGTCTTCGTGGCGTTCTGCTCCCGTGATCAGCTCGGGCGGCTGATTGTCGTCGGAGTGGTGGCGATGTTTTTTGTGCACACCTTTCAGAATGCGGGCATGAGCCTGGTCATGCTGCCGGTCATCGGCCTGCCCATGCCCTTCATCAGCTACGGAGGTACGTTTGTCATCGTAACACTCTTCCTGATGGGCATGGTGCAAAGCGTCTGGGTTCACCGCAACATCTCTGCCGTGAAGAAGAAGCGCTCCGTCAACGGGCCGCGTGAGGACGATGATGATTGAGAGGCTTAGGCTGGGTGTTTTTGGCGCGATGGGTGGCGCGTCCGGAACCTGATGAAGCAGGTGCTACCATACGTGCTGTGGGGCACACGGAGGTGCGGGGCGTTGTCGATGCGCTGGGAGACGGGCGGGCTGTCGCCACACCCATCCCACAGGCACTCTGGCGTCACTCTGTCGGCTCACACAATCTCCCAGCCTTTGCGGTAGTCGCGGCGCACCATTTTGTCAGCTGCTGCTGAATTCGGAATTTTCAGCGCGGGGGCATCCCATTGCAGGGTTTCATTGGGGAAGGCGCTGGAGAGGCAGCCGAGCAGCACGGCTTCGGTGAGCGGACCTGCATAGTCAAAATTGGCGGAGGGCTTCTTGTCGCCTTTGAGGCAGCAGTCGATGAAGTCGGCCCAGTGGTCACGGGGTTCGAGCTTGGGATAGGCACCGAAGCTGGCGTATTTTTCACGTGGATACATGAGCGGCGTGGAGCCATGCGGTGAAAGCAGCACGCCCTCGGTGCCCAGGTAAATGGTGCCTTGTTCGGGGAATTTCGCGCCCGCACCAATCAATGCCATGACTTCTGCGGGGGGGCGGGCATCGCCATCCGTCCAGGTCACCTTTACCGTGTCGCCTGCGGTGTATTTGGTGCCTTTGAAGGTGTATTCCACGACGGCATTGAGCGCCCAGTTGTCCTTGTTTGGCACAGGGCCGCTGGACTTCACCGAGATGGGCGCGGCGAGATCGAGAGAGCGGAACCAGCCACTGAACATGTGGCAGCCCATGTCCCCGAGCGTGCCAGTGCCGAAGTCGCGGCGCTTGCGCCAGTTGGAAGGATGATCGTAGCCCTGGATGTAGCTGCGCTCGGTGGCGACGCCGAGCCACTTGTTCCAGTCAAAGCCTGCAGGGATCGGATCGCTCTTCTCCGGGCGCACTTCGAGATCGCCCCACTTCTTGTGGGAGAAGGTGTGGGCTTCCTTCACCTTGCCGATGGCCCCCATCTGGATGAGCGCCACGGCATGGCGTTCGGTGAATGCGGAGGAAACTTGGATGCCCATCTGCGTCATCACGCCCTTGTCACGCGCACGCTCCACCATCTGGCGGCACTCCCACAGGTTGTGAGCGAGCGGCTTCTGGCCATACACGTGCTTGCCCTTGGCAATGGCGGCCAGGCCGATGCTGCCGTGCATGTGGTCGGGCGTGGAAACGTTGACGCTGTCGATGTTCGCAGACTCCTTCTCCAGCAGCTCGCGCCAGTCCTGATACACTTTGATGTCCGGCCACTTTTCCTGGGCTTTGGGGAAATTGCGGGTGTCCACATCGCATACGGCTCTCAGCTCCCACATCGGGTGGTTCGACATCGCGCTCATGTCGGCCATGCTCATTCCCGAGGCCCCGAAGGCGGCATGGCGCAGCTTGCCGTTGGGGGAGGCAGCCATCATGCCGGTGGTGACCCAGGGGGCGGCGAACAGCGTGGCGGCGGACTGGCGGATGAAATGGCGGCGTGATTGCATGGGGAATGGAGAGGTGGAACGCGAAAATACGTTGCGCGACGTATTCATCTTCCGTTTCTCTTTGCCACGACATGAACTCCCTCTCCGACCGTCTGCAAGCCATCCGCGACCGCATCGCCGCCGCCGCCCAGCGCTGTGGGCGTGATCCTGTGTCGGTGGAGCTGCTCGCCGTTTCCAAAACCTTTCCTGTGGAAGCGATTCGTGAAGCGGTGGATGCGGGACAGCTGCTGTTTGGTGAGAACAAGGTGCAGGAAATTCTGGGCAAAGCGCCGCAACTGCCGACGAATTTGCAGTGGCATCTCATCGGGCATTTGCAGTCGAACAAGGTGCGCAAGGTGCTGCCGGTCGTGAAGGCCATTCATAGCATTGGCTCGCTTGATCTGGCGCGGGATGTGGATCGCATCGCGGGAGAGCTGGGCCTTTTTCCCCAGGTTTATTTGGAGGTCAATCTGGCGGAGGAAAGCAGCAAGCATGGCTTTGGTGTGGAGCAGGTGCGCGAGGGACTTGAGGCGCTGTATGCGTTGAAGAGGATCGAAATTCAGGGGCTGATGTGCATTCCGCCGTTTGATCCTGATCCGGCGCTGAGCCGGCCTTACTTTGTGCGGTTACGCGAGTTGCGGGAGGAGCTTGAACAACGCGGGGGCGTGCCCCTGCCGCGTCTGAGCATGGGCATGAGCCATGACTTTGAGATCGCCATCGAAGAAGGCGCGACCATTGTCCGCGTCGGCAGTGCCATCTTCGGCGACCGCACCTACCCGACTCCCGCATGAGCCAGCGTGCCGACAAATGGCTGCATCATGTGCGCGCCTTCAAAACACGGACGCTGGCCACGCAGGCGTGTGCCAGGGGGAACGTGACGATTGATGGGCAGCCGGTGAAGGCTTCGCGGGATCTGAAGCCAGAAGATGTGCTGGAGGTGGTGCGGGGAGATCTGCGGCTGCGCTTGAAGGTGATCGCGTTTTCAGTGGTGCGATTGGGGCCGCCCAAGGTGGCGGAGTTTTGTGAGAACCTGACGCCGCTGGAGTGGATCCAGCGTGCCAGTGAATTGCGGAGGGAGCGGGAGCTCATCCAGCCGCGTGCGCACGAAACCGTCGCGAAGCCGGATAAGAAGCAGTTGAGGGAATTGCGGAAGTTTTGGGAGGAGCAGGGGGAGGGATGAAAGTAGTCGTGAGCTTTAGCTCACTCGGGAAAATGCAATCCTCCTCCCAGCGGGACATCCGCGGCCGTTCGATGCAGCGCCTGGCTAGGCGTCTTCGGTTGCATCTTGTGTTTGGATGACGATGCCTCCAAAGCGAGCCTCATCGGCCCAACAACGGGTGCCACGAATGAAGCAGACATGAGACTCACGTAGCTCTCCGGTGTCGGTATAAAAAGCCTGAAAACCTCCGCTGAGACTGCCGTTGGAAAACTGTAACCGACGACCTGACGCGTCCGCCGCTTGTGCAGCACACTCAGAGCAAAGGTAGCGTGGATGGCGTGGATTAGGACGCTGAGCAGTGCCGCAGACTGGGCATAGCTGGGAAGTGCCTTTTTCTTCGCTGGCTCGCATATTGGCAAAAACGTCCGATAGTCGATTACAGCACTTTGCGAAACTGATTTCCGAAAGCAGGCGAGGCGACGCTCGCGGCTGCTTGAGGACAAGCAGCCCTACCTTCTCGCGCTGCGCGCTCGCTGGCCCGGCGCTCACGACTTTTGAGCCTAAGCAAGCCTGCAAAACGGAAACAAGTTTTGGGAAGGCTGGAAGCCCCTCCTCCGTGCTACTCCGCCTTCGCCTTTCCAGGGCCCTTCTTGCCTTTGCCGGGTCGGTCGGTCTTGGTGTCCAAGGTGAAGGGCGGATTCTCAAACGGCACAGGATTCATTGTCACACGCGGATCGCCCACGGCCTTGAGCTTCTCCAGTAACTCGGCGGCCATCTTTGCTTTCACTTCCGCATACGCGGGTTCGTTCGCCACGTTGATCGTGGAGTGGGGATCTTTGGTGATGTCGTATAGTTCTTCTTCGGGGCGCTTGGCGAAGGCGTAATCGAAATACCACTTGTACTGCGAGTCGCTGCGATGCTGGATGAGCCAGGCCTTGGCAGGGGAGGAGTCCATGTCGGGGAAGGCGGCATAGGTGTCGTTTTCCAGGGCGTCTTGTGAGGGGGTGAAGATGTCGGTCAGTGACTTGTAGTCGCCCATGGGCATGCGGTCGGGCTTGAAGTTGTGGATGTAGAGAAAGCCGTCCTTGCGTAGCGCACGCTGCGGGTAGGGCAGGTTGCCTGCGCGGGCGATGCTGACGTGGCGCTCGCGACCGGTGATGACGTAGTCGCGCTGCTTTTCGATCTGGCCGGATTTGCCGGAATTCATCAGACTCACCAGGCTCTTGCCGTTCACCCCTTCAGGAATCTTGGCACCGCCGATTTCCATGAAGGTGGGGGCGAGGTCCATGAGGTTGACGAAATCATCGATGTAACGCCCACCGGGCTGTCCGGGCCAGCGGATGGCGAGCGCCACGTTCACCCCGAAGTCATAGAGGTTGCACTTGCCGCCGGGGAAGCCGGGCGCGCCGTGGTCGCCGCTGATGACGATGACGGTGTTGTCGTACTCGCCTGCTGCTTCGAGCCGTTTGATGATCACGCCCACCTGCGCGTCGAAGGCTTGGATTTCTCCGAGGTAGCTGCCGAAGTCTTCGCGGAATTCCGGCACGTCGGGCAGGTGTTTGGGCAGCTTGCCCTTCAAATCATTCGGGTTGATGCCCCACAGCGCCTGTCCGCTGCCTTTGATCCACTTGCGGTGCACGTTGGTGGGACCATGCCAGAAGGCGAATGGCGTGCCTTTGGGGCGTGCAGCGAGGAAGCTGTCGAAATTGCCGCGCACCTCGTCGTAGATCTGCTGCTTCGCCGCTTCGAGGGGCACCCCATTGGCGACCATCTTGGTGACTTCTTCAGAGAACTGATTGCAGCGTGCGCCGCTTTTTTGATACGCAAATTCCTGGCCACCATAAGGGGCATCGGCAGGCTCGCCTGGGCTCCAGACCTTGAAGGATTTACCGAGCTGGTAGCCCTGGTCCTTGAGCAGGAGGGGGTAGCTCGGAATCGCCGGATCCCACACCGCACCGTTGAGGATGGCAGCGCGACCGCAATTGAAGAAGTAGCGGCCGGAGAGCAGCGAGCTGCGGCAGGGCGTGCAGCTCGGGGCATTCACATACGCACGGCTGAACAACGCGCCCTCGCGGGCGATGCGGTCGATGTTCGGTGTTTTAACGACCTGATTGGGGGAAGGAAATTTCTCATGCTCCGCGTAGATGCTCGCGTAGCGGCCCCAGTCGTCCGCAAAGAGGAAGAGGATGTTCAGCGGCTTGTCAGCAGCGGAGGCGAGGGTGGGCAGGGCAAGGCAGCAAAGGAGAAAGCGCATGGCGGCGTCATAACGGGCGTTCGTGGGCAAACCTTCGCTGAAATCGTGGTGGGCAGCAGCGGGGTGTTGGTCGGAGCAATCCGACGCCAAACGGGGAGTCTTGCAGGTTGCACTTGGAAGGTTCCGCCCCATGAATGCGCGCGCATGAATTACTTTAGAATTATCTGCTTCGCGACCTCGCTGACGTGCGTCTCCTGCAGCGTCGGGCCCAACTTCAAACTGCCGGAGGTGCTGATGCCCTCCAAGTGGAAGAATGGCGGCAAGACGAGCACGGCGGATATTCCTATCCCCGGCGAGTGGTGGAAGTTGTTTGGCTCTGCGGAACTGAACCGGCTGGAGGAGCGTGCGATGGAGAACAACCTCCAGCTCCGCAGTGCGCTCGCCCGGGTCGAGACGGCGCGCGCGCTGGTGGGCGTGCAGCAGGCTGCGTGGTTCCCCTACCTCAACATGAGGGACGCCATGCAGTATGAACGACTTTCTCAAAGCTCGTTTGGTGCCAACTTGCCCGCTGGCATTTCTTTGCCCAACACGCAGCGCCGCCGCTTCCAAAACCTGCTGGATGAAGGCTGGGAGATCGATCTCTGGGGCCGGGTGCGCCGAAGCGTGGAAGGTTCCAAAGCCGCCCAGTTTGGAGCCATGGAGAGAGTCTCCGCCCAGCGTCTGACGATCGCGTCTGAGGTGGCCCGTCTGTTCTTTCTGGCTCACTCGCTTGATCGACAAGCCGATGTCGTGATCGGCACGCAGACCTGGCGTGAAGAGGCGCTGAAACTGCAGGAGTCACGTTTCAAAGGCGGACTGGCGAATGAAATGGACGTGGCGCGGGCGCGGACCGAGCTGGAGATCGCACACAGTGATCTGGCCGCGCTGCAGCGCCAGCGTGGCAATGCTGAAAATGCCCTCGCCGTCATCTGTGGTGAAATCCCTTCAAACTTCCGGCTCGCCAAAAATTCCCACTTGCCGCACCCGCCGAAAGTGCCCGGCGGCCTGCCCTCCACGCTGCTGCAGCGCCGTCCTGACATCCGTTCTGCGGAGCAGGGCATGCGCGAGGCGAACGCCAAGATCGGTGTTGCCGCCGCATCGTTCTATCCTGCCTTCAGCATCAACGGCAGCGGCGGTCTGGAAAGCGTGGGTCCCCGAAATTTCTATGACCAGCGCAGCCGCATCATGACCATCGGCCCCAGCATGACGCTGCCGATCTTTCAGGGTGGAAAGCTGAAGGCCAACTTGAGATCGGCCAAGGCGGGCTATGATGAGACGCTGGCCAACTACCGGCAGGCCATCCTGGTGGCTTTGCAGGAAGTCGAGGACAGCATGATCGACGCCAGCGCCTATGCGAAGCAGGCTTCGGCGCTCAATGCGGCCATCGCCGCCGCGCATGAAACCCAGCGCCTTGCCAAGCTGCGTTATGACAAGGGGCTCGCCAGCTATTTTGAAGTTGTGGATGCCAACCGCACGCTGCTGAACACCCAACTGCTTGCTGCGCAGGTGGAAGGCCAGCGGCTCATCGCCAGCGTGGCAATGCTGAAGGCACTCGGCGGTGGGTGGCAGTGAAATCGCGCACCACCTTTCCTCACCAAGTTTCGGCCCAATAAACGATCTCGTGGCGTTGCACGCTGATGGCGACGCCGTGGCTGGAACCATGATTCCACATGTAGGGCATTCTTTCCGACTTCGGCAGAACGCGGTCGAAAACCATGAGTTCGTAATCAGAGGGGAATTCCAGCGGGCTGCTGCCTCGGGTGAAAAAGTTGGTAGTGGGCATGCCGTCATGCTCGCTCACGTGGATATACTTACTGCCTCCCCAAAACGATGTGGTGCACTGGCTGGCGAATTCGTCGTGGAGCGCCTGAATCCGCGCGGGCGGGAGTTGCAGTCGCAGCTGAATGTGGGCACCGCCCTGCAAATAACCCGGAAAGTGGGAGAATTTTTTTAGTGTGGCATCGGCTGGTATCTCCTGGGGGAAATGAGCGATGTGCTGCTGATTCCAACTTGCCCGCAGTTTGGGGTAAGCGCCCAGCCGGTGTGTAGTGGAAGGCATGATGAAAAAGACAATCACGGCAAAGAAAACCACGCAACCTGCGGCAAGGACCGCCAGGAGGAAGAGACCGCGCATCATGCAGTTCTGAACCAGCGGGGCGGTGGTGCCTGTGCCGTTGTCTGCCGCAGGCGTGGAGCCGTGGTCAAGCGCGGCGGGTACCTGGGGGGCGGAGGTGTCTGGTGGCGTGTCGTCGGGGTTCATCAGGATTCAATAAGGCCGGGGGTGCTCTTGCTGACTTTGGGGCAGAAGGGATGCGATTCTGCTGTGAAAAGCATAAGGCGACGCCGGCCAAACGAACAAGCCAAATGTGGTTGAGAATCGGTCTACTTCACCTGAACCCACACCGGTGATGACCATGCCATGTTGCCGTCGTTTTGTTCGACGAGCAGATAGCAGTGGTTTTCGCCCGTCAGCGGTGCTTCATCGGTGAAGGTCTTGACTGATCTGGCGCTTGTTGGGTTGTCGCCCAGCCAGACTTCAGGCAGAGAATAACCATTCCTTTGCCTGTTTATTAAATGATAAATCCTAAATGCAAAAACCATTTTGTGCCAGAAAATGGTGCAGAATGGCAAGGGCAAGCTCGTCATGCTGACCGACATCTGGAAAACGGTGGATCCTCACATGTAGCGAATTATATGTTTGATGTATTCATAAAAAAACGCTACCGACTTTGCCGTGCATTTAGTCAGGGGTTGGGAAAAGAGTTACGACTTGTTTCCGTCTGTGGCCGGATGTGTTCAGGCATCTTCCACCACACCTCCGAAATGCACAGCCCATCATCTGCTAGTGGCCCCCACCAACACAGTCCATTGTCCGACTGCAGTTGTCTGCAACCTCACCCGAAGAAATCCCTCCTAGCAGGACTGACCTCTGCTTGTGCCATGTTCCGTTTTCAGGCATTGGGCCGCCTTCCCCTCGCAGCGATGGTTTTGCTGCTTGCTCTGGCTCTCAGGCACACGGCCAGCGCCACTCCAGTGGCCATTTTGGGCACGTCGGCGTCAGGAGAAGAGAACAGCGGGAGTGCACTCTCAAAGACCCTTTCCTTCACGGTGCCGGCAGGAAACAACCGCCTGCTCGTCGTGACGAGTTCGGGTGCGGGAAATAATACGGACATCAGTTCGGTGACGTGGAACGGCAGCAGCATGACTCAGGCGGCGCGGAAACCGCAAGGCGGCGGGAACAATTCGAATGCGGGAATTTGGTATGTAACCCTCGGCAGCAGCGCGTCTTCGACCACTGCCAACGTCACCGTGGCCTATGGGGCCAACTTCTTTTTCGAAATGACCGCCACTGCGTTCAGTAACGTGGACCAGGTCACTCCGGTTTCCGGTGCCACAACAAACACTTCGGCAAGCCTCACGGTGACCTCCGCCATTGGGGACATGGTCATTGATGCCATCGCGGGAGACGGGACGAGCGGGGCCCCTGGTGTAGGACAAACCCTCGTGGCGGTGGCGCACGATCTCGTCTTCAACGGGCAATCAGGCGGCGCCAGCACCGCCTCCGGAGCATCCTCCGTCACCATGAGCTGGTCAGGCATCGCCGGCGACCTGGTGCATGCCGGAGTGAACATCAACTCGACTGACCCGACTGTGACCTCGATTTCCCCGACGAGTGGCACGGCTGCGGGCGGCACCAGTGTGACGGTCACCGGCACGAACTTTACAGGTGCAACGGCTGTGACCTTCGGTGCCACGGCAGCCACCGGATTAACCGTCAACTCCGCCACGCAGATCACAGCCACCTCTCCTGCCGGTACGGGCACCGTGGATGTGCGAGTCACGACCCCGGGTGGCACCAGCGCCACCTCGGCAGCGGATCAGTACACCTTCGTTCCGACTCCCACGATCTCAAGCATTTCACCCACCGCAGGTCCGGCGACGGGTTCCACCAGCGTGACCGTGACCGGCACGAATTTCACGGGGGCAACTGCCGTGAAATTTGGCGCGACGAATGCGACAAGCTTTACGGTGAACTCTGCCACCCAGATTACAGCTACGTCGCCTGCGGGCACGGGTACCGTGGATGTCAGGGTCACGACCCTTGGCGGCACCAGCGCCACTGCCGCAGCGGATCAGTTCACCTATGTTCCTGCTCCCTCGGTCACCAGTCTTTCACCCACCACAGGTCCTGTGACTGGAGGAACCACTGTCGTCCTCACCGGGACCAGCTTTACAGGCGCGACAGCGGTGACCTTCGGCGCGACGGCTGCCACCGGCATCACGGTGAACTCCGCCACCCAGATCATCGCCACCGCTCCTGCGGGAACGGGCACCGTGGATGCCAGAGTCACGACGTTGGGCGGCACCAGCGCCACTTCCGCAGCGGATCAATTCACCTTCATACCTGCTCCTGTTGTCACCAGCCTTTCGCCCACAGCAGGTCCGACCGCAGGCGGCACGACCGTGACGATCACCGGCACGAACTTTACAGGTGCAACGGCTGTGACCTTTGGCGCCACGGCTGCCACCGGCATCACGGTCAACTCCGCCACGTCCCTCACAGCGACGTCGCCTGCGGGCACGGGCACGGTGGATGTTCGCGTCACGACTGCGGGCGGCACCAGCGCCATCTCTGCGGCGGATCAGTTCACTTATGTGGCAGCACCGACGGTGACGAGCCTCGCACCCACCGCTGGGCCAACAACGGGCGGCACCACGGTGACCCTCACCGGCACGAACTTCACCGGCGTGACTGCGGTGTCCTTCGGCGGCACGGCCGCCGCCGGTTTCACCTTCAATTCCGCCACTTCCATCATGGCCACATCTCCGGCGGGCACAGGCACGGTGGACGTCAGAGTCACGACCGTCGGCGGTACCACTGCCACCTCGGCAGCCGATCAGTTCATCTATCAAGCCATCGCTGCTTGCTTGGTTGATACCACACAGACGGACTTTCAGGCCGGAGTGGGGACCAATGTGGATACCACCACCAGCCCAGGAAACGTGACCTTGGGAGTCGGGCAGCTTGACCAGTCCAACACAGCAGGAACGACCACCGGAACTAGCTTTAGTGTCTCTAGTTGGGGGGGGCAGACCTTTATTCCGGCGCTCACCGGATCACTCACCAAAGTCGATGTGGATCTCTTTGCCAGCGGTGTTACGGGAACCACTCCCAATTTGACGCTTTCCATCCGTGCGACCAGCGGTGGTTTGCCCACGGGCGCTGATCTTGCCACCGGGACGATCCCTGGGTTTTCCAACGGTGCCAATGCTACATACACGGTTAACTTTAGCACACCTGCCACTGTGACGGCTGGGACGCAATACGCCCTCATTCTGCGCCCCGTGGCCAATCCTTCAGTTGGCGGTTATTTCTGGATTCGGTCATCACCCAGCACCTATGCGAATGGCCAGCGTACTGTATCGACTGACAACGGGGCCACGTGGACCGCTGATTCGACCCGGGATTTTAATTTTAAGACCTACATTGGCGGATATCCGGCATCCGGTAATCTCGTTTCTTCAACGAAGGACGCTGTGCCAAATGTTGGCGTCACGCCGCGCTGGAGGACCCTGTCGTGGACCGCCACGACGCCTGCCAACACCGATCTGAGCTTCCAGGTGGCCGGCAGCAACAACCCCGCAGGTCCATTTAATTTCGTGGGCCCGGATACCACCTCCGGCACGTTCTTCACTGTCAAAGGCACATCGATGGGCCAGTTCAATGGCCTCCGTTACCTCAAATATAAAGCGGTGTTCCTCAATTCCGACAGCGCCTCGACACCGACATTGCAAGACGTCACCGTCTGTTACGATAACACGCCGGTGCCTCCGCCCACGGTGACACTCAGCACCACCTCGGTGAATGTCAATGCGACGAGCGTCATCATCACGGGCACCGACTTTGACACCACTCCATTGAATAACAGCGTCACTTTCAGTGGCGCATTCACCGGCAGCGGCACCGTCACTGCTGCGACAGCGACGCAGCTCACCGTCAGCATCTCACCGACCGCGCTGGGTGGCTTGAGCGCCGTAGTCACCACCAACGCCCAGAGCAGCGGCGCCGCCGTGCAGGTCGCCACGGTCGTCCCCGTCGTCACCTCGAGCACCAGCAGCCTCGCGGCCAACGCCAGCTCACTCGTCATCAATGGCGCTGGCTTCAGCCCCACCCCTGGAAACAACATCGTCGTCTTCAATAACGGCACCACCGGCACTGTCGTCGCATCCTCAACGACCTCGCTCACCGTCACCGCCCTCAGCGGACTCATCAGCGGCAGCCTCACCGCCGTAGTCACTTCAAATTCGGTGAGCAGCGGCACCCCCGTGCAGGTGGCCACGGTCGTTCCAGTCGTGACTTCCAGCCTCGCAACCATCCAGAACACGGACAACACGGTGACGATCAATGGCTTTGGTTTTGCCGCCGGCAATGCGAACAACGCGGTGACATTCAACCTTGGCGCGACCGGCTCTGTGACGACTTCCTCGCCGACACAGCTCGTGGTCACGTTTGGTACCAAGCCCACAGTGGGGAATCTGACTGCGGTGGTCACTTCAAATACCCAGAGCAGCGGCGCCGCTGTGCAGGTGGCCGCGGTCATCAATCTCTTCATCACCTCGAGCACGGCAAATCTCGTGCAAAATTCAGCGACCCTCAACATCGCAGGCACGGGATTCTCCACCACACCAGCCAACAACACGGTGACCTTTAACAATGGGGCCGTGGGCTCCGTGACCAGCGCCACCTCGACATTGCTGACGGTGACCTTCTCCACCAATGCCACGGCGCTCGGCGCGCTCAATGCCTCGGTGACCGTCGTCGGCACCGGTGCCACAGGCCCCATCCAGGTGGCCACGGTCGTCGCGGGTGCCGCTGCCAAGCTCGCTGTGATCAACCAGCCGACCAGTGCCGTCTCCTCCGTGGCTATCAGTCCGGCGGTGACAGTGCAGATTCAGGACGCCAATGGCTTCCTCACCACCAGCACAGCCAATGTGACGATGGCCATCGGCAACAGCCCCGGCAGCGGCACGCTTTCTGGTACGTTCACGGTGGCCGCAGTCAATGGCACGGCGACCTTCAGCACCCTGAGCATCGACAAGGCAGGTGCTGGCTACACCCTGGCCGCCTCCTCCGCTGGCCTCACCTCCACGACGAGCAGCACGTTCAACATCACGGCTGGCGCAGCGGCCAAGCTGGCGGTGATCGCGCAGCCGACCAACACGGTTTCCGCCACGGCCATCTCGCCAGCAGTGACCGTGCAGATTCAGGATGCCGCAGGCAACTTGACCACCAGCACGGCGAATGTGGTCATGGCCATCGGCACCAATCCGAGCAGCGGTGCCCTCTCCGGCACCACCACCGTGGCTGCAGTGAGTGGCGTCGCGACCTTCAGCGCGTTGCAAATCGACAAAGCCGGCACTGGCTACACCCTGAGCGCCACCTCGGGTGCTCTCACCTCTGCCACCAGCACCGCGTTCAACATCACCGCCGGTGCTCCGGCCAAGCTGGCGATCGGCGTCCAGCCTTCCACCGCAGTTGCTGGCGTGGCCATCAGCCCTGCAGTGACCGTGCAGATTCAGGATGCGGCGGGCAACCTGACCACGAGTACGGCGAGTGTGACGATGGGATTTGGCAGCAATCCAGGAGGCGGCACGCTGTCTGGAACTGCGACGGTCAATGCAGTGGCGGGCACGGCGACTTTCAGCACACTGAGCATCAACAAGGTCGGAACAGGTTACACCTTGAGTTCTTCTTCGGCAGGCCTCACCTCGGCAACGAGCGGTGCATTCAACATCACCCCTGCGGCGGCGGCCGCCTTGGTGCTGAGCGCTCCAGGCACAGCAGCGGCGGGCACAGCGGTGTCGGTTTCGGTCACAGCGAAAGACGTTTTTGGCAACACGGCCACGGGCTATGCCGGCACGGTCCACTTCACCAGTGCGACGGACACCAAT
>JANYCZ010000063.1 GCA_025360015.1 Verrucomicrobiota bacterium | reverse complement strand
AGCCTCGCCTGAAGAGAGGGTTCAAAATCTGCGGGCTGAGAATCATGGATGGATGCTGTGTGCATCCACCTTCAGTTAACCGTGCAGTTCATTTGTACAGCGCTCTTTTTCAACGCCTCCTCTTTTGCTTAGCGGCATTACACCTAGGGGGCTCAAATTTGGAAACGAAGGAAACCAGCCATCTCCCTCAGGGAATGGCACCCCTGACAGCGTCGCCAGCAAAACCCGCCCCCGGGCAGGTGGCGAAAATTGGGCGCAGGCCAGGTGTTGTGTTTGGCAGGTACCGCCTCCTCAACCGCATCCCCTTTCCCTGCGCCAAACCGCCCAGCTATGAGGACGTTCGCAGGCCCTGGTGTTTGTAGCACGCTCACGGACGGGCGGGCTGTCGGCACGCCCATCCTGCTATGAGGGCTCTGTCAAAGGTGAGTTGTGGTTTTCTTTGTCTTTCGTTTTTTTGGGACTTCTGCGGCGAAGTGATTCGCCTTGTGTTGGAGTGTGTTGTTGATGAGATTGGTGACGGCTTCCTCCAGCTAGGGCGCCTGGGCTCAAGCGCTTTCCATCCTGCTATCCGCACGTGACCTCTGAGGATCAGTGCATGTTACTTCATGCGTTTGCGGCTGGAGGAACGGGCGGCGGCTCCATCTACGAGCCGGTCAGTTTGCACTGACCAGGATGGGCGTCGAGCGCGCCGCACCGTTCCAAAGGGTTGTCTCGGGGGAAAGGGGTGTCTGGGGTCTTGAGGCTTGGTGTCGCGGTGGTTTTCGCTCGGGTTTGGAATGAGTCACATCGCGTGCTCACCGGCACTGCGTCAGGTGGCAGCCTGTGCGGCGATCAATCCAAGGGCCTCCAGGGTGCTGCGCCCGGTGTTGAGCCGCCAGAGGTCCACGGCAAGCTCGCGCGCCAGGGCCACAGCGATCTTTTTCTTGTTGGCCGGCCTTTTGCCGTCACTTCCCTTCAGACGCTCCACCACTTTGAGCAGCCGCTTCCATCCTGGCTGCAGCCGGATGAACCGCCACACGGATTCCACCAAGGCGTGCCGCAGCCGTGGGTTGCCATGCTTGTTGATGCTGCCCTGCCTGCGTTTGCCGCCGCTGCTGTGCTCGCTGGGGCACAGCCCTGTATAGCTGCTGACCTGCCGCCGGTTGTTGAACCGGGTCCAGTCGAGCACTTCGTTTTCGATGATGCGCTCGGTGAGCGCTCCAAGCCCCTTGGGCCGCGTCGTCGCCGCCGTGGCCCTGGTTTCGATCTGCGCTGCACGCTGCGCGATGAGTTCTTCGAGCTTTACGAGCACCTGCACCAGGGGCTCCAGCAGATCTTTGAGATGCTGCGGCAGATGTTTGCTCAGCACACCCCACGCGCGCTTGCGCCACCAGTGACCGCTGACCTCATGCCCCTGGCTCATGCCGTGGCTGCGGCCCATCGCACCGAGGCGGCGCACCTCCCGCACGAAGCCTTCACGCTGCCGAGTGATCAGCCGCCGCTGCTCCTGCTCCACCTCGGGCACTCGCACAACGGCCAGCGCATGCTTGTTGCCGGCTTCATACCGGGCGAGCGCTTCGGCAAGCTCGCGTGCATCACGGCTGTCGGTCTTCACGCGCTCCCCGTGCCGGTCCCAGTCCTGCGGGCGCACCACGTGGCAGGTGATGCCCTGCGCCGCGAGCTGCCGCTGCAGCGTGTAGCCAAAGGGGCCTGCCTCGTAGCAGCACACAATGCGTTTGGCCTGGCTCTTCTGCTTGACCACCCAGGCCACCAGTTCCTCCGGCTTCATCCGCTGGGCGGGTTGCACGGTGGAAGCGTCGGTCTTGCGACAGACCACGTGCTGCCGCAGATGCACGTCGATGCCCATGACTATGAGTTCAGGCAGCGGTGCTGGCGGCACGGCCGTTGTCTCAGGTGCGGGGGCGGCGGTTGCTGCATCAGGTGCTGCACTGCTCAATGTCGTCTTCGCCGCTTTGCTGCTCTTGTTTGTCTTGGTGCTTTGGGTAGTTTGCTTGGCCATGTGGGTGGTGTGTTCAGGGGTTTCTTCAACGCTCCCTTCTTATCACCGATCCGCTTCGGTGACTCCGCCCACATGGTAATCTACAACTGCGGATGCCCCGGCAGATATGGCCCCCTATTCGGTAACAACTCTATTTACGCGCATGAGGGAAAGGCATCTTTTTCGGCGATGAGCCGCCTTAACTGAGTGCCATTCATGCCGGGTATGCATGGCACTCGGTTAAGAGCGGTCGTCGCGGAACGGAGCGACGCAGGCCCCAAGGCTACTGGCGCGCGGACCTCCGAGTCCGCAGCACTCCGCAAACACACGTCGCTCCGTAGCGTCCCTGCCGCCATCGCTCTCTCGTCCCCGTGGTCCTCGTCCTTCCGCTGTTCTGTCTGCAGCCACACCCGCTGCGTGGAGAAGACCTTTGAGGTGTGGCGTATGGCGAGCAGGAGGACACGCTGGAGGCTGCGATGCAGAGGAGACGTGCGGAGGCATGGGTGCACGCGGAGTGCTGCGGACTGGAAGTCCGCGCTCCGGGGGGCGCTTTGGCCTGTGGCGCTTTATTCTGCGAAACAGGGCTTTAACGGGGTGCCTTTCGGGGTTGGCATCTTTTCCTGAGGGCTTTTGAGCGTGGTGCGGCGGGCTTTGATCGAGGACGAGGACGAGAACGAGAACGAGAACGAGAACGAGAACGAGAACGAGGACGAGGACGAGGACGAGGACGAGGAGTTTGCTTCGGAGGGGGGGCGGCACGCTTGATCTTGCGGCTCAAGTTCGCTTCGGCCGCCAGGGGGGCGGGGGCGTATGGATGCTGGAGTCTGGGGGTGGCGCTGGCACCCGCCTCTTGACTCCCCCTCCCCTCTCTGCCATTTCACGGGGTTCCAATGTTTCCTGAGTCGCGGCCACCGGGTCCGGCTCTTTCATTCGTTCTTTATTCTGCTTTCGTCCTTCCTCCTCCATGGCCACCCCCGCTCCTGCTCCTGCACACGGTTACACTGAAGATTCCATCAAATCCCTCGACTGGCGGGAGCACATCCGGCTGCGTCCGGGGATGTACATCGGCAAGCTGGGGGATGGCTCGCTGCCGGAGGACGGGATCTACGTGCTGCTGAAGGAGGTGCTGGACAACTGCATCGACGAGCATGTGATGGGCTATGGCAACTCGATTGAGATCAACATTGCCGATGATCAAACGGTGACGGTGCGGGACTTTGGGCGTGGGATTCCGCTGGGCAAGCTGCTGGAGTGTGCGGCGCAGATCAACACGGGGGCGAAGTACGACAGCGAGGTGTTCAAGCGCTCGGTGGGGCTCAACGGGGTGGGGATCAAGGCGGTGAACGCTTTGTCTGAGTATTTCGAGATCCAGGCGATCCGCGAGAACCAGACGCGGTCGATTGAGTTCAGCCAGGGGATCGTGGTGTATGACATGGGCAAGCCGAAGGCGTGCACGGAGCCGAACGGGACGCGGATCGCCTTCCGGGCGGATACGGAAAGCTTTGCGGAAGACACGCATTACCGGATCGACTTTGTGCGGGAGATGCTGCGCTTTTATGCGTGGCTGAATCCGGGCCTGACACTGCTGCTGCGGACGCCGGCGGGCGAGGAGAAATTCAAATCGAAGGACGGGCTGATGGACCTGATCCGCGCGAAGCTGAGTGAGGAGCCGCAGTACCCGATCATCCACCTGGAAGGCAAGGATGTGGAGGTGGCCTTCACGCATGGCAGCGGCTATGGCGAGGAGTACTACAGCTTCGTCAACGGGCAGCACACCACACAGGGAGGGACGCACCTGGCGGCGTTTCGGGAGGCGATCGTGCAGGAGTGCCGTGAGTTTTATAAGAAGCAGTTTGATCCGGCGGATGTGCGCGGGAGCATGATCGCGGCGGTGAGTGTGAAGGTGCAGGAGCCGATTTTTGAGTCGCAGACGAAGACGAAGCTGGGCTCCACGCACATGGAGCCGGCCGGGCGCAATCTGCGCGGGCACATCACGAGCGTGATCACGGCCCAGCTCGACAATTTCCTGCACAAGCATGCGGACATCGCGAAGTCGCTGCAGGAGAAAATCAACTCCAACGAGAAGGAGCGCAAGGAGATCAGCGGGATCCAGAAGGCGGCGCGTGAGAACGCGCGCAAGGCGAAGGTCCACAACAAGAAGCTGCGCGACTGCCGCGTGCATTTTGACACGAAGGACAAGCGCCGCGATGACAGCACGCTCTTCATCACGGAAGGTGACAGCGCCTCCGGCAGCATCACGAAGAGCCGCGATGTGGAGACGCAGGCGGTCTTCAGCCTGCGCGGGAAGCCGCTGAACTGCTTTGGCCTGACTCGAAAGATTGTGTATGAGAACGAGGAATTTTATCTGCTGGCGAATGCGTTGCAGATTGAGGAGGATCTGGAGGAGCTGCGCTTTAACCGCGTGGTGCTGGCCACCGATGCGGATGTGGACGGCATGCACATCCGCCTGCTGATGATCACGTATTTCCTGCAGTTTTTCCCGGAGCTGGTGCGCAAAGGGCACCTGTATATTTTGCAGACGCCGCTCTTCCGCGTGCGCAACAAGAAGGAGACGTACTACTGCTACAGCGACGACGAGCGCCAGCGCGCCATCCACCGCTGCGGCAAGACGGCGGAAATCACGCGGTTCAAAGGGCTGGGTGAAATCAGCCCGGATGAGTTCAAGCATTTCATCGGCCCGAACATCCGTCTGGAGCCGGTGAAAATCCGTGAGCACGAGGTGGATGCGGAGGGCAATGCGATCCCCTCTGAGCACCGGAGTGTGAAGGAGATGCTGTCGTTTTACATGGGCAAGAACACGCCGGAACGGCAGATGTACATCGTGGATAATCTGCGGGTGGAGCAGGAGCTGGAGTTCAAGGATGCGGAGACGGCGGTGCTGGCGGCGGCTTGAGGCACTTGAATTGACGTAAGCGGAGAATGGATTGGATGGGTCGGCCCGTTGGGCCGTCAGACCAGCATAGGTTAAGTCAACGAACAAAGGTGGATTTGAGGTTGCCCCCCAACCCACGAATCTGTTAATGATCTTCGGCGAATAAAGCGGATGCAGGCAACGGCTCACATGGCATCTGTTGTGTCATGGACGCTTCCCGATCGCCGTCGCCTGATTCGAGACGTTGCCTTTCAAAATGAGCCGCTATATCCGCTTTGTTGTTAGATCGGACCATCAAAGTGCGACCAAATGCACAGGGGTGATCGGAAGTTTGCGAATCCTCAGCGAGAACGGGCGATTACCAGACTACTACATCGATCATTCGCGTGAGCTTCTAGAACGACTTAATCGTGACATGCCATGCCCCCCATTTAGTCAAAACAACTGGAGCGCGGAGTGTGTCTGTTGGTTCAAGGACACTGCTAAAGAATGGATTTCAATATTTCGAGAAATAAATTCAATTCTAGAAGACTCTGATTTTGAGGTTGTCACTTTGACCACAGATCGACCAGGGATGATTGTGTATGAAGATGACGTTCAGGTAGTTGCCAAACAAGCAAAATACTAGGCTAACAAAAGATGCTGAATCGACTTCCGTGAGGACGATCTCGACAAGGCGATGATTGCGACCTGGGTATAGGAGGCCGCATTATTGCCCGGCTGGATCCTGTAGACGACCGTCCTGAGAGTCTGTCAACGCCAACAAGTGAGCACCACAAAAAACCCGCCAGACCTTGCGGGCTGGCGGGGTCTTCAGTCCCAGACAGATGTCCGGCAAGCAGGCAAGGATGAACGGGCTCCTGCGCTCCGTTGGAGCGCGGGGCGGCGCAATTTTTATTCTGTAAAAGTAGCGATCAGGTTTGGGGTGGCTCAGAGGAGTTCATGTTGAGGTAAATTTTGCCGGTGCTCCACTCATCGCTCTGCTCGCAGAGCAGGGCGGAGACCAGGCGCAGCAGCGAGGCTTCGTTGGGGAAGAGTGCGGCGACGCGCGTACGCCGTTTGAGCTCCTGGTTCACGCGTTCGATGGCGTTGCTGGTGCGCATCCGTCGCTGATGGGCTG
>JANYCZ010000029.1 GCA_025360015.1 Verrucomicrobiota bacterium | reverse complement strand
GGTAGGAGGCCTTGACAGCCGCCTTGCTGCGGCTGCCTTCAGGGATGGATGCCTGCGGCTGCGCCGCCCAATCTTCAAGCATGATGGCCAAACGTCTCACAAGACGCGGATCAATGCCACTGAGATGCTCCAGTTCGCGCTCCGACCAGCCCGCTTCCACTGGGCTGCGGTGGACGTTGCCTTTGGATGACGTTGCTGCTGCCATCCCCCATAGTTTAACCGCGCCTGTTTTTGTACAGCGCTCTTTCCTCAAACTTGTGGGGAATAGTTAGACTGCACGGTGTCCCCTGGGGCAAAGGTCAGCACGCCGGGCGGCAGCAGGAAGTCCACGCCGCTGCCCAGCGCCGTGGTGGCGCTGTAAACGCGCTGCCCCTGGCCGAGGGCGGCGTTCTCGATCCAGCGTGCCACCATTGTCTTGGAGTAGCTGTCCCGGGTCTGGCGCATCAGGATGCCCGCCTGTGAGGTGGTGTCCCCGCCTGTGAGGGAGGTCAGGCGTGCGATGAAAGTGAAATCTCCGGTGACGTTGGTGGCGGCAAAGTGCCCCTCGTCATTCAGATTGGTGCCGCTGCCATTGAGCGTCCACACCCCGCCGCTGTAGCTCTCGCTCCCCTGCGCATTCACAAAGCCGATCGTGCGGCCCTGCAGCCCTCCGGCGGCAACGGGGCTGCCGTTGAGCGTGACGTTGTCAAAGGTGCCGGTGGCCATGAGGCCGTCCGTCGCCGCAGAGACGCCGAGCCCTACCAGGATGGAGGGGCTCACGGAGATGGTCTGCGCGGTGCCGCCGCTGGCATTGGCCCAGGTGACGCCATCCTTCGAATTGGAAGTGGTGAAGACATCTCCCGCGCGCGTCAGTTGGAACCACTGCGGCAGCACGGGCGTGGAGTAGGTGGTGGGGGAGTTGGAGAGGGCGTTGAGCGTCAGGCGGTTCAGCGTGTAGAAGAGGCTGGTGGTGGCCGGAGTGGCCAGGCTGGCGGCATAGACCGAGCCCGCCGCCGTGGAGGAGCGCAGCATGACGCCCATGCGCGCATTGCCGTTGGTCGTGCCCATGGAAACCATGCGCGCGGTGATGATGCAGTCCGACGAATTGGTGATGGTGGAGCCCACATAGCAGAAGTTGTCCGACGAGGAGCCGGAGAAGATGCCCACACCGGGCGTGCTGAAGGTGTAAACCCCGCCTGAGACGCTGTGCGTGGCGCCCGTGGCCGTGCCAACGATGGAGCGCGTCTCCGCGCCCGCAGACCCGCCTGCGGCAAGACCGGTGATGGAGTAGTTGTCGATGACAGCGGAGGTGGCGGTGGTGGAACCCGCCGCCACGGCGAGGCCCGCCATGTAGCTGGTGTTTCCGAGCCCGGTGACCACGAAGCTGCTGCCGCGCTGGGTCCACACGGTGCCGTCATTGGATTCGAAATGCGTGACGGTGTTGCCGCTCTTCACCACACGCACCCAGTAGGGCAGCGCCCGCGCAAAGCCGGAGCTGCTGCCGTTTTGGGTGGTGCCGCTCACCGCGTACTCCACGGTCACCGGCGTGGCCTGCGCCGCGCTGAGGGTCACGGGGATGTTCACTGCGGTCACGCTCTCCAGTCCGGTGGAGCCGGGGGAGGGAAAGCTCACCGTCGCCGTGGCCGTGTCATTGTCGGTGAGGTACATCACCGTGCCAGGACTGCGGGAGTAGGAGCCGGGGGCGAAGTCGAAGGCGATCTTCTCCGTGCCTTCAAAGATCGTGTCGTCCAGGATGCGCAGGTTCAGATCCACGCCCAGGGAGCCCGCCGGGATGGTGACGGAGCCGTTCAGCGTCGCGCCGGAGGCCCAGTTCCAGCTCACGATGGTGCCCGCAGTGCCCACGGCCCAGGTCTGGCCGGTGGAGGAACGCCAGATGCCGTTGTAGGTCGCGGTGCCGGGCAGAAGCTGGGGCGTCCACTGCGTGCCGCCCACGGAGGTGTTCAGCGCCTGGGTGGCGGTCAGGGAGGCGCACAGATTGAGGCCGTCCGTGCCGCTGATGGCGGTGATGGCCGTGGTGGTGGCGGAGACCTGCGCGGTCCACGTCGTGCCGTTCCACTTTTGAAGCGTGCCTCCCGCACCCGCCGCCCACAGGCTGGAGGTGCTGGTGCCCCACAGGCCGTTGAAGGCGTTGCCGGTGTTCGTGGTCTGCGTCGTCCAGAGGGTGCCATTCCAGTAGCGGATCAGGCCGCCGGCGCCTGCCGCCCATACATTGCTGGCGTCCACCACCCACACGGCGTTCACGGGATTGGTGAGGCCAAAGGTCTGCGCGGCCCATGTGCTGCCGTTCCATTTCAAAACCGTGCCCGAGTCCCCGGCGGCCCACACGTTGGTGGCGCTGCTGCCGTGCACGCTGCGCAGGATGTTGGTGGTGCCGGAGGTCTGCGCGCTCCAGGTGCTGCCGTTCCATTTGCGGATGGTGCCGGCGGACCCCACGGCCCAGACGTTGGACGCATCCGTGCCCCACACACGCAGGAGATTGGCCGTGGTGCCGGAGGTCTGCGCGGCCCACGCGGTGCCGTTCCATTTCAAGATCACGCCGCTGTCTCCCACGGCCCAGACGTTGGAGGTGTCCGTGCCCCACACATCCCGCAGGATGGTCGCCACCCCGCTGACAGGCGTGGCGTAGGTGATGCCGCCGTCGTAGTCCGCGCTGTTGGTGGCGGTGCCGCCCAGCGTGTAATTGACCGTGAGCGCGGCGGCCGTGCTGCCCGTGCGGGCGATGTAAAACTTCACCGGCGTGAGCACATTGCCCTCCGCCACGCTGTTGGCTCCGCTGGTGGCCACCTGCGTGTCCACCGTGAGGGTGTTGGTGTAATCGTTGTCCTTCAGCCACAGGGTGGCCTGCGCGGACTGCGCATAGGCCTGGTAGGCCGCGCTGCTGCCGAGCGTGAGCGTCAGGCTCTCCACGTCCTCCGGCACGGCGTCATCCACCGCCGTGACGATGATGTCCTTGGTCACGATGGCGCCGTTGCTCAGCGTGATGGAGGTGCCGGTGAGGGTGTTGCCCGTGCCGCTGATGCTGAAATCTCCCGCCGAAGCCGTGCCGCTGAAGCTGTAGCCCACCGCCAGCGTGACCGTGCCGGTGCCGCCGCGTACGGTGATGCGGAAGCTGCCCGTGCTGCCGCCTTCGGTCGCACCGCCGAGATTGGCCACGTCCACGGAAGGCGGGTCGGAGGGATTGTCCAGGATCGTCACCGTGGCCGTGCCGCTGCCGCCCAGCACATAATTGGACGAGCTGCCGCCGAGGTAGATGACGACCAGCTCCGGCCCTTCGCCAATGCCGTCATACCGTGGCACAATGGTGATGCTGGCCTGCGTCTGCCCTGCCGGGATGACCACGCTGCCGGGCAGCGCCTCAAAGTCCACCCCATGCAGCGCCATCACGCCGCTGTTATACACTCCGGCAAAAGAATAGTACACCGTGAGCGCGGCGGTGGTGTCCCCGCTGCGGGTGACGACAAAGGTGCCCGTGTCCGCCTTTGCGCCGGGCTGCGTGAGGTCGATCTCCGTGGCCGTGGCGTCCGTGACGGCCACACTCACGGTCTGCGTGTCATCATCATAGATCGTGGTCGTGGCGCTGCTGGCATTGGGATCCACCAGATACGTCGCGTCGGCGTTCAGCGTGGCCACCACCGTCTCCACCGTCTCGGCCAGCGCATCATTGATCGGGGAGATGTTCACCACCGCCGTGGCCGCGCCGTCAGGGAGGATGACGCTGCCGCTCAGAGGCGTGAAATCCACGCCGCTGGTGGCGGTGCCGCTCACCGCGTAATACACCGTCAGCGGCCCGGTGGGCGTGCCCGTGCGCGCCACGGGGAGCACCATGGGCGCGCCGCTGTTTTCCGTCGTGTTTGGCACCGTGGCGCTGAGGGAAACCTTGGGCAGGGCGGTGTCGTCATCGGCAATGATCACCGTGGCCGCCGAGGGCACCTGCACCACGTAGCCGATGCCCGGTCCGAGCTGCAAGATCACGCTCTCCGGCCCTTCCGCCAGCGCATCCACCACCGGAGTGACGGCGACATCCAGAGTCGCCGAATCTGCCGGAATGGTGAAGGTGCTGAAGCCCAGCGAGGCGGCGACGTAGTCCGGCGTGAAGGTGTAGTCCGTGGTCTTGGTGGCGCTGCCAAGGGCGCTGTTCACATTCACCACCAGCGGCTGGCTGGTGTCCCCCGTGCGCGTGAGGCGGAAGCTGCCGGCGGTGACGGGGGCGAGCTCATTGGCCGTGGGCAGCGGTGTGGTCAGGGTGACGACGGCCTGCGCAGCCGACTCGAAGTTGGCTCCGCTGAAGTTCGGCCCCACCGTGACGCTGTTGTTGAACAGCTCGCCAAACGAGTAGCCATACAGCAGCGGGGTGAGCGTGTAGGTGTTGGCCGACAGGTTGGGCACCACAAAATAACCGTCCGCATCGGTCACCACGCCGTTGCCGCCGTTGGCCGTGACCACCACATCCTGCAGGCCAGCGCCGAGCTGCGTCACCCGCCCGCTGATCGTGTAGGTGCTGGAGGAGCCCACGGTGATGAGCTTGTTGCGCGTGACCGTGCCGCCCTTCATGTCGCTCACGCTGCAGGTCACCACATAGCTGCCTGCCGCAGTGAACTGCCGGGTGATGACCGCCGCATTGGGAGACACGATGCGGGTGCTGACATTGCCAAAGTGCTGCCAGGCGTAGGCCAGCGTGTCGCCATCCGGATCGCTGGCCGTGGCGGTGAAGGTCACCGTGGCGTTCAGCGGCACCACATCGGCGGAGGAGGCCAGCGTCATCGTCGGGCTCTGGTTGGTGGGGAAATTGCCAAAGTTCACCTGCACATCCACGTAGCGGGGGATGTCATTGGCGGCCACCGCCGTCATGTGGATGCCGCTCTCCGTGTCGGAGAAGGTGTTGCCGATGGAGATCGGGGCGTCATCCTTGGCAAAGGGGGAGCCGTTGGTGGTGTCGATGAGTTGAATGTTGCTGCCACTGCCATTGGCGCCATTGGGAAAGCGCCAGCCCAGGATCATGCCGTTTTTGGCCCAGGGATTGGTGGAGTCAAACTGCGTCCGCACCTCCCCCCAGTAGGTGCGCTGAGAATCCTTCACGATGGTCATCGCATAGCGGCGGGTGGGGTCCAGCACGCCCTGGTCATACGCATAGATGCGGTACAGGCCGCTGCTGCTCACCGGCTGCTGGTACTCAGGCAGCAGCCATTTGATCTGGCTTTTCCCCTGCGCATTGTAGTGCCCCTGCGGGAAGGTGCTGGAGCCCATGATGTCATAGGTGTCGCCGTATTCAGCGTTGGCCCCGTTGCCGATGCTGCTGGTGCCGGCGGTGTCCCAAAAATTGGCGTGCAGGAGGTTGAAGGAATGGCCGATCTCATGCGCCCAGGTGCCGGGGGCGTCGGTGCGCACCCCACACGGTGTTGCCCGGCACGGTGGCCAGGCCGCCGTAGGAGCCGGGGCCGCCGTTGTGCCGCACCACGAGGCTGTCGAAGTCATTGGTGTCAAAGCCTAGCTTCCGCGCCTCATCGCGGGCATGCAGATGCTCCAGGCTCGTGCCGCTGATGTCGCCGCCGTTGGAAGTGTCCCGGTTCACATACCACGCCTCATTATGCGGCAGCTTCACCGCAGGGCAGACCGTGCCGATGAGCGTGAGCCTGCCGTAGGAGGCCTTTGAGTAGAACTCGCTCACATCCCGCAGCGTGGAATAAATGGTGGCCTCCGTGGCGGGGATGGCGTTCTGATCCGCATACGTCATCGGGATGGCCAGCACCTTCACCGTGCCCAGCGCGGGCGTGGGAGCCGCAGGCAGCAGGCCGGTGAAGCCAAACGCGCCCCCGCTGCTGCCTTCCCCGAGCAGCAGCGCCTCATTGTAGTTCACCATGTGCGCTCCATCGCAAAAGTACACAATCTGCGTGGCCGTCTCCACGGCGGGTATGGTTTCGGGGAGGGGCGCGTCCGGCGCCAGAGTGTCCGCCGCCGTCTGCAGGCCTGAGACCGGGCACACCGCCACCGCCGGCTTGTCCGCAGGCGGGACCTCCCCCGCCTCCAGCGTGCGCGAAGGCGCCTCATTCACCGCGAAGGCGCCATCCACCGCCACGCCATTGAGGGAGGCACCGCTCACGCTTTGCACCTTGGCGCGTTGTCCGTAAACATAAGCACTGTAAAATTGGCCGCCCTCAAACTCAGCCTCGCGGAACAGCAGGGGCGTCGTGGGCAGCTCCTCCCCCGGCAGGGGCGTGCCCATCTTGACCCACAGCGCGCCCGTTTGATTGACCCGCTTCTCCAGTTGTTGAAGCACCTCCGGCGGCAGCTTCTGCCGCACCACCATGGGCACCGCGTTTTGCAGCGCCGCTTTTGGATCGTCCTTGATGAGCTGCTTAAACACCGGACGGCGCGCCTCCGCCAGCTTCACCCCTTCCTTCACCAGCTTCGCCCGCTCCGCAGGATCTGCCGCCACGTAGCTCCGGCTCCACGCCTCAAACGCCGCCATCTCCCCATCCGCCTGGATCTTGAGGCGGACCTTTTCAGCCACGTCCGGCTGCACCGGCGCAGGCGTGACCGCCGCCACCTCAGGCAGCCTGTCGCCGCTGCCTGCCGTTGCCGCCCGTGGCCTGGCCCCTTCCGCCATGTCCGGAGCTGTCTGGGTAGCAGGCTCCTTCAGAAAACAAACATAGAGCGCGGCGATGAGAAGAGCCGCTATGGAGGCCCATAGAAAACGAATACGCATGGTGGTTGGTGGCGTCAGCAGACTTAACAATCAGCAGTCCGTTTTATTAGAGGTTTGTTCAGAATTTCGGAATCAACCGTTGGCAGATCTTTAGCTGTAATACCCGATTCGGGCCCGAAAAGGCAAGCACGGAGTTTCAGCGGCCACGAGGATCCTGCCGGGATGGCGGGCTGGTAGGAACGCGCTGTGCCGCGTCCCTAGAATCCTTCGCCCCAGCGCTGCCTGCCGTCCCATCGCGTCCCCCATTCCAAACGCCTCCGGCTCTCAGCGTGCCCGCACACTGCAAACCATCCGCACCCTCCCCCCCTCTCACCGCCTTCCGGACGGCGCACCTTTTTCATCGCCCGCGCTACCACAGACCCGAAATCACGGACGCGCACAGCGCATCCCTACCATTCCTCGTGCTTCCGCGCCCACCCACTGCCAACAACCGCCAACTTTCTCTCCCCCTCACTTCTTCCGCAGCACCAGCAGCACATCCGCGTAGCTGTCGTCAAACTTGCGCGGCGCGCTGAGGTCATACGTGAAGTCGTAGCACTCCAGGTACTCCAGCTCCGGCACCTTGCGCAGCAGCGCCCTCAACTGCGCGGCGCTGTACGTGCGGAACTGCCAGCGCGTCTCCTGCGTGTGTATGCGGCCTGCATCGGTGATTTTCAGCCGCGTGCGCAGATCCTCCAGGCGCGTCTTGCGGTCGGCAGGCCAGGTGCGGGTGTTGCACACCACGCCGATCTCCCCGCGCCGCGCCACCCAGCGCTCGTGCTCCATGCCCGCGTTTTCGTAGTCCGTGAGGTGCAGCCCCAGGAAGAACACGCCGCCCGGCCGCAGCGCCGCCGCCACGCGCCGCAGACACTCGGCGGCGTCTTTTTCCGCCTGCAAATACTTGAAGGTGCTGACCAGGCAGTGCGCCATGTCAAAACCACCCTTCACCCCCTTCGGCAAAGTGAAGCTCTGCATCCAGTCCTCCCACAGCCGCGTCTTCAGCCCCTCCGCTGCCAGCCGCTCCTGCGCAAAGGCGATCATGTGCGCATTGCCATCAAACCCGCTCACCTCCCAGCCGCGCCGGGCCAGCTCCAGCGCCAGCCGGCCGCTGCCACACGCAGGCTCCAGCAGGCGGTGCCCCCTGGCAGGCGTGGCGTACTTCGCGTAGGCCTCCTCCAGAAAGTCCGCCTCCTTGAGCGTGCCGTCGTCAAAGACGATGTCGTAGTAGAGGGGCGTGTCGTACCAGTCGCGCTGTTCAGTGGCCATGCGGCGCATGATGGCGAGTTTGCAGCGAAGTGCCAGAACGAGTGCCGAATGCCCAGCGCGGGCTGTGCCCCTACCGCGTCCCCCCCCCCATTCCAACCACCTCCGTCTTCTGCCCGTCGAAAGCCTCAAGGACGGCGCACCTCTTTGATCGCCTGCGGGCAGCACAGACCCGAAATCACGGACGCGCACAGCGCATCCCTACCATCCCGCGTCGCCACTTCCCCATCCAGCATGCAGCATCCAGCCCTCCCGATCCCTCTCTAAGCCAAAAACCCGACCCGGCTGGCACTCGAAATGCTACTTGATTGTTTCGAACTGGTGGAGATTGATTGCGCCCCCGTGCCCAGCCTCCCCTTCCCGATATGATTGTGTGGGATAATTTTTTCTGGTTTACCAGCTATATCCTCGTCTTTACCGCCCTGTCCGCCTTTGGCGCGCACAGAATCAAAGTGCTGTACCATTTTTGGAAGCACCGCAAAGACGTGCCGGTCCCGCACCACGAATTTGCCGAGCTGCCCGTCATCACCGTGCAGCTCCCCATCTTCAATGAGCTCCATGTGGTGGAAAATCTGCTGCGCACCGTCAGCGCGCTGGACTACCCGCGCGACCGCCTGCAGATCCAGGTGCTGGACGATTCCACGGATGAAACCGCCGCGCACGCCGAGCAGCTCTCCGCGAATCTGAAAGCCCAGGGCTACGACATCGAGTACCGCCACCGCAGCAACCGCAATGGCTTCAAAGCCGGTGCGCTGGATGAAGGCATGGCCTCCGCCAAGGGTGAGTACATCTGCATCTTCGACGCCGACTTCCAGCCCGCGCCGGACTACCTCAAGCAGGTGATCCACCACTTCACCGATGAGAAAGTCGGCATGGTGCAGGCCCGCTGGGGCCACCTGAACAAGGACTTCTCCCTGCTCACCCGCCTGCAGGCGCTGTTTCTCGACGGCCACCTCGTGCTGGAGCAGACCGCCCGCAGCCGCCATGGCGAATTCCTCAACTTCAACGGCACCGCCGGCATCTGGCGGCGCAAGGCCATCGACGGCGGTGGCGGCTGGCAGCATGACACACTGACGGAAGACCTCGACCTCAGCTACCGCGCGCAGCTCAAAGGCTGGAAATTCATCTACCTCAAGGACGTCGTCGTCCCCGCCGAGCTCCCGCCGGACATGGATGGCTTCAAGAGCCAGCAGCACCGCTGGACCAAGGGTAGCATCCAGGTGTGCAAAAAGACCCTCGGCAACGTGTGGCGCAGCGACATCCCCCTGAGCCTGAAGATCGAGGCCACCTCGCACCTAACGTCCAACTTCGCCTACCTGCTCACCCTCTGCACCCTGGTGCTCATGTACCCGGCCAATTTCGTGATGGGCAGCAGCTGGCACAAGGCGGTGTTCGTCGATGTGCCCGTGTTCTTCTTCGCCTCCCTCAGCGTCATCGTGTTTTACATGACCGCGCAGGGTGCCCAGGGCCGCTGGGGCTGGCTCAAGGCCCTGCCCTATGTGCCCATGCTGCTCGCCCTCGGCATCGGCATGAGCATCAACAACGGCAAGGCCGTGCTGGAGGCTCTGCTCAATCAGTCGTCCGAATTCGTCCGCACGCCGAAATACGGCATGGAAAACAAGGCCCAGGCCTCCAAGCAGCGCTCCGCCTACAAGGCAGGCAAATCCATCGCCCTGTGGATGGAAGTCCTGCTCACCGGCTACTTCGGCTGGATGATCGGCCTCGCCGCCCAGCGCGGCCAGTGGGGCTCCATCCCCTTCCTCCTGCTCTTCCTGTTTGGCTTCGGTTACGTGGCAGCGGGATCGCTGATGAAGCGGTTCTCGATGTCCGCCCTGCAGGCCCCGCAGCCGGTGCCTGTGCCGGTGGTGTGAGGGAGGCCAGTTGCGCCGCAACTGGAGTCAGGGGGATTCGCAACATGGAAAACACGCTCGTATGTTAGCGGGGCGCAGTGTGATGTGCCACCGCTACGCGGTTCCACGGGATGCGATAGGCATGGATCACGCGAATCCGTGGGTTTCACCCACGGCTACTGTTGTGTCAGCGCTACGCGCTTATTGAGCGGAAACCGTAGTGCCGGTTTTGCCGTAGTCGCGTGTGCCAGACCTACTGCCTTGGGAACGGGTGGTCATAGCTGGCGTTTGCCGTAGTCACAAACGCCAGCCCACCGGCCTCATGGATCGAAAGCGCGTAGCGCTGGCATAACGGTAGCCGTGGGTGAAACCCACGGTCGGCAGACAAACCGCCGTTGCCAAGATGGTGGAACCGCGTAGCGGGGACACAAATCTCCGCCTCACCCATTGCCTCCGCCATGGCCAACACCTACACGCAGATCCTGTATCATATCGTGTTCTCCACCAAGGAGCGTGCCACGGTTCTGCGGGAAAGTCGGAGAGAGGAATTCTTCCGCTACATCTGGGGCATCCATCAGGGACTGAACTGCCACCTTCACCGCATCAACGCCATGGATGACCATGTGCACATCCTGATGGCCCTGCATTCATCCCTGTCTCTAGCGGATTACATGCGCGAACTGAAAGCGAACACCAGCCGGTGGATCAAACAGGAAGGCATCTTTCCTGGATTCGACGGCTGGCAAGACGGCTACGGTGCCTTCACGATTTCGGTCCATGAAAAGGATGCCGTGATCCGCTACATCAAGGACCAGCAGGTGCATCATCAGCAGACGGATTACCTCGGCGAATTGCGGCGCATGCTGGATGAGGCCCGCATTAAATATGACGACCGGTTCATCGCGTGAAGGCGAACGTGGGGTGACGCGGAGGTTTGTGTCACCGCTACGCGGTTCCACGGAATTCGAAAGGCATGGACCATGCGAATCCGTGGGTTGGCACCCACGGCTACCGTTATGCCAGCGCTACGCGCTTGTTGCGCAGAAAAACGCAGCGCAGGCCGGTCAAAAGCGACATCATCACGCCCCTCTCATGCGCAGTCGCCAATGGGTTGAGGTCAATTGGCTACGCAGTGCGTAGCTTTTTTTCTCTCCATCAATGAGTATCGAGGTAGTTCTTGGGGCGGCGACGCCAGTAATACGGGCGTTTTCGAACATGCCCGACTGCCACAACAACCACCAGCCCCTTCCATAGGGTGTAGGCGATGTAATAAAGACCAAAGCGCTTCAGATTGGCACGTCTGACACTGTAGCGCCGGACACTGAACAGCTCAGGATTGTCCGCGATCATCCTCAAATGCCGCCGGACGTCTGTACGAAAATCGGCCTGGAGATCGGGATCGATCTCGAAGTAGTAGCGGATCGCCTCACGGTATTCCTCGCGGGCGTCAGCGTGGAAGACGATGGGACTCATGCCTTGGCGATCGATGCCACAAACACATCCATCTCAGCCTCGACTTCATCGAAAGGAATCAGCTTCGCCGTCCCTGCCTCAATCTCATCAACCCGGGTCTTGATCATGGCATCCCATTCCGCCTCGAATTCGGCAGGATCATCCAGTGCAGCAGGTGCCGCATCGAGATCAAATTCGAGCACCCGCACCAGAGCCACCCGTTCATCAAAGGGGAGCTGGCTGGCTTCTTTGCGAATGCGCTCAACGGTGGCGGTCATGGCTCCATGTTACTCCTTCACGTTTGGATTGTCCAGTGGCGCTCGGACCGCCGTAAACACCCAGCGGGATAAATCCCGCGTTCCACAGCCTACACCTCCCCCGTAACTTTCCCCCGCCCGCAGGGTTATCCCCCTCCTCACATGAACCTGCTCCGCTGCGCGCTCGCGCTCGTCTTTGCCACACCCATCTTTCTCACCGCCGCTGCCAATGACTGGCCGCGCTTTCTCGGCCCCACGGGCGCGGCCATCGTCACGGACGCGAAGATCCCGCTGACGTGGAGCGACACGGAAAACCTGCGCTGGAAAACGGATCTGCCGGGGCCCGGTGCTTCCAGCCCCATCGTCCTCGGAGACAAGGTTTTCATCACCTGCTGGACGGGCTACGGCGACAAAGAAGGCGCGAAGGACATGAGCCTGCTCGTGCGGCATCTCATCTGCCTCAACCGGGCGGATGGCAAAATCCTCTGGGATGCCAAGGTGCCCAGCGCCGCAGCGGAGGATCCCTTCACCGGCTACATCACCGAGCACGGCTATGCCACCCACACGCCGGTGACCGATGGCGAGCTCGTCTATGTCTTCTTCGGCAAGAGCGGCGCGCTGGCCTTTGACCTGCAGGGCAAACAGCTCTGGCAGACGTCCTGCGGCACGGGCTCCGGCGAACGACGCTGGGGCTCCGCCGCCAGTCCCATCGTGCATGGCGGCCTCCTCATCGTAAACGCCACCGACGAAAGCCAGGCGCTTTACGGCCTCGACAAAATGACCGGCAAAATCGTGTGGAAGGCCGAGGGCGATTTCGGCATGGCCTACGGCACGCCCAACATCCTCAAGCGCGCAGGCGTGGACGACCTCGCACTCGCCATCCCCATGGAGCTCTGGGGCATGAACCCCGACACCGGCAAGCTGCGCTGGTATGCCACGCACGGCCTCACCGGCAACGTCTCCCCCTGCCTCGTCCCCGGTGGTGGCGACACGATCTATGTCTTCGGCGGCTTCCCCGCCACGCGCAGCACCGCCATCAAGCTGGGCGGAAAAGGCGATCTCGGTGCCAAGGCCATCCTCTGGGACAGCAGCTCCAGCACCTACGTCCCCACCCCCATCCTCAAAGACGGGCACCTCTACGTCATCAACGACCAGGGATTCGCGCTGTGCATCGACGCCAAAACCGGCAAGGACATCTACCGCGAGCGCACCACCATGGGCTCTCGTGGCGGTGGCAAACCCTTCTACGCCTCCCCCGTCCTCGTCGGCGACAAGATCATCTGCGTCTCCCGCCGCAACGGTGCTTTCATCCTTGCGGCGAAGCCGAACTACGAACTGCTAAGCACCAACGAATTCGCCAGCGACACCACCCACTTCAACGGCACTCCGGCGGTAAGCGGAGACCTCCTCATCCTGCGCAGCAACAAGGCGGTGTACTGCGTGGGGACGCGGTGAATTCCAAAACGCCAGACTCGTTGGCCGCAAAGAGGCGCAAAAAAAGCAAAAGGAGAGTCACTGTTGTTGGCTTTGAAGATCTGTCCGATCTGAACCATCGGACTCTATTCTGCGAAGGGCACCCGCTCTCTGACTGCCACTCCACAGTATTTTTTGCTGCTTTTTTGCGCCTCTTTGCGGCCAACCTCACCACCGCTTTTTCGCACCTGTTTCAGTCCTTTTGTGCTGCCCGGGAGCCGTTTCCCCTACGCAGCCTGTTTCGGCACCAAAACCGCTGCGAAAGGCCGCAGCACCCGAAGCGTAGTCCTTGGCCATGATTCGCTCCCTGCTCTTCGTCGTTGGCGCTTTTGCGCTGCTTTCTCTCCATGCCAGCGCCCAGCACATCCGTGCGGGCATCATCGGGCTGGACACCTCGCACGTGCTGGCCTTTACCAAGACGCTGAACGAAACACCGCAGAAGCCGGAGGTCATGGGCGTGCGCCTCGTCGCCGCGTATGCGCAGGGGTCCAAGGACATCGAGGCCAGCACCAAGCGCGTGCCGGAGTACACCGAGAAGGTCAAGGCGCTGGGCGTGGAGATCGTCCCCACCATCCATGACCTGCTCGACAAGGTGGACGTCGTCTTCCTCGAATCGAACGACGGCCGCGTGCACCTGGAGCAGGTGCTGCCCTGCATCGAAGCGCACAAGCCGGTCTTCCTCGACAAACCGATCGCGGGCACCCTCGTCGATGCCATCAAGATTTTCGAGGCCTCCAAGAAGGCCAGCATTCCTGTGTTCTCCTCCTCCTCGCTGCGCTTTGGCAAAGGCACGCAGGCGGTGCGCGGCGGCAGCATCGGCAAGGTGAAAGAGGCCAGCACCACCAGCCCGGCCAGCTTGGAGGAGCACCACCCCGATCTCTTCTGGTATGGCATCCACGGCGTGGAGTCCCTCTTCACCGTCATGGGCACCGGCTGCCAGAGCGTGAAGCGCGGCACCGTCATGGAGGAAGTCACCACGGTGGACAAAGTCACCAAAAAGGAGACCAAGGAAACCGTCAGCCGCATCACCGTCACCGGCACCTGGGCAGGCGGCCGCACCGGCACCTTCACCGAAGCCAAGGGCTACGGCGGCAAAGCCGTCGGCGAGAAAGGCGAAGCCCCCATCGGCACCTACGACGGCTACGATCCCCTGCTCTACTCCATCGTCCATTTCTTCCGCACCGGCGTCGCCCCAGTCTCACCCGAGGAAACCCTCGAAATCTACGCCTTCATGGAAGCCGCCGACGAAAGCAAACGCCGCAACGGCGCCGAAGTCACCCTCACGGAAGTGATGGACAAGGCGCTGGCGGAAGCACGCAAGTAGGCCGCTCAGCGGCCTCTGCGGAGCGCGGAATTTATTCCGCAGCGCTCCGCAGCAGAAGCCGCTCCGCGATTCATCTACAGGCTGCTCACACCGGGATCACTGTGTTTGCGGAATGAGGCCTGGAGTTTCACCCGCAAAGTACAGGCGACCGGCTGCGGACCAAGCGGAGCGAGATCGACGACCGCAGGGAGCCCGAAGGGTGAGCCAGCGAATCAATAAATTCCGCGCTCCGCAGCCCAAAACGGCCTCACAACCGTTCTTGGTATCCGTGGTTTGAGCTGCGAAAGAGTCTCTTTCTTTCGCGCAAAATTGTTCAACATTCCCCGTCTCACTAAGTCTGTAAGTCCTGCGCTCCTCCGAGAACCGCTGAAAAATCCCAACCCCCACGCATTCACATGAAAACTCAACCCCGCCTTTGCATCGCGTTCACCTGCGCCGGCATGCTGGCGTCAGGCCTGCCCTCCCTCCAGGCCCAGCAGCCAGGGGCGCTGCCGCCTGCCGCGCCAGAGCAGCCCCTCACGCCTCCGCCTCTGCTGCCACCTGCGGGCTCGAAGACGCCGCCGCCTTCCGACTTCATCGCCAAGCTTCTCACGGACACCAGCCCCCTGCCGAACAACGGCCAGATGCAGATGAGCTATGCGAATGTGGTAGAAAGAATCCTCCCCAGCGTGGTCACCATCCACTCCTCCACACCGATCAAGGCGCCCAGCGCGGACCAGATCCCGCCGCAGCTCCGCCCCTTCTTCTACCGCTTCTTCGGCGCACCCGGCGGCGGCGGGCAGGACCCCTTTGGCGGCATGAACGAAGACGATGAGCCACCCCAACAGAACCCACGCCGCCGTGGCGGCGGTGGCGGTGGCCAGCAGCAGCGCCCGCAGCAGCAGCAGCCTGACGATGAGGCCCATCAGTCCCAGGGCGTCGGCTCCGGCATGATCATCACGCCAGACGGCTACATCATCACCAACAACCACGTCGTGGCAGATGCCAAAAAGATCGACGTCGATGTGGATGACAACGGCTCCACCCGCACCTACCGCGCCCAGATCATCGGCACGGACCCGCTCACCGACGTGGCCCTCATCAAGATCGACGCCACCGGCCTCAAGCCCGCCACGCTGGGCGACAGCTCGAAGCTCCGCGTGGGAGACATCGTGCTCGCCGCCGGTGCCCCCATGGAGCTCAGCCGCTCCGTCACCCAGGGCATCGTCAGCGCTTTGGGCCGCAGCAATGAAGGCATCGTCAAAGGCAGCGGCCGGGGCGGTCGTGGCGTCCAGGGCTATGAAGACTTCATCCAGACGGATGCCTCCATCAATCCCGGCAACTCCGGCGGTCCGCTGGTGGACGGCATGGGCCGCGTCATCGGCATCAGCACCGCCATCCTTTCCCGCACCGGCATGAATGCCGGCATCGGCTTTGCCATCCCGATCAACATGGCCCTCCACATCGTGGAAGACTTGCTGGATGATGGCGCGGTGCAGCGCGGCTTCCTCGGCGTGCAGATCACCGACATCGACAGCGCGCTCACAGAGCGCCTTGGCCTCAAGGAGCAGGGCGGTGCGGTCGTCATGATGGTGGGCGCGGGCTCCCCGGCGGAGAAGGCCGGCATCCAGCTTGAAGACGTCATCGTCGCCATCAACCACCAGCGCGTGGACAGCAGCAGCCGTCTGCGCCTCATCGTCAGCGGTACCAAGCCCGGCAGCCAGATCCCCATCGACCTTATGCGCGGCGGCAAGCGCCTCACCGTGAACGCCACCCTGGAAGCCCTGCCCGAGGAGGCCCTCTCTGAAATCAGCGGCGGGCAGCGTGGCATCCCACGCCAGGGCCCCGGTGCCCAGTCCAAGGACAACGTCGGCGAGCTCGTCAGCGGCGTCACCGTCCAGACCCTCACCCAGGCGCTGCGGGAGCGTCACGACATCCCCAACAACGTCAGCGGCGTCATTGTCACCAAGCTGGATGCCGACAGCCGCGCCGCCGCTATGGGCGTCCAGGAAAGCGACGTCATCTCCCACGTAAACCGCAAGCCCGTCGCCAACGCCGCCGAAGCCCGCACCCTGGCCAAAGGCAGCGACAAAACCGTGCTCCTCCGCGTCTGGAGCAAAGGCGACACGAAGCTGCTCATGATCCCGAACAACTGAGTGAGGTGATTCATCCACCGCCCGCGTATGCTGTGAGGCATGCGCGGGCTTTTTTGTGCCTTCACAATTCATCAATCGTAAATTGATCCCCGTGCTCTACGACGCCCACAATCACCTCCAGGACGACCGGCTCGACCCGTGGCGTGAGGACATCATCGCCATGCTGCCGCAGACCGGCCTCGTGGAGATGATCGTCAACGGCTCCTGCGAAGAAGACTGGCCTGCTGTCGCAGAGCATGCGCGCAAGCACTCCTGGATACGGCCCGCCTTTGGCCTGCACCCGTGGTATGTCAAAGAACGCACACAGGACTGGGCCACCACGCTGCGGCAGCTTCTGGTAGGTCACCCAAAGGCCGTCGTGGGTGAGATCGGCCTCGACCGCTGGATTGAAAACCCGGACATCGATGCCCAGCTCGAATGCTTCCGCACGCAGCTCGCCCTTGCCGTTGAGTTCGACCGCCCCGCCACCATTCATTGCCTGCGCGCCTTCGGACTGCTGGAAGAAACCCTGCGCCACTGCACGCTGCCACGGCGCGGCTTCCTCCTGCATTCGTATGGCGGCGCTGCCGAGATGATCCCGCAGTTCGCTGCTCTGGGCGCACGCTTTTCACTCTCGCCCTACTTCGGCCATCCGCGCAAAGCCGCGCAGCTCGCCGTCTTCAAAGTGGTACCGCTGGACCGACTCCTCGCCGAAACGGACGCCCCCGACATGTGGCCGCCAGATGAGCTGAACCCTCACCCGCTGCATGCTGCCGATGGCAAGGCACTCAATCACCCCGCCAACTTGCGCGTGAGCTATGAGCTGCTGGCGCAGGTGCGCGGCATGCCTGTGGATGAAATGCAAGGCATCATCGCCGCCAATTACAACGCACTCTTTGCGTTCTAAGCCTTGCGCGGCAGCGAGACAGGGCCAACGCTGGCCCGCCACCTGCTTTCATTATGCCCTCCATGCGCAAAACCAAAATCCTCTGCACTCTCGGCCCTGCTACGGAGAGTCCTGAAGTCCTTGCCAGTCTCATCGCCAAAGGCGCCGACGTCATCCGCCTCAACATGAGCCACGCCTCGCACGACTGGGTGCGCACCGTCTATGCCCGTGTCCGTGAAGCAGCCGCCGCCTCCAAGCGTGAAATCGCCGTGCTCATGGACCTCACCGGCCCCAGCATCCGCACCGGCGATGTGGAGCAGCCCTGGATGCTGCAGGTGGGAGACACCGTGGAGTTCCGCTGCAAAGACGAAGTCCCTGCGACCACGCCGTATTCCGTCGGTGTGAACTACCCGGAGCTGGGCAAAGACCTCAAGATCGGCGACACCATCATGGTCGATGGCGGCATGATCCAGATCAAGGCCACCGAAGTCTCCACCCTCCGCGTCATCGGCACCGTCATGACCAAGGGCGAGATGAAATCCCGCCGCCACATCAATCTCCCCGGCATCCCCGTGCGCCTGCCGCCGCTGACGCAAAAGGACTACGCGGATCTCGATCTCGGCGTGGAGCTCGGCGTCGATTTCTTCGCGCTCAGCTTCGCCCGTGAGCCCGGCCACTTGCAGCACCTGCAGCTCCTCCTTGAGCAGAAGCAGAGCAAGGCACGCGTCATCGCCAAGATCGAAAATCAGCAGGCCATCGACAACATCGACGCTCTCGTGGAAGCCTCCGGCGGCATCATGATCGCCCGGGGTGACCTCGGCAGCGAGTGCCCCATTGAGGACCTGCCGCTCATTCAGCGCCAGATCGTGGAGCGCTGCTCCTACCATGGCCGCAAGGTCATCGTCGCCACACAGATGCTGGAGAGCATGATCGAAAACCCCGTGCCGACGCGCGCGGAAGTCACCGATATTTTCAATGCCGTCATCGAGCAGGTGGACTGCGTCATGCTCAGTGGCGAAACCAGCGTGGGCCGCTATCCCGAAAAATGCGTCGAGGTGCTTCACACCGTCATCAGCCGCATTGAGCAGAAGTATCCCTCCGGCCGCTTCGCCAGCGATGCCCCGCTCAAGACCAACAAGCACAAGACCGTCAAGGCCGCCATCCTGCTGGCCAACAGCATCCCCGGCAGCAAGCTGCTCGTCTTCACCATTCGCGGCGTCATGGCGCATCTGCTTGCGCATCAGCGCCCGGAGTTCGCCCCCATCTTTGCCTTCACGCCCAATCTGCACGTCAGCCGCACGCTGGTCACCGCCCGTGGCGTGAACCCTTTCGTGCTGCATTTCGCCGAAGGCGATCCCGAGGAAGGCATCCGCGGCGCACTGGAACTCCTGCGCAAAGAGAAGCTCATCAAGCACGGCGATCCCCTCGTCATCCTCAGCGACGCGCTCTACGACGGCGTCAATGTGGATGCCATCCTGCTGCGCGAGGCTTGAAAGCCTGCGGCAACTCCGGCAACATAGGCCGGATAATGCCGTATTTCCTGACCATGCGCTTCCTTGGCTTGTTCGTTCTATCCCTCCTCCTCGTCCCCTTGGCGAAGGCGGAGACGCGCGTATTTGTCAGTCTTGCGGGTACGCTGCTGGAGGCGGAGATCACGGCAGTGTCCGGTGACAGCGTGACCTTGAAGCGCGTCAACGATCAGCAGCCCCTCGTCGTTAAGATCAAAACGCTGTGCAAGGAGGACGGTGCTTACATCGCCTGCTGGGTGGGGCAGAACGCCAACCCGGCTGCCGCGTCCGCCCCCGCGCCAGCGCCCGCTGCCGCCAGCGCGGTGGCACCTCCGGCCAAGTACCGCCTCGTCTGCCAGACCCTGCCATCCAAAAGCAACCGCGGCCCTGCCGACAGCGACCATCGGGTTTTCGAGTACATCTATAACTTCAATCTCAGCAACCAGGAGGTGAACCGCGACCTGCAGAACGCCCGCGGACTGGCGCTCACCCTCGGCAAAAATGTCTCTGAACCCAACGGCGATCTGATCGTGCTGCAAAAGGAGGAGTTCGACGTCAACGTCCGTGCGCAGTCCAAGATGGTCCATGCCACCCAGCCCGTCCGCCTCACCTACAGTCAGGACCCGGACTCGCCCTATGGGGTGAAAAACTACGGCTACGTGCTCATCATTCGTGATGCTGCGGGCAACGTCCTCCTCGTGGAGGCAAACCCCGACACCAGCGCCAAATTCATCAAAGAGATCCTCTCCGTCACCCAGGCGCCCTGCATCGTGGACCGCGACTTCAAACTCCGGCCCAAGGCTGAAGTGCCGGTGGGCTACATCAGTTTTTAGACGTCCACACGGGTCCCGTTGGCTCGTCTATGTGACGGATTTTGGGTGCAACCGCAAATGAAACAGGACAGCTCTTTCTGCCGTCATCTCCAAATGAAACGACTCCTCACACTCATCGTAGCCTTGCTGGCTTCGCTCGTGGCATTACACGCTTCCGATGAAACACCCATCGTCGGCGCGATCCGCTGGGATGGCTGGTATGGAGATGGCAGTGTGGTGAAGGCAGTCGAGTTTTCGCTGGGGCAGCCGAAGTTTCACTTTCGGCTGCCGTGGTTCGGACAGTTGCTGGACGAAGGCACAGTGAGAATCAATGGCGACTCGCAGGCGGTCATGGAGCAGGAGATCGCCTATGCGGCGCAGGCGGGACTGAACTACTGGGCCTTCGTGGACTACCTCGATGAAGCGCCGGGCATGAGCATTGGTTTAAACCGTTACCTCGCCACGAAGGACAGGAAAGGCATCCGCTACTGCCTCGTGGAGGAGGGTGCGCGGATCGACAAAGCGGGCACGCAAGTCTGGAGTAAAATCGTGAAGCACTTCCTGCATCCCGAGTATCAAACCGTGCTCAACGGCCGACCGCTGCTGTATTTGTTTGAAAAGACCACGAAACTCGGCAAGACCGAGTGGGAGGAGTTGAAGCGCCAAGCCACAGCCGCAGGCCTCAAGGTGCCGTATCTCGTTCTCATGGGCTGGGAGGCGGAGAAGGATCGAGCGGCGCTGGGCTTTGATGCCGTCTCCGAATATGCCTGCTCAGGCAAAGGCTACACCTCCGATCCCGACACCTATGAGCGGCTCACATCCTATTCGGTGAGCGAAAAGCTGTGGGCCAAATGGAAGCGTGATCGCACCCCTTGCATCACCTTTGCCACGGCCGGCTGGGACACACGCCCACGACAGGAACGTCCGCCGTCATGGTGTTCATGGGTCAAGGCCACACCCGACCCCACACCGAGTGCCCTTCAAAAACCCCTCATTGACGCTACAACGGCGACGCCGGATGAACTCGGCGCGCATGTGCGTGCGGCCATCGCATGGACGCAGGCAAATCGCGATCTCAACCCCGCCAATGCCATCCTCATCTATGCGTGGAACGAGCACGACGAAGGCGGCTGGCTCCAGCCCACACTCGGCCCCGATGGGAAGCCGGACGATGCACGGATCAAGGCGCTGGAAAAGGTTCTGAAGGCCCCTGCGTTACCAAAACGCTGAGCTGAAAAACCACGCTGCTACTGCCCCAGCAGCAGCAGCACGCCCGCCACGATGGCCAGGATGGGCACCAGGATGCTCAGCGCACCAAGGCTGATGCCAAAGGCCCCGATGAAGCCGACGAGGATCAGATAGATGGCCAGCACAAGCAGGCCGCGATTTTTGGTGATGTTCATAGTGTGGTCCGGTTTGAGTTTAATCCAAATCTTGGGCTCATGGCTCAATGGTCACAGGGGTGCCCACCTGCACGGAGCGGAAAAACGCCGCGGCCATGAAGCCCGGCATGCGGATGCAGCCATGCGAGGCCGGATAGCCCGGCAGGTAGCCCTCATGCATGCCAGTGCCGCCGACGATGCGCATGAAATACGGCATCCTCGCGCCGTCATAGCGCGCGCCCTTGGGCTTTGGATCCTTGCTGGTGTCGATTTCCTTTTGGATCACATTGCCGTCGGCATCCACGTAATCGCCAAACAGTGACGACACATGATTGAGGTCTTTTTGAATGATGTGGAAGCTTCCCGTCACCGTATCGCGTCCTTCACGGCCCGAGGAAATGCGCGACATCCCGGCAAGCTGGCCGTCCTTGTAGAAGAAGGCACGCTGCTGCGAAAGGCTGATGCGGATGGAGGGAGCGCCGACCATGCTGTCTCCATTCCAAAACGATTCCTCGACGGGAGCAGGCGGTGGGGGTGGCTGGGCGCAGCCCGCACTGAGAAACAGGAGGGCAGTGGTGAGAAGGCAGGAGCAGCAGTGGAGGAGGGCTTTGGACATGGGAGGCTTATGTTGCAGAGTAAATCTTGCTGGCGCGATGGGGTGTTTATCCCATGAGACCCAGCAGGTGTGGCTGCCATGTAATCGGACGAGCCGTCTAAAAAGCCGTCTCCACCTGCGGCTTCCTTCAGCGCCCAGGGGCTTGATCATTCCTCCGCGCCCCGTGCAAGTTCATGAAACCGACTTCACCACCGACTCCGATTCATCATAGGCAACCAACCAACCAACCAACCTGCCTCCTACCATTATGAACCTTCTCCTCATCATCCTCATCATCCTTCTTATCGGCGGCGGCGGTTACGGCTTTCATTCCGGCAATCACTACGCCGGCGGCGGTGCCAGCCTGCTCGTCATCATTCTGCTTGTCCTGCTCCTCACGGGGCGGATTTAAAGCAACGCCCGGTTCATCGCGGGCCCGTCCGCAGCACACAAACCAACCCCCGCCCCTAGGAATTACTACCTTATGAAGCTCCACCCCTGCCTCTGTCTCATTCCCGCCCTTGCCACATTGACCCTCACTTCCTGCATGGATCCGATGATGGGCGGAGGCGGCTATTCTAACAACGGAGGCGGCTTGAACAGCGGCTTCAACACCTACTCCAGCCTTCCCCCCAATTACTCTGGCAGCGCCTACTACCATCAAGGGCGCTATTATACGGGTGGCCAGCAGCAAACCGGCAATTACAACTATCAGGGGCGGCAGTACTCGAACCGCTACGCTCACAACGGCCAGTTCTATTACGGTGGCCAGCACCAGGACTACGACCGGGATGGTAACCGGGGCTACGGCCGGGGAGATGACCGCGACCGCGATCGTGATCGCGACCGCGACCAGAACCGTCAGCAAGGCGGAAACTGGTCTTCAGACCGGCGCTAGCAGCATCACGTCGTTTTCCGGGTGGAGGAGCGACATCGCTTCTCCACCCATTTTGACTGCTTGATCGTCCGCTTAAACAAGCCAACCTGCCCCCATGAAACTGCATCCCCGCTGCCTGCTTCTTCCCGCCATGGCCCTCCTGGCCCTCTCCTCCTGTGCCGAGCCAACGATGTCCGCCGGAGGTGCCAACACCTACTCGAAGCTCCCTGCCAACCACAAAGGCAGCGCCTACTATCATCAAGGCCGCTACTACACCGGCGGCCAGCATCAGACCGGCAGCTACACCTACCAGGGGCGCAGCTATACCAGCCGCTACTACCACAACGGAAATTACTACTACGGCGGGGAGCACAAGCACTTCCCCCTCGAAAACCGCAACTTCCAGCACGGCGACTTCCCGGCGGGCAACTATACGGACGGCAATTACCAAGGCGCGAGCTGGAACGAACACTAACAGCGCCCCAAGACCAGTGAGGGGTGGAGGAGCGACGCCGCTGCTCCACCCTCACCCGATGGCTCAGTCTTTTCATTTCCGCTCCACCCAGCGATACGCCGCCTTGGAGTTCTTCCAAAAATACTTCTCGCAGGCCTCGGGGCCTTTGGCGCGGAAGTAGTCCTCCACGATTTTGAAGACGACGTCATACGGAGCACCTTTGTCGGAGACGGGCCAGTTGCTGCCGTAGATGAGGCGGTCGGGGCCAAAGGCTTCCCAGAGGTGGTCGAGCACCGGGAGGTAGTAAGCGGTGTCGCGCGGAGCCTGGCCGTACGCACACTTCACCTGCTCCACGAGGGCGGAGACTTTCATGAAGGCATTGGGCTGCTTCGCCACGGCGCGGATGTTGTCCTTCCATTCAGGGCGCAGGGACTCCGGATCGCCGGAAGCCCCGAGGTGATTGATGAGAATGCGCAGGTCGGGCACCGCAGCGGCGAGTTTGGCCGCGTGCAGCAGGTAGCTGGGTCCACCGTTCAGATCGAGCTCCAGGCCGTGTTTGGCGAGCAGCCTGGCTCCGGCGAGCACGGGCTCCTGTTTGGTTGCATCTTGAAGCAGAGCGCCGCTCCAGCGCACACCGCGAAAGATGGGATTCGCCGCGAAGCGCTCCAGATGGCCTGCAAACTCAGGACCGGGATCGAGATGACCCACGAAGCCCACGATGCTCTTCTCCCTGGCGGCGAGATCGAGAATCCACTGGTTGTCTTCCACCAGCGGGCTGGCTTCGACGACGACGGTTTCGTGAATGCCATGCGGCGCTGCCACGGCGAGCCAGTCGGCGGGCAGTACCGTGCGGAACAAAGGAGTGCCTTTGGTAGGCCACGGCACGCCACCGGGACGCGTAGGATCATAGAAATGCGTGTGCGTGTCGATGATGCGCGTCGCAGGCGGTGCAGCCTGGGCGGATTCCTGCAGCATGGCTGCGGCAGTGCTGGTCTGGAGAAAGCGGCGGCGGTTCATGCGGGAGACAAAGCAAACGTTAGGGAAATACTGATTTACACCGCAGGCTGGAACGTCGCAAAGTACTCGTGAGCTTTAGCTCGCTCTGGGAGCCTCCGCTCCTTCCAGAACGAACTAAAGTTCATGAGTACTTTGCTTCGCCTCAGACGATGTCGATGTGCTCCGCCAAAATGTCGAGCGTGCGGAACAGCGCGCCTTTGGTGCGGGCATGCACGCGCAGCATTACATCGCCTGTGTGCACCTGGGTGCCGGTCTTGGCGATTTGATCACAACCCACGGCGAAGTCGATGGCATCGGTGGCTTTGGAGCGGCCAGCGCCAAGTTCGAGGACGGCCTGGCCGATGCCACCAGCGTCCATGCGCGTCAGCGTGCCGCTGGCGGTGGCTTTGAGCTCGCCAATGAATGGCGCGCGATGCACGGTGCTCATTTTTTCCAGCGCGGCCACGTTGCCGCCCTGTGCAGCGACCATCTGCTGAAACTTCCGCCACGCATCGCCGCGATGCAGCATGGCGGCGAGATCAGCGCGGGATGAAATGGAGACGGCGGAGGCAAGATCGAGCACGATGTCCTCCAGGTCCTGCGGGCCCTGGCCTTTAAGGCAGCGCACGCATTCGGCGACCTCAAGCGCATTGCCGGCGGATTCTCCCGTGGGCTCGTTCATCTCGCTGAGTCGCACGCTGGAGCGCACGCCCATGACCTGACCGACGGTGACAAGGCTTTCGGCCAGACGGTGTGCCTCCTCCTGCGTCTTCATGAAAGCGCCGCTGCCCCACTTCACATCCAGCACGAGGCGGTTCAGCCCCTCGGCGAGCTTCTTGCTCATGATGCTCGCGGTGATGAGCGGCACGCTCGGCACGGTGGCGGTGACATCACGCAGGGCGTAGAGTTTTTTGTCCGCCGGGCAAATGCCGGCGGTCTGGCCGACCATCACGCAGCCGATGCGGTCCATGACGTGATGAATCTCCACCTCATTGAGCTGCGTCCGGAAGCCGGGAATGCTTTCGAGTTTGTCGAGCGTGCCGCCCGTGATGCCGAGGCCGCGACCGGAAATCATCGGCACCCACACGTTGTCGCAGGCGAGCAGGGGGGCGAGAATAAGCGAAGTTTTATCGCCGATGCCGCCGGTGCTATGTTTGTCCACCCGCATGGGGTCGTGGTCATTCCACAGCAGCATGGAGCCGCTGTGCAGCATGGCCTCGGTGAGCGCGGCGGTTTCCTCCGTGGTCATGTCGCGGAAGAAAATCGCCATCGCCAGCGCGCTCATCTGGTAGTCCGGCATGTCCCCGCGCGTGAAGGCGCTGATGACGTAGTGGATCTCCTCCGAGGTGAGGGCACCACCGTCGCGCTTGCGCTCGATCAGGGTTGGGATGTGCATGGATGCATGCTAGGATCTGCCATGCATGTTTGGCAATACTGAACCTTCGATCATCGTTATGCCAGAAGCCGCATGATCCGCCCAGTTTTTGTCCTTTTCACTCTCAGTTCCGCTCTCTCTGCGGCGACGATTGATTTCTCGCGCGACATCCAGCCGATCCTTTCGGACAAATGCTACTTCTGCCACGGCCCGGATGCCAAGGAGCGCAAAGGCGACCTGCGGCTGGATGTGGAGAAGGATGCGAAGGCGGTGAAGGATGGCGTGACGGCCATACGTCCGGGCAACAGCCATGAGAGCTCACTGATCGAGCGCATCCTCAGCACGGACCCGGATGAAGTGATGCCAACACCCAAGAGCAATCGCACACTGACGGCGGCGCAGAAACAGCTGCTCAAGCAGTGGATCGACGAAGGGGCGAAGTGGGGAACGCACTGGGCCTTCAAGCCAATAGAACGGCCCAAGGTGCCTAACGTGGGCGCGAAGCATCCCATCGATGCCTTTGTGCGGGCCAAGCTGGCGGAGAAAGGGATGCAGCCTGCACCCAAGGCCGCCGCGGTGGCCTTGCTACGGCGTGTGTCGCTGGATCTGACCGGGTTGCCTCCAACTGCGGATGAACTCAAGGACGAGTATGCCAAGACCGTGGAGCGCCTGCTGGATTCACCACGCTTCGGGGAGCGCTGGGCCTGGGACTGGCTGGATGCGGCGCGCTATGCGGACACCAACGGCTACCAAGGAGATCCTGAGCGCACCATGTGGCCCTGGCGGGACTGGGTGGTGAAGGCGCTCAATGAAAACATGCCCTATGACCAGTTCACTATCTGGCAGCTTGCGGGGGATCTGCTGCCAAACATGACGCCAGAGCAAAATCTCGCCACAGGGTTCAACCGCAACCACATGATCAATGGTGAAGGCGGACGCATCGCGGAAGAGACGCGGGTAGAGAATGTGATGGACCGCGTGGAGACCACCAGCACCGTGTGGCTGGGGCTGACGATGGGCTGCACCAAGTGCCACGATCACAAATTTGATCCGCTGACGATGCGTGATTACTACGGCCTCTACGATGTCTTCAACCAGACGAGCGAAGACGGCCTGGGCCGCAGCGGGCAGGCGGCACCGGCGCTGGATCTGGCCACGGCAGATGAGAAGGCACGCTTTGAAGCCGCCAACGCTGCGTTTCGTGCGGTCGTCAAAGACATCAACGAGTATGAGACCACGCGCTTTGGCAAACCACCGGGCGAGGAGCGCACGAAGGTGCCGCTGGTGGCAGGGTATCCCGGGAAGCTCACGCAGTTTCTGGGGCGTCAGGCACCGGACAAACGCAGCGCAGACAACCTGCTCGAATGCATCGCTCAGCTCACCAAGCTCAACGACAAGGACTATGCGGACCGCTTGCAGCGGCTGCTGAATACGCTCAAAGCACGCACCACCGCGCAGGGCAACGTCACCAAGGTGATGGTCATGGACACGCTGCCGAAGGCGCGTGAGACCTTTGTGCTGGAGAAGGGCGCGTATGACAAGGCCAGCACGACCAAGGTCAGCTTCAACGTACCCGCGAGTCTGCCGCCGATGAAGTCGGACGCACCGCGCAACCGCCTTGGCCTCGCGGAATGGATCGTGAACCGCGACAACCCGCTCACGGCGCGTGTGACGGTGAACCGCTTCTGGCAGGCGTTTTTTGGCGTGGGACTGGTGAAGACGGCGGAGGATTTCGGTTTGCAGGGCGAGGAGCCACCGCAGCGCGAACTGCTCGACTGGCTGGCGTCCGAGTTCATCGACAGCGGCTGGGATGTGAAGGCGCTGATGCGCTTGATCGTGACGAGCGAAACGTATCAGCAGTCGTCAAAGATCGCCGATGCGCAGGTCGATCCGGAGAATCGCTATCTCGCACGTGGACCGCGCTTTCGCATGCCTTCGTGGATGCTGCGAGATCAGGCGTTGTTTGTCGCGGGCCTGCTGCAAGACAAACTCGGCGGCCCCGCAGTGAAACCCTACCAGCCCGAGGGCATCTGGGAGGAGGCGACCTTTGGCAAAAAGAGCTACGTGCAGGATCACGGCGATGCGCTCTACCGCCGGACCTTGTACATCTTCTGGCGGCGCATCGTGGGCCCCACGATGCTGTTCGACAATTCTGCGCGGCAGACCTGCGTGATCAAAGCGACCCGCACCAACACGCCGCTGCAGGCGCTGGTGACATTGAATGATGTGACCTACGTGGAGGCCGCCCGTGTGCTGGCGCAGCGCGTGCTGCTGGCCAATCGTGGGAATGAAGACGCGGCGCTCGCGCAGGCCTTTCGTCTGGTGACGTGCCGTGAGCCCTCCAAAGCTGAAGCGGCGCTGCTGAAGGCGCAGCTTGGCAAGTTGAGAGCGCAGCAGTCGGATCAAGCTGCTGCGGTGAAGCTGCTGGCGGTGGGTGAGTCGAAGCGTGATGAGTCCATCAATGCCATCGAGCATGCCACGTGGACGAGCCTGTGCCTCATGCTGCTGAATCTGGATGAGGCGGTGACGAAGGAGTAAGGTTGCCTTGTTGCTGCGCAACAAGGCTTCCCCTGTTCCGCAGGAACAAGGCTACTTTGCTTTGCCGTAGGCAAAGCCGGTGGCGGAGAAGCTGATATACACTTCGCCGAAGGTATCCTTGTCGCCATCAATGGCGTCGATGGCATCGTAGATGCCGAGGGGGTAAGCGACGATTTTATCCCACGTTGCACCCTGATCGGTGGAGCGGTAGATGCCGGGGCTGCCTGCCACCAAGCCGGCGACGTAGATCGTGGGGTAGTCGCTGCCGGGCGCGGCTTTGCCGAGGCCCACGTTGAACGCCATGTCGATGCCGGGTGCCTGCTTCCAGGTGGTGCCGCCATCCGCGCTGTGGAAGAGGCCAGAGCCTGGGCCTGCGGCGAACCAGAGATCCTTGGCACGACCCGGGGTGGATTTGAGGATGGCGTTCCAGCGGTTGGGCAAAGGATTGCCTGCCTTCGCAAAAGCGGCTCCGCCATCGGTGGAGCGGAAGAGGCCTTCCTGCGGTGTGTAGAAGTAAAAGGTGTCGGGCTCCACGCGATCCGCACACAGGGGCTTGAGCGAGGTGTAGGGCGACTGGTGGCCTGTTTCATGTGGGCCGCCGAAGTTGGACTGCGTCCAGGTAGCACCGCGATTGGCGGTGACGTACGGCAGTTTGTTGCCCGTGGGGCACCAGACGATGTGCTCGGGATTATCGGCAGCCACGGCGATGACGCCGTAGTCGAGTTCTTTGGGCAGCGTGCCGTCAGCCACGGCGGAGAAGCGCGTCCACGTGATGCCGCCGTCGGTGGAGAAGCCGCTGGACTTCGCATTGGGCACGAAGTCGAGGTGGCTGCGGAAGACGCCGACCATGAACTTCGGATCTTTGGGACACCAGTCGAGCGACCAGGTGGACATGAAGGTGGGCTGGGAGCGCTGGGCGTTGTATTTGTCCACGTCATTAAAATAGAAGGCACCGGTGTCCCACATGGCACCGACGGGTTTGCCGCCGGGCGGGGCGATCACATCGTTGCCACACACTTCCTCGATCCCTTCGCTGGCCGCATGCCAGGGGATCTCTTCCGGCCCAAGGTCACGCGTCCACCACACACCGAAGCCTTCCGCATACCAGACCTTGCCTTTGTCATGCGGATCAAACGCCAGCTGGCCGGTGCTGAGGAACCAGTTGGTCTGGCTTTCAAGCCACGGGATGTTCGGACTCTTGAGCGTGAAAGTATGGAAAGACCAGCTGCCGCCTTGATCGCTGGAGACAAAGGTCTTGCCGCCGTGAATCATGGCGATGATATGCTGCGGATCGAAGGGATCCACCGTGATGGCCCAGTAGGATTTGTCTTTGCCGCCTTCCTTGCCCTGTGGGGTGATGTCAGTCCACTTGCCTGCCACGTATTTCCACACGGCACCGGCGGCTCCCTTTTCGCCGTCGTAAACGATGTAATAGGTGCCGTCCGACCCCACCGTGGCATCCCGCGGTTTGCCTGCATCACCCGCAGCGCCGTCGGAAATTTTGGTCCAGTTCGCTCCAGCGTCTTTCGTCTGGAAGACCCCGCCTTCTTCCACGCTTGCATAGATCACCTGAGTGCGACCAGCGGATTTGGCGGCGGGATCAAACACGACGGTGCTGACGCCATGCGGCGACTTGCCTGCGGGGATCGCGGCCACCTTCGTCCACGCCTCGCCGCCATTGTCGGTGACCCATAGGCCATCGGTGATGGAGGCATAATAGACCACGTTGCTATTCGCGGGATCGACGGCCAGACGCTCGCCATCCTGGCGGCCTTCGCCATTGGCCTCCACTTTGACGCCTGTCTTTAGAAACTGCGTGGCCGTCCAGGTATCGCCGCGATTGGTACTGCGGAACACTTGGCCAGGAGTCGCCTTGTAAGGCTCTGAGCCCAGGGTCATGTAGGCCACATTGGCGTCACTCGGCGCACCCACGAGGCTGTCCACCCCGGAGTATTTGGCGTAGCCGACATACTCAGGCGGCATGCTGGAGGCGGTGACCACCTGCTTCCATGAGGAGGTGGCGGGAATCCAGCGATAGCCACCGGAGACATCCGCACGCGTGTAGAGCAGATCTTTTTCCGCCGAATTGATGCTCAGGCCCACCAGCCAGCCCCCACCACCGATCTTCATCGGCTTCCAGTCATAGCTGCTGCTGAGATCAGCGGCAGTGGCTTGCGCAAGGAGGAGAAGGCAGGTGAAGGAACAGACGCGGGAGAGAGACATGCGCCGCAGAATGGGCAGCCGCGGGCCGTTTGTCCAAGCGCAATCATGTCAACGGCTTGGCAGCCCTCGAAAAGTATTTCTGGAAGAACTCCCTGTCTGCGTATCGGTGGATCGAACGCCACCAAGTTTCGTCTCACTCCATGCGCCTCGTCCTCCAACGCGTCTCCTCCGCCTCCGTCACCGTCGATGAAAAGATCACCGGCCAGATCGGCGTGGGCCTGATGATCCTCGCGGGCATCGAACATGAGGACACTCTCGAAGACGTGACGTGGCTGGTGCAGAAGCTCACGCAGATGCGCATCTTTGGCGATGCGGAGGGCAAGATGAACCTCAGCGTGAAGGACATCGGCGGCGAGCTGCTGGTGGTGAGCCAGTTCACGCTGCATGCCAGCACGAAAAAAGGCAACCGCCCCAGCTTCATCCGCGCCGCACGGCCTGAAAGCGCAATCCCGCTCTACGAGCAGTTTCTCTCCCTGCTGGAGGGGGAGATGGGCAAGCCCGTGGCACGCGGCATATTCGGTGCCGATATGAAGGTGGCGCTGGTCAACGACGGTCCGGTGACCCTCTGCATGGACTCACGGGCGCGGGAGTAGCCTTGTTCCTGCGGAACAGGCCGTTGTTGCGCAGCAACAAGGCTGCTTTACAAAAAAAGAGGCGGACCGAAGTCCGCCTCTCTCATTGGGTTTTCCAGGTTTTGGGGGATGGAAAGTTAAGCGAGACGCGGCTTCACCAGCGTTTCGAGGCGGTTCACACCACGACGAATGCGAGCTTTGATCGTGCCAAGTGGCTCGTGAAGACGCTCGGCCACCTCGGCCTGCGTGAGACCGGTGAAGTAGGTCAGCTCGATGGCTTCGCGCTGATCCTGCGTGAGGCGGGACACGGCGCTGTGGAGGATGGTGTCGCGCTCTTTGAACTCGAGGTTTTCGTGGCCGGAGGGTTCAAATTCGAACTGATCCTTCTTGTTCTCGCTCTCGAAGTCGTCGTTGAGGCGGGAGCGGCGCTGCTTGGAGCGGATGCGGTCAATGGCACGATTGCGGGCCAAGGTGGTCAGCCAGGTAAGCGGCTTGCCTTTGCGGGGTTCGTAGAGGTGGGCTTTGTTCCACACCTGCACGAGGACTTCCTGCATGACGTCTTCGGTGTCGTGGTGGTCGTTCAAGACGTTCGAAATTGAGGCGAAGATGAGGCCGCTGTATTTCTTGTAGAAGGTCTGGAAGCTGGCGGAGTCGCGTTCAGAGATGCGCTTCAGGAGGCGGATGTCTTCGACGATGTTGGGGTCTAACTCAGGGGGGGATTCGATCGCATTCATGATGAGTTGGGGAGTCTGACAAGGTTAATTATTGCGACAAAGAGCGTTTCGTCAAAGGTTTGTTTCTCTTTTGTCTAAATTTTTGGCCTATTTGTCTAACTTTCTAAGGTAAACACTGGTAAAGCGCAGAGGCCACATATTTGAAGATGAGAGGGTTCAATCATGGCATTATTCCCATCACCTGAGCGCCAGCACAGAACCGGACGTTTCGTGGCACGCTTTCAGCAGGCACTCATGGGATCGGTGCTCGCTGGGGGGGTGGATGGCAAAACAAGTCTCGGGACCCATGGAGCAGGCCGCTTCCCTACCCTGCCCCAAGCCCGGATTTTGGCCCTGCCTTACCCCTTGCACCCACGCCGAATCCGCCGACTCTACGCGCCCTTTTTCAGCCATGATCCCCAACGCCTACCGTACCTTTCACTGCAACGCCGTCCGCTCAGAGCACATCGGCCAGACCGTCACACTCTGTGGCTGGGTGAATTCGGCCCGCGACCATGGCGGCGTCATCTTCATCGACCTGCGCGACCGCGAAGGCCTGACCCAGGTCGTCTTCCGCCCGGAAGAGAACGCGGCACTCGCCGCCCTGAGCCATGACCTGCGTGACGAAGACGTGCTGCAGATCACCGGCAAGGTGGCTGCACGCCTCACCGGCACGGAAAACGCCAAGCTCGGCACCGGCGAGATCGAAATCGTCGCCACCGAGTTCAAAGTGCTCAACAAGGCTGACGTGCTGCCCTTCCAGCTCGACCGTGAGCTGTCCAACGAGGACATGCGGATGAAATACCGCTACCTGGACCTGCGCCGCGAGCGCATGAGCAAGAACATCCGCACGCGCCACAAGATCACCGCTGCCGCACGCAACTGCCTCGACTCCGCCGGCTTCATCGAAGTCGAGACACCGATCCTCAGCAACCCGACCCCGGAAGGCGCACGCGACTTCCTCGTGCCTGCCCGCTTGAACCCCGGCCGCTTCTACGCGCTGCCGCAGGCTCCGCAGCAGTACAAGCAGCTCATGATGGTCGCCGGACTGGAGCGCTACTTCCAGATCGCCCGCTGCTTTCGCGACGAAGACCTGCGCGCCGACCGCCAGCCTGAGTTCACCCAGATCGACATTGAGGCCAGCTTCATCGAACGCGAGGACATCCTGAACCTCGTCGAAGGCCTGCTCGTCAAGATGTTCAAAGCCGGTACCGACCGCGACATCCCCACGCCTTTCCCACGCATGACGTACCAGGAGGCCATGGACCGCTACGGCTCCGACAAGCCGGACACGCGCTACGGCAACGAGATCGTGGACATGGCCGATGTCTTCGCCAGCAGCGGCTTCAAAATCTTCCGCAGCACCATTGAAAACGGTGGCGTCGTGCGTGCCATCAATGCGAAGGGCTTCGCCGGCATCACCACCGGTCAGATGATCCGTCTGAACGAGATCGCCACACAAGCTGGCATGAAAGTGAAGCAGCTCGCCTTCATCAAGGTGGAGCGCAATGAACAAGGCCTGCTCGAGTACAAGAGCCCCCTGTGGAAGTTCTTCAGCGAAGACGAGCAAATGGCCCTCATCGCCAAGCTCGGCGTCGTGGAAAACGACCTCATCTTCTTCTACGCTGGCACCTGGCAGGAAGCCTGCGACATCCTCGGCCGCGTGCGCGTCGAGATCGCCAACATGACCGCGCTGACCAAGGACAGCACCGCCTTCAACTTCCTCTGGGTCGTCGATTTCCCGCTGCTGGCCCAGGATGCCGAAACGCAGAGCTGGGTGGCCGTGCATCATCCCTTCACCCGTCCGAAGACGGAAGACATCCCGCTCATGGACGCCGGTGAATACGGCAAGGTGCGCGCTGAAGCCTATGACGTGGTCCTCAACGGCTACGAACTCGGCGGCGGCTCCATCCGAATCCACGAGAAGGATCTGCAGGCCAAGATGTTCAGCGTCCTCGGTGTGAACGAAGAAGAGCAGGCCCACAAGTTCGGCCATCTCCTCGACGCCTTCCGCTTCGGCGCACCGCCCCACGGCGGCCTCGCGCTGGGTCTGGACCGCATCGCCATGCTCGTCAGCGGTGAGGACAGCATCCGCGAAGTCATCGCCTTCCCGAAGAACAACAAGGGCAGCGACTTGATGACCGACAGCCCCACCCACATCGACTTCAAGACCCTGCGCGAAATCTACATCCAGAGCACCTGGAAAGAGAAGAAGCCGGAGGCGTAAAGTAGCTTTGTTCCTGCGGAACAAAGGCAAGGGTTTGGCATGCAACAAGGGATTCCCTGTTCCGCAGGAACAGGGCTACTTTGGCTTCGCCCACGCTCGATACTCGCCTTCCCTCAAGCGAGCCTTCACGGGATTCTGCAGGATGTAGTTTCGAAACTTGTCCAAGCTGGCAGGACTGCGCACGACATGGTCAAAGCTCTCCCACTGCCAGAACTGCCCCTGGCGCCCCAGCGCCTTGTTGATCTGCATGGCGGTGAAGTTTTTCCAGGTCCGGCATAGCTGCCTCATATCACCGCGCCCGGAGATTCCAGCCAGCACATGCACGTGGTTCGGCATCACCACATACGCCTCCAAGGCATAACGCTCACCGTCGAAATGCAGAAGGCTGTTTGCGACCATTGAGTTCAGCTCCGGCCTGCGCAGCACGCATTCGCCATGACCTTCATCAAGCAAAGCATTCCATTGCGCGGTGAACCGCGTGTAAAATTCCCGATGCTCGAGCTCTGGCAGCATTTCCAGCTCCCGCTGCCAGTCTTCCGCCAATGGATCAATACCATGCGCCCGCAACCATTCGTCGCGCTCTATCTGCCATTTTTTAAGCACTTCGCTTGGCAGCGAATCTGCCGTACGCCAGGTGATGAAATAGTAGGCGTTGAGTTGTTCCCAATGAGGAAGATTGCCTTGGCTGATCTCCGTCTTTGCACCTGGGTCAAAGAAGCAATATTCCATGCGCCAGCCTAAAGTTGCTTTGTTGCTGCGCAACAAGGCAAAGGATTCTCTTGTTCCGCAGGAACAAAGCTACTTTCGCAAAGCGCTCATCAGCGCGTCCAGTTCTTCGCGCACATCTCCCGCCTCTCCCACGGTCTGTGCGATCTCTGCCTTCACGGCTTCGCGAAAACGTTTCCGCAAGCGATGCACCGCCACTTTCACCGCCTCCACACTCATCCCGAGTTTCGCCGCCGCTTCAGCTTGCGGAGTCGCATCGGCTTCCGCCGTCAGCCATGGCTTCAGGGCGTCAAAATGCTCTGACTTGCCTTCGCCACGCATCTCCGACTCCAGCCTGACCAGCGCACGAACCAACAACGTCAGCGCCCACTGGCGGTCAAAGGCTGCATCCGGCGCTTCGATGCTCGTGTCGGCGATCTGCAGGCCCGCGCCAGTCGCGTCAGACTCGCCCTCGATCACGGCATGAATCTGGCCACCGCCGCGCTTGGCTGCATGATCACGATCCCGTTGATCTGCCGCGAAACGTTTCAAGGCCATGAGCAGGTAGCTGCGAAATTTCCCACGCATGGGATCAGCGCCATCAATGGCACCACCCGCGAGCAGCTTGGCGAAGAAGTCATGCGCCAGATCCCGCGCCACACCTTCTTCACGTCCATCCCTTCGCAGAAACGCCACCACCGGCGCATAGTAGGCTTTGCACAGCTCGCTGAGCGCCGCCTTTGCCTGCGTGTCACTGCCTCGCGAGCGTGAGACGAGCGTCCAGCGGGTGTCGTGGAAGGAGGAGGTCATGGTTTGACAGCCAGCGGGCATTGAGGGACACTCCCTTCATGAAAACCGCGACTATCGACGACCTGCGGCACCGGCTGGCCATGGTCTTTTCGTGGCTTGAGTCGGGCGAAGATGTCGTGGTGAAATCCAGCGACGCGGCTCCCGTAGGAAGCGCAGGCCGGGTGGACTGGACCCAGAGCGCGGCATTTCGTGACCGCAGCCAGGAGCATGCCCTGACTGCCGCTGAAACCGCCGAGCTGTACGAGAGCTACAAAGGCGAGCATTGAAGAGAGCCCATGATTCTCTGCGCCGACACCAGCTTTCTGCTCTCGTTCTATGGATCGGATGTGAACACCGCCGCCGCGCTTGAGCATGTGCAGAAGCAGCAGGCACCTTTGTTGATCCACGAAGTGAGTTCGCTGGAGTTCGAAAACGCCGTCCGCCTGCGGGAGTTTCGCGGGAAGCTCTCTGCGCACGAGGCCTCCCGAATCACCTCCGGCTTTCAGGCGGACATCAGCGCGGGCCGGGTGGTGATGACAGTACTGCCCCTGCCGCTTCTCTTTCAAACAGCCTCCCGCCTCTCGGCCCTGCACACCCGGGCGCTGGGAAACCGCGCCTATGACATCCTGCAGGTGGCGGCCGCCCTTGTGGCAGGTGCGGACGAGTTGCTGAGTTTTGACGCACGGCAGCGCCTGCTGGCGAATGCAGCGGGACTCAGGGTGGGTCCGTGAACGGATGACTCCAGGTTGACTGCAGAGTTCCATCAAGCGGGAGACAAGCGTCCAGCGGGTGTCGTGGAAGGAGGATGTCATTCGGGAATGATGATTTTGTCGCCAGGGTAGAGCTGCATGCCACGGGTTTGGTCGTTCACCTCGACCTCATTGTTTCGTCCTTGGTGAAACCAACGAATCTTATTTGGTTTCCCATTGGTGGTCGCACTGGGCGACCAGCCGGCCCATTCCAACACCGCACCCAAGGTCAGGTCTTTGTGCCAGGCGATTGGGCCGGATTTTCCAGGGCCTTCCACCAGCACCTCCGCCTTCTGCAATGGCGGCAGCACCACATCCTTGAAGGACACTTTCCGGATGTCGCGCGCCCACAGTTCAAAATATTCCACCTCGTCTAGCCGGACGCCAAAGTCTGCACGCTCGATAGTTTCCCTGCCGCTGGTGCTGCTGGTGCGCATGCCGACGTACTTGGAGCCATTCTTGAGATAAGCCACGCACTGGACCTGCCGGTCCACCCGCCGTAGCAGCCAGGTGACGAAGCCGTGTTGGTTCGCGTCCTCGCCCACCCCACCTTTCATCCAGTCGTTTGTGGAGACATTCATACTGGGGTCTTTATCCACTCGCTTCACCGCATCCCAAGGGCCGACGCTGTAGGCGAAGCTCAGTTCAACGGTGTGCGGCAGGCGGCTACGCTCCCCGGCGCTGAGAATCACCGAGTGGACCGGACCGCCAGAAGGCCTGAAATTGCTGGTATGAGCGTTCTGAAATTCCATGTTCTGCGGCTCGATCGCACGTCGGCGTGCATCAATGGGCAGCACGCTCACGTGGGAGGATTCATCAAGGTCCGGATGTTGAATCCACGCCTGAAGCCAGCAGGTCTCGGAGTCGGGGCAGGTCCGCTCGGTTGTGGTGTTCGTTATGATTCTCTGCTCCTCCTTGGTCAGGAGGACGGGCCGTCCCACCGCATCATGCACATCGGCCGCCCATGGCTGGCCATTCGGCACCATTCTCAAATAGAGAAGTCGGGGCTCCTGCTGCAGCGCGTGCGAACTCGTCTCCACCACTGGAAGTCCCTCGCTGAGTCTCGTATCAGCAGGAGCGGGAACAGGTGCCGCTCGTGAAGCTTCCGCGCCAGCCCCATTCACCGCCCCAGGCGACAAATACGAAAACAGCATCTTCCCAATGATCTTGTCCCACGGCAGAGAAAACTCCTCCGCACTGCCGCCGCGTTTGAGGCGCAGCCCTTTGGGCTCGACAGCGACGACGCGCGCGATCCACGTCCGCCCGCTCTCATGCTCATAGGCGATGAGATCTCCCGGCGCGAACCCTGTGTCGAGATGCGAGGCGATCCAGCGGCTGTCTTTCGCCACCCCCGGCTCGCTGCCATGCGGGACGATGTAGGCCCGCGCAATGAACGAGCGGACGAACAGCATGAGCACGACCACCGGGATCACGAGTTCAATATTTCGCACCAGCCGATGAGGCTTGAGGGGGGGACGGCCCACCGGATGCCGCCGCATCCACACCAGCGTGGACACCACCGAGGCCGCCACGGCGACCAGCGTCAGCGTCAGTGCGGCCCAGGCATAGGCGTCCTGGTGGCGTGGCAGTTGATAAAAGCCCGCGATGCCTGCGGCGATGACGGTGAGCGACCAGCCGAAGAGATGCCTGCCGAAAACGGCGTTCACGTCATACCAGCGCTCATCGGAAACAAAGGTGGATGGCAGACGCACGCCATAAAACGAGTTCATCGGCACCAGGCGCAGCCAGAGTGGAAGACTTGCAGACGCAAGGAGCATGCCGACGAATTCGATCGCGGAAGCGACGAAGATGGGAGCGGGCACACCCACCTTGCCTGCATCAGCCCAGTGGCATGTCATCCAGATGACAGCCATGAAGAGGAGGAGTGCAGCAGGAAGAATCCACAGCACGCGGGAGGGACGTTCATGCCATGCCGTCGCACGTTGGGCACCGCCCTGCGCTTCAAATTCGAGCTGCCTGCGCGCCCACCACGGCACGATCAAGGAAGGGGACAGCAACGGGAACCAGACCAAGCTTATGAAGAAGGCGCTTTGGTTGGCGACTCGAACAAGCCACCTCAGCGGCCCCGGCATCTGCGCCAGGTTCTCGACCACCTGCGGCGCATGCACCTGACCGCCCATGCCGCTCACCAGCGCATACACCTGCCCGCCATACGCATGCACACCTGCCGCGAAACCTCCCACAGCTTCCCAGCCCAACGCCATGCCGCCTGCGGATAAAAAGCCCACGGCCAGGCCGCCATAGGCCAGCAGCAGCGCGATGGCGAGACCGCCCCACGAGATCAAGCCAACGCTCATGCCACCAATCGCCACGACACCGACGGCCATGCCGCCACAGGCGAACAAGCCCCTGGCATAGCCACCAAAGGCAAACACTCCCACGGCGCGGTCCCCAAAGGCAAAGATGCCACGGGCCACCCGCTTGCGACCCGTCGTGGGATCAATGCCCGAAGTGACGTGCAGCAGCGGCATGCCTAGCAGCGCGCGCTTTGACTTGTACTCGAAGCTGCTGAACTGCATGGCCAGCGAGCGCCGCATCTGCGGAGGCATGGAGGCGATGCCTTCGATCTGCGTTTTAAACTCCCCCGCGCTCTGCTGCCGCATGGCACGGTCTTTCGCCAGCGCACGAAACACGACCTCGTCCATGTTGCCATTCACAGACGATTTCTCCGAGGGCGCGGCAAAGCGGCCCAGCGGCAGTTCGCCGGTGAGCATCTCATAAAAGACCACGCCGAGGCTGTAGATGTCCGCACGGTGGTCCACGCTGCCAGGCTGCTCGATCTGCTCCGGCGCCATGTAGGGCGCGGTGCCCAGCTTGGCACCGCTTTGCGTGAGCATCATCCCACCGTCGCCGTCCTCATTGAGGATCTTGGCGATGCCGAAGTCGGCGATCTTCACGCGGCCCTTCGCATCCAGCAGGATGTTCTCCGGTTTGATGTCGCGGTGCAGCACGCCCTGGCTGTGGGCGTATTGCAGCGCTTCACACATCACTGGGATGATGTTCAGCGCCTGCTCCGGCGTAAAGCGTCCCGCCCTCATGGCCTGGCGCAGATTCACGCCGTCCACGTATTCCAGGATGAGGAAGCAGAAGCCGCCGCTCTCACCAAAGTCATGCACGGTGACGATGTTAGGATGGCTGAGCCGCGCGAGCACGCGGCCCTCCCGTGTGAACCTCTCTGCAAATCCCGGCGTGGCCGCGAGCGATTTCGGCAGAACCTTGAGCGCGACGACGCGATCCAACTTCGGCTGCCGTGCACGGAAGACCGCGCTCATGCCTCCGTGGCCGATGAGATCCTGGATTTCGAGATCAGGAAAGGCAGCAGCGATTTCCGCCAGCGATGGCAGATCAAGCTGGGACAGCGGCAGCGTGTCTGCGCCGCCGTCCGTCGGCATGGCGGCAGCGGCCATCAGCTCGGCAGGGTTCAGGCCGTGGAAGGGATCAGAGGAGGGCGGGGTAGAGTCCATGATACCACCTGCATGGGGAAGATGGGGGCGGAGGTTACACAAGATCACGCAGCCCAGGCTAGAAACTTCATCCCACGGCATGGAATCCCTTCTTGCGAAAAGGAGGCGGCACCCTCAAACTCGCCATCCAACCCGCCTCCCTTTCAACCATGCGCCACTTCGCGCTGCCAACCCTTTTCCTGCTTCTCATGTCGATCTCCGGTTCGTCCGTCGCTGCCAGCGTCGAATCTCTCGTCTGGGGGAAAACTCCAGCGGGTGAGGAGGTGAAGCTCTTCAAACTGCGAAATGCGAAGGGCATGGAAGCCAAGATCACCAACTGGGGGGCCTACATCGTCTCGCTCAAGGTGGCGGACAAAAGCGGCAAGGTCGCCGATGTCGCGCTCGGCTTTGACACGCTGGAAGGCTACCTGGGCAAGAACCCGTTCTTCGGCTGCATCGCCGGCCGCTACGCGAACCGCATCGGCCATGCCGTGTTCAAGCTCGATGGCGTGGAATACAAGGTGACGGCCAACTCCGGCAAGCACCAGCTCCACGGCGGCGCGGCTGGCTTCGACAAAAAACTCTGGTCGGCCAAAGAAATGCCGAATGGTGTGGCGCTCAGCTACACCAGTCCCGATGGCGAGGAAGGCTACCCCGGCACGCTGAAGTGCATCGTGACCTACACGCTCACCGAAAGCAACGGCCTGCAGATCGAGTATCAAGCCACCACGGACAAGCCCACCGTGCTGAACCTGACGAACCACTGCTACTTCAATCTCGCCGGGGAAGGCAGCGGCGACATCCTCGGCCACGAGCTGACGATCCCCACCGATCAAATCACCGCCACGGATGACGACCTCATCCCCACGGGCGAAATCGTCAGCATCAAAGGCACACCGCTGGACTTCACCATGCCGCACACCATCGGCGAACGCATCGGTGCGGATTTCAAACCTCTCGTGCAAGGCATTGGCTACGATCACAATTACGTCCTCTCCGGCAGCGGCATGAAGCTGGCCGCCACGGTGAAGGACCCCGCTAGCGGCCGCGTGATGACCGTGCGCACCACGGAGCCCGGCGTGCAGCTTTACACCGGCAACCACCTCAACGGTGTGCCGGGCAAAGGCGGGCATATTTATGCAAAGCGTCATGGCTTCTGCCTTGAAACGCAGCATTATCCGGACAGCCCGAATCATCCTTCCTTCCCCAGCGTGATCTTGCGCCCGGGCGAAACTTTCTTAAGCACCACGATTTACCAGTTTTCCGCCGAGTGAGCGCCACCACCACCACCGTCTTGACCGACCGAGTCCCCCTGTTTGAATCCCAGCCACCTGCCTTCATCCAGGAGCAAGATTTTGCCGCGAGGCAGTATCGCGGCCGTCGCGACAACCAGGAAGACTACTACGCCTTTGCCGATGCCGCCGAACCCGAGGAGCGCAGCCTCGAGCGTCTGCTCCTCGTCATTGGCGATGGCCTCGGCGCGCATGCCGGTGGCAGCGTGGCCAGCTACATCGGTGTGAACGCCTTTGTGCGCGCCTACCATGAGCAGGACGGTCCGCACTCCTGGAAGCTCAAGCATGCCGTGGAGACGGCGAATGAAACTCTCGGCATCATCACCAGCCGCATGCCGAGCGTGGCCCCCCCCATGGGCACCACCATGGTGGGCGTGCTCATCACGCCGAAGACCATGGAATGGATCAGCGTGGGCGACTCGCCGCTCTTCCTCTTCCGCGATGGCGAACTCATTCGCCTCAATGCCGACCACAGCCTTTCCCCGCTCATTGATGCCCGTGCGGATCGCGGCGAGATCACCCGCGAGGAAGCCGAAAATCATCCCGACCGCCATACGCTCCAGGCCGCGCTGCTCGGCATGCCGCTGGCGATGATCGACACCCCCGCCGAGCCCTGGCCCCTGAAGAAAGGCGACATCGTCATCGCCGCGAGCGATGGCATCTTCACGCTCACCCACAAGGCGCTGGAGGAACTGCTCAGCTTCGGCAAGCACACCACGGCAGACAAGATCTCGGACGCAATCATCTTCGCCATCCGCCGCATCAACAACGACCGTCAGGACAACACGACGGTCGGTGTGGTGAAGATCAGCTAGAAAGTACTCCCGAACTTTAGTTCGTTCTGGAAAGAGCATCGTTTCGTTCAACGCCCAAACCACGGGCTATGGCAGTTCGCAAAACTCATTTGCAAACTGGAAGCGTTAGGTACGCCCGGCGGCGCTTGCAGGAGCAAGCACCCTGCCACCGGCCTTCTGCACGTCGTGAACGCTGGCATGCCAGCGCGAGGTAGGGCGGCTTGTCCTCAAGCCGCCGCCGAGCGTCTCCACGCGCTCTTTTTTGAAATCAGTTTCCGAAAGTACTCCCTCGTTCTGGAACAACGTCGCCTCGCCCAAGGCCTCCAGACGATGAGCTAAAGCTCATGAGTACTTTTTCTTCACAGCCCCAGCTCCCGTTTCACGATGCCCACGCCAGCCACCATGCTGGCCAGCTTCTTCTTCGCCGCCCAGCGTGCCGTCTGGCTGAGTCCGCAATCCGGCGCAAACACCAGCTTGTCCGCAGGCGCATGCTTCAAGCAGGCACGCACCGCATCCGCAATCTGGGTCGGCGTTTCGATGTGGTAGCTCTTCACGTCGATGATGCCGACGGCCACGTCATAGCACTCGGCCATCGGCTTGATGACCTCCAACTCGGCGTATTCGCGGTTCGCCATCTCCACGTGCACCTCGTCGCAGTGCAGATCGAGGAAGGCCGGGAACAGCGGTGCGTATTTGCGCCAGCCGACGGGGTGGCCTTTGAAATTGCCAAAGCAAAGGTGCGTGCAGATGCGCGTCTTGCCGTAGCCGCTGCTCACCGTGCGGTTGAAGATGTCCACAAAGCGCTTCGTGTCCTCGCGGTAGCCGTAGCAGCTCATGCTCGGCTCATCGACGCAGATTTCCTCCGCGCCTGCCGCCACCAGATTCGCAATTTCCTGGTTCACGATAGGCAGGAGCGCCTCCGTGATGGCGTAGCGGTCTTTGTATTGCGCATTCGGCGCCAGCCGCCCGCTGAGGGTGTAAGGCCCTGGCACTGAGACCTTCAAGCACTTGCCGGTATGCCCCGCCAGCCGCCGCAGCCGCTCAAACTCCTCTACCACGCCCAGCCCGCGTGGTGCCCGCAGTTCCCCCACGATCTCGTGCTTGCCACGCTGGTCATGCGCCGGCGGCCCAAACCGCCGTGGGCTGGCCGGTTCCAGCGCGATGCCTTCGATGAAACCGTAGAAGGACAGATTGAAATCAAACCGCGTCTGCTCCCCATCCGTGATGACATCCAGCCCTGAGGTGATTTGATCCTGGATGGCCACCTGCGCCGCATCATCCTGCATTTCCTCGATGTCAGCAGTACCAAATTCCACGAGGTGCCGCGCCGAAAACTCGAGCCAGCCGGGAAAGGGATAACTGCCAATGACGGAGGTGCGGAGCGGTTGGGAGTGCATGATTGGCAAGACTACCGGCTCAAACGCAGCAACGCCAAAGCGAAGCGGCAAACCACAACCGTCCGCCCGAAAGCTGCATCGGCGCGACCAAAGCCCCCCGGCGCTGGCAGACGAGGGATGCCCTTAATGCAGCCTCGCAATTCATTCATTATCTGATATTTCCTGAATACATATCGAAATCAGGTGTAGATTTTTTACATATCATTTCGTCATCATTTCCGCTACATAACGGGTGCTGCGGACTGAAGAACCAAACTCATTGATGAATCTGCTAGAAAAGCTTTTTTCCTCGGACGACTTCATGCCCCACGGGCATTGCTATCTGTGGGAACCCTCCATTGTGCGGCTCCATGTCATTTCGGACGGGCTCATCGCCGCAGCCTACCTGACCATCCCGGTCACCCTTATTTACATCGCCCGGAAACGCAAGGATCTGCCCTTCGACTGGATTTTTGCCTGCTTCAGCATCTTCATTCTCGCCTGCGGTGCCTCGCATGCCTTGGAGATCTGGACGCTCTGGCACCCCACCTACTGGCTCACTGGCGTGGTGAAGGCCATCACCGCGACAGCCTCGCTGGTGACCGCCGGACTTCTGGTCAAACTCATACCCCAGCTCCTCGCCATCCCGAGTCCCTCCCTGCTCAAAGAGCGCACCGCCGAGTTAAGTCATGTGGAAAGGGAGTTCCGCCACACCTTTGAGGGGGCGGCTGTCGGCATCGTCCACGTGGACCCGGCTGGCCCCTTTCTTCGGGTCAATCCCCGCTTCTGTGAAATCAGCGGCTATTCCGAAACGGAGCTGGTGGGCAGCCCGTTTTCCGCGCTGGCGCATCCAGACGATCTCGCTGTGGAATTGGAAGGCGTCAGACAGCTGATGTCAGGGGAGAAGTCCAGCTTCACGATGGAAAAGCGTCTCAAGAAGAAGAAAGGCGGAATTATTTGGATTCACCTGACCGCCTCCTCAGTTCGAGGTGACGATGGCTCCATCTCCTATCTGGCAGGATTCATCGAGGACATTTCTGCGCGCAAGGAGGCCGAGGAGACCGTCCGGCAGAGTGAAACCCGGCTCAGAACCTTGATCGAGAGTGTGAAAGACTATGCCATTGTCTCCCTTGATCTCGAAGGTCACATTACGAGCTGGAACACGGGGGCGGGCAACATCAAAGGCTACACCGCGCAGGAAATCATCGGGCAGCATTTCTCCCGCTTTTATCCGCAGGAGGACATTGACCGCGGCAAGCCTGACATGGAGCTAAAAATGGCCACCGAAGCGGGGCGGTTCGAGAACGAAAACTGGCGGCTGCGCAAGGACGGCACACGTTTCTGGGCGAACGTCATCATCGCGGCGTTGCGTGATGAGTCAGGCCATCTCTACGGCTACTCAAAAATCACGCGCGATATGACCGAGCGCAAACGCACGGAGGACGAGATCGAGAAGCTGGCCCTCGTGGCCAAGGAAACCGACAACGCCATCGTGTGCACAGATTCCAAGGGGCTCATCGAATGGGTCAATGATGGATTCACCCGCCTCACCGGCTACGCGCTGGATGAGATCAAAGGCCGGAAACCCGGGAGCTTTTTGCAGGGACCGAAGACCAGCAAGGAAACCGTCCGGCTGCTGCACGAAAGACTCGTGGAGGCCAGGAACGTCCAAGTGGAAATTCTCAACTACAGCAAGGCTGGCAAGGAGTACTGGGTGTCCGTGCGCATCCAGCCGGTGCATGACAGCGCCGGACAGCTCAAGGGCTTCTTTGCCATCAATGCTGACATCACCCAGCGGCTCAACGACGAGAAGAACGAGCGGCGGACACAACGGCTCGAAAGCATGGGAACCCTCGCTGGCGGCGTGGCCCATGATCTCAACAACTCGCTCGCTCCTATTCTCATGCTTTGCGAGGTCCTGCGCATGAAATACCCGAAAGACACGGCGATGATCGAAACCGTCGAGTCCAGCGCCCAGCGCGGGGCAGGCATGGTGAGGCAGTTGCTGACCTTTGCCAAAGGCTCCGAGGGCGAGCGCATCTCCCTGGACCCCGGCCAGATGCTCAGAGAGCTGGAAAACCTCATGACCAGCACCTTCCCCAAGAACATCCGCCTGCTGGTCAAACAGGATGCCAGCCTGCCAGCGGTACTGGGCGATCCCACCCAGCTGCACCAAGTCCTCCTGAACCTATGCGTCAATGCCCGGGATGCCATGCCCAACGGCGGCACACTCACGCTCAAAGCAAGCTTCCGGGAAATTGACGCCGCCTTTGCCGCCTCCATACCTGAAGCCAAACCTGGGCGATACGTCGCGCTGCGCGTACAGGATAGCGGCACCGGCATCCCTGCGAGCGTGCTGGAACGCATCTTTGATCCTTTCTTCACCACCAAAGGCCCGGACAAAGGGACCGGACTGGGGCTCTCCACGGTCATCGGCATCATCCGCGGACACGGCGGCTTCATGCAGGTGTATTCGCAGCCAGGGGAGGGCACCACCTTCATCGCGTATCTGCCCATTAACGCTGCGGCAGTTTCCGCCATGCAACCCGCCCATGAAACGGCGAAATTTCACGGCGACGGAGGAACCATCCTCGTGGTGGACGACGAACCCGCCGTGCGCATGGCGGCCAGCGTCGTGCTGCAACGGCTGAATTTTAAAGTACTGACTGCCACCGACGGTGAAGACGGCCTGGTCAAAGTGGCTCAGAACAAGGATCTGTTAGTTGCCATCATCACCGACCTCCACATGCCGCAAATGGACGGTCTGGCGTTCGTGCGCGCACTGCGGCACGTCCTGCCTGAAATCCCAGTCATTGTGGCCAGCGGACGTCTTGAAGACTCGATCGCAGGTGATTTCAAGGCCATGAACGTCACCGCGCGGCTCGACAAACCCTTCACGGAAGCCCAGCTGTCAGCCATGCTGCAAGGGCTGCTGGCACCGGCGTGAGCAGGGCCCATCAGGCCCCCAGCTTTGCATAATACTTCGCAATCCGCCGCGCGTGTTCGTCATACGCGGCTTCAAACAGCTCGGTGGCTTTCGCGGCACCGACGACGGCTCCAGCGGTGAGCACCTTGGGCGGTTGCCCCGCCTTCACCAGCCGGTCAGCCACTTCGGCTTTGACGGCGTTCACCAGCAAACAACCACCCACCGTGCTGCCGGGAGCGACTGGAGTGTCGAGATTTTCGATCTTGATCATCGCATCGCCAACCGGCGCGCCGGTGTCGAGGACGATGTCTGAGAAGTCCTGCAGCTTTTTGCCATCGCGATGGCGGCTGGTGCTGGCTTCGCTGTGAGTGGTGCTGATGATCGCGACGACTTTGACACCGCGTCGTTTGAATTCCTCGGCCATCTCGACGGGGACGACGTTGCAACCGCTGCTGGAAATCACCAGCGCACTGTCACCGGGCATGAGATCGAAATTCCGCAGGATGCGCCCTGCCAAACCGCTGACGTTTTCGAGGAACATCGCCTGCCTCTGGCCGTTCGCACCGACGACGAGGTTGTGGAAGGTCAGCGAGAGCTCGACGATGGGATTGAAGCCGGGGAAAGAGCCGTAGCGCGGCCACATTTCCTCCACCAAAATACGGCTGTGGCCGGAGCCAAAGACATGCACCATCTGTCCGGCGAGGATCGTCTTTGCGAACATGTCGGCGGCTTGCTGAATGAGCGGCAGTTGCTCGCGGACACGATTGAGAAGGCCTTGGCTGGCGTCGAGGTATTGGAGGGCAGGAGTCATGAGTTTTGCAGGAGATTAAAAACAGAGCCGAGGCACCCGGCGCTGTCGCCGAGTTTGGCAGGGAAAATGCGGGCCTGATGGCCGCCGGGCCGCCATTCGAATTCGGCGAGGGCCTGGCTCAGCGGATCAAACAAGCGCTCCCCTGCCCCGGTGGCAATGCCACCTCCGATGATGACGACCTCAGGGTCGAGCACATTGATGAGCGAGGCGATGGCCGCGGCAAGATGGCGCACGGATGTTTGCCAGACTTGGGCGGCGTGTGCATCGCCAGCGCTCAAGGCATCCAGCAGCGCATGAGTGGTGGCATAGCGCCCTTCTCCGCGTTGGCTGATGGTTTGATTCCCGATGGCGTCTTCCAGGCTGCCCGGCGTGTTAAAATCATCGCAGGCCGCATTCGCGTCGATGGTGATGTGGCCGAGGTGCCCAGCCCTGCCGATCTTGCCTTTCAGCAAACGCCCGCCACTCCAGATCGCACCCCCGACCCCCGTCCCAAGCGTGAGCATGAAGGCATCCTGCGTGTCCTGCGCAGCTCCGGCCCAGACCTCGCCCAGCAGCGCGGCATGGGCGTCATTCAGCACACGGCACTCGCGCTGAAGAAAGGCGGACCAGTGAAATTTCTCCAGCCCGTGCATGCGTCCCGGCATCCAGTCGATGCAATGGCCGTTGGGATTCGCCAATCCAGGCGCGGAGAGCCCGACGCGGAGCTTTTGCCCGGCCTGCGCCTCAAACTCCTGCACGATCTCACGCACGGTGAAAGCAAAGCGCGGAGTATCGCCGTCGAACTCACCATCTCGCGTGGGTTTCGAAAGCGTGGCAACCGTACGGGCACTGGCCGTGTCCACGAGCGCGGCCTTGATATTCGTGCCGCCGAGGTCGATGCCGATGGATAAAGTCATGAAAATGAGTTGGCCGAAAAAGAGGAAAGAAGGAGAAAAATCTGAGGCTGGATGGTCTGATCCGGGGGTTGGCTTTTTCCAATTCTTTCCCCTTTTTCGGCTATCCCAATTGCCCCTCCGAAACCGTCCACCCGCCGTCCACAGCGAGCACCTGTCCGGTGATGAATTTTGAATCCGGCGAGAGCAGCAGCAGCGCCGCGGCATCGCAGTCCTCGGGCTGGCCGACACGGCCACCATCGAGCGGTTGCTTGGTTTTGACGAAGTTCATAATGTTCTCGTTGCTCACAGCGCGCTGGGACATCGGCGTCTCGACCAACGCCGGGGCGATGACGTTCACGCGGATGTTTTGCGGCGCGTAATATGCAGCGATGGATTTGCTAAAGCCGATGATCCCCGCCTTCGCCGCAGCGTAGGCATGCGAGGCGAAAAATTGCGCGGAAGGCGAGTAACCCAGCACGCTGGCCATGTTGAGGATCACGCCGCCGCTGCCCTGCTTCAGGAACTGTCGGATGGCGGCGCGGTTCGAGTAGATGACGGAGTTCAAATTGAGATCCAGCGTATAATTCAGCCCCTCATCGGTCATTTCATGCAGCGGCCCATCTCCCCGGCTGCGTCCGCTGCCGCCGGCGACGTGATAGAGAGCGTCCACCCTGCCAAACTCGCCCACCGCCAACTCCACCGCACGCTCCGCCGCCTCCGGTGTTGCGGCATCCGCAGCAAACCCCCGCGCATTTGCGCCGAGGGCTTTCAGCGCGGCATCCACATTGACCTGCGACCGGCTGCTGACGACGACCCGCGCCCCAGCCTCCACAAGCTTTTTCGCCGCAGACAGACCCAGCCCCGTCGTGCCGCCCATGAGGAGGATGTTCTGGCCGGCAAGGGAATGCATGTTGAGTGAAGGAGTCGGACGTGCGATGGCGTTGTTCAAGCTTCCCCATGAACACACGACGTACTTTCCTGCGCAACCTCTCAAGTTTGGCTTTTACGGCTCCGTTGATGGCGGAAACGCCGAAAACGAAGAACACCGTGTGCTTTTTCACCAAGCACCTGCAAGGGCTGAGCTTTGATGACATCGCCACCCTCGGCGCGGAAATGGGCGTCAACGGTGTCGAATCCCCCATCCGCCCCAAAGGCCACATCGAGCCGGAAAAGGTGGCCGATGAGCTGCCGAAGTACATCGAGGCGCTGAAAAAGCAGGGGCTGGAAATGACTATCATGACCTCCGGCATCAATGAGGTCAGCAAGGAGCAGCACACGGAGGAAGTGCTGCGCACCGCAGCCAAGCTGGGCGTGAAGCGCTTCCGCATGAACTATTTCAAGTACGACCTCAAGCAGCCCATCTGGGACCAGCTCCAGGCCGTGCGCCCCAAGATCAAGGACCTCGTGGCCCTGTGCAAAGAGATCGGCATCCAGCCCATGTTCCAGAATCACAGCGGCAAGGATTACTTCGGCGCCCCGGTCTGGGACATCTTCTCCATCATGCGCGAGTACCCGGCGGCGGACTTCAGCTTCGCCTTCGACATCCTGCACGCCACCTGCGAAGGCGGTCTGTCCTGGCCCCTGGAGTTCAATCTCGTCAAAGACCACATCGGCGCCGCCTACTTCAAAGACTTCAAATGGGACGGCCGCAAGCTCGTCACCTGTCCCCTCGGCGAAGGCAAAGTGGACCCCGCCTACGGCCCGATGCTCATGAAAACTGGCTACACCGGACCCATCTCCCTCCATCTCGAATACCTCACCGGCAATCCCAAAGACCCCGCCGTGCTGAAGGGCTTCCGCGAGGCGCATCTGCGGGATATGAAGACGCTGAAGGGGTGGTTGGGGTGGGCTTAAATCGTGTCCCGTTTCAAAAGGATTGTCTCCTCAGCTAGTCATATCAAAAAATGACAACCCGTGAGATCATCGACGTGCAGCTTGAGTCCTTCTTCGGCGACAAATTCCCTCAGAAAATTCAGCGTTTGGTCGATCAAGAGCTGAATCAGGGTCAATGGGTGGAAGGTTATGACATCGCGGTCTGCCGTGGCGTAATCGAAGGAGACGATGCCCGCAAGCTGCTTGCGATTGTTCTAGCCCAGAATCCTCAACTGCGAATCGACGAAATTGAACTGAACCGCGTGATGCAGGCGGAGCTGACGCAGTGCCTTGGAGCATCTGACTGGATCGTCGATGACAGCGGTGCCTTCGCTTTGACTGACAGCTTGCGGGTTGCTCGATTCGATGGCGCATCTGTGATTTGGAGAAGTTCAAGGATCTCTTACGACGGCATCGAGTTCGACTCATTGGCAGATGGGAAGCTGCGCGGGCGAGCATGGATGCTCAGTTCCAATACAACACCCGACTCCCCGTTCACCTTTGATTTCGACACCGGTGAATTGCTGGAGGGAAGCGTTGTCCAGCACGGATGAACAGTCGTGATATTGTTATCGGATCCAGTTGGTTAAAGTGGCCCGATTTATCTTCGCCTGGACTATGTTGAGGCAATCTCAAAGACTTTGCGTGCTTAGTCTGAGTTTCATACCCCCACACAGCCCTTGCGCGCTCCCCGGAGCGCCCTAGAATCCACTTCCCCCTTTCCCCCCAAAGCATGAGCACCCACGTCAAACTTTACATCCCTGGACCCGTTGAAGTCAGCCCTGACACCTACGCTGCGATGGCGCAGCCCATGATCGGGCACCGCGGCAAGGGATTCCAGGACCTTTATGCCGAGATCCAGCCGATGCTGCAGACTCTCTTCGGCACCAAACAGCAGGTGTTCCTGAGCACCTCCTCCGCCTGGGGCGTCATGGAGGGTTCCATCCGCAATCTTGTGAAGAAAAAGGTTCTCAATTGCTGCAACGGCGCCTTCTCCGACAAGTGGCTGGACGTCTCCAAGCGCTGCGGCAAGGAAGCCGAGGCCTACTCCGTGGAGTGGGGCCAGCCGGTCCGTGCCGACGAGATCGACAAGCGCCTCTCCACCGGCGAGTTCGACGCCGTGACCTTCATCCACAATGAGACCTCCACCGGCGTGCTCAGCCCCATCGCAGAAATCGCCGCGCTGAAGAAGAAGTACCCGGATGTGATGTTCATCACCGACTCCGTCTCCGGCTTCACCACCGTCCCGGTCAATTTCGACGAACTCGGCCTCGACGTCCTGCTCACCGGCTCCCAGAAGGCCTTCGCACTCCCTCCGGGCCTCGCCCTCTTCACCGCTTCCGAGGCGGCAATGGCACGCGCTGCCACCATCAATGACCGCGGCTACTACTTCGACTTCCTCGAATTCAAGGCCAATGGCGAGAAGAGCATGACGCCCAGCACGCCCTGCATCAGCCTCATCTACGGCATGCGTCATCAGCTCAAGAAAATCTTCGCTGAAGGCGTGGACAACCGTTACGCCCGCCACGCCAAGCTCAACGGCATGGTACACGAGTGGGTGCTCCGCAACGGCTTCGAATTCTTCGCCCCCGAAGGCTTCCGCTCCAAGTCGCTGACCTGCGTGGCGAACAACAAGAACATCGATGTCGCAGCCTTCATCGCCCTGCTGAAGAAAAACCACAGCATGATCATCGACGGCGGCTACGGCAAGCTGAAGGGCAAGACCTTCCGCGTCTCCAACATGGGCGACGAATCCGAAGCCAGCATCAGCACGGTCATCGCCGCGCTGGATGACAGCCTCGCGAAGCTCTAGTCGACTCCTTCCAACGACACACTCTGCCGAACGGCCCTGAGAAATCGGGGCCGTTCTTTTTTGGACTGCGGCTGCGCAGCGAAGACACGCCACACGGTTCACAATCACCACTATCAAGAGGAGAACCGCACATTGGCACGCGGGATGCTTTGAATAGTCATTCAGATGGAACCCACTCGCATCATTCCGATCTCATCGGCCCGCACCCATGCGAGCGCGCAACCCAGCAACATCGTTCGTATGGAACCTGATCCCGGCTTCATCAAGATGGAGTCCTCCCAAGGACGCGAATCCCTGTCAGGTGGCGACACCGAGTCCGCGCAGCGGTTCGCTGGCGAAGTGAAATACGTGGGCTACTTCGCCGACAAGCTGGCAGAGACCCTCGGCATGCGCCGTCTGGAAATCGCCATCGTTGAGGATCGCGATGGTCAGACCGCCATCGGCACAGGTGAAAAAACGGGCAACTGGCATGGGATGATCAGCACCAACCGCCGTTCGATCAAACAGGTGCGCGAGTCGCTGGCACGCTGATGCCGATTTTCTCATGAGTTTGAATTCCGTGATCACCTCCGCAGCCTCCCTGCAGCGCCTTGATGGCGTGGCAGGCGTGATGCTCTTCAAAGGCCGCAACACCATCCACCGCCAGATGCCCTTCTCGGACATGCGTGCGGAGAACCTGCGTGAAATCATTGTCCAGATGCTCGATGGCTACCGCCAGGTGCGCCGAAGCATGCGCCAGGTATTCATGGAGTTTGACGGGGGCTCCCTGCTCATCGTGACGCAGGACGAAGTGGTGATGCTCCTCTTCCTCACCTCCCGTGCGGATTCCGATCTCGCGGCCAGCGCTGTGTCGGTCATGCTGAATGATCACGCCAAGCTGCTGAGCCAGGCCTCCACCGAATTCCAGCCTGTCGCTGCTGTGGCGCCAAACGCCGTCGAAGAGCTCGTCGTCACCAGCCCCCGCGCCTTGCAGCAGATCACCGATAAAGCAGAATTGATGAGCGGCACCACCAGCAACTGGTGGGCGCTGCGCAAGCACATCGAAGGCATTCTGGGCAAGGTCATGGGCCGCGCGCAGCTCACCATGATGATCGACCGCGTGCTGGCCAAACGCGGCACGCCAGATCCCTACCGCCTCTCTCCCGCTGAGACGCGCAAGCTCGCCGTGGAGCTCATCGAACAAGTCCCCAACACCACCAAGCGCCAGGCGCTCATGAGCGAACTCGAAACCATGCTGGTCGATCACAAACTCTGATTTCATGAAACAACCTCTTCTTCTCCTCATCCTGGTGCTGCTGCACGCCACGTCCTTGGTTCATGCCCAGGGGAAACAGTCCACGCCGCCACCTCCAACGGTGACTCCCGCGCCAGTCGCTCCGGCATCAGCCGCTCCTCCGCCGGTGACTCAGGCCGTGGAAGGCAAGCTCGACAACATCATCGGCAAGATCGAAAACAACGAGCGGCTGGACACCAAGCTCGATGGCATCATCAACCGGCTGGACTCCAGCGACCGCGTAGCCAGCAAGCTGGACAGCATTTTGAGTGCGCTAAAAGACCATGAGCTGAAGCTGGAAAAGATCTCCACCACGCCCGTCGCATCTGTGGTTCCTGTGATGGCCGCGCCCACTGCCGCAACTGTGCCTGCGCCCGCCGCTCCGGCACCGCCATCCTCAGGAGATGCCAGTTTGGTACAGTTAAATGTGAACGACGTCTGGATCGTCGTCACTGCCGCCATGGTGTTCTTCATGCAGGCCGGCTTTGTCATGCTGGAAATCGGTGCGTGCCGGGCCAAAAACACCATCAACATCGTCATGAAGTCGTTCCTCGACTTCTGCATCTGCGCCATTGTCTTCCTGCTCGTCGGCTTCGCTTTCATGTTTGGGAAATCCTGGCATGGCGTCATCGGCACAGACAGCTTCTGGCTTTCCAGCTTCCCCGGAGATCACCGAGTCTGGGTGTTCTGGTTCTTTCAGGTGGGCTTCGCCGGCGTGTCCTGCACGATCATGTCCGGTGCCGTCGCTGAGCGCACCAAGTTCCTGGGCTACCTCATGTACTGCGCCCTCTTCACGGCCCTGATCTACCCCGTCATCGGTCACTGGGCCTGGGGCAGCTTTGGCGGTGCCTTTGGCGTGGGGGATGGGACTAAAGGCTGGCTGGAGGCCCTGGGCTTCGTGGACTATGCTGGCTCCTCCGTGGTGCATGCCTGTGGTGGCTCATGCGCCCTGGCGGGTATTCTGGCGGTCGGGCCGCGAGCAGGCCGTTTCGGTCCGGATGGTTCGCCGCGATTGATCGCCGGTCACAACATCCCGCTCGTCACTCTCGGAGTCTTCTTGCTGTGGTTCGGCTGGTTCGGCTTCAATGCCGGCTCCTCCCTCTCCGGCGCTTCCATGATCGGTCGCCTCGTGGTCAATACCACCATCAGCCCCTCCGCTGCAGGCATCGCCGCCATGATCTCCATGTGGTTCATCCAGGGCAAGCCTGATGTGAACATCGCCATGAACGGAGCACTCGGCGGCGCAGTGGCCATCACCGCCTGCTGCGGCAATGTCACTCCAGGTGCGGCCATCATCATCGGTGCCTTTGGCGGGATCATCACCACCGTGGCGACGATCGCCCTTGAGCGCTGGAAGATCGACGATGCCGTGGGTGCCGTGCCAGTGCATCTGGCCTGCGGCTGGTGGGGCACGCTGTGTGTGGCCCTGTTTGATGAGAAAGGCTTCAGCATTGAGCGCCTCGGCGTTCAGGCTCTCGGCACCTTGAGCATCAGTGCCTATTCATTCGTCGTTTGCATGCTGGTCTTCGCCTTCATCAAGTTCTGCGTCCGCATCCGTGCCACGGACGAGGAGCAGATCAACGGCCTCGATTTCACCGAGCACGCTGCGAACGCGTATCCCGACTTCCAGACCACCGAGCAGGCCTGAGACGGGCCTCGCTCAGGAGCTTAAAAGCTACCCACCATGGTGACTATGGAAATTCGGTAAATTAATCTATAGGCGCAGGATTTTACGACGCTGTTTTCTTGCCCTCGGCGCATATTCCTGCCAGCATCGGCAGACATTGTGCGGAGTCGCGCTCTGCCTCAGCGTCACCACCTCGGTCCCTTCAATCCATGAAAGCTTCGCGTTGTTTCACCTCCTTTGCAGCACGCATGTTTGCCGTGCTGGTGGCTCCTGTTTTTCTGGTTCAATGCGCGATGCCGTCCAAGGAGGCATGGGGTTACATTCAAACCCGCGGCCTGCTGCCTTATTTGAGCTATTCGTCACAGCATGCGTCTCCGCCCTTCCGTACTGGCGGCTCCTACTCCCAGCGTTATGCCGCGAGCCAGTCTTACCCTCAGCGCAGATCCGCCTATCCCCATTGGAGCTCCGGCATGCCAAACCGCAGCTACTACGGTGCGACCAATCCTTCCGTTTATGCGCCCAACAGCTATTTCAGCGCTCCCACCTCAAACTCCGGCGGTTCGAGGTACGTGCCTCGTTCCCATCCGAGTGCCCCATCGGGTGATCGCAGCCCCCGAGTGAGAATGCCGGTGGAAGAACCCGCTGCGGCACCGCAGATCACTCACCATTCACCGCCCGCCAGTTCAGCCCCTAATGCCAGTGGCAGCACTCCAGCTCCCGCCCCCGCCACTGACAGCCTGCCTTATGGCTCCGCAGTTCCCGGACGCATGAACATGGTGAACAGCCCCTTCGCCGGCAAAACCCAGCTCGTCGATGTTTCCGGCATGAGCGCAGGCCAGACAGTGAAGTGCCCCTACACCGGCAAATTGTTCAAAGTACCGCCGACCCAGCAGGCAGCAAACCACGCCGAGCCACGTCTGGAATCCAAAGTCGAGGCTCCCAAGATGAGCAATGAGCCCAAAGCCGGGGACAAAAAGCCCTAAAAACGGTCTTAAAACGGGTTTCAGCACGCTCTAACCCCAGTAAACCCGGGGGCGGACTGCATTTGGTCTTGATTCGACCTTGATCGGTGGAACTCTTGCCGCCCTCAAAACCGCAACGACAACCGATCATCCATCATGGGTCAACAACTGAACAAAGTCATCAAACGCCGCCGCCGTAAGCTCTATCTTGCCCGCAAGAAAGCTCTGGCCAAGGCTGGCGTCTCCCGCAAAGCACGCGCCGTCAAATCCGAAGCTAAAACCGCCAAGAAGGCTCCAGCCAAGAAAGCCGCCGCCAAGAAGGCCACGACCAAGCCCAAGGCTGCTGAAGTCGCCGCCGAAGTTGTTGCGCCAGTGATCGAAGCTGCCGCTGCTCCTGCTGCTGAAGCCACCGCTCCTGAAGCTGTTGAGACCGCTGCTCCTGAAGCCGCTGCCCCAGCTGTTGAGACCGCCGCTCCTGAAGCTGCTGCTCAGGAATAAGGACTTGGCCCAACGGCCATTTCAAATTCAAGACCACCGTCATGGCCTGCCGTGACGGTGTTTTTTGTGCTGAACCGCCACCGGGCCGGCACTCAGCGGAACCACGAGCTCGCACCAGCGACTGGGATGTTCCCGGAGGAGCTTGAATGGTAAGCGTCGTAGTAACCGCGTTCAAAGCTGGAGCGATAGCGCGGATCATAGCGCCCGACATGCCCCGCCGGGTCAGCCACACGCCCGCCAGTGCGATCACGCAGACCGTAGTCGTAACCTTGATTGTAAACGGGATCACGCCCCGGTTGCTGCACCGCCGTTGGATGCGGCTGGTGCAGCGGTGTTGCCTGAGTGGGATAGCCGCCGGCTTCACTGCGGCTGTTGATCGTCTCGCTGTAACGGTGGTTGTAAGCATCGCGATAGGCCATCGCGGTGTTGCGGTCAAAGTGGGATGAATGACGCTGATAGTTCTCGGTCTGGCCTCGCAATGCATCCTCCTGCCCGTCCTGCTGACCACGCTCAAACGCCATGGCGTTCATCTGCGCGCCTTGATCCCGCATGTCCTGGCGGTATGGATTTGCATACGGATCACCGCCATTCGGACCGTAAGTGTCAGCACATTGTGTGAGCAGCAGTGGCAGAGCCAGTGCGAGGAGAAGAGTTTGTTTCATGGACGAACCTCAGAGTACAAACAAGAACGCGGATTAGCAAGATTCACTTCAGACAAGCGGCAGCGGCAGTTCAGAGTCCGCCACAGCATTTTTTGAACTTCTTGCCGCTGCCGCAGGGGCAGGGTTCATTGCGTCCTATTTTGGGCTTGGCCTGCGGAGGTGCCAGAGCTTCCATTTCAACATAACGCTTTATCAAAGGCCAGTCTTCTTCGCCACCACCCTCCCCGCGGTCTGGGGCGGAGGCGGGCGACATTGGCGGATGAAAATGCGGCCAGTCGCAGATCATCTTCCGCGCATCCACCTCCGGCTCGGGATAATCAACCCTGCGGGTCATCCCGATTCTCTCCCAAGGGTTCTCACCAACGATGACTTTTTCCAGATCACTAAGCGGCTCACAGCCAAAACCGTCGCACAGATGGTCCTTGTATGCCCGGCGGATTTCGGGAAGCAGCCTGATCATCCTCAAGTCAGCCACAGCACACACCACTTTGTCCCACACATAACAAGGCTCTCGCTCCACCTGCTCAAACAAGGAGGCAAACCATGCATCCGACTCCTCCCTCGCCAGGACGCCGTGATGCGCCAGTGCCGCCACCGCTTCCACAGCTATCGCCCGGGCAAACTCGTACAGACTCTGGTCCAGCACCACCTGCGTGATCGGCTGGAGATCACCTTCGAAGGTTGTCGCAAGCAGCCGCGGCCAGTCCTCGGTCAAGGCATCTGCAATCAGCCAGTCACGGTCGTCATCATTCAGCTTCAGCACCTCCAGCAGCCGTTGATGCGTACCAGGCACCCTCCATTCGCTCAGAAATGCCAGCCCAAACCCGGGCACCTTCCAGTCGCCCTTGTCCTGCAGCTCTCCTCTTTTTGACAGTTCAAAAGCCCTGTCTGTCTCGCGCTGAAACAGCGGGATCAATTCTTCGCGCCGCTGCTCAATCAGCCCGAGCAGCGCGAACGGTTTTTCATGCTCTGGCACGGATAAAATCATCGCCAAAATTTCATCGGCTCCGATATCCAAGGGATTATGCTGCTCGCTCATGCGCTGTCTTTGTTATTTTTTTCCCTTTTGTGCCGCCGCAGTGAACCAGTCGCCACCACCGCCTCCAAAAGGATTGCCCATGCCGCCGCCTGGGCTGCGCTGGCCACCACCGCCGCTGGAAAAGCTGCGCTGTCCACCGGCTGGCCCACCTGCCGGGCGTGGCCCCGCAGCGCCCACCTTCTTCTCAAAATCAGGCTTCGACTTCATGCTCAGCGCGATGCGCTTGCGTGGAATGTCCACTTCCGTCACCGTCACCTGCACACGCTGCGCCACCTTCACGACTTCTGCGGCATCCCGCACAAATGTGTCACTGAGCTGGCTCACATGCACCAGGCCATCCTGATGCACGCCGATGTCCACAAAGGCGCCAAAGGCCGTCACGTTCGTCACGATGCCCGGCAGCTTCATGCCGACCGTAAGATCCTTCATGTCGCTCACGCCTTCCGCAAAACTGAAGACCTCGAACTGCTTGCGCGGGTCACGCCCTGGCTTCGCAAGTTCATTCATGATGTCCTGCAGCGTCGGCAGGCCCACGTTCTCGCTCACATACTTCTTCAAATCGATCTTCTGGCGCAAGTCAGCCCGCTGCATGAGTTCCGGTACCGTGCAGCCAATCTCTGCCGCCATCTTCTCCACCAGCGCATAGCGCTCTGGATGCACCGCACTCGAATCGAGCGGATGTAACGCATCGCGAATGCGCAGGAAGCCCGCCGCCTGCTCAAAGGCCTTGTCGCCGAGCCTTGGCACCTTCATGAGATCCTTGCGGCTCTTGAACGGGCCGTTCTCATTGCGGAACGCCACGATGTTCAACGCGTGGGTGCTGTTCAGCCCGGACACGTAGCTGAGCAGCTGCTTGCTCGCCGTGTTCAGCTCCACACCCACGCCGTTCACCGCGCTGATCACCACCTGATCAAGACTCGTCTTGAGCTGGTTCTGATCCACATCGTGCTGATACTGACCGACACCAATGGACTTCGGATCCAGCTTCACCAGCTCCGCCAGCGGGTCCATCAAACGCCGTGCGATGGAAACCGAGCCACGCACCGTGAGATCCTGATCCGGGAACTCTTCACGCGCGGCTTCGCTGGCGCTGTAAATGGAGGCACCGCTCTCGTTCACCATGATCACCGGAATCGAAGCCGGCACACCGATCTTCTTCACAAACATCTCCGTCTCACGACCGGCGGTGCCATTGCCAATCGCGATGGCCTGGATCTTGTAACGATCGACAAGATTGAGCAGCAGATTTTTTGCATGCAGCAAACCACTGCCCTCGCCGAGCAGGTAAATCACATCGTTGTAAAGCAACTGCCCCTGCGCATCCAGCACGACCACTTTGCACCCGGTGCGGAAGCCGGGGTCAATGCCGAGCACGCGCTTCTGTCCCAGCGGTGCTGCCAGCAGCAGCTCACGCAGGTTGTCAGCAAACACGCGCACCGCTTCTGTGTCCGCCTTCTTCTTCGACTCAAGCCGCGCCTCAGTCTCCATGCTGGAGCTCATCAAACGCTTGTAGCTGTCCGCACAGGCCAGCTTCATCTGATCCGAGCAGAGATTGCCGCCTTTGACGAAGAGGTTTTCGAGCATCTTGATCGCCGTGTCTTCCCCAGGCTGGATGCGCATGAGCAGGAAGCCCTCTTTTTCCCCACGCCGAATGGCGAGCATACGGTGTGAGGGGATGGCTTTCAGCGGCTCGCTCCAGTCGAAATAATCGCGGAACTTCTGCGCCTCTTCGTTCTTTTCTTTGCCAAACATGACCTTGGAAACAACCGTGGACTGCTCCGCGAAGAATTTACGCAACGTCGCACGCGCATCCGCATGATCGCTGATGCGCTCTGCGATGATGTCGCGCGCACCACTCAGCGCATCCGCAGCATCCTTGACGCGCAGCTCTTCATTTTCGTGGTCCGGGTTCACAAACTTCGCCACTTCGCTCGTGAGGTCCACCCCATGCGTCATCAGATTGGCCTCAATAAAATCCGCCAGCGGCTCCAGGCCTTTTTCCTTCGCGATCGTGGCGCGCGTGCGACGCTTCGGACGGAACGGCGCAAAGATGTCCTCCAGCGCATTCAGCGTCTCCGCCTTCTCGATCTTCCCACGCAAAACGTCCGTCATCAGCTTGCGCTCCTCCAATGATTTCACGATAGCCGTGCGGCGGTCATCCAGTGCCACCAGCTGCGTCATGCGCTCCTGGATGTTCTGGATCTGCACTTCATCCAGAGACCCCGTGGCCTCTTTTCGGTATCGGGCGATGAACGGCACCGTGCCGCCATCCGCAAACAGTTTGGCCGTCGCGCCGACCTGGATGGCCCGCAGGCCCAGCTCCTTGGCGACACGTTCGACGTGGGTGACATTGATGTTGAGTTCGTTGGCAGCAGACATGGTTGGGAAAGTGAAAAGTGAAGGATAGAAATCCGGTTGGGATGGGTGGAGTTAGCGAGACGAACACGGGCGGCAACCATTCAAGATGACCTGTGAAAAACTTTTGTCTGAGGCATGGCTTGACAGTGCTCATCCATGTCGAAAATGCGCATCATTCCGGCTATTTACGCGCAGCCTTAAAGAAGTGGTCACCTCGCGGCTTTGGTAGTCGTCATGAAACTCTGGCTGCCGCTCCTCCTCGCTGTTTTCGCCATCGCCGCTGCTCCCGTGAGCGAACCGCCCGCTTGGAAAGCGGGTGCTGCATCTGCCAAGATCACCCCGGAAAATGCCATGTGGATGGCAGGTTATGCAGGACGCACCAAACCCTCCGAAGGCGTCGAGCTGGATCTGTTCGCCAAAGCCTTCGTGCTCACGGATCAAGCAGGCGGACGCTTCGCTCTCATCACCATGGACCTCATCGGCGTGCCCAGAAACCTGCGCCTCGCCGTTGCTGAACGAGTGAAGAAAGAGCACGGCATCGACCCAGCAAATCTCGCCATCAACGCCTCGCACACCCACAGCGGCCCCGAACTGCGCACGAGCAAACTGCATGGCGCGGATGATCTGGCCCTGCGTGAAAAAGAAGCAGCCGAATACACGACCAAACTTGAAGACACCCTCGTGCGCCTCATCGGCGAAGCCATCCAAAAATCAGTAGCCGCAAATCTCGATTACAGCACCGCCCGCTGCGGTGTCTCGATGAACCGCCGCACACCCGATGGCAAGGGCGGTTGGAGCAATTTCCCGAATCCGAACGGCCCCGTGGATCAAACTGTACCCGTATTGAAAGCCAGTACCGCCGATGGCAAAGACATCGCAATCATCTTTGGCTACGCCTGCCACTGCACCACGTTGGGCCACCAGAAATTCAGCGGCGACTACGCGGGCTATGCGCAGCAGGAGATCGAAAAAGCCCACCCCGATGCCGTGGCGATGTTTGCCAACGGTTGCAGCGGCGATCAAAACCCCTACCCGCGCAAGACGATGGAAGTCGCGCAAAAGCACGGTCAATCGCTCGCCACCTCCGTGCAGGCCGCACTGGAAACCCACATGCAACGCCTCAAAGGAAACATTCGCGCCGCGTATCGCGAGATCCCACTTGCCTATGACAAGCTGCCGACCCAGGAGCAGCTTCTCGAAGAGCAAAAATCCACGAACAAATATCTCGCCACGCATGGCACACGCATCTTGCAGCGCATCGCCGAGGAAGGCCAGCTGCCCACCACCTATCCCTACCCCGTGCAAGTCCTCCGTCTCGGCAACGACCTCACCTGGGTCACCCTCGGCGGTGAGGTCGTCGTTGATTACTCACTCCGCCTCAAACAGGACCTTAAAGATCCCATCGTCTGGATCAGCGGCTACACCAACGACGTCATGGCCTACATCCCCAGCCTCCGCATCTGGCAGGAAGGCGGCTACGAAGCTGGCGGTGCCATGATCTACGGCACGCATCCCACGCGCTGGAGCGACAAGACCGAGGAGAACATTGTCAGCACCGTGATGGAACTGCGGAAGTCAGTGAAGTAATTGTTGATCACCAAAACGAGGTTGGCCGAGAGCCGAATTGTTCTTTGAGATTTTCCAAATGAATCAAATCATCGGTCTGCCAAACGGTCCTTGTTTTGGTGGGTTTCCCACGCATCTCGGAACCAGAATGTCCATGGTATAAGGTCAGCACACGATTTTCAGGGGTAGGTTTCTCATATCGTATTTCATCCTCGTCTTTTGAGGTTCCACATACCCACCCGGTCGGCGTTAGATGCCACTCCGCCCATGCGGTCACGTATTTGTGTTCTTCGCTCATAGAATATCTTCAGCCAAAGATTGTGTAGGTCTGTCGAATCAAATCAAAAACAGGATGGGTGTAAGAGGCACGGCGGCCTTTGGGATCAAGGAGCAAAGCGGCACCAATGCTGGCCTCTTGTGAGATGGTGCCAATGAATGAATTCAGCAGGCCTCCGGCAGCGATGATTTTGAAATCAGGATGACCGTCGCCCTGCTTCACGTCGATTCGGCAGGCGACGAGGCGATCTGGAGTGAACGTCGCTCCTTTGTCGTGCGTCCAAATTCCAGGCTCGCCGTGAAGGTCAAAGATGAGCGATCCAGGGCCATAAGCGCGATGCACGACCACCTTGCCCTGTGCCAGCATGCCAACTTGTAGGCAGGGTGCGGTGTCGAAGCGGATGCCGCTGGTCCAGCCTGCCACTTGAGCGAAATTGAAATAGAGCACCTCGTCTTTCTTCAGTTCCCAGCGGACAAAACGATGCCCGTCAGAAGAGTCGAGCTGGATGGTCGTGTCCTTGAGGACATAGCGATCCATCACGAGGCAATGGTGAATCAGCCGCGCCAGAAACGCCATTTTTGAGTCCGGCATCTCAGTGGATGGAACCCCACCGGTGGGTGACAGGTCTCGTTTTAGAAAGACACTGGTCCCCCAGGTTGGATTGATGACCAAGGAAGCGTGGCCATCCATGCGCACCTGGCTTTCTTCATCTGTCGTTGTTTCAGCGGAACGCTGAAGAGGCTTTCTGGGAGCAGGCATATAGGCGTTCAACTGCACTCCTTGCACAATTAGTTCGCGAATAAGCATACTAACGAGCGCACGGCCAAAAAGCAGGGCCAGAATCGCAAGGCTGATCACCTCAAGGGCGACCATCAAGGTGCGAGTCAACTTCACCACCGAGAAGATGGTTGCTTTCGGCTTCTCCAACGAGACAGGCGCTGTACCAAAGGTGTACTTGGGCACTCCAAGCCAGCGCAGAGGGCTATGCCAGGGATACTTCTCCTCTTGAATGGTTGGAACTGCCACCGTGTTAATTGTCGCAGCTCTTGCCTCCACCGCATTCAGCACATGGTTGGTTGACCAGTCGATCCCCGCCTTGAAGCCCAGCCCTGGGATCATCAGGATGAGCAGTAGTGGAAGCCTTTTGAGAGTGACAAGCCCCGCACTTCGAAACGCCTGATGAGTGACGCCTTTCAAGCGGGAGAACCTGTTGTCCTGCAATGCCCAATAACCAATAAAACCGGCTGGCGGAACTGCCAAGAAGACAACTTGGGAGAAATATTTGGCGGAGAAAAAGCCTACGGCGGTGACCACAACCGACCAAAGAATCATGCGACCGTTATCGCCAAAAAGCCTCACTGCAAGTAGGCCACCAAGGGGGGCACTGAAAAAAGCCGACATTAAAGCGCTGGGAAAATCAGGTGGTACACTTAGCAGCCCAATTAACCAAAACAAACTCATGCCTGCGAATATCAATCGTATCGTAATGGCCGAGGCAATACCCAACCATGGTTGGAAACGAAGGTTCGCAATGGAAAAGCCCCCCAAGGTAATGCGAGACAGAAAAGAGTTTGCCTTAAAGGCATGTGCGAAAATAAATCCTTTCCTACAGGAGGGACAGGCCCCGAAAAAGCGGCCGAATTCCGAAATAAAAAACATCAATGTTGCTAGCCAGATCCATATAACGACATTCCTGATCATCCACACGCTTGTTTCTGCCAGCCTCAGTATGGCCAGGAAAATTGACACCTGTGAAGATGCGCTCATTTCTTTGGTTGGCTGCCAAAGCCAAACGGTGATAACCGGCGTCAGGAATGCGATGAATAACCAAGTGGCCAACGCAAAAAGGAAGCTGCTGTCACTTTTTGATGAAAAACCGTTGTCGTCATCAAGTCGGCGAAATGCAGACGACCTGCAATGAGGGCATAGTTTGAAATCCGGAAGAACAACTACCGCCTCGGATTCGTTTTGAGCACCTTCCATGATTGCGGAAGCTAACACGCAGACCTGGTGATCCAATCGAAAAAAACGGCCCGGGAGACGATCCCGTCCCGTGCCCTACCCCGTCGCCAAGTTTGACTCATGCCCGCCTGCCGTTTACTTTGTCCGCATGACAGCCACCATCTCAGCCAATGGACTCCTTGAGATTCCTGCGATCTTCCGCGAGGCCGACGCGATCCAGCCCGGCCAGCGCTGGGAGATTGAGCGCATTGGCAAAGGGGCCTATCAACTCCGTGTGGCAGAGGGTGAAGCCAGGCCCAAGCGCCGACTTGTGGATGTTCTGCTCGACTGCCCGGTGAAGGGCTGGCTTGCGGAGCCTGATCGCTCCGAACTGACTACACTGGCACCGCCTGCCCTCTTTGCCGAATGACTTTCCTCGTCGATGCCAACGTGCTCTCGGAGCCGACGAAACCCCGTTTCGAGCAACGAGTCATCGACTGGCTGGCCGAGAACGATGCGGAGATCGTCGTGGACCCGGTTGTCATGGGCGAGATCTGGGAAGGCGTCGTCGCGCTCGACGCCGGCAAGAAACAACGCGATCTGATGCAATGGTTCACCGAACTGCGTGCCTGTGTCCTCTGCCTCGACTGGACTCTCGACACTGCCATTGCTTGGGCGGAGCTGCGTGACGATGTGAGGCGTCGGGGCTTCACCGTTCCCGTCAAAGATACCCTCATAGCTGCCACGGCGAGGTATCATGGTCTCACCGTTGCCACGCGGAATGTCGATGATTTCGTCCGGTGCGGCGTGCCGGTGGTGAATCCGTTCGCCTGATTCGCAAAAAACGAGTTGCCACGCCAAACGAAAACGGCCCGGGAGGATCCCGCGCCGCGACGGATGATTCTGAATGGATCACGCTCAGCGCATCACTTGCTGTTCTCAGCAAACTGCGCATCAAAAATGATCTTGCTCGGCGGGAAGTCGATCTTCTTCACAAACGCAGCCGATTCAGCAGCACCGTCTTCCCACTCCACACTCAGCGGACCACCGTCTTCGACCGGTTTTGATGCGGTGGGAAAACTGATCAAGTCACGCCGGGCGGTCTGGTCAGCGCGGCTCGCGCCCTGTCGAGCACGGCATCAGACACACGAAAGTTCGTTGTCTCAATCAACCGCTGAATCACCGTCTCAAAATCAATCATGCCCAGGCGTGCGGCTGAAGTGATGATTCCGCCGACGGCGACCAAGCCCAGCGACTCAGCGGCCAGGCGACCTTTCTTCTCGTCCATCAGTACGATCCTGGCCCCGAGTGAATGGGCGGTCTGGATGGCCGCCCGCTCGCCGGGGTCGAGATGTAACAGACCAGGCACTGAGTCTGCGACATCCGCGAGCACATGCAGCCATTCCGGCGGATGTGCGGCCTACTGGCGCAGTTTCTCCGGTGCACGTGGATGGCGGCATTCCTTCAGCACGGTCGCCGGACAGATCACATTTTGATACAGGCCCGTCAGCAGATGATCTGCTTCCAGCAGCACCAGGTAATGCAACGGAGAAGCGTCCGTGACGACGATCATGGGTGCTGCACGCTGGCGAGACTGCCAAGTTCACGATCCAACTCCGCCACCGTCTGTCCCGGCCATGCGTCGTGGTCTACCAGAAACTCCTGAGTCTCCCAGCGTGAGCCATGACCAAGAAGCTGGCCCGCAGTGAAGGCCGAAATCCTGCCGGAACGATAACCTTCGACCGCGAGGCTCTCGATCATCGCACGCGACATCTCGCCAAAGCTCTCCCGCAAAGCTGGAGCCGCCACGTCAGGTATTTCCACGGTCAAGGTCATGTGCAGAGCCTATCATCCGCCGCGTGTGAGGTCAACGTCCGCAACGAAACGGCCCGGGAGATGATCCCGGGCCGCGACGGATGATTCTGAATGGATCACGCCAGCGCATCACTTGCTGTTCTCAGCAAACTGCGCGTCGAAGATGATCTTCGAAGGCGGGAAGTCGATCTTCTTCACGAACGCAGCGGACTCCGCAGCACCGAACTCGCGGTCCATCGCGCCGTCTTCCCACTCGACGCTCAGCGGGCCACCGTAGTCGATGTCGTTCAGCGCGCGGATGATGCGCTCGAAGTTGATGTTGCCACGGCCCACGGACTTGAAGTCCCAGTAGCGGCTCGGCTTGTGGAAGTCCACATGCCCGCCGAAGACACCGGCGGTGCCGTCACCGATGCCCCAGGCGACGTCCTTCATGTGCACGTGGAAAATGCGGTCGCTGAACTTGTACAGGAACTTCACGTAATCGACGCCCTGGTAGCCGAAGTGGCTGGGGTCGTAGTTGAAGCCGAAGGCCGGATGATAATCCACCGCCTGCAGCGCGCGCTCGGCGCTGGCGATGTCGAAGGCGATCTCTGTGGGATGCACTTCAAGGGCGTAGCGGATGCCGAGCTTCTGATACTCGTCGAAGATCGGGGTGAAGCGCTTGGCGAAGTCCTTGTAGCCGGCGTCGATCTGACCCGGAAGATTCGGCGGGAAGGAATAGACGAGGTGCCAGATGCTGCTGCCGGTGAAGCCATTGACGACGCTGACGCCGAAACGCTTCGCGGCATGCGCGGTCTTGATCAGTTCTTCAGCGGCACGCTGACGGACGCCTTCAGGCTCGCCGTCGCCATAAATGTGGCCGGGAAGAATCTGCGCATGGCGCGGATCGATGTTGTCGCACACAGCCTGACCCACGAGATGGGTGGAGATGGCGTGGCACTGCATGCCCGCCTCTTTCAGCTTGGCACGCTTGGCATCGCAGTAGGCCTGGTCTGCCTTGTCCACTTCGAAGTGGTCGCCCCAGCAGGCAAGTTCGACACCGTCATAACCAAAGGCCTTGGCCTTCTGGATCATGGTATCAGCGGAAAGATCGGCCCACTGGCCGGTGAAGAGGGTGACGGGGCGTGGCATGTCAGGTGTGTGGTTGAGTTGAGGCAGGGAAGAAGGAGAAAGATTCGTGAAAGTCGAATGTGAATGACGATTTTTTGCGCCGCCCGGCTATTTGCGCTCGACCGCCTGGGTGCGCACCAATGTGAACGGGTAATCGTAACTGAGCAGTATTTTCTCGCGTTTCGGGCCCGCCCCCTGCGCCGAGGCGAGGAACTTGCCCGTGGCCTTGGTCTCCACATCGAGCATGTCCGAAAACCGCCGAACCACGGTGGCTGTGAAGGTGACCTCCATGCGCGCATTCAGGCTCATCGGCCGCTCCATATGAAATTTCCCCTCGATGGCAAAGGTGGCGTGGGGTCCATCAGGCTTGACCTCCAGGGAGACGAAGGTGGTCTCCAGACTGTCGGGAACAACCCACCCCCGGTCTTTGCCGCCGGGGGTGGCCGTTTCGAGTTTCCAGTGATCTCCCGGCTTGCGCATTCCAGTGCCGATGCCGAGCGGCAGGATTTCGAGCAAATCGGCAGCAAAGGCGAGATCCGCCAAAGACTGCGCCTCTTCGGCGGTCGGCCTGCCTTGGTGCAGGTTGTAGTCCCAGCGGCCGCCCTTTTTCCGCGTGCGCAGTGTCTTGCCCAGCAGAGGGGCAGTTTCATTCGGAGGCGGAGCCTGACCGGTGAAATTCACACATTCCTTCGCAAATTCCCGCACCTGCATCTCTTCGGAGTCAGCGTTTAAAAGACGCCGCACCAGATTCACCCGCTGCACATAGCGCGTGGTTGCCGTGACGACATCCGCCCCGGTCTCTTGCTTCGTGCTTCCGGCCTCCACCCGCACCTCACGCTTCTCCCGTAGCGTGAAAACGCTGCGCGTGGTCGCCTGCCTGCCCACTTCCACCATCTCTCCCGGTCGGTCAGCGGCACGCAGCATCCCCGCCGCAGCAGTCAGCCAGATCAGCACCACAAAGTCCTGCACGTTCTTCATACTCTCAGACTATTCGGAAAGCACGGTGCCGCACAATCACAACCTTGCGCATTTCAGGCTTGGCGCGCGCCACCCCTTCATTTCATGATGCGGCCATGCTTCGCGTTCTTGCCTGCCTCCTCTCCCTTACCTCCGCGCATGCCCAGTGGACGACATCACGCATTCACGGATCGCCAGAGGCACCGAAGCCCTTCATCGCGGAGAAAGTCTTCCCGCAGGTGAAGCTGTCGAACGGGCTGGAGATGATCGCCATCCCGGGCGCGCACCGCTTTGTGGCGGTGGAGCGGCAGGGCAAGGTGTGGAGCTTTCCGGACACGCCTGACGCAGCGCAGAACACCCTCGTGATCGACCTGAAGTCAGCGCATCCTCAGATGCACAGCGCCTACGGCATCGCCTTTCACCCGCAGTGGAAAGAGAACGGCCTCGTCTTCCTCTTCTATGCTTATGGAGAGAACGTGGCGGATGGCACCAAGCTCGCGCGTTTCAAACTCACGCAGCAGGACCCGCCGGTGCTCGATCCAAAATCAGAAACCATCCTGCTCACCTGGCGCAGCGGCGGCCACAACGGCGCTTCATTGCAATTCGGCCCCGATGGCATGCTCTACATCTCCACCGGCGACTCCGAAGTCCCCTCTCCGCCGGATACGCTGAACACCGGGCAGGACATCAGCGACCTGCTGTCCTCCATCCTGCGTATCGACGTAGATCATGCAGAAAACGGCAAGGCGTACGCCATCCCACCCGACAACCCCTTTTTAAAAATACCCAAGGCCAGGCCGGAAATCTGGGCCTTCGGCTTTCGCAATCCCTGGAAGATCAGCTTCGATGACAAAGGACGTCTGTGGTGCGGTGACGTCGGCTGGGAGCTGTGGGAAATGATCCACCTCGTGCAGCGCGGCGGCAATCATGGCTGGAGCGCGTATGAAGCCAGCCAGCCGATCAAACCCGAAACCCAGCGACCCGAGCCCATCATCCCGCCCGTCGCCGCGCATCCGCACACCGAGGCCGCGAGCATCACTGGCGGTTATGTTTATCACGGCAAACGCCTTCCCGAACTGCAGGGTGCCTACATCTACGGCGACTACGAAACCGGCAAGATCTGGGCGCTGTGGCATGACGGCAAACAAGTCACGCGCCGTGAGGAGATCGCCGATACCCCTCACAAGATCGTGACCTTTGGTCAAAGCGAGGATGGTGAGGTGTATTGGATGAATTGGGGAAATGACACACACATCTACCGCCTGGCTCCAAACCCCGCCGTCGGCAAACCAAGCCATTTCCCTCTCCAACTCAGTGACACCGGCCTCTTCACCGACACCGCTGCGCAATCACCCGCCGCAGGCGTGCTGCCCTTCGAGATCGCCGAACCCATGTGGCAGGATGGAGCCACAGCCACGCGCTTCATCGCCCTGCCCGCAGGCAAAGCCATCACCGCAGACAAAGGCATCATTGCATGGCCCACCGATGCCGTCCTCGCCCGCACCATTACCTGGCCCGCGACAAAACAGCGCATCGAAACACAGGTCCTCCACTTCGACGGCGACTCTTGGAACGGCTACTCCTACCGCTGGAATGATAAAGGAACTGATGCCGAACTCGCCACCGCCGACGGTGCCGAGTTCACCGTGCAAAAGCAGCCATGGCGCATCCATGGCCGCGCCGAATGCGCCCGCTGCCACAACAACTGGAGCGGTTTTGCGCTAGGCTTTCAGCCGGATCAACTCGTCACCATCGCCGGCAAAAAGCCCGCCGATGCGCAGGGCCTGTTCGAAAGCTTCTTTCTTGAACGCCTGAAAAAACACCTCGTCTCCAGTCACGACACCAAGGCCGATCTCGAATCCCGCGCCCGCTCCTGGCTCCACGCGAACTGCGCCCATTGCCACCGCCGCCACGGTGGCGGCAGCGTGCCGCTGATGCTGAACGCGGATCTGCCCACGGCGGAGACAATGATGTTGAATGAGCGACCCACACGAGGCGATCTCGCACTGACAGACGCCCGGGTCATCTCACCCGGAAAGCCCGAACAAAGCGTGCTGCTTGCGCGCATCGCACGCAGCGGCAACGGCCACATGCCAATGATCGGTGCCCGTGAGATCGATCCGCATGGTTTTCAGGTACTGTGGGACTGGATTGCCCAGGGAAAGACGACACCTCGTCCTCCTGGCCCGCCGCGCACGCCCAGCGAAGCCCTCGTCACGGCAAACTTGATCACACGCAACGAAAGCCAGTTCGATCCCTCATTCGCCAAGATTTCCAATCCATTCATCGCCTGCTATTTTGAGCGCTTCCTACCTCCCGACCAGCGCGTAAAAACCCTCGGCATGAATTTCGACACGAAAAAACTTCTCGCCATCCAAGGCGATGCGAAACACGGCAGTGTCCTCCTCAGCATGAACGGCAAGCTGGCCACCTGCTTTGCCTGCCACATCATCAACGGCATCGGCCGTGATTTCGGCCCGGATTTGAGCAAGGTCGGTGCGCGCCTCAAGCGTGAGCAAATCCTCGAAAGCCTGCACCAGCCTTCAAAGGCCATCGCCAAGGGCTACGAACCCTGGATCATCACCTTGAAGGACGGCAGCATGCAAAGCGGCTTCCTCATCCATGCCGGAGATGCGGCCATCACGCTCAAGCTCCCCACCGGCCAGCCTCAGACGATTGAGCGTGCGCAAATTAAAAGCCAGCAGCCGCAGCCGGTGTCGTTGATGCCAGAAGGCCTGCTGCAAGGCCTGACTGAACAGGAGGCGGCAGACATCATCTCCTATCTGGCAGACTTGAAATAATAAATCAGGGAAACCCTGATTTAGAACATTCGCCTCTTGAGTTCATATCCCTTTGATGCTTCGAAGCTCTCCCCGCACTCACCTGAGAAAGCTGCCAACACAGGAACCTCAGACGGCGTTTTATTGCCACTATTGATGCACACCACACCCGTCACCTGCCCAAGCTGTTTCCAGGAGTTTGAGGTTCCCGCGCCTTCGTACAATGAAGTACCCTGCGATGTGGATTATGACTGCGAGATCTGCTGCCGGCCGCTGCGCATCTTTTTCTCTGAGGATGACGGCGAAGTGATGGGCATGGCCTATGGGTTGGGTGAAAGCGGGCCGTATGGCTAAGTTTTCCTCAAAACCGAGCCTGACATTCTGGTAGTCCCAAGTATCCCCGTTCTTACGCTCCCTTGTTCGTTTTCGCAGAGAATGCATTTGGCTGTTTGCAAAAACAGAAGTTGTCGTTAATCTCGAAAAATCCCGCTGCCAGGAGTCTGGTGGATGGGAAGCTTAACAAACAGGTTAACACCCACACACACATGAAAATCGCTATCCTCACCCTTATCGCGGCTTCCGCCGTCCTCTCCGCTTGCCAGCAGCCTGCTCCTCCGCCGCCGCCACCACCAATGCACCACGGCAAGTAAGCAGTCCGCCGCCTCGTGCGGCTGGTTGTGATGCTTACGTGTGGTCATCTCATGATCCGTCTTGCCACAGTTCTGCCGCTGCGTCCGTGATGCTTCATGCATCCTGTTCCAGCTAAGAAGGCATGTGCGAAGTGCGACGCCAAAGCGAAGGCCGACTGCAAAGACGGTCACCAGCACTAATCTGACAGGTAACTGCCATATTGCGCCGCCGTTCCCCACCCAACCGGGGGACGGCGGCTTTTTTTGTCCCCATTTCGCCGGATTCTGGATGCCGGATTCCCTTTTTGACTCCATTCGTATCCCGCCATGCCAGACTGCCTGCTCGCCCTTGAATCCTCCTGCGATGAGACTGCCGCGGCCATTTGTACGCTGGACGGCGGGCTGATCGCCAGCCGCATCGCCTCCCAGATCGAAATCCACCGTCCGTTTGGTGGCGTCGTGCCGGAGGTGGCCTCCCGCAATCACATCCTCCATGTGCGCCCCCTGGTGCAGCAGGTTCTGGCTGATGCAGGCAAGACGCTCGGCGACATGGCCGCTTTTGCAGCCACCAGCGGCCCGGGTTTGGTCAGTTCGCTGCTCATCGGCACCTCCATGGCCAAGGCGCTTGCCATCGCTGAAAACAAGCCCTTCCTGGCCGTGAATCACATGGAAGGCCATCTGCTCTCCCCCTTTATGAATCAGAACGGGCCGGTCCGGCCCTGCGTGGCGCTCATCGTCAGCGGCGGACACACGATGCTGGTTCGCGTACTAGGCGTAGGCCGCTATGAGCTTCTGGGCCGCACCCGTGATGACGCCGCAGGCGAGGCCTTCGACAAGGTCGCCAAAATGATGGGCCTCCCCTACCCCGGCGGCCCGGAGATCGACAAACTCGCCACCCGTGGCGATCCCGCCGCCTTCGCCTTTCCACGGAGCTTTTTGGATGGTCGCAGCCTCGAGTTCAGTTTCAGCGGTTTGAAAACCGCCGTGCTTTATGAACTGCCGCGCCATGACCTGAAAAACGAGCAGGTTCTAGCCGACCTCAGCGCCAGCGTGCAGGCGGCCATCATTGAGGTGCTGGTCGAAAAACTGCTGCTCGCAGCCAGGCAATGCGGCGAAACCCTCGTCACCGTCAGCGGCGGCGTCAGTTGCAATCGCGGCCTGCGCTCCGCGCTCACCTCACGCTGCGCCAAAGCTGGCCTGCAACTGCTCCTCGCACGGCCCGATCTTTGCACTGACAATGCCGGCATGATCGCTTTCGCCGCCTCGCAGCGTTTCAGCATCGGCCATACCTCGCCGCTGGAAGCGGATGTGGACCCCAATCTCTCCCTCGTCAGTTAACCTCACCCTTCACCTCCATGCGCCCGATCCTCCTTCTCTTCTGCGCATTCACCAGCCTGCAGGCTGGCGACTGGCCGCAGTTCCTCGGCCCCCAGCGCAACTGCACCGCAACCGACGAAGCCGCCATCGTCGGCAGCACTGAACCCGAAATGGTGTGGAAGCGCATGCTGGGCACCGGCCACGCCGGAGCCGTGGTCTGCAACAATCGCGTCATCGTGACTCATCGTCAGGGCACCGAGATCATCACCGAAGCCCTGACGGCCGCAGAGGGCAAACCCCTCTGGAAACACGCCTATCCCACCGCTTATCACGACAGCTTTGGCTTCGACAACGGGCCGCGCGCCGTACCCTGCATCGCCGCAGGCAAAGTCATCACGCATGGCCCGGAGGGCATGGTTCAGGCACTCGATTTTGAAACCGGCAAGGAACTCTGGAGCTACGACACCGTCGCCGAACTGGAATCCCCGCAGGGCTACTTTGGCCGTGCCTGCTCTCCCCTCGTCACAGAGGGCAAGGTACTGCTCAATGTCGGCGGCAAAAACACCAAAGGCGGCGCGGGCATCATCGCGCTGGATCTCGCCACCGGCAAACTCCTCTGGCAGGCCACGGACGACGAGGCGGGTTATTCCTCCCCCGTGCTGCTTCCCGAGGATCCGGGTGTGAGCGCCTTCTTCACCCGACGCGGTGTTCTTCTGGCGCAAACCAGCGACGGCAAGGTGCTCGCAGATGACTTCTTCCGCGCCAACATCGACGCCTCCGTCAATGCCGCCGCACCCGTGCCCTGTGGCGATGGCCGGCTGTTTTTCACCGCCGCCTACGATGTCGGTGCCGGACTCTGGCAGTGGAACAAGGAGGACCGCAAGCTGACCAACCTGTGGAAGAAATCCGACACGCTCGACAGCCACTACACCACGCCCGTTTATCACGCCGGGCATGTCTATGGCCTGCATGGCCGTCAGGAAACCGGCATGACCCTGCGTTGCATCTCCGTCGCCGATGGCAAAGTCGCTTGGGAGGCCTCCGACCACCTCCCCGGCGGCACCCTCATTCTCGTGGGAGATAAAATCCTGCTTCACAGCGAAGCCGGCGAGCTGTGGATCTTCACCGCCGACCCCAAGAAATTCAATCTCCTCCAGCGCACCCAGATCACCCGCGCCGGTCACCGCAGCCACGCCGCCTTCTCCCACGGCCTGCTCTACGCCCGCGACGCGGAGAAACTCGTCGTCGTGAAGGTGAAGTAGCTATGCCAGCAAAAGCGTGGCCCACTGACTCCATTTCCGTTTCTTCGTGAGGAGGCAACAAGAGGAGCACAGATCATGGGTGCCGGCTGCCAGGCGGGCGGAAATCAATACCGAAGACCCTCAGTTCTTCCACGGCGGGATTGCTGTTCCTAATTTCATCAGCCCTTAGTTGAAGCATGCAGATGACTTCCTCAAAGCTGAGAGGCCTGCTGCTTTCGGGGTGCTGCCAGTATGCACGTTCTCCGGTGTAACCTATGAGGTAGATGCCGTGCCTTGAGCTTTCGTCTCGAAGATAACGCTGCACCAACTGCCCCTCTAGATCGTTCAGCAGGGACTGCACTGTGCGATTGGGAAGATCCCCAAGCTTTATCTCGATGACGACGGGGCCGACGATGTTTGGATTTTCGACGCGGATGTCGAGACGCTCCTCAACCTGAATGACTGACTCCTGGGGTGCAGTGTAGCAGTGGTTGCTGCGGCGGCTGAGTTCCAGTGCAATGAATCTGCGAAGGATGACTTCACGGTCGCCATGCCGCACGTTCATGCGCAGTGACTGATCAGCCTCTTCCACATCGTGCTTGATGGCGCTGAGCCTGCGGCGGACGGTCTGGAACAAATCGGCGACAGACCTCGGAGGTGTCTCGTTGTGGAGTTCGAAGTCCCGGATGTCCCGCGCGCGAAATGCGGTCTCGTCAGCCTCACGCTCAATGCGCACGTCAATGAGGTGAAGTATCCAATCATGGTCTGCCTCGAACTCTGGCAACTGCAACAACGAACGCAGAGAGCCTTCGGCTTCAGCATCGGGCTGGTTTGCGAGCATGTGGAGGAGTGCGCTGCGGTAGCTTTGGGCGTTCTCACGCGGCCCAGGACTATACGCCTCGCCGCTGGGTCGGCGAATGTCTCGGGATGGGTCCACGAACTTGTAAACCAAGCCAATGAATCGCACGACATTCTGCGGAAGAAGATGATCCGGTGCGTGGATCCGAAGCTGTTCGTCATGCCTGCCGTCAGAGTGAAGACACGCGCAGAGGCTGACCATGAAATTGTTCTCTGGTATGGCCAAGGCTTCGGATTCGTCTCTGCCCCTTTGTTCGAGATGATCAAGGGCAGCAGGGGCATTTGTCTGAAGACCTATGAGCAGCCAGGTCAGGTAGCTAGGGGATTCGGGGCTGAGACTGGCCAGTTTCTGCATGGAGAGTGCTCCCAGCACCGTGCGTTCCATCCCTTGATGACGGAGCAAGAGGTCAACAGCCGCTGAGGTGACAGATGCGTTGGCCGGTGGGCTGCCAGCAAGAAGTCTCGCCACCATCGGAGAAACCAGAACAGCCAAGGTGGATTTTTTTCGGCCAATGAAGTCCAGATGCCTGGCCCAGAAACCTGATTGCTCCGCTGCATCCCATTCATGCTGGATGCACTCGGCCAGCACACTGCGCACGGCGTCTGGATGATGCTCCGCAAGCTCTTCAATCCATTCGCTGTAACCATTCATCTCGTTCACGGCATATCTGACCGCGCGCCGTGCCTCATCAGGTGTGAAGTGAGCGAAATCGAGAAGGTTGTTCTCATAGAGGAACTGCAGGCCACAGAGTCCGACGATGATTCCCCAAGGGGTTCCGTCCGATGGCTTGATCGCACTTGGCTCATAGGACTTCCAGACGGCCACACATCCTTCTTGAACTGCGCGAGTGATTCGCCGGCCACGCTTGGCAAGCAGCGTTGACCAATCTTCTACAGCCCAGCGCGTAGAACCGGATGGTTCACGGGTCAGCCTCCCCAACCAATGAACGTATTTGCCTGAGCGGATATGACGGATCTTCGTGTGAAGATTCCATGCGTCACGCCAGCGTGAAACAGCCCATTTCACAGTTTTATAACGTCGTTTCCAAAAGTATTTCTTGAACACGCCTCTCTGATGCAACCAATACCACCACCAAAGCATTCGACCTTTTTTGATGCGCCTGATCCGGCACCGAATCTCTCGGGAGAGGTCTGGAAGATCGCTAATGGCTTTCAACAGCCCGCTGACAATTTTTGACGAATTTTTTCTCCATTGCCATTGCTCAAGGACTAACCAAGCTGCAACGGCACGTGATTCATTGTCCGGGTGAGCACCCGCGTCCTTCAACAGCCACTCAACATCTTCATCCCAGTAGGAAAAATGAAGTGTATCGTGAAACACGAGCCAACCATTGTGAGGACGACTAAGGGGCGGTTCTTCCAATGCATCTAGTTTGACAGCGAGCCAGAACATTTCGCGGCGCAGCCCGGGAAAGCGCCGGGAGATTTCTTCGAAGCTGGGGATGGAGTTCATCGAGCCGTCGTCCTCTAACGACGGGTAGTCCTTCCGTATAAGCCAACAGGCTTTTGCCACAGCCGCCAGCCTCTCTTCCCTGATTTCCTGTCCTTCGAAAATCATTTTTACCAGCGACGAAGTCAGACCTCTGATCCATTTTCCTCCGGCATTGAAACATGGAGCCGTGTCCGGACTTGTGAAGACCAAGCCCATAAGCATTTCCAGCACGTCAAAGGGGCACCATTCTGATGACTTTTGACTGAGGTGCCCTTGCAACATCCAAAGGCTTGAAGTTGACCTCTGGGACAAAAGTAAGGCGCGAAGACCCGCCACGTCGAGATGGCGAGGAAAAAGAGTGCTGGCCAACAGGCCCACATGTCTCGCCGCCAAACCCTGATCTCTCTGCGTCACTTCTGCAAGCAAGGTTAGGGCCTCCGGGGTGCCTGTCTCGGCCAGCAGGCGGATGACATTGCCTTCCAAGTCAGTCCGCCCTGTCGATGTTTGCAGAATGCTGAGCGCTGCCTCCAAGCAGCCGCTCACTCCGCCGTGGGCGGCAAACTCCAACAGCTCTGTCTTGATGCCAGTGCCGACATTTGGATCGAGAAGGTGTCTGGAGAGAGAGGCGGCGAGTTCTGGATCGGCCAGTCGACTCATGGCTGCTCTATCTGTGTCGATCCGGACCAATTTTCGGTCTTTGAAGCGAAGGACAAAGGCATCGATGATTTGATGACGAAAAACGATTGGCAGCAGGGATGGATCGCCATAGCGCAGGAATGACTGCGGGGAGGCCTCAAGTAACCATGTGCGCAGGTCGTTTACCCAGCCGCCCTCCCCGATGCAGGCAAGCCAAACTGCGACCGGCGCCCGTGAGGGCCGAATGACGCGCCGGCCGCCTGGAAGGAGAACAAAGAGCAGATCATGCAGCACTGGAGGCGGGCACTGGTTTTCCATTCTGCGCCGCAGCCAGCAGGCGGCGAGATACTCGGCCAGACGCCGATGGTGGAAGCGCACGCGGCCATAGATGGCGGAGTCAAACAAAGGGCGGTCCAGCAGGGCTTTGCTTTGGATGTCTGTCCAGAAGGCGGGCAAGCAGTCCAGAGGCCTGAGGCCGGGCCTGCGCCCAAGCACTGCGGCGTCCGAGATCTCAAAATCCAGTGTGCGGCAGAAGAGCGTGGCTGCGGCCAGCGCCTCTGCACCGAGCCGCGCCTGCTCCGGCGAAAGCTGGAATTTGATGGCTCGGTGGCGTTTCTCCTCGGTCTCTGCGAGCAGCAGCGAGAGGCTTTCCTCCAGCATGTCCGTGAGTGATCCGATCTGCCCGTGCCTTTTCCAGTACTCTACCAGAAATCGGACGTCTGCCGGGCGGCGGGCAAACTCCCACGCATGGCGCTGGTCCAGTGCCGCGAGAAAGCCGGGGGTGTCCGCCACTCCCAGCGGCTTTGCGAATGTGGCCACCTGCTCCCGCTTCAGTGGCGCGATGACATAGACCGGGATCTCATGCGCTTTTTTCTCCTGCTTTTTTTTGCGAGTGATGTTTGACGCTGTTTTGATTTCCTCAGAGCCTGCGGAAAGTTTTTCGCCCACGAGACGGAGGTCTGTCTCCGGAGACCATTCACTGATGCGTGATGAGATGAAAACGGTGGCACGGCTTCGGTAGGGGCCGAGCGCTGTGGAGAAATTTTCCAACGCGAGGCCGAAGTCTGAGACACGCTCGAGCTTGGCTTCATCCACTGCATCGAGAAAGAAGATGGCCAGGCTGCTGGAACGCTGCCAGCCGTGAAGGCGCGGCGCGTCTTGCTCGCCGAGAATCTGAGCGGGTGAGGCATCGACAAGCCTGTGCAGCTCCAAATAAAAGGCGGGTGTGCCAGCCTCCACGAGATGCTGGCAGCGGGCCTTGAACTCATAGGAGCGGCCGCTGCCGGGCTCTCCGAGGAGCACTGCGATGCATGGCTTGCTGAGGAGATCTGCCCAGCCGACGGAACCCCAGTCAAAGTAGGCGGAGTGCGAATCGTAACTCTGCAGGGCGAAGTCGTCCGTGCTGACCTCATGCTTGAATTGCACAAAGCGGCGGTCGAGTTCGCAGTAGTCAGAGGGGCGCAGCATCTCTAATCCATAGCCTTTTCACTCATACCTTTCACTGTCATCCATGCGGAGATCGAAAAAAGATATCAGTCACGAATTGCACCGCAGCCCCTCCCTCAGCCTCTGCTTACGTGTGCCCATGCCGACGCCGTGCACGCCTCGGCGTAGAGGTGCACTTCCAGGTGGCGCTTGGAGTCTTCGTGTTTCGAAATCAATCAAATGCCAGAAATTATTGATTTTATCCGATGTATCCATATGGTTATCAACGGAATAACATGGTAGTGGAGGTCCGTTTTTGACTCGCTTCGTCGCCCGAAAAAAAGAGGTCAATGCCAAGCTTTTCACTCATGCCTCCGCACATCGCAGCAACTGCTGGATTCAAGCCTCGACGCGTTTACTCTGCCACACCATGGCTCAGATCGGCAAACGCAACTCCCTCATCGTCCTTCACAGCACGCCGCATGGCATTTATCTGGACGGAGGTGATCATGGCGAGATTCTGCTGCCGAACCGTTATATCGTTAAGGGCACCAGCTTGGGCGATTCCTTGGACGTCTTCATCTACCGTGATTCCGAGGACCGCCTCGTGGCCACCACGGAGACGCCCCTCGCCATGGTGGGGGAGTTTGCCACGCTGGAAGTCGTGAGCGTGAACCGCAACATCGGCGCGTTCTTGAACTGGGGCCTTCTCAAGGATCTGCTGCTGCCGTTTCGCGAGCAGGCGGATCAGGTGTACGTCGGGGACAAAGTCGTGGCCTACATCATGGTGGATGAAAAAACGGACCGCATCATCGCCACCACCCGCCTGCAGCGCCACCTGAGCCGCGAACGCCCGCCGTTCAAACCGGCGCAGCCCGTGCCGCTGCTGATCACCGCCCGTACCCCGCTGGGCTACAATGCCATTGTCGCCGGCACGCATGTCGGGCTGCTTTATCACACCAACATCGGCGCGCCGCTCCATGTGGGGCAAAAGATCAACGGCTTCGTCAGCGCCGTTCACCCGAGCGGCAAGATCGATCTCAGCCTCGATGCCTCCGGTTACCAGCGCGTCGCCTCATTGACGGACCGCATTCTCGAAGCACTCAAAAACAACGGCGGCAAGCTGCCCTTTGATGACGACAGCCCGCCGGAAGCCATTCGCAGCCACTTCGAAGCCAGCAAAAAGGCGTTCAAGCAGGCGCTCGGCTCACTCTACAAGCAGCGCCGACTCGAATTCACCCGCCCCGGCATTGCGATCCTCGACATTCGAGATCCCAAATCTGGAGACTGGGCACCTTCTTCCAAGTAGGGCTGACATAGCCCTGCCGGACCTCAACCGCGCCACGATTGCGCTACCCTTGGCATGCCTATGTTGTCGCATATTTGTAAATCAATATTGATTATTTTATAAATAAAGATACATGGAAGGCTCATTATTCATGAAGTCTTTAATAAATTTGCATTCAGGAGCCCTTTTTTTTATTATTTGGGGAGGCTGCTTCCTTGGGAAAACAGAAGCAGCCGTGAATGCTTCCGATCTGGCCATCGTCGGTTTCGACGACTACCGCGACACCATTTCAGTGATGGCACTGAACAACCTCTCGGCAGGAGAGGTCATTTACTTCACCAACAATGGCTGGAGCAGCAGCCAGGGGGCGTTCAACGGGGCAGATCCGTCCCAGGGCGCTGGCAATGAATCCCTCCTCAAACTCACTCTGAATCAATCCGTTACCACGGGCAGTGTGATCGCCAGCAATGCGACCAGCAGCGCCTGGACCTGGACCAACAGCGGCTTGATCCCCGGGCAGGTGGATGGTACGGGCGTGTTCAGTGATCTGGCGCTCGATTATGAGTCGGACCAAGTCTATGCGTTTCAGGGCTCGGCTAGCAACCCCCTGTTGAATCCCACCCACTTCATCTACGCCCTGCACAATGGCAGCGCTGATTACCCGGGATTTTCGGATTCGGCAGACTCCCTCACCGGCGACATCCCTCCCGGTTTATCCGAAGCGGCCAAAACCGCCTTTGCCCAGACCAACTTCTCCCTCCACGGCGACGCCGACGGCAATCACTCCGCCTGGGCCCTAAACATGAATTCACCCGCCATCCAGCAGTTGCAGGTTTCGGGAGGTTCCAGCGCTCAGTGGCTGAATGCCATCGCCAATAGCGACAACTGGGCCCCGGTACTCAGTTCTTTAGATGCGGCACCCGAACCCACCAAAATGCTGCTGCTGCTGCTAGGTTTGGCGGCGGGCCTTTCAAGACGGCGGCGTCACCGCTAGGGTATTTATATATTTTATGGTAAATATAGGTTTAGCCTTGATTACTTAAGCTTAGTCAGATAATTTGGGGAGCCTGTGATCTCCCGTTTTGCCATTGCTTTTGTGCTCCTTTCCATGCTGCCAGCGCAGCTTTTGGGCGCAGGCATCATGGTCAATGAGTACTACAATGGCAGCGGCACCGTCGGACCCGGCACGAAGATGGTGAAGGACGAGTTCATCGAGTTCGTCATCACTGAACCCACCACGGCTTCCAGCTTGGCGTCACTGACCTTTGGCGATAGCAACGATGCCACCTCCCAGTTGGGCGGCGTCTTCCACTTCGACCAGTCAACCCTGCAGCAGGCGCTTAACAACGCCCATCTTTCTGCCTTTCTGCCGGGCACCATGCTCGTCGTCGCAGGCACCGACCTCGGTGCACAGAATCTCGGTTATGACCCGCTCAATGGCAACTGGGGCATCCAGCTTGTCGCCGGACAGGGGGCTTTGGACGCCCCTGAGACGAAGATCAACGGCAACATCTCCATCGGCAACAAAGGTGACACCGTGTGGATCTCCTCCACCACCCCCACTCGCAACAGCGACACCAGCGGCTTCATCAGCGCCATCGGTCATGCCACCGCCCCCGGGCTGATCGCCACCACCGTCGCCTCCGTTTTCGGTCCGCAAAACATCCTGCCCACCACCATTCCCACCGGCACGGCCGTGGCGAACGTGGGAGACACCACTGTATCTCTGGTGGCCACCACCACCCCCACCATGGGCGCGGCCAATGGCGGGCAAAACTCGATGTGGATCGACGGACTGCGCTTCGTCGGCCTGGTTTCGGCCCCGGAACCCAGCCGGAGCATGCTGCTCCTGGGCTCGGTAGGAGTTTTCATTTTGCGGCGGCAGCGCCAAGGGGGTCGGCATGCCTGAGCCACGCCCCCAGCGCCGCCGCAGCACGCATGCCGTGCTGAGCAACGTGCCCGGACTTGACCGCTGGTGGGAGCCCGCCCTCGCTCCCGTCTCCGCCGCCACCCGGCACAAGGAACTGCGTTTTCACAACGGAGATCCTTTCGAGCGTTTTGCCTTCATGCGTTACGCGATCATCGCCCTTTCCATCATCACGCCGACGATCATCCTGAAGACCTCCAAGTTCACGCCTCGAACCGTGAGTCATGACTGGTCTTCCAACCCCATGCAGGAAGTTCAGCGCTCTTTGAAAAGCGGCCAGCAGCATATCGCGCTCGCCTCCTTAAAAGCCGAGGCTGCACGTTCACCGCAGAACCCGGAAATCCTCCGCGCACTCGCCACCCTGGCAGCAGATCTTTCTCCGGCGGATGCACGTCGTTGCTACCACCAGCTCAATGCCCTCGGTCTTGCCACGGATGCCGATTACGCCGGTCATGCCGTCCTGCTGGCAAAGCTCCACGACTTCACCGGCGCGAAGGCCGTCCTCTCCAACATCTCCAAAGAAGCCCAGTCCGTGCCCCAGGCCCAGTCCGCCTGGCTTTCCATCTGGCGTGAGGCAGGAGATTTTGCCGCTGTGGCAGACACCCTCGAAAAGCTCACGGCCCAGGCCCCGTGCGATGTCGAAATCGTTCTTGATCTCGTGCGCAAAGCCTGCGCCGCCAAAACGCCCTCAGAACTTCTGACCCGCATCGAAGCCAGCCTGCTCAAAAGCCTGCGCCACTGGATGAGCACCGGCCGCGCACAGGATGTGCTCTCCCTCGCCAAGCAGATCGCCACCCTGCCCGTCTCCAGCACGGTGCACCGCACACACATGGCGCAGATTTTGCGCAACCTGCCCGGCACTCCGGTGCATCATCGCCTGGCCGCCGTGCGCTTCGCCCTGCCCAACCAGCTCTCCTCAGCCGACCAGATCCAGCTCCGCACGGATTACCAAAACGAGATCGCCTGGAGCGGCGGCCTCAGCGCGGAGGACAAAGAGAACGTGGCCGCTTATCTCCAGTCGCAAAACGAACACGCCCTCGTCACCACCCTTGTCAGCGACCGCGAAGCTCTCACGGAGCCCAAGCTTTTCTCCCGCCGTTTCGATTCCCTCCTCGAACTCGGCAACTGGCGCGAAGCCGGTGCCATGAACGCTGCCCACGAAGCCCCGCTGCTGCCGCGTTCACGCGCCGTCGCCCAGGCTCTCGCCACGCTGCAAAAGCGCATGTCCCGCAGCCACACCGTCGAAGTTCTTCTCAATGAGGCCCTTCTCGCCTCTCAGCGCGAAAACCGCGCCTTGGACTGCTACGCCGTCGGCTGCGCCGCGATCGACCACACTTTGCCAAATCTCGCCGCCACCGCTTTTGCCACCGCACTCGACATTTCGAACGACCGCGCCAAGACCATGCAGGCCATCGTCCGCAGCGCGCGCCAGGGCCGCCTGCCGTTGGACACCCTCCTGCGCTCCCTCGTTGGCAGCCCGGCCATGCAGGATGAGTCCATCCAGGAGTCCCTCATCTACCTCAGCCTCCTCACCGGCCAGAAAGTGGACGGCATGCTCGCCGTCATCCGCAGCCGCCGTCAAACCTTCCCTGAGAACGTTTACCTCCGCTTCCTCGAAGCCCTGGCTCTGCATCAGCAAGGCAATCCTTTTGAAGCCGCCGCCCTCCTCATTCCCCTGCCCCAGTATCGCTGGCATCAGGGCGAGGCCGCCGTCGTCGCCAGCATCATCGCCTCCGCCGGAAAAATCGACCGCTCCAGCGCTCTCATTCAGCAGATCGACTCCACCCAGCTCCTGCCCGAAGAACACACCCTCTTCGACCCCTGGCGCAATCGCGTCTCCCTCGGCACCGGGTTAATCGGCAGCATCAGCACGAAATAAAAAGGAGCGCCCGTCACCAGGCGCTCCCTCGAATAGCAATCATTCACTCACGCCTCAAGGCAGCGGAAACCGCTGATTCGTCTCACTGACTTCCTTGCGGATTTGCGCCAAAGCGGCCTCGTCTTCGCGATTCGTCAGCGCACGATCAATCCACGCGGCGATCTGCTTCATCTCGGCCTCCTTCATGCCGCGGGTGGTCACGGCAGGAGTGCCGACGCGAATGCCACCGCCGAGGGTGATCTTCTCGGTGTCGAAGGGGATGCCGTTTTTGTTCACGGTGATCGCAGCCTTGTCCAGTGTCTCGCTGGCCACCTTGCCATTGAGACCCTTCGGACGAAGATCGACCAGCATTAGATGGTTGTCCGTGCCACCGCTGACGATGCGATAGCCGAGCGCCGTGAGTGCTGCGGCCAGGGCCTGGGCATTCTTGACGACCTGAGCCGTGTAGTCTTTGAAGCCGGGCTTGAGGCATTCGCCAAAGCAGACGGCCTTCGCCGCGATGACGTGCATGAGCGGGCCGCCCTGCACGCCGGGGAAGACCTGGCTCTGGATCTTTTTGAAGAGGTCCTCGCGATTAGTCAGGATCATCCCGCCACGCGGACCGCGCAGACTCTTGTGCGTGGTGGTGGTGACGAAATCCGCATGTTCCATCGGGGAAGGATGCGCGCCACCGGCCACGAGCCCGGCGATGTGCGCCATGTCCACAAAGAGGTATGCGCCCACGCTCTTCGCGATCTCGCTCATCTTCTTGAAGTCGATGATGCGCGGGTACGCGCTGGCACCAGCGGTGATCATCTTCGGCTGCTCGCGCTTGGCGACTTCGGCGAGCTCGTCGTAGTCGATGAGCTCGTTCTCCTGGTTCACCCCGTACTGGCAGAAGTTGTAGAGGCGGCCGGAGAAGTTGGCCGGATTGCCGTGCGTAAGATGGCCGCCATGGGCGAGGTTCATGCCCAGCACCTTGTCGCCGGGCTGAAGTACGCTGAAATACACGGCGGCATTCGCCTGCGAGCCGGAGTGCGGCTGCACGTTGGCAAACTTCGCGCCAAACAGTTCGCACGCACGATCAATGGCAAGCTGCTCCACTTTATCGACCTCTTCACAGCCACCGTACCAGCGCTTGCCGGGATAGCCTTCGGCATACTTGTTCGTGAGGCAGCTTCCCTGCGCGGCCATCACCGCCCTGCTGGTGAAGTTTTCACTCGCGATGAGTTCGATGTGGTCCTGCTGACGATGCTGCTCGCCACGAATGATGTCCGCGACGGCGGGATCACACGCTTCCAAAATGTCGAGCGGGTTCGGCTCCGCGTTCATCTTGTCCACCCGGCGGCCATGGCGGCCACCCGCGAAAGGCGTCTTCAGCCACGCGTCCACGATCTCATTCGCGGTGGCTTCCGGTGTATTCTTGCCAGAGAGGCAGAGCACGTTGGAGTTGTTATGCTCGCGCGTGATGGCCGCCGTCTGCGCGTCACCGACCACCGAAGCCTGGATCCCCGCATGGCGGTTCGCGGCGATGCACATGCCGATGCCTGTGGTGCAGACCAAAATGCCCGCATCCGCCTCGCCTGAAAGCACCTTGTCAGCGACGACTTCAGCGTAATCAGGGTAATCGACCGAATCATGCGAATTCACCCCCAGATCCTCCACGCCGTAACCGGTGGCTTTGAGATGAGCGACGACGGCATTTTTCAAGTCCACTCCGCCATGGTCGGCGGCGATGGCGAGTTTATGAGGGAGGCTGCCGTTGGAGGTGCTGGTCATTGGTTGCGATGGGGGGGGTGAGGGTCGAAGATGGCTGGGCGATGGCTGCTGTCATCCATCATTTTGCTTCCAAGTCTGGTCAATGTAGGCCAGCAGGCTGGGCAGTATTTTGGACAGGTCGCGCAGCGTTTCTTCATACGCGGAGCGCCCCTGGCCAAAGGGGTCGGAAACATCTCTGCCGCGAAGAGAGTCTTCGGCGGCAAATTCGGAAACGAGATACACCTTGTCCGCGTGCGTGGGGAATTCATCCACGATCGCCGCCATGTGGTGCGAGGACATCGCAAAGACATGCGTGGCCTGCTCCAGAATCTGCCGGTCGAGCATGCGGCTCTGAAAGCTGGCCAGATTCAGACCGCGTTCCTTGAGCAGGGCCGCCGTGTGTTTGCTGGCAGGCATGCCGGGAGCCGCCGCCACACCCGCGCTGGAGACCTGGTAGTCGCCGCGCTCCTTCACCAGCTCACGGAACAGCGCCTCCGCCATCGGGCTGCGGCAGGTATTGCCAGTGCAGACAAAAAGAACGTTTTTCAAGGTGCTCAGCGGGTTTGATTCGATTCCGCCAGTACCGACGGGGAGTGTCAGTGTGTCGCGACACCCTCATTTGTCAAAGGCAGAGCAAAAGGTGACCATAAGCATTTTCGTGGAATATCCCGCTTGCCAAAGGGGAGGCTCATGGGCTTTGCTCCTGTTTATCTTATTTTCAAGTGATTGACCCCGGATGGCGGAACGATACAAAATTTATGAAAAGCTCGGCATGGGCGGCGTTGGCGCCGTCTTCCGCGCCTATGACAGCCAGCTAAAGCGCTGGGTCGCCGTCAAACGCCTCCTGACCGCCAACGAAGCTGATGTCGACAAAAACATCGCCTCCGAACTGCGGCGTGAGGCCGATGCGCTCGCCTCCCTGCGCAATCCGAACATCGTGACGATCTTCGATGTGGCGAGCGATGCCGAAGGCTTGTTCATCGTGATGGAACTCCTGCAGGGTGAAGACCTCGCGGATGTCGTCGCCCGCGGCCCGCTGCCCTACGACGATTTTAAAGAGCTGGCCTCGCAGACGCTTGAAGGCCTGCTCGCCGCGCATCAGCACCACATCCTCCACCGCGACATCAAGCCGGAGAACATCAAGGTGGAGCGCCTCCCCGGCGGCCGCATGCAGTCCAAGATCATCGACTTCGGTCTCGCACGCGCCGGCCTGCGTGCCCGCAAGCAGACGGAGGACCAGGAAGGCACCGTGATGGGCTCCATCTATTACATGGCTCCCGAGCAGCTCACGCGCGAGCCCGTGGATGAACGCACCGACCTCTATTCTCTAGGCTGTGTTTTCTATGAGGCGCTCTCGGGCCGAAAGGCCTTCGATGGCAGCTCCATGGCGGAGGTCATCGACAAACACATCGACCACGTGCTGGTCCCTCTGCATCAAATAGCCCCGCACGTGCCGCAGTGGCTGGGGGCTTGGTGTGCGCGCCTCATGGCACAAAAGCCGGATGACCGCCCCGCCAATGCTCAGCAGGCCATCGAAGAATTCCGCGCCTGGGAAAAAATGCCCGCGATGGTGCCCTACGGCCCTTGGATGGGCATGTACGCGCCACCGCCCATTTACATGCCCCCCGGCACAAGCACGGTGCCGATCACAGGGTATTACCCTCCGCCGGAAGCCCAGCCCGTCTATGCCGAGCCGGTACCGGTGGAAATCTATGACGAAGGACAGTCTGTCGTAGAGCTCGCCGCCATCACCACGCCGCTGGCGCCTGCGCCACGCCGGTCCGGAGCAGGACACCTGACTGGCCAGCAACGTCAGCCGTCCGGGGTGCACACCGAGCCGTCATCCAAAGCGAAGCTGATCAAACAAATCGCCATCATCGGCGGTGCCGTCATTCTGCTGGGCATCGGCGGATGCCTTTTCTTCGGCAAAAAGCCCGGCCCCTCGGCACCCGGGGCTCTGTCAGCCATGATCACGTCCGATCCACCCAAGGTCAGCTTTCAGCTCCCGCAGGACCGCACGTTTCCTCCGGTGGATCGTGGCATCTCCCTCTTCTATGTCGGCAACGTTGGCATTCTGACCAATCGCAAAGGGGGCGACGGCAAACTTGCCCCGGCCAATATCAACGAGCCAGTCATCGAGTGGCATGACCTCTCAGAACGGGGTGGTGACAATATTTTGCGCAGTTATCAAAACAGCCCGGATTACGCCCCCAAACGTGTCAACTGGCCGGAGGCAGCCAAAGGCGGCACCCCGAAACCTGGCAAAGTCGTGCTCGATTTCCATGCTCGCAATGGCAAGCCCTGCATCATGGAACTCGACAGTACGGGCAGTGAATCAGAGAACATGCCCTTCGGGAATAAAGCTGCCGGCGTACCCAATGAAAAAGGACTCATGGCCGTCATCGCGTTTCAGGCCGATCCGGCAAAACTCCCCATGCGCGTTTTCACTCTCAGCAATGACGACGGCACCCTGGTGTCTCTGCTCGTGGACGAAAAGAAAAACCTCGTGGCCGAAGTGAAACACGAAGGCGGCAGCCCCACGCTGACCTCCAAAGATGTGAACGGCACCCTCCCCTGCCTCGCCTTCATCACCTGGAACACCAGTTCGGGTGCCTTTGAACTCCGCGCGCGCGATGCCGACGGCAAATCGTTCATCTCCACCGGCGGCAGGTCCAACGCCCCTTACAAAGCACTTAACAGGCTGGTCATCGGACGCGACAGGGAAAGCACCGGGGCGAATGTTGGCCCACAGGATCAGTTCAGCGGCTACCTCGCTGAATTCTTTGTGTACTCGATCATCCTGAAGCCCGACCAGATGCAGCTCGTCGATGGACGTGTACGTGATTGGTACTTCCAGCCCGCAGCGCCCGCGCCGCTCAACACCCGGCTCAAGACCAAGCTGGCATGGATCGAGCCGCGCAGCGCGTGGAAGCTGAGCGCCAGCCACAAAAAAGAAGACCTCTCAAAGGCCACCGACAACAACACCGCCTCCCGCTGGACCACCGGCGTTGCCATGAAAGGCGGTGAGTGGTTCACCGTCGAACTTCCCGCTGAGGAAAACATTGCCGGACTGGCCCTCGACAGCCAGGGCACCTATCAGGACTATCCCCGCAAATACAATGTCGAAGTCTCTTCCAACGGTCAACAGTGGACCCCGGCCGCCCAGGGAGACGGGTCCGCTTTGACCGAGATTGTTTTCAAAGCTCCGCTGAGGGGGCGCTTCATCCGCATCACCCAGCTCGGTGCCGCCTCCAATAATTGGGGCATCAACGAACTGGCTGTGTTTAAGAAGTAACCGGCAGGTCGTGGGCAGCGAGTGTTTGGCGCGCTGCATGGGTTCATCGCCCAGAAATCCCTCCGCCAAACGCCTGGCTTCTGGGAGACACCAAGTCATGGGACGTCTTTCCCACGCTCACAGCCGGAAGTGCTGTCGCCACCCAGCGTTTACGGACCCTCTAATTCATCGCCGCACACAAGGCACCACGCAGGACCTGCGCCTGCTCATGGGTCAGCCCCACAGGGGCCGCCACTGCGGCATGCACCATTCCACCGTTTGTTTCACACGGGATCACCGTGAGCACATTCCCGGAGGCCAGCGGCTGGTGGATCACCGGCGGCGTTTCACCGGCGGCCATCGCGCTCACACGGATCGCGGCACCCCAGGCCATCATCGTGGAAAGCACCAGTCCGGCTTTCGCCTCCCCGCCCCACAGCACTTCGCCATCATCACTCATCACCAGAACGTGTCCGCCGTCCTCTTGCAGCACCTTCCGCGCCCAGCTGGCGAAGGCGGCCAGACGCACCTCACGTGAGCCATGGGGAATTTCGAAGACGGGTGTTGGCGGTGCAACGGCGGTAACTTCCTGCTCCGCCTTCGTCGCGGCATCAGGGGCGTATTCGTCTTGGCAAACGCCTGCCGCTGCGGCCTCGCTCTCTACGTGCTCAACAGGAACAGGAAAAGGCACTGTCGCTGTCGCCTCGGGTTTCGGCTCCGGCGGTGCCGTTTCGTTCGCGCGTGTCAGGATGCCTGCCTCCGACGCACGCTGGCGGATCGCGCGCAGCTTGTCACGGATCCGGCTCAGCGGCAGCGCAGCGGCCGGGTTGTGAAGAGGGTGCCCATGGCCATCATCGTCCATTGCATTTTCCCTCTCTGCCTGCGGCTCCGGCGGCTCTGTTTCCGCAAAAATGGTTTCCATCACTGCAGCCGCCGGTGCTGGCCGCGCAGGTGGTTCGCTCCAGTCCATGGCAAATCCCCAGGTCTGGGCAGCACTCCCTGGCAACGTTTGAGGCGTCGTGTCGATCTCCAGCACGCCCGATGTTTCCTCCACGCAGGTCTCCGGTGGTGCGATCTGCGCCACCAAGGCCTTGATGTGGTCGGCGTCAATCCATGAGACTTGCATGGCCATGCTCCTTTTCACGTTCGTGGCTCAGGCCGGTGCGCTGCTCCAGCTCGGCGGCGATCTGATCGAAAATCAAGGCTTCGGGCGGCGGATTGCGCTTCGTCAGCGCCACCGGCACTCCTAGGGCGCTCGCTTCCAGGAACGAGGGCAGCCGCGGAATGCTCTGCTGAAACATCAGGTTCGCTGGCAGCATGTCGCGCAGCTCCCGCGCCACCTTGAGGCTCATCTCATTGTCCCGCATCACCATCGTCAGCAAAATGCCCGCCACACGCACGCCCGCGCCCTCTGCGCGGAATCGTGCCAGCGTCTCCAGCAGATGCGGCACGCTGCGGATCGCCAGCGGCTCCGCCTGCTGCGGCAGCACCACGAAATCACAGGCCTTCACCACCGCCTCTGTCGTGCCGCTCATTCCGGCCGCTGTATCCATCAGCACCACATCCACGCCTCGCAGCTCCGCGCCACGCAGCAGGTCGGCCAGCCGTGCAGGCACCTCATGCGCCGACCAGCCCTGCCTCGCGCAGGTATCATACTGCCCGGCGGGGACGATCTCCAGTTCCGGCAGCCGCGTTGACACCACCATTCGGCTCAGATCTCCGCCACGAACGAGGAACTCATGAAACCCCTCCCGCGCCTTCGTGCTTTTTGCCAAAGACAGCCCGACACCGCCCTGCGGGTCCGTGTCAATCAAGAGCACACGCCATCCTCGCCGCGCCAGAGAATAGGCCAGATTGATGCACAACGTGGTTTTTCCCACGCCTCCCTTCTGACTGGCCGTTGCAATCGCGATCACGCGGCGATGCTAGGATGAGTTTGCCGAATGGCAAGGAGTTGCGCGCAAGACCATTCAAGATTAAATCCCGCACGCCTCTGCTCGTGGAGACCATCTTTGCATCATTGACCGCGTATTCACATGAAACTGCCTCTTCTCTTTTGCCTGGCACTCGGCCTCACGGGCACATCCTGTGAGCGGCACGCGGACCTCAAACGTGAGATCTCCGCCCTCGACGCCACCTTCAAGCAGGATGAGGCGGCCACCCGCCAGTATGAGAAAGACATCGCCGCTCTCGGCGGCAAGGATGCGGTCCCCCGCATCATCGAACAGACCCAGATCAAACAGGAACAGCTGCGTCCGCTGGAATTGGGCAATCCCATCCGAGAACGCAAGCTCACGGCCATTGAAACCGCGTTTGCCCGGCTCAAACCCGCCGCTGAAGCCTTCAAGGCCGCGCAGCAGCAGAAGTAGCAACCCCAAATCACTGTGTTCGAATTTCGTTTCAGCTCCCTCATCAAAGCCGTGCTCCTGTTCGCCTGCGTTCTAGGCGGCTGCGATTACCTTTCCGAACTCGACAAACTCAAGGCGGAGCTTGCCGAGTTGAAGACACAAGCCGCCGAAACCCGTGAGACGGCGGATCTGCGCCGGCAAGAATGGAGCGAACTTAAGGCCGCCAAAGACAAGCTGGACCTGCAGCTGCAACACGAAAAGGAGCTCATCCAACAGCGCGATCTTCTCGACACCCAGGAACGCAAACTGATCGGCGAGATCACCTATCTGACAGGCTCCATGACGGCGGTTGTGGAGAAAGCGCGCTCATCCGCCATCGGCACCGTGATCCCCGAGCTCAAGCTGCCGGGGCGCCCAGCTTTGCACAATGCCAAGATCTTCAAGATCACTGACGATTCGGTCTCCTTTCTCCACGAAGACGGAGTGGCCAATCTGAATGTGAAAGCCGATGAACTGCCAGTGGAAATCGTCCAGAAATACGACCTCGGCCCCAAGTCGCTCCACAAAGGCCTGCAGAACCTGATGAATCAACTCTCCGCACCCTCTAAGTAAAGCCTTGCGGGGTTGCACTGGCCGCGCCGCAAATGTTTATTGACGGCCCGTCCCCCTGGCTTTTTGGCGGGACAGCCTCCTCTTTCTTAAATGCGCCTTCATCATTTTAGTTCAATTCTAATTATTCTCGTACTGGCATCCGCCCTGTCGAGTTGTGACAAACCTAAAAAACTGGATGCTGAACGTGAGAAGGTCACAGCCGAAAGGCAGATGATTCTTGGTGAAATCGCTGCCTGCGAAAACAAAGTCGCTGCCCTGAAAAACCTTAATCTGTCTGGAGACGCTGGCGAGATGAGCCGGAATGCTGCAGCCATCTTGCAGAAGGCGGCTGATGTCGAAAAAGTCGCCGCGACAAAGCTGCAGAAGTGGTCCCAAATCGAAACCCAGTTCCATAGGCTTCGGGAGAAAGCCACTGCATACAAGTCTGCACACCTTCGCTGAATCAATTCAACGCACTTCAAATATGGAAGACGGCAGATACTGGCCCCCAATCATTATACTCGCTTTGGCAGTCGCAGGGCTGTTTGGTTTTCGGTATATGGAGCAGATCGATGCTGCAAACAACGCCCTGATAGACACCCAGCTTGCGCTGAGACAAGCCAAGGAGAGCCTTGAAGGCAGAAAGGAGCTGGGGGCTGTTGTTGACGCCGCAGCCCAAAAACTTGTTCTAGCTCCAGCAAAAGCAGAAAGATGCGGAGCAGTTTCAAATTGAGGCTGATAAAAAACAGCGGCTGGTCGAAGGGGATCTGCGATACGCCATCACCTCCATGATCGAGGCCGTGGAAAAGGTCCGCGCCGACGCAGTAGGTTGCGAACTGGCCGAAGTTGTTTTGCTCAACGGCACCATCTTCAAAAACGCAAAGATCCGTAAGGTGGACGACAGTTCCATCTCGTTTTTCCACAGCACAGGCATCTCAACCGTGCAAGTGGAGCAGGTTCCCTCAGACTTGGTTGAAAAATTTGACATGGGCTCCCGGTCGCTTGTGGTTCAGTTGGAGCAGTTGGAAGCCAGCTTGGGCAATGCCCCTTTAAAACCGGAGTCTGTTGAGAACCCAAAATTGTTGGCCGTGAGAAAAAGACTCGCCCAACTGGAGATCCAAAATCAACAGTACGACCACCCACAAGGACAAGCTGGAGGCAGAAGTGCGCAACTACGACACTCAGATCAAAACGGCAGAAACCAAAGGCGCGGTTACATTCAACATAAGGACGATGCGTGATGTCGCAGAGGGAAACGCTGGCTCTGCACGCAATGAGCTTAAACTCCTGAAAACGGAAATGGAAAAACTCAGGCTCTCCGAGAATTCACTGATGCTCGAAAGGTAGGTTTACTCTTTGGCCTCCGCCACCTCCGGGGTCAGCGGCGTGTAGTGCTCCATGTAGCCGATCATCATCTCATCAAAGGTCTGCTGGCCCCAGCGCACGGTTTTGGTGGGATCAGGATTGGCCGGGTTGCCGGTGCTGTTGTCGTACACGGCGGTGATTTTCACGGTGCTGCCACGGGGCAGGAAGTGCGGCATCGCGTAGTCGTAGCGGAGTTGCCAGTTGAAGTCGTAGTTGGGGATGTCCAGCAGCGTCTCGGTCTTGCCGCCGGGCAGTGTGACCTCAAATTTAAAAGCCTTCCCACGCACGTGCATGTGCGCCATCCAGGCCATCACATTGACGTCCACGGGCAGCGTACGCTGCGCCACTTCCACATGGTCGGCCTTGCCCGGCGGGATGCTGAGACGCGCATTCGGCAGCGCCGTGGTGTGAATGACGTACTTCGGCGGTGTCTTGGCAAACAGCAGCCCCATCCGCATCGTGTCCTCCACCGCCTTGCCATTCGGCGTGTAATGAATCTGAAAGCTCACCGTCGCACCTGCGGGCAGCTTGCGGGCGAAGCCCTCGGGATAGACCTGGTGGGTATTGCCGGGAACATAAGCGGCCCAGTAGCCTTGCGAGCCTTCGTCGCCACCCCCGCGTGCTTTGCTGCCTTTTTCATGCACGCTGACAATCACATGATGCACCACCTGACGCGCCGTGGGCAGCACCTCATAGCCACGCACCCAGCGGTCTTCAGGGAAGTCCGTGGTCACCGTCACATGCTGGTAGGGCATCGTGCCTTCGGCCTTGATCGAAATCGGCTTCGCGGCGGCGATGATCGCATCCGGCTTGCCAATGCTCCACTCACTGGGGAAAACCCGTGGCTTCGGCGCATCGGCCACCTCGCCCTTGGCGCGGTCCGAACCCAGCCACGCCAGCAGCTCGGCACGATCACGCTCAGACAAGGAGCGGTCATTGACCCAGGGCGAATGCTTGAGCCCCTCCAGCGGCGCGGCGAACCACGGCGGCATCGCCCCGCGCTCCACCTGCTTGCGGATCATCCCGGCGTGCTCGATCACCGCGTCATACGAATCCAGCGCAAACGGTCCCACGCCGTCCTTGTGATGACACTCCACGCAGTTTGCCTGTAAAATGCGCGCAACGTCGCGGTGGTAGGTCACTGGCGTGCTGGCCACTGCCTTTTGCGCAGGCAGGTCCATCGCGCAGCCAGGAGCGCTGGTCGCCACCACTTCAGCCGGTTCACCGCGCAGCATCGCCGCCACGGCTTCGCGCAGGTAATGATGCTGCGCCTTGTCCTTCGTGTAGCCGAGGCCGTACTGATCATTCAGCGCGCCGCGATAAACCAACGTGCGCGCGGCATCGAGCAGGAACACCTCCGTCGTGGTCGTGGCCGCCAGTTGCTGCGCGAGTTTGCCGTCCGCATCACTGGCCACCGGAGACACCAGTTTGTGGTCCGCGATGAATTGGGTGATCTCCTCGACTTTCTGCCCCGGCGGCGCATTCACCAGCAGCATCCCCACGCCCAGTTCCTTCATGTCCTTCTCCAATCGGGCGATCTCAGGCGCCAGCTTGCCACTGATCGGGCAGCTCGCTCTGAACAGCGCAATCACCAGCCCGTTCTTGCCAGCCGCGCTGCTCAGTTTGATTTCAGTCCCCTTCAAAGTCTTCAATGCGGCGTCTGCCACCATGCGCCCCACCCCATGCTCGCTCCCCTTGAGAAACTGCGGCGCTTCCTTGAAGGACGGATCCTCAGCGGCGGGTTTGATCGGGCTGCTTTCCGGGTCTTTTTTGCGCAGGCCAGCGATCACCTTCGCGGCTTCCTCCAACGTCACCGCGCCGTCTTTGTTGGTGTCGAGAGCGTTGAACCACTTCTTACTGGGCAGTTCATCTGGAGTCAGCTTGCCATCACCATTCTTGTCCATTCGGTGAAATACCCCCTCTGACAGGCCGTCACCCGCGCCAGTGGGCAGATTGCCCGCAAGCTTGCGCATTTTCTGGACAGCCTCCAGCGCCTCATCGTGCGTCAGCTTGCCATCCTTGTTCAAGTCCAGCCGGGGCAGGTAGCTCGCGCCGTACATTTCATCCCCGCTGATGATGCCGTCGCCGTTCTTGTCGAACGCTTTGAATTTTTCATCAAATTCAGCCAGCTGAGCCTGCGCACGCAGACCAACAACGGAACCGGCCAGAGCCGCGCTGCCGATTAGAATAGAAAGAGCCTTTTTCATGGGGAGATGCATGGGAACACAATCTGTGACCTGAAGTTTCCTGCCGTATGACAGGATCATCCAGCAAAATCACCGTTGTACGATTGACGCTGCCTCCGCGTTCCGTTTGAATTCGCCCGATGAACAACCGCATCCTCTCCCTCCTATCCGTCATGGCCCTCGCCAGCACTGCTGCTGCCGAAGTAACCTATGAATTCGTCCCGAACTTCATCACCCCGCCTCCCGGCAAAGAAACCATCGGCGACGGCCACGGTGAGATCGCAGTGGACTCCGCCGGCAACATCTACGTCAGCGTGCAGGACAAGGACCCTGCTCTGGGTGGCCTGCAGGTGTACGGCAAAGACGGCAAGTTCATCAAAACTCTGCCCCTGCCCCCTTCCCTCCACGGCTTCGTAATTCGCAAGCTGGGCGACGGCGAGCACATCTACGCTGCTGTACTCGGCGAACAGCGGGTCATCAAATGCAACCTCGACGGCAGCATCGTCATGGAGATCCCCACCACCGCCTTCCCGGCGGAGCAGCGCGATTTTGTGACCGTCTCCAAGAGCGAAGAAGCCGACCCAAAAAAGAAGACCCCCATCGCTTCCGGCCTGAAACTCGCCGATTCCAAAACGGAGATCACCCTGAAACTCGCTGACGGCACCGAGAAGAAAATCCCCAAGGAAAGAGGCGTCGCCGCCGCCGGTGGCCTCAAGCTCACCAACTGCGACGTCGCCCCCAACGGCGACATCTACGTCGTCGATGGCTACGGCCGCAGCTTCATCTTCGTCTTCAGCGCCGAGGGCAAGTTCAAGAGTGTTTTCGGTGGCCCCGACAAGCCCCTCGCCCTGGCCAACGCCCACAAGATCTTCATCGACAAGCGCTTTGAACCCGCCCGCGTCATGATCTGCGACCGCGGCCACAAGCGCATGCTGCACACCGCGCTCGACGGCACCTTCATCGGCGAAATCGCCACCGAAATGCGCAACCCCAGCTCCGCCAGCTTCCATGGCGATCTCATGTGCGTGGCCGAAATCGCCGGCAACGTCAGCGTCTGGGACAAGGAGAACAAGCGCGTCGCCGACCTCGGCACCAGCCCGGAGATGACCAACACCCCCGGCATCGCCCCCAAGGACTGGCAGCAAGGCATCGTCACCAGCCCGCATGGCATCACCTTCGACAACGACGGCAACATCCTCGAAACCGAGTGGAACAAGTGGGGCCGCGTGCTGCGCTGGAACGTGAAGAAATAATGTAATGATGCGCCTCGCGCGATCCATCCTCATTCTCGCCGCAGGGGGAGCCGTTCTGGCCCCCCTGTGTGCTTTCGGGCATGGAGCCGAGTTTCTCAGCGCCAAGCTCACCCTCCTGCCGAATACCGAGGTGCTGCTGGAAATCACCGCCGACTACGGCAGCAACCCGCTCATCATGGATGAAGCCGCCGCGCTCCAAGCATTGGCCGACCCAGTGCGCCTGCGTCAGCACGAAACCCTGGTGCTGCTCGCCACTCTCGCCACCGCTACGATTTCGGAACACCACAACTGGGCCGACTACGCCCCCGCCGCCTACCTCCCCTCCGACACCGAAGGCGAAGCACACGCCCTGATCACCTCCGCGTGGCGCTGGCACAGCGCAGATCCAGAAATCACCTTCGAAATGCCCAAGGGCAAACTCCACGACGTGCTGCTCTGGGCACTGGACGCGTCACACCCCGAAGCCCCGCCCAAATGGATGCTCCTGCTGCCGGGAGACCGCTCCCGCCCCATACCCATCCAACAAACACCGTGGTGGCGTGGCTGGATGGCGGCGGCCGCAGGAGCGGGCGGCCTCGTTTTACTCAGCGCTTACTTCGTCTCGCGAAATTTCACATTGCGCCAACGCACGCTGTAAGGGCCGGTGCCCGCCTTGATGCCGTGCACTTGGAAGCCGATGTAGCCTTCCGGATCGCCAGCTTCGGTGAAGTCGGCGGCGGGCACTTCATTGACGAAGCTCTGGTAATGATCACCCTTCACCACGATGCGGTAGTGGTTCCACTCGCCCTTTTTGAAGGCTGCTTTCGCCGCATCCGTGCGCACGGCATCCGTTTTCGTCAAAATGCTCCACCATGTGCCACGACGCGCTTCATCGTAGAAATCACCCGCCGTGCCATTGATCGCGATCTCGCACTGCGGTCCGTACAAGCGCCCGGCTGGGAGCTTGCCCTTGGCCCCCTCAGGCACCGGGCCCCCCTCTTTGGCGATGTGGCTGCGCACCTGCACGCCGGAATTCAGCGCGTCATCCACATTCACGTCGAACCCCAGTTCGAAGTCCTTGAACGGCCCCATCGCCAGAAAGGTATTCGAACTGCCTTCGACCGTGGTGCCCGTGAGTACCCCGTTTTCCACCTTGTAGGTCGCTTTGCCGCTGATGATCTCGCCGCCTTGCAGCGAGCCATCCGCAAACCAGTTCTGCCAGCCGCCCTCCCCTTTCGTTTCGGCATTCAGATTGAGCAAAGCGGCCCCCAGTAGGGCGGCAGTAAGTGAGACAGAGAGGAGTCGTTTCATAGGATTGGGCGATTTTGAACGCTCCTCGCAGCCATTTTCCATCTAGAACCACCAGATACTTAATAAAGCTTAATTAAAATAGGAGTTTTAATGGGGTAAAAACCTCAAATAAATGGAAACCAACCTTGACCATCGGGTCAAGTTGGAATTAAAATGGGGTTATAACCCGGTTATTATTGGATGGCTCGCCCCTCAAACACCTTCGACTCACTTTCACTGACGATTGCGATTACCCCGCAAATCAAGCAGTACCTCGAAGACATGACCTTGAAAGGCACGTTTGGCAGCAGCCCCGCCGAGGCGGCGCGGATGCTGTTGAGCAATGGGATTGATTCCATGTTGAACACGGGGGCTTTGGACAGACGCAAATGGACTCTAAAGAACGGCGAACTCGTTCTTCTGACGCCGGATCAACCTTCCCTCTCATCATGACACTGCAACACGATCTTCAGGCTGATTCCACCGTCTTCTCCGCCCTGGTCGAAGTCGAAATGACCGATACAGACCGCAGCAAGAAAGGGAGCTGGAAGTCCGAAACCCGGCTCTCGATGCTCTCGCACGAGATCACCCGCTACATGCCCGAGCTCGCCGCCCTCCTTGCTGAAGGCGGGAAGCAGAAACTGCTGGCTGCTGCGTGATTTGATTTGAAGCACCGCGGGCAAATTGTTAGGTATTGGACCCAATGACGACGCGTCAACGCACGTTCATCATTCCAAATCCTGCCCAGCCATGCACAGCCCAAAGTTGCTTTCCCTCCTGCTGCTAGCCACCCTCCCTCTGAGCGCCCGTGAATGGGTGTCCGCCGATGGGCGGAAAATCCAGGCAGACTTTGTTTCCGCCACCACCACGGATGTGAAGGTCAAGCTGGCGGGGAAGGACCTCATCATCCCCCTTTCACGCCTGTCCGCAGCAGATCAGGCGTGGGTGAAAGAACAACCCGCGAAAGTAGCAGGCCCAGGGAAACCCCTCGCAGGCCCCTATGTTCCACTCATCACGGGGGGCTGGGCCTTGTCAAAATTCAAAGACCTCCCGTTCGCGCTCTATGGCGCACAAGATCTTGATGCAGGGAAAAAGTATCCGCTCATCCTCGCGCTGCATGGCAAGAGCCCCAATGACGAGAATGGCAAGCAGGTCGGCGGCTGGATGAAGACCTTCACCACGGCACCTCACTACGCCAAAAACCCCTGCATCGTTGTCGCGCCGCTGTGCTATCAGCCTTTTGGCATCACGGGATCGGGATGGAGCGCCAAGCCAGGGACCGAGGCCATCGCCTTGGTGAAGGAACTGCTCAAGTCACTGCCGATCGACAAGGATCGTGTCTATTGTGTTGGCTATTCCATGGGCGGCTTCGGCACCTGCGATCTCATCAACACCGATCCACGCCTGTTCGCCGCCGGCGTCGCAGTCGCGGGCTGCACCGGTCCTGAAACGGCAGACACCTTCAAGAAGGTGCCGCTCTGGCTGTTTCACGCGGCGGACGATGCCAACGTGAAGGTCGATTACTCCCGCGCCCTCGCCGAGGCGCTGAAGCGGGACAAGGAGTGCAAGTACACCGAATATCCCTCCGGCGGGCATGGCATCGTCGGCAAGGTTTTCGAGGAAGAAGATCTGCACACCTGGCTCTTCGCCAAGGGTGCCTCGGCCAAGAAGTAATCCCTCATTGTTTTCAGCCTCGGAGGTTGACTCCCCGCCGCGTCTGCATGACCAGAAAACATGCAGATCATCTCTGGAGCCGCCGTCGCCGAAAAAGTCCTCGAAGAATGCCGTCGTGAAATCGCCGAACTGGCCGCGCTGGGTCGCAAGCCAGGCCTCGCTGTCGTCCTCATCGGCGATGATCCCGCCTCCCGCGCCTACGTTCGTTCCAAAGATAAAAAATGCCGCGATCTGGGCCTGCACTCCGTCAAACTCGAACTCCCCGTCACGACCACGCAGGACGAGCTGCTGGCCCATGTGCACGCTTTGAACAACGATCCGGCCATCCACGGCATCCTGGTCCAAAGCCCGCCGCCCAAGCACATCGACGAAGCCGCCATCGTACGCGCCATTGATCCAGCCAAGGACGTGGACGGCTTCCACCCCGTCAACGTCGCCAAGCTCGCGCTGGAAGACTCCACCGGCTTCGTCCCCTGCACCCCGCTGGGCTGTCAGCGGCTCCTGATCGACGCCGGCATCGAAACCAGCGGCGCGCATGCCGTCGTGGTCGGCCGCAGCATGATCGTGGGCAAGCCCATGGCCCTGCTCCTCATGGCCAAGGGCAAAGGCGGCGATGCCACCGTCACCGTCACCCATTCCCGCACCAAGAACCTCGCTGCCATCACCCGCACGGCGGACATCATCATCGCCGCCATTGGCCGCCCCCATTTCATCAAGGCCGAGCATGTCAAAGAAGGCGCCGTCGTGATCGACGTGGGCATCAACCGTGTGGACGATCCCACCACCGAAAAAGGCTACAAGCTCGTCGGCGACGTCGCCTTTGATGAAGTCGCGCCGAAATGCCGCGCCATCACCCCCGTCCCCGGCGGCGTCGGCCCCATGACCATCGCCATGCTGATGGCAAACACCATCAAGGCCTGCAAGCAGGCCTCCTAAGGGCGGTTTGCTGAGAAATTTTATTTCTCAAGCCATGGCACGCATGCCATGCTTGCGGTCAACCATGCGTATCCGACCCACCCTTTTGACCACCGTACTGGCTCTGACGATGCCAGTTTGTCTCGCCGCTGAAGAAGAAAAGCCGGCCAAGCCCGACGCACCGCCAGCGGAGAAAAAGGAAGGCCATGAGGGTGAAAAGAAACCTGCCAAGAAACCCGAGGCCGACAAGCCCGTGGTGACGTCAGGAAAGGTGACCATCGGCGGCAAAGAAATCGCGTATGAGGCCAAGGCCGGCACGCTGCCCATTTTGAAGCCGGACGGCAAGCCTTCAGCGCAGGTGTTTTACACCGCCTACACCATGAAGGATGTGAAGGACGCCGCCACGCGGCCCGTGACGTTCTGCTTCAATGGCGGCCCCGGCAGCAGCTCGGTGTGGCTGCACCTGGGCGCCTTCGGTCCCAAACGCGTGGATCTGCCTGCCGATGGCCTGACGCCCCCGATGCCGCCGGGCGGGCTGGTGAACAATGAGTTCTCACTGCTGGATGTGACCGACCTCGTGTTCATCGATCCCGTGAATACCGGCTTCAGCCGGGCGGAAGACCCCAAGACCGTCAGCGAGTTTCTCGGCGTGCAGGAGGACATCGCCTGCGTGGGCGAGTTCATGCGCCTCTGGGTCACACGCGAGGAGCGCTGGCGCTCACCGAAGTTCATCGCCGGTGAAAGCTACGGCGGCATTCGCGGCGGTGGCCTGGCGCAGCATTTGCAGGAGCGGCACCGCATGTATTTGAACGGCGTCGTCATCGTGTCCGGCCTGCTGGATTACGCCACGCTGATCCCCGGCCCGCTGAACGAGACGCCCTTTTTGGTGGGTTTGCCCGCCATGACGGCCACGGCGCACTACCATAAGAAGCTGCCTGCGGATCTGCAGACAGATTTCAAGAAGGCGGTGGCCGAGTCTCGCGCGTTTGCCTTTGGCGACTATGCAGTGGCCCTGCTCAAGGGGAGCGATCTGACGCCGGCAGAGCGTGACGTGGTGGTGAAGAAACTGGCGCGGCTGACCGGCCTTGAGCCCAAATTGATCGAGGAGCATGATCTGCGAATCGACAGCGGGCTGTTTCGTGAGATGCTGCTGCGCAAAGAAAAGCTGGTGCTCGGTGCCTACGATGGCCGCGTGACCGGACGCGACGGCGATGAGTCGGAAAACCGTCCGCAGATCGAGCCGTTCATGCGCGTGGTAGGCAGCATCGCAGCCGCCTCGATGAACGCCTACCTGCGCGAAGAGCTGCATTATGAAAAAGACCTGCCTTATGAAGTACTCGCCCCGCTGCCAGGCTGGAACCACGGCAAGGGCAACAGCTACACCAGCGTGAGCGGCCAGCTCGCGGAGGCGATCAAGCAAAATCCCCATCTCAAGGTGCTGGCCTTGGTGGGCTGGCGGGATCTGGTGACGCCGCCTGACAACATGCGCCTCAGCGTCCGCCAGATGTCGCTGCCGGATGAACTGCGTGGGAACATCGAGTTCGCTGAGTACGAGTCCGGCCACATGATGTACACGAACCGTCCGGATATGGAGAAAATGCACGCGGACATCGTTTCTTTCATCGCCAGGGCGCTGAAGTAAATCCCACTCCCCACCCCCCGATGAAAAGCTGCTGGATGGTTTTGCTGCTGGCCTCCGCGACCTTTGCGGCGGACAAACCAAACGTGGTGCTGCTCTATGCGGACGACCTCGGCTATGGCGATGTGTCTTGCTACGGCTCGAAGACGATTGCGACACCGCACATCGACAAACTGGCAGCGGAGGGCCTGCGCTTCACCGACGGGCACTGTGCGGCGGCGACCTGTACCCCCTCACGTTTCGCGATGCTGACGGGCCAGTATGCCTTCCGGCAGAAGGGCACAGGCGTTTTGCCGGGCGATGCCCAACTGATCATCCCTCCCGGTCGGGCAACGCTGGCGTCTGTTTTCAAAGGCGCGGGCTACCAGACCGGAGTCGTCGGGAAATGGCACCTCGGCCTTGGCGATGGTGCTTTGGACTGGAATGGCGCGATCCAGCCGGGGCCGCTGGAGATCGGCTTCGACCACTGTTTCATCATGGCTGCCACCGGCGACCGGGTGCCCTGTGTCTTTGTAAAGGATCACCAGATCGTGGGGCTGGACCCGGCAGATCCCATCCAGGTGAGCTACAAACAACCTTTCCCCGGTGAACCCACCGGCAAGGCCAATCCCGAGCTGCTCCGGATGCACCCCAGTCATGGGCATGACATGGCCGTGCTCAATGGCATCAGCCGCATTGGTTATATGAAGGGAGGCAAAGCAGCCCTGTGGAAGGATGAGGACATGGCGGACACCTTCACCGCCCAGGCGGTGAAATTCATCGAGGCGAGCAAGGACAAGCCCTTCTTCCTCTACTTTGCAGCGCATGATCCCCATGTGCCACGCGTGCCCCACCCACGCTTTGTCGGCAAAAGCGGCATGGGACCGCGCGGAGATGTCATTTTGCAGTTCGACGACAGCGTGGGCACTCTGCTGGCGACGCTGGACCGGCTCGGTTTGAAAAACAACACCCTCGTCCTGCTCAGCAGCGACAACGGCCCGGTGGTGGACGACGGCTATCAGGACGAAGCGGTCCAAAAACTCGGCGCTCACAAACCCGCTGGCCCGCTGCGGGGCGGTAAATACAGCGCCTTCGAGGGTGGCACCCGCGTGCCTTTCATCGTGCGCTGGCCCTCCAGGGTGAAGCCGGGCGTGAGTTCCGCCTTGGTCTGCCAGGTCGATTTCCCCGCCAGCTTTGCTGCCTTGACCGCTCAGCCAGCCCCCGCCGCCGCCGTGGACAGCCAGAATATACTGCCCGCCCTGCTGGGTGAGGACCTGAACGGCAGGACGGAACTGGTGGAGCAGGGCGGCCCCGTCAGCCTGCGGCAGGGAAACTGGAAATTCATCCCCGCCAATGCTGGAGTTGCCAGGAACAAAGGCACCAACAGCGAAACCGGAAATGCCGCCGTCCCCCAGCTTTACGACCTTTCCAAGGACCTCGGGGAGAGTCAAAACCTCGCCAAAACCCAGCCAGATCAGGCCCAAAGCATGGCCGCCGCCCTTGAAAAAGCGCATTTGGGGGCAGGTAAATAGGACGTCTTCCGTCTCGGCACTTGCCGAAATTGCAAAAAAACGGCAGTTTACTCTAATGAAGGACATCCCGGCACGTTTGTGCCTTTGGAAGTCACTTTCTTTTTATTCCACACCACCATGAAACAAACCACGAAACTGCTCAGCAGCCTGCTTGTTTCCGCACTTGTTGCGAGTTCCGCCCTGGCGGAAGTTCGCACTTGGACGGACACCTCCGGCCGCCAAGTCACCGCCTCATTCATCGGACTCGATGGTGAGAACATCGTCCTGCAAACCCCGGATGGCGCCACACACAAGTTCCCGCTGACCAAGCTGTCTCCGGAAGATCAGGCGCTGGCCAAAAGCATGAAGCCTTCCGACCAGCCCGTGATGCTGGCCAATGGCACGGTCGCCCAGGCGTCCGCCGCAGTGGACAAGCTGGTGGCCAATGGCCTCGTCCGCGCCAATCCTGAGCGTGCCAAGACTGCTGGCAAGAAGCCGATCACCGGCTTCAACCCTCTCGCCAACGACGAGCAGTTCGTCCGCCGCGTCTATCTCGACATCGTGGGCCGCATTCCGAACCATGCGGAAACCACTCAGTTCATTGCGGACTCCAATCCCAACAAGCGTGCCAAGCTGATCGACATGCTTCTCGACAGCCCCGGCTATAATAGCAACACGTTCAACTACTTTGCAGAAATGCTGCGTGTGAAAGACCGCCTTGAGCAGGACAACCTGCGCGGCGTTCCTTACATCAACTGGATGCAGCACCAGATCGAGAAGAACGTCTCCTGGGACAAGATGGTGTTCGAGATGCTGACCGCCAAGGGCAAAATGTGGCAGGACGGTGCAGCAGGTTACCTCCTGCGTGACGCCGGCATGCCGCTGGACAACCTGGCCAACACTCTGGCCGTGTTCCTCGGCACCGACGTGGCATGCGCCCAGTGCCATGACCACCCCTTCTCCGACTGGACCCAGCACCAGTTCTATGAAATGGCCGCCTTCTTTGGCGCCACCACCACCAACATGCGTGCCGTTGCAAACCGCAAAAAAGGCAAGGATGCCTCCGGCATGATGGCGATGAACGCCATGAAGGACCTGATGCCTAAGATCGAAGAAATGGTCACCAAGAGCGGCGGCGACATCAAACGTGTCCGCAACGGCATCCGCAACTACATGGGCGCCAATAACTTCGTCGTCGGCGACATGGACACCAACAACATGAAGCTGCCGCATGACTACAAGTATCCGGATGACAAGCCCGACGCCCTGGTGGAGCCGAAGTTCATCACCTGGACCAAGACCGACAAAAATCTGCCTGCCTACAAGCAGAAGATGAAGTCCGCTGAAGAGCTCCGCCCTGCCTTCGCCAAATGGGCCACTGACCCAAGCAACCCCCGCTTTGCCATGGCCATCGCCAACCGCATGTGGAAGCGTGCTTTCGGCCAGGGCATCTGTGAGCCGGTGACCAACATTGATGATCCTAAACAGTCGGTGAATCCCGAGCTGCTCGTCCATCTCGCCGATGAAATGAAACGCGTGCAGTTCGACATCAAGAAGTTCATGCGCATCCTTTACAACACCCGTGCTTACCAGTCGGAAGCCACCTCGGAAAAGATCGCCATGGGTGAACCCTACTACTTCCAGGGCCCCCTGCTTCGCCGCATGACCGCTGAACAAGCCTGGGATTCCTACATGACCCTGGTGCTCGGCGACCCCGACAAATATGCCAAGCCGCTGGAAGACCTCTACAGCCGCTCCATTGACCTGGACCTCAACAATCCCAAGCTCGATGCGCAGACGGTGCTCATCAAGTATGACGCCTTCCGCAAGATGGCCGAAAAAGAACGCGCTCTCATGGGCGGTGGTCTGGCAGAAGCCGGTGGCGACGATATGATGATGGACAGCAAAACCAAGGGCAAGGGTAAGCCGACTGCCAAGCCTGCTGGAGAAATGATGGAGAATGCTTCCCTGAGCTACAACGGCATGGTTCTGCGCCGCGCCTCCACTCTGGAGCAGCCTGCGCCTAACGGCCACTTCCTCATCGACTTCGGCCAGTCCCCCCGCGCCCTGATCGACGGCAGTGTCAAGACCGGCTCGGTTCCCCAAGTGCTGATGATGATGAACGGCAAGGCGCAGCAGATGCTCACCAGCCCCGATTCACTCGTCTTCCGCACGATGGAAAAAGTGAAGTCACCGCCTGAAAAGGTGGAGGCTCTCTTCATCTCCGTCCTCAACCGCCGCCCGACCCTTGCGGAAAAGGACATCGCCAAACGTGCGCTCTCCAGCGGCGACGCAGGTTATGCCAACATGATCTGGGCGCTCGTCAACACCCGCGAGTTCATCTTCATCCAATAAATTCACACAACACCATCCAACTAACTTAACGCTCTAACTATCCTTTATGAAATCTGCACTCAACAAGCTCAATCCCATCGCCCGTCGTGACTTCATGATGCGCACCGCTCAGGCCGCTCTCGGCGTGACCGTCATGCCCTCTCTGAATCTGTCTGCTGCCGGCAACTCCGGTGTGGGCACCCCCGGCTTCGGCAAGGCTAAAAATGTCATCTTCCTCTGGATGGGCGGCGGCATGACCCACATCGACACCTGGGATCCCAAGGACGGTGCCACCAAGGGCCCGACCGATCCCATCAAGGTGAACGCAGGCTCCGGCAACATGGACCGCCTCGGCGGCACGATGGTGAAGATGGCCAAGGTGGCCAACAAGTTCTCCATCATCCGTTCCATGAGCTCCAAGACCGGTGTGCATGATCAGGGCACCTACGTCATGAAGACGGGCTATGAGCCACGTGGCACGATTGTCCATCCTTGCATCGGTGCTTGGGCCTCCCACTTCCTCGGTCGTATCAAGGGTCCAACCCTTCCAGACAGCGTGGTCGTCAATAGCGGCAACGCCTTCCCTGGCGCTGGCTTCTTCCCGACCACGATGAGCCCCATTCCGATCTCCAATCCTGAGTCCGGACTGCAGAACATCAAGCCGAGCCCCGGCGTCACCGACGATCAGTTCAAGAAGCGCCTTTCCCTCACCGATGAGTTCGACATGTCCTTCCGCAAGAAGTTCCAGTCGGATGACGTGAAGTCCTACTCCGAGTTCTATGACGAAACCGTCAAGCTCATGAAGAGCGAAGACCTCAAGGCCTTCGATCTCAGCCAGGAGCCTGCAGCTGTGCGTGAGAAGTTTGGCAAAAACAACTTCGGTCAGGGAGCTCTCCTTGCCCGTCGTCTGGTCCAGGCTGGCGTCCGCTTCGTCGAAGTTCAATCCGGCGGCTGGGACATGCACAACACCATCGACACTGCCCTTGGCACGACCGCCGCCACCATGGACAATGTCTTCGCCACCTTGATCGAAGACCTTGAGTCCAACGGTCTGCTGGCATCCACCATGATCGTCATGGGTTCCGAGTTCGGCCGCACACCGGACATCAACGAAAATGATGGCCGTGACCACTACCCGCTCGCTTACTCCACCGTCTTCGCAGGCGGCGGCGTCAAGGGCGGCTTCGTCTATGGCGCCACCGACAAGGAAGGCCGCCGCGTGGCTGACAAGCAGTGCACACCGCAGGACTTCCAGGCCACCATCGGCCATGGCATGGGCCTGCCAGTGGATGAAGTGGTCATGTCCCCCTCCAACCGTCCGTTCACGGTCGGCGACAAGGGCGTGCCAGTCGTCGAAATCTTCGCGTAACCTATCGCAGGATCATCTCCGCAATGAGAAACACCCGGTCGCAAGACCGGGTGTTTTTTTATGTCTCTCAGTCCCGCCTGCGCGGGGCATGCAGCAGGGCGGCGGCCAGAATCAACAGCACCACACAGCTGGCCTCAGGTACCGGCGTGACGACAAAATTAAAGTCGTCAAAGCTGTGGATATAGCTCACCGCTCCATTGTCCAGCGAGCCACCCCGCAGATCCCACTGCAACCCCGTAAGGGCTCCGCTGACCACCCCCAGGGCCTGATGGCTCAGCACGCTGCTGTTGCCTCCCAGCAGGGAGCTGCTGTCATTGTAGGCGCTCAATTCAAGGCTGGCGGTATTGCCAAAGGTGTCCAGCAGCACGGTGATTTCAGAATACCCCGCGCTGCCCATTTGATACGCAGTCGTATGCCACGCACCGCCGGTTAAACGGTACTGCAAAAAATTGCCACCAGTGTACCCAATTTCAAACACCGGCTGATTGGCCGCGTCCAGCAGGGACAGGCCCAGAATGTTGCCGGTGTCCGGATCATCCCAGTCCGTCGGCTTCACCCAAAACGACATTTGAATCGCAGAGCCCAACGTGCTGGCGGGGTTAACCCCGCCCAAATCGCGCGAATCCAGACTGTAGGCATAGCTCAGGTTTTGATCCATCGCCATCAGGTTTAGCGTCTGCGAGCCCCCGTGCGGCGTGGTGTTGCGGTAGGCGACAATCGAATCCCGGGCAAACTGACTCCCATAGTAGTAGGGTGCATTGGCGTCCTCGTTCAGCCTCCCTCCGCTCAGCACCCGCCATAGGCCCGAGTTGTCGGGAATATCTGCCGCCGCTCCGCCTGGGCCGCCATTGTTCGTTCCAAACTGCCCCGCGTTGTAACGCGTCACATCCGGGCCGTTCGTTCCATCGCTGAAGTTATTGGGGTAGGCTCCCCATGGCACCACTCCTGTGTAGCCGGTGGAGGGATCGTTATTGAAGTAAAACTGGGCGTCACCCGCAAACGATCCCGACACCATTTGGCCGTTGAGAGGAATCCGATAGCCATCCTGCTCCTCAAACCCGCCCAAATAGGCCGCAGCATCCTGAGAGCACAGCAGGGCTCCCAAGATGCACGCATGCAGGCAAAATCTGGGTACGGTTTTCTTCACGGACTAAATATAACCTTAGCCGCCCTGAATATAAATTCAATAATTATTGAATAAAGTCATACCTACCTGCCAAGGGTTCCAATTGCCTGCCCTGCGCGCCTTTTCCCGCTTGCGGCTCCCTGTGAAGCCCGGATAATGGCCGCCCTTCCGTTCCTCCGTGGCACGTGATCGACACCATGAGCAAACCCGACCCCAAGCCCGATGAACCTTCCTTCGAAGACGCCATGCAGCGTCTGGATGAGATCGTGGCAGGCATGGAGGACGGCCAGCTCTCCCTGGAGGAAATGATCTCCAGCTACGAAGACGGCGTCCGCCTCCTCAAGCTCTGCCGCCACCGCATCGACGGTGCCCGCCGCCGGGTGGATCTCATCAGCGCCGACCTGGAAGGTGGCAAAGCCTCGCTCACATCATTTGACGATGCGGCTGATAACGACGAGAGCGCCGAAGACACCGAAAAGCCCCGCACCCCGGCCCGCCGCCGCAAGCCCGCCGAGCCTGAAGGTGGCGAAATCCGACTTTTTTAGACCTGTGGACACCCAACTGCCTGCCATCAACTCCCCTGCCGACCTCAAAGCCCTGCCGCTGGAGAAACTGCCCGAACTTGCCGAGAAAATCCGCAAGACCCTCATCGAGACCCTTAGCCTGACCGGTGGCCACCTTGGACCGAATCTCGGCGTCGTGGAACTCAGCATCGCCCTGCACCGGGTGTTCGACACTCCCAAGGACCGCTTCGTCTTCGACGTCGCACATCAAGGCTATGTCCACAAGATGCTCACCGGCCGCTGGGACCGCATCCACACCATCCGCCAGCATGACGGCCTGAACGGCTTCCTGCTCCGCACCGAAAGCGAACATGACAGCTACGGCGCAGGCCACGCCGGCACCGCCCTCTCCGCCGCCCTCGGCATGGCCACGGGCCGTGACCTCTGCGGGACTGACGAGAATGTCATCTGCGTGGCTGGAGACGCCGCCTTCACCTGCGGCCCCGTGTTTGAAGCGATGAACAACGTCGCTGCGCACACCAAGCGCCTCATCGTCGTGCTCAACGACAACGAGTGGTCCATCGACCGCAACGTCGGTGCAATCGCGAAATACTTCAATTCCATCGCCACCCATCCGGCCTACGCCAATCTCCATCAAAAGGCCGGCAAGCTGCTTGAGTTCATGCTCGGCGAAGACGCGCGCCGCATTGTCAAGAAGGTCGAGGACCACGCCAAGAACATCCTCCTTCCGCAGAGCCAGATCCCGTCCAACCGCAGCTCCCTCTTCGACGAATTCGGCATCCGTTACTACGGCCCCATCGACGGCCACAACATCCCCCTCCTCATCCAGACCTTTGAGTTCCTCAAGACTCAGGATGAACCGGTGATCCTGCACATCATCACCGAAAAAGGCCGCGGCTACACCCCAGCCCTCAACGATCCCGGCAAATTCCACGGCCTCGGCAAATACACCATCGAGACCGGTGAAACCGCCGCCACCGACAAGCCCACCTACTCCCAGGTTTTCGCTCGCAGCGTCACCGACTTTGCGAAATCCGACACAAAGATTGTCGCCATTACCGGGGCCATGCCCGGCGGCACCGGCCTGAGCGTCTTCAAAAAGGAGATTCCCGAGCGCTATTTCGACGTCGGCATCGCCGAAGAACACGCTGCGCTGTTTGCCTGCGGCCTCGCCACGCGCGGCCTGAAGCCCTTCCTTACCATCTACAGCACCTTCATGCAGCGTGCGTTCGACATGATCTTGCATGACATGGCCATCCAGCACCTCCCCGTTCGCCTCTGCATGGATCGCGGCGGCCTCAGCGGCGACGACGGTCCCACTCACCACGGCCTCTTCGACATCGCCTACCTCCGCGGCATCCCCGGCATCGTCCACATGCAGCCCCGCAATGAGGACGAGTTCGTAGACATGCTCTGGACCATGGCTCACTACGAAAGCGGCCCCATCGCCATCCGCTATCCGCGTGGCAACGGCCCCGGCATCATGCCCAAGGACAAGCCCGTCCGCCTCGAAATCGGCAAGGCCGAAGTCATCGCCGATGGCAATGACGTCGTCCTCATTGGTCTGGGCGACATGTTCCCCATCGCAGAAGCCGCCAAGAAAGAACTCGAAGCCCAGGGCCTCTCCGTCGCCCTCATCAATCCACGCTGGATCAAACCTCTCGACATGGACTGCATCTCCTCCTTCGCCAAAAAGGTGAAAGTCGTCTGCACCCTTGAAGACCACGTCCTCCGCAATGGCTTTGGCGCCGGCGTCATCGAAGAACTCAGCGACGCAGGGATTCACACCCCCGTCGTCCGCATCGGCTGGCCCGACCAGTTCGTCGAGCACGGCACCCCTTCAGTCCTGCGCCAAAAGCATGGCCTCAGCGTCGAAAATACGGTGGCGAAAGTGCTCGGTGCCTTGGGCAAGCCGTGAGTCTTCTTCACGGCACCACCCACGCAAAGCTCTGCGTAGCGTAGACGTGAAATTTTGCGCAGGTGCATGCATGTACGCCGCAGCCTAAAAAGACGAGGTTGCGGTTGAGGATGGTCGCGCGGTGGCTTCGAGAGTTCATCCACAGCTTCACCATTTCATCCGCAAAGGCGAGATAGCTGAGGCCGTTCGTGGTGCGCATGGCGATGTTTTCAGCGCGCTCACCGCTTTTCATGCCCTTGGCCTCCATGCGCTGCCATGGCGTGCGTTTTGTGGGATCACTCGGATTTTCGTGAGAAAAGAAATTCTCCAAGGCCATGTCCCGTGAGTGCTCGTAGGCGCACGCCATCAACGCGCGTGAAGTCTGGAACAGCGGGAGCTTGTGCTTCTCCCGCTCCGCATTGGTGGCAAAGAAAATCGCCGCACTCAGCAAGCCTTCATCCAACTTTAAGCGATCCATCACCCGCAGCACGGGAGGATGCAGACGGAACGTTGCCGGAGTAAAGAGTTCATAGTCCGCCGCTGTCCAGCGTGCGGATGCCGTCGGCGGCTTCGCCGTGTCTTCCGCGCCCAGCGGCAGACCGAAAAGGAGCAGCAGGAGCGAGACGAAGCGCGTCATGGCAGAGGGGGAGTTATCGCTCTTCAACCCAGCCCGGAGCCGGATAGCTGCCTAAAGTCTTTACTTGAACGGCAATGCCTTCGATTTCGAGGGCAGTGATAGCCTGCTTGAGCGTGCCATCGGAATGGTGGCCGCTGATTTCGAGGAAGAAGCGGGCCTCGGTGCCGCTGGTGGTGGGGCGGTTTTCGATCTGGCGGACGTTGACGTTGCGGGAGGCGAAGACTTGCAGGACTTCCATGAGCGCGCCGACGCGATCCTTGGAATGGATCATGAGCATCGTGTTGTCATTGCCGGAGGGCGGGCCAGAGCGGCGGCCGAGGATGATGAAGCGGGTCTGGGTGGCGTATTCGCGCGGCGAGGTGGCGATGACGCGCAGATCATGCAGTTCGGCGCTCAGAGGGGTGCCGAGGGCGGCCACGGTGGGATTCTGCGCGGCGAGGGTGGCGGCGGCGCTGGAGCTAGCGGACTCGATGAGCTGTGCGCCAGGGAAGCTCTGCATGAGCCAGGGACGGCAGTGAGCGAGCATCTGGGCGCGGCCATGGATCTCGGTGATAGTGCTGTTCGGTCCCTGCGCCATGACGGCGGCGTCGGCCTTCCACAGAATTTCGGCGTAGATCTGCAAGGCGCTGTCAGCCAGATGATCGAGCGTGTGGTGTACCGCGCCTTCAGTGGAGTGCTCGATGGGCAAGACGCCATAGTCGGCGGTCTGTGCGGCGACGCGGCCAAAGACACCTTCGGTGCTGGCTTCGGCGAGGTATTCGACGCAATGGCCGAATTTGTTCACTGCCGCCTGATGTGTCCAGGATCCCGTGGGGCCGAGGTAGGCGATTTTGAGGCTGTCCTCCAAAGCGAGCGCGGCACTCATGATCTCGCGATAGATGGCGCGGATGGCCCGCTCGGTGAGGCGGCCGTTTTGCGCACGATTGATCTCCGCGAGCTTGCGCAGCAGCTTGTCTTCACGGCCCGGCACATAGATGTCGAGGTCGTCCTTGCGTTTGATTTCGCCCACGGCGTGGACCAGTTCGGCGCGTTCGTTGAGCAGACGCAGGAGTTGCTGATCGATGCTGTCGATCTTGTTGCGGACTTCTTCGAGGGACATGGACCGCAGGAGAAAAAAGGGTTAAGACTCTTCTGCCGCAGCAGGAGTGACCGGAGCCAGGGAGAGCTGGTGCTCCTGAGGTTGCTCAGCAGCGGAGGCACCTTCCACAGCGGTCGGCAATTTCACCCGGCGAAGTTCGGAGGCGTTGGGCATGTCATCCAGACTGCGCACGCCGAAGTGATCGAGGAAAGCCTCCGTGGTGCCATACAGCAGCGGGCGGCCAGGGAGGTCGGCGCGGCCTTCGATTTTCATCAAACCGCGGTCAATGAGCTGCTGCACCATGGCATCCACCGAAACACCACGCACGGCTTCGATGCCGGCCTTGGTGATCGGCTGGCGATAGGCCACGATGGCGAGCGTCTCAAGCGCGGGCTGGCTCAGGCGCTGCACCTTCTTGCCGGGATATAGCGCGCGGCACCACTCGGCATACTCGCCACGGGCGGCGATGCGCCAGCCGTTCGCGCGCTCGACGAGGGTGAAGGCATGCTTCTCTGCAGCGTAGCGGGCGATCAGTTCGTCCAAACTCCCGCGCACCTGCTCCTCGGTGGTGGCAGCCAGTGGGGCGACCCACTCCGGGATCTGGGTCGGGCTTCCTTCGGCCAGCGGATCGCTGGCGGCATCACAGATGTCCTTGGCGGTCTCTTTGACGGCGGCACACATCTGCGGCACGCCCAGGGGCTCCTGGGTGGCAAAAAGAAGGGCTTCGACGATCGAGATCAGTTCCATGGCGCGGACATACAATCTCAAGCGAGCCCGAGGGGAGAGTCAAGCCGTGCCTTAGCCTTGACATTCCCGCCGTGCCCACGCTTTCATGCACGCATGGCCCTGCGTCTGGACACTGCCGTCATCCGTGGCGAAATCGACAACACCACCCGCGACAACTTGCGCGGCAAGCTCTGGCTGGTCGGTCGCGAAGATCCCGTCATCATCGATCTGCGCGGCAATGCCTGGCGCGATCTCGCCGGCTGCACCATCACCTTCACCAACCCCACGCCATCGTCCCAGTCCGCCGCCGCCAGCTTGAAGCCGAAGCAGAAGGGTCACGCCGGCGACATCACTGCCTCTCGCCAAGTGAAGGTGGATACCGTGGCAGCGAAACGGGAGGCAAGCGGCGGCGCAGATCCTCCTGCCGAATGGCGCAATGAGCTCTACATCGAGTGGTTTTCTGAGGAAAATGGGCGGGTCTTTATCGAGGGCATGGATTTTGAGATCAGCATCTCCGCGTGGGCTTGGGAAATGGACGAGGCGCAGGAGGCGGCGCAAAAAATGAGCAACCTTCAAGCCATGCGAGAATGGCTGGCCGGCATCATCCGGCGCCCCGAGCCGAAAGAGGATGACGATGAAGAATTCGATGACAGTGAAGAATCCTGGGAAGATTCACTCAAACAATCTGATCGCCTCTCAGACGCGAACATGGAGGCGATCGAAAAATACGGCGTCGACGGTCTGCATGATGACCGCATCGCCTTTGTCATGGGCTGGGATCACATGCTGGGTGGCAGCAGTGAACACGAAGCCGATGACGAGGACACTGAGGGTGAAAGCTGGAAAGAGGGCCATGAAATGCTGCCCGAATTGGATGTGATCGAGAGCGAACTCGATGATCAAGCCTTCTCCGACTTCCTGGAAGAGAGCGAGCGTGAAGCCCACCCGCTGCAAACCATGGCCCATGACTTCGTCTTGCGCCTGCTGACCGAAATCAAAGAAGAACGCGCTGAAAACGCCGCAGAGAGCGATGGCAGCACAGCACTCGACCGCTTCATCCGCAACTCGATGAACATCAGCGGCAAGCTGGCCGGGGCGCTCGGCACGGAGGACTTTGGTGGTTCATCCCAGACCGGACACACTCTCGCAATTTTACGCCGCTGCCTCAACTGGGCCAACGAGGCCTTCGCAGCGCTGAACGAACTGATGGAAGCCCCCGAGTGGAGCGACCGGCAAGATTTGCTCACCGACTTCCGCGCCGAACTCTTCGCCATCCGTGACGGCATCATCGATCTGCGCAAAAAATTGCGCGAAAAGTAGGCTACTTGCGCAAAGACTTCCAAGGCTCTTCCTCACTGTGATCCACGAGACCGGGCTCGTCCGCCTTGGCCGGGGAAAGGATCGCGAGGAAGACGAGCTTTTCGTCCCCCACGTTCCAGGTGCCGTGGATTTCGCCCATGGGAATGAAGGCGGTGTCGCCAGGACCGAGGATCTTTTTTTGCTGGCCGACCCACTGCTCGGCCTTGCCGGAAAGGATGTAGATCACCTCCTCCCGCGTCGGGTGCGAGTGAAAGGGATGACTGCGCCCCGGCTCCATGTTGGCCCTCACCATCATGAGGTGCTCGTTGTTCACGATGTCGCTGCGGCAGATCCACTCCTCCAGCGTCCAAGGGGACTGGAAGTCGATTTTTTCGGCAGCAGTGACGAAACGGCGGTTGGCGATGGCGTCGGGCATGGGTGGGCGGATGCTAGCGTGGCGAAATCACCCCGGCAAGCTGTGCGATACACCTGCAGCTATCCGTTTTGCCACTTCAATACGTAAACAAATCCTTCACCACCCACGGGCGCTCGATCTCCACGCCCTTCTGCTTGATGAGGAGATTCAGGGCGTCGGCCATGCGCTGTTTCATGTGCTTGGTCAGGCGGCGGCCTTTGCGGGCACGCTGCACGGCTTTGTGCGTCATAGGTTCCGTACTGGCGGCCACCAAGGCGTGATTTCCCAATTCATGCTCAGTCATGACCCGGTCCAGAGGCTGCACGCCCAGGTTGCGCTCGATTTCGTCTTGTCCCATGCTCACTCTCTCATTCCGCAAACCGTCCTCTGCAATCTGAATTCGAGCCATGCGCATTCTACGGCACTGATGTACTCGATGAAGAGCCACCGCTGCCGACTACCAGTTGCCCACGCACCCCAAGTCTCTTCACCCGGGTTACATGGCATTCCGCGAAGAGGTTTCGATAGCGCTCGCCCGCATCTTCTCCAAGTTCCAGAACGAGAAGCTCCCCCCCCTGGCCTTTGGTGAATCCTCCAACTTGTGTCTCTTGACCGACGTGGGGTCCCCGTAGAATCAGTACCTTTTCTCCTATTTCAAATGGAGCTCCATTCATGTGATTACAAAAACGACCTATCGGTAAACCGAAAGGGATCATGGCTAAGAAACCCAGCAAGCTGGCCGGAATGAGCAACAACAGGAACCACAGCAAAACGTCTGGATCGAACAAGATGGCAAAATCTCCCCACCCAGCAGACAAACAGATGATCAGGAGCGCATTGATGATCAGTGCTCCAAAAAACCAAGCAATCCTATTCGGATAAGCACAGATGCGATGAAGCCACATTCTTTTCATTCTGTTCTCGGAAGAAACGTAAGCTCACAGCATCCCATGCTCCTTGAAGCTGAAGTAGGGCAGCGGGCGTGATTCAGCAGGGGTGCCGATAATGAGGTGGTCTTGGAGGGAGATCCCTGTGGCTTCGGAGGCTTCACGGAGACGGCGGGTGAGGCGGCGGTCGGGCTCGCTGGGGGTGGGATCGCCGGAAGGGTGATTGTGAACGAGGATGAAGGCGTAAGCGTTGTGAATGAGCACCTTCCGCAACAGATCGCGCGGGTGGGCGACGCATTCGTTCAGGCTGCCTTTGAACGCCTCTTCACTGCGCATGACAGCAAGCTTCGTATTGAGCAGAATGATGCGGACGGATTCACTGCCGAGGGCCTGCATCTCGGGGCCAATGTAATCATAGATGAGCTGCGGGCGGTCGAGAATGATCTCGGCGTGCGAGGGCTCCTGCGCGGAGCGGCGGCCAAGTTCAAAAGCAGCGGCGAGCAGAGCAGTTTTCGCCGGCCCCAGAGCTTTGATCTTTCTCAAAACAGCGGTTTCAAGGCGGGAGAGGGCGCGGAGCGATTTGAAATCGCGCAGGATCCGCTGGCCGATCTGCAGGGCATTTTCACCTTTCGTGCCGGTGTTGATGAAGAGGGCGAGAAGTTCGGCATCCGAGAGCGCCTGCGGACCGAGGCGGAGGAGGCGCTCCCGCGGGCGGTCGTTTTCCGGGATGTCGTGGATGCGGCTCATGAGTCCGTGCTCTGTTCTCAGTTAACCGTTTGTCGCGTTCCACTCATCTCAGTGAATCGCCCGGCACTGATCCAGCAGGCTGTGCAGATAGCCGACGATGTCTTCGAGCGCCTGCTTGTGCGGCGAAGCACCGAGACAGACCAAATCGGCACGGGCATCGACGAGCATGTTTTGCGCGAATTTGACGGCGCGATCGACGGCACCTTCGTAGTCGGCGATGCCAGCGAGAATGGTGGTGTCCATCGGCTCGCCTTTGAGCAGCATGCGGTTGAGCTTCTGCTTCTGCGCATCGGTGGCGCTTTCGAGGAGATACAGTATGGGCAGCGTGAGCTTGCCCCGGGCGAGGTCAGTGCGGAGCGTTTTGCCGACTGTTTTTTCGTCGCCGACGATGTCGAGACAGTCGTCGTAAATCTGGTAGGCGGTGCCGAGCTTGAGGCCGTAGTCACGCAGTGACATCTGCACGGAGTCGGGCTGATGGTTGAGACGGGCACCGAGTTCGCTGGCAGCGGCGAAGAGGGCGGCGGTCTTCATCTCGATCATCTTGAGATAATCGGTGACGGAGAGATTGAAGTCGAAGCGGCGCTGGGTTTGCAGGATTTCGCCGGTGCAGACATCGCGCGAGGCACGGGCGATCGTGCGGCAGACGTGGGTGTCTTCAAACTCCGTGGCGAGTTCGAGCGCGTAGGCGAAGAGGCTGTCGCCCAAAAGAACGCTGAGACTGCTGCCCCATTTCGCGACGGCGGTCGGCTGGGCGCGGCGGATGTCCGCGCCGTCCATGATGTCGTCATGCACCAAAGAGGCGATGTGGACGAGCTCGAGAATGACTGAGAGGCGTGTGTGCCCTTCGTGAGTGCCACCCGTGGCACCGCCGGCGAGTACGGCCAAGGCTGGGCGGATGCGCTTGCCCGAGGTTTTGCAAACGTAGCTCACATAACCTTCGACGCCGGGGTCAAACGCGCGGGCTTGTTCGAGGATGGCGGTTTCCACGCGCTCCAAGTCCGTCCGCACAAGATGAAACGGAAAAACAGGATTGCTGGCGTTGATGACGGGGACTGACATGGAAATCTGGGTATTCCATCCACCACGGCAGGGGCTTCGTCAAATGCCACGCGGATGCCTCGCACATGTGAAGTTTCAAAAGAAATGAAAGCTGTGCTGGCAGTCACTTCGGCCGGACCGCCAGCAGACCGCTGACAATGGCAGCGGCCAGCTTCTGACGGTGCGCAGGATCAGCGCAGCGCAGGGCCTCGCGCTTGTTGCTGAGATAACCGCATTCCACGAGTACGGCGGGCATTTGGGTCTCCCGCAGCACTTTGAAGTCGGCATGAAAAATGCCGCGCGGGCTGCCTGCGATCCCGCTTTTGAGCGTACGGTTGATGGCCACGGCCAGCGATTTGCCGCGCGGGCTGCGGTAATACACCTCCGCACCAGAAATGGTGGTTTTGCGACAGCCATTGAAATGAATGCTGAGAAAGACGGACGAGGACACACGGTTGGCGATGCGTGCCCTTTGTTCGAGCTCTACAAAGGTGTCAGTACGCCGGGTCATGACGGTCTTGAGGCCTTTCGATTTCAGAGCCGTTTCCACGCGTTTCGCGACATCCAGGCAGAGCTTTTTTTCGATCAATTTGTTCCAGACGGAGCCGCCGTCCTTGCCGCCGTGGCCCGCATCAATCACCACCGTGGAAAACCGCAGCGGTTCCGCTGCCGCCTCAGCCGCTGCGCAGCCCATGATCAGCAACAGACCCCAAGCCGCGATGCGTGAAAGGCGCGGGTGCAAGGTCACTTGGGAATTTTAAGCGTTCTGCCCGCGCGGATGCTGTCGGAAGACAAGCCGTTCGCCGCCTTGATCTTTGCCACCGTGGTGCCGTTCTTGCGTGCGATGGCACCCAGGTTGTCTCCGCTTTTGATGGTGTAGGAGCCGCCTTTGTGGGCACTCTTGCCGCCGGATTTGGAAGCGGTTTTAGAGGATGTTTTTGAGGTTTTCGAGGAAGTCTTTTTCTTGGCAGAACCGTGTGAGGACGAACCGCCATGGGAGGAGCGCCAGGAAGAATAGTCCATGCCAGAGCCCTGCCCGCCCTCGGCAGCCCAGTCGCTTTTATAGTCGCCGTTGTCCGCGAAAGGATAGTCCGCATGCCCCAGGCTATGGGCCGGTGTGTCCGGTGAACCATGCAGATTGATGACCGGCAGGTCTTTGGGCAGCCCCTTGATGTGCGAGGAATTTTCACACGCAGCCAGCAGCAGCAGCGGGATGGCCAGGCAGGCTTTGCACAGAAATGACGTGAACTGATTCATGCGGGAGAATGCGCCACTTTTGCGAGTGAATCAATTCGCCGTGTGAAAACGACTGATGAGCTGTTTGACCCGCGGGACACCACTTTTATCCTTCGCCAAAACAATGGTGCGCTCATGGTAATAACCCGCGCCGCTGCCAGGGAGGCTGTAGCGCCAGCTGGCCACATCAGCGCCGGGATCATTGCCCTCCATCGGGTTTTTGACCGTGTTGAAAACCGACCTCCCGTCCATGCCGACCTGCACTGACTTGAATTTTCGTTCCGAAAATCCCATGGAGTAGCGCGTGCTGGTGGAGCCCACATGAAACACCGCATTGATGGAGTCAGGAATGGAGTAGCCATAATTGACGGTGCAAAAAACCACCATCAGCACCGGAATGATGAGAATGATCGCCGGGGTGAAAAAGTACCAGTTCTTTTTGAGGAAAGAAGAATTCATGAAGCCTCAAGCTGGTGGTAACGATGCCCGCAGGCAAGGTAAATACGTGGCAAATCAAGTGCGCATACAGGCCTGCGAGGTGATCGCTACAACCGCTGATCTCCGGGGGCAGAGGCTGCGGTGTTGGTGTACAGCAACTGACCATCCCGCACCTGCAGGTATTTCGCGGCACCTTGAATGTCTTCTTCGCTGAGGCCTGGAACCACAAAAACCCGGCCCCGCATCGCGCCACGCACTGTCATGCCACCACGCACGATGGCATGCACGGTGTTGATGACGCTGTCATCCTGCACAAAATTCAAATCTGCCGCTTGGGCCATCATGCAGGTGGAGCATAGCTCTTGGGCATTGCGACGGTCCCGAGCGGCATAAACCGCATCGCTCTGACTCATCATCGGCACAGCCATGCCAACCAGCACTCCAAGAATGGCGATAACCATCAAAACCTCGAAAAGACTGAACGCAGAGCGGATTCGGCGGTGAGTGGAAATGTGTGTGAAGGTTTTCATGGCTGCTTTTATCAATGATGGTATTTTATGATAATTATTGCAACGCTGCAACCTTAAATTGTAGATTTTCTGTAAAATAACCGAATAAGCGTCTCATAAGTGAGAATTTAGGACCTGAGCCGCTTATTTCAGTTTCTTGGGACTCAACTCTGCCTGCCAAACCAAGCTAGAAACTCGCGATTGCCATCCGTCCCCTGGATGGAGGACTCAATCATGCCGCGCCATTCCAGGGTGGGCTGCGAGCGTACAAACTCTTCAATTCGCGCGCAGGCTTTGACGTGCAGCTCTGGCTCACGCACAATGCCCCCCTTGCCGACTTCCTCACGCGACAGCTCGAACTGAGGCTTGATCAAAACGAGCGCCTGACCACCCGGCCGCAGCACCTGCAGCACCGCAGGCAGCACCAAAGTAAGTGAGATGAAGGAGAGATCGGCCACCAGGATGTCCACCTCCTGCCCCACGTCTTCCGGGCGCATGTGGCGGAGATTGAACTGCTCCCGCGAAATTACCCGGGGATCACTGCGCATTTTCCAGGCGAGTTGATTGGTGCCGACATCGAAGGCAAAGACTTTCAGTGCACCACGCTGCAGCAGGCAATCGGTGAATCCTCCGGTGGACGCCCCGACGTCGAGAGCGGTCATGCCGGTGACATCGATGTTAAAATGCTTGAGCGCCCCCTCAAGCTTCAAACCACCACGGCTGACGAACCTGGGCCGCTCTCGCACGACGATCTGCTGGAGTTCGTTAATCAGACAGCCCGGCTGGGTGATTCGTTTGCCCAGCACACTGACCTCACCGGCCATGATCAGCCGTTTGGCCTGCTCACGCGAGGGCACGATGCCGAGCTTCACCAAGGCGAGATCAAGACGTTCACGCGGCATCTGGAGGATCGTTATTTGCGGACTGGCAGAATCAGTTCGTCACCCGTTTCAATGTGAACGCCAGGGAGCGTGACGGAGGTGTCGATGTCCACCACGGCTTCCGCAGCTTCAATGGTATCCCCCACGATCACGCGGCCCACCAGGCCATTGCCGCGGCGGACATCGAATTTCATTCCGCTGGCAAGCTGCTTGTTCCTGCCAGCACTGATGACGGCGAAGCCTTGGTCATCGTGGGATTCAATCACCTTGGCAAATGCAGGCATGCCCATGAGCTGCTTCTGCAGATCGGTCAGCGGCGCGGCGGCGGGTGCTGGTGAGGGCAGCGAGGCGGGAGTCCCTGGCATGAGATTGCTGCCAGACAAGGGCGGAGCTGCGGGGAGCGGTGCAGGAGGCGCTGGCGGCAGTTCTGCCACCGTACTGGGCTTCTGCGGCATGGCCATCTCATGGGCCGCCTGCTGCTTGCGCACGAGTTCGAGTTCTTTGCGCGCGCCTTTGGCCTCCTCCTGGGCCTCCCATGCCAGATAACCGGTGATGGCGAGGAGGATGATCGTTAAAGCCAGGGCATAATGGGAAAGACGCATCCCGCATGCTAGACGCAAGCCTTGTGCGGATCAACCCCCTCTCACTTTTCAGCGCAGCAGCCCCAGCAGCTCACGCATGCGCAGCTCGATGTTCAGCAGGCTGGCCTGTACTCCGGCCAGCCACTCCATGTCTGCACCCTGGGGATGCTGCTGCACCAGCTTGTCCGTGGCATTGAGGGCCGCAGCAAACAGGGGCAGGCTTTGTTCAAGATCGACTACCAGAAACTGCCACTGATCTTTTTCCGCTTCCGCGAACTGACGCAGCACGTGGATGAGATGCGCGGCCAGATCTGCCACGGTGGAGAGCAGACGCAGGACTGCGGGGCGGGTGCGCACCTCTTCATTGAAGACGAGCAGGCTTTGAAAGCGGCGCAATTCCTTCGCCAGCGCCGCTGAACGTGCCACGGGGTCCAAATCTGCGCCGCCCTTGGCTCTGGCAGGCGTTTTACGTGGAGGCTCGGTTGCGTGGTCACGCTTCACCGCGCCGAATGGATCGCTGCCCGGCTTGGCAGGCTGAAAGGGATCATCGAACCCGGGACTGTGCAAAGCGTCGGCGGATTTGGCATTGCGACTGTTACCCAGCAGGAAATGCTTCCGGCGGGCACGGTTCTGCCGCAGCAGAGCGGCCTCTTCGTCTTTCGTCAGCTGCCAGCGCGGCGAAGACACACGCAACTGCAGATGCCAGGACTGGATCAGAATGCGCTGGTGGTCCTGATTGAACCATTCGAAGAAAAGCAGGTTTTTCAGCCCGGGCGGCTCAGGCAAAGTCATAACCGAGCTCGACTGTGATCTGCGGCGCGGGAGTTTCACCACGCGAGAGGAGGCGGTCATCAGACCGCTGTAGCCATGCTGCATGGCTGAGATGGCATCCACATGGTCTTCATTGGCGTCCGGCAACGGGTTGTGAAAGTCCACTCGGCAGCCAGCGATATCGCGCAGAAAATTGCCCACCAATTCGACACGCACGGGCTGATTTTGACCCGCAAGATGAAACACGCCTGTGACCAAACCGGGTACTTCGTTGGAAAGGTACCCGCCGAGGATGGAGGATTCGAGACAAATAATCATTAATTGTCATATAAACTAGAGGCCGGAACCGTGTGCCGCAAGCGCACATGGCTAGATTGAAGCAAAAAAAATCCGCTCCATGGAACGCTAGCCGAATTTTGTGGAACTGTGGCAAGATTGCTGCTTGTTCCACAGCTTATGTGATGCTAAGGCCCACTCCCCTAAACCTACAACCTCATAAAAAAACACACCCATGAAAGACCTCGTTTACCTCAGCCGCGCCTTCGTTGAATTTGGCCCCTTTGCCAAAAAAGAAATCCTCGATTTCCAGAAGCGCGGCCTCCTCACTCCATCTGACTACCTGCGTGATGAAGGCGGCGAAAGCTGGGTTCATTATCAGGAATGGCTGACCGTCGTCCCGATGCCTGAGCCAAAGCTGGTGAAGAAGCCCGCCGCCAAGGCAGCAGCAGCACCAGCCGCCAAGGCTCCTGCAACCAAGAAGGCCAAGAAAGCCGCCTGATGCGGCGCGAGGCCACAGCCTCGCCTGTTTTTGATCTTCTCTGATGCGCGTCCCGCCTCCGTGCTGGACGCGCATCTTTGTTCATGCGAATAGCCTGCGTGACCGAAGCCGATGCCATCACCTCCCGGACCTTGCGCAACGAGCTGTGGCGCTCGATCCCCTCGGGGGTCATCGACACCCTGACCGCGACCTTCGGCATGCTCATCGCCGTGCGGGTTTTTCACATGGGGGATGTGGCAAAGTCCGTTTTCCTCAGCGCCACCAGCGGCGGCATGGTGGCCAGCTTGTTTGTGGTGCCGCTCCTGCTGCGGGCCAGAAGCACCATCGCACGCACGGCGGCGAAGGTGCAACTGCTGGGCGGTGGCTGCATGGCGGTTTCAGCGGCGTTTCCAACCAGCCCTCTGCTTTACATTGGGGGGCTGAGTTTCGGCTTGTTCTGTCTGACCATGCAGATCCCGCTGATGACGCAGATTTACCGCATCAACTACCCCGCCGAAAAACGCGGCAAGCTGTATGCGGTCACCGGAGTCACGCGGGCGGCTGCCGCCGTGTGCTTTGGTTTTGTGGGCGGCAAACTGCTCGGCTGGAACGTCGGGAACTATGTCTGGCTGCTGTGGGCCTTCGCCGCCAGCAGCTTCATCTCAGGCTTCTGGACCTATGGCCTGCCGATCATTCCGTGGGAGGCACCGGAGAATTCCAGCACCAGCCTTTGGAGTTCCATGCGCTGGGTGCGGGAGGATCGCGATTTCCGCACGCTGCTCATCTCCTGGATGATGATGGGCATTGGCAATCTCGCCGCAGCATGCCTCTTCGTCGAATACCTCGCTAATCCCCGCCATGGCATCAACCTAAGCGAGTTCGATGTCGCGTGGATCACCGGTGTGGTCCCGGTGCTCGCGCGCGTCGTGTTTTCCTATCCCTGGGGGCTGGTCTATGACCGCTTCCATCTTTTCACCGTGCGCGCTGTGCTCAATGTCTTCTTCGCTGCCGGCATCCTGTGTTTTTATCTGGGTCACAATCTCTTCTGGTGGACGCTGGGCATGGCTTTTTGGGGCATGGCCAATGCGGGTGGCAACGTCACCTGGGCGCTGTGGGTCACCAAGCTCGCCTCCAAGCATGCCGTCGCCGAGTACATGAGCGTGCATACTTTTCTCACCGGTGTGCGCGGCCTCATCGCCCCTTCCCTGGCTTTCGCCATGATCAAGGTCATGTCGTTCGACGCCTTTGCCATCGTCTGCGGCATCACCATCCTTTCCGCCAGCTGCTTCATCGGTGTCCGCGCCCGCAGCAACTCTGAATCCACCGACCGCCTGCGTCCGGGCGCACGGCAAGAACGTCTATGAATGTACATCTCGTCCAAATCGATTCTATCTGGGAAGACCGCTCTGCGAACCATGCCAAGGCGCGTCAATTGATTGCCAGCGCCGATCCGTCGCCTGGATCACTCATTGTCCTGCCTGAAACCTTTGCCACGGGCTTTAGCATGAACCTAGCCGTCACTGCGGAGCCTGAGCAGGGTCCCACCGAGCAGTTCCTGCGCGAAATGGCCGCGCAGTACCAAAGCTGTGTCATCGGTGGGCTGGTGACGCAGAGAAGTGATGGCCGGGGCATGAATCAATCTCTCGCCATCGCTCCGGATGGCACTCTGCTTTGCCGCTACACGAAGAATTATCCCTTCACCCTGGGCGGGGAGAAGCAAGTCCATGTCGCAGGCCAGGGTGTTTGCCTTTTCGAATGGCAGGGCCTGCGCATCGCCCCGCTCATCTGCTACGATCTGCGCTTTCCCGAACTCGCCCGCGATGCCATCCACGCCGGAGCTGAAGTGTTGATCTACATCGCCGCGTGGCCGGTGAAGCGCATCCATCATTGGATCTCGCTGCTCCAGGCCCGCGCCATCGAAAACCTCGCCTACGTCATCGGCGTCAACCGTTGCGGCACCGATCCCGACTTCACCTACACCGGCCGGAGCATCGTGGTGGATCCGCATGGACTGGTGATTGCGGACGCCGCAGAGCAGGAGCGTGTCGTGAGCGCGAAGATTGATCCGGCCATTGTGGGCCAATGGCGTGGCCAATTTCCTGCGCTGAAGGATGCGGGGCTGGTGCAGTCATGAATGACTGAGCCAGTCATTGGTCGTGCATCATTAGGGCAGTCCTCATCCGCCCGGCTTCAAGGATGGCATCAAACCGACGCGCATCGTCTGCGCGTTCGCCACTGATGAGCAGGTAGCCATACTTGCTCCAGTGCTCCATCTCTGCCGCTGCGTTTTGCATGCGCAGTTCAAAGGCTGCGGCATCTTCCGTGGCGCGGCCGGAGAGGCGGTTGCGCAGTTCCTGCAGGCTCGGTGGCAGCACGAAAATCTCCAGCAGGCAGCGCTTCACCAGTTCATCCTCGCAGGCGCGCACCTGCATGGCACCCTGTACGTCGATGTCCATGATCACATCCACCCCGCGCTGGAGATTCTCATACACGTAGCTCTTCAGCGTGCCGTAAAGCCGGCCATGCACGCGGGCGTATTCAAACAGCTCCCCGCGCTCCGCCCGCGCCACGAAGTCCTCCTCAGTCAGGAAAAAATAATCCTTTCCGTCAACCTCGCCCGCCCTGGGGGCACGTGTGGTGCAGGAGACGGAAAAGATGGCCTCGCCGCGGTCACACACTTTCCGTGCCAGCGTCGTTTTGCCGGTACCGGACGGCCCGGAAACGACGATCAACTGCCCCAGGCGGTGTTTAGAAAATTCCATCCTGCCGAATACCCACGCCAACACCGAGTGCAAGAGACTTGGCAAATGGGCTGTATTGTTCCACCCTCAATTTCCACCCTCAATTTCCATCCAAATATCAACCATGCCAACCGCATCCTCACGCCGTCAGTTCGCCAAAGTTGCCGCCGCCTCCGTGGCAGCGCCTTTCATCCTCCCCTCCCGTGTCTGGAGCGCTGAGACCGCTCCGAGCGAGCGCCTCACGCTCGGCTTCATCGGCGTGGGTAAAATGAACAGCGGCCATCTCACCAGTTTCCTGGGCCGCAAGGAAGTTCAGGTCGTGGCCGTCTGCGACGTGGACACCAACCGCCGCGAATTTGCCAAAAAAACCGTCGAAGAACGCTACGGCAAGGACAAGGATGCTGGCTTCAAAGGCTGCGAAGCCTACGCCGACTTCCGCAAGCTGCTGGAGCGCAAGGACATCGACGCCGTCGTCATCGCCACGCCGGACCACTGGCATGCTTTCATCGCCATCGCCGCGCTGAACGCGGGCAAGGACGTCTATTGTGAGAAGCCGCTCACCCACAACATCCACGAAGCGCTCACGCTCATCGACTCCGTGCGCAGCAACAAGCGCATCCTGCAGACCGGCTCCCAGCAGCGCTCCAGCAAAGAATTCCGCGTGGCTGCCGAACTCATCCGCAACGGCATCATCGGCAAGATCGACCACGTCGAAACCGCCTTCGGTGCTCCTGCCAAGCCCAACGCCAATCCTGAAGAGCCCATGGAACCCGGCCTCGACTGGGACATGTGGTGCGGTCCGGGCCCGCTCGTGCCATACAGCAGCGTGCTCAGCCCACGCGGTGTTCACAATCACTTCCCCGCCTGGCGCATGACCCGCGAATTTGGCGGCGGCATGATCACCGACTGGGGCGCGCACCACATTGACATCGCCCAATGGGGTCTCGGTGAAGACGAGCACGGCCCGGTTGAAATCATCGCGCCGGAAAATTATGCAAACGCCAACGACGGTGCCAAGCTCATCTACGCCAGCGGCATTCCTCTCCTGCACAACGGCAAGGGCAAAGGTGTCTCCTTCTACGGCGCGAACGGCGAAGTGCACGTCAACCGCGGCAAGTTTGAATTCGTCCTCGGTGGCAAGACCATTCACAAGTTCTGGGACAAGGACGCCGACAAAGGCACCTCCCTCGACCGTGAAGTCATCCTCACTGAGCGCGAATACCTCGCTGACGCCAAGGTGAAGCTCTACAACTCGAAGAACCACCACGAAGACTGGCTCAACTCGATCAAGACCCGCGAGAAGCCGATCTGTGATGTCGCCATCGGTGCCAGCACGGCCATCTCCTGCCACCTCATGAGCCAGGCCTACTACCACGGCGGTTCCATGAAATGGAATCCTGAGAAGCATGAGTACGTCAGCGGTGGCGATGCCAAGTGGCTCACCCGCGACTACCGCACCGGCTGGGCGGTCTAAGCTTCTGTCAGTCAGTTTCCTTCAAGGCGGCCTCGCAGGAGGCCGCCTTCTTTATTTCACCTCGGCGCGCTTCACCACGTGGGTGCCATCCCGCACGGTGTCCGGAGGGTGCATCAGCACTTCATCCCCCTTCTTGAGTCCTTCCAGCACCTGCGTGAATTTGCCGTCGGTGCGACCAGCCTTGACGATGACGGCTTTGGCGCTGTCGGCATCAAAGAGAAACGTCTTCCACTCGCTGCCTTCACGAAACAGCGCCCCCGCCGGAACGAGCAGGGTGTCATCGCTGTGCCACACCGCCACGCGCACCTCCACGCGGTAACGGTCTCCCAGTGCTGACAATGCGGGTGTCCTCTCGGTAAAATCACTCAGGACCAGCACACGCTGCTCTTCAACCCCCAGCGCGGACACCTTGGTAAAGGCCGCAGGTTCCACGCGGCGCACAAGGGCTTTTGCCGGTTCATCGCCGCCCCACTGCTCCACCGTGACCAGCGCACCGGGTTTGATCGTCACCGCATCGCGAGAGAGAATCTCCGCTTCAATCTCCAAATCCGTGGGATCCCCGATTTCTAAAATCGGCGCGCCAGGAGCCACGATCGTCGCGCTTTCCTGCTGCACTTTCAGCACCACACCGCTGACCGGCGCACGCACTTCAATGAATGACCCGCTTGCACCGGGTTTGTCGATCTGCTGCAGCGCCGCCTTGGCTTGTGCCAGTTCAAAATCGGCCACCTGGAGGGCAAACTCGGTGGATCGGACCTCGCGCGTTTTCATTTCCGCCTCACGCTCAAAGGTGTCCCGGTCGGTGGCGCTGATGGTGCCTTTGTCCGTGTTGTTGCGAACGCGGTCCCAGTTCGCCTGCGCATACTTCAGCCCGGTGCGTGACATCTCGATGCTTTCGTTGGCCCGGGCTCGGGTCGCCGTCGCCGCATCGACACGTGCCTGGGCTTGGGAGCGTGCCCGTGCATCCAGCAGTGGAGACAGCGCCGGCTCAATGCGGGTGATCACCGTCTCCCCTGCCTTTACGGCGTCTCCCGCTTTCAAGATCACTCGCTGCATGCTGCCCGCCACCGGCGCGGCGACCACATGGCGGTTGCGGATGCGCGTCTTGCCTTCCTCGGACACATACACCGTCAGCGGCCCTTGCTGCACCACTCCTGTCTCGACTTCCACCGCCCGCGGCTGCAGGGCATAGACCATCGCCGCCACCAGCGCGATCACCACGGACCAGAACACCAGCTTGCGCGTCAGGCTGCGTCGGGTGATCGGAGCTTTCGTTTCCCAGGGGGGAACGGCGGCTTGAGGTGTTGCGGTTGGAGCATCAGGCATGATTTGTTTTCACTATGCGCGAAGTTCGTGCGGCGGCAGGTGATTTTTGCTTGTTGCTTTCACCGATCTCTGTTCACAATCCCATTCGCGGTCCGAACTCCGCACAGCGAACCACCCAACCGAGAACTTCACACCCATGCCCCACGTCGAAACCAACGGAATCAAGATGTTTTACCAAGAACGCGGCAGCGGCGAACCGCTCGTCTGCATCATGGGAGTCACCGCCCCCGGCGGTGTGTGGGATGCGCATGCGCAGGCCTGGGAAAAGCACTTCCGCTGCATCCTCGGTGACAACCGTGGCGTGGGTGAAACCGACAAACCCGCCGGCCCCTACACCAGCGCCATGATGGCCGACGACTACGCCGGACTCATGGACAAGCTGAGCATCAAACAGGCGCGTGTCGTCGGCTGTTCGCTCGGCTCAGTCATCGCCCAGCAGCTGGCGCTGCGTCATCCCGAGAAGGTGAAAAGCATGATCCTCATGTGCACCTGGGCGCGGCAGGACCGCTTCGGCCTCTACACCTGGCAGCACCTCATGAAGGCGAAGGCAAACATGCGGCCTGAAGACTTCATGCAGTGGATTCAGATGCTCATCTTCACCAAGCCGTGGTTCGACAACGACGACTGCTGGAACAACATGCAGCAGGGCCTCAAGGACGCCGCCACCAATGCCGCGCCCCAGCCGCTGCACGCCACCGAGGCGCAAAGCGCCGCCGCCATGACGCACAACACGCTCAACGAACTCAAGAACGTGAAGTGCCCCACGCTCGTCATCGGTGGCAAGGACGACACCTTCACCCCGCAGTGGATGGGCAAGGAGGTGGCCGCTGCCATCCCCGGCGCGGATCTCCACCTGTACGACAACGCTGGCCACGCCTTCCACTGGGAACAGATGGGCGACTTCAACCCACGCACGACCGAGTGGCTGCTGAAGCATTGATCCCGTCATACGCTCAAGCGCAGCACGAATCAGGCACGCGGCTTTTTAGGCTGCGTGCCTGCTTTGCGTTCAGGCCGCGCTGTTTTTTCAAAGGGAAAACGGCAGGTCACGATGACTCCACGCCGGGGCTTGGGTTTGACCGTGAGCCTCGCGCCGATGAGATTCGCGCGGTAGTCCATCACCCGCACACCGATGCCGCTTTGCTGCGCACCTTTGGATTTTTTGATGCCGGTGCCGTCGTCTTCGATGACCAGCTCGCATTCGGTCTGGCTGACCTGCTGCAGGGACAGCTTCACCTGGGACGGCTTGCCATGCCGCAGGGCATTGTTCACCGCCTCCTGCGCGATGCGGAAAAGATGCGCCTCGATGTCGTTGTTCTGAATCACGATGCTGGCATCCACATCGCAATCACATGGCGTACGGAAGTTGGTGCGCACGGTTTCGGCGAGCAGTTGCAGCGCTCCAACGAGTCCGCGGTATTTCACGCTGGTGGGGGAGAGGCCGTGGGACATGCGGCGCACTTCGGACACGGACTGGCGCAGCAGTTCATGAATGCGCTGCGCCTGCTGCCGGGGATCGCCCTGTAGATCTGCCTCCAGTGCTTCCAGGAGCGAGACAATGCCCGTCATGGTCTGGCCCACGCCATCATGCAGATCATGCCCGACGCGCGCCTGCTCCTGCTCCACCACGCGCAGCACTTCCTGCTGCAGGCGGTTGCGCTCCGTCATGTCTGTCCCCGTGATCACGATGCGATCCAGGCTGCCATCGGGTCTGCTGGTGGCCGTGCTGCGCAGCTCGACACTGCGCCATTCTCCGCTCTTTGTCCGCAGGCGTGTGTCCGTAGGCGGATTCCCCTCTCCGCGCAGCAGACGGGCGAAGCGCTCTTTTGACCGCGCCGTTTCCGCTGCATCCATGAGGCCGATTTCCCACGGTGTTTTGCCAATGACCTGACGCTTGCTGTAGCCCATGGTTTTGTTGAAGGCCTCGTTTGCATATACGAAGCGCCCGTCCAGATCCAGCACCACGATGAATGCGTAAGTATGGCTCACCAGCGCCTGGTTGTAGGCCAGTTCAAGACCGTAGTTGAGCTCCGCCTGCTTGCGCTCCGTGATGTCCTCCACCACTGCAATGTGACGGAGCGGCGGTTCTCCCGGCTGCCACATCGGCGAAACCGTCAGATTGATCCAGGTCAGCGACCCGTCGGGAGCCGTGTTACGTTTCTCCATGTTGAAACTGGAGATCCTGCCCGTTTTAAGATCCTCCATCTGATTCAAATCATCCTGCAAATCGTCCGGATAAGTGACATCCATGAAGGTCAGCCGCAGCATTTCCTCCCGGCTGCGCCGGTTGATCTCGCACATGCGCTGGTTCACACTGAGGTAGCGGCCGGTGGGGGTGTCGATCACCGCCACGCCGACCGCCGCCTGCTCGAAGATGGCACGGAAGCGCTGCTCACTTTCCTGCAGCGCCTGCTCCACCCGTTTCCGCTCCGTGATGTCTTCGACCACGGCGACATGGCGCAAAGGCGTTTCACCGGGCAGCCACATCGGCGAAACGGTGAGGTTCACCCATGTCAAGGTGCCGTCTGGCAGCACATTGCGTTTCTCCAAATTGTAGCTGCGAATCTTTCCGGACTTCAGCTCCGCCATGCGCTGCAGGGATCTCGGCAGATCTTCCGCAGAAGTCAGCTCCTTGAAGCTCATCTTCAGCATCTCTTCACGCGAACGCTGATTGATTTCGCAGATGCGCTGGTTCACGCTGAGAAAGCGCCCCGTGGCCGTTTCCATCTCGGCCACACCGACGGCGGCCTGCTCAAAGACTGCGCGAAACCGCTGCTCACTCGCAAGCAGCGCCTGCTCCGCCTTTTTGCGATCAGAGATATCCGAGATGGTGCCGGTCATGCGCACCGGCTCTCCGCTCTCATTCCAGTCGGCTTCGCCACGCGTGAGGAACCAGTGGTATTCGCCGCTCTTGGTGCACAAACGAAGCTCCACCTGATAGGGATCTCGTCGCTCAAAATGCGCCTTTCGCGCGGCTTGCACCCTCGGCCAGTCATCTGGGTGCAGCCGGGACAGAAACGATTCCTGATCCTTGCCCATAGGCTCGGCTTCATCAAAGCCCAGCATTTGCTTCCAGCGCGGCGAAAGATAGGTCTCCCCCGTCACAAGATTCCACTCCCACAAGCCGTCTGTGGTGGCACGCATGGCACGCGCATAGCGTTCCTCGCTGACCTGCAGCTCCTGCCTGCGCTTTTCACCTTCAATGGTCAGCGCCGCAAGCCGGGCTGCTGCGGTGATCATCTGCACCTCCATCTGATCCGGAGCATAAACTTCACGACGATAGCAGGCAAACGCTCCCAGCACCTGCCCGGAACCGCTCACCACCGGCTCTGACCAGCAGGCAAGCAGTTTGGCCTTCTCAGCCAGTTTGTGAAATGGCTCCAACCGTGGGTCAGCCAGCACATCCGGACAAATCACCCTCATGCCGCTGAAAGTGGCCACACCGCAAATGCCGATGTCAGCCGCGATGGGAGTCCCATCCAGCGCCTTCCGCACATACTCAGGCAAACTGGGGGCCGCAGCCAGATGCAGACGTGTGCCGGTAACATCCGCCAGCATTACACTGCAGCGCATGCCAGGGTGACCGGCCTCCACGCTGCAAACGATGGCTTCCAGCACGGCGGCGCACGGGGCCCCCTCCACGATCAGCTGCAAATTGTGCGCTTCCCGCTCCTCGGCGGCTTTGCGCCGTGAAATATCCTCAATCGTGCCCGTCATGCGCACGAAATTGTCCTGCCTGTCACGGCTGATGGCTTTGCCACGCCCCATCACCCATTTCCATGAGCCATCCTTGCAACGCAGACGGAACTCCCGGGCAAAACCGTCCGACCGTTTCACCTGATGATCATTCATTGCCGCCTCTATTCCCGGCAGATCCTCTGGATGAACCGCCGCACGCCAGCTCTCGGTGGTGTCATCGATGGGCTCGTCAGCACCAAATCCGAGCATCATCTTATACTGGCTGGAGCGAAAGATCCTACCACGCGCGAACTCCCAGTCCCACACGCCAAAGCCCGAGCTCTCAAGCGCAAACTTCCAGCGCTGCTCCCCCTCCTGCAGGCGCTGCTCCGCCTTGACACGCTCCGTGACATCCCGGCCCACGGACTGCGTCTCCAGCAGCTCATCACGCGCATCAAAAAAACCGCGATTGACGAACTGCATCCATCGCACCTGCCCTTTGCCGTCGTACACACGGTTCTCAATGACCACCACTGGATTCCTCGGCGTGATCAATTGCAGCCTGCGCTCGATCAGCGTCACATCCTCCTCCACCACGACGGGCCGCCACGGACGGCCGACAAGCTCCTCACGCGTCCTGCCAAAGAGACGGCAGAAGACTTCGTTCACATAGGTGAAGGTGCCATCGGGAAGAAAGCGGCAGATCGTTTCCGTCAGATCCTCCACCACCATGCGGTAGGGATCTGATGCCAGCGACGCGTGCAGTGTTGCAAGCGGCGCAGTAGTTCGGGGTTTGCGTGTCTTCATGCAGGCACAGCCGCAGCATACCTCTGCGGCGCATACAAGCTACCGCAGAGATGCAGATCAAGGGATGTATCCCATGGACTTCATCCACTCTGCCACGCGATTTGGCCAGTCATTCACCGGCCCGCCGCTTTTGCGCATGCCAAAACCGTGGCCTCCTTTGGCATAAATGTGCAGCTCGCAGGGGATGTTAAGCTTTTTGTATTCGATGTACAGCAGCGCGCTGGCGCTGGCCGGCCATGGATCATCACCTGCGTGAATCAGGCACATCGGCGGGGATTTGGCGGTGACTTCAAAACCGGGAAGCAGGTGGCCGATGTCCTCCTTGCTGACGAGATAGGCCGGGTACACCGGAATGGCGAAGCTGGGTGTCGCATCTTCCACATCCAGCGCAGGATCACTCGTATAGGTCCGCGCGTTTGCATGCAGCGCCGTCATGACCGTGAGATGTCCACCAGCGGAAAAGCCGAGGATGCCGATGCGGTCTGGCTTGAGGCCCCACTCGGCGGCATGATGGCGAATGATGCCCATGGCGCGTTGCGCATCCTGAAGCGCTTCGCGGCCCGGATCTTTGGGATCACGCTTCGGCACGCGGTATTTGAGCAGGATGCCGGTGACGCCGTGTTGGACCAGGAAATCGCACACTTGTGAGCCTTCGTGCTCATAGGCGAGGATGCCGTAACCACCGCCGGGGCATACCATCACCGCCGTGCCATTTGGCTTTTCCGGCTTGAAGACGGTGATCATGGGATCGGTCACGTTCGTGATGCGCAACACATCATCTGCTGACTTTTTCGGCACCTCTTTCTCGGCCTCGATCTTCACCCCGGGCTGCTCCGGCGCGCCTCCAGGCCAGAGCTTCACGACGATGGGGTCGGCCGCGAAAAGGGACGAAGAGACGAGCAGAAGAGCAGGAAGGAGCTTCATGGTGCCGCCAATGGAGCGGAAATCACCCCGCAACGCAAGGCAGCATCATCGCATCCCGCATGCCGTGGAGGATTTTTTTGTCCGCCGGGCAGACCGTGGCCAGCACCCCGCCGAGCGCCGGGTCATTGTCCTCTTCCGATGTGGCGAAATAATACGGGCACAGCCGCACCCGGCTTTGCATCGCCCGCGTGGCCTGCTTGTCTTCGTCCCAGGCCGGATGCGTGACGACCTTGGCTCGATGGAATTCCTGCAAGACGAACGGATTGGTGGGGAAGCTCGCCAGCGCTTCATCAATCGCAGCCCCCCATTGTTCATGCGAGAGGTCGTGACCAATGAACACACCCCGCGATCCCCAGCCCCGCTCGGAGAAACCGCTGATCTTCAATACGAGTTGGCGCTGCTTGCCACCGAAGGCCTTCATCTCATGCCAGCTCTGGATGTCGAGCTTCGGCCACACCGCAAACGGTGGCAGCGGCACCGGATCGACGACCCAGCCCATCGGGATGCATTGCTGTAAAAGCGCCAGATGCTCGGCACTCAGCGCTGACTCCCAATACTCTGCCAGCGCGGGCGACCAGAACAGCGCGAGCCAGAGTTTCTCTTCGAGGAATGCTTTAATCGGCGGGGTGAAGCTGAGTTCTCCGCGCTCCGCCATGCGCAGCATCACATCGGCATTCTCCACATTCGCGAGATCAAACAGCTCAAAGAAACGGTAAATCGCCGCGCCGTTGAGTTCATAGGGCTGCACCTCCCAAGGCCGTAGCACACGACGGCCGAGCCGATCCGCCAGCCAGCTCATCTCGGGGAGATAGTCGCCGGACTCGCGCGAGATGAGGATGTCCTCGCTCGGAAACGCGGCGGCAAATGCCTCGATCATGCCAGCAGCTCCGCCGATTACGTTTTGACCCAGCGCGGCATAGGTCTCATTCAGCCACGCCGTCAAACCGATGCCACCGGGCAGGGAATCCAGCTCTGAGATGGTCACCCCCGTTTCCGTCAGCACCAGGTCCGGACGCAGTACTCGCGGCAGGTCTTCGTGCCAGCGCGGATTGCGACCGAGATCAAGCACGCGCTGGGGCTTGCCTTGATCCAACAGCTTCGCAACCCAGGGGTAGGACTCATTGAAGTACAACCGGTTGCATACTCGCTGGAAGGCGCGCAACGCCGGCCCTAGATTGCGGATCAAAGTTACCGTTGCCGCGTCCAATGCGAACGACTCTGGTGAAAGAACCCACTCCTTCTCCGCAAAGAAACCCTGCTCCGGGAAGGAGGCGCGGATTTGGGAAATTGATTCAGCGGCAGAGACTGACATTGAGAACGATTACGACGGGCGAATGCATCTGTCTCACTTCACTTTCCAGCTACTTTCGCATTGCCCGAAGGCAGTGTGCGCACACGTTGCGTCGGGCTGAGGCCGTATTTTTCGGGCTGGTACATGGCTTCGATCTTCGCAGGCGGTGCGGTGGTGTCACCTTCGGCGATGACGCGGACGAGGTATTGCAGGCTGAACTTGCCTTTGGCTGGGGCGAAGTCGGTGAAGAACAGGGCGCGGTCGGTGCGGATTTCGCGGTGGTCGCAGAACCAGGGCTGGGTGCCATTGGGAAGTTGATCGCCTTCGCGTTCGCTCTGGGTGCCGAACTCGGGATTGATGGCTTCGAAGACGGCGGGCAGGGCGTCATCGATGGCGAGGTAGCGATCACCGCCGCCGATCTCGATCTTCAGCGTGACGACGACCATGTCACCTACGCGCAGGTCTTCGGTGCCGGTGGTGGAACCGTCCATGTTCAGCTCTTCGTAGCTGCGCTCAATGGCGTAGCCTTTGTTCTCTCCGGCAAAAGCACGCTGCGGCGGGAAACTGCGTGCTTCGATGCGTCCGAAGACCTCACGGCCTGCGGGGAGCTCGACGCTGAGGGGCTTGGCGCTGAGCGCCTGATTGAGCGCAAAGTTCACGCGGGTGCTGGAGAATCCCGCAGCGAGATTGAGCGGCACGGCCTGGGTGTCCCAATGACCCGTCGCAGCGAGCGGCTCGCCCACTTTCTTCAAGCTGCGCTCGTAGGCGGTCAGAGCGGTGAGGGTCCAGGCATTGGTGAAGGTGTTGCCCCACTCGCCGCGGCCGTTGCGGGATTGCAGGATCGACACTGCGAGGTGCTCCGCGTCTTCGGTGAGGCCGAGGTGCGTGTAGCAGAGCAAACGCAGCGCCTTGTTCGCACCATTGCCGACCCAGTGGCTCCAGACGACAGGGGGCGGTGCCGGAGCAGGTGTCGCCTTCTTAGTTTCCGTTTTGGATTTGGTGTCGCTCTTGGACTTGGCATTGGCGACCTTGGGCTTGCTCTCGGTCTTTGAAGGCACGGAATGCTCTACAGGTCTCCAGCCGAGGGTGTCCTTGATCTGCTGCTCAGGTGCATTGCTCAAGCACATTGACAGCGCGAGGTAGAGTCGGGCAATTTCAGGCAGGTGCTCGCGTCGGCCGAAAAGCAGATTCTGATAAGCAGGCTCGGGCTTGCCAGCTTTCGCGAGGGTGTATAGCGCCAGCGCGGAATCGGTGATGTTGTAGAGGTCTTTTTCTTCATCGAGGCCACGCAGTTTTTTCGAGAGGAATTCAACGAGCTTGTTGATCGCGTCTTCAGGCACATCCGCGCCTTGATCTTTCGCGCGCAGCAGCATCATGCCGCCATAAGCGCTGCCCCAGAAGCTGGACTCGGTGCCGCCGGGCCAGTAGGCGAGGCCGCCTTCATCCGTAGTCATTTGCAAGAGCTTGTCCACACCGGCCTGGATGACCTGCTTGGCCTTGCCGCCACCGAGTTGATCGGGGAACAACGGCTCGTATTTGCCGAGGGCGAGCCAGGGCATGGTGGCAGACGTGGTCTGCTCCACGCAGCCATACGGATAGTGCAGCAGGTAGTCGAGCGCATCGCGAGCCTCATAGAGGCGGCTGTTGCTGATGCCGAGCGAGAGCGAGCCTTCACCTTCCAGCAGCGCGGGGTTCACGTCCTTGATGAGGTTCTCGTTGGGTTCATCGGCCTTGAGACGCGTGTAGCTCACATAGCGCAGCTCGGGCACGGGATGATTCACTTCAAAGCTCGATTCCGTGCCGTCGCTGGCTGCCACAGGCCAGTCCACGCCGCGTGCTATCCATTTCCATTTCGCGGTGCCGAGCTGCACGAACTGCACCGGGAAGGCGGTGGCGGCGGTTTCACCGGCTTTGATTTGCAGGATGATCCTCTGCCGCTTGGCGCTGCCGCCGGTGTCGGCCTTGAGCGACGCGGGAACGAAATCACGCTTCTCCTGGATGAAGTTGGCCGTGGCATCAAGCTCGAGCGTGACTTCCACAGCACCCGCATTGGGCGTGGTGTTGTGCACGATGGCATTGACGAGGAATTCATCTCCCAGGCGGGCAAAGCGCGGGACGGCGGGCTCGATCATGAGCGGCTTGTTGATCTTGAAGGCGGATTCGCCGCTGCCGAAACGATCCACGCCAGACGCGGCAACGGCCATGATGCGATAGCGTGTGAGATTGTCCGGTGCGGTGACGCTGGCGCTCAGCCTGCCCTGCGCATCCGTGGTGCCGGAGGCAAGCCACAGTGGCGTGACGATGAAGTTTTTGCGCAAGTTCACGTTCGGTCCGTTTTCGTCGCCATCACCACCACCCACGACGAATCCTTTGTTGCCACGATCCCGCATTGAGGCTTCTTCAGAGAGCAGGTGGTCGAAAGAGGTGAAGCTGTCGATGGCGAGCGGCAGCTCGGCGTGGAAATACGCGGAAGGATCAGGCGTCTCATGCTTCATGAGGCTGAGCACACCTTCATCCACAGCATACAGCGTCACGTCCGCACCTGAGACGGCGGCACCTTTCGCATCGGTGATCGTCGTGGTGATGTTCACTGCTTCGGCGGGGCGCACCTCATCATGATCTGGCTTGACCGCGAGCTTCAGCTCCTTCGCATCTGACTCCACGGTGAGGGCGCAGTAACCGACGCGATACTCCGGCATCTTGTGCTGCTTGGTGCTGGCCGCGGAACCACGGATGACGATGACGGAGACGAAGACATTGGGAAATTCATCCTCACCGAGCGGCACGCGGATGATGGGATTTTCGAGCGTGAGTTCGGTCACAAACTGCCGGTGCAGCTTGTTGCGCTCCACGGTGACGAGCGCGGTGCCGGCGATGGGTGTCTTGACCACGATGATAGCTTCTTCACCAGGCTTGAGCTTGGTCTTCTCCGGCTGGAGGTTCATGCGGTTGCCATCCTCCATCGCCCATGGGAATTCTTTGCCGCCGACGGCGTAGAACGGCATGCGCGAGAGCACTTTGGTGCCTTTGGCATCAACGGCCTCAGCGGTGACGAAATATACACCGCCTGCTGCTGGCGTGAATGGAACGGTGACCGATGGGGCCGAGCCTGGGGTGGCGGCTTTCAAATCAAAGCTCTGCTTCAATTCCTCACGCAGGACGACCTGATCCTTGGTGGTCGATCCCCCGCCAGCGGTGGCGATTTTAAGCGTGTGGTATTCCTGACGCTCGACTTTGAGATCGACGTGAACAGTGCCTGCGGCGGGCGCGCCATTGGAATCAATCGCGACAACTTCGAGCTGCAACGCCTTGCCAGTGGTGCCAAAATAATCGGGACCTTTGAGGCCCAGCAGGAAGTCCGCGCCGGGCACTTCAAACTCAGTCGAGGAACTGATGGTCTGCTCATTGATGTCAGTGACTTCGGCATTCACGCGCACGCGCTGCGGCAGCGCGGCACGGTCTGGCGGCGGCTGCGGCATTTCGAGCGTAGCGGTGCCGTCTTCAGCCAGGAAGAGATTGCCATTCACAAACCACTCGTTCTCCGTCGCGTCATTGCTATTCCCGTCGTAGTCGCCAGTGGCGTCGCGGTCCTGCCCATAATGCGACCAGGCATCTGCCTCACCAAAATGATAGTGATTGTAAACCTCGGGTGCCTGGTAGTCGCGCCGCGAGTTCGCGCTCCATTGCACCTTGGCGACGGAGAGAGACTTGCCCATGTAGTAGTTTGCGGTGAGGGGCAAATGGATGCGGTCGGGCTGGAATTTGAGGGCCTTGGTGTCGAGCTTCACCTCGAAGGTGTTGGGTTTGTAGTCGTCAATGCGGAAAGTCATGCTGCCACCGGCTTCACTCTGGCTGTTCGGATTGGCCGCCTTAAGATTGATCGAGAGATCATACCAGCCTGCGGGGCCCGTTGGCAGCACCACATCATCCGCCCAGGCACCGTTGGCAGTGAAGGTCACCGGTTTGTCGATCACGATGCGGTAGCGCGGATCGCGGATCACAAGTCGCCCCTGCGCGGGAGCTTGATCGAGGCTCAAATCATCACCGATGAGCAGGCGGGTGTGCGCCTTGAAATGCGCCGTGTCACCGGGCTTGTAGAGCGGGCGGTCGGAAAAAACAAAGGTGCGCCGCTGCGGCTTCCAGACGTTTTCGTAGGCCTGCGAGATGTCGTAGGGAATGTTGATGCTGCTGTCGCTGCATTCGATGACAGCGCAATCGCCGTTCTTTTCAGCGAGCACGAAGGCAGGCGTGGCTCCCGCGGCGGTAGCGATGCCGCTGGCGTCGGTGTCACCGTAGCCGATGAGCTTTAAATCCGTATCCACAAACGTGAGTCGCACGCCGGGTACGGGCTTGGCTGTTTCGAGCGAGGTCACGAAAACCATCGACTCGCGGCCATTGCTTTTCTGCATGATGCCCAGGTCGGTGAATTGCACGAGCGTCTGGGTGATCACCCCTTTGTCCTTAAGCCCGGCAGCGGCGGTGCCTTCGAGTTCGATGAACAACGGAGCTGCGGGGAAATCGCCAAGCACTTCACGCAAGTTCAGTTTCAGTATCTCGCTGTGATCCAGAGGCTTGTTTACCGGGAAACTGCGGTCATACACCTGCGTGCCGGGGTAGGCATCGATGGACTGGGTCTTGTAGGCCGCTTTTTGTTTGTCGTTGCCGTAGTAGGCGGTGCGGTAGGTGCGGTAGTCATCGAGAGCCTTGAGCAATTCAGGGCCGTTGAGGCGCTTGGCGCGCACGCGCACCTGGCTCACATTCGCGGCGCTGAATTCGTAATCCGCAGCGCCTTTGGCGAGCTGCGCATTGATGAAGGTCGGCGCGGCGAGATAGGGTGGATTCGGGATGAAGGCGACTTCGTTTTTATAGTTGGCCGACAACGGCAGATTGTCCCCCGAGGTGATCGCCATATCGACCGTGACCGTGTACTTCGTGTTGATTTCGAAGGGGCCGGTGAAGCGCAGCGTGCGGCCGAGAATCTCGATCTTGAGCCCCGCCAGCGGAGCCTCATCCTTGCCTCCAGCCGCCTTCCGGATGGTGACGAACGGCACGAGCTTTTGCGCAAAGGCAGACGTCATCTCCTTCGTCATTTCATCATTCGTCGGCGGCAGCAGGCGCTTGTTGAAATCGACATCGATGTAGTAGTCGCTGTCGAACGGCGTGTGTGCGCTGACCTCGCGCACTTCAAACGGCTTGATCTCGCCAAGCTGGATGTCGTCACCCGTGGCGATCTGATTGATGCCCGAGGCGTTGCTCAGTGTTTCGGCGATGGTGAGCCTCCATTTGCCAATGCCGAGCTGGGTTTCAGGCTCCACGATGATGGCGCTGAGACGGGCGGCATCATCTCCCACGGCAGGTTTCACTTTGGAAATTTGCTCCGCCCAGGTCGCCTGCGGCTCGGCGCTCATGCGGGTAAAGTCCTTCCCCGTCGCATGGCGAATCTTGGCGGCCACCGCCTGCGGCGAGGATTCAGAGACGAACTTGATGTGCTTGGCCACCTCTGCGGGCGTGACGCCATCGTTGAACTCGAAGAGGAAACGCGGGCTGCGATTCTGCGCATCGTCATCAAACCAACGCGGATGCTGGTCCACGATGCGGAAGCGGGCGCTTTCCACGGAATCGAGTTTTTCCACCGAGAGGGGTTTTCCCCCGAGGTCGGTCAAACCAGCGTGCAGTTTGAAGATATAGCTGGCTGCAAATTTGGGTGCCTGCGTGAGGTGGAACTGGCCGCTGCGGGTGCTCGTCCACTCAAACGTGCCGGTCAGTTCCGGGGTGATGACCAGCGGCGAGGTGGCTGCATTCTTGCCGATTTGATCCTTCGCCACCATCGCCGTCGGAAACACGAGTTCAATGGTCGATTCCGGCGCCAGTTCGTCCGGATTGATGGTGATGTCCGCATGCAACTCCTGCGGAGGTGGTGCCTTGGTTTCAGGACGGCTCTTAGGCGGAGCCGCATGAGAGATGCCGAAGGCAGAAACAAACGCCAGCGTCATGGCTGGCAGCAGCGCGAGGCTGAGGGTGTTTTTCATAGCGAACAGTGGATTCGCCGAGAGATTAGCACGCCCCCCTCAGGGGCGAGGACATTTTTGGAGAGTTTTTGGAAGCTTGAAAAGAATTTAAAGCAACTCCGCAGCCTTCCGCCTCGCCCACGCATCTGCGTCGATAAGAGCCCCGAGATCCGGATGCTCAACTACCTGATGCGCGGTCATGACGCTCTCCACCGTCTGCCATATACCAGGAAACGAGATCTTGCCATTGAGGAAGGCTTCGACGGCGACTTCGTTGGCGGCGTTAAGTACAGCAGGCAACGTGCCACCGACAGTGCCGGCATGGCGGGCCAGATTAAGAGCAGGGAAATCGTCCACGCGTGGCGCCTCGAAATGCAGGGCACCGACCTTGGCAAAATCCAGCGGCTTGAGGTTGTTAGTCACGCGGTCGGGCCAGGTGACGGCGTACTGGATCGGGAAGCACATGTCGCTGTGGCTGAGCTGGGCGATGACGCTGTGGTCGGCAAATTCGACCATGCTGTGAACGATGCTTTGCGGGTGAACGACGACTTCGATCTTGTCCATCGGCACGTCGAAGAGCCACTTGGCCTCAATCATTTCGAGTCCCTTGTTGAAGAGGGTGGCGCTGTCGATGGTGATCTTGCGGCCCATAGTCCAAGTGGGATGCTTCAGCGCCTGGGCGACGGTGACGGCGGTCAGTTGATCGGCTGGCAACGTGCGGAAGGGGCCGCCGCTGGCGGTGAGGAGGATGCGCTGGACGTAGCTGTGCCGGTGGCCTTCGAGGCACTGGAAGATGGCATTGTGCTCGCTGTCCACGGGCAGTATGTTCACGCCTTTGCGCTTGGCGGCCTCGGTGACGGCTTCGCCGGCCATGACGAGGATCTCTTTGCTGGCCACGGCCAAATGCATGCCACGCTCAATGGCGGCGAGCGCCGGTGCAAGACCTGCAGTGCCCACGATGGCAACGAGCACCATGTCGGCGTCGGATTCATTCACCAGATCGACCAGCCCCTGCGTGCCCGTGTGCAGCACCACATCCGCAGGCAGCAGCGAGCGGGCTTTTTCCGCAGCGGCGGCATCGGTCAGCGCCACCTGCTTCACGCCGGTCTCGCGGACCTGCTCCACGAGCGCTTCAACGCTGCAATTCGCGGCCAGACCGACGATCTGCATACGCTCGGGGATGTCGCGTGCGACTTTGAGGGCACTGGTGCCGATGGAGCCGGTGGAGCCGAGGAGGAGTACTTTGCGCATCACGAAGGCTTGCTTTGGCTTATCGTGCGATGGCGGACAAGTAAAAATAAAACACCGGCGCAGTGAAAAGCAGGCTGTCGGTGAGATCGAGAATGCCGCCGATGCCGGGGAGCGCCTGGCCGCTGTCCTTGATGGCGACACAGCGTTTGAGCACGGATTCGGCCAGATCACCCGTCACAGCCGTCGCGCAGAGCACCGGCGCAAGGATCATGCCGTGCATCCACGTCAGAGGGACAAGCTTTTCGGGGATGGTGGCCAGCAGCACCGCGGCAGCACCAAACGAACCGATGAAAGCACCGACAAAGCCCTCCCACGATTTCGCGGGGCTGATGTGCGGGATCATCTTGTGCTTCCCAAACAGCACACCGACCACGTAGGCGCCCATGTCGCTGAACTTCGTGACCATGATGAGAAAGAGCACGAGGAAGATGTCTGTGATGCCCTTGCCATCCGCATGGAAGTACATGAGCCGCACCATGAAGCCAAAGAAGATGACGGTGTAAACGGTGCCAAAGACGGTGTTAAAAATGCGCTGCAGGGTGGACGCACCCTCAAGCTGATGGCGGTAGCAGAGGATGAAGGAGCCGTGCACGCTGGCGGTGAGCGCCGCGAGGTCAAACTCCATGGGCGGCGCTTTATGATGAGTAGTCGTGTACCAGATCACCACGCCCCAGTAGGTGATGCAGATGATGAAGCCGAGCGCGTTGAAGGAGCGAGCCTGCGGGTCATTGCGCAGCAGGCGGAAGTACTCGACGGCACCCGCAACACCAAAAAATCCAGTGATCGCAATGATCAGCCAGGTGTGATGCCATTCCAGAAAGGCCACCGCAAGCAGCGACCACAGAAGGAGGGTGCTGAACAAACGGGAGGCGAAAACGCGACGCTTGCTGGGCGAGGGGGGCGGCGTGGCGGCGGCGGTTTCGGACATGCAACAAGTTGGGGGTAGGCCATTTAGAGCCCATCCCGCAGGTGAGAGCAATGCGATTTCGCATTTGGCTTTCCTTCACGCCCGTTAATTTCACCCGTCATGGCTGCCTACGTCATCGAACCCGGCCACAATCCGTCGGAAATCGCCCGCAATTTGGCATGAGCTTTGACCATTTCAAAGCCGTCAATTTCGGGCTGTGCGACCGGCGTCGCGGTGCGATGGATCAATTTGTGTCGCTCTGTGACACCGACCAACGGCTGCCTCGTCGCCATGCAGCCTCTCGACGTGCGGGCCAGCGGCCGTGTGGGCTTCCTGCATGCGCTGGATCAGAGCAACGTCTGGCGGCTCAGCGGCCACAGCGCCAACCGGGTCCGCATCTCCGCCTACTCCCACGGCAAACTGGCGGCAGGCCAGTGCTTCCGCTGGCCGGTGTGATCACAGCCCGCCGGCAAAAAACATGCGCAGTTCGTGCAGCCCCTGCCCTTCGGCGCAGACTTCGGCAAGATTCGACACTGCAGCAGGGATGTGCTGCTCGTAGTGAGGTTTGCCCAGATTGCGGCTGAGATTGGCGTAGGCACCTAGCGCCTGCATGAGGCGCTGGGCGGCGCAGAGGTAAAAGATTTCACGCACGTCGCTGAGCGCCAGTCCGCGATGCTCCGCATAGTAGCGCAGCAGAGTGCCGCGCTCCGTCCTCGTAAAGTTCACGTAGGGATCATAGAGCAGGGAGGCGAGATCGTATTCGGCGAGGCCGAGGCGCAGACCTTGGTAATCTACCAGCCAGGCGTCCTCGCCACGAATGAGCACGTTCTGGCTCTGAAAATCGCGATGCACCAGGCAGCGCTGCAGGCGGGCGAGGCGGCGGCGGAGCTGCCGGAGTGTTTCATGCGCGGTTTTGTACTCGGCATTGGAAAACTCGCGCCCCAGATAACCACCCACAAAATGCTCCAGGAAGTAGCCCTGCTCCCATTCGTAGAGCGCTTCGTCAAAGCCGGGTTCGAGTTCGTCAACGTCACCCGCCGTGAGCGAGCTTTCCCCGACGCCGTGAAACTTGGCCGCCTCCCGCAGGGTGGCCTGGTACAGCGGGAAGCGCCGCTCCCAGGAGTGGTCATTGAAGGATTGCAGGTCGATGCGGCCCAAATCCTCCAGCCAGACGCATAGGCGCTGCTCATCAAAGGCATAAACCTCCGGCACATGTGCGCCGATTTTCCTCAGTCGATGGGTGGCGGGGACGAATTTCGGATTGTCGCGCCGCGCCAGGGTGTAAACCATGAGGATCATCGGGTCACGATCCCTCTGCCAGTTGAGGCGGTAGAAATGGCGGTCGGATGCCCCCTTGAGGATCACTTCCACATCACACGGCGTGCCGTCCAGTTCAGGGAACTGTTCACGGGTGAAGATAAGCAAAGCCTCGTGTTCGGGGAGCATGGGTGGGAAGAGCGGAATGACGAATGCGGAGCCGAGCGAAGCGAGACAGACGACCGAAGGGAGCCCGGAGGGTGAGCGAAAGCGAATCAACAACGAATGTCCAATGCAAAGCCAAGATTGCTTAGAAATCGACGTCCTCAGCGCTTCCGGATGCCACGATGCCACTGCGGACGATGCAGCGCTTCAGCACCGAACCCGCTTTCACGTGACCACCGGGCCAGACAATGCTGTCTTCCAACTGCACTCCAGCTTCGATCACCGCGCCGGCACCGACGACATTGATGCCACGCAGCACGGCTCCTGCTTCAATGTGAGCTGCGGGATCAATCGCCGGGCCATACATGCCGTTCAGGGCCGAATGGGCGGACAAATAGGCCGTGCGGCTGCCCAAGTCCCACCAACTGCCTTCATCAATCACGACGGCACCAAGCTTGGCCCCGGCGCGTATCATGTTGAGAAAGATGGGGATGACGGACTCGACCTTGCCAGGGGTGATCCAGTCATGGATGGCGGAATCGCAGGCGTAGATGCCGGTGAAGAGATATTTGCCTTCGTCCCCCGTGCCGAGCTTGTTGCGGATGTCGGTGACCAGCCCGCGGCGGGGATCAAACGCGATGTGGAGGGACGGCCCATGACTGCGTAGGACCAAGGTGACGAGATTACCGTTTTCACGATGCTCCGTGAGCAGCGGCTTCAGCGGCAGGTCGGTGAGGATGTCGCCGTTATAGACGATGAAGGGCTCGTTGCCGAGCAGGTCACGCACATTGGAAATGCCACCGGCGGTTTCGAGCCTTACCGGGCTTTCGTTGCGAAAGTGGATGGGCGTGCCCTGGTAGCTTTGTTCGGGAAAGGCCTCGGCATAAGCCTCTGGAATGTGGTGGGTGTTGACCACCAGACGAGATACGCCCGCTGCCAGCAGGTGGTCAAACGCATAGGTGATGAGCGGCCGGTGAAACACGGGGACCAGCGGCTTCGGAAGCTGCTCCGTCAACGGTTTCAGCCTCTCACCAATGCCTGCGCCCAATACAAATGCCTGTTTCACGCGCGGCATTTACGCGGACAGGATGGCGGCGCAAACGGAAGTTGCCACCGCGGGTCAGGTCGTGCGTTTCTTTCGCAGCCAGATGACGAGCCCGACAATGCCCGCCACGGCGGCCACCGTGGGCAGCATGTAGCCGCCGTCTGGGGTGGTGCCGCACAGCGCGCACATGAGATCAGGGGCGCCTGCGGCCGCATTTGCGGCCTCGATGGCATCTGCGGTGATGGGTGGGGGTGCCTTGGTGCGTGGGGTGAAGGTCTTCAGATCCAGGACGTAACTGTTCTCGCCAGGAAAGAGGATCTGGTAGCGCTCCACCTTTTTCCCGAGGGCGGTGTTGTGATACAGGACGCTCAGCGTGCCCGTCGGCAGGGCCTTGATGGAATAGCCGGTGCTGCCCGCAGGGAGTTTCGTGCGCCAGGTGCCCGTCAGCATGACGGGGTCTTCGGGCAGTTTCAGCGGCGCATTTTCTGCGGCGGTAAACTCCCAGACAAGATCGGGCTTCACCTCCGCCACGGGATCAAGGACGACCTCCACCACCTTTTGCACATACTCGCGGGCGGTGGCTTTGAGCTTCTCCTGCTGCTCCGCCGGTGTGACGGCCAGATCGGCATTGGTGAGGTAAGGCGCCACATTGGGGTCCGGCTGGAAGCTGCGCGGGTCGATCTCCACCTGGAGCATCCAGTCCCCGTTTTGCTCAAACTGGGCCCGCACCGCCACATCCGGCAGCGGATGCGCCAAACAGGGGGAAACGAACGCCATGAGGGCGAGCAGGGGAAAGAGGGCCGGGAACTTCATGCAGGCAGCGTGGCACAGGCCGCAGTCCTGTGACGAGTTTTTTTCCAAGACCCCACATTTTTTGATTGTCAGGGGGGGCAGGTCTCGTTTTGAATGCGTGCAAATCCGCTCGGTCAGTTCCTGACGGAAAGCTAGCCACCCTCAAACTCATCATGAAATCCATCCTCACCACTCTCGCCGTCCTCGGCCTCTCCGTGTCCGCTTTCGCAGGCTGCGGCAAAATCGACACCACCACCGGCAAGCTCAAGTCCGTTGACGCTGACTCCAAGTCCATCGTGATCGAATCCGGCGGCAAAGACGTCAAGCTCACCCTGACCGCTGCCGTCACCGGTGCTGACAAGCTCGTCGGCAAGACAGTGACCGCCACCAGCTCCCACAAAAAAGTGGAGACCCTCAAGGAAGGCTGATCTCAGTTTGAGGTGATCCATCTCACCCCGCGAAGCCCGGAAGCGGCCCTTCCGGGCTTTTTCATGTCCGCACTCGGAGCCTGGCAACTGATCGAATTCACTTTTATTCTTGAGATTGCCTAAAATAACACGTTTAAATTCTCTTCTGACAGCTGTGCGCGGGTCATCCGGCCCTTGCCAGCCCCCAGACATCCAAACCACATCCACATGAAATTGCTTCTCACCCTTGCTCTCGCCTCCTCCAGCCTCCTTCTGAGCAGCTGCGCCAACGGCCATTGTCTCTTCTCCAAGAAAAAGACCTCGTCTTCTTGCTGCGCCACCTCCGGCGCCGCCTGCAGCGCCACCCCGACCGCTGCCAAAAAGACCGTCAAGCATTGATCCCTGCCGCTCTGGCGGAATCGAATCTCTCAAAGCCCGGGGACACGTCTCCGGGCTTTTTTGTGGCTGCACTGCGCGCATCTTGCTCCTCCCTGTGCCGCTCTTGGCGCGAGCTTCTTCAAGCTGTCCTTGAGGATGTAAGTTTAAGTCAGTCCCCCTCGTAAATCGAGGCTGCTTCCTCAGCAATGATGAAACCAGAATGTCGAATGCCAAATTGCCATCCATGAACTCCCCTGGGACAAATCGCTCCGTTTCAAGGATGCCTTCATCCCATTTGGGCTTCGTCATTCACTCGGCATTCGTCATTTTGGTTTCGTCATTTTTCACGCTCCACGCCGAAGACGAGTACGAAAACGCCCCCATCCGCTACTCGGACACCTCTCCCAATGACGCAACCCAGCGCCTCGAAAGCCTCATTGCCGCCGGGAAAGTCAAAATCGACCGCAGCGATCCCTGGACTGTGTTGCGTGATGTGATGAAGCAATTCGACATCCCGCAGGAGTCACAGGTTATGGTCTTCTCCAAGACCAGCAAGCAGAATGACCGCATCAGCCCGCAGACGCCACGCGTGGTCTATTTCGGCGACAACGCCTACGTCGGCTACTGCCTCGGCGGTTCGATTGAAGTTGCCACCATTGATCCGAAACTCGGCCCCATCTTTTACGTGCTCGATCCTTACGAAGAGCCTGCCAAGCCCCTCCACTTCCAGCGCGACAACAGCTGCCTGAGCTGCCACGGCGGCTCGTACACGCCCGAGGTTCCCGGCCTCATCGTGCGCTCCGTCTATCCCGGCTCCGAAGGCCATCCCATCATGAGCCAGGGCAGCACCGTCGTGGATACGACGACCCCGTTCAGCGACCGCTGGGGCGGCTGGTATGTGACCGGCAGACACGGCAGCATGCTGCATCGCGGCAATGTCACCGCCACGGAGAAAAACGATCAGACCATCGACATCGACTTCAAAGCTGGCGCGAACGTCACCAACCTCGCCAAGTTTTTCGACGTCACTCCCTACAAGCGTAAGCAGAGCGACATCGTCGCCCTCATGGTGCTGGAGCATCAGAGCAGCGTGCAGAACATCCTCACCAAGGCGAATCACGCCGCGCTGCGTGCCATGCACATGCAGACCAGCCTCCAGCGCGAACTGGGCGAACCCGTCATGAGCGAACCCACCGGCACCGCACGCCGCATCATTGACCATGCCGCTGAGGACGTCGTCGAAGCCCTCCTCTTCAAAGACGAAGCCGAGTTGCCCGAAGGTGGCATCGAGGGCGATCCTGCCTTCCAGACCGCCTTTTCCACACGTGCCCCTCAAAGCAGCGATGGCCGCAGCTTGAAGGACTTCCAGCTTCTGCACCGCCTCTTCAAATACCGCTGCAGCTACATGGTCTATTCCCTCACCTTCCAGCACCTCACCGCCCCGCTGAAACAGACCGTGCTCATCCGACTCTGGACGGTGCTCGAAGGCAAGGACACCACCGGCGAATACGGCTACCTTAGCGAAACTGAGCGCGGCCACATCCGCCGCATCCTCGCAGAGACGTTGCCCGGCGCTCCGGCCGAATGGAAGAAGGCCTTGGCAGCAAAGTGAGGCGTGCTGCGAGTTGAAAACCCGCGCTCCATCTCCATGCTGCGCGCATGAAACAGCTCCTCGCCCTCCTGCTCTGCGCGCTTTGCCTTTCCTCCTGCGAAAAACAACCCGCCGAAGTCGGTTTCTCCGACAAGGAAGTCGAAATGCTCAACGACGGCAAAGAGGCGAACTACAAGGGCAAGCCCTACACCGGCCTCATCCGCAACAAACACTCGAACGGCAAGACCGCTGGCGAATACCCCTATCAAAGCGGCAAGATGCACGGCGTGATGAAGGAATGGTGGGAGAACGGCCAGCAGTCCGCCGAAACCAATTTCGACCACGGGCAGCGCCACGGTCTCAACCGCTACTGGGACATGAAGGGCAGGCAGACGAAGGAACAAATCTACGACCACGACAAATCCATCAGCGAGAAGCATCTCTGAGCTTGGAACAACGAAATTGAACTTAGCACATGAATCTCACCAATCGAACCGCCGTCGTCACTGGGGCCGCCAAAGGAATCGGCTACGCTACCGCTCAAGCGCTTCTCGGCTCGGGCCTCAATGTGGTGCTGGCCGATTTGAATGCAGCCGATCTTCATACCGCCTGTGAAACTCTCGGCTTTGAGAGAACACTGGGCGTCGTCTGCGATGTTTCTAAGGGTGATCAAGTCGCTGAGCTTGCGCGTCAGGCAATCGAATGGTCTGGCCCCATCGCCGTGTGGGTAAACAACGCCGGGCTCGCACGTCATCGCTGGATTCCTGACTACACTGAAGATGAGATAGACCTTATGCTGGCGGTGAACCTCAAAGGCACCATCCTTGGTTCTCAGGCTGCCCTGAAAGCGATGCTCCCGCACAAGCACGGCCACATCATCAACGTCATCTCCACCGCCAGCCTGCGCGGCATCCCAAGCGAGACCGTCTACTGCGCCGCGAAGTGGGGCGTGCGCGGCTTCACCCAAGGCCTGGCTGAAGAAGCCGCCGCGCACCGCATCCGCGTCACCGCCATCCTGCCCGGCGGCGTGGACACGGCGTTTTGGGATAACGCCTCGCAGCGGGAGGCGCCGAAGCAGCTTTTTCTTAAGCCCGAGCACATCGCCAACGGCATCGTGAGCTGCATTGAGATGGACGATTTCTGCGTGCCTCGTGAGCTGGTGCTGCGCTCGCTCGACGACAGCGATTTTTCGGTGAAGCCAGCGTGAGTCTTTCCTCGCCACCGGCGAGACCACTGCATTTTTTCGGAAGAACCGCTCTCCGGCGGCAAATGAGGTGTCAATATCGCGTTCTGTGGGTGCGTATTGCTTCCTGACTGCTTTATGACCAAACCCACCTGCCTTCTTCTGCTCGCAACACTGGGCCTTCATGCCGCCGAGCCGCCGGTTCCGGCCAAAATCGAGTTCAACCGCGATGTGCAGCCGATCCTGTCGGACAATTGCTTCTACTGCCATGGCAATGACCCCAAGCATCGGGAGGCTGATCTGCGGCTCGACATTCGTGAGGAGGCCGTGAAGGCGGAGGCGTTTATTCCCGGCAAAGCGGCGAAGAGCGAGCTCGTGTCGCGCATCCTCACCGCAGATGCAGACGACCTCATGCCGCCGCCAGATTCAAATAAAAAGCTCACGCAGCGGCAGAAGGAGATTTTGAAAAAATGGATCGATCAGGGTGCAGCCTATCAGCAGCACTGGTCCTATGAGAAGCCGGTGAAGGCGGTGATCCCGGCGGGTAAAAATGCGGTGGACATGCTAGTGCAGCAGCGCCTCGCACAGATCGGCCTCAAGCCTTCGCCACAGGCCGACGCGCGCACGTTGATCCGCAGGCTTTATCTGGATCTGATCGGCCTGCCGCCCAAGCCAGAGGAAGTGGCCGCCTTTGAACAGGATGCATCTCCCGCCGCTTACGCCAAGGTCGTGGAGAGCCTGCTCAAAAACCCGCACTACGGCGAGCGCATGGCCATCGGCTGGCTCGATGTGGTGCGCTTCGCGGACACCATCGGCTACCACAGCGACAATCCGCACAACGTGTGGCCTTACCGCGACTACGTCATTCAGTCCTTCAACAGCAACAAGCGCTTCGACCGCTTCACCTTGGAACAAGTCGCCGGTGACCTTATGCCGGACGCCAATCAGGAGACGCGAGTCGGCTCCGCTTTCAACCGGCTGCTGCTTTCCACAGAAGAAGGCGGAGCGCAGGCGAAGGATTATGAGCAGCGCATGCTCACCGACCGCGTCCGTGCCGTCGGCAACGCCTGGATCGGCCAGACCACCGGCTGCTGCCAGTGCCACGATCACAAATTTGATCCGTGGACACAGCGTGATTTCTACTCGCTGGGCGCGTTCTTCGCCGACATCAAAGAGCCGATTCTTGGCCGTCGCGAAGCTGGCATGTTGGTGCTCGATGCGGCGGAGCAGAAACGTCAGGCCGACATCGCACAAAGGCTTGCTGCCCTGCAGACCGAATTTGCCATACCGCGCCCGGAACTCTTACCAGCGCAAGCGACCTGGGAAAAGCAGGCGCTGGAGACGGTGATCGCCAGCAGCATGTGGCAGCCTCTGAAACAAATGGCTGTGGCATCGACCAAGAAAAACATCGCCCTCAAAGCTGACAAAGAAGGCGTGGTGCGCGGCACCCTCGATGCCAAACGCAACGAGCGGAAACTAAACGACGGCACCGAAACCTACACCCTCACCACCAAGCTGCCGCTGGGCACCACGGGCATCCGCATTGAAGCGCTCAAGGAAAAACTGCCCGGCATCGGCCTCGCCTCGAATGGCAACTTCGTGCTGAGCGAAGTCGCTCTCACAAGCGGCGCGAAAAAGGATACGCTCGCCGTTGCCCATGCCAGCGCCACGTTTGAGCAAAAGACCTTCCCCGCCACCGCTGCCATCGACGGTATCGCAAACAAGAAAGAAAATGGCTGGGGCGTGCTCGGAGCGACCGGGGCCGATCAGTCACTCTATCTTGAACTCGCCACACCTATCACCGCAGCCGATGCCGCCGTGACCTTCACACTCACCTTTGGCTGGGGTGAAAATCACGAAATCGCCAATCTCCGTCTCAGCAGCACGAACGCTCCCAAGCCCATCCGCGCGCCCGGCACCTCGCTTCCCATCGCTGAAATCGCCGACATTCTCAAATCAGCTCCGAACAAGCGAACACCTGTGCAAAGGCAGAAACTTACCGCCGCCTACAAGCAGATCGCTCCTGAACTCAACGAGCTCCGCACCAAGCTCGCCACAGTCGAAAAGGAGAAGGCGGATTTCGAAAGCGGCGCGCCCAAGTGCATCGTCTCAATCAGCGACACAACCCAGCGCACCGTGCGCATCCTGCCGCGTGGCAACTGGATGGATGAAAGCGGCGAAGTCGTGAAGGCCGCGCTGCCCAGCTACCTGCCGAAGCCCAAAATCGAAGGCCGTGATCTCACCCGTCTCGATCTGGCCCAGTGGCTCGTTTCCAAGGACAATCCGCTCACCGCGCGCACAGTGATGAACCGTCTGTGGAAGCAGTTCTTTGGCACCGGCTTGAGCAAGGTGCTGGACGACCTAGGCGCGCAGGGTGAGCCGCCGGTGAATCCCGCGCTGCTCGACTGGCTGGCCTGCGAGTTCATGGACAGCGGCTGGGACATGCAGCACATGATCCGCATCATTGCGACCAGCGCGACTTACCAGCAAGTCTCCACCTCCACCAAGGCACTCACCGCCGCAGATCCCTACAATCGCGAATGTGCCCGCCAGAGTCCTTTCCGCCTGGATGCCGAACTCGTGCGCGACAATGCACTCACCATTTCCGGTCTGCTCGCCCCGAAAATCGGCGGCCCAAGCGTGAAGCCTTATCAGCCCGCCAAGTACTGGGAAAACCTGAATTTCCCCACTCGCGAATGGCAGAACGACAGCGGCGAAGGCCTGTATCGGCGCGGCCTCTACACCTGGTGGCAGCGCTCCTTCACGCACCCTTCCCTGCTTGCCTTCGACGCGCCAAGCCGTGAGGAATGCGTGGCCGAGCGCAACCGCTCCAACATCCCGCAGCAGGCCCTCGTGCTGCTGAATGACCCCACGTATGTTGAAGCCGCCCGCGTCTTCGCCGCCCGCATCCTGACCGAATCCAGCGGCGATGCCAGCCAGCGCATCACCTGGGCCGTTCAGCAGGCCTTGCAACGCAACCCGAGCGCCGATGAACTCAAGACGCTTTCCGCGCTGTTTGCCCAACAACTCGCTGATTACCAAAAGGAACCCGGCGCAGCCGCCGAACTGCTCAAAACAGGTGCCTCACCTGTCGCTCCCAATTTGAGCTCCAGCGAACTCGCCGCGTGGACACACGTGGCCCGCGTGCTCCTGAACCTGCACGAAACCATCACGCGGAGCTAAGCCATGCATTCGATCTCCGCTCAAACCCGGCGCGCCTTTCTCGGTCGCACCACACAAGGTCTCGGCAGCATAGCTCTGGCATCGCTTTTGCAGCCGAATCTGCTGCATGCCGCATCGCGCGGCGTCCTCGGCCCTCTGCCGTTTCCACAAAAAGCCAAACGGGTCATCTGGCTCACCATGGCCGGTGGACCGTCGCAATTGGAATTGTTCGACCACAAGCCAAAGCTCGCGGAAATGGATGGCAAGCCGATGCCTGAGTCCTTTACCAAGGGACAGCAACTGGCGCAGCTTCAGGGGCAGAAACTCGTGTGCAAAGGGCCGATGTTCCGCTTCCAAAAATATGGCGAGTGCCAGATGGAGCTCTCGGAGCTGCTGCCTCATACCGGCAGCGTCGCCGATGACATTTGCCTCGTGCGCTCCATGACAACCGACGCGATCAATCACGACCCGGCGCACATGTTCATGAACACCGGGTCACAGATCGCCGGACGCCCCAGCATGGGCTCATGGATCACCTACGGCCTTGGCAGCGAGGCGGAGGATCTCCCCGGCTTTGTGGTGATGATGTCCACTGGCAAAGGCCGCAATCCCCAGCCCATCGCCGCACGGCAGTGGAACAGCGGCTTCCTGCCGTCCAAATATCAAGGAGTGCAACTGCGCTCGCTGGGCGATCCCGTGCTTTACCTCACCAGCCCGAACGGCGTCACTCGTGAGCGACAGGGCCGCGATTTCGCTGCCATCAATGCGCTCAACAAGCAACACGCCATGCTCTGCGACGATCCCGAAATCGCCACCCGCATCGCCCAGTATGAGATGGCGTTTCAAATGCAGGCCAGCGTGCCTGAGCTGATGGACATCCGCGGCGAAGGCCCCAAAACTCTCGAACTCTACGGCTGCCAGCCTGGGGATGGTTCCTTTGCGTCGAACTGCCTTCTCGCCCGCCGCCTCGCCGAGCGCGGCACGCGTTTCATTCAGCTCTATCACCGCGACTGGGACCACCACAGCCTGCTGAAGGAAGAACTGCCGCTGCGTGCCAAGGAAGTGGACCAGGCCTGCGCCGCGCTGATCAAGGACCTCAAGCAGCGCGGCATGTTTGATGACACACTCATCGTCTTCAGCGGCGAATTCGGCCGCACGCCGATGGCGCAGGGCAACAAAGGCCCCATCGGCCGTGATCATCACAACAAGGCGATGTCCATGTGGCTCGCCGGTGCGGGCATCCAGCGCGGTGTCACTTTCGGCAGCACTGATGACCTCGGCTACGCTGCGCAGGAAAACATCACCACCGTCCACGACCTTCACGCCACCATGCTCCACCAGCTCGGCATCCAGCACGACGCCTTCACCTTCAAATTCCAGGGCCTTGACGCCAAACTCAGCGGCGTCGAAAAGGCCAAAGTCATCAAACAGATCCTCGCATGAAACCCACCGCCTTCATCCTCCTCGCTCTCGCACTGAGCGCCGCCGCCTTTGACATCAAGGTCGTGGAAAAAGACCACGTCGATGTCTCGAACGGCGGCAAAGTCGTCGCCCGCCTCATGATAGCGAATGATCTTAGCACGCCCGCGAAACACCACGACACCTACAAGCCCTACTTGCACGTCTTTGATTCGAGCGGAGCCACACGCCTCACCAAAGGCCCCGGCTTTAATTTCACGCATCATCGCGGCATTTTCCTCGGATTCAGCAAGATCGCCTATGGCGGCAAATCGTATGACCGCTGGCATATGACAGGTGGCGATCAGGTGGTGACGAAGGTGGAACCTGGTGACTCCAGCTTCACCGCCTCCATTGACTGGCAGGCCGACACCACCCAGCCCTTTCTCACCGAAGAGCGCCGCTTCACCTTCACCACCCCAGCGAAGCCGTTTTATCTCGGCATCGACATGACCAGCGCCATCAAGACCGTCAGCGGCGAAGCTGAGATAAGTGGCGATCCCGAACACGCCGGCGCGCAGTTCCGCCCTTCCGAACTGGTGGACACCAAAACGACCACCTACATTTTCCCCGGCGAGAACATCGACGCGCACAAGGTCAAAGACCTGCCCTGGGCCGCCGAGGTCTTCACAGTGGAAGGCAAGACCTTCACCGTCGTGATTCTCAATCACCCCGACAATCCGAAGGAAACCGCCATCTCCGCCTACCGCGACTACGGCCGCTTTGGCATGTTCCCGAAAGGCAAGGCCACCGCCGAGGCCCCCTTCAAGCTGCACTACCAGTGGTTCATCGCCGAGGGCGATGTTCGCGACTCCGCCGTCTTTCAGCAGGCGTGGAATGCCTTCGCAGGAAAGAACGATCCCGTGCCAGCGCTGACGATCAAAGCCTCCGAGCAGCCGAAACCGAAAAAAGAAAAGTGAGGCGTGAACATCGACGCCAGAAATACCAACTTTGGTCATTGAGCGACTAGGATTTCAGCCGGCCTTATGGTTTGGTGACGCCGCCTCCCCAAACTCAAAAAATCGCATCTCCATGCCTCCCCCAAGGTTCCCATCCCTCGTCCTGCGTTCGTCGCTGTTCATTCTGGCGTCGTCGTTCCTGCCCTCCGCACAAGCCGTTAACCTCAAGAATGCCGGGCCTGAGCAGGTCGAGCTGAAATTCAAGCTGCCGCCGCCCGCGCCGCTGTCATGGGAGCAGGAGCTGAAAACCTTCAAGGTCGAAAAGGGCTTCCATATCGAACTCGTCGCGAGCGAGCCGATGATCGAATCTCCGGTGGCGATGAGCTTTGATGAGCAGGGGCGGCTCTACGTCGTGGAGATGCGCGGCTACATGCATGACCTTGAGGGAGGCGGCGAAAAAGAAGCCACGGGCCGTGTGTCACTGCTCGAAGACACGGATGGCGATGGCCGCATGGACAAGGCGACGCCGTTTCTCGACAATCTCGTCATGCCACGTGCCGTGCTGGCGGTGAATGGCGGGGCTCTGATCGCTGTGCCACCGAATCTGTATTTCTGCAAAGACACCGATGGCGATGGCAAAGCAGACGTGAAAGACGTCGTTGCAACCGACTTCGGCACCCTCGGCGGCCAGCCTGAGCACATGGCCAACACGCCTATCTGGGCCATGGACAACGCCATCTGGAGCGCGGGTTACACCACTCGTTTCAAACTGCGCAGCGGCGTCTGGCAGAAGGACACCGGTCTCGGTCGCGGCCAGTGGGGCCTCTGCCAGGACGACTACGGCCGCCTCTACTTCAACTACAATTCTGACATGCTTCGCGCCGACCTCCTCCCCACGGAGGCCTTCACCCGCAATCCCCTGCTGCGCAACGCGACAAGCATCAATGCCAAGCTGGCGGCAGATCAAACGCTCTATCCTTCACATCCCACACCGGGCGTGAATCGTGGCTACGAGCCGAAATCACTCCGCGCTGACGGCACGCTGCCTAAACCCACCGGCACCTGCGGCGCGCTAATCTATCGCGGCGATGCCTTCCCCGCCGCCTATCGTGGCAACTGCTTTGTGCCGGAACCCTGCGCGAATCTGGTGAAGCGCTTCACCATGAGCGAAAAGGACGGCATCGTGAAGGCCACGAACACTGCCAAGACCACCGAGTTCCTAACGTCCACCGACGAGCGTTTCCGCCCCGTGCAGGCTGCGAACGGCCCTGATGGCGCACTTTACCTCGTGGACATGTATCGTGGCATCATTCAGCACCAGAGCTTTCTCACGCACTACCTCATTGCGAACATCAAGGATCGCAAACTGGAGTCGCCGTTCAATCAAGGCCGCATCTGGCGCATCGTGCCAGACGCGAAGGAGCGCCCGCAGCCCGTGAAAGTGAGCAAGGACGTGAGCCTGTTCACGCACGCCAATGGCTGGGTGCGCGACACCGCTCAGCGCCTCATCGTCGAGTCAGGCGATGCTGCCGCCGTGCCCGCACTGAAGGAAATGTTCGTCAACAGATCTGCGCTCGCACGTCTGCATGCACTGTGGACTCTCGACGGTCTCGCTGCTGTCACGCCAGATCTGCTGCGCAGCGCATTCACCGACAAAGACGCCCAGGTGCGTGCTGCAGCCGTGCGTATTTCAACTCGTGACCTCGCCCCAGATTTGATCGCACTCATCGTGGAAAAGGACGCTCTCGTTCTCGCCCACCTCGCCATCAAGCTCACTTCCTTCAATCTGCCAGATGCTGATACGGCCGTGGCCAAGCTGCTCGCGAGCCACGGCAAGAACACCCTCGTCCTCGAAGGCGCTTTGACTGGCATGCGCGGCAGGGAGGCGGCCTTCGCCAAACTCATGGCCGCACAGCTCACCAAAGACAACAGCGCGCAGATCATGCCGGTCATGGAAGCGCTGGGCTCCTTGCTCGCTGCGGCAAACAAAGCCGGTCCGTTTGAAGACATGCTCGAGCTCGCCGCCGCGCAGCCTCAAGGTGGAGCAATGCAAGCCGCGATCATCAAAGGGCTCGCCAGCAATGGCGGGGATGCCAAATCCAAAACACCCGCGAAGCTGCTCTGGCTGGAGGCGGAGCCTGCATCTCTGAAAACGCTCAAGTCAGCGATGAGCGAAAAGGCCGGGACCAAGTTGTTTGCAAGTGTTGCGGCTCGCCTCGCATGGCCCGGCAAACCAGGCGCACCGGCACCACCTAAAATCGTTCCGCTGAACGAGGCACAGACTGCCCTGTTTAATAAAGGCAAAACTGTTTACGCCACCCTTTGTGCCGCCTGCCATCAGCCCCATGGCTTCGGTCTCGATGGGCTCGCCCCCCCGCTGGTGGACAGCGAATGGGTGCTTGGCAAGCCTGAGGTCCTCACCCGCATCGTCCTCCACGGACTCGCCGGCCCAGTGAAAGTGGGTGGCCGCAGTTTCAACCTCGCCATGCCGCCGCTGCCACAGCTCACCGATGAAGACATCGCCGGCGTACTCACCTACATCCGCCGTGAATGGGAGCACAATGCCTCCCCCATCGAAACCAAAGCCGTCATGGCCATCCGCGAACAAAACAAAGGCCGCATGGCCATGTGGACCGAAGAAGAATTGAAAAGTCTCGGGAAGAAACCCGCCACCAAATAACCATGCACACGCCATCACCTCTCCACCGCCGCGCTTTTCTCGGCAAGACTTCCCAGGGACTCGGATCGGTGGCGCTTGCCTCGCTAATGCAATCGGCGCAGGCCGCGCCCGTTCGTGGCGTGCTTGGCACTCTGCCCCTGCCGCGGAAGGCGAAGCGCGTGATCTGGCTCAGCATGGCGGGCGGCCCCTCGCATCTGGAGACGTTTGATCCCAAGCCAAAGCTTGCCGAATTGGACGGCAAGCCGATGCCCGAGTCCTTCACCAAAGGGCAGCAGCTCGCGCAGCTCCAAGGCAAGCCCTTGACCTGCTTCGGGCCCCAGCATCCCTTCGCCAAATTTGGGAAGAACCAGACCGAAATCTGCGCGCTCTTTCCGCAGATCGGCAGCGTGATCGATGACATCTGCCTGATCCGTTCGATGACAACGGACGCGATCAATCACGATCCGGCGCACATGTTCATGAACACCGGCTCGCAGATCGCAGGGCGTCCCAGCATGGGTTCCTGGATCACGTATGGCCTCGGCACCGAAGCCTCGGATCTGCCGGGCTTCGTTGTTCTGACATCCCTCGGCAAGGGCGGGCAGAACCAGCCTATCGCTGCACGGCAGTGGAGCAGCGGCTTCTTGCCCTCGAAATACCAAGGCGTGCAACTGCGCGCTCAGGGCGATCCTGTGCTGTATCTCACCAACCCGGGCGGAATCACGCGTGATCAGCAGGGCCGCGATGTGGCGGCGATCAATACCCTCAACAAGCAGCACGACGCACTCGTGGACGATTCTGAAATCGCCACGCGCATCGCGCAATACGAGATGGCTTTTCAGATGCAGGCCAGCGTTCCTGATTTGATGGACGTGAGCGCTGAAGGCGCGAAGACGCTGGAGCTGTACGGCTGCCAGCCGGGCGATGGCTCCTTCGCCTCCAACTGCCTTCTCGCCCGCCGCCTCGCCGAGCGCGGCACGCGTTTCATCCAGCTCTATCACAAAGACTGGGACCACCATGGCGGCGTCAAAGAAGGCGTGGCGCTCAAGGCGCAGGAAATTGACCGCGCGTGCATGGCGCTCATCACCGATCTCAAGCAGCGTGGCATGCTGGACGAAACCCTCATCGTCTGGGCGGGCGAGTTTGGGCGCACCCCAATGTCTCAGGGCGGCAGCGGCCGCGATCATCACAACAAGGCCATGTCCGTGTGGCTGGCAGGTGCCGGCATCCAGGGCGGCATCGTCCATGGAGCCACCGACGATCTCGGTTATGCCGCCATCGACAAAATCACCACCGTCCATGATCTGCACGCCACCATGCTCCATCAGCTCGGCATCCATCACGACGCCTTCAGCTTCAAATTCCAAGGACTGGACGCGCGCCTGAGCGGCGTGGAAGGTGCAAAGGTGATCAAAGACATCCTCGCTTGAAATGAGCTTCCGCACTTTCGAAACAGCCTCGGTCGGCAACGGCATTCATCACGTCACAGTGAAGTCAGCGGCCCTTCACCATCGCGCAGACATCAGCTTTTACATACCACCGGAAGCCAAGACAGAGAATCTGCCGCTCGTCATCCTGCTGCACGGCGTTTACGGCAGCCACTGGGCGTGGTTGTACAAGGGCGGCGCACATCAGGTGCTGGACCGATTGATCAAAGAAGAAAATCTGCCTCCGATGATGCTGGCGATGCCTTCAGACGGCCTGTGGGGCGATGGCTCGGGCTATGTGCGGCATCGCGAAGCCGACTACGCGAGTTGGATCGTTGACGAAGTGCCTGAAGCTGCAGCGCAGCTCGACGCACGCTGCAAAGATGCGCCGCGTTTCATCGGCGGGCTGTCGATGGGCGGCTATGGCGCACTGCGGCTGGGATTGCTGCATCCGCAGAAATTCACTGGCATCAGCGCGCACAGCAGCATCACGGACGTGCCACCGCAGATGAAGGACTTCGTGGAAGAATCGCTGGAAGAATTCAGTCTGACCGGCAATGGCCCTCTGGCGGTCATTGATTGCGCGAAACTGTGTTCACCACTCCCTCATCTGCGCTTTGACTGCGGCACGGAAGACATCCTGATCGAGCACAACCGAACTCTTCACCGCGATCTGGAGACTGCTGGCATCCCGCATATGTATGAGGAGTTTCCAGGTGGCCATACCTGGGACTACTGGCATGCGCATCTGGCGGATACGCTGCGCTATTTCAAAACATGTCTCGCTGTCTAGATCACTTCTTGATCGTCCTCGCCTTGTCCGTGTAAAACACCATCGGCAGGCTGAGGTGCTCTTTGTCACCCACGGCCTGACCGACAAGCGGAACGGGGTTTTTGAAAGGGAACTCTGGGCTGGGAGAGAAATCACGGTCAAAGGCGAGCATGGGGCCGCGGATGATGAGATCACGCCATTCGGAATAGGGTCCGGTATAGAGGTCGGTGATGTGCTCGACTTTAGCGGAGACGGGGGTCATGACGAAGCCGGCCAGCTTCGCTCCCCGCGCCTCGGCTTTGGACTTCATGACTTCGTAGTCGCCGCGCTGGGTGCAAAGATCCACGCAAGGCACATCGCCATACCAGGCGACGAAGGCGGGCGAATCGGAGATGAGGAACTCGTTCTTCTCCGTGAGCAGGCGCAGGACGGACACGCGCTCCGGTAGAAACGGCGGCCAGTGCGGCGGGATTTTGCCCCCCATGGTCAGTCCAAATTTGATCAGCACAGGCAGGTTCACCGCCATGGGCAGCGCGCTGAGGACCAATGCCACCACCGGCGCACCCCAGCGTGACATGAATTCACCGGACACTTGAAAACGTGACCACAGCACCACCAGCATCGCCGCACCGAAGGTGGACATGGCAGGCATGAGCACGATGTAGAGGGCTGTATCGTCCTTCTCCTTGCCAGCCAGACCGAGCAACCCCACGCCCAGGGCCACGCAGGCGAAAACCACCGCCAGCGTCCAGCGTGCAGAAGCCGCATCCGCCTTGCGAAAACGGTGCATGAGGGCCAGAAAAAAGAACAGCGCGGTCACGACATAACCCAGATGCGCGATGAGCAGCCCAAACTGATCCTGCCAGCCGAGGCCGAGACGTCGCAGCAGATCATCCACCTGCAACAGTGGCACGCTGGGTGAGAAATCCCGCAGCAGCAGATCATGCGACACGGCGGAGGACTGCGCCTGAAACAGGGCCTTGATGCCACCCAGCGGATCACCGCAGAGCTGCGCATTCCACCAGCCCCAGGCGGTCAGTGTCAGCAAGGGGATCAACGCCACCACGAGCACCCCTGCCCGGCCACGCGGCAGGAACACCGCCACACCAATGATGACTCCTAGCACAATCCACAAAGCCATCCATTGCGTGAGCATCATGAGTGAGCACACGATCCCCAGCAACGTCAGCGGCACGAGCATGCTGCGGTTTTCCACCGCACGCCCCGCCGCCGAGGCATACAGGCGAAACGCCAGCGCAAACAGCAGCACCAGCAGTGCACGCGGTGCTCCGCTGACCATCAGCTCCCACGCCGGCTCACACATCAGCAGCCCGATGGCAGCAACGGCGGCGACCTGCTCATCAAACAGCCGCCGTGCCGCGCCATGCGTGAAAAAAATCGTCAGCAGGTACCACGTCACGCCAAAGCACGCGATCACGCGGTCCAGCAGAAAGACCGCGCTGCCGGTGACCGGATCATACACCTCCCAGGGCTTCATGAAACGAAACGCCACTGACCACAGCAGCGGCTGGAGCGGTGGCTGCACAGTCTCTGGCATGGCCAGCGGTGTGGGCTTTTTCTGCGCCGTCTCCATCTGCGCCCAGGCGTAGGGCTCGATCACATGCGTCCGATACGACCCGGTGCGGGCGATCTCCCGCGCGAGCTGCGCCTGATTCATTCCTTCGGCGCTGCTCAGGCCGCGAAACGTCACAAACACATGCAGCAGGGCCATGACGATGGCGGCGGCATAAAACACCAGTCGAAGCAGAGCGCCGGGGCCGGAGGAGTTGGGAGACATGGCCGTTACATGCCACAGCCGGACCCTGCGTGCCAAGAACGATCTCGCGACTCACTCATGTGGCTCGAAAATCACCCCGGCACACTGCCTCTGCCCGTCCGCGCCCGCACAGCGCCAGTACCAGCGCACGGCTGGCTTCACAAAGGAGCCCAGCTTGCCCTCAAGAATGCGGAACTGCCCCAGCAGCTCACCACCATCGCGCACCACCAGGGACCGCGCCGCCACCGTGCCGGACAAAGTGCCGCCTTTTTCCAAGGTCACCGGCCCTTCACACACGAAATCACCCGAGGCATGGCCCGCCACCGTGAGCGAGCGCGCCCGCACCTCCTGCAAAAACGTCACTTCGCAGCCCGGAGCCACTTCCAGGCGGTCGCAGACCACGCTGTCGGCAATGAGTCCGTCCATATCGATGGTGCGTGAAGGCAGCTCCAAAGACTCCTGCTCAATGCGCTGCAGCTTTTTCATGCAGATCGGGCAGGTGGGCGTGGCGAAGTCTCCCGCAGTCGTGACGACGAAGAGAAAATCACTTTTATCTCCTGGCAGGGCCCGCACTGCGGCGTCCAGCGCCACCGCATCCACGGCTTCGATACGCAGCTCCTGCGCCGTGCTCAGTGCCGCCGGGCTGAAGCCCGCCGGCGCGATCAAAATGCCACGGGTGTTTCGCGCGGTGCGCACCTCCTGCGCAAAGCGCTGCACCGTCTCCGGCGTGGCACCCCATTCATTCCATGGGACGATCTTCACCATCGCCCGCCGAGCCTTCGCAGATTTGGGCTCCTCGATCATGCCAAAGAGCACCGCCCCGTCCGGCATGATGCGTGATCCCGCCAGTTCGCACCCTGCCTCCGCCGCAATCGCGCGCGCCAGCTCTGACAGACGCGACCAGTCCAGGCCCGCGATCAACTCCGGCGACCACCCGGCCAGCCGATCCACGCCGCCACTCCGCCGCAGAGAAAAACCTGCTTCTTCGAGAGTGGCAAAGGGATCGAGCATGGAGAGTGGGGCGAGACTGGCGGCTGGGAATCCAACCATGGCCAGCGGTACCAAAGCACATTCACGCCAGCCACCAACCATCCATTGCTCCAAACTTCCAGCAAGCGGCCATCCAAGCTCTCACAGCGAGCAATCCGCCTTGCCGCATCTCCAAAACCCTGTTTCTTCCGCGCCACATGTCAAAGGCCGTCAAAACAGAAGAAACCAAGTTTTTCCACACCGGAAGCGTCAAAGAACCCTTCACGTTCGCCTCCGGCGCGCAGCTGCCTGAAATCACGGTCGCCTACGAAACTTACGGCAAGCTCAATGCTGACAAGTCGAACGCCATCCTGCTGTTTCATGCTCTTTCCGGCAGCCAGCACGCCGCTGGCGTCACATGTGAAGTGCCTGGCACCGATGAACGCTGGACCGAAGACATTCACAATGGCTGGTGGGATCTGTTCATCGGCCCGGACAAGGCACTGGACACCAAGCGCTACTTCATCATCTGCGCCAACTACCTCGGCGGCTGCTACGGCAGCAGCGGTCCGGCCTCGATCAATCCCGCCACCGGCAAACAATACGGCAGCACCTTCCCCGAGGTCCGCACCAGCGATGTCGTGAAGTCCCAGCTCGCCCTGCTCGACAGCCTCGGCATCCAGCAGCTCCACGCTGTCATGGGTGCGTCCGTCGGCGGCCTGCTGGCGATCAATCTCGCCACCCTTCACCCCGAGCGCGCCAGACTCGTCGTCCCCATCGCCAGCGGCTGCCGCACCACCGTGCTGACGCGCCTCACACTGTTCGAGCAGGTGCTCGCCATTGAAAACGACCCTCACTTCCGCGGTGGTGATTATTATGACGGCGAAGCCCCCGAGTATGGCCTCGCGCTCGCCCGCATGATCAGCCACAAGACCTTTGTGCATCTCGATGCCATTGAGCGCCGCGCGCGCCAGGATGTGAAGGCCGGCGGTGATTCACTCTCGTGGTACCGCGTGCAGCACAACGTGGAAAGCTACATGCTGCATCAGGGCAAAAAATTCGTGAAACGCTTTGATGCCAACACCTACCTGCGCATCGCCGACATGTGGCTGCGCTATGATCCCCTCGGCGATGCCGGAGTGAAAACGTATGCCGAGCTGTTTGCCCGCAGCGCCGCCGCCGGGCAGCACTACCTCGTCTTCAGCATCGACAGTGACTTCTGCTTCTACCCCGAGGAGCAGGCCGAACTCGTCAGCCACCTCGAAAAAGCCGACGTTTCCAACATGCACATCACCGTGCACTCCGACAAAGGTCACGACTCCTTCCTGCTCGAACCCCAGCTCTACACCCCGCATCTCTCGTTCACCCTGGATGGCCGCTGGAACAAGGGCTCCGTGGACCGTCCGGTGCCGGAGGTTGAGTAACGAACCGAGCCGAGACTAACCGGTCGCTCAGGAAAGTAATATCTGCGAACCCTTCTCAGCCGGGTTGTCCCCTCGCTTAGAGAAGGCTTCATACGCGCAGAACAGGCAAACGGTGCCAAAGGCGGACATGATGTCGAGGACGACACTCATTGCAGCATCTGCGATCCAATGGTCAGACATGATGTCCAAAGCAGACAAACCTATGAGGAGGGCCATGGGAAGGAAGATTAGAACCATAAGGATGAGCAAGATGCCCGTCATCTGCCAGTAGCGTCCCCGAACAAGTTCCTGGCTTCGTGTCAGGGCTGCGTTGCCAGAGAGGCCTTCACTCATGACCACGCTCTCAGCGAGCGCCAGCCTTGGGAACAGGTAAAAAAACGGCACCACCAGCAACAGCAGTGAGAAAGCAAGAACGATGGTGCTGAGAAAGTTCGTCCACCACATCTTTGGCCAATTGCGCAAGCCTGCGACAAACGCCTGGCCAGTGCTCACCTGGCTGCCCGAGTTGTGATAAAGCGCCACATGGATCACTCCTGCCGTGGCGATGATGCCAAAGATGTTGTCGAGAAACTGGCTGAACTTGAGAGACTTTCGCAAGTCATCTTCTCCAAAGGTAAAAGCGTCCATGTAGCTGCTCAACAGCTCACAGGGAACCCAGATCAGCATGATGGTGAACGCGATCACCACGAATCGTTCCCGATAAATCAACCACGCTTTGGACAGGATCGTACCGGTTCTGAGCGAATCTCGAGCCGGACTTACAATTTCGGCGGCAGGCGGGGCATAGGGATTGATGAATTCACTCATTGGGAAGCAGAATCTGACTGAGCCGACAGAGGAAAGTCGAGAAAAATGTCGCATTGTGGGGGCAAAGAATATCAGGCGGTCTTATTTCGCTGCATCTCGTCCTGTGAAAGTTTCAAATCGTGGCTACCACTGGAAGGATACCACCTTCGCCTTCCATGCAAATGCAGCTCACCTTCCTCGGCACCGGCACCTCGGTCGGCATTCCCGTGATCGGCTGTGACTGCGCGGTGTGCCGCAGCACCGACCCCAAGGACAAGCGGCTGCGCAGCTCCGTTTACCTCCATACGTCGGAGGCGGCGTGGGTGGTGGACACGGGGCCGGATTTCCGCATGCAGTGCCTGCGCGAAAACATCCGCAGCCTGGATGCTGCGATCTTCACGCATCCGCACATGGACCACCTCACCGGCTTCGATGATCTGCGTCGTTTCACCACCGAAGCGGATCATTTCATGCCCATCTACGGCACGCCGGAGTGTCTCGCCGTGCTGGAGCGCATGTTCACTTACGCCTTCAATGGCGAGAACCGTTATCGCGGCTACTTGAAGCCCTTTCCCAAGCCAGTCCACGGCCCGTTTCACCTGGGCGAAACGACCGTCACTCCCCTGCCCGTGCTGCATGGCAAAGTGGACACGATTGGCTATCTCTTCTCACGCGGCGGAAACAAACTCTGCGCCTACATCCCCGACTGCAAGACGCTGCAGCCAGAGGCGCTGGAACTGCTGCGCGGAGTTGATACCCTCATCATCGACGCCCTGCGCCACACGCCGCACCCCACGCACATGAGCTTTGAGGAAAGCCTGGCCGTGCAGCGCGAGCTCCAGCCGCGTCAGACCTGGTTCACCCACATCCAGTGCGAGATCATGCACGCCGAGGAAGACCCAAAGCTGCCGCCGGGAGTAAACATCGCCTATGACGGCCTCAAGCTGGAATGGTCATGAGCAGATTTGCGAAGGCAGAAATGAGCAATGACGAGCCGCACGTTGCTCCTATGCGGGCAGCACTTCAGGCGTCGTCATTCATTCGTCATTTCTGCATCCTCCTTCTTCTCACCCTTTCCGCCCACGCCCAGCTCATTGCCGACTGGGATGCCGCCGCCGAAACCGCCGTCGTTTTCAATCCAGACTTTCCCGGCTCCGCAGAGCTCGCCGCCTACTACGCAGCCAAACGCCATATCCCCAAGGAGCGCGTCATCGGACTGCGCTGCTCGCAGGAAGACTCCATCTCACGCGGTGAGTTCGAAGCCCAGCTGCGCGGCCCGCTTCTCCACCTCTTTGAGTCCCGTCATTGGTGGCATGCAGAACTGCCCGCGCCAGGCAAGTCGCTTACGGGCGATGGCATCCCCTCCCCCATGGCCCTGTCCAGCAAAGTGCGCGTGCTGGTGCTCATGCGCGGCGTCCCTTTTCAAATCCGCCGTGCGGCACAAAAGCCCAAGCAGTCGGAGGAAGACGAGGCCAGCGTCGATTCCGAACTGACCGTGCTCGGCCTCACCAAACCGCCCGTCAAAGGCGGTCTGCGCAACCCTTACTTCGACCAGCAGTCGCGCTTTCCCTATGCCCAAAACTCCTCCGGACTGCTGATCGTCGGCAGGCTGGACGGACCTGATGATCCCACGGTGAAGCGCATGATCGACGATGCCCTTGATGCTGAGCAAAACGGCCTGCTGGGACGCGCCGTCATTGATCTCGCTCAAAAACCCGGCGCGTATCAGGAAGGGGAGGACTGGCTCAAAAACAGCGCCGACGCCTATCGCCGCGCCGGCATCCCCGTGTTCATCGACCGCTCCGAAGCCGTGCTGCGTGAGGGCTGGCCGCTGCCGGACACGATTCTCTACTTCGGCTGGTACACCGATCACATCTCCGGCGCGCTGGCTTCACCCACTTTTCATTTCAAACGCGGTGCCATCGCCTGCCATCTGCATTCGTTCAGTGCCAGCATCATCCGCGCTCATGACAAGGCCTGGGCCGGTCCGCTGCTCTCGCACGGGGCCGCCGTCACCTTTGGCAATGTGTTTGAGCCCTACCTCGCGCTCACGCTGCACTTTGACATCTTCAACAGGCGCCTCCTCGAAGGCTTCACCGTCGGCGAGGCCGCATGGAATGCCACGCCCGCGCTGTCATGGATGAATGTCGTCCTGGGAGATCCCCTCTACCGTCCCTTTGGCAAAGGCATCGGGGCGAAGCTCGGTGAAGGTGCCGACCGCGACTACGCTCTCTATCAAGGCATGATGCTACGTCTCGCGGGTGAACCGGACGGTCACATCAAAACCGCGCTCACCGAGTTCGCCGAGAAGCGTCAAAGACCGCGCCTCCTCGAACTCACCGCTCTGCTTTCCGCCCTCCAGTCCAAACTCCCTCAGGCCCTCGACCTGCTCGAACATGCCGAATCCACCACGAAGGACGCCGCCGAGCTGCTGCGCCTGAGGTTGTACCGCGCCGAAATGCTCCGCCGCAGTGAGAAAGCCGATGCCGCACGCATCCTGCTTCGCGACGTGCTCAAAGACGACCGCTTCAAAGAACAGCCCTCAAGGATTGCCGCCGAATCCCTGCTCAAGGACATGGGCGGGTGAAAACTCCATGCCATAGAATAAGGCGAAAGTGGCAGTCTGTGCTAAAACAACGCCCTCGTTGCCCGTTTGATACCAGTCGTCCACACTCACCAACCATGAAGATCACCACCACCGTTCTGCTGTCACTTTGCCTTGTCCTCGGGGCCAGCGCCGAAATCCGTATCTGGAAGGACGCCTCAGGTGCCCACGAAATCAAAGCGGAACTCGTCAGCGTCGCCGGTGGCAAAGTCACCCTGAAGCGTGAAAACGGTGCCCTGCTCACCCTGGCAGTCGCCTCCCTTAGCAAGGCGGATCAGGCGCTTCTTGGCGGCGGCTCCAGCAGTGCAGGCGGCGCGCCGGGAGACTGGCCGCAGTGGCGTGGTCCGGGCCGTGACGATGTCTCAAAGGAAAAGGGTCTGCTCAAAAAGTGGCCCGCAGGTGGCCCGAAGCGTCTGTGGGTGAATGCAGAGGCCGGTCTCGGCTATTCTGGTTTCGCCGTGGTCGGCGGCAAGCTCTACACCTTGGGATTGTACGACGCCGAAGAGAAGCTCATCTGCATCGACACTGCCACCGGCAAAAAGCAGTGGGAGACCGCCGTCGGTCCGATTCTGAAAAACGGCTGGGGTGATGGACCTCGCGCCACCCCCGCCGTCGCCAACGGCATGGTCTATGCCACGAACGGCACCGGTGAAATTATCTGTGCGGATGCGGCGACCGGCAAAAAAATCTGGGAAAAGAGCCTCACCAAGGATCTCGGCGGCAAAGTTCAAGGCTGGGGCTACACTGAATCTCCACTCGTGGATGGCGATCTCGTCATTGTTACCCCCGGCGGTGCCAAAGGTGCTGTCGCTGCACTGGATGCGAAGACTGGCAAAGTCGCCTGGCAGACCAGCGACGTGACGGAAAACGCACAGTATTCCTCAGTCATTCCCATCACCCAAGGGGGTGAACGCGAATACGTGCAGCTGCTCATGAACAGCATTCTCGGTGTGTCCAAAACGGGCAAGGTGCTGTGGAAGACGGAGTTCCCGGGCAAAACCGCCGTGATCCCGACACCGATCTTCAGCAACGGCCAGGTCTATGTGGCCGCTGGTTACGGTGTCGGCTGCAAGTCGGTGAAGATCGACGGCGGCAGTGTCACTGAAGTGTATTCCAACACCAACATGGTCAACCACCATGGCGGCGTGATTCTGATCGATGGCCTGCTGTACGGCCACTCCGACAAAGGCGGCTGGACCTGCCAGGATTTCAAAACCGGCGACATCGTCTGGCAGGACAAGGGCATCGGCAAAGGCGCGGTGACCAGTGCGGATGGCATGCTTTACTGCCTCGGTGAAAACGACGGCACCGTCGCCTTGGTGGAAGCCTCCAAGAAGGGCTGGCAGGAAGTCAGCAGCTTCAAACTCGAAGCCACCTCTTCTCAGCGCAATCCCAAGGGCAAAATCTGGACGCACCCCGTCATCAGCAACGGCAAGCTCTACCTGCGTGATCAGGAGTTCATCTCCTGCTACGATGTGAAAGGCTGATGAGCAGCACCCTCAAACTTTTCGGAGGCAGGGCCGCATGGCTCTGCCTCTTTTTTATGCTCACGCATTGCGGTCCCGCGCCCCGCCTTGAATGGAAACTGCTCTCTGCCGAATTTGCCCCGGCATGGAAAGCCTCCGGCATGCCCGTCGAAGGCGAAGTTTTGATCCGCGACGGCGAGATCACCCTGCACCCCGGCCAGCCCATGACCGGCGTGCGTTTTGACGCATGGAAGTCCGCCGGTCTGCCGCTCACACGCTACACCCTCGAATACGAAGCCATGCGTGTGGAGGGCAATGACTTCTTCGCCACCGTGACGTTTCCAGTGAACGGCTCGCATGTCTCGCTCGTCGTCGGCGGCTGGGGCGGCACGCTGGTGGGCATCTCCAGCATCGATGACATGGACGCCAGCGAGAACAACACCCGTGGCAACGGCTTGTTTGAAAACAACCGCTGGCACAAGGTCCGCATCGAAGTGCGAGATGATGAACTGCGGGCCTGGATCAACGACAAGCTGTTCGTCAACACCAGCACCAAGGGCCGCAAGCTCGGCCTGCGGGCCGGTGACATTGAAAAATGCCTCCCCTTCGGATTCGCCAGCTATGCCACGCTGTCACGCATTCGTAACGTGCGGGTTCGGCGTCTCTAAACTCCCCGACCTAGGGCTTGACCTTGCAGGGCCACCCCATATCCTCCGCACTCATGGCAACCGAGCATATTCAACGAGGGCAGGTCATTTTCCGTGAAGGCGACAAGTCAAAAGAGGCTTACTTCATCGTCAGCGGCTTGGTCGAGATCTCCATCAACACCTCTCACGGCGTCCAGTCGCTCGCCCAGATCGGCCCGGGTGAAATCTTCGGCGAGATGGGCATGATCATGGACCGCCCGCGTTCCGCCACCGCCACCGCGCTGGAGAACACCACGCTCGAAACCGTTGCTGAAGCCGAGTTTGAGCAGCAGATCATCCAGCGCTCCGACCGCCTGCATGTGTATCTCGCCACGTTGTTCGAGCGCATCCGCAGGACAGATCTGCTGCTGACCACCACCACCAACGCCACCGTACCTCTGATTGCCTCCACGTCCAAGCCCAAGCCGGCCAAGGAGCCAGTGTTTCGGGTGAAGCTTCGCTCGCACTACGAGGAAACCGGTCTCGACCTTCCAGCGGTGGAGAAAACGATCACCAAGCTGCCCTTCCGCATCGGCCGCACTTACTTCGACACCGCCGTGTCATCGCTCGCCCGCAACGATCTCTCCATTGAGGAGCCGCATCCTTACCAGCTCTCGCGCAATCATTGCGAAATCGATTTCGAGCACGGCCATTTCGTCCTGCGTGACCGCGGCAGCAAGCTCGGCTCCTGGGTGAACGGCGAGCACGTCAGTGTCGATGCCGGCTGCATCACCAGCCTGCTGAAAACGGGTGAAAACAAAATCATCCTCGGCAACGGCGACAGCCCGCACCGTTACACGCTCACGATTGACGAGCTCCCGTAAGTAGCCACGTTCGCCAGATTTTGCCTACAAGGAGCGCTTCACCTCATCTGCACGATAGCCAAAGCCCGGTCCGCTGAGCGTGCTCAGATCCACGATGCCATTGCGGCGCTGATACAGGCCGGGGTGAATCTCCTGCTCGGGCATTGAAGCATCGGGGTAGAACTGCATCGCATTGCACTCCACGCCCTGGATCGTTCCGGCATGGGCCGCGAGACGGACGTGCGGAATCATCGCCAGCATCGGATTCGTCAAATCCTGCACCATGAGCGGCATGCCATGCGCTTTGGCCCAGCACAGGCTTAGCAGCGCGCCTGTTTGAGTTTTGCAGGTCTTCAAAGCCACACCGGACCAGCCGAGGCGACGGCCCAGCCGCACGAACTCCCAGTCATGCGCGCTTTCATCCAGAAACAGCGGCTTGCGCGCAGAAACACTGCGCACATCGATCTGATGCGCCTCCAGATCATACGGGAACGGCTGCTCCACATACAGGGTGCGGGCATAAATCTCCGGCTCGTCGCGCAGCAGACGGTCGAGGATGTCATTCACATACCCAGGCTCCTTGACGGTGCAGTTGAAGTCAGCGCTGAGCCATTTGACCCCACCTGCAAAACCAATGCGGCCAATGCGCTGCATGCGTTCAAAATCCCACGCTGCATCCGTGCCGCGCAGCTTCACCTTCAGACACTTCAAGCCGTCGCGTTGGATCCAGTCCGCCAGCAGCAGCGGATGTTCGTCCTTCGGTTCACTGCCGTTCAAATCCGACGCCTCCAGCGCGTCCACACCGCCCACGAGATGCCACACCGGCAGTTGTTTCGGTGCATCCATCACGAGATAGTCCTGCGGATAGCGTCCTTTGAAATCGATGCCGCTGCCTTCTTCTGGCGTGATGAATGCGGACAAATCGCGGCTCATGAACCCGGCATTGTACGTGGAGTAAATGTCGCGGTTGTGCAGCACGCCATAGGCATCGTGCACGGCGATGTCGAAGGCGCTGAAGGCCACGAGTGAACCGAGGTAGGGCATCTCATCTCCACCCGCAGCCGCATTGGCTTCCTTCAAGGTCGCCGCCAGCGGGCCGTGCATGAAATCCTGGCCGATCTCCATCGGATGGCCGGTGAAGCCGCTCTCCACCAGCCTCTGCGCCAGCAACCTGGAAAAGTCCTGCATGCGCTGCGCACGCACCGCCACACTCAGAGTGCTGGGCCAGACCCATGACACGCTAAGCGGCGTCTCGCCCCAACCCTGCGCTGTTTTGCCGCTGCGATCTGCCACCGTCACACGCACTCGAAGGCAGACGACATTCGTCACTGTTTCCGGACCAAACTTCAGCGGCACACGCATCGTGACAGGCAGGAAGAAAACTTCGGCGGCGGTGACGCGGACGTCGGTGGGCTTGGTGGACATGGGTGCAAAATGAAGCGCCTCAGCGGGCCCGCAAAGAAAACATTGCTGACATGAACCGCTTCCGCTTCATTCCTCTGCATGCGCATCTGGGATCTTCATTGCCACCTGTCAGGCGTCCCCGGCCTCACGCCGGAAGAACGCCTCAATGCGCTTCTCGGCTATGCTGACCGCATGGGCATCGAGCGGCTGTGCGTTTACATGGGCATGAAGTGGTCGCAGGATCCCTCCCCAGCCGACTTGGTGCAGCAAAACAACGAGGTGCTGCGCGCCATCGCGAAGTTCCCAGATCGGGCCTTTGGGTTTGTTTATCTCAATGCCAAACATCCGTCGGAAAGTCTCGCCGAACTCGAACGCTGCGTGGCCAACGGGCCGATGGTGGGCGTGAAACTGTGGGTGGCTGAAAAATGCAGCGTGCCCGCCATCGACGCGATCATCCGTCGCGCCGCCGAATTGAAAGCCGTCATTTTTCAGCACACGTGGTTCAAAACCAACGGCAACTATGCCGGTGAATCGACTCCGGACGATCTCGTCGCACTGGCCAAACGTTTCCCCGAAGTGCCCATCATCTGTGGCCATACCGGTGGCACCTGGGAGCTGGGCATCCGTGCCATTCGTGCTCAGACGAATCTCTATGCCGATCTCGCCGGCTCTGACCCCACCGCCGGCTTTACGGAAATGGCAGTGCGCGAGCTGGGTGCCGCACGCGTCATCTACGGCAGCGACTGTGGCGGGCGCAGCTTTGCCAGCCAGCTGGCGAAAGTCCACGGCGCGCAGATCAGCGATGCCCACAAACAAAAGATCTTCTGCGACAACCTGCGCGGCCTGATGCTGCCGATCCTGCAGGCCAAGGGCATCCAAGCCTGACGTCAGTCTTTCTTTTTGCCGAAGCCAAAGAGGCGCTTCAGGAACCCACCGCCAGCCTTGGTCTCGGCCGTTTCAGTGGTCGGGGCGTTCGGCCCGGACAAACGCCGGGCACTTGAGTCCGCTTTCTCTTGGGCGGGTTTCTTTTCCGCCACGGGCACAGGCCTGCCAGCCGGAGTAGGCAGCGATGCCGACCACCACGAAGGCGCCAGCACGGCCACCGTCTGCCAGGCTTCCAGCCCGGCATGCCAGACCAGAGAATCCGAAACCAGCTTGTTGGCACGGACCAGCTCGGTCATGGCCTGGTCGTCCATCGGACCTTCGGCTGCGCCAGCGTTGTTGTAGTACCAGTTCATCGGAATGTGCCGCAAGGCTACCCACGCATCAAAACAGCGCAAGGCAGGAGGAAATGCTTTTCACTGCCGCTGAATCGTTCAAACTGCCCGCATGAACCGCCGGAATTTCATGCTGAGCTCCAGCGCCATGCTCGCCGCATCATCGCTGCAAGCAGTCGAAGAAGCAAAACTTGCCGACTGCCATGTCTATCTGGGTTCGCATCCCTTTCGCCAGCTTGGCGCGGAAAATCCCCAGGCATTCATTCAGGGCCTGAGCATGCGCGGTGTGACGGAAGCTTGGGCCGGTGCCTTTGAAGGCCTGCTGCGCCGTGACGTGGCAAAGGTGAACCGTGAACTCGCCCAAGCCTGCCAAAACTCCATCCTCCGCCCCTGCGGCACGGTCAATCTCTCCCTGCCCGGCTGGCAGGACGATGTGAAACGCTGCGCCGAAGACCACGGCATGCGTGCGATTCGCCTGCATCCGAATTACCACGGCTATGATTTGAAAGCGCCCGCGTTCCGCGAACTGCTTCCTCTCGCGGCAAAGCACCACCTGCTGGTGCAACTGGTGGTGCAGATGGAAGATGAACGCACGCAAAACCCGCAGGTGCGCGTGCCCCCGGTTGATCTCAAGCCGCTGCCTGCCATCATGCAAGAAATCAAAGACGCACGCGTGATGCTGCTCAATGCCAATGCCGTCATGCTGCTGCGCTATTTGCAGGATTGCCCGAACGTCTGGCTCGACTTCGCGATGATCGAAGGCGTGGGCGGCGTTGAGGCGCTGCTCAAAACCTGGCCGCTGGAGCGGCTTGTGTTCGGATCCTTCGCGCCCGTGTTCTACTGGGAGTCCGCCCGTTTAAAAATGCAGGAATCCGCACTCAATGCCGCGCAGACCTCGACAGTGCAGTGGCGGAACGCCACCGCCCTGCTCGCCTGAAATCAAGCTTTCGCCACAGCGGGGCGCAGCGGCTGCGCGCTGCCAAGGGGTCTGGCGAGCTTCAATTCAGCGGTGCGCGAACCAATCGTTGCCGGTTCACTCAGCTGTTTGATGCCCATGGTGGCCAGAGTGCGCTCGGCCTGAATGACGCTGCCATTCCAGGAAGTGACCACCGGATAGACCTGCGCGGTGTTGGCCATATAGACCTTGCCCTGCACCAGCTCTTCCGGCGGACGCAGCTGCATCTGACCGAGCTTGTAGATCGGCTCGACAAACGGCGCGCGGAAGATTTGGGTGGCTTCAATGTCGCTGTCTTGAAGCTCGGGAAAGAGTTTTTGCAGCGCGGGTATCCAGTAGGCACGGATGCATTCGTCGCTCACACTGAAGCGTTCATCGCCGCGGTGCAGGTATTTGGTGAGATACACCACATGGCGCTGGCCACGATCTGCGATGTCGGTCAGCGTGGAGGTTTCCACGACACCGTCAAACGGGTGTTCACTTTCCGGCGTGGCCACCCAGTAATGCGGGGTGAGCGGCTTTTTCAAGAACAGCAGACAGTTGATGACACCCTGATAATCCGTGGTGGTGTCCAGCGGTGGCATCGCGCGGCGCATAGCAGGCCCGACAAGCTTTTCGACCTGGGGCGTGGGCAGCGTCATGACGAGCTGGTCGAAGGATTCACTGCCAGCGGCGGTGGTGACGAGGGCGCGGCCTTCGGCATCCAGATCCACGACCTGCACGGCGGTATTGAGGCGGATTTCACCGCCCAGCGAGTTCAGCACACGGACGAAGGTGTCGGTGATGCACTTGTAGCCGCCTTTGATGTAGCCTTTGCATTCGCCCTTGGACTCCCCCTTCTCGCGATTGAAGCGGGTCCAGAACCAGAGTGCGGGCACGTCATGATAGCGGTCGCCAAATTTTGCTTCGAGCATAGGCTGCCAAAATTTGGCGAAGGCACGCGCGCCCGACAGCCGCGTGAGCCATTTCACCGTGGTGACGTCGTCCAGTCCCTTGTCAGAAACAAGGCGACCATACAAACCGGTGATGCCCACACGAATGCGATCAATGAAACGCAGCGGCGCAAACTTCAGCAGGTCCAGCGCGGTGTTGAGCGGAAAAAACCGTCCCTGATGGGCATATGCAAAGGTGGTGGGCTTCCAGTACACCTCCTCGCGAAGGCCGAGTGTTTCGAGCACCCGCAGCAGCGGGCCGTCGCTGGGCAGCATGCAGTGATAGAATTTTTCAAACGTGCGGCCGTCGTGCTCAAAGAACGTGCCAAGGCCGCCCAACTGCTCCGAGCCCTCGATCAAAGTGACCCGATGTCCTTCCTGCGCGAGACGCAGCGCGCAGGTGAGACCGGAGATGCCGCCACCGAGGACGGCGATTGATTTGGGATTGGAGTTCATGGTGTTGAACAGGGAGCAGCCGTGCGTGGAATTCAGGCGTGAGTACGCAACTGGCTGCGCAATTCGCTGAGAGAAGGCTCTTCAGCCACCGGCAGCACGTCCTTTGCCCAGTATCTGCCGATGACAGTGAAGTAGCGGCGGATGGTGCGCATGATGCGCATCTTGCTGACGCCGACCTTGAGGTCATAACGCAGCGTGTAGGGGATCTCGACGGCGCGAGCCCCCACCCAGCGCAGGCTGAGGAGCAGCTCGAGCATGCAGGCAAAACTGGACTCCTGGATAAACTTGGGGCCGGAGTTTTTAATGAGACGGCCAAGTGTCAAACTGCGATAGGCGCGGAAGCCGGTGGAGTAGTCACGCACATTGCGATACGGCAGCAGCGTCTTCATCATGAAGAAGCAGCCCCAGCTCAGCACCTGACGGAAGAAGGGCACTCCCTGCACGACACTGGCGGCCTGGAAGCGGGAGGCGATGACCACATCGGCATCGCCTTCTTGAATCACCTTCACCATGTCCTCGATGTAAATGGGGTTGTGGGTGTTGTCGGAATCCATGACGATGACGACATCACCAATGTGCCAGCCTGCGCGCAATCCGGTCTGGATGCCTTCACCCAGACCTTTGTTCACCTCATGCTGAATGAGCTGCAGCGGCATGATCTTGGCCGCTTCACGAGCGATTTCCGCCGTGCGGTCCTTGGAGCCGTCATCCACCACCACCACGGTGTATTTAAAAGGCATGGTCGCCAGCGTGGTGCGAATGTTTTCGAGCAAAGCAGGCAGATCTTTTTCCTCGTTGTAAGCGGGCAGGACGATGGCGATTTCGTTGACTTGCGTCGGTGTTTTCATGGCGTTGGTGGAGTCAGGCTGTTTGAGTGGAAAGACGTGGCCGGGCTGCGCTGGTTCCGGCAAAGACGGCGTGTTCGTTCATGGTGCCGGCCTGCCAGTGTTTCTGCAGGCTGCGGATCGTGTGCTCGACGAGGGCGACCTTGTTCTTCGCAGGCAGTTTCATGCCGGGGAAGAAGCTCATCTGCGGCACATCCTGCACATCGAGAAAATCCGTGGGATGCAGCAGGAGCGAAGGAGCCACACCACGCAGGCGACAGAGTGTGACGGCGGTGTTCCAGTAGAACTTCGCGAGCCATTCTGACTTCTGCGCGAGGAACATCAGATACGTCGTGTGCATTGGCAGGCGCAGCAGCGGCATCGTGGTCACGGGGACTTCCATGAGACCGTTCTCCCATGCGAAAGGCTGCAAGGTGCCGAAGGCATCGCTGAACTTGCCGTAGAGTCCTTTACGCTGCGCCTTCTCCTCTGCGGAGAGCTTGGAATTTAAAAAGAAGAACAGGCGCGCCACCGGACCGAGGGCGCTGGGGAAAAGAGAAGCATCGTAGGCGTAGCCACGTTCCGCCAGCACGTCACGAACGAGCGGCGAAGTGCTGAAGCCGGGGCCGCGAAAGCCCTGCGTCGTTTGGCCAGTGACTGCGGCGATGGCGTTTTCGGCATCGCGGATTTCCTGATGAAGCTGCTCGCGGCTGTAAAGGTGCAGCCAGGGCTCATGCATGAAGGAATGATTGGCGATCTCGTGGCCCGCGGCGGCGATGCTTTTCAAGGCGGCGCGGTTCGACTCCATCGTCGCATCCTGGCCGACGATGAAAAACGTGATGCGCTGACCGCAGCGATCAAGCGTTTCCAGAATGCGCGGAACGACCTGGGCCAGATAGCTCGGATAGCTCTCCCAACCCGGAGCACCCTGAGTTTTCAGGTAGCTCCAGAGATTGTCGAGATCGAGCGAGATGCTGGCGGCAGGCTTCATGAAACGTGGAGGGAATGATTTCAGGCTGCGATGCGCATCGGCTGCTGAGATCCAGCACGGCTGCGCTGCTCTCCGAGCAGCAGATCACAGACGCGCTCGGCGGTGTAGCCGTCGCCAAAGACATCACGGGAGCGGCTGGCGTTGGCGTGCCACACTTCGTCCACCAAGGCCGTGTGGAGCATTTCGCGCAGACGTTCAGGGGATTCTCCCACAAGGCGTGCGACACCGCATTCCACGGCTTCGGGGCGCTCGGTGTTCTCACGCAGCACGATCATCGGCTTGCCCAGGGCGGTGGCTTCTTCCTGGATGCCACCGGAGTCGGACACGATCAGCCAGCAGCCGGAGAGTAGGTGGATGAAATCGCAGTAGCCCATCGGATCCGTCAGGCGAATGCGCGGATGATGGTCCAGTTCCGCGGCGACGGCGGCACGCACATTCGGATTCGGATGCACCGGGAAAATCATGCAGAGATCGGGCTGGCTCTCGATGAACTCACGCAGCGCCCGCAGGTGCTGGCTCATCGTTTCGCCAAAATTTTCGCGCCGATGGGTGGTGACTAGCACCAGGCGCTTTCCAGCCGCCCACTGCTGCATCAGTTCCACCGTCTTGCTTGGGCGGTGACAGGCCAGGGTTTGACGCAGGGCATCGACCACGGTGTTGCCCACCAGATGAATCGAATCCGCGGAGACGCCTTCAGCCAGAAGGGTGCGGCGATTGCGCTCCGTGGCGGCAAAGTGAAAACCCGCGATCTGACCCACCAGACGGCGGTACATTTCTTCAGGGAAAGGACTCAGCGGATTGCCAGAACGCAGTCCAGCCTCCAGATGCCCCACCGGAATGCCACGGTTGAAAGCTGACAAAGAGCCCATCACGGCAGAGGCCGTGTCTCCCTGCACCAGCACCAAGTCAGGCTTTTCAGCATCCAGCACCGGATCCAGACGATCCAGCAGGCGGCCACCAAGAGCGTTCAAGCTCTGTCCGGCACGCATCGCTTCCAGATTGTGATGAGCGCGAATGTTGAACAATTCAAAGAGCGGTTGCAGCAGATCCGTGTGCTGGCCGGTGTTGACCGTCACGAGACTGGTTCCACGATTTTCCAACGCTTTAATCATGGGCGCGAACTTGATCAGTTCTGGGCGAGTGCCGAGGCAAACGAGGACCTTGGAAGGCTTGAAGTCGGAATTGACAAGCAATTTCATAATTACCATGATAAACCACGGTTTATCACAGGCAAGATAATTTTATGGGAATTATCTTTTTTGAGGCTTTATCCTGTTAAACAACTCAAATTTAAGAATTTGCGACTGTCAGCGCCCTATCTACTCGACTTTCAAACGCACATGGCGTGACAGAACGGCTGCAATTCCCAAGCCAATCCAAGGCCAGACCACCACCGTGTAACGTGGCAAGCCAGGCAGCAGGCTCGTGCCCCCCAGATAGATGAAGATCACTCCCGCCAGGAGCGCGATTTCCAGCGGGATCGTGCGCCAGTATTTCAGCCCAAGGCCCAAAGCTGCCAAAACGAGAAACACAATGGGCCCGTTCACCAGCACCAACACCACGGTGATCAGTTCCTCCGGCAAATAGGAACGGGGAAATCCAAACAAGAGGCGGACCCAGTTGCAGACCCAGTTTTTGAGCACCCCCTTGGGGTTGGCCCGAAGGTTCTCGAGCGCCTTGTGCTTCAGCGCCGCTTCACGCTCCTTGACCGGCAGATGAAAATTCTCCCGGTAATAGTCACGATGCCCGTTGGCGATCAGTTCTGGCATGACCGCCACGTCCTCCTCGGAGAACCAGTGGCCATTTTCCCCGTCATGCGTACTGGTGGCCCAGTACAGCAGTTCACCACCATTCGTGGACCAGCAGAGTGTGTCGCCCGTTTTCGCCTTCGTGTAGGCCAGCCAGGGCAGACACATGCCAAACGTCAATGCCATGATCACCACAGCACGCAGCAGCATGCCGCGCTGGTTTTTCCAAACAACGAGGCCAAGCAGCAGGAACGCCGTGCTTGCCATCAGCACATTGCCAAAAAACACCCGGGTCAAGATGAGCCAGCCAAAGGCGAAGGCAGCGCCAATCACCGCCCCCCAGCTCCATTTCTCTGCTCTCACGGCTGCCGTGAAGGCCCAGGCAAACCCCGCGATGCAGCACACCGCCAGCGCCTCGGTCATCAGATAGGGGGCTGTGCGCACGAGATTGGGGTGCAGCGCCGTTACCAAGGCCACTCCCACCGCCCAGCGCCTGCCTGCATAGGGCAGCACCGCCCGAAAGCTGAACCATGCCGCCAGCGCCATGAAAACCGCATTGAGCATCCGTAGTCCCATCAAGGGTACCTTCAGAGCCACCAACGGCGCGAGGACGAGCGGATAGCCCGGCCCATTGAGGACGTCCGGCTGATCCGGCGGGACATAAAAGCCACTCGTGAGGTTTTCCGCGAACCACAGGTACCGCCCCTCATCCCAGATCAAATCCGGCCGATGCGCCAAGGCCGTGACCACCCCATAAAGCACCAGCGTGCCGCAAAACAGCTGCAGTTCGAGACGCTTGGTGGGGGAGTTCGCTGGAAACATGGTGTACCGTCCGCCGCGCAAGGGCGTTTTGTCAAAAGAACAATCCGCCCCTGGCTGAACTGCTCCTTGCGCTCCGGCGCTCTGCATCCATCAATCCTGCCACCCGCATTCCCCTCCCCCCGACCATGATCAAACTCACCGGCATCGCAGACGAAGCAGGCGCATCCTTGGATGTGCAAATTCAGGCCCATCAAGAGCTCGGCTGGGACAGCATCGAATCCCGCGGCGTCGAGTTCGACGGCGTGAAGGGAAATCTGCACGAGATCCCCGAAGCCACCTTCGACAAGGTCGTCGCACGTCTGGCCGAGAAAGGCATGCAGGTCAGCGGCTTCGGCTCCCTCATCGGCAACTGGGCCAAAAAAATCACCGACGACTTCAGCATCACCGAGGCCGAAATCGATCGCGCTATTCCACGCATGCAGCGCCTCGGCGCCAAACTGATCCGCGTCATGAGCTACGCTGTCTGCAAAGATGAAGGCGGCAAGGATCTGGAGGAGCAGTTTGCCCCGGAGCGCATCCGCCGCATGACAGAGGTGAACAAGCGCTTTGCCGACGCCGGCATCACCGTGCTGCATGAAAACTGCATGAACTGGGGCGGCATGAGCCCCACCTACGTGAAGCGCATGGCCGAGGCGGTGCCCGGCATGAAGTGGGTTTTTGACACTGGCAACCCTGTCTTCATCGACGACCGTGACAAGCCCGGCCACAAGCAGGACGCCTGGGAAATGTACCAGGCCGTGAAGCCCTTCATGGCTCACGTTCACGTCAAAGACGGCATCTGGGACAAAGCGAAAAACGACGCGGTCTATACCTTCCCGGGCGAAGGCGAAGGCCAGACCGAGCGCATCATGAAGGATCTCGTCGAAACCGGCTACGATGGCTACATCAGCATCGAACCCCATGTCGCCGTCGTCTTCCACGGCGCGGGTGCCGCCGATGATCTCTCCCCCGAGCAGAAGGCCAAGGAACAGTACGACAGCTACATCAAATACGGTCGCATGCTGGAAGCCCTCCTGAAGAAAGTAGGCGCGAAGCTGGGCTGAATCAGAGCTTCAACACTCAAGAATTCGCCAAAGGGCAGGAGCCGCTCTTAAAGCAGCTCTTGCTCTTTTTACTACTCAGCCCTCAAACCTCAAACACCCCCGTCCCGCCGGCGAGAAACATCTCCCAGTCGCGCACGCGATGGTGGTTCTTGATGAGATGCGTCACAGGAATCTCACGCGGCACTGACGGACGGCGCAGGAGCCGCAGACCTGCCTCCTCGGGCAGCTTGTTGCCTTTGCGACTGTTGACCTTGCGGTCTGCCAACACACAGTTTTCCCAATTGCTCGCTCCACCACGGGAAACAGGGACGATGTGGTCGATGTTGCCCTCATGCGGGCGCAGCTTGCGGCCCGTGTACTGGCACATGCCACCATCGCGCTCCCAGATCGCCTTGGCGCAGAATTTGGGGCGTCGCTTCGGCACCTTGTCAAAGCGGGCCAGCACCAGCACGGAAGGCACGCGCACGGGACCATGCACGGTACCAATGCTGTTGTCTCCTTCGCGCACTTCGAGCTTCAGCCAGTCCTCCCAAGTCACGGGTCGCATGTCGCCAGCTTCATGGATATCGAGTGCGGTCGCATTGCCCGCCGCCATCATGCTGAAGGACTCCATGGGCGTTTTAGAGTCGATGGCCTGCCAGTGCCGATTCAGCACCAGTACGGTCGTTTTGGTCAACGTTTCATTCATGCACAGCTCCTAAGTTGGAATTTCGGCACGAAGGAACTCACACGCTTGGTGATCGTTCCTCGATGTTGGACAACTATGCTGGCGAGTCTTGACCGTTTGCCAAGTGCCAAGATCGTTTCTCCGCGCCCGAATGGGCCAAAATGCCGCCGGGGCACCCCGGCGGCACAGGTCATTTGGCCAGAAACATCTCCCAGTCCCGCACCTGATGCGTGTTCCGGATCAGGTGAGTGACGGGCAGTTCACGTGGCACGACAGGTCTTCGCAGCAGCTTCAAACCGGCCTCTTCAGGCAGCTTGCTGCCTTTGCGGCTGTTCACCCGCTTGTCGGCCAGAACGCAGTTTTCCCAGGACGTGGGCCCGCCACGGGAGAGCGGCACGACGTGGTCGATGTTGCCTTCGTGGGGTCGCAGCTTGCGCCCGGTGTACTGGCACTGGCCGCCGTCCCGCTCCCAGATGCCCCGCACGCCGAACTTGGGCCGTTTCTTCGGCACCTTGTCAAAGCGGGCCAGCACCAGCACCGAAGGCACACGCACCGGACCATTCACGGTGCCAATGGCGTTGTCCCACTCGCGCACCGGCAGGCCCAGCCATTCCTTCCATGTCACCGGACGAATGTTCCCGTCCATTGCAATGTCGAGCGCTGTGGCTGCCCCGGTGGCGATCATGCTGAAGGCTTCCAGCGGCGTTTTCACGCCGATGGCCTGCCAGTTGCGGTTGAGCACCAGGACGGTGGATTTGGTGAGGAGGTCTTTCATACCCTTCTTAAAGTTCGTTTTTCAATCTTCTGCTTTCTCTCCAGCCGGACACATCTTGACGATGCGTGGCTCAAACTTGCCGAGGACTTCGACAAGATCCTGCTGCGCGGCCATGACGGTGTGGATGTCCTTGTAAACACCCGGCACTTCATCAAGACCGGCGCTGAGCAGCTCGACACCTGCGGCGGCGAGCTGCCTCTTCACGTTGCCCCAGGCAAAACTCTGCTTGGCCTGGCTGCGGCTCATCACACGACCTGCGCCGTGAGAGGCGCTGTTGAGTGACTCCGGCTTTCCTTTGCCACGCACCACAAAACCGGGCGTCGCCATCGAGCCAGGAATCACCCCCAGCACGCCCGCACCTGCAGGCGTCGCACCTTTGCGGTGCACGATGACTTCGCGAGATTCGCCGTTCACCACATGCGTTTCCTTCCATGCGAAGTTGTGATGGTTCTCAATGTCGAGCATGACATGAGCCCCCACCTTCTTCGCGATGTGCTTGTGGATCAGCGCATGATTCGCCGCCGCGTAGCGGCCCATGAGGTTCATGGCCGCCCAGTATTCCTGACCGGCCTCTTCCTCAAAGGTGAGCCACGCGAGATGCTGCATCTCATTGGGCAAATCGTAGCGTCGATCCATGGCGATGCGGCTGTAGTGCTGGCACACCTGCGCACCCGCACCGCGTGAACCGCTGTGCGAGAGCAGCGCGATGTACTCGCCCGGCTTGATCTCAAAGCCCGACTCCTCCAGCGCGACAGCTTCATCTGCCGACACGGTGAATGAGCCAAACTCCACGAAGTGATTTCCCGAGCCGCTGGTGCCAAGCTGCGCCCACGCTTTGTCTTTGTGCCGACGGGTGATCGGAGACACGCTCCAGTCCTCGTCCATCACATCGTGCTGGCGGCGCTGCTTGAACTCACAGCCCATGCCAAAGCGGGTTTCGCTTTCGATGATGTTTGCCAGGCGGTCCTTCTGACCCGCGATGGTGCTGGCCTTGCGGTCATAGACCGTGAGGCGCATGCGACACGCGATGTCCACACCAACGGCGTAAGGGATCACACAATTGTCCGTCGCCAGCACACCACCAATAGGCAGGCCGTAACCGAGATGAGCATCCGGCATAAGGGCACCCGCCACTGCGACAGGCAGCGCACAGGCATTCGCCATCTGCTGCACCGCACCCGCTTCGAGTCCGACTCCCCACTGGTGCCAGGGCGCGAGCGCATCACGCTGCTTGTAGGCAGGCGCGTAGAGATCGCGTGCGAAAGCCTCACGCAACGGATTGCCCAGGAATGACTCGGGCTTGGCAATGACCGCGCCGAGTTCTTCTTCCAGGCGCGCAGATTCGCCGCCCTGAGCTATGAAATTCGCGATGAATTCCATGCCAGACTTGAGCGCAGCCCCCTGAGGCACGCCGAGGCGGATAAGGTCTTGAGTTTTCATGATGGGCTGAATTGGATGATTAAACATGAGCGCGGATCTCCCGGCAGCGGTGTTCGTTCTGGATGGTGGAGTTGCAGCCTGAAAGGAGTTGCACTCCTCCCAGGCTGCCGTTTCGCACGAATGCTCCTTCAGCCGCTCAGGGCGTAACGGCGGAAGAAGATATCAAGTTCATCCAAGTCACCCATCACGTCTTCGGGATCGCTCAATGCTTTGAGCCTTTGCAGTTCCGCAACAACGAAGCGCGAGAGCACGGCATCGGGCGCAGACTTGCTGAGTTCATCACCAGCTTGTTTGCGGGCGACGAGTACAGCCAGCGCGTCACGCACTTCGTGTTCTTCGAGCACGGCATCGACCAGCTCTTGAAAGAGCATCGGCACCTGTCCCAGCGAACGTGCGATCCAGCGGCAGGCCAGCAGCGGCCGGAAGACATAGAGATATTTTTTCAGGCTCACCTGATCCCGGCCTTCCAGATAATCGCGCCAGTTGCCGTAGGCCATGTGCAGGTAGTGCGCAAAGCAGCGGCGCGGCGAATAAAACATCCCGGCCAGTTCCTCAAACTCACGGGTGAAAACCGGATCGTGATGATACACCACCGGTGACTTCATCCATTCAAGGAGTGGCGGATTGCTTTTCCGCAGAAGACGCAGCGCCTTGCGCAGTTCCCAGCCGCTCACGTCGAGCTCGTCACTGAGAGGTTCTTCGATCACATCGCGCCCGGTTTCGATGGACAGATACCATTCGCGGCGATGCACATACAGGAAGCGCACATCGTAGTCGCTGTCGTGCGAGGCAAAACCCCACGCACGGCTGCCGCTTTCGCAGGCATACAGCACACGGACGTTCTGCTCGGTTTCGAGGCGGGTGAGCGCACCGCGAACGCGGTGGGAGACAGGGTCGGTTTTCATGAGGGATTTCGTTTCCAAGGAATATTGGTTTTAAAAAAAAATGGTCGGTCCACAGGGACATGCACCCTGCTATGCCGGTTAAAAGCCGGCTGCTTCGCTGTCTAAGCTTTGGACCGAAAAAGTGCTCGCAGCGGGAGTCGCACCCGCAGTGACGACGTTCTCGACATCGTGCCTCTGCTGTTGGGCTGCATGAGCTTTGAATTGGCAACCCTGGCGGGAGTCGAACCCGCAGTTATCCGATAGAAAGTCGGATGTCTTGACCAGTTAGACGACAGGGTCATTGAAGATGGAGGAACGCCGAGGACACGCTCCTCATGCCACACGATGGTGGCACGATCTCGTTAGCAACGAGCCCCAGCACGCTGGTCCGGTTGACGTTCCATGATGAAGCTGGCACTCCCGGAAGGACTTTCGCTTCCAGCCTCCGCGTTCGAAGCGCGGCGCTCTATACATTGAGCTACGGGGGCATTGAAAGGGTGCCCATGGCAGGACTCGCACCCGCACTGGACCGCCTCTGAAGCGGTTGTCTCTACATTGGACTACATGGGCTATTATGATTGGTCGGTCCGGCTGGAGTTGCACCAGCACCTTCCGGGTTATGAGCCCGACGCTCTGACTGTTAAGCTACAGACCAATGAAAATGGTCGGATACCCCGGTGCTGCCCCGGGCGCCTCTTGGTCCCAAACCAAGCGAGAACGGCTGGCTCTCTCGTATCCGATGAAATGGACGTGCACCCCAGACTTGCACTGGGTAATGCGGTTTTGCGGACCGCTGACTCGGCTCTTTGTCTTGCGCACGAATTGAAAGGGTTCCCTCAGCCGGTTCTGCCCCGGCACCGCTTCGTTCACAACGAAGAATGCTGCTGTTACACTATGAAGGGTGTGTTGAATTGGATCCTCCGGTGAGATTTGCGCTCACATGATCCTGTTTACAAGACAGGTGCTTTTCTGTGTCGGCCACAGAGGAGTTTGAAGGTGGTGCGGCATGTCGGTGCTGCCCCGACGTGATGAGTTTGGAAGACCCGCATGTTGCTGTTACATCAATGCCGCAAAAAATGGTCGCTGGAGTTGGTAGCGCGCCAACCTCTGCGGATCTTCAATCCGCTGCTCATCTGTCTAAGCCATCCAGCGTTCTCTAAAAAAGTGGTCCCTCGGCGTGGTGACGCTCCACGGTCTGCCGGTTATCGACCGGCTGCTCTGCTGTTGAGCTACTGAGGAATGAAAAACGTATGAACTGGAAACTGCACGCAAGGTGGCAGCGACAAACGAACCTTCTGCATCAGACTGCCTTGCTCAAATGCAGGACTCCCACACTCCATCCTTCGCCCGCCGCCTCCTGCTGGTGACGGCCTATCTGGGCTTCATCAGCCTGGGGTTGCCGGACACCCTCATCGGCGTGGCCTGGCCTTCAGTGCGAGATTTTTTCGGCAAACAGCAGAGCGACATCGGCTGGATCTTCTTTGGGGCGGGAGCCAGCTATTTCGTTTCGGGTTTACTCACAGGAAAGCTGCTCAAGTCATTTGGCATCGGGCTTTTGCTGGGTGTCAGCAGTCTGCTGGTGGCGGCGAGTGCCTTGGGTTATTCAGCCGCGCCGGTGTGGACTTTGTTTGCGGCCTGCTCGCTGCTGCACGGACTTGGCTCCGGCGCGATTGATGCCGGGCTGAATCACTATGTGGCGAGTCATTTTTCGGCGCGTCACATGAACTGGCTGCATGCCTGCTACGGCATCGGCGCCACTCTGGGGCCGCTGATCATGACCTCCATGCTGGTTTCGCTGGGATCATGGCGGGCGGGTTACGCAGCGGTGGGGTCTTTGCTTCTTCTGCTTACCGGGCTGTTCATTTACACTCGGAAACTTTGGGACACCCGAGGCGAAACCACGGACGCGCCTTCTGAACCAGAAGCCGCCGTGAGCATGCGCGACGCCGTGAAACATGGAGGTGTCTGGGCGCATATCGGGCTCTTTTTCATCTACACAGGTCTCGAAGTGACCGTAGGCCAGTGGAGTTTCACCGTGATGACGGAGGCACGTGGCATGAGCAAAGAGAGCGCCGGCATGTGGGTGACGATCTACTGGGCGAGCATCGCCACCGGTCGTGTGGTGTTTGGCTTCATCATTGAACGTCTGGGCATCGACCGCCTATTGCGTCTCAGCATGCTGGCAGCAGTGGCTGGCACGGCATTGTTTGCGGCAAACCTGCCTTTCTCCGCAGCGGCGCTGGCACTGAGTGGGTTGGGGCTTGCTTCGATTTATCCCTGTCTGATGACACGGACACCTCAGCGGCTTGGCAAAGCACGTGCAGCCCATGCCATCGGCTTCCAAGTCAGCGCTGCGATGGTGGGAGCGGCCGTGTTTCCCAGCGCCTGCGGATGGCTGGCGCAATCACGAGGCCTTGAAGCAGTGGCATTGACCACCGTGGCCATGGCGGCCGGGCTGCTGGTGATTCATGAGGGGCTGTTGCGGTTTGATCGCAAATGGTAGAAATGGTGCCCACACCAGGAGTCGCACCTGGAACCACGGCCGTTAGAAGCGGCGTATGCATATTCTATTACACCTTGTGGGCTTTAATAAACTGGCTCCTCAGGTTGGGGTCGCACCAGCACAGCCGCTTTAACAGAGCGGCATCCTACTGTTAGATCACCGAGGATTCTGAAATTGTGGACCCGGACGGTAACGCTCCGTCACTTGCTGGGTGCAGCGCTTCGCGCGATAGCGCGGAATCATGCGGTGCGGAGCAGTAACTGCACAGCCGCAGGAGCGGCAAACCAGCCGTGCAGTCTTCTACACACAAGCCCTTGAAAATTGGCGGTCCGTGCGGGCTTTGCTCCCGCGACCCTCCGCTCGACAAGCGGGCGCTCTACTGAACTGAGCTAACGGACCTTGAAAATGGACGCAGGGGATGGAGTTGCACCAACCAAGACAGGCTTATGAGACCCGTCAGAGCACTGGCTCTCCCTGCAGTTTAAAAAATGGTGCGGCGTCACGGTATTGCTCCGTGTGGTCTCGATGAGCACTGGGGTTACAGTCCAGGTCGCCTCTTTAACGATCTACCGCCGCGTTCTTGATTTGGAATAAAATGGCACGGCGGGTGGGTATCGCGCCCACATTTTCGGGTTTTGGAGGCCCGTGCATTGCTTGTCTGCCACCGCCGTATTGTATTGGAAAATCTTTCCGTTCTGCCATTCAAGGACACGGAGACGGTCATGCCACTGTACACTCTCCCAAGGTTACACCACTTGTTACCGTGCTCCGCGCCCTTGAATGGCAGATCAGCCTCGTTGTGAGGTGATCTGCCAAATAAAGAACGAACACCGCTGCCACGCACGGGATGGAGTGTTGATCACTCCATCGCTGGCGTCGCACCCGCAGGTATTTCACGGCGGATGTTTCGGTGTTTATGGCACACCTCCCGGGGAAGCCGTTTCGTGATGTCAAAAATGGACAATGAATTCCCGCATTCCTCGTCTGAACGTAGGAATATTGCGTATTCGATGGCTGCTTCAGTTGACATTCGGTAGGAGGGTGCAAACCTGTCTTCAGGTTCTGCTCTGGCGTTTCTAAACGACTCCTCCCGGAGTCAGCTTGGCTGGCCTTGCCCCGGTGTCCGTTAGCGCGGATGCCGGGGTTTTTCGTGCGGTGGGGAAGCGATCAGAGGACCGCGGGTTCAATCAATAGGTTTGGAAAATGGGGTAAGTGGTTCGTTTCGCTGCAAAAGAAAAAGCCCTGCCGCCTTGGATTGGGCGAGCAGGGCTTCCTTCGGAAACTTGGCCTTCGGGGCCTAATGGGGCGTCAAAGCGCCCTGCTCGTTTTGTCTCTTTATTGGGAGACTCCAATCTTGTGCTGGATAGGCGGGCTTAAAGCCGACACCCAATCTCACACACATAATCGCTCCCCGACGCTCGGTCAGCGCGGATGAGTTAAGATGTGTCGAATGGGTTTTCATGGCTTGTATTGAAGGTAACGAATGATGACACGGCCTTATTAGGCCGTCAATACGATATTCTCTATTTTTCTTAGCGGGTCGGGTTTCAAAAGTGTTTTCACACTTAAAACTCCAGCACCTCAGCGAAACGCGTTTTCCATCGCCTCCACATTGGCTTTCATCACGGTCATGAAATCGCCGCTGGCTGGCACGTTGGCGCAGGGATCAAAGACGACGCTCTGAAGTCCCAGAGCTGCGAGCTTTTCAATATTGTCCTTGCTGGGCTCCGCCTCCCAGATCATCCAGCGAGCGCGGTGAATCGCCAGGACGGCATTCAGGTCATTGACAGCCGTGGCATCAAGAACGGTGTCAGGCTCCCAGAGGACGGACTTCAAATTCAAGCCATAACGACGTGCCATGTAATGATAGACCGGATGCGAGGCCACCAGCGGATACTGCACCAGACGACGACTGATAACGCTCATGCGATCATCGAGAGCTCCCAGCTCATCCTTGAGTGCCCCCGTGTTCTTGCTGATGGAGTCTGCGGCCGTCGGCACCAGCTTGGCCAGGGCATCGCTCACCGCCTGCGCCTGCATGGAGGCCTGCTTGAAGTCGATCCAGGTGGTGAAGGCCGTGCCATTGTGGCTGTGCGTCCCCCCAGGGCCGTGGCTGTGAGTGGTGGCATCCCGAACTTCGATCAAGTTGCTGGCAAAGGCGGCGGAGGTATCGACGACCTTTGACTCCGGCAGCGTGACCTTGTCGGCCCACTTGGAGTAAGTGGCGCCGTTCATGAGGATGAGGTCGGCATTTTGAAAGGCTGTGATGGCGGCCTCGTCCGGCTGCCAGAACGCAGGATCTTCATTTTTCGGAGCCAGAAAACGCACCTCCACAGCATCTCCAGCAATGCGCTGCGCAAAGTACTGCAGCGGGTAGTTTGCCACCAGCACCTGCGGCTTGCCGGATTTGGAAGCCGCTGCTGTCTCAGCGGGTTTGCCCGCAGGAGCCTCCGCCGAAGGTTTGCAACCCGCGATGACGAGGGCGAGGCATGAGAAAAGAAGAGTTCGCGTTTTCATAAAAGGGGGTGATTGCATCTGGTAGGGCATCGGCGGTCAATGGCAAACTGACAATTCAGACACTGAGCCGGAAGTCGCCGCGCAGGAGAAGATCATTCAATGCCTTACGATACGGCGCGGGCATGGGTGTGGATTCAAGTTCGGCGAAGGGGATCACGCGGTGCGTATCAGGCCATTCCCCGTCCTGCACATGCGGCTCATGCACCCAGAGTGTGACCTTGTAGCGGGTGATGCCGTACTGCATGCGCAGGAGAACAGGCGGTGGTGAATCGACATGCGCCTCATGCAGTGCGGGCAGCTTCCACAGTCCTGTGCGGCGTTTGCCGGTCTCCAGTTCCAGCAGCACGCCCCCCTGGGTGCGCAAGAAAATGACCCGCTCGGTCACAGCGGTGATCTGCTGGCGCGGCTGTTTCACAGGCAGCGCTTCAGGCTCCGTAGCGCAGCACTGGGCGCGCACCGGGCAGAGATCGCAGGCAGGCTTCGTCGGCGTGCAATGCGTCTGCCCTAGTTCCATGAGCGCCGCATTCAGTGCGCGGGGATCATCAGTGGCCTGCACCAGCGCCTTGGAGCGCTCCCACAGCAGCTTGGTCCCAGCAGTGGAGTCCACGGGTGTGGCATCGTTGTAAAGGCGCGACAGCACCCGGGCGATGTTCCCATCCACGATGGGCTCCGCGAGGCCAAAGGCAAAACTGGACACCGCCCCCGCCGTGTAGGGACCAACCCCGGGCAACGCGAGAATGACCGCAGGATCGCGTGGAAACTCTCCGCCATGCTGTGCCATCACCTCCTGAGCCAGCCGCTGAAGATTGCGCGCCCGCCTGTAATACCCCAGCCCCTCCCAGGCTTTGAGCACCTCCTCTTCACGCGCAGCGGCCAGTGTTTTGAAATCGGGAAACCGTGCCAGCCAGCGGGCATAGAAACCACGGTCCAGCACCGTCGCAATCTGCGTCTGCTGCAGCATCACTTCGGAAATGAGGATCGCATAGGGATCGCGGGTGTGCCGCCAGGGATAGTCACGCGCATTGTGCCCAAACCAGTTCACGAGTTCCGTGACAATGGCATGGGGATTGGGCCTGACGGTTGGAGGGGGCATCGAGCCACACTTATGAACGATCCGGTGCATTTTTCATGAGTCTTTCGTCACTCTTGTGGTTAAAATCATGCCCATGCCGGCCCTGACCAGTTATACCCACGCACTCACCGCTCTTCAGGCGGCGAAGCTGCGCACACTGCTGGAGGAACGCGGCTTTGAGTTTCAAACCAAGCCTTACTGCCTGTACACCGCCGCCAAATCCAAGGTGAACGTGTGCGTGTATGAGAAAGGCCCCAAGATCGTCGTGCAGGGAAAGGAAACAGAGGATTTCATCACCCATCTCCTCGAACCCGAAGTGCTGGGAGAGGCCAAGCTCGGCTACGAAGAAGTGCACAATCCAGAAATGTTTCAGCCCCACATCGGCGTGGATGAAAGCGGCAAAGGCGACTTCTTCGGCCCGCTAGTCATTGCAGGTGTTTACGTCGATGGCGATGTCGCCCACCGCCTGCGTGACATCGGTGCGGTGGACAGTAAGCGCATCAGCAGTGACGCACGCATCTTCAAAATTGCCGCCGACATCCGTAGCATTCGCGGCCTCGCCTGGGAGGTGATCGCGATCAATCCCGGTCGCTACAACGAGCTCTACGCCAAATTTGGCAATCTGAACCGCCTGCTCGCCTGGGGTCATGCCAGGATCATTGAGAACCTGCTTGAGCGCGTCCCAGGCTGCCAGCGGGCCATCTCGGATCAGTTTGCCAATCCCGCCGTGCTGCAGCGCGCCCTGCAGACGCGCGGCAGAGAAATCGAACTCGTCCAACGCACCAAGGCAGAAAGCGATCCGGCGGTGGCCGCGGCATCCATCCTGGCACGCGAGGCTTTTGTGGGCTGGCTGAAGACCGAGGGCCAAAAGTTCGGCATGGAATTCCCAAAAGGTGTCTCACCGGGAGTGAAACAAAGGGCCGCCGATCTGGTTCAACAGAATGGAAACGACGTTTTACCCACCCTATGCAAAATGCACTTCCGTACTTCTTCTGAGGTTCTATCCCGGATAGTTTCGGATCATCCCAAATAAATCCGCTAGGTAAATCGTAGGTAGAGCTGATAATTCGACACAGAATTTAGTTGCACCCCATTAAACGTCTCGCTAGTCACACCATTATGACAACGATCACCAAGAAAGATTTGGTTGCGGAACTTAGTAACGCAACCGGAATCAAGCATGCCGACACACTGGCCATGGTGGAAGCTTTCATGGAGCTGGTTTCGAAGAATCTGGCTGAAGGAAACGAGGTGACGCTGCGCACTTTTGGCACCTTTGACCTCCGTGTGGCGCGTGGCAAGATCGGCCGCAATCCCAAGCAACCGAATTCTGAGGTGATGATTCCCGACCGCTGCGTCGTGCGGTTCAAGCCCAGCAAAGAACTCAAGTCCCGCGTGGCGGCGCTCTCGGTGCAAAAAGTGAATGACGGCCAGCCGGTGAATGGTGCCGGACTTAACGCTCAGCAGCTCTAACCGCCCTGAGTCACGGGGCTGGTTGCGAAAAAGCTTGGGATTCGAGTGCAACGTTGGGCAGTTTGGTGCGTAGTTTCTCGCCCACCATGCCGCATCGCATCCTCTCCACGCTCGCCTTTGCCCTCCTGCTGAACACTGCCTCTGCCGCCCCGCAGTGGATTTGGCTGTCCAAAAACGGTGACAAAGATCCTCAGGTCACCTTTCGCTACCGCTTTGATGCGCCAGCCAAGGTGGAGTCCGCCACGCTGGAACTCACCTGCGACAACGGCGCGGACGCTCTGCTGAACGGCAAAAAGGTGCTCACGAATCCGGACTGGCAGGAGCCTACGAAGGTGGATGTCATCAAGGATCTCAAGCTCGGTGCGCAGAACGAAATTATCGTCAATGGCCGCAACAAAGGCGGCGTCGCGGCGCTCATCGCGCGCCTCACCCTCAAGCTGCCGAACGACGCCAAGGTGATCGTCGTGGAAACCACGGACAAATGGGAGGCCACCAAGACCGGCACGGAGGCCTGGCAGCCCGCCATCGTCATCAACGACTACGGCAAGGGCCCTTGGGGCCTAGCGCTCGATGGCAAAGCACGAGGCGGCAGCAACAGCGGCCCGGCCGAAAGCATCGCCGCCTCCGAGATCACGGTGCCCAAAGGCTTCAAGATCGAGAAACTCTACAATGTGCCCAAGGACCAGGAAGGCTCCTGGGTCGCTCTCACGGTCGATCCGAAAGGCCGCCTCATCGCCTGCGATCAATACGGCAGCATCTACCGCATGGCCGTGCCTGCCATCGGCAAGACCGAGGACCTCAAGCCCGAAAAGCTCGCCATTCAAATCGGCAAAGCCCACGGCCTTCTCGCCGCTTTCGACAGCCTCTACGTCATGGTCAACGAAGACGGCAAAAACAACGGCCTCTACCGCATCCAAGACACCAACAGCGATGACCAGTACGACAAGATCACCAAGCTGCACACCATGGCCGGTGGTGGCGAGCACGGCCTGCACAGCATGACCGTCAGCCCCGATGGCAAACGCATCTTCTTCAACTGCGGCAATCACACCAAGCTGCCCGAAGGCCTCGAAGACAGCCGTGCAGCCAAGATCTGGAGCGAAGACCACATCCTCCCCCGCTTCTGGGATGCGAACGGTCACGCACGCGGCATCCTCGCCCCTGGCGGGTACATTTGCAGCATGAACCCCGATGGCAGCGGCCTGGAGCTCTTCTGCTACGGCTTCCGCAATGAGTTCGACATCTGCTTCAATGACCAAGGTGAACTCTTCACCTATGACGCCGACATGGAGTGGGACATCGGCAGCCCGTGGTACCGCCCTACGCGCGTGAATCACTGCGTCAGCGGCGCGGACTACGGCTGGCGCAGTGGCAGCGGCAAATGGCCGAACTATTACGCCGACTCGCTCCCAACAACGCTAGACATCGGCCCTGGCAGCCCCACCGGCGTCGTCAGCGGCACCGGCGCAAAATTCCCCGCCAAATACCAGCACGCCATCTTCATCAACGACTGGACCTACGGCACCATGTGGGCTATCAACCTAAAGGCTGAAGGCGCAAGCTACGCCGCCACCAAGGAGGAATTCGTCTTCGGCAAACCTCTCCCGCTGACCGACGTCGTCATCCATCCGCAGGACGGCGCCATGTACTTCGCCGTAGGCGGCCGCAAAACGCAGTCAGGCGTCTATCGCGTGACTTATGCCGGAGATGAATCCACCGCACCCGCGAAAGCTCTGCCAATCGATGAAGCTTTCAAACTCCGCGCCTCTCTCGAAGCCTACCACACCGGCAAGGTCGATGCCGCCAAGGCTCTCAGTGACGCCTGGAGCAACCTCAGTAACAGCGACCGCCACATTCGCTATGCCGCACGCGTCGCGATCGAAAAACTCCCCGTCGCACTTTGGCAAGAAAAGGTCCTGAGCGAGAAAGATCCGGTCGCTTTGATCGAAAGCATCATCGCACTCGCCCGCGTGACCGGAGCCAAATCAAACCACGCGGGTGGCACACCCGCCGCCAAGCCCACCGGCACCTCCTCAGAGCCCATCGGCTACGTATCGCCTGAAAACGTCGAGCTTGAGGGCCGCATGCTTCTTGCCATGGGCAGACTGGTCGGTGCCAAACTTCCGCTCGATCAGCAACTCGCCGCTCTGCGTGCTCTCGAACTTGTTTTGATCCGCCTTGGCAAGCCCGATGCAGACATCTGCTCCCAGATCTCCGCAGCGCTCGACCTCGTGTATCCCACTGAAAATGCCTTCCTGAACCGCGAGCTCTGCCAGATCCTCGTCGCCATTGATTCACCGACCGTCGTCTCCAAAACCCTCGCCATGATGGCCACGGCAAAAGATGATTTCCAGGAAATCTCCACCGATGAAGTTTTGAGCCGCAATGACGGCTACGCCAACGCTGCCCGTGCCGCCGCCGGCAGCCGCCCCAATGCGCAGCAGATCAGCTACATGGTCGCCCTGCGCAATGCCACTGCAGGCTGGACGCCCGAGCACCGCCAGACCTTCTTCTCATGGTTCCCCCACGCCCGCACTTGGAAAGGCGGCAACAGCTTCAAAGGTTTCATCGAAAACATCCGCAAAGACGCGCTCGCCACCTTTGTGCCAAAGGAAGAAGTCGCCTCGCTCGAAGCAATCAGCAACAAGGTCGAAGCCAGCACCTCCATCCCCAACTACGTCGCTCCCAAAGGCCCCGGCAAAAACTGGACGGTCGATGAAGTCGTCGCTCTCACCACCGGCGGGCTCAAAGGCCGCGACTTCAAAAACGGCGAAGCCATGTATCGCAGCATCATGTGCGCCACCTGCCACCGCTTCAACGGCGACGGCGGCAGCATCGGCCCCGACCTCACCGGCGTCGGCAATCGCTACACCATGCGCGATCTCATGGAAAACATCGTCGATCCCAGCAAGGTCATCTCCGACCAGTACGACAGCCACGAGATCACCAAGAAGGATGGCAGCATCATCATCGGCCGCATCGTCGTCGAGGAGAACGGCAAGATCTTCATCATGACCAATCCCTTCGCCCCCAACGATCTGATGGCCATCAACGAAAGCGACATCGCCAAGAAAGGCACCCGCAAAGTTAGCATGATGCCCCCCGGCCTCATCAACTCCCTGAATCAGGAAGAACTCCTCAACCTCGTCGCCTACCTCACCAGCGGCGGGAATGCGAAGGACAAGGCGTTTCAGAAGTAGTCCTCTTCGCACCACAACTGGACTCTGGAAAGCCGACGATTTCGTCGGCTTTCTTTTTGCCACAAATCATCTGCCTCCCACCGTTACCATGAGCATGCATCGCCTCCTCATTCTTCCCCTTTTCACCGTTCTAGCCACTGCCGTCGAACCCACGAAACAGCCCGAACCCAAAAAAGAAAAGCCCTTCACACCCGGCGGCATCTACCGGCAGGGCGACATGCAGCGGCCTCGGCCCACGGTGATCACTCCGCCCACGGCAACGACTGCGCCAAGTGATGCCCTCGTGCTCTTCGATGGCAAGGACCTCTCCAAGTTCATCCGCAAGCCGCGCAAGGATGACAAAGACCAAAGCGATGTGCCGAACTGGAAGATCGAAAACAGTTACGCCGAGATCACGCCCAAAGGCGGCGACATCGACACGCGTGACAAGTTTGGCTCCTGCCAGATTCACCTCGAATGGGCCACGCCTGCCGAGGTCGTTGGTACGAGCCAGGGCCGTGGCAACAGCGGCGTGCTCATCCACGGCTGGGGCGAAGTGCAGGTGCTCGACTCATACGAAAACGACACCTATCCCGACGGTCAGGCCGGAGCAATCTACAGCAATTATCCGCCGCTCGTGAACGCCAGCCGCAAACCCGGCGAATGGCAGAGCTACGACATCATTTGCGAATGTGCGCAGCTTGATGAAAAGGGCACCGTGCTCCAGCCCGCGCGCATCACCGTTCTGCTCAACGGCATCATCGTTCAACATGCCGTTCCGCTTGAAACGAAGGTGCAGGAATTCGGTTTCGCCCTGCAAGACCATCACAACCCAACCCGCTACCGCAATATCTGGGTGCGTCCCCTGCACCGCCGCGATGAGAACGCGAACAAGGATGAGGCGGCGAAATAACTGCAGCGGCTGACCAAAAGAGAACAGGGCGACATTCGACGGCGGTTGGAGGACCAACCGCCCTACCTTCACGACATGCCCGTTCGCTCTCCAAGCGCAAGGTAGGGCTGGCTGTCCTCAGCCAGCCGTCTGCGGAGCCCACGACTTTCGAGCTCGACAAAGCCAGCTAAACAACAACGAGTTTTGCGGGCCGTTATGGCGTATGGTATGATCCTCAGCTTACTTCTTCGCCACGGCAGGTTTGCGCAGTTTCTCAGTCACCAGCTTGTGCGTGTCCTCGCCGATCCAAATATCGGTGCAGTGTGAAGGCTTGCCGGGCAGCTCGCCAGTACGATTGAACAGCAGCACATCACCCACTTGAAGATCAGCCAGCTTCACCTGGTGGTCTGCCTTCCACACACGCGTGGCATCGTTCACTTGGAGAATGCAGTTCGCAATGTCCGGGGCGCGTTGCATGTCGCCATTGTAGTCCTTCACCAGCGGAAGCTGCCAGGCGACGTGAATTTGATGCCCATGAATGGCTGTGACGCGAGCGGTGATGGCATTGGCGCTTGCGTGGCTGAAGTCATCGCTGATGCGGCTGACGCGAGTGAAGGCACCTTTCGCATCCTGATACAGCTCAAAGCGGTAGCGCTGGCCGGTAGTCAGTTGGGCAAACGGCGGGTCTGCGCCGAGATACTTAAGCGTGTGCTGCTTGAGCAGATTGAAGTTCACGGGCTCGCCAGTCAGTTCGCTGAGCAATTGCCCGCTGCCAGTCTTTGCGTCCACCTGCACGAGTTCTCCAACAACCGTGTGCTCGGAAAAGGGCGGCGGCTTCACGTCATCCTTGAGCTGATACCAAGGCAAATGCGCATTGCAGTAATCCGTGCGAAAAGGAAACTGCTCGGGGTATCCCTTGGCGACGTTTTCCACCAACTCCTGATCCAGCATGCGCCCGAAGCCGTAGCCCATCAGACTCTCGCCATAGAACTGATCCTGCGCTTTCCACCCGGCAAGAAAGACCCGCACGATGCGGCCACGGCGAAAGCCTTCGAGCATATTGCCCACTTTCACCGTCACCTGCACGCCACTGCTGCCAAAGTACTCCGTGGGCACTTTGTTGACCTCTGTAATGGTGCCACGCTCGCCATCCACACCCGGATTCCACGTGCGCAGTTCATCGTTCGCCACGCAGGTCCTGGCTTCCTTGCCCACTGCCAGAAGTTCCTTGTAGGCAGCCTGAAACGCAGCGGCATCTCCACTGAAAAGGGTCAGCGTCACGGTGCTGCCATCGGTTTTGTCGATCCATGCGGCTATTCCACGCTTTTCGGTGAACTCGCGAAATTTCTTCAACTGCGCTGCTTCGGCAGGCTGACCATCGTCAGTGGTAATGAGACGTGTGAGCCGACCCTCCGTATCTGGCAGCATGAGGAAGGTCATCTTCGTCCCCAGCGGCACCTCACGCAGATCCGCCTCCACGCCCTTGTACTTCATGATCGCATAGGGCGGCATAGAGAACGGCATCAGCTTGCCGTCGTCCGCGCGGAACTCCCCTTTGCGAAGAATGAAGTCCACGCTGACCAACTCGCCATGGATGCGTTTGGCATCCTTGAGCGATGGGAACTCCATCACCTTGCTGCCTGCATCGGCGGCAGGCAGGGACAAGGCGGAGGCAAAGAGGAGGACGCAGAGAAGACGCATGAGATTTCGGTTCGGTCGGATCACTTGAATTTCACATCCACCTTCGGCAGCAGTGCCTTGATCTTGGCTTCCGTTTCCGGCGGATAGCCCTTCTGACGGTCGATGATTTTCAGCTCCTTGAGGAAGGCGAAACCTTGCAGCAGCAAAAGGCGTTCTTCGGGCATGGCCGGACTGCCGAGTTCGAGTGATTCGAGCTGTGTCATTGTGACGAGCACCTTAAAATCATCATCGGTGGTGGTCTTGCAGTTCGTCAGCGTGAGGCGCTTCAGCGTCTTGATCTCCTTGACGATTGGCAGCGACTCGGATTTGTCGAAACCCTCGCCAAGCTGCAGAGATTCGAGCGGGAGCGCAGTAATATTCTTCAGAGCTGCAGGCGTCGCATGTGCGCCGAGTTCGAGACTCTTGAGCTTCGTCAGTTTGGCCAGATTGGGAGCTCCCGCATCCGTGAACTTCGCATGCGCGAGGCTGATGCCTTCGAGATTCGGCAGATGGTCGCACAGTTCTTTCAAACCCTCGTCGTCGATGCTGCTGCCACGATGGCTGACCTTGATCAGCTTGGTAAAGCCCTCAAATTTCGCGTAAGCACGTCCGGTGATCTTGGTGCCGACGAAGGAGAAAGATTCAAGATTCTTCAATCCCGCAAGCTGCGCCATGCCCGCATCCGTCAGCGGGCCGTTGTTGGTAAAGCGCAAGACCTTGAGGTTCGTGAGCTTCGCAATGTTCGGCATCCACTCGTCATTGAACTTCGTGGAAATGACATTCAGCGACTCCAGCGTGGTGATGTGGCCGAGATGCTCAAAGAAGGCTGCATCATACGGATCTTCCTTCCGGTGATCGTGCGGTCCGGTATTCGGCACGGCGAGATCCACGAGCTTCAGGCTCTGGCCGTCCTCGGTCTTTTCGACTTTGCCCTTCGCGCCCTCGACAATCTTGGTGACAGCTTCGACATGGGGGTCCAGGGCAAGGGCGGGAATGGCTGCGGCAAAAGACAGCAGAGTGATGAATGAGAGGGTTTGTTTCATGAAGTAGGATTGGATAAATATTGGAGGCTGAGGCAGAGGCTTTTTTGATCACACGATCTCACTGACCGGCCCCAGGCTGTCCACGAAGGTCTCGGCGTTAACCTCCATCTTTTGCAGCATGGTCACGAGCACGTTGCTGACGCGGGCTTTACCGTCTTTGGGCTTGCCGCAGAGGCTGCGCCATTCGTCGTAGCTCAGGGTGTAGCCTTCTTTGAGATGCGGCCTGTTGTAGTCGAGGTGCTGACCATGTTTCAGACCGAGCCCCTTGCCGCCTGCGAGGAGCATGGGCAGGTTGCTATTGCAATGGCTGTGGCCATAGCTCATGCCGCTGCCGAAGAGCACCATCGTGCGGTCGAGCAGCGGTTCGTCGCCGTCTTTGACCGCACGCAGTTCATCCAGGAAATGCGCAAACTGCTGCATGATGAAGGCATCGCTCTTCGCCAGACGGTCAAGCACCACCGGATCGCCATTATGATGGGAGAGATTATGCCGCGCCTGCGTAATCTGGATCTCCGGAATGGCGAGTCCATTCCCTTCGCTGCCGTTCATGTAAGTGACCACGCGCGTCATGTCCGTGCGCAGCGCGAGCACGATGAGGTCAAACATCGTACGCCAGTACTCACCTGCCTGCGCCTTGGGAACATCACGCTGGAAGGGTGCCGCCAGATTCTTTTCGACCACGGGCTTCGGAATGTCCAGCCAGGAGTCGAGACGCTCCGTGCGCTGCTCCACATCACGCACGGCGTGCATGTACTCGTCCAGCTTGGTACGATCATCCGTGCCGAGCGCAAGGCGCAGAGACTTCGCGTCATCCAGCACCGCATCCAGCACGCTGCGGCGTTTCGTGAGCCGCGCGCGCTGCGCGCCGATGCCCCCCACCTCCTCACCAAACAGGCGGTTAAAAATGATCTTCGGATTGTCGTCCGCCGGCAGCGGCACGCCATCGCGTGAGAAGGCCAGCGTGCTTGAGTTGAACGGCTGTCCTGTTCCGGATGAAATGGACAGCTCCAGCGAATTAAACCGCGTCTGCTGCCCCACCACCTCGGCCATCATCTGGTCACAGGAGAGAGTGTTTTCGTATTTGCGTCCACCCTGCGCGTCGATCTTGGCACCCGTGAGCCAGGTGTCCGCACACACATGCGCCTGACCCAGACCATTCGGATGATGCAGCCCGCTGAATACGGTGAAGTCCTCCTGATGCTTCGCCAGCGGCTTGAGCGAAGGCGACAGCTCATAGCCACGCCCGGCCTTCGTGCACTGCCACGTCATGCCGTTTACCCCATTCGGAATGTACACAAACACACTGCGACGCGGCTTTGCCGTGGCAGCGGCGCTGGCACGCAAAGGCACCATCACATCCAGCAGCGGCAGCGCCATGGTGGTGCCGAGACCGCGCAGAAAGTGGCGGCGGTTGAGAAGCCAGCGTTGGGATTGGATGTTGCTCATGGTGATGCAGGTTAACGTTTCAAAAACAGCGGACTGGTGACGAGTGATTCAATGAGAGAAGCCAGCTTGTAGCCACCCTCTTTGGATTCCTCCGTGATGTGCTTCAGTTCCTCACGATCTGAGAAAGTCATGCCACGGCGCAGGGCATAAGTGGCAAGCTTGTCCGTGACGGCAGCGGCAAACTTGTCCTGATCATCGAGCAGGATCTTCTTCAATGCCACGGAGTCAGCAAACGCACGCCCATCAGGCAGCACGCCGCTGGGGTCGAGCGTGGGATCAGCTCCCGTGCCATCCTTGATCGTCTCCACCGTGCGCCAGCGCCCAATGGCATCGTAGTTGTCAAAGGCCATGCCGAGCGGATCAATCTTGTTATGACAAGCGGTGCAGTTGGGGTCAGAGCGGTGCAGCTCCAGTTTCTCACGCACGGTCGTTTTTTTCGCCTTCGCATCCGGCGTGGTCAGCGCAGGCACGTTGGCAGGTGGTGGTGGCGGCGGCCTGCCAATGATCGACTCCAGCATCCACACACCCCGATGCACCGGGCGGTGCCGGGTGCCGTCGGAAGTGAGGCTGAGCACCGCTCCCTGCGTGAGCAGTCCGCCACGATGATCCTCCGGCTTGAGCACGATGCGCTGCAAGTGATCGCCACGAATGCCTTCGATGCCGTAGTGCATGGCCAGACGCTCATTGATCATCGTCCAGTCGGAGTCGAGAAACTCGCGCAGACTGCCGTTGCGTTTCAGCACTTCATTGAAGAAGCCCAGCGTCTCCGCCACCATGCTCTGCTCCAGATTCTCGTCGTAGTCGGGATACAGCTCCTTGTCCGGCGGGAACATGCCCACCTTGCGCAGTTGCAGCCACTGGCGAGGGAAGCTGTCCGCAAACTCCTGCCCCTTCGGATCAGCGAGCATGCGCTGCACTTCGGCACGCAACGTCTTCGTTTCATGCAGACTGCCTTTCTTCGCCAGCTCAAGCAGGCGCTCATCCGGCATCGAACTCCACAGAAAATAGGACAGACGGGAGGCGAGTTCGAAATCCGTGAGCGTGGGAGCGGTCTTCGCCGCATCTCCTTCTTCGAGGTAAAGAAAGCTCTTCGCGCACATCACTCCGATGAGACCGTTCTTCACCGCAACCTCAAACGAGTCATCCAGCTCCAGCGATTTGTTCACCGGCTGCATCAGCCGCTCGATCTCCTTCGCCTGCACCGGCCTTCGCCAGGCACGCGCGGCAAACTTCGTCAAAATTTCCCGCGCATCCTTGCTGCTGCCATAGATCTTCTGATGCGCCTTCGTCGGCCAGGAATCCACAATCGGTCCATCCCACTCCACGGTGTCCACGATCAGCGTCGGCTGGATCGGTTTGAAATCATCGTCCGTCAGCTTGAGTTGCCACGGCACCCGGCTGCGGGTATTGGTAAAGGCGTTTGGCGTGCCGCTGTGGCGTGAGCGTCGGCCTTCGGGATTCGGCCCCGGCACGGAGTTAATGATGCGCACCGGATACTTGCCCGCCACCAAGTGCACTCGCGCCTCGACCGTGATGGGCTTGTCTTCCGGCGCGTCGATGTCCTGCTCGATCAACGTGGTGTTGATGCTCGACAGGTACACCTTCAGTCGCGGCGCACGACCACCCGCTGGGCGCAGACCGCTGAGCTTCAGGCGGAGCAGGTAGTCACCCGTGGTCTTGATCTCGATATTCCAAGAATCCGTCGTGTAGTTGCGCGGCACGATCTCGATCCGCACCTTGTCGGCGATACCACGCGCCTGGTATTCCTCTTTGAACCCCTTCCAGCGCATGTCAAAGGCCTCCCAGCGGATCACCTCACGCTTCGGCTCGGGACGCAGTGAGAGCGCTTCATCCAGAATCGCATCCGCAGCGGACAAATATTTTTCGATGTGCGCGGGCGAAAGCGTCAGCACGGAGCCAATGCGCTCGAAGCCCTTCCAATCGGGATCTTCCGGCAGTCCGGTCGGCGCTTTGACATCAAAGTTCACGCCCAGCAGATCGCGGATCGTGTTGCCATACTCATCCCGCGTCAGCTTGCGAAACGCCACGCGTTCTCCCGCCGAGGACTGGCGCGCCGTTTCGGCTTCACGCAGTTGCAGCACGATCCAGTCTGCCACACGCGAGATCTCCTCCGGCTTCGGCCTCGCTTCATCGTCCGGCGGCATGTCGCCGGAGTTGATGCGGCTCATGATTTCCTCCCAGTGTCCCATGATTTTCGGCGACTGGAGATCCACGATGAGATTGTCCACCCGCAGATCTCCCTTCTGCTTTTTGGCGTCATGGCACTTGGTGCAGTGCTGCTGAAAAAAGGGACGCACGAGGCCGGCCAGATCACGCGATTCAGTTCCCATGAGTGCATGGGAAATCAAAAGTGCGGAGGCAGTCAGCGCAAAGGTCGGAAGGCGTATCATCTGTCTGGAGTTCAAACGGCAGTCTTAGCGGCTTTGTACGTCTCCCCCGAATGTTCGGGGGCGGCGGCAGCAGAACAAAGTGGCAGCGGAGCGCACGCCTCGCTAGGCTGAGCGGCAATGCGGCATCTCCTCCATCCATGCCTTGGTGTCCTCCTGCTCTGGGGCCAGGCGGCATGCGCTGAGGTCACAGCGTGGATCCCCGAAATGCGGGCGCTGGCGGCAGAACGGACGGCATTGCAGGAAAAACTCAGCACCATGCCCGCAGCCCCAGCGGTGCAGCTCACCCAGCGCCTGGGCTGGCATAGCGACTACTCCTCTTCCCGGGACAAGGCCGAATGGGTGGAGTTAAACCTGGGACAAGCGCAGCAGATTGATGCGGTGGTACTCATTGCGCCCCCCCCGAACGGAGCAGCCGTTGGCAAAGGCTACGGCTTCCCCCTGCGCTTTTACGTCGAACTGCTGGATGAGGGCGAGGACAACGAACGCACGATCATCGCAGATTACACGGGCGAGGACTTTCCCAATCCAGGCCTCCTCCCCGTCGTCATCCCCGCAGGCGGACGTATGGCGCAAAAAGTGCGCGTCACCGCCACGCGTCTCTGCACCACGGGCGAGCGCTGCTTCTGCGCCTTGGGTGAAGTGATGCTGCTGCAAGGAAAGCAAAACCTCGGCGCACGGCTGGAGGCCATCGGCCCCGTTGCCGTCCGTGCCAGCAGCAGCCAGGGCACGCGGCCCGACTGGGGCCGGATCAATCTCGTGGACGGCCACACCGTGCTCGGCCCACCGCTCGGTACGCGCCCCAGTCCCACCCTCGGCTTCCGCAGTGTTCCCACCAGCGAAGGCCGCGCCTACACCAACCCCTGGGTCGAGATCGATCTCGGCACCGTCCGGCCGATCGACGAGATCCGCTTCTTCCCCGCGCATCCGCCCCAGTTCGCGCACAGCCATGGCTACGGCTTTCCGGTGCGCTATCAGATCGAACTGCGTGAGGAGGACAATGACGAGCCGCGCCTCCTGCCCGCGCCCCAATCCGGCAGCTACAACGCCCTCCCCGGCGACAACGTGGTGACCCTCGTCGGCGCCCACCGCGCACGTTTTGTACGTTTGCAGGTGCTTGATCCACACGTGAGCAATGGTGCCGTCGTGCTGGCCATGGCGGAGATGCAGGTGTGGTCTGAGGGTAAAAACATCGCCCTCGGCTGCGATGTGAACTCTCCCGATTCCACCGAGCAGGATGGCTGGTCACGCGCGGCGTTGGTCGATGGATTCGCCAGCGGTGCCGACATCGTGGACTGGCCCGGCTGGCTTGCGGCTCTCTCCCAAAGACGCGAAGCAGAGCACCAGTTCGGCTTGATCGAGAAGAAACGCGCAACCCTCACGCGACACTGGCAGCGGATCGCACTGGGGTTGCTCATGGCTGTGGTCGCGGCAGGAATCGTCGTTTTACTCCTCTGGTTGCAGCGCCAGCGGCGGATTCGACGCGGCGAACTCGAACGCCTGCGCGAACGCATCGCCCAGGATCTGCATGACGAAATTGGCAGCAGCCTGGGCAGCATTGCCCTCATCGCCCAGGACCTCCTGGCGGACGGCGGGCAAAGCGCCCAGTCACGCGAAGACCTCGGCGAAATCAAAGACATCGCCGCTGAGACCGTGGATGCCATGCGCGACATCACGCGCCTCATGCAGAGCGAGCGCTACGGCAAGGATGATCTGCCCACCCTGCTGCGTGAAACCGCTGCCCGCATGCTGCGCGGCATCACCCACACGCTTGATCTCGACGACCACGCCCAGACCCGCCGCCTCACCGTGGACCGTCAGCGCGATCTCATCCTCATGTTCAAAGAAGTGCTGCATAACATCACCAGCCACGCTGCAGCCACAGAGGTGCGCATCACCCTCACGCAGACTCACAACGACATCATTCTCTCCATCCGCGACAACGGCCATGGCTTCGACACCGCCGCCGCAACCACCGGCATGGGCCTCACCAATCTGCACCGTCGTGCCGCCAAGCATCAAGGCTCCACTCACATCACCACCTCCCCCCAAGGCACCGTTTTAACTCTCACCCTGCCGCTGCATGCTTGAAACCACCCACGTCTGGCTCATCGAAGACCACAAGACCTACGGCGAGCGTCTCGCCCGCGCCTTGAATCGCCTCGAAGGCATCACCTGCACGCAGCGCTTCACGGCCTGCGAAGATGCCTTCGCCGCACTCACCGCAGAACCTGCGCCGCAGGTGCTCCTGCTGGATGTCGGCCTGCCCGGCATGAATGGCATCGAAGGCATGACACGCCTGCGCCAGCTCGCGCCCACCACCGCCATCGTGATCCTCACGGTGTTCGAGGAGGACGACAAAATCTTCCGCGCCATCTGCGCCGGTGCCGCCGGGTACCTTTTGAAAACATCGAACACCGAGGACATCGCCGCAGCGATCCGCAGCGCCGCAGCAGGCGGCTCCCCCATCAATCCGCACATCGCACGCCGGGTGCTGGAGATGTTCTCCAAGGCCAACGTGCCGCACAAGGACTACGGCCTCACCCCCCGTGAGCTGGACATCCTGAAGCTGCTGGTCAGCGGCAGCACCATCAAAGACGCCGCCGCCCAGCTCGGCATCGGCTACTACACGGCGGATGAGTACATCCGCAGCGTGTACGTAAAGCTCCAGGTCCGCAGCCGTGGCAGCGCCATCGCCAAGGCGGTCAAGGAAGGGCTGGTGTGAAGCAGCAGCGCTACTTCAAATACGGCCCCACCACTTCCTTCCAAATCGCATATCCTTTGGCATTCATATGCAGACCGTCCTCCACAAAGATATCCGGCTTCGGTTTGCCATCCGGCCCGAGCATGTGCGGATACACGTTAATGAACTGCAGCCGAGCATCGGTCTTGGCGTACTCCTCCATCAAGCGGTTGGCCTCGATCATCTTGTCGATCAGCTTCCAACGGCTCGGGTTGGGCGCGTTTGAGATGTAGCTGATGCGACACTCCGGCAGCGCCCCATGCACTTTGGTCACAAACGCTTTGAAATCCTCCAGCACCCGCTGCGGCGTCTTGCCTCCATTGATGTCATTGCCACCGGCATAGAACACCACAAGCCGCGGCTTGTACTGGATGACGGTCAGATGTGCGTAGTTGAACGAATCAAACACCTCGGAACCACCGAACCCACGGTTCATCACCGGCAGCCCCGGAAAATCCTCCGCCAAAGTCTGCCACCGGCGGATGCTGGAACTGCCGGTGAAAACGATGGGATGCTCCGGCGGTGTCTTTTGCGCGTCCTGCTTCCCAAAAGCCAGAATCTCCTTCTGCCAGCGGATGGCGGAGGTCACGACATCGTAACCGGCCTCGCTGAAGTGCAGCTTGTCCTCCACGTAGAGCTCAGCCCGTGGTTGGCCGTCCGCACCGAGCAGCAGCGGGAACACGTCGATGAAATCGACCCCCTGCTTCGCGCAGGAGGCGGCAATGAGAGCATTCGCCTGCTTGACCTGCTCCACCTCGTTCCAGCGTGAGGGAGAGCCTGGGATCGAGATAAAGGAGATCTGCGTTTTCGGCAGTGCCGCACGCACCTTCGTCACGAATTCTTCAAAGGACGCCAAAACCTCCCCCGGAGTCCCCCCGGCATGCAGGTCATTGCCCCCGGCATTCAGATAGATCTGCTTGGGCTTGTATTTGATGACACAGCGGTCGGCGAAGTAGGCCACGTCGCTGAGTTGCGAGCCGCCAAAGCCACGGTTGAGCAGCGGCGTTTTCTTGAACCTCCCCGGCAGCGACTGCCAGCGGCGGATGTTCGATGCGCCGACAAACACCGTGACATCCTTCGGCGGCGCTTTGGCAGCGTCCTCAGCCTCAAAGGCCTGCATGGCCTTTTCAAACCGTGCCGGATCCGCCGGCTTGAGACCCTGGGCCCAGGAGGAGGTGAGCAGCAGAAAAAGGACGGCAAAATGGCGATAATTCATGGCGGCATGGCAAACGTTGTGCGTTGTGGGACTCATGCAACCTTTGCTCACAAGCTTGAAGCGCAAATTTGCCCGCAAGCCCCCGCTCCTCGCCCCTGCTCGGGCGGCCGCCCCCGCCTCCCCCCTTCCCGTTTCATTCGAGACCAACGGTGAGCCGCTCGCCCCGGGCGTCACGCTGCTGCGCGAAGGCACCCAGTTTGTGGTCCACTCCCGCCATGCCATCGCGCTGGATCTGTGCCTCTACGATCCAGCGTCCCCCACCCGCGAGACCGCCCGCATCCGCATGCAGCGCGCTGAGTGCGATCTGTGGCACGCCACCGTGCGCGGGGTCAAAGCGGGCACCCTCTACGGCTACCGCGCCCACGGGCCGTGGCTGCCCAAAAACGCCATGCGCTTCAATGCCAAGAAGCTCATGCTCGACCCCTACGCCCGTGCGATCCATGGCCGGCCGGATGAGGCCGAGCACATGCGCACGCTGCCCGATCCCCGGCACGCCCAAGGGCGAGTCGACAACGGTGCCGAGGCCCTGAAAAGCGTGGTGATCGACGAAGCCTTCGACTGGACTGGCGATACCAAGCCGCGTGTGTCCTGGCAGGACACCGTGATCTGTGAGCTGCACGTGAAAGGTTTCACCCAGACACACCCTGACGTGCCCGCCAAACAGCGCGGCACCTACGCCGGCCTCGCCCATCCCGCCGTCACCTCCTACCTGCGGGATCTCGGCATCACCAGCGTGCAGCTCTTGCCCGTGCACCAGCATTTGGATGACGGCTTTCTGCTGGGCCGCGATCTCACCAACTACTGGGGCTACAACACCATCGGCTTCTTCGCCCCGCACAACACCTATGCCGCCGCCACGGACCCGCAGGAGCAGGTGCGCGAGTTCAAGACCATGGTGAAGGCCCTGCATGCCGCTGGCATCGAGGTCATTCTCGATGTCGTTTACAATCACACCGCCGAAGGCAATGAACATGGCCCGTCACTGGTGTTTCGCGGGCTCGACGATCACGAGTACTACCGGCATCATTTTGGCGAAGATGGCGCGGACTACGTCAATGTCACCGGCTGTGGCAACTCGGTCGATTCCTCCAGCCTGCCGGCCCTGCGCCTGATCTTGGACAGCCTGCGCTACTGGGTCACCGAGATGCACGTCGATGGCTTCCGCTTTGACCTGGCCGTGACTGTGGCCCGGGATGAAAAAGACGGCTTCAACCGCCAGTCCCCCTTCCTCAGCGCCGTGGCGCAGGACCCCGTGCTCTCACGGGTCAAACTCATCGCCGAGGCTTGGGACATGTCGCGCATGGACAGCTACCAGGTGGGGAATTTCCCCGAACCCTGGCGTGAGCTCAACGGCAAGTATCGTGACACCGTGCGCAGCTGGTGGCGTGGAGACTCCGGGTGCACTGCCGAATTCGCCAAGCGTGTCTGCGGCAGCCAGGACGTGTTTGGCTGGAACCAGCGCCCGCCTCTCGCCAGCATTAATTTCCTCACCTCGCATGATGGCTTCACTTTGCTGGACCTCGTGAGCTACGAGACCAAGCACAACGAAGCGAACAACGAAGACAATCGTGATGGCGACAGCAGCAATCACAGCACCAACTGCGGCGTGGAAGGCCCCACCACAGACCCCAAGGTGCTGCAAGCACGCGCGCGCCTGCGTCGCGGTATGATCGCCACGATGATGTGCTCCCTCGGCGTCCCCTTCCTCACGGCGGGCGATGAGCGTGGCCGCACTCAGCGCGGCAACAACAATGCCTACTGCCAGGACAGCGCCATCAGCTGGCTGGACTGGAGCGACTGCGATGACGACATGCTCGCCTTCACCCGGCAGATGACCGCTTTCCGCCGCAGTCACGAAGCCTTGCGCCGCAGCAGCTATTTCGATGGCAAACTCAATCCCGCCACCGGCCTGCGGGACGTCATCTGGCTCGAAAATGACGGCACCCTGCTGCATCATGAGGAGTGGCATCAGGAGACCCGCCGCTGCTTTGGTGCCCTGCTCGGCACCGTCAGCGATTCAGCCAGCCCGCTCCTGCTGCTGTTCAATAACAGCGCCGAGTCTCAGCCCTTCATTCTCCCCGGCGACAAGGACACCCTCTGGTCCCTCGTTTTCGACAGCGCCCTGTGTCCATCCTTCGCCTCCAAACCCGCCACTTTGGCAGGATCTCAGAAATACCCGCTCTTAGGTCAGGGCGTGGTCTGCCTGACCTTGGCGGCTGGAGACCAGGCGGCCCTTGAGCCGAAGGTTTGAGCCCGCCAGTCCTTTCCGACCTCGCGCTGCTGGCCTACCCCGTGGGCAACAGATCAAGTGTTCAACCTCAGCCCGCCCGTCTCTCAGTGCACCGCATGGCCCACCAGCCCCGCATGGCACTCCGGTAACGGTGTTATCGTGTGTTTTGGAGGTCTGGGGCACCCGAGCCACGCGACAGCGTCGTGGAGTGCGGTGACAGAGATGCAAGGCGCAAGCCTGCATCGGCGGCACCGCTTTCGCGAGGTGTAGCGTGTTCTCTGGACTTACCCTGCCGTCCAGCCTGACAAAGCGGCGTCGCGCCCAGGCTTGCCGCACGCATTCCAAGACGCTGCCGCGTTCGCGTGAGTACCGGACGAGGAACTACCGGAGCGCGTCTCTCCCGGAGACCGGAGAGGCCCATCCTCCCCCTAAATAACCCGACCTCAAGTTTGCTCAATCGTTTTATGGTGTTTATAGTTTACCTAAATGCCTGCAATCCGCCTCGCTTTGCCAGCCCCCCTTCGTGCCTTGCTCGCACGCGGGGCTGGGTCGGCCATGGTTTCGGGCTTTCTGCTGGTGGCCCTGCTCACGATGGTCGGCAAGATCGTTGCCTTCGCCAAGGACGCCCTCGTGGCCGACAAGCTGGGCATCGCTGACGAACTGGACGCCTTCATGCTCGTCTTTGGCTTTTTCACCTTTGCCTCCACCGTGCTGGCCGGGGGGCTGCCGGAGTCCTTTGTGCCCGCCTACGCCGAGCTGCGTGAGCGCCGTGGCCTGCGCCGGGCCGACCGCCTCGGGCTGCAGTGCGGTGCCTGGCACTTCGGAGCTTTGCTGATCTGCGGCCTGCTGCTGGCCCTCGCCGCACCGTGGGTGGTCGCATGGGCGACGCAGGGCTTTGCCCCGGCCAAGCAGGCGCTCGCCGTGAAGCTGCTGCGTGGCCTGCTGCCCTTTCTGCTCTGCTTCGGCCTGGCCCAGCACGTCGGTGCCTGGTTGCGCGCGGGCAAGACCTTTCTGCTGGCCGCCTCCGCGCCGATGCTCGTCCCCCTTGGTATCGTCATTGCGATGCTGCTCGCCGGAGATCAGGTCAATGCCTGGACGCTCGTCTCCGGCACAGTCTGGGGAGCTGTGGCCCACCTCGCGGTGATGCTGGTGGCCCTCGCACGTCGCCTGCCCCGTCGTCTGAGCTGGTGGCGCTGCTCGCTGCGGCATGCAGAGCCGGGGCTGCGCGTGGTGCTGCGCAATGCACTGCCCTTCCTGCTCGGTGGCGTGGCTTTCAGCAGTGCGGTCGTCGTCGATCAAACCATGGCGGCATGGCTCACGGCTGGTTCGGTGGCTGTGCTCGGATATTCGGACAAAGTCTGTGCCATCGTGCTTGCGGTGACTGCCGGACCTGCAGCAGACGTGCTGTTCCCGCACTTCGCCGAACTCGCTGCCCGGCGTGACTGGGACGGCCTGCGCAAGCGCCTCTTCACCAGCGCCGTGATCATCGTCTCCGCCGCGCTGCCCATGACGCTGGCGCTCTGCCTGCTCGCTCCCTGGATCGTCAGTATTCTGTTTCAGCGCGGTGCCTTCGGTCCGCAAGATACCCAGCGCGTCGCTGAAGTGCTGCGCTACTCTTCGTTCCAGATTCCGTTTTACATCGTCGGCACCGTGGCCGCACGGGTCGCCGTTTCACTCCAAGCTTCGCGCTTCATGCTCGTGATCTCATTCAGCGCCCTCGTTTTGAATGCCTCGCTCAACTGGCTTTTGATGCGCCACCTCGGCGCGGCGGGCATCGCGCTCTCCACCACCATCGTGCATTGCATCTGCGCCATCGCCACCTGCGCCACCTGCCTCATCGTGATTCGTCAAAAGGAGGCCGCATGAACGCCTCGCCTGCCGCTCCCATGCTGCCTGCATTCATGCGCGCAGCCGCGAAACGCCGCGAGCGGCTGGTGAAGCTGCTCATTCTCGCCGCACTCGCCCTGCTGGTGCCCACGATGACCAAGTACCTCCCCTGGGCAGATGAATTCGGCGGCCTGCCTTTCAAGCCGCGCGACTACACCCTGCTCACCCTCGCCGGAGCAGGAGTGATGGTTCTGCTGAACAGGCCCAGCATCTGCCCGCCCGCCTTTCTCATGCTGCTGGTGCCGCTGCTGCGTGTGCTGGACGCCACGTTTCTGCAGCGCTTCACCATCACCGCCTTGGGTGACCACAGCATCGTGGTGATGACCCTGCTGTCCAATTTCCTCGTCACCTTCACCACCGTGCTGCTGCTTTCCGCGGAGCCCTGGCGCCGCGTCGCCATGTGGGTCGCGGTGTGTACTTCGCTGGTCTGCGCCGGTTGTATTTATTACGAGTGGCTGGGCTTCCGCACTTTCACCCGCATTGATGGCCGCATGGCCGGCTTCCCTGGCGATCCGAACGACCCGCCGATCATCATCAGCCTCATGCTCGCCTCCGTTTTCGCACTGAATCCGCGCTTCTGGTGGAATGTCGTGCTCATCGCCCTGGTCACACCGGCCATCGCGCTCACCCTCAGCCGCAGCGGCATGGCGGTGTACTCCTGCCTGATGCTCACCTACATCATCGGCAATCTGCGCCACCACTTCATGGGCATGCTGCTCATCGTCGCCATCAGCGTTCCCCTTGCCATCGGTGGGGTGGCGATTCTCTCACAGAGCTCCACCAAGATCGGCATCGTCAGCAACAAGGACACAGTGGACCGCCTCAAGGCCATCTACGAACTCGACTTCGAACGCATCAAATCTCCCGAGCGCGGCAAAGACCTGCAGGACGGCTGGGAAGCCGCCGGTAAGGAGCCCTTGTGGGGCCACGGCACTGGCGCAGGGACCAGCGTGTGGAAGCCGCACAATCAAATCGTCTCGCTCTGGATCGACATCGGCTTCTTTGGCGTGCTGCTGTACGTCGGCGGCCTCCTGCTGCTGACCTTCCGCTGTCTCACCAGCAAGTTGCGCGGTTTTTATTGCCTCGTGCCCCTTTGGCTGTTCATTCCCTGCAGCCAGATTCTCACGGAATCCCCTCACTACTGGTTCGCCGCCGCCGTCTGCTGCAATCTGGTTTACACCGGCCGCTTCCGCCTCGTCCTCGCCGCGCCCGCCAAGACACCGTCCACTCCTCACTCGCCGCTGCCACAATCATGAAGATCGCCTTCATCATCCGCGATCTCGGCCATGGCGGCGCTCAGCGCCAGCTCGTGCTGCTGGCGAGCGGGCTGGTACGTGAAGGCCACGAAGTCAGCGTCCTGCATTTTTACGATGGTGCCTTTCGTGCTGAACTCGAATCCAGCGGTGTGCGCACGATCTGCATTGGCAAAAAAAGCCGCTGGGATCTCGCGGGGTTTTTCTTCCGCCTCATCAAAGCCGCACGCAGCGTCCGCCCCGAAGTGATCCACGGCTACCTGGCGGAATCCAACCTCATGGCGCTGCTCTTGAAACCCTTTTGCGGCTTCCCCCGCATCGTCTGGGGCGTGCGCGACTCCCAGACGGACGCGCACCTCTGGGGCATTCTCGGCAGGTTGAGCTTCCGCCTGAACTGCCTCCTCGCCCGCTTCGCCGATCTCATCATCTGCAACTCACAGGCCGGGCGCGACTACTACGCCGCCCGTGACTACCCGCTGCACAAGATGCACGTCGTTCCCAACGGCATCGACACTGAATGCTTCCAGCCGCAACCGCGCACGCCGGCCAAGACGCTCACCTTCGGCCTCGTCGGTCGCATGAATCCGATGAAGGATCACGCCACCTTCCTCGCTGCAGCGGCTTTGGATCCGCATGCAAAATTCATCATCGTCGGCTCCGGTGATGCCGCCTATGAGCAGCAGATGCGCGACCTCGCCGCCAGCCTCGGACTCAACGACCGCCTGACCTGGCTGCCCGCGCAGAACGACATGCCAGCCGTCTATGCGAAGTTCGACTGCCTGGTGAACTCCAGCGCCTTTGGCGAAGGTTTCTCCAATGTGATCGGAGAGGCCATGGCCTGCGGCGTGCCCTGCATCGCCAGCAACGTGGGCGACAGCGCCTGGATCATCGGCGACAAAATGCAGACCTTCCCCGTGGGCGATCACTCGGCACTCGCCCAGTGCATGCTCAGATTCCAGCCGCACAACCCACGCCAGCGCATCGTCGATGAATTCAGCGTGGCCAAGCTCATCGAACGCACCAGCCGCCTGCTCTCCAAAAAGGTGCTCTGGATCACCACCGGCCTCGGCAGCGGCGGTGCGGAGATGATGCTGGCCCAGCTCATCCGTGGCCTGCCGCAGTTTCAGCATATCGTCATCTCCCTCACCGCCGGTGGCAAACACGCCACCGCCCTGCGTGAGGCGGGCATCGAAGTCCACAGCCTCGACATGCCCGCAGGCAAACCCACGCTGAGCTCCCTATGGCGTCTGTTCAAGGTGGTCGGCCAGACCAAGTCGGATGTCATGATGGGCTGGATGTACCATGGCTGCTTCGCCGCCGTGCTCGCCCGCTGCATGCGTTTCAAACGCATTCCCATCATCTGGAATGTGCGCCAGAGCCTCTACGATCTGAAATACGAAAAGCGCGGTTCCGCGCTCGTCATTCGTGCTCTCGCCAAACTGTCCTGGCTGCCGCAGCGCATCACCTACAACACACAGACGGGTGCCCGGCAGCACGAAGCCCTCGGCTACCGCGCCAGCAAAACTCAGCTCATTCCAAACGGCTTCGATCTGACCCAATGGCAGCCCGGCACTCCAATCGCCGGACGCATAGGCCGCTTTGGCCGCAATGCGCCCATGAAGGACTACGCCACCTTCATCGCCGCTGCCAAACTCATCACCAAAAAACGGCCCGATGCCCGGTTCATCATCGTCGGCGCAGGCACTGAAGAACTCGAAGTGCCCGCCAACATTCAGCTCCTCGGCGAGCGCCATGACCTGCCCGAACTCACCGCCTCGCTCCACATCGCCGTTTCCTCCTCGGCCTTTGGTGAAGGCTTCCCCAACGTCGTCGGTGAAGCCATGGCCTGCGCCGTTCCCGTGGTGGCCACGGACATCGGCGACACCCGCTGGGTCATGGGCGACACCGGTCACAGGGTCCCTCCAGGAGATCCCGCAGCACTCGCCCAGGCCTGCATCGAAATTCTCGATGTCGGGGTCACTCAAGATCTCGCAGCCCGCGCACGCATCGAGCAGCAGTTCTCCATCGAGAGTGTCCTGCAAAAATTCGCGGCCCTGCTGAACTCATCCCCTGAATCCGCCGCAGCGCCGGTGCCGCATCCTCTCGCTATACCCCTTTCCCATCCCTGACCATGTGCGGCATCGCTGGCTTCTTCAATCCTCCAACTTCGTGCCCCGCTCACGAGATGACCGCCATCGTCACCGCCATGACGGACGCCATCATCCTGCGCGGACCCGATGACGCCGGTGCCTGGGTCGATTCAGCCAGCGGCATCGCCCTGGGGCATCGCCGCCTCTCCATTCTCGATCTCTCACCCCTCGGCCATCAGCCGATGAACAGCGCGGACGGTCGTTTCGTCATCGTCTTCAATGGTGAGATCTACAACTTCCAAGACCTCCGCGCCGAACTCGAACCCCTCGGCCATACTTGGCGCGGTCACTCCGACACCGAGATCATGCTGGCCGCTTTCATCCAGTGGGGTGTCATCGAAGCCACCCAACGCTTCAACGGCATGTTCGCTTTTGCCGTGTGGGACAAGCAGGAACGCGTGCTGCATCTCGCCCGTGACCGCATGGGCGAAAAGCCGCTCTATTATGGCTGGATTGGTGAAACCTTCGTCTTCGCTTCCGAATTGAAAGCCATCCAGCGTTTCCCCGGCTTCAATGCCGCCGTAAATCGCGAAGCACTCACCGCGCTGCTGCGCTTCAACTACATCCCCGATCCCCTCTGCATCTACCAAGGCTTTAAAAAGCTGCCACCCGCCGCGATGCTCAGCATGAGAGCGCCCGCAGAGCGCCCGCAACCCGGCTACTACTGGAGCCTGCCCCACGTCGTCGAACGCGGCCTCGCCAACCCCTTCACCGGCACCGACGCCGAAGCCATCGACACCTTCGAGTCCATGCTCAAGAAAGCCGTGGGCATGCGCATGATCTCCGACGTGCCACTCGGTGCCTTCCTGAGCGGCGGCATCGACTCCTCCCTCATCGTGGCCATGATGCAGAAGCAGAGCGCACGCCCCGTGCGCACCTTCACCATCGGCTTTCACGAGAAGCAGTACAACGAGGCCGAAATCGCCAAGAGCGTGGCCAAGCATCTCGGCACCGAACACACCGAAATGTATGTCACGGGCGAAGACGCGCTGAATGTCATTCCCCAGCTTCCTGCGCTCTACGATGAACCCTTTGCCGACTACTCGCAGATCCCGACGCATCTCGTCTGCAAGATGGCGCGCCAGCATGTGACCGTGGCCTTGAGCGGTGACGCTGGAGACGAGCTCTTCGGCGGCTACGAACGCTATGCCATGGGCCGCAGCCTCCATAACAAGTTCGCCTGGATGCCACCCGCGATGAAGAAGATGACCGCAGCCGCGCTCACCCTCATGCCACCCGGCGTGCTGAACAGCCTCGGTGCGAAACTCCTGCCCAAGAGCAAGCGCCACATCCCCATCGGCGACAAACTTCACAAGCTCGCCGAAGTCGTCGCCGCCCCCGGCATGGAGGCGCTGTATCTCAATCTCATGTCCTACTGGAAAAAGCCCACGGACATCGTCATCGACGGCAAAGATCCCGTCACTGCCATCACCAACCCCAAGGCATGGCCCCGCGTGAGCGATTTCACCCACCGCATGATGTATCTCGACATGGAGACCTACCTGCCTGGCGACATCCTCACCAAAGTGGACCGCGCTGCGATGGGAGTCAGCCTCGAAGGCCGCATTCCACTGCTGGACACCAACTTGATCGAGTTCGCTTGGCGCATTCCCTATTCGATGAAAGTGCGCGATGGCAAAGGCAAATGGCTGATGCGCGAGACTCTCTACCGCCATGTGCCCAAAGCGATGATCGACCGCCCGAAGCAAGGCTTTGGCATCCCATTGGAAATCTGGCTGCGCGGCCCCCTGCGCGACTGGGCGGAGGATCTGCTCAGCGAGTCACGCCTGCAACGCGAAGGATTCTTCCACCCCGCACCCATCCGCCAAAAATGGCAAGAACACCTCAGCGGCGCCCGCAACTGGCACTTCTACCTCTGGGACATCCTCATGTTCCAGGCCTGGCTCCAGGCGCAGAAAGCGCTATAAAGTGGTCCGCACATTCCCCTGTGCGGCGCTCCGCTAGCGTTCGCCGCCCCGAGTTAGACAGAAGCATTTTTTATGCGCCGTCTTTTTTTTGGGAAGTGAATCAGGAGACTCTACCGAGCCGCACAGAGTACTGGACGGACCACTCTCTCACGTAAACCGCCGCAGCTTATCACGCACCCAGCGCATGGACGGCCGCTCGATGAAAACCGAGATCAGCCAACCAATCAAAATGGTATCAGCAACCGCAATACCAAGACGCAGCCACGCCGATGTCGTAACAGCTCCCAACGCATTCAAGAGCACCAGCCCGATGTTTTGATGAATGAGGTACAGCGGGTATGAAATCGCCCCCAGAAACACCAGCGGCTTCGCATTCAGAAATGGCAGCCGCCCCGTCGTCGCCAGATGCAGCAGCAGCCCAAAGCCAAGCACAAACGCAAAATGCACCTGGGAGTCCGCCTTCCACCACGCCAGCGCCGCACAGGCCAGCAGGACCAGCGTATGTCCAAAGCACCACGCACGCCGGCGATGCGCATCATACAAAATCATGCCGACACCAAAGAGGTGAATGTAGTCGAGACTGGTCACGGCTTTGATCTTCCCCGTGAGACGATAAACCAAGGACTCCGGAGTGCCCTGCGTGAGGATGCCATGCGCCACCGCCGCCGCACCCAGCCACAGCAGCAACACCGGAACCGTGAGCTTCTTGAACGCGCCCAGCTTGTGCAAGATGAGCATGGCGATGTAAAACAGTAGCTCATACTCCAGCGACCAGTACGCACCATCAATCATCTGCGCCCGCACAAACCGTGGCATCATGGTAATGTTCCAAAGCGCATCGCGCGCCGTGACCTCCATCCCCGGCAGTCCATAGTTCGCCGTGACCAGCAGCGTGATGAGCGCGCAGGCCCAGAACGTCGGAAACAACCGCGAAAAACGCCCCACCGCAAAGCTCGCGGCCGACCGGGCACGATCCAGCGTCATGAAGATGACGAACCCACTGATCATGAAAAACAGGTCCACCCCTTTGTCCCCGTAGGGAAACTGAAACGGCGGATCATACAGATGAAATGACCAGTTCTTCGCAATGCCGCTGGTGAAATGAAACAGGATCACCGCTACTGCGGCGATGCCACGCAGAGCATCCAGCTCAGCGATTCGCAGCGTGGGATTGATCGGCTTAATCATGGCAGCTTCAAAACAGGAGTGAGCTCACGCGTCAGCACGACATAGCCCGCCTTGGACAGATGCAGATGATCCTCCTTGTAGAGTTGCAGACGCTGATTGCCATCGGCCTCCAGAAAAGCCGCCGAGAGATCAAAGAACTCCACATTCTTGACTTGTTTGAGCCGCCCATTGATCTCGCCAATCCAAGGCCGGATCGGCGATGCCGCCTCATACACCGGCAGCAGTCCGAGCAGCACTAGGCGCGTGGCCGGGTGCCGCGCATGAATACGCGCCACAATGGCCTCAATGCCCCGCGCCGTATCAGCAGCGCTGAAGTCCCGCCAGAAGTTGTTGATCCCAATCATGAGCACCACCGTCTCCGGCGCAGCCCCGTCCAGAATGCCATGCTCCAGGCGCCAGAGCACATGCTGCGGCCCCTCGCCACCCACCCCAAAATTCAGCGCCTTCATCGGTGCGATGTGCGCCTTCCAGATTTCCTCATCCCAGTTCTCCGTGAGCGAGTCACCAATGAAAATGATCCTAGCCTGCGCCCGCTTCACCGCCTCGGCCTCCTGCTTCACCGTGTTCGCCCAGTCCGCCGAGTCATCCCGCATGGCCGGTTCCCACGGCACTTCTATGGCGTGAGCCTGCAATGTCAGAAGAGCAAAACAAAGCGGGAGGTGGAAACGTTGGAACAGTGACATGTACGTCGAAAAGCTAAGCGCCCGCTCTCACGAGATCAAGCTGCGTGGCAAAACAACTCACATCAGTGTGCTCACCGAGCGTTCGTGATCGCCTCAAAGCTGATCCCCTCTCCCCACCGATGATAAGGCAATGCCCATGTCTCTCTTTGGGGAGAGGCAAGGGTGAGGGGTCATCCTATCCTGCCGAAGAAGGTGCATATCGTCACCTTTACCCCCGGCCTTATAGCACAGAATTATTTGGCCCCTTCTTCTCATACTCACGCACCACCGCACCAAAGCAGGCATCCTGGCTGAACCTGCCTTCCGCGATCTGCCGATGATTCGAAGACCTCCCCAGTCCACAATCCACCGCCCATTCCTCAATCACATCCGCAAAGCCGTCCACGTCCTCCTTCGCCGCCGACCAGCAATGCGACAGCCCCATCTCCGTGAAATCATTGTTCCCCGGCACCCGGCTCAAAATCACCGGCAAATCACAGGCCAGCGCCTCCAGCACCGCAAAGGACAGCCCCTCATAGCGTGACGTCAGGATCATCCCATCGAGCGCCTGATAAAACGACAAGGGCTCGGACAAGTAGGTCTGGCGAATGATGCGCGAACGAATGCCCAGCTCCTCTGCAAGTGCCGCACACTCCGCAGACAGCTCACCATCCCCCAGATGGTAAAGCCACAGCTCCGGCCTGCTCTGACAGGCTTTGGCAAAAGCACGATACAACGTCAGTGGATCCTTCTGAAACGCCAGCCGCCCCACCGAGCCCAGCAGCACAGCCCCCGCAGGCACCCCCAGCGCAACGCGGATCTCCTGCCGCCTGGCCGCATCTGCGGGCCGGAACCGCGCACAGTCCACCGGATTCGCAATCAACCGCAGCCGCTGCTGCGGAATCCGCAATGTCCCCTTCGCAAAAGCGAGCTCCCCCGCAGACAGATTGATCGTCGTGCCGATGCGTCCGAGCACCGTCTCCACGGCATTGAACACCTTCGACTTCGCCCCGCCCTTGCCCGACAAGCCATAGTAAGCATGCGGCGTGTAGAACACCGGCTGTCGCACACCGAGACAGACCAAAGCGCGCGCCAGCGCCCCCCCCTTGGAACTGTGCGCATGGATCACATCGGGCCGCGACTCCTTCACCAGCCGCCGCAGTTTCAGCAGTGCCACCAGGTCTCCCGGCCCCGGAGCATTGCTCACCGCGAGATTGACCGTCTTCCCACCCGCCGCAGAAACCTTCGCCACCAGCGCAGTCAGCCGGTCCGAACCCCGCACATCCGAATAGGCCAGATGGATGCGATGCCCCCGATCCAACAAAAACGACGCCAGCGCCTCGACGTGCCGGAACACGCCATCAACTCCAGGCTCGGTGACTAGAAGGATTTGCATCGAAGAGCCACTTTAGCACGGTTGCCGTTTCAGTCTTCGTCATCTGCTGCGGCCTTGCCGCCAAAGATGATGCCCCGCTTGGTGGAGGCAACGAAATCGGTAAACGCGGCGGCCTCGGGCGTGAGCTCTCCAGCACGGAGTTCCTCCACCGCCTGCGCGTTGTTCAACCCACAGCGATAAACCTTGCGGAATGCCTCACGCAACGGGCGCACCTGCTCGCGCGTGAACCCGGCACGCTGCATACCCACGATGTTCAATCCACGCGCACGCGCCGGATTGCCATCCGCCGTGCAGAAAGGCGGGATGTCCTGCACCACCTTCGCGCAGCCACCAATGATCGAACGCGTGCCGATCCGGCAGAACTGATGCACCGCCGTCAGCCCGCCAATGATGACATGGTCTTCGACGACCACATGCCCCGCGAGCGTGCCGTTATTGGAAAAGATGACGTGATTGCCCACGATGCAGTCATGCGCGATGTGGACGTAGGAGAGGAAGTTGTTGTGGCTGCCGATGATCGTCTTGTCACCCGCCGAGGTGGCGCGGTGCACGGAGCAAAACTCACGGAACGTGTTGTTGTCCCCCACTTCCAGCCAGGTCGGCTCGGCGCTGTATTTCAAATCCTGCGTCTGCTGGCCGATAGAGCCGTAGGCGAAGAATTGGTTGTTCTTCCCGATCTTCGACGGCCCCATCACCGTCACATGGTGCTGCAGCCAGCAGCCGTCTCCCAGCTCCACGTCCGCGCCAATGATGCAATAAGGCCCGATGTGGACCTCCGCGCCGATCTTGGCGGAGGGATCAATGATGGCGGTCGGGTGAATCGAGGCTGGCATGCGTCAAGATTTTCTCTTTTAGCGGTCCACCACGCTGAACATCAGCTCGGCCTCGGAAACGACCACTCCATTGACACTGCAACGGCCGATGCCCGTGGCAATGCTGCGCTTGGTCTTGAGGATTTCCGTTTCAATGATCAGCGTGTCCCCCGGCAGCACCGGCCTGCGCCACTTCACATTGTTGGCGCTCATGAAGTAACCGATCTTGCCCTGATTCCCCGGCATGCGCAGCAGCACGATGCTCGCCACCTGCGCCATCGCTTCGAGTTGCAGCACGCCTGGCATGATCGGATGCCCAGGGAAATGCCCCTGGAAATACGGCTCGTTGATCGTCACGTTCTTCATGCCCGTGCATTTGGATTCGCCTTCAAAACCAATGATCCGGTCCACCAGCAGGAAGGGGTAGCGGTGCGGCAGGATGTTCATCACCTCGTTGATGTCGAGGACGGCCTCGCCGCTGGGGATGTTCACCGGCACCGGCACCATGCTGCGCATCTGGTTGTACTGCGCCACGATGGCCCGCGCCAGCTCCGTGTTCGGCCCGTGCCCAGGACGCACCGCAATGACATGGCCGAGGATGCGTTTGCCGGAAAGCATCAGGTCACCCACGATGTCGAGAATCTTGTGCCGCACGAACTCGTTGGTAAAGCGCAGCGGCTGCTTCGAGAGAAGCGTGTCCCCACGAATGACGACAGCCGCCTCCAGCGTGCCGCCTTTGATCAGCCCCTTCTCCATCAGCGGAGCGATGTCCTCGTAGTACACAAAGGTGCGCGCAGCCGCGATTTCCTTCTCGTACGTCTCCGGATTGATCTCCGTGCTGAAGTACTGCGTGAAGCGTCCGCCCGGGCCCACATTGGTGCAGGAGATGCGAAATTTCTTGTCCGGAACAATCGTCAGGATGGTGCCGTCTCGCGTTTCCTGGTAGATCGGCTCACGCACCTCGAAATACTTGCGCGCCTCCTTTTGCTCCAGCAGTCCGGCAGACTTGATCAGTTCCACAAAGGGCATCGAGCTGCCATCGGCGATCGGCGGCTCATTGGCATCCATCTCGATGATCGCATTGTCCACGCCCATGCCTGCCAGCGCAGAGATGACGTGCTCGACGGTGTGAACATTGACGCCGCCCTCGGCGATAGTGGTGGCACGTTCGACCTTCTGAACCTTTTCGACCAGCGCCGAAATGAAGGGTTTGTCCTCCAGATCAATGCGGCGGAACTTAAAGCCGAAGTTTTCCGGTGCAGGCTGGAGGGTAAGAGTGACCTGTTCGCCGGTATGCAGCGAGGTGCCCGTCATCGAGACGGACTTGGCGAGGGTATGCTGACGGTCTGAGGCGGCCATAGGCTGGGAGCGCGTTCGTTAGCGTCGCGGCCGGGTGGGGTCAAAGGGAAATGCAGGGCGCACCCCTCCCCTGTTTGGGCTAATATCCATACCCGCAGCTACTTCTTCCCGATACACCACAGGTGCTGGTAGCCCCGGATGAATAGCAGGCCGTCGCTCACGGCGATGGAGCCGATGATCTTCTCGCCGAGCGAGTTGGTAGCCAGCAGTTCGAATTTCGGGCTGGCCTTGAAGACGAAACAATCACCCATCTGATTCGCCGCGTAGCATTTGCCATCGGCGCTCAGCACCAGCGAAGACCAGTTGTTCCCCTTCAGCCTCTCCTGAAAGACCAGCTCGCCCGTTTTGAGGTCCCGGCACTCGGCGATGCCTCCATCACTCAGGATATAATGGTAGCCGTCATGCACCACTCCGCTGCCAATGCGCTGGCTCACCTTCGGCAACTGCCACACACGGTTTTTCGCCGTCACATCCCCATTGCCGCCGGTCTTCACAGCCAGCGCAGCACCATTGTAGCCACTCATGGCAATCATCACTCCATCGGCAAACAGCGGCGAATTATAAACAAGGTTCGTCAGCCCGCCGCAGGTCCACAGCTCCTTGCCGGTCACAGGATCAAACGCGCAGGCCCGCATGGGATAGCACATCAGAAGCTCTTCCCGTGCACCGGTCTTGCGTAGCAGCGGATCACACCAAGACCCCAGCCACTTCTTCCCATCACCTTCGCCGGAGGCACCCCCAGGCTCCCGGTGCTGCCATATCGTTTTGCCGGTCTTCTTGTCAAAGCAGTACAGCACCGTGTTCTCGCCAGGTCCGAAGTTCAGAAACACACGATCTCCCGCGAGCACCGGCGAAGTTCCATTGCCCCAGATATGATGCAGTTTGCCCAGATCCGTGCGCTTCCACAGTTCCTTCCCGTTCATGTCGTAGCAAAACACTCCCGCCGAGGCGAAGAACACGATCACCCGCTCACCATCCGTCGCTGGTGAAGCCGCGCAGTACGGATTCGTGCCATGCGTCAGCTCCGGCTCCTTGTAGGTCGTCCCCGCTTGCCACAGTTGATTGCCCGTTTTCTTGTCAAAGCACAGCAGCAGCCGCTTTCCTTCTTTTTCAATGGCCTGCGTTACCAGCACCTTATCTCCCCATACCACTGGCGTCGAATTCCCCCGGTCCGGCAGTTCCACCCTCCACACCACATTCTCCGTCTGACTCCACTTTTCCGGCAAATTCGACTCCGCACAGGTTCCATCACCGTTCGCCCCACGCCACATCGGCCAGTTCTCCGCATGTAGGGAGACGAGCGAACTCAGGGCAAAGACCAGCGGGAGTGTACGTTTCATGGTGGCTGAAGAAACGTAAGCCGGGAGGCATTCATGTCATTCCCACTTCCATCACTTTGGAACTGACACCGCACAAGCCATGGCGAGGAAAACATCACGCATGAGGTGATGTTTTCCTCCTGAGTTCCTCATCCGTTCCCGGGATTAATCCTCCCCGCTCGCCGCAAGCTGCGCAATGACGTTGATATCTTCCAGCGTCGTGGTGTCGCCTTTGATCAGTTCGCCAGCGGCGATCTGTTTCAGCAGGCGGCGCATGATTTTACCCGAGCGAGTTTTCGGCAGCGCCGCAGCAAAGCGCACTTCATCCGGAGTCGCCACGGGGCCGATGACTTTGCGGACGTGCTTCTTCAGCTCTTCGCCGAGCTCGCGGTTGGAAGTAATGCCTTCCTTGACGGTCACAAAGCACACGACGCCCTGGCCCTTCATCTCATCAGGGCGGCCCACCACAGCGGCTTCAGCCACGGCAGGATGCGAAACGAGGGCGCTCTCCACTTCAGCGGTGCCGAGGCGGTGACCGGCGACGTTGAGCACATCGTCGATGCGGCCGATGATCCAGAAGTTGCCCTTCTTGTCGCGGCGGGCTCCGTCGCCAGCAAAGTACCATCCGTCAAACTCGCTCCAGTAGGCATCTTGATAGCGCTTCTTGTCGCCCCAGATGCCGCGCAGCATGGAAGGCCACGGCTTGCGGATCACCAGCTTCCCCTGCTCATTCACTCCCACTTCTTTGCCGAGGTCATCAACAATGGCGGCATCGACTCCAAAGAACGGCAGCGTGGCGCTGCCGGGAGTCGTCGGTGTGGCACCAGGGATCGGCGTGATCATGTGGCCGCCGGTTTCGGTCTGCCACCAGGTATCGACGATGGGGCATCTGCCACCGCCCACCTTGTTGTGGTACCACATCCAGGCTTCAGGATTGATCGGCTCACCCACGGTGCCCAGCAGACGCAGACTGCTAAGGTCATGCTTCTTCAGCCACTCGTCGCCCCACTTCATGAAGGCGCGGATGGCCGTCGGAGCGGTGTAAAACACCGTCACGGCATATTCTTCGATCACCTTCCAGAAGCGGTCGTTCTCCGGCCAGTTCGGCGCACCCTCAAACATGAGCGAGGTGGCCCCCAGCGCCAGCGGACCATACACCATGTAGGTGTGGCCGGTGACCCAGCCGATGTCGGCGGTGCACCAGTACACATCGTCATCGCGCAGATCGAAGACGTATTTGCAGGTCATCTGCGCGTGCAGCAGGTAGCCGCCCGTGGTGTGCAGGATGCCCTTCGGTTTGCCAGTGCTGCCGCTAGTGTAGAGAATGAACAAAGGCGACTCGGAATCCATCGCGACCGGGGCGCAATGCGCGTCCACGTATTCCTGCTCACGGTGCCACCAGACGTCGCGGCCTTCCTCGATGTGCACATCCTGACCCGTGCGCCGGTAAACGATCACCGTCTCGACCGGAGTGTCCTTGCCCTTGAGCGCGTCATCCACATTCTTCTTCAAAGGCACCACCGCACCACGGCGGTAGCCGCCATCAGCGGTGATGACGATCTTCGCACCGCAGTCAATCACGCGGTCCTTGATCGACTCGGCGCTAAAGCCGCCGAAGATCACGCTGTGCATCGCACCGATGCGGGCGCAGGCCAGCATGGCAATGGCCGCTTCGGGAATCATCGGCATGTAGATGATGACGCGGTCACCTTTTTTGACCTTGTTGCGCTTCAGCACGTTGGCAAAGCGGCAGACTTCGCGGTGGAGCTGCTGGTAGGTCAGCACACGCTTCTCCCCGGGCTCGCCTTCCCAAATCAGCGCCGCCTTCGTCTTGCGCGGACCATCGAGATGACGGTCCAGGCAGTTTTCGCTCACGTTGAGTTTGCCACCGATGAACCACTTCGCGTTCGGGCATTTCCATTCGAGCACCTTGGTGAAGGGCTTGGTCCAGAGCAGCTCCTTCGCCTCACGGCCGAAGAACTTGTCGGGATGCTTGATCGACTCCTCATGCATCTTTTTGTACTGCGCCATCGAACTGATGCGGGCCTTCTTGGAAAACTCCGCACTTGGTTTGAACACCCGGCTTTCAGTCATCAGGGATTTGGTATTGCTGGCAGCCTTGACGGCAGGTTTGACAGCTTTCTTGGGGGTGGTTTTGGCGGCGGCTTTCTTGCTCATGGCGGGTTGGGGTCGGCGATTGGGAGGCGCAGAGTAGAAACCGGAGCCGCTCGCGTGCAAGGTGAAGCTGCATCCACGCGGTCCCGCCAGACGAACTTCACCTTGCCCACAGCGGCCCCACGCCCTACGATAGACCCCTCATTTGTCATGATTTCCCTGCGCAACAGCCTGTTCATCCTTTTTGCCGCCACCGCCTGCTCCAGCGCTGTGGCCCAGCGATTTACCATTGCTGCCGTCGTTGATGGCGTTCCCATCTCGTCCTCCGAAGTAGAGGAGACCATCAAGGCTCAGGAGCAGGTCATCCAGTTTCAGTACCGCAATGATCCCGCCCGCATCAACAAAGAAATCGCCCTCCTGCGTCAGGGTGCCATCGAAACACTGATCGACCGCGAGGTTCTGCTGGCCGAGTTTAAAAAAATCGGCGGTGTCATCAAGGCCCAGTACGTCGATGACGACATCAACGGCATCATCCGGGAGAGCTTCAAGGGCAACCGTGACGCCTTTGTGGATGAACTCACCAAGGGCGGCATGACCGTGAAAAAATTCCGCGAACTGCGCGAGAAGATGGTCATCATGAATGTCATGCGCGCGCGCAATGCTGGCGACCATCCGCCAGCAACCCCCCGCGAAGTACAGGAGTACTACGACAAGAACGTGGACAAGTGGCGTGAGGGAGATCAGATCAAAATCTCCACCATCACCATCCCTAAATTTTCTGGGGAGCCGGGCTCCACGCCTGAAACTCAGCGCAAAGTCGCCCAGGAGCTGCGCACGAAAATTCTTCAAGGCACCGATTTTGCATCCGTTGCGAAGACCAAATCTCAGGACAGCCATGCGGATAATGGTGGCTCCTGGGACTGGATGTCCAAGACCGACCTCATGCCCGCCATTGCCAATGCCGCGATGGAACTGAAAACCGGCGGGATCAGCCCGGTGCTCGATCTGGAATCCAATTTCATCATTGTCTCCTGCGATGCGAAGAAGCTCGGCATCGCCCCGGACATCGACAAGCTGCGCCCGGAAATTGAGAAGATGATCAATCAGGAAAAAGCCAAGTCCAACATCGACAAATGGATGACAAACGTGCGCAAGAAGCACGTCATCAAACGCTACATGCCAGATACGTCGCCTCCTGCACCACCCGCTGCACCACCCCCTGCAACACTCCCTTCCGCGCCATGATCCAGATCGTTTTCAATGAAATCAGCGCCTCCGAGCTCTCCCACCTGCCCACCCAGGTGCAGTTTCATCTGCTGGAAGCGCTGAACATCCAGCCTGCGGACATCGACGAGACGATTCTCGGCAAACGCTACGGCGTTCTCGAGCGCGGCGGCAAAAAACTCTACCGCTGCCGTGCTGGCGATCACCGCATCTACTTCGCCATTGTCGATGGCAATGTGCGCGTCCATCGCGTGCTGCACAAAAACACCCTCACCGACTTCCTCTTCCGCAGCAACCTGCCCGGCGGCGGCGAAGACGAGGCCCTGAGTCAGTCCAAAAGCTTCTGGCACCTGATCGACGAAGGCGCCAAGACCCTCAAGGTCGCTTGATATGCCACTCACACTGGAAGCATTGCTCGCGGATGAATCCCTGCGTCAGCAGGAGTTTCCGGTGATCAAGGACAGCCTGTTCCTCGCCCACGCCGGCGTCACCATTCTGCCGCGTCGCGTCACACGCACGATGCAGGACTACCTCGAACACTGCTGCCTGCGCATGCAGGAGTATCCCGAGGCATGGAAAGCAGTGAATGAGACACGCGTCGTGGCGGCCGAATTGATCGGTGCCAAAGCCAGCGAAATTGCCCTCATCGGCCCCACCTCCGTCGGCCTCAGCCTCGTCGCCAACGGTCTGCCCTGGCAGGCGGGTGACGAAGTCGTCTGCTATCTCGATGACTATCCCGCCAACGTCTACCCATGGACAGATTTGGAGCGCCATGGCGTCATCGCCAAGCGCCTGCAACCCGCCTCTCCTGGCGAAATCACCCCCGAACTCGTCGAAGCAGCACTCACGCCGAAGACCAAACTCGTCGCCCTCGCGTCCTGCCATTTCCAAAGCGGCTACCGCATCGAAATCGACCGCATCGGCCGCATGCTCCGTGAGCGTGGCATCCTGTTCTGCCTCGATGCCATTCAAACCGTCGGTGCCTTCGAGACCCGCGTAGATCACGTCGATTTCCTCTCCGCCGACTCCCACAAATGGATGCTCGGCCCCATGAGCGCCGGCATCTTTTATGTGCGCGAAGAGTTGCAGGACAGGCTGCGCCCCAGCCTGCTCGGCTCCTGGAACGTATGCAGCCCCAACTTCATCGCGCAGGAGGAGATCGCCTTCGAACGCGGCGGCCGTCGTTACGAGCCCGGCGCGCTCAACATCTCCGGCATCCTCGGCATGAAGGCCGGCATCGACTTGATTCTGGAGCTCGGCCTCCCCGCCATCAGCGCCCAGCTTTTAAAGCTCAAGTCCCGCCTGCATGCCGGCCTGCAACCCCAGGGCTTCACCTTCCTCGGCCCCGATCCCCACAGCATCAACGCCTCCTGCATCACCACAGTGCAGCACCCTCACCGATCCTTGGAGGACATCGCCAGGCACCTCACCGAAAACAACATCACCACCTCCCTGCGCCACAACCGCGCCGGCCAGCCCCTCATCCGCTTCAGCCCGCACTTCTACAACACGGAAGCCGAGATGGACCGCGTGGCTCAGGTGATTGGAGAGACGGCGTAGCCGCCAGCGAATAGGTGCTGGATTCGCATGGAATTCCATGTTTAACTCCAGTCCATGTTCCAGCTCGAAGACATTCATCCGCTTACCGATTTTCAGCGCAACGCCAAGAGCCACCTGAACCGAGTCAACAAAACCGGGCGGCCAGAGGTTCTGACAGTCAATGGCCGTGCCGAGGCCGTATTGGTCGGGCGCAAGGCTTACGAGAAGATACAGGATGCGATGGAGGAGCTTGCCGCTATCAAATCCATTCAAACCAGCCTTAGTCAGATGGTCGGTGGCAAAACCATCCCCGCTAAGACCGTGCATCACCGCTTGCGCGAACTATGAGTTTCGAGATTGAATACACTCCAAATGCACAGAGCGAATTGGAGGATGTTTATCTGTGGATCAAAGCCCGCGCGCCTATCTCCGCTGCCCGCTGGCGGGAAAATCTGATCGCCAAGGTTGAATCGCTCGTATCTGATCCTGATCGCCATCGTCTGGCTCCAGAAAGCCGTAGGTTCCCGGTTGAGATTCGTCAGTTGCTCTTTCGTAAACATCGCAGCCAGTTCCGCATCCTTTTCACCATCTCCGGCAAATGTGTCGTCATTCTGTCGGTAAGACATCACTCACGCAGACCTCTGGAAGAAGGCGATCTGCCTCTCTGAATCGGATACACACCATCAGCGACGAACCCCGAACGGGATCATCGCAATTGCAGCATCTCGTTGTAAAATAACCCCTACCGCCTCACCGTCGCAGGCAATGACTTCTCCAGCGCCGTGAGGATGGCCGTGTGAGCGGCATCGACTTCGGCAGTTTCGAGGGTCTTCTCAGCAGAACGGTAAGTGAGCGTCCAGGCGATGGATTTCCGGTCCTTCGCCATCTTGGTTCCTGATGGATCGGCGAAAACATCGAAGACTTCGGCTCCCACAAACAACGGATGCTTCTGCGCAGCAAAGAACGCGGCCACTTTGGCGTGTGCCAGATCAGCGGGGACTTCCATGGCGACATCGCGGGTCATGCCGGGGAAACGTGGAAGCTCTTCGAACTTCGTCGGGCCGGCACTGCCCTGGCGCAGGGCGCTGAGCAGCAACTCGGCAACATACACGGGATGACGTGCATTGATTTCACGCGCACGCGCCGGGTGCATTTGCGCGATCCAACCCAGGACGCGATTGCCAGCGCGGAGTTCGCTGGTGAGGAGGAAATTCGCAGCATTCTCCTTCGCGGGACGAACCTCAAGAGGTGTGCGCGTGAGGTTCTGGATCTGGCCGACAAGTTCATGAATGTCTGCGGCCTGCGGTTCACGGCCATGCCAGCTCGTCGGTGACACAGGGCCGCTGAGCAGCACGGCAAGGCGCTCCTCCTCGCGGCTGCCGCCCTTCGGCAGCGTGAGGAAGACACGACCGAGTTCGAAGAACCGCAGGCGGTGCAGCCCCTGACGAATGTTGAGCGCCGCAGTAGCGATCAAGCCCGGAACAATGCTCGGGCGCAGCGTGGTGTGGTCTTCACTGAGAGGATTTTTCACCGCCACACCCTGCCCACCACCGAGTGAATCAGCGAGTTGGGCATCCGCAATGAGGCGCAGCGTTTGTGCTTCAAAGAAACCACGACTGGCCAAAGACTGGCGCAGGCCCATCGCGAAATCATACGTGCGGTCGGCGGCATCCACCGGCGATGCGACAGCAACCTGACGCGACGGCACGCGATCCAGACCAATGACCCGCGCAATTTCCTCGGCGAGATCGACGGAGCGCTGGAGATCCAGGCGGTAGCTGGGAATGATCCAGTGGCTCTCGTCCTTGCTGGCGGACTTCAGAGTAAGGCCAAGCTTCGTGAGGATCCCGTGGATTTCATCGCCCGTCAGGTCAGGCGTGCCGAGCAGCCTGCGCGCACGGTTTTCATCCAGCGTCACTTCACCGACCAGCGCAGGAGCCGCACCCGCGGTTTGCACCACGTCCTCAGCGCTGCCCCCAGCGATTTCGAGAATCAGCTTCGTGGCGAGTTCAGACCCACCCTGCACCTGCTGCGGATCGATGCCACGCTCAAAACGGTAGCTGCTGTCGCTGCTCAAACCGAGGCGACGCGAGGTACGCCTAATGCCGCTTGGCGCGAAGTAAGCGCTTTCAAGCAGGACGTTCACAGTACCATCCGTCACACCCGTTTCCTCACCACCCATGACACCCCCAATAGCCACGGGACGCTGTCCGTCGGCAATGACAAGGTCATCGGTTAGCAGCGCATAAGTCTGCCCATCAAGCGCGAGGAATTTTTCACCCTCGGCGGCCATGCGCACGACGATGCCGCCGCTGAGCTTGTCGAGATCAAAGCAGTGCAGCGACTGCCCCATCTCCATCATGACGTAGTTCGTGATGTCCACGATGCTGTTGATCGGCCGCAGGCCGATGCTCTCAAGCCGACGACGCAGCCATTCGGGGCTGGGCCCGACTTTGACGCCCTTGATGATGCGGGCGGTGTAAAACGGGCATGCTTCCGCAGTCTTGATGACGATTTGATCTTCAGCAGCCGCCTCAGCTTTCGTGCTCGCGTTGGCGTGATGACGTTCGCCCGTGAGCGGCAGCCCGGTCAGGGCGGCGAGTTCGCGGGCAAGCCCCAGGTGACTCAGGAGATCGGAACGGTTCGGCGTGATTTCGAGATCGAACAGTACGTCGGCAGGATAGAGCTTGTTGAAGGGGGTCCCCACCGGTGAATCAGCCGCCATGATGAGCAAGCCGCCGGTGTCCTCGCCAATGCCGAGTTCCTTGCCGGAGCACAGCATGCCCATGGAATCCACACCACGCAGCTTGCCTTCCTTAATCGCAAAGCCACCGGGCAAAACCGCGCCTGGCAGCGCGAGCGGCACTTTGTCGCCCGCTTTGAAATTCTTCGCACCACACACGATCTGGCGCGGCGTGCCGCTGCCGTCATCCACCTGACACACGCTGAGTTTGTCGGCATTCGGATGCTGCTCAAAGGACTGAATCTGCGCGACGACGACCTTGTCGGACGCGACCCCGCGTTCTTCTATGCCTTCGACTTCCACACCCGCGAAGGTGAGGAGATCGGAGAGCTGCGGAAGGGTGTAGGAACTGAGGTCGAGATGAGTGCTAAGCCAGGAGAGGGAAACTTGCATGACAGGAAAAAGAAAGAGGAAGGATCAAAAAGGGCCGCAGAAAAATCAGGCGGCGAACTGCTGGAGGAAACGCACATCATTCTCAATGAGGTGACGGATGTCAGTGATGCCATGCATGATCATGGCGAGGCGGTCGAGGCCGAGCCCAAAGGCAAAGCCTGTCGTGGTCTCCGGATCGAAGAGGTTATCCCCACGCGCTTTGTTGATCTCGGCGAAAACGGCAGGATCGACCATGCCGCAGCCGGCAATTTCGATCCAGCGGGCGTCTTTGCCCTTCGCTTCGAGCTTCACATCAATCTCAAAGCTCGGCTCCGTGAAGGGGAAGAAGTGCGGGCGGAAACGCACCGCCGTGCCGACTCCAAAAATCTCGCGGAAGAAGTATTCCAGCGTGCCTTTGAGATCGCCGAGGCTCACGTCCTGATTGACGTACAGACCTTCGAGCTGATTGAAAACGCTGAGATGCGTGGCGTCGATCTCGTCACGGCGATACGCCGCCCCAGGAGCAATGATGCGGATAGGCAGCGCTTTGGCAGCCTCCATGGTGCGGACCTGCACACTGGAAGTGTGCGTGCGCAGCAGGCGGCCATCAGGGAGATAGAAGGTGTCCTTCTCATTGCGCGCCGGATGGTCGGCTGGCGTATTCAGCGCATCAAAGCAATGCCACTCGGTTTCAATCTCCGGCCCTTCCGCCAAAGCAAAGCCCATGCGGCGCAGCGTGCGGATGGCAAGATCACGGATCTGTGTGAGCGGATGCAAAGCTCCCACCCCCGCGCCCGGGCGACCCGGCAGCGTGATGTCGATGCCTTCCACCGCCTTGGCATCCTGTGCAGCCTGCAGTGCAAGCTTCTTTGTGTCGATGCCTTCGGTGATCGCCGTGCGCACTTCGTTGAGCTTCGCACCCACTTCCTTCTTCTGCTCCACCGGTACGTCCTTCATCCCCTGGCTGAGAGCGGTGACACTGCCTTTTTTGCCCAGGAAGTTCACCCGCACGGCTTCGAGTGCGGATTCATCCTGTGCGGCTTCGAGAGCGGCAAGAGCGGCGGTTTTGAGGGAGTCGAGTTCGGAAAGCATGGAACCGGCCACTTAGCTGCGACATGGCCCGCATGCAACCGTTGGAACAGTCCAGCCTCAGCTCGCAGCACAGCCGCTCAGGCACGCGCCAGCTCCGGACTGCGCAGTGTCAGCTCCGTCACTTCTGGCGGACAACCGATGCGCAGCGGCACCCCCACGCAGCCGATGCCACGGTTCACATACATCTGCAGCCCACCCACCTCGTAGCGTCCGGCGAGATACTTTTTGCCAAACTTAGCGCGACGGAGAGACATCGGCGTCTTGCCACGGAACACCAGCTGCCCGCCATGCGTGTGACCGGAAATTTGCAGCGCCTTCACGCCTGCGGCGGCAATGATGTCTGCAGCGTCCGGCTCATGCATCATGAGCACCAGCGGATGGTGTTGCTTCCAGTCCTGCAGCGTCTTGCGCACATCCGGCCTGTTCACATACATCGAGTCAAATCCGCCGAGAACCAGCGTGCCCTTGTCTGTGTGGATGCGGCGTATCTCATTGCGCAGCACCGGAATGCTGCGCTCGGTCAGCGCCTTGATGACCTCGGGCGCGCCACTGTCAAAGTCATGATTTCCCAGGCTGGCATACACTCCATACGGCGCTTCGAGCTGGGACAGCAGCTCCGCCACCTTCGGGGCCGGGCGTGCCGTATGGGTCACAAAATCACCCGTCAGCGCCACCATGTCCGCCTTCAACGCGTTGCAGGTTTGCACACTGTGCAAAATATCCTCCTCCGTGGTGAACGGCTCCAGATGCAGATCACTCAGCTGGGCGATTCGAAATCCATCCATCTCCGGCGGCAGCCCTGGCACTTGGATTTCGACCCGCTCAATCATCAGCTTCTGTTTCCGTTCACGCGCAAAGGCAGGCGAGGTAGAACCCACGGCGGCCAAAACGGTAAGCTGGCGGAGGATGCTGCGGCGGGAGTAGGATACAGACATGATAAATCAACAGGCTGGCTCAATGGGAGCATGGGCGCATCTGAGGATACGCGGGAGAATGATGAAACGACTCGAAGCATGCCACGTCTTCTTCAAGCACCGAAGCTGGGGAGAAGCCGCGCATCAATTAATGGTCAACAATACGCCTAAAAGTTCAAAAAATCAACCTCTCACCCACTCCACACCTCACGCCCGATGCCGCCCTGACACAACAAAACAGCCGGAGCATATCGCTCCGGCTGTTGAGAATGATTTGAGTTCCGGCAGGGCTTACGCTGCTGCTGCGGTTTCCTGCGGAGCTTCGGCGGCTTTCTTTTCCAGCGCGGCCTTGGCCTGCTGAACGAGAGCTTCGATGGCGGCGATGTCTTTGACAGCGAGGTCCGCGAGGACTTTGCGGTCAAGTTCGATCCCGGCAAACTTGAGGCCTTCCGTGAATCGGGAGTAGCTCATTCCGAAGGAACGGGTGGCGGCGTTGATGCGCTGCACCCACAGATTGCGGAAGCTGCGCTTCTTGGCCTTGCGGTCACGAGTTGCGTAGGTTTCGGCTTTGCGGACGGCGTCCTTCGCATAGCGGAAATGCGTGGAACGGAAGCCTCGGTAACCTTTGGCTTTTGCCAGCACGCGCTTACGGCGCTTCCGGCTGGCGGGGGAGTTTGTGGCTCTTGACATGTATCTTTCTCTATGAGCAGGCTGTTGTTTGGGTAGCGATGGCTTGCCTCACCTGATCGAAGGCCTCCCGAGGGAAACCAGGCAAGTTCATCGTTGTCTCTATTGAAGAGACGTGGTCGTCTTAGCGGTGGGAGAACGGCATGTTCGCCTTCACTGCTTTGACATCCACTGCCGCCACGAGGGCGACTTTACCGAGGTTGCGCTTCCGCTTGCGGCTCTTGTTCTGCAGGATATGGCGCTTGCCTTGTTTACGGCGCAGCACCTTACCCGTGGCAGTTATTTTGAACCGCTTGGCGTAAGCTTTCCTCGTCTTGGCGATACCGGCATTTTTGGACATGGGGCGGCGATGTTAAAGGAGAAGCCCGTTTCGGCAAGGGGTTTTTCACTCTGTACTGCACTCTTTGCCGAATCCCCCTTACGCCTCCTATCAAATATGGGAGTCATAAAACTCCAGAATATCAAAAATTAAAGTTGTCTTAATTATCTAAGATTGCTAAATGAATCGGAATCACGCGGATATTTCATGACTTCCTCCCTCTCCACATCCTCCGCAACTCCAGCAGCCATCGCTGAGCTAGAGCAGGGGCTGGAGCATCTCAAGGTGGCCAACTATTACCTGCGTGTGGCGCTGGATCAGGTGGCCGATGGCGTGGTGATTGTGGACAGTGAAGCCACGGATCCCAAAAGCGGCCAGAAAGTACTCTTCAGCAACGCCGCCGCCGCCATGCTGGCTGGCGCCGATCCTGACTCCGGCCTGCGCGGCCTCGGCCTGAATGATCTAGTGGCCGGTGCCAAAGATGCCGCCACGCTCCAGCAAAGCCTGCGCCTGGCCGTGGAGCAGGGCGGCTGCCATGAGTGCGAATGCCAGCTATTAAGCCTGCGCACTCAAACCCCCGTCCCCAGCAAGTGGCGCGTGCGCGCTGTCTTTAACAGCATGCGCAAGCTGCTGAACTTCACCATCCTCATCAGTCCCGCGCAGGTGGCCGCACCCGCAGGCAAGTCCGAGCCCAAGCCCGCAGCGGACGATCTGGACGCCCAGTCCGCCCAGCTCCGCAAAGAAAACCTCGCCGCACTCGCCCAGGGCATCGCGCATGACGTGAACAACCTGCTCGGCCCCGTCACCGTGCGTCTCTCCGCGCTGATCCAGCAGGTGCAGGAGCACCCGGGCTTGGCGCACGAGCTGCAGCTCGTGTTCGCCGGCTTGAAGCGCGCCAAGCAGTTCACCTCCCAAGTCGTCACCGCATCCAAATCCACTCCCCGCAAGCTGGAAGCGACTGACATTGTCTCTCTGATGCGCGACACCGTGGAATTCGCCGGTGCGGGTTCCAACGTACACGTCTGCGTGCGCAACGACGACAACCTGCGTCAAGCCATTGCCGATCCCGTCAAGCTCAGCCAGGTGCTGCAAAATCTCGTCATGAACGGCATCCAGGCCATGCCCCACGGCGGCTACATGGATGTGCAGGCATCCAATCTCATGGTGGGAGCCGGCGGCGATGGCAAGCTCAAGCCCGGCCGGCATGTCTATATCGTCGTGCGTGATCGCGGCTGCGGCATCGCCAAGGAAAATCTCGACCGCCTCTTCCGCGAATCCTTCACCACCAAGGCCGATGGCAACGGCATCGGCCTCACCACCTGCAGACGCTTCATTGATGAAATGGGCGGCGACATCCGCGTGACCTCCACGCCGAACATCGGCACCGAGTTCAGCGTCTATCTGCCTGCCGCCGAAGGTTCTGAAACCCGGGCCCTCACCCCCGTCAATGCCCCCCCGGTCCCGCTGAAGCATGGCAAAGGCAAAGTCCTCATTGTCGATGACGAGGACGATCTGCGCAAAGTCGCCCACATGATCCTCACACGCTGCGGTTACGAAGTCGTGCAGTGTGACAACGGCCAGGACGCCGTGCGCATTTACCAGAGCCTCTTTCGCACCGGCACACCGCCTGATGTCGTCCTCATGGATCTCACCCTGCGCGGCGGCATGAACGGCACCGAAACCGCCGCCGAAATCCTGCACCTCGATCCTGATGCGCGCGTCGTCTGCACCAGCGGCAGCGTGACCGAAGAAGTGCAGATGGTCTTCCTCGAACGTGGCTTTGTCGGCGTGCTGCCCAAGCCCTACGAAGCCGGTGAGCTCACGCAGATGGTCCATCGTGTGGCCACGATGATGAAACGTCATTGAGTCAGGGCGCAGTCGTGCTTGAGTGAACGTTTCCGCTCCGCATGAAAACACGTCGCTTCTTTCTCTCCGGTCTCGCCACCGCAGCCGCCGCCAGTTTCACTGAAACCCTGCGGGCCGCGCCTGACCCGAAAAAAGACGTGGTCATCGGCCACGGCAGTCATCGCTACAAAGTGAACAAGGAATGGGTGCCCGCAGGCCAGGGCCGCCACCACCCCATCCTCAACTGCCACGAGATGGTGCAGGTCAAAGACGGCCGCCTCTTCATGATCGGCGATCACTGGGACCATCAGATGCTCGTCTTCAAACCCGACGGCACCATCCTCGACTCCTGGGGCAGCGTGTGGCCCGGCGGCCATGGCCTGACGCTCTCCAATGAAAATGGCGCGGAGTTCCTCTTCGTCACCGACAGCGGCCTGTGGAAGTCCGGCAGCGGCGGCTATCGTCAGACCGGCCGCATCACCAAGACCGACCTCGCTGGCAAAGAAATCTTCTCCATCAGCCATCCCATGAGCGTCGGCGCGTATGAGCCGGACATGATCTTCAATCCCACCGAAACCGCCATCGCCCCCAATGGCGACATCTATATAGTGGACGGTTATGGCTCGCAGTTCGTGCTGCGCTACGACGCGCGCGGCAAATTCATCCAGCGCTTCGGCGGCAAAGACAATGTGCCCGCCGAAGAACGCCTCAACAACGCCCACGGCATCGCCATCGACACCCGCCAGGGCACTGACAAAGCCACCGTCATCGTCACCTCTCGCGTTGATAACTGCTTCCGCCGCTTCACCCTCGACGGCAAATACCTCGAAACCCTCGCCGTCCCTGGAGCCATGGTGTGCCGTCCCGTCATCGCCGGTCAGGAGCTCTACGCCGGCGTCTGCTGGTCCAAGACTCCGGAGATCAACAAGCTCCCACAGAACCCCAGCGGCTTCACCGTCATCCTTGATGCCACCGGCAAAGTCATCAGCGCCCCCGGCGGCACCGCGCCCGTGTATGAAGACGGCAAACTCCAGCCACTCATGCAGGCCGAACGCATTTTCGATCATGGGCACGATGTCTGCGTTCTCGACAACGGCGACCTCATCGTCTGCCAGTGGAACGCCTTCCAAACCTACCCCATTAAACTCGAAAAAGTAGCCGCGTGAGGCTGCTTCAGCATTTTCGTGTTTGCGCAGCCGCAAGGTTCGTCCATTTACCTCTCGTCATTTCCCTCCGCCCCGCCCCTCGCTCTTAATCCATGAAATACCTCACGATCGTGCGCCACGCCAAATCCAGCTGGGGGCAGCCTGGACTTGCGGATCATGATCGCCCACTCAATGAGCGTGGGCTGCGCGCCGCTCCCGCCGTCGCCACGTTCCTGCATCGCACCTACTTCGGCGGCACCGACTCCCCTCCCCTGCTGCCGCTGCCGGACCGCCTCGTCACCAGCACCGCCCTGCGCGCCCTGAGCACCGCACAGATCATGCGCGACACCTTCGCCATGCCGGTCGAAAGCCTGCTGCTGGAGTCCCGCCTCTACCTCGCCGAGGCCGACCGCATCCTCGATGTCATGCGCGGTTTTCAAGAGAGCTGGAATCACACCATGATCTTCGGCCACAATCCCGGCCTCCACGACTTCGCCGAGCACATCCTCGCCCGCGCCAACATCCCCAAGGTGCCCACCTGCACCGCCATCATCATGGCCTTCCCCCACGAATTCTGGGGCCTCGCCGACTGGAACGAAGCCCAGCTCATCGGCTACATCACCCCCAAGTCCCTCGAACGCCGCTTCCCGGAACTCTACGCCGGCATCTCGCGTGAAGACGGGGATGATTGAGTCCTTCTGTGATCCCTGTTACGCAGGTCGTTTCTTCGTCTGCGGACGCATGGTTTGCAGCCACACATGGCGCAGACGCAGTTTGTCGAGCATCTCCAGCTTTTCCAGCCATGGCAAAGCACGCAGCCGGCGGCGCTCGACCTCCTTGGATTGAATGATGGATTGCAGGTCAGCGCTCATGGTTTGAGGAAACGATTCTCGAACTTCGCCCAAGTATCAAGTAACGAATGCCGCGTGAGGACATCTCGAAAAAAGTCCATGTCCACAAACTCGTCGGCAACCTCCATAAACATGATGAGACGCGCATGATCCTTCGCTCGTCCTGTTTGCAGCGCGATGGCCATGAGATGCTCGGCGCTCATAACACGCGTGGTTAGACCTGCTGATTGTTTCATTGCAGCGTCGCGCACAGCCTCGGCTACTAGAGGCTGCGTAGCAGGCAGAAACTGCACGGGCCAGCCCTCGATCTGGATGGCATCTCCTTCCGGCTGGTAGCCGAGTTTAGCGCAAGCATCATAGATCGGTGTTAACGTAAGAATGAGTGGAGCAGGCTCAAACAGAACGAAGATATCCACGTCGAGCGTCGCGACCGGCTCCAAGTAAAATGCCGCACCTACTGCGCCTCCTACTGCATAAGGCCCGATGATGGCGTCAGCATGCAGCTTTTCGACGACGGCGAGGGTGTCTTTCATGGCAGCAGAAGACTAGCGAACAATGGAGAAATTGCATTCTTTGGATTTGATCACCATCACCCGCCCATCCGGCTCCGGTGCTCACTCGGCCGCCACCCGATCCACTTCTTGAAAGTGTTGCTGAACACAAAAGGATTCTGATACCCCACCTCGTGCGAGATCGTCTCGATCTTCAGATTCGTCGTGCTCAGCAGCTCCGCCGCCTTGCGCATCCGCAGCCACGTCACGTGATGCATCGGCGTACGCCCCAGCGCCTTCCGGCACAGCCGACGAAGGTGCTCCGCGCTCACATGCGCCTGATGCGCCAGTTCATCCAGCGTCCAGTCATAGCCCACACTCGCAGAGACCTTTTCCCAGATCCGGTGCAGCCGGTCATCCACCTGCCACGGCTGCGCGAAGCGCTCAATGTAGTGCTGAATCAACTCCACCCCATGAAACATGGCGGCGGGTTTCGCTTCATGACCTGCCTCTTCGATCAGCCCTTCAATCGCATGCCACAGCGCCGCACCCGCAAACGGTGCCATCAGCGGCGAGCTGCTGCTGAGGATCGGAGTCTGCTCCGGCTGCTGCTCATAGCGCACCCAGCAGCAGCGCCAGATCTTTCCGGGCACCGCATGAAAGGCGTTCACCATGAAAGGCGGCAGCGCCACCGCCATGCCCGCGCTGCATTTCTTCCACACTCCATCCACCAGCACCCGCCCCTCGCCTTCCAGGCAGGCCAGGAAATACAGCCCGCCCTGATGCATGCGCACGATGCGGTACGGCGCACGCGCCGTCATCACCCCCGCATGCGCGATGCGGTGCGTCGCCAGCGTGCCACACAGCGGCGCGCTCCGCAGCCACGCCCGCGCATCCCGCTCCGACCCCCGCACCATCCGGTACTCGGTATCAGCCCCATGGGTGTGCGTTTCGGATAGCTCTTGGATGGCAGCTCGTGCGTGCATGGGAAACCGTTTACGGTTGTTTACAGTCGTTGACGGTGGTTGACCGTTGTTTCAAACCACTGTCATCTACCGTCAACCATCGTCAACAACCGTAAACTCCCCCTGCCATGCCCAATCCCTGGACCGGAATCGGAAATCCCTACACGAAACAAGAAGTCGTGGACCGTCTCAAAGCCACCCGCGCCAAGGGCGAGCCGATCATCGCTGCCGGAGCAGGCACGGGCATCAGCGCCAAGTTCATCGAAAAAGGCGGGGCCGATTTGATCATCATCTACAACAGCGGTCGCTTCCGCATGATGGGCCACGGCAGCACCTGCGGCCTCATGGCCTATGGCGATGCCAATGCCATCGCCATGGAGATCGGCGAGTATGAAGTGCTGCCCGTCGTCAAAGAAATCCCCGTCGTTTGTGGCGTGCATGCCACCGATCCCCGCCGCCGCATGTGGCACTGGCTCGGTCGCGTGAAGGAGATGGGCTTCTCCGGCGTGAACAATTTCCCCACCCACACCATCGTGGACGGCCATTTCCGTGGCGTGCTCGAAGAAACCGGCATGAGCGTGGAGAAAGAATTCGAAATGATCGGCCTCGCCACGCGCATGGACATGTTCAGCATCGTCTATGTCGCGACCCCTGAGGAGGCCATCAAAATGGCCAAGAACGGCGCAGACGCCATCATCGCGCACGTCGGCACCACAGTCGGCGGCAGCATCGGCGTGACCAATGCTGTGGTGAGCTGGGACCACACCGTGAAAGTCACCCAGGACATCATTGACGCCGCGAAGAGCGTGAACCCAGACGTCTTCACCCTCACCCACGGCGGCCCCATCAACACGCCCAAGGACGTCGAATTCATCCTCAGCAAGACCTCGGCGGACGGCTTCGTCGGCGCCAGCAGCCTGGAGCGCATGGGCGTGGAGGATTCGCTCACCAGCCTGACGCGCGAGTTCAAAAGCGTTGCCTTCGGCCGCTGAGCGGTCGGCCTCTCCCCCGCATAAGGGGGGCGCAGCCCTATAGAATCGCATTTTGCAAAAAAATTACCGGCGTGTATGCTCGGACTCGCGTTACTTAGTCGTAACAACCCCCGCACATGTCCGACGACCCCTTCAATAACCGTCCTGACGGCCCCAGCCGCCGCAACCAAGACCCGCAGTTCAACTGGCGCGGTTTCATGCTCTTCGCGCTCGCGATCACTCTGCTGATCTCGGCTTTCGTGATGAACAAGGGGCTGACCAGCAGCCGCAAAGTTTTCAACTACGCCGAGTTCAAGGAGAAAGTCGAAGCCGGTGCCATCGATTCCAGCAAGAAACTCGAACTCGTCAATCTCGACACCACCTCGGAGCAGACCATCCGTGGCTGGTACTTCGCCGCTCCGGCTATCAAGCCTGCGCACGCCACCAAAGCGGGCGAACCGGAAGTCTCTTCACCCATTGATCTCAGCAAGCCCCTCCCCGCTGAGCCCGCCAAAGACGAACTCGGCAAGCCCCCTGTCTTAAGCATCGCCGGCGACTCGAAACCCTTCTCCGTCGCGGTGAACATCGAGTTCCAAAAAGAGGAGCTCCATAAGCTGCTGGATGCCCACAAGCTCGTTCTCATTCCCGTGTATGAAAACGAGATGTGGTCCTCCCTCCTCGGCTTCCTTCTGCCGCTGCTGGTCATCCTCGCCTTCTTCTACTTCCTCGTCCGCCAGCAGCTTCGCAGCGCCGGTCGTGGAGCCATGAGCTTCGGCAAGAGCAAGGCCAAGATGCTCGCCCAGGACCGCAACAAGGTCACCTTCAAGGACGTGGCCGGTGTGGAAGAAGCCAAAGAAGAAGTGCAGGAAATCGTCGAGTTCCTCAAGGACCCGAAGAAGTTCCAGCGCCTCGGCGGCAAGATCCCCAAGGGCGTCCTCATGACCGGCCCTCCCGGCACCGGCAAGACCCTCCTGGCCAAGGCCATCGCTGGCGAGGCCGACGTTCCTTTCTTCAGCATCAGCGGCTCAGACTTCGTCGAAATGTTCGTCGGGGTCGGTGCCAGCCGCGTGCGTGACATGTTTGAGCAGGGCAAGAAGAACGCCCCCTGCCTCATCTTCATTGATGAAATCGATGCCGTAGGCCGTCATCGCGGTCACGGCATGGGCGGTGGTCACGACGAACGTGAACAGACCCTCAATGCACTGCTTGTCGAAATGGATGGCTTCGATACCCAGGAAGGCATCATCATCATCGCCGCCACCAACCGCGCCGATGTGCTCGACCCCGCCCTGCTCCGTCCCGGCCGTTTCGACCGTCAGGTCACCGTCAATCTGCCCGATGTGAAAGGCCGCGAGGAAATCCTCCGCGTTCACGCCAAGAAAGTGAAGCTCGCCGACACCGCCGACCTTTCCAAGATCGCCCGTGGCACCCCTGGCTTCTCCGGTGCGGAACTGGCCAACCTCCTCAATGAGGCCGCCCTGCTCGCCGCGCGCAGAAACATGAAGTCCATCACCAATCCCGAGCTCGAAGAAGCTCGTGACAAGGTGCGCTGGGGCCGTGAACGCCGCAGCATGGCCCTCACCGAGAAGGAGAAGGAAAACACCGCCTATCATGAGGCCGGCCACGCCATCCTCAATGAAGTGCTGGAGCACACCGATCCTCTGCACAAGGTCACCATCATCCCCCGCGGCCCTTCGCTCGGCGTCACCATGATGCTGCCGGAGGAGGACAAGTTCACCCACCGCAAGAGTGAGCTCATCGCCAACCTCATTGTCACCATGGGTGGTCGTGTGGCTGAAGAAATCCAGTTTGGTGATGTGACCAGCGGTGCCAGCGGGGACATCCGCATGGCCTCCCGCATCGCCCGCAGCATGATCTGCTCCTGGGGCATGAGCACCAAGCTCGGCATGATCGAGTACGGTGAAAACGAAAGCACCTCCTTCATGGGTCGCGGCAGCAGCAACTACAGCGAAGACACGGCGCAGAAGATCGACGAAGAAGTGAAACGCCTCATCGACGAAGCCTACGCCAAAGCCAAGGAAGTCCTTCTCAATTACAAGGACAAGCTCGACGTCCTCGCCCATGCGTTGCTCGAATACGAAACCCTCGACGGCAACCACATCAAGGAAATCATGGCTCACGGCCGCCTCCTCAATCCGCCCGAAAACAAGAGCAAGCCACCACCTCCGCCACCCCTTCCCAAGTCCCCCGACGCACGTCCCGTGAAACGTGAAGACGAAGACGACGGCGGCATGGCCCCAGGCCTCACTGGCGTGCCGGCCTGACCAGCAGAGGGATCTTCTTGATCCTTTCAATTCAACACTCAGCGAGGGGGATCAGCAATGATCCCCCTTTTTTCTGCATTCAATTAAGGCGGGATCCCCTGCTTTTTGAGAAGCTTGTGCGCCGCCAAACCACTTGGCAGCATGACCGCTCCAGGCTTCCGCCAGCACCGTTCTTCAGCCCCAATCGGGGCTGCGTAATGTAGCCAAGGGTCAGCCGAGCTTTAGCGAGTGCTCCCCTGGGTCCTGCCGCTCATCAATGGGAAGCAACCCCAGCACTCCGTCGCACCCCACGTCCACCAGCAGCGTCTGCTAAGAGCTCCGCCGCACGTTTGCACCGCCCCGTTACCCTGACCGAGCGCGTCCCCCTTTTTCATTTCAACCTCAGCACCAGCCGCACCGCATCCAACCTCACCGTGGTGTTACCAATGGCAGCGGCAAGCGCATCCCGCTGATCACTCAAGGCGATGATCTCCTCAGGGCGCACATGCGGATTGCGCGCCTGCAAATCTTCCAGCCGCGCGATCTCCTCATCCATCTGCTTGCGCATAGCCGTCATGGCACGCTGCTGCAACGTTTTGAGCTGCACTTCCGCAAGCTGCTGCGCTTTGCCAAGCATCGTGGGCAGGAGCTTGTGCCGGACGGTTTCGTTTTCCACGGTGCGCGTAGGATCACCAGGCGTGAGCTTGGCGCGCGTAAAGCCGGCATCGGCACTCAGATCTCGACCCTGATGATCCACAGCGACTCGCAGAGGCGTGGCGGGCATGAAGCGCGTGGCATGCAGCGCTGCCGGCGCGATGCACTCGGCGATGAAACACGTTTGCAGCACCAGCCCGTCACCTCCAGATGCCTTCCAGAAAGCAAACCCGGCATTGCCCGCATGGGAGCCGAGCAGCACATCCAGCGCCGCACAAACCAGCGGATGATCCCAGGTCATGAAGGCCTCGTGATCACGCGAGAGCGCACGTTCACGATCAAAGGAGAAAGTAAGACCTTCCTCTGGCAATGAAGGCAGCGCGTCCGTGATGAGATTGTCCGGGCGGATGTACCACGTCCGGTGCGTCATCTCCTCCACATGCATGCCGAAGTGGTCAAGCAGGCGTATGAAGAAACGCTCGAAATCGAGCCCGGCATCCACATCGCGAATGCGCTCGATCATGCGCGCCGCGAGGCGCGGCTTGCAGGAGTTCAGCTCCAGCAGCCGGTTGTGGCCCCGCTCAAGTTTCTGGCGCACCTCTAGACGCAGTGCCTTGCTGCGGCGGATGCAGTCTGCAAGCTTTTTGGCGTTGAAGCCGGTGCAAAGCTCTTCGATCTCAGCAGTAAAGCTATGCAGCAGTTGCGTGGCCCCCTGCAGACTGTGTTCGAAGGCGTCCAGACCTTCATGATACCAGCGGGCCAGCACCTCCCCTTCACTGCCAGTCACAAACGGCACATGGATGTTGATGACCCCCTTCTGCCCGATGCGGTCCAGACGTCCAATGCGCTGCTCCAGCAGTTCAGGATCGCGTGGCAGGTCATACAGGACCAAATGCTGGGCAAACTGAAAATTGCGCCCCTCACTGCCGATTTCAGAGCAGATCAGCAGGCGTGCCCCTTCGGGATCGGCAAACGCCGCAGCATGCCGGTCCCGCTGCATCAGCGTGAGCCCTTCATGAAAGAGCACCGCATGCACATTGATCTCACGCAGCAGCCGTTCGTGGATGTCTTCAGCCAGCTTGCGCGTACGGCAGATGAGCAGAACTTTGGCATCGCCAAGTTCACGCAGAGTCGCAGCCAGCCAGCGAATGAGCGTGTCCCCCGGCTTCGCATCGGGCTCGGGAGTTAGCGGCTTCAGATGGCACTGCCGTGGCGGAAATCCCTGAATCACCGCACGCGTGTTTCGAAACATGACGCGACCCGTGCCGAATTCATCCAGGAGATCGGCCACAAGGCGCTGCCGTGCGGTTTCGTCCCCAGCGGCAAGCTGCGCGGCATGCTGCTGCACACGCGATGAATGGCTGGCGAAAAGCTCCCCGTCCTCACCACTCATGAGCCCGCCATGCAGGATGCGATCCACCACCTGCGCCACCTGCTCATAGCGGGTGGATTCAGCGAGAAACGCGTTCAGATCCCCATAGCGATCCGGGTCCAGCAGCCGCAGTCGCGCAAAGTGGCCTTCCGCCCCGAGTTGCTGCGGCGTGGCGGTGAGCAGCAGCAAGCCGGCCACGCGCTGGGCGATGGCTTCAACCACCTGATAGGCGATGCCAGGTGCTTCCACCGTCCATTCGAGATGATGCGCCTCATCGACGATGAGAAGATCCCAGGCAGCGTCTGCGGCCTGCAGGGCGCGCTTGGGAGAGCCGCTAAGCAAAGAAAGCGGACAAAGGACCAGCTGGCTGTCGAGAAAGGGATTCCCCTCGGGATCACCCGCCTCGATGGCCGCGCAACGCTCCTCATCAAACAAGCTGAACATCAGATTGAACCGGCGCAGCAACTCGACAAACCACTGGTGTGGCAGCGCATCAGGCACCAGCACCAGAATGCGCGAAGCCCTCCCCGTGAGGTTCAGTCGATGCAGAATGAGACCGGCCTCGATCGTCTTGCCAAGACCCACTTCATCCGCCAGCAGCACACGCGGCAACAGGCGGCCGGTGACATCCGCAGCAATAGACATCTGATGCGGGATCGGATCGACACGTCCGCCAATAAACCCACGCACAGGAGAGGCTTGCATGCGGCAGCGCCATTCCACTGCTTCCGCACGCAGCGCAAAGGACTGCAGATCATCAATGCTCGCGGCCAGCAGCCGCTCCTGCGGCCCTCCAAGGCTCAGGGTGTCCGCAAGCTCAGACTCAGGGATGCTGCGGGAGCCGCAGCGGTAGATCAAAGCCCCGTCGATGGAGCTCACTGAGTCAATGGGATGCTCACCACCATCCCGCAGGGAGATCTTGTCCCCCGCCTGAAAACTGGCACGCCGCAGGGGCGCGCCGTTGCGCGCATAACGGCGCTTTTCACCTGAGGCGGGAAAGCGCAGATCAATGAAGTTGCCTTCAATGCTGCTGACAATGCCAAGCCCCAGTTCGGGCTCGCTTTGACTGATCCAGCGCTGGCCGGGTGCGGGGGCTTCCATCCTTGCCGTGGGCTGATTCTTGCTCATTTGCCAAACAGGCGTCCGAAGAAGCCTTTTTTCTTCGGCTGCACCTGGGGCTGGGCTGGAGCTCCCTGCTGCGGCATTTGTCCCGGCGCTGCGCTGTTCGTGAAATCAATGATGCCAGGCTTGATCGAAGGAGCAGCCCCCGGATTCACATTAACAACTTTGGGTGTCTTCGCCACGCCACGCGCATCATATTCATAGACCACCTGCTGGTAGCACTGGCCGTTGAGATTGAAGGAGCGCATCTCCGTCGCGCGTCCGTACGAATCAAAATAGACCTGAGAGCGGGCGACCAGATTGCCACGCCCGTCATAGATGTGCCCCTGGGTAGGCAGCCCGCGTTCGTTGAGCAGATAGTGTTTCTTGGCAACGAGCGCCCCGCCGGCGTTGTAGGTGGACTCGATGAGTTCGTTGGTGCTCTTGTCAACGATGGTCTCTGAATGCGAGTTGTCCGGGTGGTAGGTGCTCTTGGCCACAATGGGGGTGCCAGCCGGCTTGGCCGGTTGCGCGGAGGCAGAGGTCAGCCAAAGAAGAACAAAAAAAGCAGAGCAGGATTTCATGACAGAAACGAAGATGACGGCAGAATAACGACTCCTTCCGCTCCGACAACGACAAATCCAAGCTTCCCTTCCTTCCTTCTGTCATGATTTCCACTACCGACACCATCTGGTCTGAATTTCTTGCTCAAACCATCGCAGAATTTGGCTGTACGACGGGCACCCTCCACCGGCTGGATCCGGCGGACCGCCATCTCAAGCTGGTGGCACATCAAGGCATCCCGGAAGCGCTGATGCCCATCATCCAGTCCATCCCCGTGGGCAAGGGCATCGCAGGAGTGGCCGCTGAACGCCAGGAACCGGTGGAGATGTGCAATCTGCAGACAGACACCTCAGGCGTCGCCAGAACAGGCGCAAAACAAACCCACGTGCAGGGCACCCTGGCCGTTCCCGTGCTGGATGGCGGCCGTCTCTGCGGCACCCTCGGCATCGGCAAGCTGGTGCCCTATGACTTCACCGCAGAAGAAAAAGATCAGCTGATGAACACCGCCCGCAGCATCGCCCCACGCCTCCTGCCCCCCTGATACGGCAGCAGCCCTCTGCTGCCCGCACGTGCTGGGTGCCCAGCTGATTTCACTCATCAATAGGGCGCATCGCAAACTCATTTCCGCATCGTGCAGGCGGAGCAGCCGAGAATGCCCCTTTTTAGGCTGTGGTCGCGCAGTGAGCCACTAACGCAGCCACCGCTTTCCGCAGGCTTGTCAGCTCACGCACACCACGCGACATCTGAAAGTGGCAGCTATAGCGGTTCGCCCAACTCATTCCGGTATGACGACCATGCGGACTTTCGGTGTGCCGCAGGGCAAGGTGGCCGAGAGGGCGTGCATTCTCTTCTACCTCTGCCTCTCTGCCCCTTTGCGGTAGAATCGAAGGTTCCTTAGATTTCCAAACGGCATGGCGGGGAGCGTCTCCACGCGCACTTGCCAGAAATACGTTTTGGAAATGACCCTTCGCATCCTGCCTTGCCATGGCAGCCACTTGCCAAAATCTCACCCGCTCACAAAAACGCCCGGTCACGCTTTCAACAAGCGGCCGGGCGTTTTGCTGGAATCAATCAAATGGAGCTGCTGCGACGGCGGCGGCGGAGGAAGAGGCCCAGGAGGCCAAACATCAGCAGCAGCATCCGGGAAGGCTCTGGCACCACGACGAGGATACCGTAGGTGTTGAACAGACTGGTGTCCCAGCTGAAGCCAGCTCCCAGAGTAGGCAGGTTGAGGTCACTCAAGGAGGTCGGGTCAAATGCTCCAGTGAAGCCCGTACCACTGTCCTTCGTTCCCGCCGTGGACCAGTCGATGAGGTTGAACACATCACCCAGGCTCTGAGCCGTATAGCTGTTGTTGACGACGTTAATGGTTGGAGCCCCGGCACCGCCATGCGTAAGCGCCAGATTGCCCGTGACGCTGAGGAAGTCATAATTGTGAGTTCCGACTGCCTGCGCCGCGTTCCAAGTTGTCAGTGCCGAAGGGTTGGAATTGACATACGTGGCGGCGGTAAGTGTGCCACCGGAGGAGGTGAAGGCACCCGCGAAGGCGGAGTCCGTTGTGGTGGCTGTGGTGACCTTCAATTCAATCTGGCCAAGCGCGCTGCCCCCGCTGATCGTTGTCAGATTGCCCGCAATGTTGAGGGTGGCGTTGTTGGCGGTTGCCGTGGCCGTGATGTCACCAGGGGCGAGGGCTGCACCGCTGGCGATAGTCGTCGCGCCCAGCGTGCCGGTACCTGTCAGCGTGCCGCCATTGATTGCCACCGTGCCCGAACCGGTCGTGGCAGCAGTCGTGGTGTTGGTGCCCACCGCCAAGGTGCCGCTGCTCACTGTGGTGCCGCCGCTGTAGGTGTTGGCTCCATTCAGCGTCACAGTGCCGGTGCCCGACTGGGTGAATGAACCCGCGCCGGTCTGGATGGCATTGTTAATGACGATGTTGCCAGAACCGCCGGTGGTTAGGTTGGTAGCCGTGCCGGTGACGGTCGAGCCAGAGAAGGTCAGCGGGTTGCTGCTGTTATTGGTCCAGGACTGGCTGGCTCCCAGAGCGATGTTGCTGGAGACGTTCACAGCAGCGGTGTTGCTGCTATCCACAATGCCGACGCCTGCGGCAGGGCCACCGGATCCGGAATTGGTGCCTGCTGCGTTAATCGTCAGCGTATTGCCGCTGATGCTGACCGCAGTGCTGGTCACCGTGCCTGCACCCGTAAAGTTCAGGCTGTTGATGGTGGTGTCTTGGCCCAAGGTGGTGCTCAGGTTACCAGCACCGGCCGCGGTGGCGGCAAAGTACACATCCGTGTTGGAGCCAGGGGTCTGGTTGGTGTTGGTCGTGCCAGCAGCCGTGGTGTAGAAGTTTGTGGTGTTCGAACCAGCCGCGAATGAGTTCCACGCGGTGCCAGAGGCTGCCAGGCCACCCTGCCAGTAGGCTGCTGCCGGTGCGACAATGGCGGCTACGACAAGCTGTTCTGCCGTGGCGGTGTTGTTCAGCGTGTAGCCCAAGCCGCCGTTCCCGGTCATGGAACCGAGGGTGAAGGCGCCCGTGAAGGTGCTACCGGCGGTGTAGGTCAGCAGATTGTAAGTGCCGGGCTGGAGGATCGTGCCAGTCAGCGCGGTGAGGTTCACCGTAGCACCACCCAAGTTGAGGGTCATCGTGGCGTTGTTGCTGTAAGGAACGGTATTTGGCGTAGTAAAGGTAGTCACACCAGCTCCTGAAGACAGGGTGAGGGTCGTGCCGGCAATCGAGGTCACCGTGCTGCCCATGAAGGTAGAACCCACCACCAAGCCGGCCGGCACGCTGGCCACCTGCACGGTTGTATTGCCAGCCAAACTGGACACGACCGTGACGGAGCCTGCCGCATAAGGATTCCCGCTGGTGAAGTTGTTGGTAGGCGTCGGCAACACCTGGATTTTGTCCGTGGTGGTCTGGCCGATATTGAAGTTGAGGATGGAGTTGTTGCTGGCCGTGGAGCTGGCGAGGGTCAGGTAGTTGCCAGGGGTGCTGTTGCCTTGGATCGTCAGGGTTCCCACTGAGGTAGTGCCAATGGCACCCAAGCCGCCAGCAGCGTTACCGATGGAACCACGAGCCGCCGCCGTTGTGCCGCCAGCCACGGTGACCGTGCCGCCAGTGTTGAAGAGAATGTTGTTGCCAGTGCCGATGGTGCCGGTGCCGGCCAGGGTGGCTCCGCCGCTGACGCTCACTGCCGTGGCTCCCAGCGAGCCGGTGACGTTCAGCGTACCAAAGGCGACCGTGGTGGCACCCGTGTAGTTGCTGGCACCCGCCATGTTCAAGGTTCCGAGATTACTGGCGAGGCCGACGGTCAGCGCACCCGCCGTGCCGGTGAAGACACCGCTTTCCGTGACGGTCTGACCTGTGGCAACGCTGTAGGTCGCAACACCCGCATTAAGAGTGGTGGTGCGGCTCGAGCTGACCGGCGTGGTGCCAGTAAACTGCAAGGTGGATGTAGCAGCGAACACCACAGGGCCGGCGGAGGTGCCGAGTTCAGCGTCCTTGTCGATGCTGACCGTGCCACCGTTGAGGATGACGCCGCCGCTGGCAGCGTTGGTGCTGGTGATGGTCAGGACACCAGAACCGTTCTTGGTCAGGGCACCCGTGCCGCTGATTGGGGCGCTGAGGGTCGTGGCGTTGGCCTGCGTGTCAATCGTTCCGCCACCAGCGTTAAGGAGGATGCCTCCAGCCATGTTAAGGTTCAGTGCCGCACTCACCTGCAAGACACCACCATTGAAGATCACACCGTTGGTGCTGGTGTTGCCCAGAGCGGCCACAGCCGCGATCTGGATCGTGCCCGTGTTGATGATCGTGCCGCCGGAGTAGGTGTTGGCACCGGTCAGGATCAGGGTACCCGTATTGTTCTTGGTCAGGGAACCGCCGGAGACGACGCCTGCAAGGGTGTCGGACAATGCAGCCGTGACTTCGATGTTGCCGTTGCCAGCCCCAGCACCCGTGCCGAGGAGGACGCCACGGAACGCATTGAAGGTAATGCCTGTGCCAGTCAATTGCAGCGTGCCGCCATTGATCTGGATGCTATTCGCCACAGCACCAGTCGGAACCGCGCCCAAGTTAAGGTCAGCGACGACGCTCAGGACACCGCCAGTGATGACATCTTGCAGGGCGGTCGTGCCACCACCGAAGGTGTTGGTGCCGCTCAGTGTCACCTGGCCAGGGCCAGTCTTGGTGAGGGTGTTGCCTGCACCGGCGATGGCGCCGCCGTAGCTCATGACGGCACCAATCTGGGCATCCAGAGTGCCGCCGCCTGTGCCAAGGGTGATGCCACGGAAAGTATTAAGTGTCAGTGCTGCGGCAGAAATGTCGCTCAAGGCCCCGCCATTGCTGAGCGAAATGCTGGTGGCGACTGCGGCAGTCGGTGCCGTGCCGAGGCCGGAATCCGCTGCGATCTGAATCGTGCCACCGGTGATGACCACCTGGTTTGCCAGGCTCGTGCTACCGAAGGTGTTGACGCCATTGAGCACCAGGGTGCCAGCACTGGTCTTGGTCAGGCCGAAGTTCGTGCCGCTGATGATGCCGTTTTCGGTGAGCGTGGTGCTGGAACCGACCACGTCAATCGTGCTGCTGGCGGTCAGGGCCACATTGCGCAGGGTGTTGAAGCTGCCAGTGGCGCGCAAGGTGCCGCCGCCGAGGGAGAGATTGTTAGCAAGGTTGCCGAGGTTGGCGTCCGCGCCCACGCTCAGGATGCCGGTGGAACCCACCGTCCCAACCGTCACTGCACCGGAGGTGGTGAAGGTGTTGGTGCCGCTGAGGACCAGGGCACCGGTGCCGCCGCCGTTGACCGTGAGGGAGGTCAGGCTGCCGCTGAGCACACCACTGAGGGTGACGTTGTTGCTGCCTGCGACAGCGATGATCGGCGCCGTATTGGCCAGGGCGATGTTGTTGCTGAAGGTCGCCGCGCTGGCACCCGAGTTGGCCGTGATGGCCGCTGCACCGTTGATGGTCAGGGTGTTGTTGCCGCTGAGGTTGATCGCATCGGTCGTATCTGAATTGTTCAGCGTCAGGGTGCCGATGCTCATGTCAGCGCCCAGTACCATGCTGGCCTGGTTGGCAGGGCCAGTGGCTGAGATGAACACGTTGGTCGTCGATCCTGGAACCAGTGCCGTAGCACCACCGGAGATTGAGGTGACCCAGTTGCTGGCGGTGGTGCCGTTGGAGGCGGCCCAGACGTTGGCGTTGCCACTAAGGCCACCAATCCAGTAGGCAGCGGTCAGAGCCGTCTGCGGAGTGATGTTAAGCTGCACCAGCGTATCGCTCTGGGAAATGCCATTCGTGCCAAGAGCGGTGTTGATGGTGAAGTTGCTGTTGTTGTACACCGTGCCGAGAACGTAGCTGCCTGCGCTGCTATTCGTGCTGACCAAGCCGCCGGAAGGGGCGCTGATCACCGTTGAGGTCGTGCCGACGGGTGTGGTGCCGTTGCCATAGACATTGATGGTGACCGCACCAGCGACAGATGCCAAGGCCCCGGTCTTGAGAGCGATGCCGGTGCCACCACCGCCATTGTTGTTGGTGCCCGCACCGACCTGCACACCGAGCGTGGAACCACCCGCAAGGCTCATCACTGAACCGCTGGTTCCCGCGAGGGTCAGCGTGCCACCTGTGGTGTTGCTGCTATTGGCAGGCAGGATGTTGAAGGTTCCTGCCGCACCCACGGTGAGGCTGGTGGTGCTGCCGATGCCATCAATGGCGGTGCCGGAGGCGCTGCTCTGGTGTGTGACCGTCATCGTGCCGCCGTTCACCGCAGTGCCACCCACATAGGTGTTGGCGTTGGTGAGGGTCAGTGCATCCGTTCCCGTTTTGGTCATCGCGAGGTTGCCCTGGGCGATTCCGTTGAAGGTGAAGTCCGCAGTGTTATTGCCGACGGTGAGCGTCTTGCTGGCGTCCACCGAGCTGTTGGTGACATAGCCGAGGCCCGACACGCTCTGCACCGTCTGGCTGAAGCCATTGAGGTCATAGACCCCGGCGCTGGCGACAATCAAATTCGTGCCGGTCGGCAGGGCATTGGTCACGCCATTCTTGAGCACGCCCGCCTGGACGATGGTGCTGCCACCGTAGGTGTTCGCACCGGCAAGGACGACGGTGTCGAAGCCCTGCTTGGTCAGGTTGGCAACTGCGCCCGCACCGGAGCCGCTGATGACACCGTTGATCTGGAGAATGGCCCCTTGAGCGGTGCCACCAAACGGGCTGAAGATGTTTTGTGTCACACCGTTATCGAGGCCGTTGAGCCCCTGCGGCAGGGCCTGGCCGACAAACATGCCGCCTGCGCCGTTGATGTTGAAGTTGATGCCCGAGCCCAGCGTGCGGTAAGCTAGGGTGGTGGTGTCGTCCGTGCGGAGGAAGCCTTCGGCTGAACCGCCGTTGACGTTCACCTGCACGCTGCCATTGGCACCGGCGGCGGCCGTCGTGTTCTGGTCGGCATTCACCTGTAGGGTGCCTGCACCGAGGTTGAGGACCACCGGAGCCGCAGCATTGACTCGCGCTGCATCCAACGACCAGCGTTCAATGCCACCTGCGGAGTAGTTCACGGTCTGTGCGTAACCGGCGACAGCGATGTCAAGGATGCCATAGCGGCTGACGTTGACGGCAGTCGGCGAGCCAAGGCCGTTGAGGTTGTTCACCTGGATGGCACCCTGCTGGATGTTGATGGTCCCACCGCTGTAGCCTGCGCTAGCACCATTGATGAAGAGGTAACCGTTGCCCCACTTGTCGAGGTTGGCGCTGTTGTTGTTGGCGATGCCGTTGACCTGCAGGCCGCCCGTGCCGCCGTTAACTGTGGGGATGGCAATGTTGATCTGAGTGTTACCATTGAGTGTGAGCAGGCCGGTGTTGAGATAGTTGCGGGTGTTGGCAATGGTCACCTTCAACTGGGCATCCACGAGCGTAGCGGCGGTGCCGTTGGCAGTGTTGTTCACGGTGATGCCATTGGCCAAGGCGATCGATGACACACGGTCAGTTGCTGTTGTGTTCAGAGCAATGGTGGCGTTGTCAGTCACGAAGATGCCGCCTGAGGTGTAGGCCGCGGTCAGCGTGTTGCCGGTGTTGACGTTTAGGTTCAGCGTGGTGTTGTTGTTGCTGCCACCATTGAGGTTGATGACATTGCTGCTCACCGACTGGCCCAAGGCACCGAGTGTGGCCGGAGTGAGGCCGCCGTTGTTGATCGTCCAGCCGCCGACGTAGTTTGGCTGATCCTTGCCGACGGTGAGGGTTCCCGTGCCGGCCTTGACGATGGTCGAGGCACTGATGTCACCCGAGATCGTAGCGTTCGCGCTGAGGAAGATGTCGGCTTCGATCAGACCTTGAGTGTTGCCCCCCGTGATGGCGGCCGGGTTGGCAAACATCAGGTTAGCAAAAATTGTACCACCAGTCATGATCAAACCACCACCCATGTTACCCGTGCTGCTACCCTGGATTGTAATGGTATTCAAGGTGCCGGTGCCGCTGAGGATGTTCTGGCTGGTGCGCAGAGCATAGATGATCGGATTATCAATCAGCGACTGCGCCTGAGTCGTCACATCCACAATGGCCAAACCATTGGTGAGGCCAGCCAGGAAGGTGTTGTTACCGTTCCCGGTGCTGGTGGTGTAGGAGGCGGGAACCGCACCGTTGGTGAGGCCTGCCTGACCCAGTGTGGTGAAGCCGGTGACGTTATTGTAATCCAGGAAGGTGCTGTCCGTGCTGCTGATGTACCACGGTGCGACCATGTTGACCGTCACTCCATTGACAGTTCCACGGACGGGAGCGCCGGAGGTGAGGAAGAGACGGGAAGCCGTGCCAGTACCACTGCCGAGCGTACCCGCGAGGTGGGTGATGGCCAATGTCGCCATGCTGGAAGCCGTGGCCACGGAACGCGTTGGCTGCGTATTGGCAAAAGAGGTGGTCAGGGTCGTCACATTGACACCGCTGGTGTCAGTGACGTTGACGGTGGAGCCGTAGGAATAGCTCATCTGACCCACCACTTCGTTCACGCTGTTAGTGCCACCAATATTAGCCAGCGAGAAGGTACCACCATTGAGGGCAATAGCAGTGTTGTTGTCCCAGCGATCAGCGATCACAGCCCCTGGGGCAGTCAGGTTGAAGGCACCGCCGGGGTGCAGAACCAGGGTGTTCTGGTTGCCATTGTTGGCAAAATTCTTGAAGGTGGCGTTGTCGTTCACGACGCCAAACACGTCGATCTGACCGCTGCCGAAAATGGTGCCATTGGCTAGCGGTGCAACGTTGCCATTCAACGTGCTGCCGCGATTGACCACCGTGCCACCAGTGTAGCTGTTGACGTTGTTGAAGGTAACAGTCCCTGTGCCGTCTGCGGCAAGGCTGCCGACCAAGACGGTGTTGTTACCAGTCAGGACGCCTGCCAGCGGCACCACGGCGGGTGCGATTGTGAGGGTGCTACCACCACCGCCGAGACGGTAAATTCCGCCGGAGATTGCAGTGCCACTGCCAACACCCGTGCTGATGCCAAGCTCCGCACCGAGGCTGCTGCCAGCATAAGTGCCACCTGCGGTAGCGGAACCGAGGAAGAAGTTGCCGGCACCAATGCTGGCCATGTTCAGGTTCACGGTGTTGCCGCCCCAGATGATGCCGTCGAGCGAGAGGACACCGTTGCTGGAGGTGGGGGAGATGAAAGACAGGTTCGTGATGCTGGCACTGAGCAGATCCACATCGGCCAGCAGCGAAGCCGAACCGTTGACCTGCACCAACTGGCCGGCGTTGAGATTCTGCGGGCCGGAGAGGCGCAGGAAGGCGGTGGCTGCCGCGCCATTCAGGGTGATGGTGCCGGTGCCTGCTGTGGAGGTGGTGCTCTGAGTGAAAGCGCCGTTGTTGCCGGGAGTGCCGAAACGGACACCGCCTTGATTGATGATCAGGCCGCCGCTAAAGCCGTTGTTGACGCCATTGAAGAACAGATCGGACCCACCATTCTTGGTGATGAACAGGCCCGCACCACCGTCGCTCAGGCTGTTGGTGCCGTTGGGGGCTGCTGTGGTGACGCTGTTGAAGGTCATCTGGTTATTGGTGACGAAGGTCGCGAGGCCTGTCAGCGTGGTGGCGTTGGACTGGAAGGAGTAGCTGTCAGCGCTGCTAACTGTCAGAGTCTGGGAGCCGATGCTCAGGCTCGGAACCGCAATAGCCTTGAAGGTGCCGCCATTGGCGCTGAAGCGGTCCACGTTGATCGTGGAGCTGGCATTCACCAAAATCGGATTGTTGAACAACGCGATTTCAAAGTTGGCCGTGGTGCTGGAACCACCATCTGCACGCAGGTTCAACTGACTGCTGGTGTTGGCCAAGATGTTGATGGTGTTGCTGCCAGCGGAATCGGCAAGCAGTGCGGTGCCTGTGCCGGTAGTCGCCAAAGAGGTGCCCTGGCTGGTGACCGCATTGCCGCTGATCTGCAAAAGTCCACCGATGAACTGAATGCCACCACTGAAGGTGTTGCTGGCGTTCGGAGTACCGAAAGCCCAGGAGGCTGCAGTCGTCGATCCAGGTGCCAGGGTGGTGGTGAACTGGGTGGCACTGAGGATGCTGGCGATGGTGTTGACGCCACTGGTGGCGGTGGAGTTGGTGCCGATGAAACCTTCACCCACAAACATGCCCGCCGTGCTGCCGACAGTGATGGTTGCTCCAACGATAGTCCCAGAAACCGTCGTTGGGGTGATCGTGCTGCCCTGCGCACCGAGGAACAGGAAGCCAGATTGACCACCCGAACCATTGATGGTACCACCCAACTTTTGGAGCACTGCCGAACCGGTGATCGGTCCCGCTAAGGTGACGTTGCCCTGATTGTTGGTGGTGGTATTCGTCCAAATAGCCACGGTCCCCTGGGAGCCCAAGGCGGTCGTACCGTTGACCTGAAGGTTCATCGTGTTGGCGGAGGTGACCTGCAGCACCTGGGGCTCGCTGGCCAACTGGCCCTGAGGTCCGGTGGCGGCAGGATTGAAGGTCAGGTTGTTGATGCCGATGTTGATGCCCGCGCCACCACCGTTGTTGTTCACGACCAAGTTGGCGATCGGCACGTTCTGGCCGATGACCACGTTAGCCTGGTAGGAGTTCTGCTGGAAGTTGGCGTTCAACGTGGCCTGCCCGTTCGTGTTGAGCAACAACGATGCGTTGGCACCGTTGATGTTGATCGTCGCATTGCCAGAGGAACCCGCCACACCGGCGAGCACCGTCGGAGCATTGAGCTGCAGCGAACCGGCATTGAGGAAGATGTTGCCGATGCCCTGGGTCGTGCTGTTGGACTGGATGCTGTTGATGATGAGCGAGCCGCTGCCGCCTTTGACGAGAGTGCCATTGGCGAGGATACCGGAGTCGGTTCCGGCGAGGAATGGGGTCGCACCCAGCGTGCCAATGGTCAGGTTCTGACCATTGAGGAAGATGTCAGCCTCGCCTGGTGTGCCAGTCGTGCCGAAAACGATACCTGCCGTCGCCGTGCCAGGATTGCCCGGCTGACCACTGATGACCATCGCACCGCCCGAAACCAGCAGGGCACCCCCCGTCAGATTCACTGAGCCGCCGGTGGAGGCCAGGTTGGCTGCGGCGCTGCTTTGCAAGGCGTAAACGTTGACGTTGTTCCCCGCCATGGTGAGCGTGCCAGAGATGGTCGCACGCTCCACTCCAGTCCCGAAGGCAGCACCCAGCGTGGCAGCAGCTGAGGACAGGTTGAAGCCTGCATTGATGAAGCCCATGCCTGCACTGTCGCTGTAGGTCACAAACTGACTGTCAGTGGCGTTGACTACCCAGCCCGGCAGCATGCCATTGGTCACCGTCAAGGCAGCACCATTGTTCATGAAGTTGGCAACCTGGCCGGTGGTCGAGGTCATACCGCCTGTCAGGGTGATGCGCTCATCACTGCCAAACACACTGTTCTGCGAGTTATTCGATTCCTGGATGAGGACGTTGGTGCCAGGCAGGCGGTTGATGCTCGCGGCGTTCAAGGTCACCGATCGGCCACGGGTCTGGAGCTGCGACTGGAGTACGCTCTGGCCCAAGCCAATGGTCACGGCACCCACGTTCTGCGTCACTTCGGCTTCCACCGAGCCATAGACATACAACTGGGCATTGTTCAGAGTGATGCCCTTAGTGCTGTCGATACGTCCGTTGGCGGCGGTGATGGCACCATTGCCAACGAATATGCCATTGGAGTTGTCAAACCGCAGCTCACTGCCGGGCTCGAGGGTAAAGTTCGCCGTGCCGACCGCGCTGTTGTTATAGAGCGTGCCCGCCGTGCCGCCCACGGTCAACTGCCCGTAGATGTCGAAGGACGAACTGGAGAGTGTGCCACGGATTTCAAGGAAACTGGCACGGTTGATGATGGTCGTGCCGGTGTAGTTCTCGTTACCGGCCAGCAACACCATGCCAGCGCCATTGCCCATCGTCGTACCAGCACCGCTGGTGAGGGCGGCACCGACGATCAGTCCATTCGCACCCGTCAGGATGTTGTTGGTCGGAGTCGGCGAGGTTGGATCACCGATGTAGAGCTGGCTGCCGCCCGCGCCGAGGCGGTAGAGATTGTTGGCACCGGCACCGAGGGTGGCCGCCTTGTAGGTACCGACGAGGTTGAGACCATTGTTGGTGGAACCAAAGAACCAGGTGCCATCTCCATAAGTGGCCTGATTGAGGGTCTGGGAATACACCGCATCAATGGCCAGCACGCCGGAACCGGAATTGATCGCCGGATTGCCGAAGCTGGAGCCAGCCCGGAGATTGAAGGCGGAAGGCAGCGCATCCGTGGCGAGACGGAACATGCCCATGGTATTGAAGCTGCTGCGCAGCTCGACGGTCTGACTGCCGTTCAAGTTGGTCGTTGCATTGAACTGGATGGCATTGCCGCTGTTGACCAAGATGTTGCCTGCACCGAGCTTGGCGTTGTTGTTCGGGAAATACTGGGTGCCATTGAAGGCGCCGAAGAAAAGCGTGCCGTTGTTGATGACGGTACCACCCGCGTAACCGCCTGTTTGTGAGTTGTCTGCGTTGATGTAAAGGGAGCTGCCGTTGCTTTGCTTCACCAGGTTACCGGCACCTTGGATGAGACCATTGAGGGTCAGGTTGGCAGCGTTGTTGCTGCCAAGGACGAGAGCCGCACCGTTGGTCATGGTCGTGGTGCCATTGATCTGGATGCTATAAGCGCGGGAGGCACCTGTGAGGCCCACCTGGGTGACATACGACTGCGACTGCGTGGCCAAAATTGGGGCACCCAGGGCACCGGCGAAGGTCAGGTTGCCAAAGGCGATGGTTTTGTTCGCAGCACCATCCGTGGCGCTTGCAAGGATGTTGTTGACATCGATAATCGATGTCGCTGCAAGCTGGGCGTTATTGCCGCCGATGGAAATGTTGTTACCCAGATTGATGACTTGGGAACTCGTGGTGCCATCGCCATCGCCGTGGGCGTTAAAGGTCGCACCGTTGAGGGTGATCGAGCCGCTGCCCAGCGGATTGGAGCCAGCCTGATAGAAGTGGGTTTCCAGCACGCCCTGGGCGACCACAATGTTGCCGAAGGTGTTTGGGCTGGTGGTCGAGCCGTTGGCGATTACGAGGTCGTTGGCACCGACCTTGGTAATGGTGGAGGTGCCGCCAGCAATCTGCCCCTGGAGGATCAGTCCGCCGCCTAGAGTGATGGTAGTCGCGGTGACGGCAGTGTTGAACGTGGTGTTGCCCGTCAGGGTCGTGGTGCCCGCCACGTAGAGGCCATAGGAGTTGGCTCCGGTGATGGCCAGCGTCTGATTGGTTCCCTGTAGAGTCAGGTTGTTGATCTGAATCTGTGTATTAACGCCGTTGGCGATGTTATTGACGTCAATGGTGCTGCTGTTGTTAGCCAGAGCGGTGGCCACGCCGTTGACACTGAAGCCACTGGAACCCCCGTTGATACTGGCTGAAATATTGATGTTGTAGCCTGCACCGGGGCCGAACTTGACCAAGTTGTAGCTGTTCTGCTGGTCGGTAAGCTGCGCCGCATCATAGTGCAGGCCGAGGGTGCCGCCCTGTAGAGTCACCGTCTGGTTAGTACCCAAGCCCATGGTGTTGCTGACCAACAAGATGCCAGTGGCCTGCATATTGCCGGCAGGGAAGGTCGTCGGTCCCGTGCCAACGGTACCAGGAGTAACCGTGGTGCCGCCGCCGTAAACCGGGCCGTTGCTGATGATGGTGCCGGCGTTGATCGTCGTGCCACCAGAGTAACTGTTGTTTGCGGTCAGCGACTGGAAGCCCGTGCCGGTTTTGAGGAGCGCCAGGGTGCCGGCGCCGTCCTTGATCAGGGCGGAGGAGACATCGGAGACGTTGTTGACGGCGAGGGTCAGCGTCGCCGCAGTCGCGTTGCTATTGGTGACCACACCGCTAGTGGAAAGGGTGGTCTGAGTTGCACCATAGGGATTGTTGCCGATCAAACCACCGATGGTCAGATTATTGCCAGTCACATCCAGGGTGCCGGTGTCATTAAGCGTGATCCCGACATACTGAGCGGAGGTGCCCGACTGCGCGGCAGTCATTCCATAGGGAGTCTGGGTTGGCACGGCGGACTGCGGGGTGGTACCACCAAAGGTTAGGGTGCCCTGCTGAACATTGATGGTGCGCTGGGTCAGGCCGGTGGCCACCAGGATGTTGTTGGTGCCGGTAAGGGCCAGGTTGCCAGGGCCGAACTTGGTGAGGTTCGCTGCGACAATGCTGCCGGAAATGGTTGCGGTGTTGTTCGCCACAGGGTTGGCGACGTAAATGAGCGCTTCGTTGGGGGTCACACCGGTAAGGACCGGGGCGCTGGCGAAGGTCAGATTGCTGCTGACCGTGTTGGAGGTGCCGTTGAGGAGCAAGCCACCGCCGTTGATACGAAGGGTGTTGCCAGCAGTCGCAGCGGTGATATTGCCCAGCGTGGAAACGGCATAGACATCAATGAGCGGAACCGTAGCCGAGCCGACGGCGGCACCGCCGGCGCTGATGGCGGCGACCGCGTTGACGTTGGTCGTAGAAGACAGGTCCGTGGTCGCCAATTCCGGATTGGCGGTGACGAAGCCGTTGACGGCATCATAGGTGACGAAGCTTGCCACCGTGCTGCCAGGGGTGGTTTGAGCGATGATGGATGCAGCGACGATGCCGACACCCGCCACGTTGCTGGTGGCACTGAAGTTGCCAGCGAAGAGCTGCACACCCAAGGCCGCGTTCGATCCCAGGGTGCTGCCCGTGCCAGCCTGAATGACCAGCGTGCCGAACGCGCCAGCACCGCCACGGGTGAGGCTGGTGGCATTGAGCACGGTGGTGGAGGAGGCGTTGGCCGTCAGGTTGATATAGGAGCCGCCTGCGTAGGTGACCAGCGGCTCGGTGAGGGTGGTGCTGCCCGAGGCAGGCGCGAGCGCCAAGGTGCCGCCATTGATGACCACCGAGGTGGTGCCGAGGTTGTTGACCAGTGTGCCAGTGGCGGTGGACTGCAGGGTACCGCCATTGAAGATGTTGAGCGTGGTGATGGCGTTCCCAACCTGAGCGCCGTTGACGAGGCTGCCGCCGCCGAGCACGAGCGTGCCGGTGTCCACCTTATTGAGAACCAAACTACCGGTGATGGGATTGGTTACGGTCAGGATATTGCTGCCGGTTACGTCAATGAAGCCTGCCACTGCGCTGATGTTGATATCGCGGCTGGTGGAGAAGCTGCTGGTGGCCTGCAGCGTACCAGCCTGTGGGGCGGTCGCGCTGAGATTCACGACGTTGATCGCATTTCCAAGGTTGGCGTCAGCACTGACGCTGAGGATACCGCCGGCGACGGTGATCGGACCGGTGAAGGTGTTGCTGCTGCTAGCCAGGACCATGGTGCCTGCGCCAGTCTTGGTGAGGCCCACGCCGGCAATACCGCTGCTGAGGATCGGGCCGTTGAAAGTGAGGACACCCGGATTGGTCGTCACGTTGAAGGTACGGACGCGCTGGGTGCTGTCACTGCTGATATCCCACGGGGCGATGTTGGTGAACGTCATGCTGCCACTACCCGCGAAGTTGATCGTGGTGTTGCCGGCAGCGGTCATGGTTCCCAAAGCGTTGACGATCACACGGTCACTGCCATCGGTGAGAAGGGTGTTGCCGCCGCCGTTGTTGCTGCCCGTGCCGAAGGTGAAGGTGCCGGTGCCGATCGGGCTGCTCAGGATGATCGGAACCGCCGCCGTGCCACTGAAGTTGCTGTTGGCGGCGATGACGAGACGAGCCGCACCTAAGTTCGTGCCGCCTGAGTAGGTGTTCAGGCTGTAGCCGTTCACACTCGAGGAGAGGCGCACCGTGCCAACATTGTCCACCGTGGTCGCATTGGTACCAATAGTCACGGAGCCAGTCCCGCTGATAGCCCCCTGAACGTCCAACTGGCCACCCGTAAACGCGTTGCTGGAAACGCCACTAAAGCCGAAATTCTTGAGAACGAGGTTATTGCTGTTGATGATCGCCCCGGTGATGGTGGTGGTGGCCAGCTGGTTGCCGATGATGGTGCTGGCCGCCGTGGTGTTGATGTCGCGGCTGATGGTGATCAGACCGCCGGATTGCAGGATGCCACCACCGAGGATGATTGGGGTGTCGCTGTTACCGAGGGCACCTGCGGTGTTGGCGATCACGTTGGTCCCAACGACAATGGTGCCCGCGGTGATCGTGGTGGTACCCTGGTAGGTATTGTTGGCGTTGAGGCCCAGGAGACCACCATTGGTCTTGATCAAGTTGCTGCCAGCGGCACCGGAGAGGACGCCGTTCAGGAACAGGGAGCCACCGTTGGTAGTCGTGCCATTGCCGATGTTGAAGGTGCGAGTAGCCCCCACTGTGGAGACTGGGGACATGGCCACCGAGCCGTTCACGACCAAGTCGCTGTTGTTCGTGGTCAACAAGTCACCGATTAACGTCACATTCACGGTGCTCGGCAGGTTCATGCCCCCATTGGCTAGAATAAAACCGCCGTTGATCTGCAGTGCCGCGCTGCCCAGCGTGCCGCTGTTGGTGCCAAGGGCGAGGGCACTGTTGAGCTGCAACACAGAACCCAGATTGACGATGGTGGAACCACTGAAGGTGGAGTTGGCAGTCCAGAGCGAAACCGTGCCGTTGCCGTTCACCACCTGTAAGCTGCTGGCCTGATAGGTGCTGCTAAGCGCACCAACCTGGACCGTGCCGCTGCCGGAGAGGAGATTGTCAACAAGGGCAATCTGGCTGAGACTGTTACCCTGAGCAATGGAAGACAGGTTGGCTCCCAAATGGATCGTGCCGGTGCCACCACCAAGGCGGTAGATGCCACCCGTGGCAGCAGTCAGCGCGCCCGCATAGTAGGCACTGGTGGTGGTACCCAGAAACATGGTGCCGTTGCCAATCGTGCTCAAATTGAGCGCGACCGTTGGGATGAAGAGACCGCCGGTGTCGAGTGCCAGCACACCACCCGATGGGCCGTTGCTGTTAATGGTGAAGGTAGGCAAGGCGCCATTGTAGCCCACGCCAATGCCTGCCAAGCCCGCAGCATCACTGATCAACGTGATGCCTGAGGCACTGGCGTAATTGGTGCCGGTGTAGGCGCTGTTCACCGCCGCGAGGCGCAGGGTGCCACCTGGGTTGACGGTGACCGATCCCGTACCAAACGGGGTGCCGCTGGTGGCTGTGGTGGTCACCACGCTGGCGCTGCCCGCCGTGCTGCCGTAGATGGTTGTGCCACCGGTGTAGTTGTTGGTACCGCTGTTCACGCTGAGCCAGCCGTTGCTGGACTTGATGAGCTGGCCACCCGTGACCTGACCGTTGAACTGGGTCCAAAGTGCGGCATTGCCGGGACTGTTCGCATTGATGATCGTGCCCTCGGAACCCAGCGTGGTAGTGCCGGTGACAAACAAGCCGTTGGTAGTGAAGACGATCTGCGGTGCCGCGCCATCCTTCAAGCTGGCAAAGTACAACGACGGGATACGCTCAACAATCACGTTGTTGCCGACGTTCACGGTCGTGTCCGCGTTGACGACAAGTGCGTTGCCAAAGTTGGTCGTCACTGGAAGCACGCCACCGGGTTGGAGGTTGCCGGACCCGTTCGCATTCGGATTCCCGACAAAGGCGTTCAAGGTCAGAGTGCCCGCCGTATTGAGCACGATGATGCTGCTGCCCAGCGCGCCCGCGACTGTGGTGCTGCCGCCTGCGACAACGCCGTCACCGAGGGTGTTGTTAAGCAGCAACGAACCATTGTCCAAAGTCACCAAGCCGCTGAAGTTCGGGTTGGCCGTGTTGATGGTGAGGCTGCTCCCGCCGGACTTGTTCAGGCCACCGGTGGTGACCAAGTTCAGGTTGAGCGTCGCCGCAGCGGAGCTGTAGATGAAAGCTTCCCCGGTGCCCGTGGCACCAAAATTGATCGTTCCCGTGAAGGGCGTCGTGGTGGTGATGGCAGCAGGACCGACGACCGACGCACCATTGAACAGGAGACCACCGCTGACGCTGGTCAGGGTGCTTCCGCTCGCGGTGCTGGTGAGGTTGCTGTTGGCGCGCATCGCCCAGAACTGCGAAGTGCCAACGAGAAGGTTCGCCTGTGCGCTGACATCCCACGTGTCGGTGGCGGTTCCGGCCGTCAGCGTTTGCGCTGCAGTCGCAAAATTGGTGTTGTATTGGAACTGGCCCACACCGGTTGTGGTGTTAAGCACCGTCGCCGCACCCAGAATGCTCTGGAAGCCGCTGCCGCTGCGGTAGGTCACGTAGGTGTTATCCGTCCCGTTCACAATCCAGACCGGGGCCATCGTGCCCGCTGCGGCAGTCGGCGTTCCCGTATCGTTGCTCAAGAGCGTGCCGCCACCGGCCACATTCGCACCGGCATTCGCGCCGGTGACCAGCAGGCGGTCATAACTGCTGACCGCCTGGGCAAAGGGCAGGCCGAGCGTGGTCGCAGCGGAGGTGGTGATGGTCAGGACGCCGTTGCCGGTGTGTGTGGTGGCGAGAGCAGCCGTGTTCACGTTGGCATCTGTCGCGCGCACCAACGAACTGAGGTTCAACTGGGCCGAGCCAGCACCCGTGTTGCGAGTGATGTTGATCGTGCCGCCCTTGCTGACTGTAAGTGCCCCAATTGTTTCCACCGAATTCAGGTTGGCATTGCCATTGTAGCGCAGCGTGCCCCCGTTCAAATCCAGCGCCACGGAATCGCTCCAGCGGCCCTGATCTCCAGCACCGGTGTAGTGACTGTCGGAGGCGTCGTCAATCAGGATCTGGCCGGTTGGACGCAGAATAACGTTGTAAAGATTGGTGGTCGGGGAGGCCACGTTGGTCACGGTACCGGTCGCACCGCGGATTTGGTAAACACCGGCCACATCCACGAAGCTGCCGATGGCTCCGAGCGGGGTATTCCCACCGGTGGCGCTGCCGCCGTTGAAGGTGGACAGGTTCATGCCGCGGGTGATCCACGTGCCGCCCGTGTAATTGTTCGAATTGAAGATTTGGATGGTGCCGTTGGAACCGGTTAAGACACCACCGTTGATCTGGTTCAGGACCGAACCGACAACAACGGTCGGACCCGCATTACCCAGTCCATTCAAGGCCGTGGCAGCGCCAGTCAGCACATTGTCCGAACCTGTGAAGCGTAAAGTGCCGCCAGTCGCACCGCCCAAGCGATAGACACCACCCGCACCTGCGCCAAGTGTTGCGGCAAGGTAGTCCACCGTCACAGCAGTGGCACCAAGCAGAGCGTTGCCATTGCCAATAGTGGCCATGTTGATGGCTCGGTTGTATTCGGGGGTGGCCAGTTCCAAGCCAGCGCCCAGAGTGCTCATGTTCATGCTGCTGCCATACACCGTTGCGGGGTCGAAGGTATCCGTATCCACGCCGAGCAAAGCCAGGTTGTTGATCACGCTCAGAGCGCTGAGGCCGGTGCCACCAGAGGTGACGCTGCCGCCAAGACTGCCGAGGCTGGAAACACGCAGCAGACCGCCGGGCATGATGGTCACTCCGCCCGTGCCGAGCGGCTGGCCCGTGGTGGAGGTCACCTGCAAAGTACCGCCCTGGATGAAGGTGCCACCGGAGTACGTGCTCGTCTGGTTGCCGGAAACGATCACCACACCGCCACCAAGCTTGTTGAGCCCGGTTACAGCACCGCCATCACTGATCACACCAGCCAGTTCGATCACGCTCGGCGCGCCGCTGGTCGGGTTGAGGGTGGCGTAGGTGCCGCTCAGGTTGGTGTTGCCACCCACTCTGAGGCGGTAGCTGTCCGCACCCGTCATGCCCAGCGTCTGCTGGCCAATGTTCAAAATGCCGATCTGGATCGCGTTGCCGAAGTTTTGTCCGACGTTCGAGGCACCGACCGCGCCGGTGAGTTCGTTGGTGAAGGCGCTGGTGATGCGGTCGGTGTTGATCGTGGCCGGTCCGAAGGCGTTGATGGTGAGTCCTGAGGAGGATTGATTGCCAAAGATGATCACGCCGTCGCCTTGGGCACCATTGGTGCGCAGGTCGAGGATGCCGCCGTAAACTCCGACCGCACCAGGAGTGGTGCCGTTGAAGCCGCCGAGGCCGAACGGATTGTCCACGCGCAGGGTGCCCTGTGCCACGGTGGTGCCGCCGGTGAAGGTGTTGTTGCCGGAGTTAGTGAAGGCCTGGTTGACCTGGCCGATTTCCATCGTGCCGGTGCCGACTTTTTCCAAAGCCACCAGTTTGCCCGTGCCGCCGTCCACAATCTGGCCGTTGAAAACACCGGTGAGTGCGGAGAAGGAGACCAACTGATTGGTCGCGGCGACGTTGGCATTCGCACTGTTGATGTTGCCGATCAATGTGATTGAGGACGAGGAGTTGATGGACTGAATCACCGCACCCGCCACGATGTTGGTGCCGCTGACCGGCTCACCGACATAAAGGTCAGCCGTGGTGGACAGGCCGGTGATGAGGAGATTGTTCTGCCCAACCGTGCCCATGCGCGCCGCAGGGCCGGTGGTGAAGTTCACCCCGTTGGAGGTACCGTTGATGATGAGAGTCGCGGTGCCGCTGGTGGAGTTGGTCACGATGCCGCCGCCGGTATTGCCGAGATTGTTGACCGAAGCGAAGGCCAGATTCTTACCGGCCAAGTCCAAGGTGCCCGTGTCATTGATGACCAAGCCAACCTGGGGAGTAACGCTGGCCGTGCTGCCGAAGGAAACGGAGCCACTCTGCACAGCGATGGAACCAAGAATGCCGTTGGAGGCGGCATTCAGGGCTAGCGAGCCGGGGCCAAACTTGGTCAGGCTGTTGGCTGACACGCTGCCGCTGATCGTGGCCGAAGTGCCGACATAAATGAGGCCTTCACCCGAGGCGGAGCCGTTGGCCACCGTGGAGAGACCGCTGCTGATGCTGCCATCCCCAAACACCACGTTGGAGGTGACGCTGCGGCTAGCACCATTGAGGAGCAGCGCCCCCATGTTGGTGTTGTTCTGGCTCGTCAGCAGATTGTTCAGGGTACTTTGGATGCGCAGGGTGCCGCCGGTGATGTCTGAAGCCGACTGCACCGCATAGGCGTAAGCCGTGCTGCCGTTGCCGATGGCCTGATTGCTGCTGGCTGCAATCTGATAGACCGAGGTGACGTTGGCGGCAGTATTGCCCGAGAAACTCGTCAGGCCTGTTGTGTAAGGCACGAAACCCTGTGCCTGGGTTCCATAGCTGACGAAGCTGGCATTGCCGGACTGGTCCGCCATCACAATGCTTGGGGCCACGATGCCGTTATTGTTGATGCTGCCAAGCTGGAAGCCGGTGTTGTAACCGTTGATGACCGAGGCAAAGAGCTGCTCGCCGCGGATGCCGGTGACACCGAGGTTGCCATTGACGGCCTGGATCACCAGCGTGCCCTGCGGCTCGCGGTAGAGGTTGGTCGTGGTAAGCTGCGTGGCATTGCTGACGGAATCCTGCAGGCTGATGATAGCACCACCGTTGTAGGTGATGCTGTTGGCGACGACAGCGATGTTGTTGTTCGACGTGCCGCCTGAAACCACCGGCTGGAACAGCGCCAGAGTACCGCCGTTGATGTTCACATTGGCAGCCGCCGCGAACGGAACACTGCTGGCCGCTGCAAACGCACCGCCACCGGCGATGTTCAGGGTGGTGAGGGTATTGGTGCCGCTGACGAAGAGGGTGCCGAGACCGGTTTTGGTCAGCTCGCTGCCGCCCGTCGTGGCACCGCTGATGACGCCACTGACGCCAAAGGTCTGACCCGCTGCAACGTCCACTGTGCCGAAGTTATTGGCTGCAACGGCCAGGGCACGGCCCGTCGCGAAGCTGTTGGTGACCAGGAGCGTGGACGCCGCATTGAGGAACGGTGCACCGCCGGCGGTCGCCACATTGCTGGCGTTGAAGTTGCTGAAGGTAACTGCGCCATTGTTGATCGTGTCACCGAGGTTGGCGTTGTTGCTGACGCTCAGCACACCCATGCTGATGCCGGTCGTCGCGTAGCTGTTGGCCCCGTTGAGCACCATGACGCCGGGGCCGTTTTTCACCAGGTTGCCGCTGCCGTTGATGTTGCTCGTGGCGCTTTGGATCAGGGTGTTTCCCGGACCGATGTCAAAGGTCGCCAGCGTCGTACTACCATTGAACAGCGTGTAATTGCGGTTCGTCGTCAGCACGCCACCAGAGATGGGTGCCGCAAGGAGCGAGTTCCACACGCCCAGCGCGCCGCCATTCATGGTGATCGCGGAGCTGAGCGGGATGTTGCTGTCGGCGGTCACCACGATTTCACCTTGATTGATGTTGGTGAAGCCGGTGTAGGTATTGCTAGTGCCGGTGATCGCCAGATCGCCAAAGCCGGTTTTGGTGAAGTGGTTGCCGATGGCCTGCGTGGTGGAGGCACCGCCGTTGTCGGAGATGATGCCGGAGAACGTCAGCAGGCCCATAGTGTTGCTGGCGTCCTGGCCGACGTTAATAACACGGTTCGTCCCATTCCCTGTGCCGTTGCTCAGGCTGGTGAGGGCAATGTTGCCGGTGAATGTCAGGTCGCTGCTCGCATGGAGTTGGACCAGCATGTCCTGGCCGGTGGCCGCGACGCCGCCGGTGAAGGTGATATTGTTACTGATGACACGGGAGGGGGCAAGACCGGCGGTGCTGATGCCCACAGCGTCGGACTGGATGAAACCGCCGTTGAAGATGAGGGCGCTGGCACCATTGCCGAAGGCGTTGTTGTTGGCCACCTGCACGATCTGGTCGCCATTGAAGGTGGTGGTGCCGGTGTAAGCCTGCGGGGTGTTCAGGGCCACGTTGCCGCCGTTGTTGGTCAGGGCGATGCTGGTGCCGTTAAGCGTGTTGCTGAGAGCGCCGAACTGCACATTGGCATTGCTGCCGAGCACCTGGCTGTTGATGCTGAGGATCCCAACCCCGTTATTGTTGACACTCACGTTACCTGTACCGAGGTAATAGGTATTGTTCGGGCCGACCCCGAGGGTGGTGGCGGTATACGCACCACCATTGGTGGATCCAAGGTAAACCGGCTTGCCACCGGCCATGGTCGTGGAAATCGCACCCAGATCCAGCGCGGTGCTGAAGCCGGTGACGTCAATGCCAATGGTGCCTGCCACCGGGCCACCATTGGCGGCGAAGGTGACTTTCGAGGCCAGATTGCCCGTGCCGCTCGAAACCGGGCCGACATAGGCCAAGCCGAGGACAGCTAGGCCAGCTCCGTCGCTATTCAGCGTGACAGCAGTGGTGCCATTGATGTTCTTGTCCGAGGCAATGCGCAGCATGCCGCCGGGATTGACCGTGATCGTGCCCGTGCCGAAGGGAGTGCCCGCGGAGCTGACGCTGCCATTGAGGGAAGCGAGAATGCCCTGATTGACATTGACACTGCCGGTGTAGCTGCCGGAATTGCCGCCAATGACAAGGTTGTTGCTGCCGACCTTGGTGAGGGTATTCGCGCCTGCGGAGATGCCGCCCTGAATGGTCGTCACATTGTTGATGACGTTCAGAATCGCCGGACCATTGAGCGTGAGGCCCCCAAAGAAGTTGGTCGCCTGACCAGAGATACTGCCAAGTGTTGCAACCACCGGGCTGCCCGTGGCCGGGCTGAGGGCGGAGATGGTCAGATTGTTGAACGCAGTGCCACCCACATTGTTCGATGTGATGCCAGCATCGCCCGCCACGACGACATCTACAGGGGCGAAGATATTGGTCAGGTTATCACTCAAAACGCCACGGTTCATGGTAACCGTCGTGGTGGAAAGAGGCGCAGCGTTGTTCACCTGCACCGCACCGCCAAAAGAAAACTGGTTGCCGAGGAACAAAGTGCCGACGGCATTCATCGTCACCCCACCGCTGAGCACGACACCCGCCGTGGCATTCCCGCCCGTTACGCCCTGGCCGCCGCTGGCACCTGTGATGTTGAAGGACAACGGACCGAAGAAGGTGACACCACCTGTGGTTTGCATGCCGCCCGCGATAATAAAATTGCTTGCGTTGCTGTAAACTAAGCCTTCCGCAGTGCCCGTCGTCCCAAACTTGAGGATAGGCGAAATGGTTCCGAGCGTGTTACCAATCACACCGCCACTGCCAACGGTCAGCGTAGTGACACCTGTAGAGGTGAGGTTAAAGCCCGTGCCGATGCGGAACGCATACACGCTCTGATTTGAAGCCAGATTTGAAGAACCCGTGATATCAAGGATATCAGAGGCCGACGTGGTAATGTTTCCTGACGCAGATATCACCGTGTAGGGCTGCTGACCCACACCAGCACCAAAGTTGGTATAACCATTGGTCGCACCCGTGTAGCTGACAAAGGTGTTGTCCGTCTGATTCACGATCCATGCTGGGGCCATGTTGTTGACGTTCGTTGTGGCCTGGGAGGAATTCAGGGCACCTGCGGTGAACCGATCAAAGTTGACTGGCGCATTCAGTGAACTCGCCGCCCCAGTAGTGATGGTCAGAGTCTGCCCCTGCGTATGCGATGGAATCGAGGCCACAGACAAGGTTGCCGTGCCCGTGCCAACACGAGCGATGTTGACCGTACCACCTTGGTTCGGAGTGAGTGCACCAATGCCCTGGGCGGTATCCAGATTGGTCGCACCGAGAAGGCTGATCGTGGCACCATTGAGACTGATCGCCGTGGCATTGTTCCAGCGGCCATTGACATTGGAACCGGTGAAGTTGCCGTAAGTGGTGTTGTCAAACCGCAGGGTGGCACCCGGGCGCAGGACGATGCTTTCGGCATTCGCAGCGGCGGTGGTGTCGTAGAAGGAGCCGGTAGGCCCCTGCGCAGTGAGGGTGCCGAACACTTCAACGGTGTTGCCGGTGCCGAGAGGGCGGGCCAGCGAACTCGTGGTGGAACCACCGGTCTGAAGGATGAGGGTGCTGAGTTTGCTGATCGTGACCGCTCCGGTGTAGTTTGGGTTGGAGTTCTGGATGATTACAGTTCCAGTACCGTTGGCGATAGCAGTACCAGTGCCGGCGGGGCCGATGTTGGCCAGTTGTGAACCGATCAACATGCCGGAGGAGGCACCGAGGACGCCATCAGGACCGGCAAAGGTCAGGCTGGAAGCGGCGGCCTGATTGGCACCCAGGCGATAGATGCTGCCGCTGCCCGGAGTGAGGGTGGCACCGATGTAGTTGACGTTGGCGAGGTTGAAACCAGCACCGAGGAACATTTTGCCATTGCCCATGTTGGCCATGTTCAGACTCTGCGTGAAGATCGGGGTTTCCAGCATCAGCGAACCACCCCAGACACTGTTCATGGTGGCAACTCCACCGGCACCATTGGTCGCGGTGAGGATGCTGGCAGGGTCAAAGCTGTTGTCGAGACCGATGGCACCGTAAGAAGTGATCGTGCTGAGGACGCTCAAGGAAGCAATGCCATTGCCGCCGCCGTAAGCACTGCCGATGCTGCCGGTACCCGCCAGACGCAGGAACGTGCCGGGGTTCACGATCACTGGACCGGTGCTGAGTGGCGTACCGCTGGTGGATGTCACCTGAACTGCACCGGCTATCACATTCGTGCCGCCCGAGTAGGTGTTGGCAGTTCCGGAGATGGAAAGCACCCCGGTGGCCGCATTGGTTTTGGTGAGGGCAAAACCGTTACCGCCATCGGTGATGACTCCGGCAAGATTCAGGATCGAAGCAGAGGCCGCCACGCCGAAGTTGGCGATGTTACCCTGCAGGGTCGTGGTGCCCGCAACACGGAGGCTGTAGTTAGAGCCGAAGTTAACCGTGAGCACGTCGTTGCCGATGTTCAGGTTGCCAATCTGGACGATGTTGCCGGTCTGGCCGCCTGCTGCCACCGCCACGGTAGCATTGTTGGTCACGGTGAAATTGAGGCCGTTGGTGGTCGGATTGCCCATGATGATGAGGCTGTCCGTGGCACTGCTGGCGGGGTTGAGGTTGAGGGTCCCGCCGTTCAACGTCACCATGCCAGGAGTAGTGAAGGTTTCACCGGCTGTGCCGACGGCGACTGGAACACCATTGAGAAGAGGACCGCCACCAAGGCCGAAGACATTTTGCACGGTCAGGGTGCCGGAATTGATAATCGTGCCACCGGTGTAGGTGTTGATGCCCGCCAGACTGTTGTTGGCAGTCAGGTTGCCGAGGGTGAGAGTGCCGCCGCCGCCACGGACGAGGGCGGTGGTCTTGTTGCCCGCGCCAATCGCGTCCACGATGTTACCGGAGAAGGTGGTGGAGCTGTCACCCACCAGCACTACTGCACCATTATTGGTCGTGCTGCTGTTACCGATGATGCCCTGGGTGCCAGTCAGGTTGCCAATCACCGCACCCACTACCGGGGTGGTGGTGTAGGTGGCCGCCGGAATGCTCGTGAACATGTTACCGGGGAGCGTAGCCCCATTGACATCAAGCGTGCCGAGGTCATTCAACACAAGAGAACCTGCGATTGGACCACTGGCCAGATTCGCGAAGTTCACGGTGCCCTGCTGCACCGCATAGTTGCCAGCAATCAGATTATTGCCTGACAGGGTGAGCGAACCGGGGCCAAACTGGGTGAAGTTGTTGGCCGTAATGGTGCCGCTTAGAGTGGCGGAATTCTTCACATACACAATGCCTTCACCCACCGCCAGAGGGGTGATGAGCTGACCGGTGGACAGCGGATAGGCTGCGACCTGATAGCTGTAGTTCGCGTTGCTGTTATTAGTCGTAGTACCAGCATTCAAGGTGTTGCCGAAGAACAGGTTGGACGAAACCGTCTGGGAGGCGCCGTTCAACAACAGGCCGCCTTCATAGACGTTGGCCGCCGTACCGGTGAAGGCCAGACTCATGATCTGCAGAGTGCCGGTGCCGGTGATGTTAGCGGAGGCCCGCACAGCATAGGCCGATGCGGTGGTCCCCGAAGCGATGGACATTGAAGCACCACCATCATCTACAATGGAAGTATTCGTGCTGCTGCCGAAGCTGGAAAGACGTGTGGCCGTGGTAGAGATGAAACCCTGGGCCGGGGTACCATACTTGACGAAGTCTGCGACGCCGGAGCTGGCCTGAATGATGCTGGCGGCAACCATCCCATTGTTATTCAGGACGGAAAACAGGCCGCCACCAGCACTTGCGTTGGTAGGCAGGCCCAAGACCACGGGGGAAACGACGATTTCCGAGACGCCGAGGTGGCCGTTGGCGGCATTGATCGTGAGAGTGCCTTGCGTGGTGACACCGCCACGGCTGATGGCGGTCTGAGCCGTGAACTGGGTAATGTACTCGTTGTTTGAAGCATTGCCAGCGGTGGCACCGGAGTCGGCCACGGAGAGCACGCCTCCCCCCTGGTAGCTCAGCGTTGCCGCAAAGACCGGCGTATTGACGTTCAGATTGGGGATTTGCAAAGTACCGCCCTGTAGATTGACCGTGGCACCATAGGCGAAAGGCTGGGCACTGGCTGCGATCACGTTACCGCCACCGGCAAAGGTCGCCGTAGTTTCAGTGTTGATGCCATTCATCGTCAGCGTGCCCTGGCCGATCTTGAAGAAGCTGGCACCGCTGATCACGTTACTGGTGGTGACGTTGGTACCGGAACCGACGATGTCCAAGGCAAAGGAAGTGCCCGTGATCGGGTGTGTCATCAACATGGAGGAAGTCAGATCCAAGTTACCACCACTGAGGGTGATGGCAGCGTTGCTACCGAGATCACCCAGGCTCAGATTGTTGGCGGCCAGAAGGAGGCCACTATTGACGAAGATCGCGGCGAACGAATTTGCACCATTGAGGAAGAGGTTGCCAATGCCAGCTGCCCCCTTGGACAGGTTGCCTGAGCCGCCAATCTGTCCACCCGTCCCCTCCACCAACGCCTGCCCAGCCGTGATGTCAAAGGTGCTGGCGTTGCTGCTCAGGATTTGGTAGGTCTTGTTCGTGGTCATTACGCCACCGGATGCATTCCAGACGGCGAAGGAACCGCCGTTCAGAATGACGGTGTTATTGGCACCGGTGTTGGCATCCGCGTTCACCACGAGTTCGCCCGCAGTGATGTTGGTGTAGCCGGTGTAGGTGCTGGTGGGGCTGAAGGCACCCGTGTAAGGATTGACACCGCCCAAGACAATGGTTCCTGTACCTGCCTTGTTGAACTGGTTGTTGGTGCCGCTGCCGTCGCTGATGACACCAGTGAGGTAAACGTTGCCCGTTGCCACCGCTGAACTCTGGGTGAAGGTGCGGAAGACACCGCCGCCGATGGCAGTGTTGGAAAGGGCGATGTTGCCGTTGAGCACCAAATCAGCCTGAGTCGTCGGGGTGGCGAAAATGGCATCACCCGCGAGGGTGATGTTGTTGCTCAGGGTGCGCGGTGTGATGACTGTGGCGATGCCGGCATTGTCACCCTGAAGGGTGCCACCATTGAACAGAATGGCGGCGCTGCCGAGCGCACTGTTGTTGCCCACCTGAAGCACGGCACCGGTGTTGAGGGTGACCGTGGAACCACTGGTAAGCGTATTGGCGTTGTTGAGGATGACGGTGCCACCACCGTTGGTGACTGCCACGCTTTGCGCCGCATAGGTGTTGTTAATAGCGCCAACGGTCACATTGCTGCCACCAGTGAGGGTGGCGCTGTCAATGGCGAGGACGCCAGCGCCGCCGCCCAGGTAGTAAGTGCTGTTAGCCCCAGCCGACAAGGTGCCGGTATAGATGGCGGTGTTGATGCCCGTGAGCGGATTCAACGCCACCGGAAGGGTGGAACCAAGGAAGGTCGTACCAGTCGGGGCGATGTTGGTGCTGATTCCGACGATGTCAGCGCCAATGACGCCGTTATAAGGGGTGGAACCAACGTTGATGAAATTGACGGTGCCATTGGCTGAAGTGCCATTGGCGGCAAGAGTCGGCAGAGTACCATTGTAGCCCAGACTGAAGACACCGAGGCCGGAAAGATCACTGACCACATTGACCGTGTTTGAGGTCACGTTGGATACATCCGCCACGCGCAGCGCACCGCCAGGATTGACAGTGAGGGTGCCTGTACCGAACGGGGTGCCATTGCCGACCATGGACTGAACGATGCCCTGGTTCACCACGATGCCACCCGTGCCGGTGCCGCCGGAACCGCCGATGGCGAGGATGCCGTTGGCACCGAATTTATTGAGGGTGCCGGTATAGGTCACGGCACCTTCCAAGACGACCGCGTTAAGGTTGGCACCGAAGTTACCCGGGGCGACAGCATTCACGATGGTCGCATTGCCAGAAAGCACGTTGGTGGCAGAGGAACTGACCACGCCAAGCCCGCCAAAGACTGCGCCACCGGTGGTGACGGTGAGGATGATGGGATCGGTGACACCTCCAGAGCGAGTGCCGAAGTTCAGCGAACCAAAGCGCGGCATAGTGTTGACCACCGAGACGATCGTGGAATCACCATTGACGGTGACGTTGTTCAGGTAGTTGGGGGAAGCGCTGCCAGTAGTGTCCAGCGTACCGCCATTGAGGGCGAGGGCTGGGGAATACGGAACCGAGGCCAGCAGGTTGGTACCACCGAGAGCTTGTGCCGTGACGGCAACGATGCTGCCCTGATTGATGGCGATAGTACCCGGAATCGTAGTGTTGCCAATCGCATCCAAACCACCATAGGTTAGGTTATTCGTAGCCGCCGTGGTCGCTGCCGCGCTCAGCACAAAGTGTGTCGTATCGGTAATGCTGGCAATGGTTGTTCCATTCAAGATACCTGTACCACTGACTGGCATGCCCGGTGCAAGACCAGCCGTCGTGCCAACGGTTACGGTGGTTCCAACTGCAGTGGTGGAACTGACGGTGAAAGTAGCCGGGGCGGTCAGAGTGAGGGCACCGAGGCCTGACTTGGTGAGGCTGGATCCGTTGACACCACCCGACATGGTCACTGCCACGTTGTTGGTGTTGATGATGCCTTCCACTGTTGCACCACCGATGGTGCCGAAGGTAACTGCCACAGTGTTGGTGGTCGCTGTATTAATAAGCAAGCCACCACTACCGATGGCAATGCTGTTCGCATTTGGAGTACCAGCTGCGGTAAGAGCAGCAGTGGTAAGCTGAAGGGCATAAACACTATCGTTGGCACCGATGGCACCACCTGCAGAGTTAACTTTCTGAGAGGCAGTGGTGCCAATGGTCGCGGTGTCATAGGCAATGTCCTGGAAACCGGTGGCCGTTACGTAGTTGGCGAACGTTGGAGCACCACCGTTGTCACTCATGATATAGAATGGTGCCACCATACTGTTGGTGGTGCCCGGACCTGCGCCCCCACCATTCACAATGAAGTGTGTCGTGCCAGTGCCATAGAGGGCACCTGTCCCGCTGAACTGGATCGTGCCGTTGTTAACACGGCTGAGCAGCGCACTGGAGGTGATCTGAGTCAAGGTACCACCAGTTCCTTTGTTAAGAGCGATCTGATTAGCCCCGCCAAAGGTGATAGTTCCGACGTTCATGGAACTATTGATGGCAGCCGTTGCACCAATGTAAGTGAAAGAGGCACTGTTCATGTTCAGCGCAGCAGTGGTGGCAAGACGCTGAGTGTTCCCAGTTGCGATGACAGCGCTGTTGTCAATGGTGGTGGTACTACCAGCAAACAGGTTGTAGGTCAGGTTGGTCAGCTGATTCGCCGCTGCAACGACGGCTGTGGGTGAAGTGGAAAGAACGTTGTAGTTGTTCACTGCGCCCGTGGTTCCGAGCGGACCCGCCGTGGTGGCAGTGATGCTGAGGGTGCTGCCCTTGTTGATCGTCGTGCTGCCAGAGTAGTTATTGGCGACAGACAAGGCCACGGTGCCAGTGCCACCGACGTAAGTGCCACCCAGCGGATTGGCGAGAGGGGAGCCGATCACCACGTTGGCAGCACCAGTCAGGGCATTGACACCACTGAGAGTGAGCACGGTGGCTGCGGCGTTGTTGGCACCGAGGCGGTAGGTGAGGCCAGCACCTGTGCCAGCTGCTGTCAGGGAGGTGCCGGAATAGGTGGCTGTCTGCGCAGTACCGAGGAAGACGTTGGCGTTGCCGCTGCCCGTGCTATTGGCACCGAACTTCGACATGTCGATGGCAGCGGCAGGCGCGGAGGTGTTAAACTGAACCGCACCGCCATAGACTCCAAACACCGCGTTGGAAAGCGTGGTGCCGGTGGCGAAATCGGTGTTTAACAGCACTGCACCGACATTGGCCGTCACCGGTATGCTGAGGACATTGACCACCGCAGTGCCAACGTTGGCGGCGGCATTCAAACCGAGGAAAGCACCGGGGTTGATTATCACCGCACCGGTCGTGGGCAGGATACTGGAGGCTCCAAGTGCCACCTGGCCCGCGAGAATGTTGGTGCCGCCGGTATAGGTATTCGTACCGGTGCCATTCAGATTCACGATGCCCGTGCCGAGCTTGTTAAGCGCACCGTTTCCACTGGCCAGGCCAGTCACGGTGACCGTGGCGACGGCGGTGACGTCCGACAGGGCGGAAATGGGCGAATTCAACACCAAGCTCGACGGGGAGTAAATGGCACCGGCGCCGCCGGTGACGGTAAGGGTCTGAGCGCCCAAGGTAAGAGCACCCGAACTGACGTTGGCGGCAGCGGTGGTGATGTTCACCGTCGCAGGTCCGCCGACGGTCACGGTATTAGTGATGATTGTTGTCGTGGGGCTGGTAATCTGCAGCGTGCCGGCATTCAGGGTAATAGCACTGGCCGCAGTACCAAAAGGGTCAAACGCTGCGGTGGCAGTGCCGAGCAACGTGCCAAGATTCACCGTATAGCCGCCGGTAAAGGCCGAAGTGGCGGTAGGCGTAAGGGTGAGTGTGCCGGTGCCAGTCTTCGTGATGAGACTGGATCCAGTGATCGCACCAGTGAGAGTGGTGTTCTGATTGTTGCCTACATCAATGGTGCTGTTGGCAGTGGTAGAAACACCGCCTGCAAAGGTGTAGGAACTGGAGCGTAGCGTGCCACCGGCAAGCACCATGCTGCCGCTAGCACCAAGTTCTGCCAGGAAGGGGACGATCAATAGGCCACCTCCCACCGTGGTGGCACCCGTGTAGGAGTTTACAGCTGTGGTGGGGTTGTAGATGTTGGCAGCATTGAAGAGCAACACCGTTCCCGTATTGCCTGTGGTATTGAGGCCGCCAGTACCGCTGATCTGGCCGGTGACGACCAAAGTGTTGTTGGTATTGACGCCGAGACCGTTAGTACCGCTGCTAAGAACGAGGTTGCGTGAACTGGTGAGAAGATTGCCGGTCGTGGTCGGGGTATAGAGCAGGCTGCCACCAGCCATGGTGACGTTGCCCGCAGGGATCACGTTGTCCGCCGTGATTGCCAAGGTGCCCGCGTTGAGGAAGGTGCCGCCGCTGTAGGTGTTGCCCGTACCCGTCAAAGCCAGGGTGCCAGAGCCTGCATTCATGGTCAGAGACCCGGAACCCGTCACGTTGCCAGAAATGGTGAGGGTGACTCCCCCGGAGACGTTAAAGGCTCCGCCTGCCGCGCCGAGGGTAAAATTACGTGCGGTGGGTATATTCCCGCTGGCGGCCAAAGTACCACCATTGAGGGTGACACCACCTAATGTGCTGGTCGATCCCAGGTTGATGTCCGCACTAATGGCCGTGGTGCCACCGTTGATGGTGATGTTCCCAGTGAGACCGCTGTTATTGCCGGAAAGAATGAGAAGCTGCGGGCCAAAGAGGGTCAAACCTTTGCTACCCGTGATGTTGGCACTGATGATGGAAATGGCCGTACCGCCGGCATAGATGAGCCCCTCACCCTGGAAATTCAGGGCACCGGCACCGCCACTGTTGACAATCGTGGCACCGTTCATGATCAAACCACCTGGGTTGGTGGAGCTGCTGCCCACGTTGAGATTGAAGCCAGCCAGATCGATGCTGTTTCCGTTGTCCATCTTGAGAGCGTACACGCTGGCATCGGCCGCATTTGTAAACAGGCTGTCCACCGTCCCCAAGTTTTCTTGCACCACCGTCGTGTTGTTAATCGTGGGATCGTTGACGCTCTGATTGGTGGTGGAGCTCACTGTCGTGTAATTGGAGAACGCAACGACATTGCCCGTGGTGCCGCCGGAAAGAGCGACAAAATCACCCGCAGTGCCACCGGTAGTAGTAGGCTGAACGACCAAGTAGCCGGGAGCGATCCCGTTGCTGATAACGCCGCCGATGTTGGGGGCAAAAAGCTCGTTCGTACCGAGGCTGTTTCCCTGGCTCTGAAAGATGAGCGTACCAGCACCGGAGCGAGTGAAGTTGGTCACATTGACGGTGGTGGCCTGACCGGCCGCATTGAGGGCCAGGGTGCCGCCCGTGTAGGTCAGGGTGGGGATGGTGGTAGCAGTGGCTCCTGCCCCCGCGTTGAATTTGAGCGTGCCGCCATTGAGATTGGCATTGCTGCCCCCCAACGCATTGCCGGAAAGGAGTGAGGTGGTGGCCAGGGTACCGCCGTTGACCACAGTCGTAGCGTAGCTGCTGCTGGTGCCGGTGAGGGTCAGGGTGCCGGAGTCCACCTTGGTCAGAGTGTTGCCCGCCGTGATGTTGCCACTGATGGTGTAGTTGTTCGCCCCAGTGACATCAATCGTGCCGCCGCCAGAGTTGAGCGTCACGTTCTGCGTAGTCGTCTGCGCCGCTCCGGTCATGATCAAAGTGCCGCCGTTGAAGGTCAGCGCCGCTCCGGTCCCGAGTGATGCCGCCGTGCCTGTGCTGACGGCACCGCCGTTGATGTTCAGTCCGTTGTTAGTGTTCGTGCCAGAGAGGAAGAGAGTGCCGCTGCTGGTCTTGGTGAGTGCACCGGTGCCGGTGATGGCACCTTGGATCGTGGCAACGTTGCCACCCGCCAAGTCGATGGTACCAGCGCCAGTCATCGTCACACCGCGAGTGGAAGGACTGTTGAAACCACCTGCATTGATCTGCAGGGTACCACCATTGAAAATGAGGGTGTTGGTGGCCGCGCCCGTACCGAGGCCGCCGGAGCCGCTGACTGCAACGGTTCCGCTATTGATGGTGAAGGTGCCGACGTTTGCGTTGGCAAGGGAGCCCAGCGTGAGCGTGCCAGTGCCGCCCTTAACAAAGGTCAAGTTCGTGGTGTTTTTAAAGGCGCCAGCATAGACGGTATTGGAATTCTGATTGTCGGTGAGGGTTGAGGCGGTGGAGATCGAGTCCACGGTGCCGAAGCCCGCGAGGCCGCCGATGGTCGTGGCGGCATCAATGGAAATGCCCAGGTTGGCACCGCTGCTGTTGGTCAAAATGGTGTTGGAAGCATCGCCTGAAGCACCAACCGCTGAAAAGCGGAGGGCCGCAGCCGCGTTGCCATTCACATCTGCGTAACCACCTTTGAAGGTGTTGCCCGTGTTGTTTAGAAAGGTCCAGCCGCCGCCCTGTTTGAAGAGGATACCGCTGCCACTGACAACACCTGCATAAGTGGTGTTCGCGTTGCCAACTGGCCCTTCGAGTCCCCCTAACCCCTGGATCGTAATGCTTCTGGTGCCGACAACCGTCTGAGTACTTCCAGCGGTTACGCTAGAGTTTGATAGCTCCCCGCCCCCTGTGAGTGTGATGGAGTTGTTGACGTTGCCTAATGGCGTGTTGGTACCTGTGACGGTATTGTCTTGATTCACACTGAGCGTGCCGCCTGCAATAGTAATAGTGCCCACAAAAGTGCTGCCCGCTCCCGTGAGGGTCAGCGTTGTATTGCCGATCTTCACGAGGTTGATGTTGCCGCCGCCAGTGGCCATGATGTTTCCTGCTGCCGTGGTACCAGCAGACTGGCCGATGGTGAGGGTGGCAGTTGAACCGGTATTTTGGATCACCGAGCTTGCAGCGGTAGTCAGGCCGCCAAGGATCTGGCTATTGCCTTTAATATCCAACAGACTGGTGGCACCGGTGTTCACGGAGGTGGTCCCGTTGAAGGGCAGTTCATTGGCTGCATTGAGATTAACCGTGCCGTTGGTGATGGTGAAGGTGCTGGTCGGATTGAGGAAAACGGTGCCGCCGAAACTCAGCACACTCGTGAGGGCGACGCCGTTGGGGTTGACGGTCGCACCGTTGCTGGCAAAGACACTGCCGTTGAGCGTCAATGTAGTTGCGCTGCTGATAAACAAAGAACTGGTTCCTGCGATGAAATCAACAGCGCGCGAGGTGGTAATGCTGCCCGTGGTGTTCAACTGGCCACCGCCAGTGAAGACAATCGCACCGGGTGTGCCTGTGGTGCTGCCGAGATAGTTGTCCTGCGCAATGCTCAGGACATTGGTGCCAATAAAGGTCGGGCCGGTATAGGTGTTGGACCCGCTGGTAGGAGCGAGGGTCAGCGCAAAAGCCCCCGCACCGCGAGTCAGTGCGCCTGCACCACTGATGGTGCCCGAGAGGGTCGTCGCAGCGGCGAGATTGATCGTGCCGCCGCCCGCACCCGCACCCGCTACACCGGAGCCGAGGTTGATGTTGTTGGCGATGGTGAAACCGGTCGCATTGGTGGTCGTCAACTGGCCGCCGGTGAAGTTCAGAACGTTGGTGGCCGAAGCGTCACCCAGATTGTTGGCAGCAGCGATGCTGACCACGCCACCGGCAAGATTCAATGCACCACTAAAGGGGGAATTGTTGGCACCCAGTACCAAGATGCCAGCATCCAGCTTGGTCAGGGCGGTAGTGCCGGCACCGGTGAGAATGCCTGCGATGGTGTCCGTGTTGCCCGAAAGAACATCGATGCGACCGCCGCCCGAGGAGGCAGCGCCCAGGGTGATGCCGCGGTTGGCGACGATCGTAATGCTGTTGGCGCTGATGAGGAGCGTGCCACCGTTGTTGAGATTGATGCTGTTGGCCACCGCCGAGGTAGGAGCGGTGCCCAGGTTGCCATCTGCGGCGATCTGCAGGATGCCACCACCGACGGTGACCTGATTGGCGGTTGTGCCGCCACCGAAGGTGTTCGCCCCGGAAAGGATGAGTTCACCGGTTTGGCCACCGCCATTGACGGTCAATGTGCCAGCACCGCTGATGATACCGCTGAGCGTGGTGGCATTGAGCAGACTAGCGACGGGGAACTGCGCGACATTTTGCGGCACGGCGATGATGGTCTGCGTGTTTTGAGTGCCCGTTCCGGTGACAATGACGGGACCCGGACCGTTGACATTGACGGTACCACCACCGGCATTGAGCGTGATGAGCTTGCTGTCTGCCAGACCAAGCAGCGCCGTGGTGAGCAACGTGCCACCATTGAAGGTGAGGATGTTGCTGGCATTACCGAGCGCGGTATCCAATGAGATGCTGAGCGTGCCACCGTTCATGTTCACTGCGGCACCAGCGCCGCCGAAGGTGTTGACCCCGCTGAGGTAAAGGGTGCCCAGGCCGGTCTTATTGAGGGAGCTGATGCTGGTGGTGGCAACGGCAGTGCCGTTGTTGGCAAGAATACCGCCGTAAACCAGCGTGGCACCGCTGGCCACATCAAGGGTGCCTGAGCCGGTGGCGCTCGTTGGCCCAAGGCCGATGCCACGATTCGAACTGATGGTCATGGACTGGAAGGCGCTGAGGACACCGGCGTTGATGACGATGTTGCTGGCGGTGGCCGCAGATTCAAGCGCGCCCAGGCTGGTGTCCAAGCCCACTTTGAGAGTCGGGATGTTGCCCGTGTTATTACCGATGGTCAGGCCCGGATTGGTGAAAGCCGTGGTATTGCCACCAAAGGTGTCCAAGCCCTGCAAGGTAAGGATACCGGTACCCAGCACGGTGAGGTTGCTGGCAGTGGAACTTCCGGTGATGGCACCCGCGTAGGTCGTGGCAGTGGTCTGATTGATCGTGAGCGCATTGACGCCCAGGGCCGTTGTTATGGCGCTTGTGCCAAGATTGAACTGGCCCGCGAGGCTGCCAATCGTCAGCGCGGCACCCAAATTGACCGTACTGGCGTTGCCGTTGGAATTGAGGGTCAGGGGACCGCCGTTGAGCGTGCCCGAGGCACCCAGGGTGAGCGTACCGGAATTGACCACAGTGCCGCCGGTGTAGCTGTTCGCCACGTTGAGGAGTACCGTGCCGGTCTGGAAGGTGCCATTGGTGTTAGCGTTGACGTTGAGGATGGTGCCGCTGATCGCGCCGCCCACGGTCAGGGTAGTAGCATTGGCAGCATTGATGGCACCACCGTTAAGGGTGATGGTCTGCGTTGCAGCGGTGGAGAGAGAACCGCCCGCGAGAAGGGCGCCACCGTTGAGGGTGATCACCTCGGTCGTTGCGCCGAGGGTCCCTGTGAGCACGTTCAGCGTTCCAGAGTTCACGGTGATGCCTGTGAATGCGTTGCTCGTGCTCGTCAGTGCGACCGTGCTCAGGGGCGAGGTGCCGTTGACACCGATGACAAGAGTGTTACCAGATCCAGCGAGCGCGCTGGAAACAGTCAGGACACCCGTAGCCGTACCACCACCGAGGCGGTAGGTGGTTCCGTTCGGGGTGAGCGTGCCGCTGTAAGTAAAGGCACCAGAGGCACCCAGGCTGGCGGCGGTGAGGCCGGCACCGTTGAAATCGAGGTTGTTTGCGCTGCTGACCCCGAGGGCAACAACACCAGCAGAACTGGTGACGAGCTTACCCAGGAACACTTGAGTCAGCCCCCCCGTGGCACCGGAAGCCGCGACACCGCCGGAATTGACCGTGACAGAGTTCGCGGTGGCACCGAGCGCAGCATCCGCAGCGGTGTTGTAAGAGATGACACCGCTGTTAATCGTCGTTGTACCCGTCCAGGCGGAGTTCGTGCCGGTGAGATTGAGGATGCCGACCAACGTGCTAGGGAGGGTGGCTGATGGGCCGCTGTAAACCAAGGAACCAGCGCTGGCGGCGATATTACCCGCGAAGGTCTGAGCAGCAGCACCGTAGAAGCCGTTCACGGTGAGTGTGGCCCCGGTGCCGATGGTAAGGACACCGGCGGCGGCACCGCTGAAATTGCCGACCGACTGGTTGGCATTGATGTTCACCGTACCACCCGTGATGGTCAGGGCACCACTAGCGTTGCCGAGGCCGCCTGCGGAAGAAACGGTGAGAACTCCACCGCTTGCGGCAACAGTCGTACCGCCGGTGTATGTATTTGGAACCGCTCCATTATTAATAACCAACGTACCTGAGCTGGTCTTCGAGAGCGATCCAGATCCGCTGATAATGCCTGTGTCCGTCAAAGAATTGGCACCAGTCACGTCAATTGTAGCCGCCTGATAAAGAACAGAGTTACGTGCAATGGAGACTGCGGCACCCGTGTCTTGCAGGGTGCCACCACCGAAGTTGACGTTGGTGCCAGCGCCCAGCAGGTTTGTATCTGCCGAAATGCTGAGGACGCCACCGTTGATATAGGTCACACCTGTACCAATGTTGTTGCCGGTGCCTGTCAGGGTCAGTGTACCCGCATTCTGCTTGAACATGCTGCCGTTACCACTGAGCGCACCAGCGATGGTGGCGCTGGTGGCCACATCAATCGTACCGTTGCCAGTGAAGGTGAGGCTGCGGCTTGCGTTCAAAGTGCCGAAGGCGCCGGTGAGCGCAAGGGTGCCGCCACCCAAGCTGCCAAAAGTGAATGCGTTGGTGGTGACGGAGCTGAGGTTGTTATCCGCACCAACACTCAAGGCACCGCTGTTGAGCAAGAAGTTGCCAGTGAAGGTGTTGAGGGCACCACCGCTGAGCACCGTGGTATTGTAGCCGGAGAAGGTAAGTCCATTGGTCGCCGTGCCGGTGATGGCACCACTCAAAGTGACTGTGCCCGGACCAGTGCCATTGAAGGTGAGGCCGTTTGCTCCAAGGGTAACAGCACTGCTGATGGTGAATGCACCGATGCCGCTCTGAGTGATCGTGGGAGCAGCCGCGCTGGAAAAATTCAAAGCAGGAGTTCCCGCAATGATGTCCGCAACCGTGGTCAAATTATTCAGCGTGATCTGGTTCAACTGGAAGCCGGAGACGCCAAGGCCAATCAAATCATCCGTCGCTGTATAACCCGGGCCACCGCCTCCGAAGATCAGGATGTCAGTAGCACTCGCACCCGTAGGTGCTGCCCCACCCACCCAGCTGCTGCCGGTGCTAAAGTTGCCCGTGTTGTTGCTCCACGTGTAGGTGGCGGCCCGCAAACTTTGTCCTGGAATCCAGACTACCATCAGGCAAGTCATGAACCATCCAATAAGTTGGCGGTGGTGGCGTAATGTTTTCATATGAGTCAAGTGAAACGAAAGTGATCCCAAGGAGCAGTCGTCAGATCATCAAAAGGCGTCGAGGTGAACCGCCGCACTCATGCAGGGAGTGCAGCAATTCAAAGCTTTAGCCTTGAGGTAAGTCTGGTTGGATGGCATCTAAAGATTGTCTCCTTATAAAACCACAGCGAACCCTTACTAGACAACCTATTTTTCTTGTTTCACAAAAAAAAGACAAGTCACTGATTATCAATGGTATAGTTTGCCGCATAGGCATTCCGCCAATCTAATCTTTGACCTTAGGTAAAAAGCCCTTCTATGTGAGTTTTTTTGAAAATCTTGTCATGGTCACCATGACCATTCACCCCAAATCCGCCCTCGCATCCCTCCTGCGGCCCCCTTTTTCTCGCGTATCCCCGACAGGAATCGAACCTGTATTTAGAGTTTAGGAAACCCTCGTTCTATCCATTGAACTACGGGGACAAACGGAACGCACCGTCCTTTTCACCCGTTCCCGCCACGATTCAACTTCGGAATGCAAGTTGCAACCCCCTGCAACATCCTCTTTTCTCCTCCGTTTTCCGCCCCTCGCACACAACCCAACCGCATTCATGAGCACCCGCCCCCTCTCACGCCGTCGCTTCCTCACCACCTCCGCCGGCCTCGCCGCCGGTGCCTTCACTGGCCCCAATCTCCTCCTCCGCGGCCAGGACACCGCCAGCAAACGCCTCAATCTCGTCCAGATCGGTGCCAACGGCAAAGGCCTCGCCGACACCGGCATGGTCACCCTCAATCACAACATCATCGCCATGGTCGATGTCGACTCCAAGCGCCTCGATGAAGCCGCCAAAAAGCGCGAGAAGCACCACCTCGACTCCAGCCAGCCTGCACCAGCGGCACCCAAGCTCTATCAGGACTTCCGCAAAATGTTCGACGAAATGTCGAACCAGATCGACGGCGTCATCGTCTCCACCCCTGATCACACCCACTACCTCGCCGCCATGCACGCCATCAAGCACGGCAAGCATGTCTGCGTACAGAAACCCCTGTGTAACTACATCTCCGAAGTCCGCGATCTCCACCGCGCCGCCAAAGACGCCAAGATCGTCACCCAGATGGGCAATCAAGGCCGCACCATGGACGGCCAGCGCATGGCCAAAGAATGGATCGAGCAGGGTGCCATCGGCACCCTCAAGGAAATCCGCCTCTGGACCAACCGCCCCATCTGGCCCCAGGGCCCTATTAAGAAGAAGCTCGTCGAGTGCCCCTCCAATCTCAATTGGGACCTCTGGCTCTCCTGCGAACCCTCCGAGCCCTACTTCGAGTTCGATCTCGATCCCGAGACCGCCAAGAAAAAGCAGCGCTCCCCCGGCCCCGCCCCCTTCAACTGGCGCGGCTGGTGGCAGTTCGGCTCCGGCGCCCTCGGCGACATGGGCTGCCACATCATGGACTCCACCTTCTCCATCCTCGGCCAGCTCATCCCCGAGAAGATCGAAGCCGAAAGCGGCCCCATCAACGACCTCAACGCCCCCATGTGGAGCAAGCTCATCTACCACATGCCCGCCGGCAAGCACCCCGCCCTCACCGTCTCCTGGCACGACGGCGAAAAAGACGGCCTCCCCAACAAGCCCGAGCGCCACCCCGACATCCCCGAAGAAACCTTTAAGAAAGCCACCAGTGGCATGATGTTCATCGGCACCGACGGCGTCATCTTCGAAGGCGACGCCTACTGCAAGAGCCCTATCGTCTATCCTCTGGAAAAATACACCCAGGTCCGCCTCGACATGAAGTCCGGCAAGATCAAGCAGACCGAAACCCGCTCCGTCATGCCTGACAATCCCCAGGGCGAGTGGGCTCACCACATCGTCAATGGCGGCCTCCCCTCCTCAAACTTCGACTACTCCGCCCCCCTCACCGAATTCGTCCTCCTCGGCAATCTCGCCATCCGCGCCCAGCAGACCGTCCAGTGGGACAAATCCGCCATGAAAGTCACCAACGTCGAAGCCCCCAACAAATTCATCACCCGTCCCTCCTACCGCGACGGCTGGAAAGCCTAAAGCATAAGCCCCACTCCACTTCCCCCTTCAAACCGCAAAACGGCAGCGCTCACCCCGCTGCCGTTTTTTCATGCCCATGCCCCACCCATCTTTTCAAAAGACCGCCCCACCCCTCTCCTCCGATAACACCCCTGCTTGGCCGGTTCCATCCGCACCTCCCAACCCTCGGCCCCAAACCTTCTTCCCCACCAACCATCATGCCCTCCCGCCCACCCGCTTCTGCCAGGACGTCCAAGACCACCCCCAGCCTCCTCGCTGAAACCCATCAGCAGACCGACGACAAAAAAAACGCCCTCACCACCAATCACGGCGTCCCCATTTCGGACAACCAGAACACCCTCAAAGCCGGCGTCCGTGGCCCCGCCCTCCTCGAAGACTTCGTCCTGCGCGAAAAAATCACCCATTTCGATCACGAGCGCATCCCAGAGCGCATCGTCCACGCCCGCGGCTCAGGCGCACACGGCTTCTTTCAGGTCTACGAATCCCTCGCAGACATCACCAAGGCCGCCTTCCTCCAGGATCCCAAAATAAAGACCGAAGTCTTCGTCCGCTTCTCCACCGTCGCCGGCGGCGCCGGCTCCGGCGACCTCCCCCGCGACGTCCGCGGCTTCGCCACCAAGTTCTACACCAGCGAGGGCAACTACGACCTCGTAGGCAACAACATCCCCGTCTTCTTCATCCAGGACGCCATGAAGTTCCCCGACCTCGTCCACTCCGTCAAAATGGAGCCCGACAAAGGCTTCCCCCAGGCCGCCTCCGCCCATGACAATTTCTGGGACTTCGCCTCCCTCAGCCCCGAGTCCATGCACATGCTCATGTGGACCATGTCAGACCGCGCCATCCCCCGCTCCCTCCGCATGATCGAAGGCTTTGGCGTCCACACCTTCCGCATGGTCAATGCTCAAGGCGTCTCCCACTTCGTCAAATTCCACTGGCGTCCCAAGCTCGGCATGGCCTCCGTCCTCTGGGACGAGGCCGTCAAAATCAACGGCGCAGACCCCGACTTCCATCGCCGCGACCTTTGGGACTCCATCCTCAACGGCGACTTCCCCGAGTGGGAGCTCGGCCTCCAGGTCATGGATGAAAAAGCCGCCGCAGCCCTCGACTTCGATATCCTCGATCCCACCAAGCTCATTCCCGAAGAAATCATCCCCCTCCGCATCGTCGGCAGGCTCGTCCTCAATCGCAATCCCGACAACTTCTTCGCCGAAACCGAGCAGGTCGCCTTCCTCCCCTCCAACATCGTCTCCGGCATCGAGTTCTCGAACGACCCCCTCCTCCAGGGCCGCCTCTTCTCCTATCAGGACACCCAGCTCTCACGCCTCGGCGGGCCCAATTTCCATCAGATCCCCGTCAATGCCCCGCGCTGTCCCATGCACAATTTCCAGCGCGATGGCCTCCGCCAGATGGAAGTCCCCAAAGGCCGCGTCAATTACGAGCCCAACAGCTTCGACACCGGCACACCCCGCGAGTGCCCCATGCACGGCTTCACCAGCGTCCCCGAAGAACTCGACGGCACCAAGATCCGCAAACGCTCCGAGACCTTCGCCGACCACTACTCCCAGGCCCGCCTCTTCTTCCGTTCCATGACCGAGACCGAGCAGCAGCACATCATCAGCGCCTTCGCCTTTGAGCTCGCCAAGGTCGAGACCAAAGCCATCCGCCTCCGCATGCTCGGCCATCTCGCCATCATCGACCCCGCCCTCCACACCGGCGTCGCCGACGCCCTCGGCATGTCCGATGCGGCGGACACCATTCAGCCCGCCGTCCAGCCACGCGATCTTCCCCCCTCCCCCTCACTCAGCATCCTTAATAAGGCACCCTCCACCCTGCAGGGTCGGAAAATCGGCGTCCTCATCACCGACGGCTTCGACGGCGCACTCCTCGCCACCCTCCGCAAATCCGCCGCCAAGGAAAAAGCCACCCTCATGATCGTCGCCCCCAAGGTCGGCGGTGCCACCGATGCCGAAGGCACCCTCGTCGAAGCAGACGGCTCCCTCTCCGGCTCCCCCTCCATCCTCTTCGACACCGTCGTCCTCCTCCTCTCCGCCGAAGGCGCACAAGACCTCGCCACCCTCTCCAGCGGCGTCGACTGGGTCAGCAACGCCTTTGCCCACCTTAAAATCATCGGCCACACCCCCGCCTCCCAGCCCCTCCTCGACATCGCCGGCGTCCGCCCCGACGACGGCCTCATCCCCCTCGAAAACGACAAAGGCATCAAGACCTACATCGCCACCGCCAAAAACGGCCGCCTCTGGCAGCGCGAGCCCACCCTCAGAAGACCCGGCTAAACCTTCGCGCGCAACCCACCCCCAAGGTGACGGGGTCTCCCGACCCCGTCCCAAATCCAAGGCGTAGGGGTCTCCCGACCCCGATCCCCTCCGGCACAGGAAGCACCCCAAGCATCGCCCATGCCCCTCAAACTCAACGGCGGCAGGACCACCTGCTGCCGTTTTTCATGCCCCCAGGCACCACCGGCGCGAGCTATCACAGCTCATGGCATCGCCCATCTCTGAAGAGCACCCAACAGCTTGCCCTCCGTAGCTTTAACGAGGAATCGGTTTCCCCTTTAGCCGCGTTCACCAGCGCCGATAAACCAGACTGATGCCTTGGTGTAGAGCCCCTCCGAGAACACCCATCTCAGGAGTTTACAGAAATCGCTGCCTCAGTATCTAGAGAGCCATGAAAACCCACCCCCATGAGCCGAGCCGTGGAATCGGAGGCGAATCCAAGCCCATCGGGTCGAAGACCGCTGGGACGGCCCACGACCTCCTCAGCTTGGTGCACAGTGTGAATTCGTTCCGAACAGATTCATGAGACCAATTGCTGTCGATTTATTTGCCGGTGCAGGTGGGATGTCTCTCGGATTTGAACAGGCAGGCTTCGACGTTGCAGCTGCCGTTGAAATCGATCCTATTCATTCATGCATCCACAAGTTTAACTTCCCACTTTGCTCCACTATTCCTCAATCCGTCCAAAACCTTACGGGGAAGGATATAAGACGCATCGCGAAGATCGACGGAAAGGTTAGCGTTGTCTTCGGCGGCGCTCCCTGCCAAGGCTTCTCTATGATTGGAAAACGCGTTCTGGATGACCCCAGAAATGCCCTTGTTAAGGACTATGTTAGGCTCGTTCGCGAGCTAGATGCGGACTACTTTGTATTCGAGAATGTAAAAGGATTAACTCTCGGCGAGCACCGCAAGTTTTTGGAAGAGCTGATTCAAACCTTCGAATCCATAGGTTATATAATTACCCATCCGTGGGCTGTGCTAAATGCTGCCTCATATGGAGTTCCTCAAAATAGAAAAAGACTATTCCTAATGGGTGCCAAAAAGGGGCTGAATTCTCCTATATATCCGGAACCGACTACGAGTTTACCTGGATTGAGTCAATTCAGCCCGCTTCCCGCTGGCCCAACATGCAAAGACGCTCTCGGTGATTTGCCTGAGATATCGCTCTTTGAGACATTGATGGCCACTGACGAAGTGAGGACATCCAGATGGGGCAAGCCTTCAGCATACGCAAAACAACTTCGCTCCTTGGATCCAGCCGGGTGGCATTTCGGATATCAAAGATTGCTGGATCCCGAAATATTGTCCTCCAGCATGAGGACTGAACATTCAGCAATCTCTCGCCACCGCTTTGCAGCAACGCCTCCTGGAGAAGTTGAACCCATTTCGAGATTCTTTAAACTATCTCCTGACGGAGTTTCCAACACACTCCGCGCAGGGACCGACTCAGCTAGAGGCGCCTTCACCAGCCCTCGCCCCATCCATTATTGCTATCCCAGGTGTATAACAGTCCGAGAGATGGCAAGATTACACGGCTTCCCAGATTGGTTTCGTTTCCATTGCACCAAGTGGCATGGAGCACGCCAAGTAGGAAATGCGGTTCCCCCGCCATTGGCTCGTGCTGTGGCTTCTTCTATCATGAGGGCAATAGGAGTTCGACCAAAAGCACCCAAAGTCAAATTGGCGCTCGGCGATCCAGCCCTTCTGTCCATGGAAATGTCACGAGCTTCGGCCTATTGGGGCGTAACTAGTCCAATTCAGAAACGTGATCGTAAAAGCGCAACGAGAAAACGGTCTCAACTCCAGACTGAATTCGACAGACTCTTACTCCTCAACGCACAAACGATATGACCGAAAAACAGCCGAATCGCTATCAGGCGCTTATTGAGACCATTTTTAAAAAAGGGTATAAAAAGGGAATAACTGTAATTCCTTTTACCCGCGAGCAGATCACCGACGCAGCAGCGCAGTTGAAAATTGAACTTCCTAAAAACTTAGGCGATGTCCTCTACTCCTTCCGCTATCGAAATCCTTTACCTCAGAGCATTCTCGACACCCAGCCCAAAGACAAGGAATGGCTGATCGAGGGAGCTGGACGCGCCCTATATGAATTCCGCTTAGCTACCATCAACCGGATCTCTCCAAACCCCAATCTGATAACGATAAAAATCCCTGATGCAACGCCGGAAATTATCACAGCCACCTCCCTTTCGGATGAACAAGCGTTGCTAGCGAAAGTTCGATATAATCGTCTCATCGATATTTTCCTTGGCATTACAACATATTCACTGCAGAACCACCTTCGCACAACCGTAAAAGGGTTCGGCCAGATTGAGATAGACGAGGTCTATGTCGGCATTGACCGACATGGATGCCAATACATTATTCCTGTTCAAGCCAAAGGCGGCACTGATCAGCTCTCGACAGTACAAGCCAAACAAGATATTGCCTGTTGTGCGGAGAAGTTTCCAAAGCTCGTTTGCCGGGCAATTTCCGCACAGTTTATGAGCGATTCCAGGATTGCACTTTTCGAACTTTGCTTGGAAAGCGACGGTCTTGTCAAAACCGTTGAAGAGCGGCACTACTGCTTAGTCCCGGCCGACCAAATTGCTGATTCTGATCGTCTGTCTTATCAACGACGCGCATAGTCATTCAAATAACGCAAGAAAATCTGACTCTAGCGGAAATGGAGGGGATGGGGGGCAGGGTGCAAATTTTTGACAACAGCTCCCGCTTTCGGATGCTCGACTTCGGCACTTTTCTCCGCCCACCCATTTTCATCGCCTTCGAGCCCCACTACCACCCCCCCCTACTCAAGGCCTGCCCAGAAGCAGCTGCCGCATCGGCGAACGAATCTTATCCTGCCCTTCACCGAATTTTCGGAGGTCCAGGCCGGTGTTTCCATACATCACGCTGCGCACCGGGCCGTTGGGCCGATGCAGAGTCGCGGTGAAGCGCCACAGGTACATGCCCAGATCCCAGCGCCAGTTGGCGGTGTACGTTAGATAGTCCGCCTTCCCCGGGGCCGCAGGCACCACCGTTGCCTGGATGCCCATAGCACGAATCTGCTCCACCATTTGCCCCTGAAAGTCGTCCATGTGGACATCCTCGTTGTTCACCACCGCCAGATGCCTGAGCGGCGGATTCGGCACCGGCCCCGAAATCTTGACCGTTTTGCACTGACAGAGAAAGAAGCAGGAGAGACCGAGGAGCAGAAGTTTGTTCATGTGTTTTTCAGGTGCTCTTCAAATAGCAGCACAGACGCCGTCACGCCGCAAATACCTGCCAAACAACCGTCAACTGCCTCTGCCCCCTCTGCCTCTCCGCCCCTCTGCGGCAAATTCGAACGTCCCTGCCACTATCCAACAACACGGTGCAGAGTGATTTCCTTCTTCACGCAGCCCGTGTCGTATGGGGCGCGGGCGCGTGAATGAAGGTGGAGTGGGCGCGGCGGCGTTGCGCGGCAGGCAGTTACTTCTGGAAAACACCCTGCTGGTCCAGCTCATGGAAGAGCTTCTGCACCACCCAGGTTCTGGAGGGGTACTTGTGCCACGGGGAGTTGTAGTAATGAGCCTGGGCGAGCTGTTTGCCGGTCTTGGTGTCGATGAACATGAGGTCGAGTTCCTTCAGGTACATCGACCAATGCCAGCGCCAGGTGTCTGACATCTTGACCTCAAGCCGGGAGCTTTTGCCACGGGCGACGGGGAAGCCGCGTGCATGCAGCGCGTTATGGATGGCCACAAGACTCTCCTGGTCACCGGAGTCATCTTCGTGCACAAAGATGCTCACCGGCTGGCGTTTTGCCAGCGCGCCTTTGTGGGCGTGTGCGTGGAAGGTTTGGGTGCAGGAGGCGAAAGCCAGACTGCAGAGGAGGGAGGTTACCAGGAACAAAGCGCGTGTATTCATGGCCGACAAAATAACCTCTCCCAGCAGGAATACACCCTGATTTTTTGGCGACCTGCGGTCGTCGCAGCCCAAGGAGATGGGTGATGGGAGATGATTTCCCCTGCGTCCGCTCTGTGCCAGCGCTGCGCCTAAGCATCTGAATTCCGGTCATTCATTTCCGACCATGAGTGTCCGATGAGTAGTTCGAAAATCCGGCCTTTCCCCAACACACACCGTCCCCAACCAGAGCATCTCAACCGCCAATAAACACCCCTCAGACATTCATCATCAGTGTCAGTCAGTGGTTCAAATTCCCCTCTGGAACTCTGGGTCTGGGCAAACCACCGTCAACAACGGTCAACAACCGTAAACCTTCGCCCTCCCCTTCTCCGCAAACACCAAAACATCGGCACCTCCCAAGAAGTGCCGATGTAAATTTGGTTGCTAGGCTCCGATCCATCGGTGCCATCGGTGCCATCGGTGCCATCGGAGCCATCGGAGCCATCAATCAGATCAATCAATCATCAACCACCACGCGGCTGATCACGCGATTGTCACCATCCGTGATGTAATGCACGCTCACCGGGCTGCCCACACGCACACGTGAGTTCAGCATGTCCTGGGTGATCACCTTGCCGCTCTTCGTCACGTAGGCCACGTCCTTGCCATAGCGATAAGTCACCGGGCCGCTGTCTTCCTTCATGACGAAGGTCGTCCCCGGCACGTAGTCGGTCAGAGTACCGCTGCTGGTGGTCGTCTTCACCGTCGTTTGCGTGGAACCGTCGGGCAGTGCAGTGGTCGTGGTGGTCTTGGTGGTGGTGCTGTCCTGCGCAAGGACTGCGGAAGAAGCGATGAGCGCGAAAGCGAGACTGTAGAGTTGGGTTTTCATAGAGGGGGGTGCGTTATCTTGTTATATCGTCGCTCAAGGTTGAACCGGTTGGCTCCTTGAGCGTGCATCACCCTGCCCGATCTCCCCCTCAAATAAAATGGGGTGAAACCCGCCCCTTTCTGATCCCAGAACTAAGTCCATCCCATTACCAATCTCAACGCTTCCACGACACCACCATCCGCAACCACCTTCCGTGTATTCGGTGTATTCCGTGGTCAATTTTCAGGAGATTCCCTCAAGCGTGCCATCCAGCGTTCGTCATTCGTCATTCGTCATTCGTCATTCGTCATTCGTCATTCGTCATTCGTCATTCGTCATTCGTCATTCGTCATTCGTCATTCGTCATTCGTCATTCGTCATTCGTCATTCGTC
>JANYCZ010000027.1 GCA_025360015.1 Verrucomicrobiota bacterium | reverse complement strand
GCCAAACCGCCCGACTGCGAGAGCGTCCGTACGCCTTGGTGCGTTGCAGCACGCTCGCAGACGGGCGGGCTGTCGCCACGCCCATCCTACAACCGCGGATGCCCCGGCAGATATGGCCCCCTATTCGGGAACAAGTCTATTATTTGCACCCTGCCCCGAATCGGCCACTTACTTAACGGAGTAGAACAACACTCAGTTAAGGGCCTGCATCGCGAAATGGAGCGTCGGGGAGCAACGAGTCCTGTTCAACCCACCAGCTTCTCATACAGCGCCAGGGTCTTCTTGGCGATGCTGCTCCAGCTAAAGTGGTCTTCGGCGCGTTTGCGCCCGGCCTGGGCCATGCGGTGGCGGAGGGCGGGGTCGGCCATGAGTTTGTTGATGCCAGCGGCGAGGTCGCGGGCGAATTTCTCGGGGTGCACGGCTTCGAAGGGGCTCGCGGTCTGCTGCTCCAGAGGAACGAGGATGCCGGTCTCGCCATCGACGACGACTTCCTTGATGCCGCCGACGGCGCTGGCGACGACGGCGGTCTCGCAGGCCATCGCTTCGAGATTGATGATGCCGAAGGGCTCATAAATCGACGGGCAGCAGAAGACGTCAGCATGGGAGTACAGGACGATCTTTTCCTGCAGCGGGACCATGGCCTGCACCCAGATGACGCCGGGGCGCAGCTTGCTGGCGTCGGCGACGGCGGCTTCCATCTCTTCTTTGATTTCGATGGTGTCGGGCGCGCCGGCGCACAGGACCACCTGGAAGCCGGGATCGAGATGCTGGATGGCGCGGACGAGATGGACGATGCCCTTCTGCCGGGCGATGCGGCCGACAAAGAGGACGTAGGGTTTGTCGGGATCAATGCCGTGCTTGCGCAGCACGTCGGGGGCTTCGGTGCGGCGGTATTCAGCGAGGTCGATGCCGTTGTAGATGACGTGAATCTTGGCGGGGTCGAGGTCGAAGTGCTGGAGGAGATCGGCCTTGGTGCCTTCGGAGACGGCGATGATGGCGTCGGCCATTTTCAGCGCGGTGTTTTCCAGCCACACGGTGAAGTCGTAGCCGTGGCCGAGCTGCTCGCGCTTCCACGGACGCAGGGGCTCCAAAGAGTGGACGGTGAGGACCATGGGCACGCCGTAGTTGAGCTTGGCGAGGATGCCGCCGAAGTGCGCATACCACGTGTGCAGGTGCACGAGGCTGGCGTCGATGCCGCTGGTGTTGAAATTGAGACAGCGCTGGAGGGCACCGAAGACGGATTTCAAATTGAGCGGGCTGTCCCAGCCGGTGGTGTCGAGGCCGTAGCCCTGGACGTGGAGATTGCCCTCATCACTGGCTTGATCGCCAAAGCAGCGGACGTCGATCTCCATGAGCTTGGCGAGCTCCCGCGTGAGATATTCGACGTGGACGCCGGCGCCGCCGTAGATGTGAGGAGGGTATTCGTTGGTGAGGAAAAGGGCTTTCATGGGGGTGGGCTGCGTGCGCTGAAATGCGTGCGGGAAGGAGGCGAAAAAAAGCGGTGATTCTGTCCGGGCTGGCGCGGGTATTTATTTACCCTGCGATTTGAACCATTCTTCGATAGCGGGAATGTCAAAAATACGGAAGCGTTTTTTGATGCGCTGTTCGAGGGAGAGCTGGGCGTGCTTGGCGACATCGAGCGAGGGATCCTCCTTGATGGCCTTGATGAGCGCAGCATTGGTCTCCGGCAGCTGACTGCCCAGCAGCAGGAAGCAGACACGCACGCGCACCTCCCAGGGCTGCTTGTAGTCTGCCAGCAGCTTGAGCAGGGCCTCGGGCGTCACATCCGCTTCATCGCGGATGCTGCTGTCTTTGAAGAGTTCGGCCACCGGCAGGCGATACCCCGGATCTTCACGCTGGAGGAGCTGGATGGAGCGCAGCGCCCGCATGAACTCGGCCTGCGCGGCATCGTGCAGATGCACGCCCTGGGGATCACGCATGTATTCGACCAGCACCTCAAGTGGCCTGCGCATGCCAGTGGCGATGGCCTCGTCCGCGTACTGCGTGAGGCGGTTGCGCTCCTTGAGCTGGATGAACTCCTGCTGCGTGGGTGAGACATCGGCTTTCATATCAGCCATGCGCCCAACGCCAGGCTGGCCCGCCGCTGGGGCCACAGGCGCGGGCACAAACTGGGGATTTTTCAGCGTGGTGGATATATTTTCCAGCGACTCGCGCGTCGTCTGCTGCATGAGCAACTGCTCACGGCGCATGACATCGACCTGTTTTTGCAGCGCGCTGATTTGTTCCGCGGACTGGGCGAGTTCCGACTTGAGGGCGCTGTCCGTGGCAGCTGGAGCGGCCGTAGGAGCGACAGCTCCAGAAAGGCGGGGCTCAATCTTGTTGAGGTAGAACCACCTGCCGACAAGCACCAGCAGCAGGCCGATGAGGAGAGATGTGCTGAGCGAGATGACCAGATGCCGATAGGTCAGGTGCGAGCGCCGCAGATTCGGCAGATTGGAGGCATGGTCCCGGTGCGGCGGGTGGTCGTCTTTGAGCACCTCCACCGGACCGGGCTTCGGCTTTTTTCCCGTCTTTTTCTTGCTCTGCGCTGCCGAGGGCGCGGCCTTTGCCCCGGTGTCTGGCGACGTTTGGCAGCGTGCAAACTGCAAGGCCGCCTCCTCGGCGTCTTCGTCGGTGGCTTGGGAGGGATCAGGAGAGAGCATGTCGGACATGAGCAGGTGCGTCGGGGACGTTACGCGATGATGGTTGCGAGATTCAACAAACAAGGCCAGCCTTTGTCCGTCAATCTAAGTCATGGCAACAGAATCCACCCAGAGCCCTCATTTGTCCACACTCGCGCCTCAAGATCCGCCCTCCCCGCTGAAGCCGGGAGCACTGCGGCAGGTGGCTTTGTGGGGGCTGCCTGCGCTGCTACTGCTGCTTTTCCTGCTGTGGCCCTATCAGCAGTGGGACTTTGGCAAGCGTGAGAGCATCCTGATCGGCTGGGCTCGGTGGGTCAGCATCCGGGCGGACTGGCAGTTCTGCCTGCTGGTGCCGGGGCTGGTCGGCTGGCTGGTCTGGCTGCGCCGTGATGAACTGCAAAAGCTGCCCTGGAACGGCACCTGGCTGGGCCTGCTGCCGCTGGCCTTGGGACTGTTTTTCTTCTGGATCGGTTACAAGGCGGACACGGGCTACCCTGGGTTTCTGGCCGTGCAGTTCGTGCTGGCCGGCATCATCCTGCTGGTGGCAGGCACGGCATGGATGCGCACGCTCTTTTTTGCATGGCTGTTCCTCTTGTTTACCTGGCCCATGCAGCCGCTGGAAGACTCCGTGGCCTCTCCGCTGCGTCCCCGAACCGCCGCGATGGCGGCCTCCCTGCTAAACGTGATAGGTGTCCCCGCAGCGAATGAAGGCTCCGCGCTGCAGTCAGCGCCCGATGTCGCACACGGGTCGCTGATCGGGGATGCCTTCAGTCTGGATGTGGACGCCAAGTGCAGCGGCATCAATTCACTCTTTGCCTTGATGATGATCTCGGCGCTGCTGGGCTATTTGGCGCTGAAGCGGCCCCGCTCCCGGTTTATCTTGTTTGTCTGCGCGGTGCCGCTGGCCGTGGCGGGCAATGTCGTGCGCCTGCTGCTGCTGGTGGCGGGCACCTTGATGTTTGGCTCTGACTTCGCGGTGGGCCGGCACATTGGCGACCATCAGGAAATGTCCTTTTACCATACCTTTGCCGGCTTTGCGGTGTTTGGCGTGGCACTGGCTGGCATGTTTGCGCTGTGCTGGCTGTTTGAAGGCCGTGAAATGAAGTCCAATCTCAAGCGGCATGGCAAACCGCCGCCCGCCGGTGATGGCTACGCCATTCCTCAGCCACGCCGCACGCTGTCACAGCTGCTGGCCGCATTCGTTTTAATGCTGGCGGCATTGGGCGTCTGCCTGGGCACTGACATCAGTTTTCATGTGGCAGCACCCGGGGTGAAGTTAAAATCGGATGACACCCGACGTCCCGATTTACCGCTGTCGCTCGGTGACTATCAGGGACGTGAGTTCGACATGACGGCAGATGAGAAAAATCTGCTGGACGAAGGGGTCCGGCTTGGGCGCAATGTGTATGCATCCTCCACAGGCAGGCAGATCATGGCCACGGTGATCCTCAGCGGTTTTGAAAAACGCAGCCTGCACCGACCGGAGGTCTGCCTCCCGAATCAGGGCTGGACCGTGACGGACCGCATGCCTGTTTCTCTCCACCTGGAGGATGGCCGTGACCTGACCGTCATGATGATGCGCATCTTCCGCGATGTGGAGCCCAAGCCCGGCGTGCGGATCCGCACACGGGCGATCAATTTCTATTGGTACATCGGCTCCAACGGCACCACCTGCGCGGATCACTACGAGCATATTTTTCTCTCCTACTACGACTCGGTGTTTCGCAACATCCAGCACCGTTGGGCGATGGCCTCAATCTACGTTCCGCTGCCAGAGCAGCGCGTTGGCCAGGAGGATCCCTTGCTTGAACTCGGCGCGGTGGAGGATGCGCGCGCGTTCATCACCCAATTAGCGCCGTCTATCATGCCAGCGCAGAATGCCGCTGGTGGAGGCGCGAATGGTTCTGCGGCGGCGCAGTGAGTGGGGGGACGTGCTTCGTGGGAACTTCCATCTCTACCGGCTCAAATCCCCCTGGGTCAGCACCTTGAATCCGGCACTGGAAAGCACTTCGGACCCCACCTCCGGGGAGTCGAGGTGCAGCACGAACACTGGATGCTGGTTCGGACGCACGAAGAGCGCATAACTGAAGTCGATGTTGATCTCGGCGGAGAGCAGGGCGGAGAGCGCATGGACAAGGGAGTGCTCCGTCTCGCGCAGCTCGACGACCGTCACCGGAAAGACCACATGGGGGATGCCTTTTTCAATGAAGAGCATCTCGGTGGTTTCAGGATCGCTGGGGATGAGGCGCACCAGCGCGAGCTCGGTGGTGTCCTGCAAGGAAAGACCCAGCACCTCGATGCGGTGCTCGGTGAGCAGTTTGACCAGCGACATGAGCGCACCCACGCGGTTGTGCAAAAAGACGGACAACTGCTTCACCGGGGTTCCTGCGGGAGTGGTGATCTCGGATTGGGGCTTGGGCTTGGATGTAGTCATAGGCGGCTAGCCTGCGGGGCCGGTGGCGGAGCGACGATCGTCAAACAAGGTCACTCGTAGCGGAATGCTTGCCAAGGTGTCGTCCTGATGCTGCACCAGCCAGCGATACATGCCCTGCCGCTCAAACTTCAGGCGCTGAAGGGTGTACACGATGTTGCGAGAGACGAAGGGGATGAAGGACGAGGGAAAGGTCACATCCAGTTGCGCGGGCATTGGCGGCAGGCATTCCTTGCCATCGGGATCGACGCAGCGGATCACAAATTCATGCTTGCCAGCATCCTCCGCCTGGAAAATGGCTCTTACAGCGATGGAGCACTGCGGATGCACCACGGGAAAGGTCTGCGCGCAGAGCGTGTCAAACGCGCCCTGGATGCAGAGCTTGCCCTGGTAGTCGGCGGCAAAGTCACAGACGATGGCGAGCTGGATGTTCATCGAATGGGAATGTTTAGCGGCCAAAGAGCCGTTTGAAGAAGCCGCCGATACCTTTCGCCGGGGGGGGGGGGGGGGGTGCTGCCTGCGCCGGGCGCACGGTCTGCACGGACGAAGATTTTTCACTGGCCTCTTCGCTCACAGGAGTGGCCTTGGCCACGTCTTTCATGGCCAGCAGCATGGGATCATCCGCCGGGGCTTTTTCAAAGATGTTGGTGAAGACCTCATGCACAATGGGGGCGGCTTTTTTGCCACCGCTGATGTCCTCGCCGGGCTCGCCTTCATACACGACGGCAAAGGCAAACATCGGCTTGCCAGCAGGAAGAAAGCCGGTGAACCAGGCGAGATTTTGATCCTTGCTGATGCGCCACTGCGCAGTGCCGGTCTTGCCCGCGATTTCCGCCTGCTTGATCGCTGCGGCATGGCCGGTGCCACCGCCGCCATTGACCACGGCCACCATGCCGCTGATCACCGTCTGCCGTTGGTCGGGATTGAGGTCGATGCGTCTGCGGTCCTTGGGCTCGTAGGCCATCACCACGCGGTCTCCCAGATCCTGAATCTGCAGCACCAGACGCGGTTGGGGGATGCGCTTGCCATCTCCCAGTCCAGCCATGCACTGGCAGACCTGGAGCGGCGTGGCCAGCACCATGCCCTGGCCGATGGCGATGTTTGCCAGATCCCCTGGCAGCATCTTGTGACCGCGATGCTGGAGGAGGTAGCTGTTTGTCGGCACGAACCCCTCCCCTTCGGCTTTGAGCGGAATGCCGGTGCGCTCGCCAAAGCCGAGGCGCATGGCCATGTTGGTGATGTAGTCGGCGCCAGACTCCAGCGCGGCACGGTAGAACCAGGTGTTGCAGGAGCGCTTGATGGCGCTGACCACGTTCATGGAGCCCTCGCCGTCTTTGTTCCAGTTTTTGAACACTCGATCTCCGATCTCCAGCGCATTGGGGCAGTCGTACTGCGTTTTGGCATCCACCTTGCCGCTGTCCAGCGCGCCCAGGGCGGTGACGATCTTAAAGGTGGAGGCGGGAGGATATTCGCCACGGAAGGAGCGCGGATAGAGCGGCAGATGCGGGTCTTTCGTCAGCTCATCGTAGCGTTTCTGGCGGATGCCGGGCACGAACTCATTAAGGTCGAAGCCAGGATTGGAGGCCATGGCGAGGATGTCGCCATTGGTCACGTCCATGATCACCATCGCGCCGCCGGTGGTGTGCTTTTTAAGCGCATTTTCAGCGTACTTTTGAAAGTTGTAGTCAATGGAGAGAACCACGTTGCGCCCGGGACTGGGCGCGCGCCGCACATCTTCGGAGAGGCGCTTGCCATCTGGACTAAACAGGACGTTCACAATGCCGGACTGGCCTTTGAGATCGCTGTCGAACGCGGTCTCAATGCCTTCACGGCCTTCCATTTCTTCAAACACCGGGTCACCATCGACAATCGGCCCCGTGGGCAGCGGGCGTGTCTTGCCGGTGTAGCCGATGATGTGGCAGGCGGTAGATCCCTGCGGGTAATGCCGCAGATAGGCAGGCTGAATGACCAGACTGCCGCCCAGCAGCGGCTTGAGCTTTTCCTCCATGTCCGGCGTGATCTCCACATTGAGCCCCTCCTCCACGGAAAAGACCAGGGGCAGCCAGCGGCGGTGCTTGTAGTGCAGCAGCACACGCTCGTCGGAGAGGGACCAAGTCTTTCCCAGTACCTGATTGACCTTGCCGATGGTGGACCGCGCAAAGGCAGTGACCTGCGCATCGCTGGCAGTGTCCATATAAGGCATCACCAGCGCGAGGTAGCTGGCGGCGCGGTTTTGGGCAAAGGGGATGCCGTGGCGGTCCACGATCTGGCCGCGCGGAGCGGGCACGCTGAGGGTCATGGCGCGCGCCTCCTTCTGCGTGGCCCATGACGCATTGAGATCCTGCTTTTCATGCACGGCAGGCTTCGCCTTTTTCACCTCGTCCTCCACGGCCTCCACCGGCTGGGCCTTCAGGATCACCTGGGCCTGCACTTGCGGGCCGAGCACAGTCAGCAGCCCAAAACCCGCCGCCAGAAACCGGCTGAGCACAGGCGACGAAGTCAGATCATACGAGAAAAGCATGGGGATGGGATCAATCGCCGCGCAGTCATGCGACCCCGCAGCGTAGGCCTGAACATGCGGCTACGCACCCACGGCGTCAAGCCGGAGGTCAGGGCCGGTTTATTTCACAAACGAGGTCAGTTTCAAGGCGCTTGCAGCCTTGGTATGTTCGTCTGGATCAAGGCCAGCAGGGCAGCACTTTCGCTTTTTTTCTTGAAATCACAGCCAAGATCATGAGCAGCAGGAACGAGCCAAAGAAGCTCCAGAGAAAAATAAAGTGCCACTTCCGATGCCAGGGAGCCAGCTTTGAAAAAAACTCCTTTGCTGTCAGCCTCTTTCTAAATCCGTGGTTGAGGGCCACCCCCACGTTAACACACTGGTCACGCCCACTCCGATGCAACTGACCATCGCCACGAAAAAGAGGAGTGAGTGGGTGAAGTGATAAGCTGCTTGCATTGGTTCTTGTGATTAGCAGGCCCACAACAGGAAGCGTAAACATACACAAGGAAGCTCCCTCCACAATCATCAATGAATTGGTGAAGTAGCATCCATGGCCTACTTGGAGTCCTCCTGCTGACAGCCCCCCTTTCGGGCAGGTTCCGGCCCGCTCCGGGCGCATGCACAAAAAACCCCGCATCTCTTACGAGATGCGGGGAGATGTTTAATCTGGCAACGTCCTACTTTCGCATAGCCTTTCGCCATACTATCATCGGCGCAACAGCGTTTCACTTCCGTGTTCGGAATGGGAACGGGTGGTACC
>JANYCZ010000026.1 GCA_025360015.1 Verrucomicrobiota bacterium | reverse complement strand
CGACGAAGGTGAAAGCGAGCAGCACAAAAGTGGCTGCCACCGCCCTGGCAGCAACGCCGCCGTCATCGCCCACTCCCCCGCCGCCCACACCGGAGGCATCCGCCGTGCTGCCAGCATCGCTGCCCGAACTCATGGTCATGGGCATCGACGTGCATCTGCGCCAGCACGTTGTCTGCCGCAAGATTGACGCCTCCACGGTGCAGCCCGCCCAGCGCATGAAGCCGGAGGAACTGGTGTCCTGGGTGGTCAAGCAGAAGGCCCACGCCAAACGCATCGTGTGCTGCTACGAGGCGGGCCCCTTTGGCTACACGCTGCAGCGGCAGCTCACGGCGCATGGCATCACCTGCCGCGTGGTGCGCCCGCAGGACTGGGACCGGCACGGCGAGCGCGTGAAGACCGACAGCCGCGATGCACGGGAGCTTGCCGAAGGCCTCGCCCGGTATGAAGCCGGCAACAAGAACGCGCTGGCCATCGTGCGGGTGCCAGAGGTGGAGCAGGAGAAGCGCCGGCTGATCACACGGCAGCGCGAAGGGTTCGTGAGAGAAGTGCGTCGTCTCGGAGCGATGGGCCGCAGCCACGGCATGAGCCAGGGACATGAGGTCAGCGGATACTGGTGGCGCAAGAGCGCGTGGAGCGTGCTGAGCAAACATCTGCCACAGCATCTCAAAGAGCTGCTGGAGCCCCTGAGCCAGGTGCTCGTGAAGCTCGAAGAACTCATCACGCAGCGCACCGCGCAGATCGAGGCCAGGGCGGCGGCAGCGACGGCACGGCCCAAGGGACTCGGAGCTCTCACCGAACGCATCATTGAAAACGAGGTGCTCGACTGGAGCCGGTTCAACAACCGGCGGCAGGTCAGCAGCTATACGGGTCTGTGTCCCAGCGAGCACAGCAGCGGAGGCAAACGCAGGCAGGGCAGCATTAACAAGCACGGCAATCCACGGCTGCGGCACGCCCTGGTGGAATGTGTGTGGCGGTTTATCCGGCTGCAGCCCGGTTGGAAGAGGCTGCTCAAAGTGGTGGAGCGCCTGAAGGGCAGTGACGGCAAAAGGCCGGCCAACAAGAAAAAGATCGCCGTGGCCCTGGCGCGCGAGCTTGCCGTGGATCTCTGGCGGCTCAACACCGGACGCAGCACCCTGGAGGCGCTTGGACTGACCGCCGCGCAGACTGCCACGTGACGCAGCGCCGGTGAGCACGCGACGTGACTCATCTCAAACCCGAGCGAAACCACCGCGACACACCCACAAGCCACCCGACCCAGACACCCCTTTCCCCCGAGACAACCCTTTGGAACGGCGCGGCGCGCTCGGCACCCATCCTGGTCAGTGCAAACTGACCGGCTCGTAGATAGAGCCGCCGCCCGTTCCTCCAGCCGCCAACGCATGAAGTAACATGCACTGATCCACAGAGATCACGTGCGGATAGCAGGATGGAAAGCGCTTGAGTCAAAGCGCCCTAGCTGGAGGAAGCCGTCCCCAATCGCATCAACAACTCACAACAAACACGAGGCGAACCCTTCGCCGCAGAGTCCTCACGAAAAAGAAACACGAAGAAAACAACAACTCACCTTTGACAGGCCCTCATAGCAGGATGGGTGTGGCGACAGCCCGCCCGTCTGCGAGCGTACGGCAGACACACAAGCGTACGAACGTCCTCGAAGTCGGGCGGTTTGGCGAAGAGGGACGCTGGTGATTGCGAAAGCACAGCGCGCCAAACACACCCAACCTACGGTCGGAGGCTGCATGCATGGTCGTAGGATGGGCGCGGCGACAGCCCGCCCGTCTGCGAGCGTACGGCAGGCACTGTGGCGTGCGAACGTCCTCGAAGTCGGGCGGTTTGGCGAAGAGGGACGCTGGTGATTGCGAAAGCACAGCGCGCCAAACACACCCAACGTACGGTCGGAGGCTGCATGCATGGTCGTAGGATGGGCGTGGCGACAGCCCGCCCGTCTGCGAGCGTACGGCAGGCACTGTGGCGTGCGAACGTCCTCGAAGTCGGGCGGTTTGGCGAAGGGGTATGCAGGTGATTGCGAAGGCACAGCGCGCCAAACACACCCAACCTACGGCCCAGAAGGCCGGCCGTGCTATTCACCTCACAGGTCTAGTAATCACCCGCTCTTCAATGCATCCAGCAGCACCGCCCGCCTGACGCTGCGCCATCTCCCGTGCTTCTTCCTCCTCATGATCGTCCCTCCCCGCGAGATGCATGAGGCCTTGCATCGTGCTGCTTGGGCGGCAGTTTCACCCGCCGTGCCGACTCATCCGCCAACCGCCGTCAAAAGCCGAAATCTAAAAATGGTGCTGCTGGCGGTGCTCATCCCCCTCCTGCTCGTGATAAACTAATGGCTGGGCAAAGATGATCCAGCCAATGCAGCATTGCTGGAAGGCGACAAAATCATCTCCGCATCTCGGCTGGAATGGAATACCAACACGGGGTGGCCGACCGCTGCGCAATTCAAGATTATCCGCGCCCGTCCGCCGCTGACACCTCTTCAACTCCAAGTCGTTGAATCCGCCTTTCAAAAGGCGAAATCAGGGCACACTTATAAAAACCATCCCATCTCAAGGCTAGGCACATTGTGGCGGTTCATCACTCCAGTCCGTGAGTATCACGTGGGCTTTGAATCGCTGCACTCGAGAGATGGTCATTCCGGCCCGTTGGTGTCCATCTGCGTCAAATGCGCGGACGCCTCATGGCTTGACGATGAATCGGAGTACGAAGTGGAGGGCGATGAAGCCCGCCGCCTCACCGATTTACTGGATGATCTGGATTGATGACATTCCCGGCAGAGGCATTATTCCTCTGGTTAAGAGCCGCCTGCAAAACAGCTGACTGACGCTCCGCCATCTCTTTGGCTTCTTCCGGCTCGTGGTCGTCCCACCCTGCGAGATGCATGAGGCCGTGGACGAGGTAGAGGGCGACTTCGTGGTCGAGGGACTGTCCGTGTTCCGCCCCTTGGCGCAGGGCGGTGTCGGCACTGATGAGGATCTCGCCGTGGTGGAAGGTGATGACGTCGGTGGGCGAGGGATCATCGAGGAAATCCGCATGCACGCGGGCGATGTCGGCGTCATCGACGATGGTAATCTCGATCTCCTCCAGCGAAGCCAGCGGGGCGTCGGGAGATTTCAGTGCCGCAAGACAGCCTGGCAGCGCGGCTTTGCCAATGCGCCGCAGCCAGGGCAGCGGGATGGCGTGGGCTTTCTGCCGGTTGTAAATGCGGAGCTTGGGCAGCGGCATCAGGCGGCGGAGGCAGGGGGCGATTTGCGGCTGCGGGGCTTCTTGACCGTGAGGTCGTTGGCAGGACCGCCGGTGAAGGAGGCTTCGACGATTTTGGCCGAGGCCATGGTCTCTTCATCGCCCGCCAGCAGCGGTTTGTTTTCATCACGCACAGGGGCTGCAGGCCGGGACTCCACGGCCTTCTGATACTTGATGCGGCCATGCATCATGCTCAGCAGTGTTTTGGCAAAGCTGGCCTTCACTTTGGCAAGCTCCGCGATGGTGAGATCGCACTCATCGAGCTGGCCGTCCATCATGCGGTTCTGCACGATGTCGTCGATCATCGTTTCAATGCGTGAGGCATTGGGTTTTTCCAGCGTGCGGGAGGCGCTCTCCACGGCGTCTGCCAGGGAGATGATGGCGGCTTCCTTGAACTGCGGGCGCGGCCCGGGGTAGCGGAAGGTTTCCTCGCTAACCTGTGGCACATCGTCCTCCTTGGCTTTGCCGACTTTCACCAGGCGCTCCACCTCGGCCTTTTGATCCAGCGCCTGGCGGTAGAAAAAGAAGGCCATCGAGTTCCCGTGATGCTGCTCGATGACGTCGATGATGCGGGAGTTGAGGTTGTGCTTGATGGCGAGGTCCACGCCGTCTTTGACATGGGCGATGATGACCAGCGCACTCATGCGCGGGGTGAGGTCCTCGTGCGGATTGGCCGAAGGGTCCATGTTCTCGATGAAGTACTCCGGCTTGCTGAGCTTGCCGATGTCATGGAAATAGGCGCACACGCGGCACATGCTGGCGCTGGCGTTGATGTTCTCAGCCGCAGCCTCGGCAAGGTTTGCGACGACGAGGCTGTGATGGTAGGTGCCGGGCGCCTCAATGCTGAGACGACGCATGAGCGGGTGGTTCAAATCTCCGAGCTCAAGCCAGGAGACATCTGTGGTGACGCCGAAGACGCTTTCCAGCACGGGCAGCAATCCACCCACCGCCATGCCGGTGAAAATGCCACTGACCAGCGGATACAAGACCATGCGGCCAATTTTTTCCTCCATGATCACCCCCGCCGCCTCATGCAGCAGCAGCGAATAGGCCATGGCCACCAGCCCGACGTAGAGCCCGGCCATGAAGAGGCGGTTGCGGCGGCGCACATGCTTCGTCAGCAGCACACCGGTGAAGCCCAGCAGGGCTGACGTGGCCATGTAGGTGGGCGCGGAGATGGAAATGCAGACCAGCACGCCAAACAGCGTGGTGTAAATGGCTCCAAACAAGCCGATGCGCCGCCCCAAAATCACCGAAAGCACCACCGGTCCGAAGGCATGCGGCAGCACGATGGCCTTGAGCGTCTTGCCCCAGCTTTGACTGAAGGACGAATCCAGCATGAGGACCACGAGGGAGAGGTGGGTGAAGATGGTTCCCAGCACGAGGAGCAGCACGCCGTTGTCCCGGATCTCCGAACGGAGCGCCACACGCTCATGCACCACCATGGCAAACCCGATGGCGGCGGCATACAGCAGGTGCAGCCAGGTGACAGCAGGCAGACCTGCCTCCACCTGAGTGCCGAGCCGCATCAAAATACCGACCCCGATGAAAAACAGCACGTAGGCCACGACCGTCCCCGCTGGATGCGTGCGCATCTCGTCAATAAAATCGCCCTCCTGGTGCTTTCGACGGGTTTTACCGCAGGAAAGCCCTTCGCGTTGCAAGCGGGCACGACGAATGGACTCAAACATGTTTTAAAGGATAGGGGGAACGACTATCATGCTATCATACATCGGGGTTTGGACAAGAATCTTTCCCCGCGCGTTCATCCTGTTTGAGCCGTTGTGTCTCATTTTGCCGGTTTCGCCCCGACTGATAGGCTTCAATGATACGCTGCACGACCGGGAGGCGAACGATGTCTTTCGGGGCAAACGCCACGAATTTGACCCCTTCCACGTCCTGCAGCAATTCGACGGCTTCCCTCAAACCCGATTTTACATGCCTGCGCAGGTCGATTTGTGAGGGATCTCCCGTGACCACGCAGCGTGCGCCATCTCCCAGGCGGGTCAGAAACATGAGCATCTGCTCGGTGGTGGTATTTTGAGCTTCGTCGAGGATGATGAAGGCGTTTTTCAGCGTGCGCCCGCGCATGTAGGCCAGCGGGGCGATCTCGATGCTGCCGCGCTCGATGAGACGCTCCGCTTCTTCAGGCTCCAGCATGTCGTAGAGCGCGTCATACAGCGGGCGCAGGTAGGGGAAGATCTTCTCCTTCAAATCTCCCGGCAGAAAGCCCAGCGCCTCGCCAGCCTCCACCGCAGGGCGGGTGAGCACCAGCCGCTGCACGACCTTTTCCTTGAGGTAATGCAGCCCCTGCGCCATCGCGAGATAGGTCTTGCCAGTGCCTGCGGGACCGACGCCAAAGACGACCTCGCATTCCCGCATGGCCTGCACGTAGGCGATCTGCCCGCGCGTCTTGGCCAGCACCGGGGGGCGCTTGCCGGAGCCGAGCAGTTTCAGGTGCATGATCGCCTCCGCCGGGGCATCGCCCGCTTCGCGCTCCACGCTCTCCACCACCAGACGCACCATGGCGGCAGACACCTCGCCACCATTGCGGCGTACTTTTTCAAGCTGGCCAAACACTTCACGTGCCGCAGCGATCTTGTCAGTCTCCCCTTCCAGCCGCACCCAGCCCTCACGGCTGGTCACACCCACGGCAAAGGATTCACCGATCAGCCGCAGACTGCCGAGGTCATTGCCGATGAGTTTCTGGAGAAACTGCGGCGTCTCATACGTGAGCGTTTCGACGGGCATCAGCGGTAGCCATAGGCCAGCGCCCAGAGCACGCCGGGCTCAGCCTTCGATTTTAGTTCGAAGACGATCTTGTAGGTGCCGGTCTTCGGCGGATTGACACGCACGCTCATGAAATACTCGTCCGCCTTGGCATTGATCTGCACCGGCTGGCCTTTCTCGTCATAGACCTTCATGTCCAGCGTGACACCTTTCTGGCTCGTGCCGAGCCAGAAGGCGTACTCGTTGCCCTTGAAAAGCTGGTGGGTGATCTGGAGCTTCTGCCCGCTTTTCACCTCGCCGTTCCAGTAGTCCTCACGCACGATGAAGCCCTGCTCCACGTAGGGAGTGGCGGCCTGCATGGCAAAGTCGTGCGACTCGTCCACCGTCGCGTACACAAACGTCGCGCCAAGCATCAGCCCACAGGCAGCGACGGCTGTGAGCAAGCGGGACCAAGAGCGAGTCATTGTTTTATTTCCTTCCAGGAATGAGATCATGCGGATGAGAGGCACAGATTACTTTTTCGCCAAGATTTCGGTCAGCAGGTTGTCGCAGGTCTTGCCAATGTCCGAGACCGCATCTTTCGAGAAGCCATCCACCGCGCCTTCCATCTGTTTCAGCACCGAGGAGAGCCCCTTTTGAATATCTTTCACCACCTCTTGATCGCGGGTGCCCGCAGGCATCTTGGAGATGGAGTTGACGAAATGCTCCACCAGCATCGGCTGGTTCAGCAGCTCCGCGCGGTCGGCGGAAAAGCTCTTCTTCACCACGGAGGTCACGGAGGCTGTGCCGCGCAGCCAGCCGCCGAGGCTGACGCATTGTGAGAGATCGATGTCCTTCATCTGGTCCATCGTGTCTCGCACCGTCTTCTGCGTCTGGTCAAACTCCCTGCGGATGGCGCTCCAGTTGCCCTTGTCTGCCGCATCCAGGATGGCCTGTGCGTGTGGCAGCACGGATTTGCTCAATCCCAGGCTCTTGGAGAGAGAGATGACGTCATGGCCGATGTCCTTTACAGCTTCCTTGTCCTGCGCCTGCACGGCCACAAAACCTTCCGCCACGGTGTAGCCAAAGAGGAGAGAGAGTTTGGTGCGGTCGCTGGTGTTGGGGATGTCCTTATTGCGCAGTTCCGCCTGCCAGTTGGGCTCTCCCAGCTTGTCGAGCACGGAGAAAACTTCACTCGGCACCGGTACGATCACGTCGTCCACGACCTTGCCGGGGAAAGCCTGCGGATCGAATTCTTCGACCCCCTTGGTGCCTTTGGGAGCAGCGGCGAGCGACAGACTGCCAGCCACTAGCAAAGCGGCCGTCAGGGTGGGGCGAATGAACAGGGAGCGTTTCATGACAAAAATAACCGGGGGTGAAAGCGTAAAATAGGTTCGCCCGACTCAAGCCCCTTTAGCTTTAAATCGCAACTGGTTTGACCATCAACCGTAGGGATGTGCGCGGAAACGGACGATTTATCGGTGTGATTATAGAGGAGCCTTTCCCTGAGTTTCTGATCAAGGGTTCGCATCCAATGATTTGCGGCTAAAGGTAAAGGGAGCCCCAGCGCGACGACATCAGGCATTCCCTGAGGTGGCAACAGGGCCCGGGTCAGGTTGTGCCCGTCCTCATGGCGCAGGCATAGTCCACTTTTCCCGCTGACCGGTTTTCTCTCCGCCGCCAGAACCGCCCCTTCATCCCCCCACCGTTCTATCTATCGTCCCGCTCAGCCCCATGATGACGCCCCAATTCGACGCGCTGAAATCCGGTACGCACACCTCGAGTTCCGCCCGGCTGCTGTCCATTGCAGGGCTGCTTGTCGCCCTGGCCTTTTTCATCGGCTCCACCACTGTTTCGTTTTTTAACATCCAGAGCCTGCGGTCGCTCACGGGAGAGGTCTCGCACACCCATGAGGTCATCACAGGATTGGAAGACATTCTTTCCACGCTCAAAGATGCGGAGACCGGCCAGCGCGGCTTTCTGCTGACCGGGGACGACCGCTATCTGGCACCGTATGACGCTGCCATCGCGCGCATCGAGGAGCGCTTCGCCAGCATCAAGACGCTGACCAGCGACCATCCGCTGCATCAGGAACTGCTGCCGCTGATCAAAAGCCAGATCGACCTCAAGCTCCAGGAGCTGGCGGAAACCATCGCCGTCAGGCGGAAGAGCGGCTTTGACGACGCGCTGGCGATCGTCAAAACGGACCGTGGCAAAGCGGCCATGGATTCGCTGCGGAAAAACATCACCGAGATGCAGCAGGAGGAAAGAGCCCTGCGGCGGCAGCGCTTCCAGGAGACGGAGAATGCCTTTCAAGCAGCGGTGCAGAGCACCATCGCCGCCGGCGTGCTCGGCATGGTCATGGCCATTCTGGTATCCTGGCTGATGCAGCGCAATGAGCAGGCGCGCCAGCGGCAGCAGTGGCTGCAAAGCGGCCAGGCGCAGCTCTCCCAGAAACTGATCGATGAGCACAAGCTGGAGCGCCTGGGAGACAACGCCCTTCGCTTTCTCTGCGAATACCTTGGGGCCCAGGTCGGCGCGATCTACATTGAAGACTCCGGCAGCTTCCGACGCTGTGCGACTTATGCCGTGCCTGACGGCACCAGCATGCCGGAGATCCTGCGTGCCGGCCAGGGGCTGCTGGGCCAGGCCGTCAAAGACCGCCGCCCCTTCCTCGTCAAAGATCTGCCGGACAACTACTTTGCCATCGGTTCCGCGCTCGGCACCGCACAGCCGCGCCACCTCCTCATCGCCCCGGCGGCGAATGACACGACCGTCACCGCTGCGATCGAGCTCGGGTTTATCAAGCCGGTGTCAGATGCCGCCATCGAGCTGCTGAATCGCGTCTCCGGCTCCATCGGCACCGCCGTGCAGGCCGCTAAATCCCGCGCACTCATTGAGGAGCTGCTGGAGGAAACCCAGCGGCAGGCGGAGGAAATGCAGACGCAGACCGAAGAGCTGCGCGTGTCCAATGAAGAGCTGGAGGAGCAGAGCCGCGTGCTGAAGCTCACGCAGACCCAGCTGGAGCAGCAGCAGGCGGAGCTGGAGCAGAACAACCTGCAGCTCGAAGGCCAGACCCGGCTGCTGGAGGTGCAGAAGAGCAATCTCATGCAGGCCAAGCTGGGGCTGGAGACGCAGGCGCGCATCGTGGAGCAGGCCAGCCACTACAAGTCCGCCTTCCTGGCCAACATGTCCCATGAGCTGCGCACACCGCTGAATTCCGTGCTCATCCTGGCGCAGCTCCTGGCGGAAAACCGCCTTGGCAACCTGAATGAGGAGCAGATCAAATACGCCCGCACCATTCAGGGCTCCGGCAATGATCTGCTGGGGCTGATCAATGACGTGCTGGACCTCGCGAAGATCGAGGCCGGTCGCATGGACATCAAGCCGCAGCAGGTCGTCATCCGTGGCTTGCTTGAAGGCCTGCGCAGCCAGTTTGAGCCGGTGGCGGACAAACGCGGGCTCAAGCTGGAGCTGGTCGCCATGCCCGGCGCACCCGCCAGCATTGTGACCGATCCGCAGCGGCTGGACCAGATCCTGCGCAATCTGCTTTCCAATGCGCTGAAGTTCACCGAGCAGGGCACGGTGACCGTGGAGGTGGCCGGTGGCGAAGGCAGCGTGTCCTTCCGCGTGCGGGACACCGGCATCGGCATCTCGCCCGAGCAGCAGGCCATGGTCTTCGAGCCCTTCTGCCAGGGGGATGACTCCACCAGCCGCAAATACGGCGGCACCGGCCTGGGCCTGTCCATCTCGCGGGAGCTGGCGCGTCTGCTCAGCGGGGAAATCCTGCTCCGCAGCGAGGTCGGCAAGGGCAGCACCTTCACCCTGGTGGTCCCACCCACTGTGGCCGCGTCGGTTCCTCCGGTGACGCCTGAACTTGAAGCGCCCGCCGCCCCCCTGCCCCCGGCCGCCAAGCCACCCGCCGCCGTGGTGCCGGACGACCGCGATCAACTGAACCCTGAGAAAAAAGCCATCCTTGTGGTGGAGGATGACCCCAACTTCTCCCAGGTGCTGGCGGACATTGCGCGGGAGCAGAATTTCCAGTGCCTCGTCACCGCGAGCGCACAGACAGCCGTGGATCTGGCACGCCAGCACCTGCCTGCCGCCGTGGTGCTAGACATCGGCCTGCCAGACGGCTCCGGGCTCTTGGTGTTGGAGCAATTGAAGAGTGATGCCCGCACGCGGCACATCCCCGTGCATGTGGTGTCTGGCAGCGACTACGCAGAGAAGGCGCTGGCCATGGGCGCGGTGAGCTACCGGGTCAAACCCATCACCCGGGAAAAGCTGCTGGAGGCCTTCCAGGATTTGGAAGACCACCTCACCCACCGGCTGCGCCGCGTGCTGGTGGTGGAGGATGATGCCGTGCAGCTCAAATCCCTGTGTGATCTGCTCTCCTCCCGCGAGGTGGAGGCCGTTGGCGCGGTGAATGCCACGTCCTGCCTGGAGAAGCTCCGCTCTGCCACCTTTGACTGCATGGTGCTGGACCTGAGCCTGCCGGGCACCAACGGCTTTGCCCTGCTGGAGCAAATCAGCGACGACAACTCCTTCCCCTTCCCCCCGGTCATCATCTACACCGGCAGAGAACTCAATGCGGATGAGGAGCAGCAGCTCCGGCGTTACTCGAAGGCCATCATTGTCAAAGGCGTGAAGTCCCCCGAGCGCCTGCTGGATGAAGTGGCGCTCTTCCTGCACCAGGTGGTGCGTGATCTGCCTGCCGAGCAGCAGCGCATGATCGAAAAAGCCCGCAGCCGCGAGGCCGCGCTGGAAGGCCGACGCGTGCTGCTGGCGGAGGATGACGTACGCAATATCTTTGCGCTGACCAGCATGCTGGAGCCCCTGGGCATCAAGGTGGCCGTGGCGCGCAATGGCCGCGAGGCGCTGGACATGCTGGAGGACCGGCAGGACACGGACAAGCCCATCGACCTCGTGTTGATGGATATCATGATGCCGGAGATGGACGGTCTGGAAGCCATGCGCGCCATCCGCAAACGCCCCGAATGGAAGAAGCTGCCCATCATTGCCCTCACGGCCAAGGCCATGCCCTCAGACCAGCAGCAGTGCCTGGCCGCCGGAGCCAGCGACTACTTGGCCAAGCCGCTCAATGTTGAAAAACTTCTCTCTCTCATCCGCGTGTGGATGCCCCGATGAATATCCACACCCCACAGACTGAAGACATCGAGCTGGATCTGCTGGTCGAAGCCATTTACCGCAAGTACCACTACGACTTCCGGGACTACTCCGCCGCCTCGCTGAAACGCCGCCTGCTGCAGGCACGCGAGCACTTCCACTGCCAGACCTTCTCCGCCTTGCAGGAGCGCGTGATGCATGACACTGACCTGCTGCCCAAGCTCCTGGGCTATCTGACCATCCAGGTCAGCGAGATGTTTCGCGACCCCACCTTCTTCCGTGCGCTGCGGGAGCAGGTGGTGCCGCACCTGCGCACCTACCCCTCGCTGAAGGTGTGGGTGGCTGGCTGCAGCGCCGGGGAGGAGCTGTACTCGCTGGCCATTCTCTTTCGCGAGGAAGGCCTGGAGGAGCGCACCATGTTTTACGCCACGGACATCAACACCACCGCCCTGCGTAAAGCCGAGGCGGGCGTGTATGATCTGGACCGCATCGCGCTCTTCACCGCGAATCATCAGAAGTCGGGCGGCAAGTCCTCCCTCTCCGACTACTACACCGCCGCGTATGGCGCTGCCGTTTTTGACAAGTCCCTGCGCAAGCGCACCGTTTTCTCCGACCACACGCTGGCTTCGGACGCCGTCTTTGCCGAGGTGCATCTGGTGTGCTGCCGGAATGTGCTCATCTACTTCAACCGGGAGCTGCAGGACCGCGCCGTCGGCTTGTTCAAAGACTCTCTCGTGCGCCGTGGCTTCCTCGGACTGGGGGCCAAGGAAAGCCTGCACTTCTCCGCGCATGCAGCGGATTTTGCCGAACTTAACCGCGAAGAACGTCTCTACCAGAAGCGCGCATGAACGAGTCCAAAAAACGTTCCCACATCCAGGCTCTCGTGATCGGCGGCTCTGCCGGAGCCGTGGGGGCGCTCATGCAGCTTCTTCCCGGGCTGCCGGGCGGCTTCCCGTTGCCGGTGTTCATTGTCATCCACCTGCCGCCGGATGACAAAGGCACGTTGGCCGGCCTGCTAAACAGCCAGTGCCAGATGATCGTCCAGGAGGCGGAGGACAAAGAACCCATCCGCCCGGGAGTGATCAGTCTGGCCCCGGCGAACTACCACCTGCTGGTAGAGCGGGACTTCAGCTTCTCCCTCTCGCAGGACGATCCCGTCTTTTACTCGCGTCCGTCCATCGATGTCCTCTTTGAATCTGCGGCAGACGCCTACGGCAGCGCACTGGCGGGGGTGATCCTCACCGGGGCCAGCGCGGACGGCGCGCGCGGCTTGCAGGCCGTGCACCGCGCCGGCGGCAGGACTTTTGTGCAGGATCCCGCCACCGCCGAGGTGCCGACCATGCCTCAGGCCGCGCTGGCCGCCTGCCCGCAGGCGCACGTCCTGCCCCTGAGTCAGCTCGCCAGGACGCTGTGTGCGCTGGCGCTTCCAACCGAACTTCACGCCTCGCTTTCATGACTTCCCCGACCCTCAAATTTTTGCTGGTGGATGACCTGGAGGCCAATCTGGACGCTCTCGAAGGACTGCTGAAACGGGACGGTCTGGAACTGCTGAAGGCGCGCTCCGGCCCTGAGGCGCTGGAGCTGCTGCTCGTGCATGATGTGGCCCTGGCGCTGCTGGACGTGAACATGGCCGGCATGGACGGCTTTGAGCTGGCGGAGCTTATGCGGGGCACTGAGCGCACCCGCCGCGTGCCCATCATCTTTCTCACCGCCGGGGCCATCGACCAGCAGCGGCGCTTCCGTGGCTACGACGCCGGCGCGGTGGACTTCATCTTCAAGCCCATCGAGTCCCACATCCTGCAGAGCAAAGCCGGCATCTTCTTTGAGCTGGCCATGCAGCGGGAAAACCTGCGCCTCATTGCCGAAGAAGCCCAGGCCGCCAACCGCGCCAAGGATCACTTCATGGCCGCGCTCAGCCATGAGCTGCGCACCCCTCTCACGCCGGTTCTCATGGCCGTGGCCGCGATGCAGGGTGACGCCGGCCTGACCGCCGAATCCCACGACCTGCTGGACATGATGCGCCGGAACATCGAGCTCGAAGCCCGCCTCATCGACGACCTCCTGGACGCCACCAGCATTCACAACGGCAAGCTCTCCTTCAAACCTGCGCTGGTGGATGTGCACGAGCTCCTGCGGCATTGCCTGCAAACCATGGGCTGGGAGGTGAAGGGCCGGCAGTGCCGCTTCATCGCCGATTTCAGCGCCCCCCGCCACCATGTGCAGGCAGACTCCGTGCGGCTGCAGCAGGTCTTTTGGAACTTGCTCAAAAATGCCGTCAAATTCACCCCCGGTGCCGGCACCATCACCGTGCGTACCTTTAACGTGGATGACACCAAGATCGCCGTGCAGGTGCAAGACACCGGCATCGGCATCAGCCCGCAGGCCATGCCGCGCATCTTTGACGCCTTCGAGCAGGGAGACGCCAGCGGCCAGCCCCGCTTTGGCGGCCTGGGTCTCGGACTCTCCATCTCCAAGGCGATTGTGGACGCCCATGGCGGCACCCTTGCGGCAGAAAGCCAGGGCCCCGACCTCGGCTCCACCTTCACCGTCACCCTCTCGCTCATCGAAGCGGCAGACCAGCCCGCCCCCACCTCCGCCTCCTCTGCGCCCGCCGCCGCCAAACGCTCCCTGCGCCTCCTCGTCGTGGAAGATCATGACCCCACTCGCGAAATCCTTGGCCGCCTGCTGATCCGCAACGGCCACCACGTGACCAGCACCAGCAGCGTGGCCGAAGCCCTGGCCGCCTTCAGCACGCACGAGGGTGCATTCGATGCCGTCATCACCGACCTCGGCCTGCCCGACGGCAGCGGCCTCGATCTCATGCGCGAGCTTCAGCAACGCGGCCCCATCACTGGCATCGCCTTAAGCGGCTACGGCATGGAGACCGATCTGCAGCAGACCAAGGCCGCAGGCTTCAGCGCCCATCTGACCAAACCCATCCAGATGGAAGAACTGCTGACCATCCTCTCCCGCTTGGAGCGGTGAGTCGGAGGCACCGGGCACCTTCGCAGCCACACTTCCCCCGCTCCCGATCAGCCCACAAGCTGCCGTTTCCATCCCCGTTTCCAGCCTCAGGCCGCCGTGGACCGTTTTCCCTGGGGAAAGAGCAGGCAGACAGCGCCTCGTTTCCCGTTTCCACCCCTAGGGGCACTCGTGGTGGAAACGAAGGAGGGGGCAAGCAATAGACTTGTTCCCGAATAGCGCGACTGCTCTTCACGTAGGTTGGGTGTGTTTGGCGTCGAGTGCCGCGCCTGCTCCAACGTAGGCTCCGCCAAACCGCCCGACTGCGAGGACGTCCGTACGCCTTGGTGCGTTGCAGCACGCTCGCAGACGGGCGGGCTGTCGCCACGCCCATCCTACAACCGCCAATGCCACCGCAGATATGGAACCCCTCTATTGGGGAACAAGTCTATTCCCTTCCCTCACGACGGAGGCTTGAGGACAAGCCTCCCTACCTTGCGCTGCGCGCGCCCAGGATTCCACCCCTCAATCCACGCTCCCTGCACCGCTCGCTCGCGGCACCTCCACCGCCTCATAATCACGCGCTTTCTTGCGCACCAGGCCGGCATTGATGAGCTTGCGGGCCCATTTGCTGACGGTGCCGCACTGGACGCCGAGCAGCTCGGCCAGTTCGGTGGCGCTGCCGACGCCTTCGCGGATGTGGCCCAGGAGGGCGTCGAGGTTGCCGTAAACCTGGCAGCTGTGGGTGATCTGGGCACCCTCGTCGCGCAGGGCCCAGCGCAGGGGCATGGCATCGCGCCCCTGGCAGTTGCGGCATTTAGAAAAGCGGGTGATGAACTCCTTGAAGCGGGACTCGTCCTCCGTGGCGTCCTTCAGGCTGAGGATCCAGTGGGCCATGTCCTCACGCCGGGAGGCCCCGCGCATCTCGCCATTGCGCCCGGCGTGGTGAATGATGATGACGGTGACGCTGCGCCGGCGCAGGCTGAGCAGCCAGTCTTTGAGCTTGTCGAAGTCGTCGTTCTCATTTTCACGCATGCCGATCTGACTGGAGCTGAGATTGTCGATGATGAGGACGGAGCCGTCCGGCAGCATGGTGGAGAGGCCCGTCTGGTGCAGGGGCTGGGCAATGTTCACACTGAGGCCCTGATCCAGGTAGAGGTGCTCATTGCTCAGCCAGCGGAAGTTGAGCGAGGTGATGCCGAGCTTCTCCGCACGCTCCCTGACGTCCGGCACGTTCATCTCGGCATCGAAGTAGAAGACCCGGCGCGGGGCCTCCCCGGCCTGCCAGTCACCGAGGAGGCAGCCCTCCGCCAGGGCCTTGCCAATGAGCATGGCCAGCCAGGTCTTCCCACCGCCGCGCGGGGCAAAGAGGTAGCCGAGATCCCCCTCCCGCAGCCATTCCCCCAGCAGGCGGGGACGGGGCGTGCTCTGGGTGAGTCTCAGCTGCTCCGGCGTGAGCAGGGAGCGGGCGAAGTCCGGCGGCTCCGGCGGTGGCGGGGTACCTGGAGCGGTGGCAGGCGGGGGCTTGCTGGATTTGAGGGCGGCAAGCTGCGCCACGAGTGCGGTGATGTCTTTCATGGGTATTGGAAGAGGCGGTTGAGTTCGTCGAGATTGGGTTCGGGTGGGGTGAGCAGTGCGCCGAGGTCCTTGCACCCGGCGGGCAGTTCCTTGACGTCCACCCTGGCTCCGGCCTTCTGCAGGTCGCCCAGCCAGTAGGCGGCGGCATCCATGCCGGCTGCGTCCACATCGGGCACGATGCGGACGTGGCGGCCCGCCAAGGCCTTCAGCAGGGCGGGGTCGCGCTCCAGGCGGGAAGACGCGCTGGTTGCCGCCAGCACCGTCCAGGATGCCTGCATGTCCACCAGCGCATACGCGGTGAGCGCCTCCAGCAGGCCCACGGCCCCCTCCACCAGCAGGACATGCGGTGCCTCATACAGCAGGCCGCGCCCGACGAAGGCCCCCTCGCTGCCAGGCAGATTCTTGGCCTTGATCGGCTTGCCCTCTGCATTGGTGAACGGCAGGCCATCGCAACGGCGCGCCTGGGCAAAGCGGCCTTCACACACCACAAAGCAGTCGGCACCCTCCAGGCGGCAGGCCTTGAGAAGGCCAAAATACTGCGCGATGTGCAAACCGTCCCACGGCATGCCCCGCCGCCGGGCGATGGGAAAGAGCTCCTCCCGGCTGAGGCGTCGCAGCTCCGGCCACTGGCGGCGCTGCCAGGCCTTTTTTTCCGCCTCATTTTGATAGTCTGCAAACGTGGGATGCGGGTCCCGGGCGGCGGCGGGGCGGTCTGCCAGCAGATAACCCGCTGGCCTGCCCGTGGCACTGGCGGCGCTGCGCAGCTTGCTCCTCAGCGTGGACTCCGGCCACGGCGGCAGGCAGCCCTGGTTCCAGGCCTGAAGCAGCGGCAGCGCCTCCTCCACACTGAGGCTGAAGCCCTTCACCAGGGCCTGTGCGGCGGCAAAGGTGGCACAGTCCCCGCCCTGGCCGGACATGGCCACAGGCATTTTGGCCAGGTAGGCGCTGGCACGCTCGGCGGTGGTTTTCATGGGTGGCGCATGGGCTGGCTGGCAGGTCCGGCCTGCACCCGGTGGCGCGGGCGGCCGCCAGACGCAGCGGCGGTGGAGGAAACAACAACAGGCACGATGAATGTCATGATCTGGTAGTAGGAGCTAGAATGTGGTATCCGTGAAAGCAGGGTGGCGGAGAACACCGCCCGGCAGGCGCAAAGGTGTTTTTCTGGCTGCGGTCCCACCCTGACCCGCCCGGTCATCCCCACCGGCAGCAGGTTCCTCAGAACCAGCGGGCGGGAGATCATCTGGCAGGCCATGGGAGCCGCACGGCACCGCATCCCGGCGGCCCTGCGTCTTGCACGCAAAACCACCCGAAACACGGCACCCGTCCCACCTCGCCAGCCTTGTCACCAAGACCGGCCCGGCGGGTGATAATCACCTACCTGCCCAGCTTCACAACGCAACCCCCTTTTGCAACAATCTCAGCCGCAGGAGGGCGGCACGCCCTCGTTTCCTTCGTTTCCATTTTTGAGCCCCCTAGGTGGAAACGGGAAACGAGGCGGACGGGTGGGGACACCTTATCGTAGGGTGGGTGTGGCGACAGTGTTCTCTGGCCACCGTTGTTTGCAGCGCGATGGCAGAATTGACTGCCGAGAAGGTTGCGTTTTAACCTAGAATGCTCTTAGGTTCATTCTCATGCGCTGAAACAGGAATTTCTTGGTGCAGTGAAAAATTTAAACATCAAGCTGCCGAGCCGCATCAACATTGATGACAGAGAACTGTGATACTGAGATCTCCTCCTTCCGCAGGAAGCGGAACGACGCGTTGATTCTCTTGATTGCCTGGGCCCTTCTCAGCGGCATTGTCGATGTTCTTTGGTATTCCAGTCAGTGGGCACTCTTCTTGAGTTTTGTCGTCCACTTGGGAGTCCAGATGGGCGCTACTCTCACATGGTGCGAAAACGATGCCCACATGCGCCGCTTTGTGATGCCGAGCGGCATGATGGGGTTCATCGTCACGATGGCGCTCATTGGCGTGCCATGGTACTTTATTCGGAGTCGTGGGTGGATGGGAGCCGCCAAGCGAGGCTTTGGTTTACCGCTGATTTTATTGAGCAGCGTCTTGTATCTCAGCGCTTGGTTTGGTGCGCGTTCAATGGCTGCCTTGGTGGGTTATTTCTCGTGATGCAGCCCTCCCTACCTCGCGCTGGGCGCGCGCAGGCTCAGCGCAGGTAGGGCGGCTTGTCCCCAAGCCGCCGCGGTCTATTGCGGCGTGTGAACACAGATAGGACACTCCCGGCTCCGCTGCCGCCAGTCATCATTTGTACATGCCTTTCCCTCACGACGGAGGGCTGAGGACAGCCCTCCCTACCTCGCGCTGGGCGCGTGCGTGAACGCTAAACCCTACCCCATCCTCGGCAGCACCTCGACCACATCCGCAAGCACTCGCCCGCTGCCATGCCGCAGCTCATTGCAGCGGCCAAACAAGATTTGCCCGCTGGTAGCACCGAGCAAATCCGCGAGGCGCTGGTCCACGGAGACGCGGAAGTAGCCGCGCGGGTGGCTGGAGTGGGGCACTTGGTACTGCTCCAGGATGGCACCAAAGGGCACGAGGCCTTCGAGGACGAGTTTCTGCGCTTCTTCGGGCAAAATATCGAGATGGATGCCGATGGCTCCGAACTCCACGGGCATGCCGTCTGAGCGGCGATGCAGCACGGAGGCGCGCACGAGGTAGTTGCCGATGCGGGCGCGGGCGGCGACATCCAGATCGATCTCGCTGGCGTGAAATTCGCGCAGGCGCGGGGTCATGTCCTGGTCATGCACCAGCAGGCCGCGCTCCTGCTCGGCGAGGTCCTGAGGCTGCACAAAGGTGACGCGCGGGCGCACGCTGCCGATGCCGTAAAAGAAGATCAAAGGTGCGAGGATGTCCTCGTCCTGCCGGGGGGCTTCGTTCATCGCCGTCGTCGTCGTTGAGTTGCGCCGGTGGGCTTCAGGTATAGCGGGCGTATTGGCGATGCTGGGGCAGGAAGAAATCATGCAGCAGGCGGTCCACCTGGAGCAGGCCGTCACGGGTAAGCGTGATGCCCTTCTCATCCAGCGTGGCAAAGCCTTCCTTGGCCAGGTAGTCGAGCTGCGGAGCGAAATGCTTGCGCGGATCTTCACCGAACTTTTTGACGTAGTAGTCGAAGTCGCTGCGGCCGAGCTTGAGCTTGAGGATGAACTCGCGCACGAAGCGGTCTTCGGCGGTGGTTTGATACGCGCGGAAGATCGGCAACTGGCCAGCATCGACCGCCTGCATGTACGGGCCCACGTCGGACTGGTTCTGGTAATGGACGCCGCCGAGATGGCCGAAGGAGGCCACGCCGCAGCTCAGCAGGTCCGCACCTTCCCACAGGGAGTCGCGATAGACGAATTTGATGCGCTGGGTGTCCTTCACCACGGTGTAGGCGCTGGTCACGGTGTAGCCGTCTTTTTGGAACTCATCGAAGGCGTAGCTGACCCAGTCGCGCTTGGTCTGCCAGTCGGCCACGGGGGCGGTGACTTTGCCTTCAGCCTTCATCTGCTGGTACATGGTGGTGTTGAAGGGCACCTCCATCTGGTAGATGGTGACGGCATCCGGCTGCAGGGCGATGGCCTTGCGCACCGTGTCCTTCCAGTTGTCCCAGGTCTCGTTCATCATGCCTGCGATGAGGTCGATATTGATATGCTCAAAGCCGAGCGTGCGGGCAAAGCGGTAAGCCTTGTCGATCTCGCCGCTGCGGTGCGCGCGACCGTTGGTTTCGAGGATGTGATCGTCAAAGTTTTCCACGCCGAGGCTCAGGCGCGTGACGCCGATCTCGCGGATGCCGGTGAGCTTGACCTCATTGAGCGTGCCGGGTTCGGCCTCAAAGGCAACCTCTGCGGCCTCATCCCAAGGGGTCATGGCCTTCATGCGGTCAGTCAGGTTCTTGAGCTGCGGCACGGAGAGGTAGCTGGGGGTGCCGCCGCCGAAGTACACGAAGTGTGCCTTGCGGCCCTTCAGGTAGGGCTGGCTGGTGAAGCGCTCCATCTCGCGCATGCCGGCGTCGATGTAGGCCTTCACCTCCTGCGCATTCTTGTCGGTATAGACCTTGAAGTAGCAGAAGTGGCAGCGCTTGCGGCAGAACGGGATGTGGAAATACACGCCCAGCGGGATGTTGGCCGGAGCAGGCTGCTGCAGGATGGCCTCTACAGCGGGCACCTGGTCAGGCTTCCAGAAGGAGAAGGGCGGGTAGTTGGAGACGAAATAATTTCCAGCCTCGGTCTGTTCGACCTTTTTCTCCGGAACGGGAGTTTCGAGCGCGGTTTGCATGATGGGTATTTAAAATTACGACTGCCGAAGCGGGTTCTACGAGCAAAATGCGCGCGAAGCGAGACAAAGGGATGTTTTTTGCCCTGAGGACGGGATGAAGGATAAAGGCCTCAGCTAAAAGATGTGATGAGCCGAGGCGGCAACGTGATTATTTCGCTGCAAGTTTCGCAAAGTCGAAATCCAATTTAGAGGTAAGCCCCTCCATCTGGCTGGTCGCAAAGTCCTGACAGGATCGATAGAGGGATTCAGCGAGTTTCTGGATTGCCGGTCGCTCGTTATCAGCCCACTGAATGAATCGCGTAAATGGCAGGCGAAACTGTCGGATGCGAATGACAGCCTCCTTTAAGGCTTTATTCCGAGCGTTGACGTCAGGCCACAACTGCGACCAGTAAGCGCAGGTTTTACATCCAGGCGCGCAACGACTACCGTCGTGGGAAAGAAAGGATTCCCAACCATCTGCGGCCAAAGTCAGAACGTGCTTCTGGTCATCACGCCGCTTTTCATTGTTACAGCGCTTACACGCAACGGCGACGTTGCCTGGGATATGCAATCCGCCCCGAAAACGGTTCATTCCATCCAAATGCTCCACTGTGGCCCGGTCATGTTCCAAATTCTGGCTGCAATACAAACAACGATGTCCGAACGCCGCCACGACTGATGTGGCATAGGCCGGGGACGAAACATTGCCTTCTCCAGCCATACAGGTCTTGCGACTAATCTCGTGCAGGAACATGCTGACCAGCTTATTGGCTACGTCCGATTTGGCGCGACCTGTGGCTCCTTTTAGTGCATGGGCGGAATCAAAGTTCACCGGGAACTCCCTTCCTTTTCTTTTTCACCGGTCCGCCGACATCCTGAATTCCTAGCAACCAGCGCACATCAACCTTGAGTGTTTCTGACAGAGCAGGCAGTTCATAGTCGAAGACACAACGCTGGCCATTCTCGATTTTGGTGATGGCAACCCGGTCCAGAAAAGCCTGCCGCGCCGCCAACCGCCCTGAGAGATCATCTTGAGTCAATGGAGGCTCAAACGCCATGCGCGCCTGCCGCATCCGACCTGCTATAACATTTCTGGGCGATGCCTGTCCACTTCTCGGGCTCTTCATCCCCTCTTCATAGCAAGACCGATTGCCAACCGTGTTCTTATGGAGAACATTCGTTCGAATGAAGAACATCGACTGCCCTCACCCGTTAACAACGGTTCAATGCAAAAGACACTATGCACTTGTCCAAGCAGTGATCGAAAAACAACGCCGTCGCTGTCAGATGTGTGGTGCCGATGAAACAGACATCTGCCCGTATCGGCATCTATACATGAAGCTCTCTGTTGGCTTCATTTCGCCGCCGCAGCCCGGAGGAGCAGTGTTGGAATCAAACCTCACCACATTGTGCTCCACCTGCATCTCAGGCCTACGTTCTCTGATACGATACGGCGCGGTTTTGTCTCGAAAATCAATCCGCTGAGAAACATCGCTGATTTCAGGACATTCCTTTGCTCTCCATTCCTTTGTCTTCTTCAATCGTGCCATTCAGGGACAGCGCCCCCCTATTTCCCATGCGCCAGCACTACGCGGAAGCCGATGGTGTTCCGCCGTGTCTCCGGTGGCACCGGCGTGCGGGCGGAGGCAAGGAGTTCGTCCTGGGAGGCGGAGCGCCAGTTGCCGCCGCGCGTGGTGCCGAGGACGAGCTTCGCGGGCTCGCCCGGTTTGACGGGAGGGACTGGCGCGTAGTCAGTGTCCACCCATTCGGAGACGTTGCCCGCCAGCCCGGTGATGCCGCGATCATTCGGCCGCAGGGCCGACACGGGCGCGAGGAAGGGATACTTGTCGTCGTAGCCGGGGATCGCAGTGTCGAGGCTGGCTTTGCGGGCGCCGCTGATGTCCGCCAGATTGTCCACGTCTTCCGGCGGCGGCCAGTCAAAGCCCCAAGGGTAGATGCCACGGATGCGGCCATTGCGCTCCTCCGGTGTCGAGCCGCGCTCCAGCGGCAGGCCGACGGCGCGGCTCCATTCTTCATCGGTGGGCAGACGGTACGCATCCTTCGCGCCGATCAGCCCGGCATTGCGCTCGCGCTCCGTCAGCCAGGCGCAGAAGGCGCGCGCCTCATTGCGGTCCACGCCCACCACCGGCATGGTTCCCCCGCCCTTGTTGGCTTGGTCCAGCCGTGGCGGGCGGCGCATCTGGGAGGCTTTGCAAAATTCCAAATAGTCGCGGTGGCGGGTCTCCCACGCAGAAAACATCACATCGCCCAGCGGCATCAGATTCATGCCGAGGCTGTTGGACTTCCACTGGCGGCCAAAGGTCACCGCTTTGCGCGTCTGCATGTCGGTAAAGAGTTCCGCCTGCTCCCCTTCCCGCACTTCGCCCTCCAGCACCACATCGGCAAAGCCTTCTTCACGCAGTTCAAACTCCACCGGGCCCGTGCGCACGCGGGGCAGCTCCAGCGGCGTCTCGCCTAGAAACTGATCGTGCTGAAACACGCGCACTTTTTCCGGCTGGCTGTTCACCACCACGCTGCCGTAGGTCTGCCGCTCCACCCGCAGGTGAAAGGCGCGCCAGTTCTTATCCTCTGGCGGTTCGACTTTGTCCGCGTCCCTGCCATCCGGCATGTCATCGGTGGCGGCCTGCCCGCTTTCCACAAAGTAGAACGGCTCCACCTCGTAGCGATGCTCCTGGCTCAGAAAGGCCTCGCTGCGGTCACGATCCGTCAGCCAGTAGCGGAAGGCTTCTGCATCGCCGTCCGGCACCACGACGAGGTAGGCCGAGTCCTGGTCCTTGCCACGCTGAAACCGCACCACCTTGCCTTCAAAGGATCTGCCGGTGGCTTCCAGAAAACGTTTGAAAAACTTCATCTCCACCGGCTCCGCGCTGATGTGCCCGCCTGGCCCCGGCTTGAACACCATGTTCAGGCTGTTCACCCAGCGCTCGCCTTTCTGCGGCAGCTTGGAGGACTCGAGTTTCAGCTCAAACACGGCGGGCTTTTCATCCAGCGCGATGTGGTCGATCTCGATCTGCTTGTATCCCGGCAGGCGCAGTTGATAGATCACAGGCACGCCTTCGGCAGGATTGAGCTCCAGCGGCGTCACTCCCAGTTTTTCCTCTCCGGCAAACACGACTGCACCCGACGGTGTCGTCACGATCTTCAGCCGTGGCACGGTGTTGTTCATGGCCATCAGCGTTCGCGTGCGATGGTTTTGCGCCAGCCACATGCCAAAGCCCACCGCCAGCAGGAGCGCCACTGAACCTACGGCGATCCACGACCACATCAGCCGCCGGGAGGAAGGCAGCGGCTCGCCACGCAGGGCCAGTGCCATCTCACGCGCACTGACAAAGCGCCCCTTCGCCTTCGGCGCACAGGCGGTGCACACCACATCCTGCAGCCTGCGCCAGTCATCCATGTTGGCCCCGGTTTCAGAGCAGGACGGCAGATCAGGAAAGTCCAGGCGGTCCTTCCCGGTGCTGGCTTCATAGAGCACCATGCCGAGGGAGAAAATATCCGAAGCTGCGGTGCCCGGCCCTTCGGGAGCCACAAAGCCCTCCGTCCCCACAAAGCTGCGCTGCCCCAGCAAGGCCACCAGGCCGATGTCCGCCAGACGGCAGATGCCGTCGATGAAGATCAGGTTCGAAGGTTTGACGTCGCGATGAATCAACTGATTGCGGTGCAGGTAGTCCAGCCCCTCCGCGATCGACACGCCGAGCCGGATGCACTGGTTGGCGGGCACGCGTTTGTCCCGCTTCATCTCCAGGCCCAGTGTGTGAGGCTTGTAGGTCTCGGCTTTGATGTCGCGCCCGGTTTCCAAGTCGTCCGCCAGCTCCATCACATAATAATAGAAGCCGTCCTGATCGTTGCGTCCCACCTGGAGGATCGGCACCAGCGCCTCATGCCGGCGTGAGATCGGCTCAAAGCGCTTGATCGCTTCAAACTCACGCTCAAAAGAATCCGGCCGGTCGTAATCCTCCCGCCAGATCACCTTCACCGCACGCAGCACGCCGGTGACGCTGCGCGCCAGCCACACCTCGCCAAATGCCCCGTGCCCAATGAGACGAAGCGTCTCGTGGTCGCGAATATCAGGCGCTGTGCGTGACTTGGACTGCATGGGTTGGGAACGCCAGGATTACACCGCAAGCGTGCCGAGCCGTCAAATGGTCAAGTTGTGGTCACGCATCCTCAAGAGTCGCGCCTTGACCACCTCTTAAGCGCCCCTGTCACTTCCCGCCCTTGATCCGCACCAGCACACGGTCACCGAGGGTCACGAGCGTTTCGAGCTGGCCCTGCAACGGCGAACCTGCGGCCTCGCAGGTGTCCACATCACGCTTCAGGAAAATGCACAGGACGCTGGGATAGTCTTTGGCGAATTCCTTGGCACCGATGGCGTTGCGCAGCATGTGCAGCGGCGGGTGCGGGGTGAAGTAGGGCTGCAGCTTCAGAGGATCGACAGAAAAGAAGATCACGCCTGCCGGCATGCTGCCGGTGTAGTACGTCACCGCACGGGCGATGAAGCTGGAAGTGATGATCGGCTCCCCTGGCTGACGAGCTTTCTCCGCCGCAGCCGCGATGTCCCGGGTGGAGGTGTAGGTCGGGATCTTGTCGTCCACACCGTACTGCATCATCATGACGATGGCCGCCGTCACCAAAACCGTGGCGCCAGCCCAGGCGACCGTGCGGCGCATCAGCATCAGCACCATGGGGATGGAGATGAAGGCAGCCACGACATAAATGACGGGCACCAGATCCTTGATGAAAACATTGCTCTCCTTGGGCGGCAGGATCAGCGATACAATGGCAGCGGCACCCAGGACCAGAATGGTCTGAACGACAGCCAGCGTGGCAGCCAGAATGCGCTCGCCTTTGCCACGGAACCCGCTGCCGATCCATTGATCCAGGGTGTGGCCCATCACCAGCGCGAGGGTCACAAAGAGGAAGAAGGTGTAGGTGGGCAGCTTGCTGTTGCAAATGGTGAAGAAAATGATGTTTGGCACGAACCAGCAGGCCAGGAAGAGCAGGCGGCGGTCCGTTTTGAGCCCCTTCACCGTCCGCACCACGCCGGCGATGAGCAGCGGAATCCATGGCAGCGAACCGACCACGTGGATGGCGATGTACCACCACCAGTGGTTGCTGTGGGGGTGCTCGGAGCCCGTCAGGCGCTCCCAGTTTTCATGCACAAAGAAGCGGTGCCAGTACTCCATGCCATACTTCTGAAACATGACGGCATACCAGGGCCCGGCGATCAACAGCCAGGCGAGAATGCCCAGCCACAGACCTTTGCCACGCCAGGGGGAGCGCTTGCCGGAAAACCACAGATAGCACACAGAGCCTAGGGTGGATGCCAGCAGGCCGACGGGCCCCTTGGTCAGCATCGCGAAGGCAGACGCAATGAAGTGCAGGATCATCCAGCGGTCGCGCTTGTCCTCCTCCTCCGTGGCCAGCCAGAAGAAGAACACCGAAGCACTGATGCACAGCGCCAGGCAGATGTCCGTCAGCATCAGCCGCGCCATGAAGGCATACTCCACCCCGGTGGCCAGCACCACGGCGGCGCAGAAGCCGGCGCGTGGAGAGAACATGCGGCGGCCAAACCACCACGTCAGAAAGACCAGCAGCGTGGCAGCGGCGGCGGAGGGGGCGCGGCAGGCAAAGGGATTGTCCCCGAAGATCTTCATGGCGATCATCGACTGCCAGTAAAAGAAAATCGGCTTTTCAAACTGACGCTCGCCAAAGATGATCGGCGTCAGCCATTCATTCTGCTGCACCATCTCCCGCGTCGTCTCCGCATAGAACGGCTCATCGGGGTCGATCAGGGGCAGGTGCCCGAGACGCCACCAGAACATGACCGTACAAATGGCGAGGAGGGTAAGGAATTGGGAGCGGATGGACATCAGGCAGGAGTGGGAGAGGTGGAAGGGATGAAGATTTCCAGATCGCGTGCATAGCTGCAAAAGCGGCTGCTGCTAAGGAAAAGTTGGGTCTTATGACACTCGATGGCGGCAAGCTTGCGGACCTTTTGCTGGAGCGTCAGGCTGAGGGTGAGCCCCGACGCCTCCGGGCAAAACCAGCGACGGTGAATGAGGTAGGCCCACTGCGGCAGAGCCAGTCCGGCACGGAGCATGGCCTCCTGCACGAGCGAGTAAGAAGCGCCGTGGTCTGGATGGTTGTCATCCTGGGAGGGCACGATGAGCAGCGTGGGGCGGAAAGTCTGCAATTCAGCCACATGCAGCGCCAGGGTGCGCTCGTCCTTCTGCTGCCAGAGCCCGGTCAGCCCCTGGTCGGGCAGATTTAAAAAGACCGCTGCATCCGCCGTGAGGCCCAGGGTTTCCACCGAGCGCACGGCCTCAAGCTTTCGCCGAGCGCCCCAGCGTCGGCGGCAGTCCGCATCAATCGACCAGCGCTCCTCCACGTAACGCTGCGGCCAGGGATTATTGTCCCCGTTGGTTTGAAAGACCACCCGCACCTGCGCGCCTAGAGCCACCGCCTGCTGGATCAGCCCGCCGCAGCCCAGCGCCTCGTCATCCGGATGGGGGGCAAAGACCATCACGCGATCCTGGGGTGAAAGCGTGTGGGAGAAAGGCATCGTGGGTGGAGCGGGAAAAGGAAGTAGGAGGGGGCCTTCCCTTACCCGGCTTCTTTCACCGTGCCAGATGAATTGTCTGTCACTAAATTTTCGGGTTGGACAGCGCTTGGGAAACCGTGGAAGATCGCCGCCTCCCCCCTCATGCAGGCCGCCAGCCAGACCCCTCCCACTTCTTGCAAGATCGCCGCGCTCATCCCGGCTTACCGTGAAGCCGTGGCCATCGCCGATGTGGTGCAGCGGACCCTGCCTCAGGTGGACCTGGTGCTCGTGGTGGACGACGGCTCGCCCGATGAAACGGCCCGGCTTGCCAGAGAAGCGGGCGCTGAAGTCATCGTCCACAGTGTCAATCAGGGCAAAGGCGCCGCCATGAAGACCGGCATGAAGACGCTGGCGGAGCGCGGCTACGACTACATCATGCTGCTGGACGGCGACGGCCAGCACGCCCCGGAAGAGGTCGCGCGCTTCACCGCACTCGCCCGTGCAGGCACCGCCTACGTCGTGGTGGGCAACCGCTTTGAAAACGTCAAGGGCATGCCGCTGGTGCGCCGCTGCGTCAACAGCCTGATGTCCCGCATCATCAGCAATGCCTGCGGCGTGCGCATCCCGGACACCCAGTGCGGCTTCCGCCTCATCCGCTCCAGCCTGGTGACCTACATCATGGGCAGCAGCGACCACTTTGACTTTGAAACCGAAATGCTGCTGCTCGCCAGCCGCGCCGGCTTCACCATCCAGAGCGTCCCCGTCAGCACCATCTACGGCTCTGAGAAAACCAAGATCCGCCCGGTGCAGGACACCATCAAATTCATCAAGCTCATGCGCCGCTGGCAGAAACAGTCTGCCACCAAGCCAGCGAACACGTCCGCTGAGCTGAGCGAGGCCAGCGCGGGGAAGTGAGGTGGGATTGAGCGCGGGTCGGTCTATCGCGTCAGCGCCTCACTCCAAAGCACGCACCCGCAGATTTCGCAGCGTGTAAAACGGTGCCTCTGACTCCGTCATGCGCCGCCCACCGTCCTTGCGCTTCGGTCCAAAAAAATCACGCTGCGCCGCAAACACCTCCTCCACAAACTCCTTGCTGCCCAGCGCCACGCCATCCGAGAAGTAGCGCACCCGCAGCCGCACCAGTTCCGCCGTGCTCAGTTTGCCGCCCTTGGCCAGCACCGCCCGCGCCCCTTCCGGGGTCACGTAAGACTTCGCCGCCCTGCCCTTTCCCTTCGGCGCAGCCTTCGCCTCTCCGTCTTCCGCGTACAGCATGCGCCGATATTCCGCCGCCGCGCCCGCGCTCTGCCAGCCGTCCACCGGCTTGCCCACGGCCCGGCACAATCCGCGCTGCGCCCGGCGGCTTTTGGCCAGCGCATCGGCATACCCGCACCACCGGTAGTCCTTCGGATCCTCCACCAGCCCTGCGCGCACCGGATTCAGATCAATGTAAGCCGCCATGGTGCGCAGCGCCTCCCCCTTGCCCTCCACCAGCACGCTCTTGAAACGGTTCATCCACAGCGTCCCCCTGCGCCCGCGCCGTTTGTTGAACCAGCGGCTGAAGCGCTCCTTCACCTCCTTCATAAACAGCGACAGATCACAGAACCGCTTCTTCAGCGCCTCCACCTTCTGTTCCGCCAGCACCGTCTTGCCACCCTTCCGCAGGTCGGCCAGCTCGTCTTTGAGCAGACCCAGGTAAGCCGGGCTGTAAAGCGTGCGCAGATGCTCGAACAACCGCGCCTCACCCTTCGCTCCCTCAAACCGCTCCAGCCAGTCCTGACGTTGCGGCACCTCGATCAGCACGTGGAAGTGATTCCCCATCACACAGTAGGTCACCACCTTGAGTCCCGCGAACTCCGCCATGCGCCAGATCACCCTTTTCAGCGCCTCCTTTTCAAGGTCATCAAAGCGCATGTCATCGCTGCAGGTGCGGGACATCACGTGGTAGCAGTAAGACGCCAGCTCCCCCTTGCCCAAAATCCTGCGCCTCCCGCCCGTCGCTGAACGCGCCCCAGGGTAGAGCCCCGTTTTGGCATTCACCCCCACCAGTTGATCTTCGACACGGAGCGGCTGTGAATCAGAGGATGGCGTGGCTTTCATGCCCCATGCCTAGCCAGAATCCCGCTGCAATCAATACTTAATGCCTGGCATTTAGTCATTACCTCGTCGCGCAGTTATTGCGTTCTCACCTCGAAGTATGGCCCGCACGCGTATTTCACCCCACCGCGCTACATACTAAATGCCTGGCATTTAGTATGCCATTTGGGACATGGTTTCGCGCTTTCTAAAGACTTCTCCAGGACGGATGTCGTGCCATGTGGACTTCGGTGCATGGCGTGCGCGCATTCCAGCGCTGCCTGATGGGAGCGTGGGGGTACATCTGCCGATTCGATATTCGCTGACTTTGGCCTGATTCACTGGGCTACGGCTCATTGCTTTGGGGCAACGGCGCGGATTGATCGAAGTCATCTCCAATATTTGCCGAAACAGGCAAATATCATTCACCGTTTTCCGCAGATAATGAAGGGCGTCCGCCTGCAAGATGCCGCACGTAAGCTGCGTTGGCCTTGTCCCTCCATTGCAGCAGGTGCCGCCCCCCGTGCGAAAGGTATGAAAATCGCATTGAAGCGCGGCGCGTGCTCACGATGTTTCGTTTCCATCCTTTCAATCCATGCACCACCGTCCCCTTCCCTCCTTCGGCTGTTTGTTTGCCGCCACTCTGGCCCTGACCGGAATCACCCAGGCGAATGACTGGACGAACTGGCGCGGCCCGCTGCAAAACGGCGTGAGCCTGGAGCATTACAAAGAGGCTGGAAAGCTGGATGAAAAGCCCACCTGGACCGCAGACATCCGCAGCCGTGGCGCACCGGTGGTCGTGGACGGCAAGGTGATCCTCTGGGGCTACAAGGGCGAAACGTCAGATCTCATCGAGCTCGTTACCTGCATGGATGCCAAAACGGGCAAGCAACTGTGGCAGCATGAGATCCCCGATTTCCTGAGCGACTCGGTTTACAACCGCTACTCCATCGGCGCGCCGACGGTCGATCCTGAAACGAAGCGCATCTACCTGACGAGCAATGCGGGCAATTTCGTCTGCTATGAAATCGACGGCACGAAGGTGTTTGAGATTCCCATGATGGAAGAATTTGGCCGCATGACCTTCCCGAACTCCCGCGTGGGCAGCCCGGTGATCGAAGGCGAATTTGTCATCATCCACTTCATCTTTTCCAACTGGGGTGCCGACGGCCCTGCGGCTGACCGCATCTATGGCTTTGACAAAAAGACCGGCGAACTTGCCTGGTGGACGCTGCCAGGCGTGAGCCCTCCCGTGGACAGCTCCTTCTCCACCCCGGTGCTCGCCACCACGGACGGCAAACGCGTGGCCTACTACACCACCGGCTGCGGCCACATCGTCTGCGTGAACACGCACAACGGCAAACCTTACTGGAAGATGCCCATCTGCAAAAACGGCGTGAACCCTTCCGTCGTGCTGCACAAGGGCAACCTCATCGCCATCCATGGCGATGAAAACGTCGATAACTCCGAAAAGGGCCGCATGATCTGCATCAAGCTGCCGGAAAAGCTCGCCGCGCCTGTGCCTCCCGTTCTGGAAGCCACCACGCTGGAGCCCACCGTCGAAGTCTGGCGCAATCCCATCGGTGCTACCAGCAGCTCGCCCGTTCTCGTGGGAGATGTGATCTATCAGCTCGATGACGGCGCGACGCTCTATGCCATCAATGCCGATACGGGCGTGCAGCTTTGGAAGAAGAAAATCAGTAACGCGAACCTGCACTCCTCCCCGCTGTATGTCGATGGCCTGCTCTACTGCCCGATGATGGAAGGCAAGCTCGTCGTGGTTAAGCCCGACAAGGAAGATGGCGAAGTCGTCCAGGAGATCGCGCTCGACGGCAACTGCCTTGGCGCCCCGAGCGTTTGCGATGGCACGCTCTACGTCACGACCACCAAGCATTTCTACGCTTTCACGATTCCGAACAAGGGCATCAAGGTAGATGCCGCACCGACCGTCGAAATGCCCAAGGCCGGCAAGGCCGTGGCCCTGCAGATCATTCCTGCTGAAACCGTCATCATGACCGGCAACAAGCAGGCCTTCTGCGTGCGCAGCCTTGATGCCAACGGCTTCATCGTCAGCCCCAAGGTCGAAGGCGTGAAGTGGGAGACCTTCATCCCGCCGACGGCGAAGGTGAAAGCCACGATGGATGCGAAGTTCAATGACGCAGGCGAGCTCGTCGTCGCCGCAGATGCCAAGTCCAGCGCCGGTGCCTTCAAGGCCACCTCCCCCGAAGGACTCTTCGGCACCATCCGCGGCCGTGGCCTGCGCAATCTCCCGCTGGTGGACAACTTCGACGAATACGACCTCAAGGACGAGCAGCCCAATGAGCACATCATGTTTGCCTACCCGCCGCTGCCATGGATCGGCGCGCGCTTCAAATTTGACGTGCGTGAAGTCGTCGGCGCTCCTGGCAACAAGGTGCTGGCCAAGACCTTTGACCGTCTGATGTTCCAGCGCGGCACGATCTTCGTGGCCCCTTCCCACCTCTCCAACTACACCATGCAGGCCGATGTGATGACCGACGGCAGCGCCCGCGCGAAGTCCGACCTCGGCCTCATCAACCAGCGCTACCTCATCTGCATGCGCGGCAACGCCGGCAAGCTGGAGATCAGCTCCAACCCTGAACGTCTGAAACAGGAAGTTATCTTCAAGGCGGTGGCCAACACCTGGTACACCCTGAAGACCCGCGTGGACGTCGCCAAGGATGGCAGCGGCGTGGTGCTGGCCAAGATCTGGGACAAAGCGCAGCCTGAGCCAGAAGCCTGGACCATGGAAGTCAAAGTCCCCCGCGCCCACAAGAACGGCTCACCTGGCATCTTCGGCTTCACCCCTCTGAACCAGAAACGCGTCTATCTCGACAATCTGAGCGTCATCCCCAACAAGTAATTGACCGGGACAGCCTCACGACCCTTTTACCCCACCCATGACCATGAAACTTTATCCTCTATTCGCCGCGGCGCTGGCTGCCACGGCCACGCTGCATGCCGCTGATTACAATCAGTGGGGCGGTGGCAACACCCGCAACATGGTGTCCGACGAAAAAGGTCTGCCAATCGACTTCAATCCCGGCAAAAAGTACGGCCCCAAAGCCGCGCCAAAGGAAGCAGGACGCCTGCGCCCGAATGCGCAGGACGCCAACAAAGCCCCCGGTGCAGAAGACATCGACATGAGCACCACCAAGAACTGCCTCTGGGTGGCCAAGCTCGGCTCCCAGACCTATGGCACGCCGATGATCGCCAATGGCCAGGTCTATGTGGGCACGAACAATGAATCCCCGCGCAACCCGCAGGACATCGGTGATCGCGGCATCATGATGGTGTTTGATGAGTACACCGGCCAGTTCAAGTGGCAGATGGTTTCGCCCAAGATGGGCAGCGGCAAGGTCAATGACTGGGAGTACCTCGGCATCTGCGCCAGCCCGACCATCGTCGGCGACAAGGCCTATGTGCCGAGCAATCGCTGCCAGATCGTGTGCCTGGACGTCAAAGGAATGTCCAACGGCAATCAGGGCATGCAGGACGAAGGCGCGTTCATGGCCCCGCTCGACAAAGACGGCAAGCCCACCGCTCCCCTCACCCCTGGCGACACTGACGCCGACATCCTCTGGGTGTATGACATGTACAAAGAACTCGGCGTGTTCCAGCACAATGCGACCGCCGGTTATCCGCTGGTGATCGATGGCAAGGTCTTTGTCCCCACCTGCAACGGCGTGGACTGGACGCACACCAACATCCCCGCCCCGAACTCCCCAAGCTTCATCATGCTGGATGCCGAGAAGGGCACGCTCCTCGGAGAAATGGATCACGTCGCCTCTGAGCGCGTGCTGCACTGCTCCTGGTCCTCCCCGAACTCCGTCGATGTGAACGGCAAGAAACAGATCGTCTTTGCTGCCGGTGACGGCTGGGTGTACTCCATGGCCCCGGAAACGCACAAGGATGCGGAAGGCCTGGACATCCTCAATGAATACTGGCGCTATGACGCCAACCCGCCGGAGTATCGCAAGAACTCCGCTGGGGAGCCGATCAAGTACGTCGAGTACGACGGCCCTAGCGAGATCATCGCCACGCCAACCATCGCTGATGGCCTCGTCTATGTGAACATCGGCCAGGACCCCGAGCACGGCGAAGGTGTCGGCTGCCTGAGCTGCATTGATCCTAAAGGCACCGGCGACATCACCGGCAAAGCCGTGTGGACCTTCAAAGGGATTGAGCGCACCATCTCCACCCCAGCGGTGAAAGACGGCCTCGTCTATGCCGCCGACTACACTGGTCGCCTGTTTTGCCTCGATGCCAAGACCGGCAAGGAGTACTGGAAGTTCGATACCAAGGGCCACATCTGGGCCAGCCCGCTCGTCGCCGACGGCAAGGTGTGGATCGGCAATGAAGAAGGCGAACTCTTCGTCCTCGCTGAAGGCAAGGTGCTCAAAGAGATCACCACCATCGAGTTCCCCTCCCCGCTGCTCAGCAGCGTGGTCGCCGCCAACGGCGCCCTCTACGTGACCACTCACACACACCTTTACTGCTTCAAGGAAGGCGCGAAAACGCCCGAGGCTGCTGCGAAGTAAGCGGCATCGAAGACACACAATTCACGAAGGCGGGCCAGACATGGCCCGCCTTTTTTGTGGGAGCTGCCATACTCCGATGCCATCAGTCAGAACGGAGAGCTGAATTCAAATTAGTGATTTGACCCTTATTCTCGCCAGCATGATTGTGGAGCCCACGGCCACCTCCATCGGCGAATTTTAATGAGCAGTTTGGGCCTGCTGACTGGTCTGATGATTTCTCTCCTTCGCATCCCCTTGCCTTGATTATGACACCTGCCCCCACCCGCTTTCGTCTTTTTGCATTCATCGTCACGGCTTGTCTGCTGGGGATTTTGGCCTGGCAGTTCACCGTGGCACCTTCGCCCCAAGAAAACACCCCCAGCGTGGAATCCCCCCCGATGTCGAGGAAAGCGGCCGGTTCTGCATCATCCGTCTCCCAGTTCATCGCCCCGCCTGCTGATGAGCCCAAGCCTGAGGTGACGCCGGATCGCCCCGCACGTGCCCCAGCAGATGGTGCCACGCCTGCCTATCGGCTGTTCGGCAGCGCCTGGGGGCATGAGCCCCGGCCTGAGCTGGCAGCCTTCGACGAATGGGCCAAGCGTTATCTGGCGGCAGCGCCGGCTGACCGGGCGGCGCTCATTCCAGAAGGCGTGGCGCTGCTGACCCAGCGCATGGCCTTGCTGAAGGAGCTGATCAAAACGGATCCGCGTCAGGTCATCGCCTCCACGGTGCCCATGGCGGTGCGTACGCAGCTCCCACCAGAAATCGCAGGACTGCTGGAGCAGCGGGTGGCGGGGGTGGGCCAGGTGAATCTGCTGGGGGTCAATGCGGCGCCGGGCGGCACGGTGCCACAGTCGTTGTTCCGCTCGACCATGGTGAATGGCCAGGAGTTCGAGACGTATGTCTATGGCCGCCGGGAGGCGCAGACGACCAAGACGGATATTTCCATCACCGGCGTGGCAGTTGGGGGTGCGCTGGCGCTCTCGGAAAGCCCGCTGCGGGCGCTGGACCCCGGCGAAGTGCCGAAGGCCCAGGCGGAAGTAAGCCCCGTGTGCCCCGTTTCCAAAGACCCCACTCCGACCGATGCCACCGCGCCGCAAAACACGGATGAAACCAATGTCGTGGAAGTGGGCGGCAAAATCTACCACCTGTGCCACATGGTGCATCTGGCGGACTTTGAGCGGCAGCTCATCAATGCAGAGAACGCCGCAGGCCCCCTTCCCGGTGCGCTGACCAGCGAGCTGACTGCGGCCGATGGGCAGCCCGGCACCTCCGGCGTGAGTGGCCGCCCGCCGGCATCCTGGAGCACGGGCACGAAAAAGGTCATCATCATCCGGGTGGACTTCTCCGACCTGACCGGCTCGCCGGTGTACTCCCATACCTCCAACGTCATCGACGCGGCCTATGTGACCAATGTCTTCAACCAGACCAATGGCATCAGCGACTTCTACTCCCAGGCCTCCTACGGTCAGGCGGCGCTCTCCGTCAGCGCCTCCGATGTGACTGGGGTGCTGCGCATGCCGCAGACCGCCGCCTACTATGCCCAGGGAAACTTCAACAGCACGCTGCACGCAGATGCAGAGGCGGCAGCGACTACGGCGGGCTTCACCCTCGCGAACTACGACCGCATCGGGGTGGTGTTTTCCAATCTCGCCTCCATCTCCGGCTCCCAGATCACCTACGGCGGGCTGGGGGATGTGTATGGCAAGAAGTTCTGGATCAACGGCTGGTTCGACTTCCGCGACTGCTCGCATGAGATCGGCCACACCTTCGGCCTGCAGCATTGCAATCTCTGGCAGGTGGCGGATGGCAGCCCCATCTCTCCCTCCGGCTCCAGCACGGAATATGGCGATCCCTTTGGCGTCATGGGCTCCGGCACCACGGACATCAAGTACCACTTTGACATGTGGCAGAAGAGCATCCTGCACTGGATCCCCGACAGCAGTGTGACGACCGTCAGCACCCCGGGAACGTACCGTGTGTACCGCTTTGACCATGCCAGCGCGAGCCTGACCAATCCGCTGGCGCTGAAGATCGTGCGCAATACCTCGCAGGACTACTGGATCGGCCTGCGGCAGCTCTTCACCGCCAACACCTCGCTGATGAACGGTGCCTACATTCAATGGGGGTACAATTCCGTGGTGCAGGGCAATCTGCTGGACATGACCACACCTGGCACCAGCGCGCAGGACGCCGCGCTGGCGGCGGGGGCCACCTTTACCGACACCGTGGCCGGCATCACCATCCACCCCTTGAGCAAAGGCGGCACCACACCCAATGAGTACCTGGATGTGCAGGTGAGTCTCTCCCCCCGCGTGCAGTGGCAGGCAGGCAGCTACTACGTGGATGAAAAGCTGGGCACGGTGACGCTGACTCTGACGCGCACCGAAAACAGCACCGGGGCCGTGAGTGTAAACTATGCCACCACCGATGGGACGGCCACCGCAGCGTCCAACTACACCGCCTCCTCCGGCACGATCTCATGGGCGGACGGCGACAGCGCGGCCAAAACAGTCACCATCCCCATCACCACAACGGCGGCGTTCAACGGCCTGCTGAATTTCACCGTCGGTCTCTCCGGCATGACCGGCGGCATCCTTGACACCAATGTGATCGCCAGCGTGAGCATCGCCTCCGCAGGTACCACGGACCCGGGGTTTCATTCCGACTTCGTAAACTCCACGGTGAACCAGACCGAAGTGCAGACCGATGGCAAGACCTTGATCGCTGGCTCATTCTCTTTGCTGCAGGATGCCAGCTTCACGACCTACACCCGCAATGGATTTGCCCGGCTGAATGCGGATGGCAGCGTGGACGCCACCTTCGGCAATGGCACGGGTGTCAATGTGAAGCCCGTCAATACCATGGTGCTGCAGCCGGACGGCAAGGTGCTGATCGGCGGCACCTTCACCACCGTGCATGGCGCCACCCGCAATGCAGTGGCCCGGCTGAACACGGACGGCAGCCTGGACACCACCTTTGATCCCGGCACCGGCGCCACCAGCGCCGTGCGGGCGCTGGCTGTGCAGCCGGACGGCAAGATCCTGGTGGGTGGAGATTTCACCACCTTTGCTGGGGTGGCCCGCGAGTACCTGGCGCGGCTGAATCCAGATGGCACGCTGGACACGAGCTTTGTCGGCCCCGATTTCGCCAGCACCAGCGGCTGGCACGTCTATGCCCTGGCGCAGCAGCCAGATGGGAAAATCCTGGTGGGCGGGGTGTTCTATTTCTCAGGCGGCCCATTCTCTGGAGGTGCATTTCGCGGAGGGATTGTCCGCGTGAGCAGCAGCGGCAGCGTGGATACGAGCTTTGACGTGGGCGCTGGCGCTCACGCGGCTGGCAACACCGGATCGCTCCAGAGAGTGCGCACGATTTCTTTGCAGCGAGACGGCAGCGTGGTCCTCGGCGGTGACTTCACCGCCTTCAACGGCGTGGCGCACGCTCATCTGGCCCGCGTGACTTCGACGGGCACGACGGACAGCACCTTCACTCCGAGCACGGATGGCAATGTGTACTGCTCCGCGATCCAGGCTGACGACAAGATCCTCGTGGGCGGCATCTTTGCCAACCTCGACAGCACCACCCAGGGCAACTTCGGCAGACTCAATGCGGATGGCACGCTGGACACGGTCTTCGGTGCAGGGCCGGGCTCCAACGGGACGGTGTATGATCTGGCCATGCAGGCGGACGGTCGGGTGTTTCTCTGCGGAGACTACGCCAGCATCCAGGGGGTGGCGAACATCACCGCAGCGCGGCTTTTCTCGGGCATGCCCGGCATTCCGGGAACCATTCAACTGGCCACCAGCGCCCTGAGTGGCAATGAAGCCAACACACTCACCGTCACCGCCACCCGCATGGGCGGCAGCTACGGCGCAGCCTCCATGAACTACGGCACGCAAACCGGCACGGCGGCGACCACTCGTTACACGCCTGCAACAGGCACGCTTTCGTGGGCCAGCGGAGATGCGACCAGCAAGACCTTCTCGGTGGCGCTGCTCAACGACGGCATCACGGAGCCCAGCCAGACCTTCACGCTGAATCTGGGCGTGCCCATCGGCGGCATCGTCCCAGGCGCTCCAGGCACCGCCACCGTGACCGTCTCCACCGGCCCCTACGCCAACTGGCAGCAGTCACGCTTCACCTCCGCCGAACTGCTTAACGCCAGCATCAGCGGCGACAAAGCAGACCCCGATGCAGACGGCCTTTCAAATCTTCTCGAATACGCCTTTGGCTTTGAGCCGAAGACCATCAACAATACGCGCGGTTACAGCACGGCCACGCAAAACATCAGCGGGACGAACTACCTCACCCTCACCTACCGCTTCCAGCCTGCCGCCACCGATTTGATCTACACCCCGCAGTCCGGGGCCGATCTGCAAACTTGGCCCGGCGCCCCCGTGCAAGTGGGCACCCCCACCAGCAATGGCGACGGCACCCAATCCGTCATCTTCCGCGATAGCGTACCCGAGACCTCCACTCCACGTCGCTTCATGCGGCTGCAGGTGACCAGGGGGCCTTGAGGTGTTTGAGCCCTGGGAGCGTGCTGCCTGCGTGTCTTCATGAGACCTCTTGGTGGTGGTGCGTTGGATGGAACAGACCGCACTCAAAGACGCTGTCGCGTTGCTCCATTGTCCCAGCCTTCAAAAGCCACGACACACCCTTAACCGATGGCCGTCCATGCCTGGCATGAACGGCATCTCATTCTGAAATCCAGCCGGCTGGCTGGTGTTAAAGGAGCGCAGCAGGGATGACATGCGAAGCCCCCCAGCTCGACATGGCATGAATCCTGCGTATATTTCAGTGTCGAACCCACCCGCTTGCGCCACGCGCTGACCTGCTACCCCCATTTTTATGAAGTCATTCCTTGTTCTGTTCATCGCCATTGGCTGCTGCCTGGCCGAGGATAAAAACGGCGCCAGCCTGCCCCTTCAGGCCAGGGTGGAAAAAGACCACGTGAGCCTGCGAGTGGAATATCTTCCGCAATATCCCGATGCGCAGACATGCGCGCTCAGCTACGTGATCAGCACCACGAACCATACGAAGCATGTGAACCTGTTCAGCGGCTGCGCCTTTGATCCGGGCATCCAGATCCGATTGGTCGCGCCCAGTGGCAAAGTTTTGACCGCCTACAAGGATATGCCCGGCGCGCATTTTCCAGCCATCCTGCCGCATGCCTTGTTCAGCGAAGAACTGATCGGACGCGGTTATGACCACTACCTGGACCTGCGGTATCTCTTTCCGATCGAAGAGAAGGGCGAGTATCGCTGCACGCTGACCAAACGTGTCTTCCGGCAGGAGGCAAACGGCGGCCCCAAAACCCCGGTGGATCTCGTCACCCCAGAAATCAAGTTCCGCATTGAAAAGGTGGATGCGGATGAGAGATCGCCCCTGGCCAAGCTGGTGCCCTCCTTAAACAGCCCGCATCCGCAGCCGTCACCGGAGCATCTCACATCACTGCACCACGCGTCTCACATCGCGGGCTCCCGCCCCACAGGGAGCCACTAGACCGACTGGATGCGGATGCTGCGCGGCTGAAAAACCCATGGCGGCCATTTGGTCCATTAGACTTGTTCCCGAATAGCGGGACTCCTCTTCACGTAGGTTGGGTGTGTTTGGCGTCGAGTGCCGCGCATGCTCCAACGTAGGCTCCGCCAAACCGCCCGACTGCGAGAGCGTCCGTACGCCTTGGTGCGTTGCAGCACGCTCGCAGACGGGCGGGCTGTCGCCACG
>JANYCZ010000025.1 GCA_025360015.1 Verrucomicrobiota bacterium | reverse complement strand
GCCAAACCGCCCGACTGCGAGAGCGTCCGTACGCCTTGGTGCGTTGCAGCACGCTCGCAGACGGGCGGGCTGTCGCCACGCCCATCCTACAACCGCGGATGCCCCGGCAGATATGGCCCCCTATTCGGGAACAAGTCTATTCTATGCATGCGAGGTCTGCCCGGCCCGTCGAAAGCGGTAGCTGCGTTCGTTCCTCACTGCGCGACAGCACTCCAAAAAAAGACCATGAGATGAAAGTCTCATGGTCTGATTGTCTCCGGAGCGGAGTGAATCTAGATGTCTGAAGTTAGACGGTCTTGCGCTTGCGCTTGATGTTGAGGTGGATCGTGGCGCGCTGGATGGCGGCCATGGCTGCGGCGATTTCTTCCTGCTGCTCGCCGGGCTTGAGATCTTCGAGGGATTTCCTGGCGCGAGCGATGGCGTCTTCGGCGGCTTTCTCGTCGATCTTGTCGGAGTCGATGGCGGCATCGGTGAGGATACGAACGACTGAGCCCGTGACCTCGACCAAACCTTCGCCAACGGCCATCTCAATTGTTTTGCCACCCTTGGTGATGCGCAGCTCACCAGGGAGCAGCGTGGTCACCAAATTGGCATGGGCTGGGAGAACTCCCATCTCGCCTTCATAGCCAGGGAGCACCACTGAATCGACCTCACCAGATTCAGGACGACCATCCACATCCTTGCCGGGATAGATGCGGGCTTCAGGAGTGACGATTTCGAGTTTGAGAGGCATGTAAGGGAGAAATTTATGATTTACGATTTACGATTTATGATTTGGTCCTGAGAGCCAGCGATTCATGAGGTTTGAAATCATAAATCAAAAATCGTAAATCATAAATGCCAGCGTGCCAGCTTAGTCCTTCTTAACAGAGTCGATGCCACCCTTCATGTAGAAGTTGGCTTCGGGAACGCTGTCGTGCTTGCCGTCGAGGATTTCGGCGAAGCCACGGATGGTGTCGGCGACTTTGACGTATTCGCCTTTGGTGCCGGTGAAGATTTCAGCGACGTGGAAGGGCTGGGACAGGAAGCGCTGGAGCTTACGGGCGCGGAAGACGGTGAGTTTGTCGTCTTCGCTGAGCTCGTCCATGCCGAGAATGGCGATGATGTCCTGAAGGTCTTTGTAGCGCTGCAGGACGCGCTGCACGCCACGGGCCACGCGGTAATGCTCTTCTCCCACGATTTCCGGGGCGAGGGCCTTGGACACGGAAGCGAGGGGATCCACGGCAGGGTAGATGCCCAGCTCGGCGAGGGAACGCTCAAGCACGACGGTGGAGTCAAGATGGGCGAAAGTGTTGGCCGGGGCAGGGTCGGTCAAGTCATCCGCAGGGACGTAAACGGCCTGGAAGGATGTGATGGAACCGGTCTTGGTGGAGGTGATTCGCTCCTGCATCATGCCCATTTCTGCGGCGAGAGTCGGCTGGTAACCCACGGCGGAAGGCGTACGTCCAAGGAGAGCGGACACTTCGGAACCGGCCTGGGAGAAACGGAAAACGTTGTCCACGAAGAAGAGCACGTCCTGGTTCTTTTCATCGCGGAAGTACTCGGCCATGGACAGGGCGGAGAGGGCGACGCGGAGACGGGCACCTGGAGGCTCGTTCATCTGGCCATAAACAAGGGCCACCTTGGAGCCGGGCTCGCTGATGTAACCGCCCTGCTCGTTCTTCACGATGTCGTGGCCGTTCTTCTTCACCTTGATCACGTCGGACTCGATCATTTCATGGTAAAGGTCGTTCCCTTCGCGGGTACGCTCACCCACACCGGCGAACACGGAGTAACCACCGTGGCCTTTGGCGATGTTGTTGATCAGCTCCATGATGACGACGGTTTTGCCGACGCCTGCACCACCGAAAGCACCCACTTTACCACCCTTGGTGAAAGGGCAGATAAGGTCGATGACCTTGATGCCGGTTTCGAGGATCTCAGCGGAAGGATTCTGATCGACGAGCGCAGGAGCGGGGCGGTGAATCGCGTAGCGCTTCGCTGTTTTAGGATCGGGCTGGTCATCGCAAGCGTCGCCGGTGACGTTGAAAATACGACCAAGCACTTCTTCACCGACAGGAACGGTGATCGGGCCGCCGGTGTCGAGGACGTCCATGCCGCGCTTCAGACCTTCCGTGGAAATCATGGCGATGGAGCGGACCCAGCCGTCACCCATGTGGCTCTGCACTTCGCAAGTGAGACGGACCTGTTTGCCAGCCTGGTTGAAATTGATTTCGAGGGCGTTGTAGATGCCGGGCAGCTTGCCAGTGGCGGAGAAATCCACGTCCACCACGGGACCGATGACTTGAACGATTTTGCCGATGTTGCTCATATAAGGGAAAAGTAAAAAGGGAGAAGTGAAAAAGGCTTACTCAAGAGCCATCTTGGCGGTGGTGATTTCGAGGAGTTCGTTGGTGATCGCGGCCTGACGGAGCTTGTTGTACTCCAGGCTGAGGTCCTTGATCATCTGCTTGGCGTTGTCGGTGGCGTTCTTCATGGCCACCATCCGGCTGGAGTGCTCGGAGGCGCGGGATTCGAGCACCATCTGATAGACGGTGTCGTTCACATATTGCGGCAGCACGGTTTCAAAGACCACCTGGGCGCTGGGCTCAAACTTGTACTCCAGGGAAGGACCGGCAGGGGGAGCAATCTCATGACCGAAGTCGCGCTTGCCACCTAGGGTCACCGGATTCACGGGCAGGAGCTGCTCGACAGATGGCAGCACCGTGACGGTGTTGATGAAGTTGTTGAAGACGACAAAAACCTTCTTGTATTCGCCCGTGCGATACTTGTCCTGAATGAAGCGGCTCACGGCGCGGACTTCGGCGAACTTGGCGGGATCCTTGATCGGGAAATCAGCCACCAGCGTGCGGCGCAGGCGGTTGATCGCCTGGACGGCCTTCCTGCCGATGGTGACGTATTCGACTTCACCTTCGATCTGCGTGGTGACGAGCTTCTTGAGCAAGTTCGTGTTCAAGGCGCCGCAAAGACCTTTGTCGGAGGCGATGAGGAGGACGAGGGTCTTGTCGCCTTTGCCTTCCGCGAAGAAGGGGTGGATGCCCTCTTCGGCCTGATCCTTGAGGCTGACGAGGATCTTGTTGAGCATCTCAGCGTAGGCACGGCCATGGCTGGCCTGGTCCTGCGCTTTTTTCATCTTCGCAGCCGCGACGAGCTGCATGGCCTTGGTGATCTGGGCCGTGTTTTTGACCGATTTGATTCGGCGTCGGATGTCGCGGGTGGAGGGCATCTTTTAAAGGATGAGGGATGAAAAAACTAAATGCTGAAACTTACTTCCAGGACGTTTTGAAGTCGTCGAGGGCGGATTTGAGACCGGCTTCGACGTTGTCGAGGGTCTTTTCGTTGGCGAGCTGGTCCATGAGCTCGCTCTTGCGAGTGGAGAGGTAGTCTTCCAGCTTGGCCTGGAATTCCTTCACGCGGTCAACGGAAACGGAGTCGAAGTAGCCCTTCTGCATCGCGTAAAGCGTGCTGACCATGATCGGCAGGCTCTTCGGCTGATACTGCTGCTGCTTGAAGAGTTCCACGATGCGGGCACCGCGGTCGAGCTTGGCCTTGGTGCCGGCGTCGAGATCGGAACCGAACTGGGCGAAAGCGGCGAGTTCGCGGAACTGCGCGAGGTCGAGCTTCGTCGTGCCGGAGACTTTCTTGATGGCCTTCGTCTGAGCGGCGGAACCCACGCGGGACACGGACAGACCGACGGAGATGGCAGGGCGGATGCCTTGATAGAACAAGTCGGTTTCCAGGAAGATCTGGCCGTCGGTGATGGAGATCACGTTCGTCGGGATGTAGGCGGACACGTCGCCAGCCTGCGTCTCGATGATTGGCAGAGCGGTCATGGAACCACCGCCGTAGTTTTCGCTGACGCGGCATGAGCGCTCAAGCAACCGGGAGTGGAGATAGAACACGTCGCCGGGATAAGCTTCACGGCCGGAAGGGCGCTTCAGGATGAGGGACACCTGACGGTAGGCCACGGCCTGCTTGGAAAGGTCATCAAACACGATCAGGACGTCCTGGCCCTGGTCCATGAACCATTCGCCGATGGCGCAGCCGGAATACGGAGCGAGATACTGATTCACCGCAGAGTCAGAAGCGGAGGCGCTGACAATGCAGGTGTATTCCATGGCACCGGCGTCTTCGAGTGTCTTGGCGACACGGGCGATGTTGGACTGCTTCTGGCCGATGGCGACGTAGATGCAGTAGAGAGGCTTGTGGCCCTTGAGCTTGCCCTGTTCGGCAGCCTTGTTCTGCTGCGCTTGGGAGATGATGGTGTCCACGGCGATGGTGGTCTTGCCGGTGGAACGGTCACCGATGATGAGCTCGCGCTGACCGCGGCCAATCGGGATCATGGCGTCGATGCTCATGATGCCGGTCTGCACGGGGACGGACACGGACTTACGGGCGATGATGCCAGGAGCGAGTTTTTCGACGGGATACTGGGCTTCACCTTTGATATCGCCTTTGCCGTCGATGGCCTGACCGAGGGCGTTCACGACGCGACCGAGGAGGCTCTTGCCGACTGGCACGGAGAGGAGGCGGCCGGTGGTCTTGACTTCATCACCTGCACGGACGTTTTCGCCGGAGCCGAGAAGCACGCAGCCGACTTCAGTTTCTTCGAGGTTCAGAGCGAGACCAAAGACACCGCCTGGAAACTCGATCATTTCGTTGAGCATGACATCGCTCAAGCCTTCAATCTTGGCTGCGCCGTCACCGATTTCACGTACGATGCCCACATTGGACTTCGTGACGGCGGTCTTGAGGCCGGCGATTTGGGATTCGATCTCCTGGAGGATGTTGCTCATGGTATTGCGGGTTTGAAAAAACTAAGAGGGAAGAGGCTGAGGGCGGAAATTAAGCGGAGAGGGAGTCAGACAGGGCTTTGAGACGGGCTTTGACGCTGCCGTCCCAGACGTCGGAACCGACTTTCACGCGGATGCCGCCCAGCAATTCTGGTTTGACGTTGAATTCGAGAGTGAGCGGACGGCCATACTTTTTGGAAAGGCTGGCCTGCAGCTCGGACTGCGTGGCAGGAGTCAGAGCAGTGGCGCTTTCTACTGCGGCACGCTGACGGTCCACTTCATTCGCCACGAGGCGGGCGAAGGCATCGAGAATGCCGATGTAGCTGCGTGGCTTGCTCTTGGCCACGCTGCTGACCACTGTGCGCACGCGGGACTCGTCCAGTTTTCCTTCTGCGATGCAGGCGCGGAAAAGCTGACGAGAGGTGCGGCGGGCTTCCTTGGTGATCTTCATGGTTGGCGAAGCGGCGAAAAATTAAGCGGAGACCTGAGCGGAGGTTTCCTGATTGATGCGGGTCTGGTCGTCGGTGTTGAGGACCTTGCCGGTGACGCGGCTGGTGGCGTCGGAGACCATGCGGCCGAATTCGCGCTTGAGCTGGGACATGAGCTGTTCCTGCTCAAGCTGGGCGGCTTCACGAGCCTTGGCGATGATGGTGTTGGCGCTGGCCACGGCGTCCTGCTGGCGGCGCTCCTGGATGGCCTTGGCGGCGTCATCAGCTTCTTTCACAAGGCGGGCTGCATCAGCCTCTGCTTTGTCGAGAATGGCCTGGGAGGTCTGCCTGGCTTCGGCTGCGTCGCGGCCAATCTTTTCGAGTTTGGCTTCACCATCGGCGATGCGCTGACGGCGCTGCTCCAGCATTCCCATGATGGGACCGAAGGCGTACTTCTTGAGAATGGTATAGACCAGAATAAAGATGATGACTTGGGAAAAAAACTTGCCCCAAGCGAGGCCGAAGTCGCCTGCGATCTGATATGCGATGCCTTTGATCTGGTCCATAACGGTGTGAAAAAGAGAGAAGAGATTTAACTGCAGCGGGCTGCTTTCAGCCCGCTGCGAAATTCAGGGCTTACTTGCCAAGAATGAAGGACAGAATGCCGAGACCTTCTGCAAGGGCCATGGCGATAATGCCGAGGGTCAGGATGTTGCCGAAAGCGCCGGGATTGCGACCGACGGCTTCCACGGCCTTGGAGCCGATGAGGCCCACGCCGATGGCGGCGCTGCCTGCACCGAGACCGGTGGCGATGCTGCCAGTGATGCCAGCAGGGGCGAGGACTGGAAGGACGTCAGCGCCGTGTGCTGCGGCTGCCTGTGCCATGGAGATAAGTTCAAGTGTCATAATGTTAGTCGAGTTTGTGTTTGTTGTGTCACCGGCGTCCACGCGTTGCGCATGGTCCCGCAGGCAAAGTCAGAGATTAGTGATGCGCCTCCTCGTGACCGTGGTCGTCATGAGTGGTGGAAAGCTGGATGTAAACCGCGCTCAGCAGGGTGAACACGATGGCCTGGAGCAGGCCGACGAGAAGTTCCATGAAGTAGAAGGGCAAGGGAGCGAGGATGCTGCCGAGGAAGCCGCCCATGCCGCTCATGGTGTGCAGCACGTTTTCACCCGCGAGGACGTTGCCGAAGAGGCGGAAGGAAAGGGTGACCGGACGGAAGACGATGGAGAAGACTTCGATGACGCCAACAAAGAGGAAGACCACGGCCACCATGGCACCCATGACGCCCTTCAATCCGCCCTTGGCACCGAAGGTGTGAACCACGAAGCCCCAGACGCCGACTTCTCTAATGGTGATGTAGAGCCAGACGAGGAACATGGAGACGGAAAGGCCGAAGGTCATGTTCAAGTCAGCCGTCGGCGGGCGCAGCAGCGGATCGTGCACTTCCTTGACGCTCATAAAGCCGGTGCCTTCTCCCCAGCCGATGGTGCCGATGCCCGGAAGGAGGCCGAACCAGTTGGAGACGAGAATGTAAATGAAGATGGTCGCGAGCAGTGGGAAAACGCGAGGAGCGATCTTGGCACCAACGATGCCTTCCACCTGACCGTACAGGAACTCGACGATGAATTCGAAGAAGTTCTGCGCCTTGTGCGGGATCAGCGTCATGTTCTTCGTCGCCTTGGCGGCGAACCAAAGGACGATGCCCACCACGACCGCTGCGACGAGCAGGGAATTGGTGAGAAATCCCAGGTTGCTGCTCTCAGTGAAGAGCTCCGACGCATAGCTGTGCACGTTCGCGAGCAGCGGCGAGAAGGAGGTTGGTTGGAGAAACGAAGGCAACATGAGGGGTAGGGGCTACCGGGGATGGCCAGTGTAGGGTCTGGCCGGGATGGCGGGCCTTTTTTTTAGCCACATGAGAGGGGGTCGCAAGCCCTATTTGTGAAAAATTTCACAAAGTCGGCAAAATCAAAAAAAAATTCAGGGAAATCTTGGATGGAAAAGCTGCCGGGATAGGTGAATTCGGTGGAGATTCCATCATCTTCCCGCTTGCTTCCTTATCACGCCATAGATTCATCGAGACGCTGGCTCGACATAGACGCAGCTCCGTGCGAGCTTTCCATGATGTTGCCGCCTTCTTGCATGCTCTTCTTTGCCCTCGTACTGCTGGCTGTGCCAGCGGGTGCGGTGGGGAAACCGAAGGAGAGCGGAGAGTCTGCTGACGGAAAGCCCAATGTACTGTTCATCATCGCGGATGATCTGCGGGATTACGCAGGTTGGATGGGTGGCCACCCGCAGTCGGTGACTCCGAACATGGACCGTCTGGCAAAAAGGGGCATGCGCTTCAGCAATGCGCACTGCAATTACGCGCTGTGCAATCCTTCGCGCACCTCATTGCTCACGGGCATGCTGCCATCATCGAGCGGAGTCTATGGCAATGAGCAGGACTGGCGGCGCAGCGTGCAGATCGCATGCAAACCGACGCTGCCGGAGTATTTCAAAGCCAAGGGCTACACCACCGCTGCGGCAGGCAAAATCTTCCACGCGAACCACGGTGGGCCCGAGGGGCGTCTCAGTGGCTGGCACGGCGGGCGGCGCGGCTTTGAGCAGGACGGCGCCTGGGACCAGCGCTTTCCGCAGGCCGGTGTTCAGATTCCAGATCTGCCTGTACATACAGGGCAAAATTTCAACGGCCTGAACATCTGGCACTGGGACTGGGGTGGCATTCCCATCACAGAAGAAAAGACCGATGATGGCCAGATCGCCGCCTTTGCCGCTGATTTCCTCGGCAAGAAGCAGGGGCAGCCGTTCTTCCTCGCACTGGGGCTGTACCGTCCGCATTCGCCTTGGTATGTGCCGCAGAGGTACTTCGATGCGCTGCCGCTGGATTCCATCAAGCTGCCGGAAGTGAAGGCGGATGATCTGGATGATGTGCCTGCGATTGCGAAGACGCACCTCAAGGAAGGGCTGCACAAGCTGATCCTCGAAAAGAACCTCTGGAAGGACACCGTGCGCGCCTACCTGGCCAGTGTGGCGTTTTGCGATGCCATGCTGGGGCGCATTCTTGATGCCGTTGACAAGGGGCCGAACGCGAAGAACACGATCATCGTCTTCACCTCCGACCACGGCTGGTACCTCGGGGAAAAGCAAATGTGGCACAAGGGCAAGCTGTGGGAGCCGACGACGCGCGTGCCCCTCTCCATTTACGCCCCGGGTGTCACCCAGCCGGACAGCGCCTCGGCACAGCCAGTGGCGCTGATAGATCTCTATCCCACGCTGTGCGATCTTGCTGAGCTGCCGCTGCCTGCGCATCTGGATGGCAGCAGTTTGAAACCGCTGCTGGAAGATCCGACGGCCAAGCGCGACCGCCCCGCCATCACCTGCATGGGAGGTGGCAAAAATGCGGGATATGCTGCGCGCGATGAACGCTGGCGCTACATCCGCTACTCGGATGGAAGCGAGGAACTCTACGATCATCAGACCGATCCGCATGAGTGGACAAATCTCGCGGCGAAGCCGGAGCATGCGGCGCTGAAGTCCACGCTGGCCGGGTTTTTCCCCAAGGAATTTAAGAGTGCCTCACGTCCGGCGGGTGAAATCGTGGGAGCTGTCAGCCCGGCGGGTTCGGATGATCTGGTGCTGAACATCGGCGATGTCCTCAGCGCGACCGAGGCGCCAAAGCTGCAGGGCAGGGGTGTCTTTATGGATGCCGCCTTTGAGTTCGATCCGCTCGTGGATCAGGACAGCACGCTGCTGGCCCAGGGTGACGAGCAGTCTGGCTATGTGCTGCATCTGGTGGCCGCCCAGCCGACTCTGACCGTGTTTGTGAATGGGCAGAGCACGGTCATCAGCGGAGCGGCGCTGGAGAAAGGGCGTGTCAATATTCGGGCGCAGATTGAGACCGGCGGCGTCATCACGCTGGCGGTACCGGGGCACAGCGAGGTGCTTGGGGTCGCCCCGTTTGACAAAGGATTTCCCCAAGAGCCCAAGGCTGGCATCGCCGCCGGGCAGAGCTTTGGCATTTTAAAGAACGCCAAATACCCAAACAGCACGCCGTTTGACGGCCTGGTTTACCGTTTGAACCTGACCATCCTGCCACCGCATGCGGCGGCAGAACCGAGCAAGAAGCCCGAGCGTTCGGCGCGCTGATGTTTCCCATTCACAGAATCTGCGCTGGTCAGCGGGCATTCGTGGTTTAAAGACTCTTCCTTCCTAAATTTTCATGCGCGCACGCATCATCAAAGACTTCCGTTTCGAGGCCGCCCAGACGCTGCCCAACCTTCCTGGCGATCACAAATGCACCAAGATGCATGGCCATTCCTTCAAGCTGGAAATCGCCGTTGAAGGCGAGGTGGATCCGAAGATCGGCTGGGTCTATGATCACGCGGAAATCTCCCGGGCCATGAAGCCGATCATGGACCGGCTGGATCATTCCTATCTCAATGAGATCGAAGGCCTGGAGAACCCGACCATCGAATACATGGCCGCCTGGCTCTGGAAAAAACTGGCCCCGCAACTGCCCGGCCTCTGTGAGATCGTGATCCACGAAACACCCAACGCCCGTTGCGTGTTCCGTGGCGAGTTTTGAGTCTTAAGCCGCAAGCACCCGGTGGCGACGACGCAGGGTGAGGAAAGCAAGCCCTAGGGCTCCCGGCAGCGCACGCAAAGGCTCCGGCACAGAGTCCACATGCAGGGTGAGTGAATTGGCCCCGGCCAGTTGTGTCTGGGCAAAGTCCTTCATGTCAGTGAAGCCGTCGCAGTCACAGAGCACCGCGCAGAAGACCACCATGAGCACCTCGTTAAGCCAGCGGATTGTTCCTCACCCGTGCCAGGTGAGATTGGAAATCCGGCGGTTTCATGAAAGTGGTGTATGGGCTGTGATTTTTCAGGAGGGGCGTGCTATTGAGGGGGCTTGTTCACGCACGAACACTGGACGAAACAGCATTTCTCTCTAGAAACTCCCCAACCATGACACTCACTGGACATCACTACATCGCGGGCCGCGAGGCGGCTCCGCACGGACATCTGTTTCACGCCTTCAATCCCACCACCAGCGCCCAGCTTGAGCCTGCTTTTGGCGATGCCACGCACGCAGAGGCGGAGGAGGCGATGCAGGCGGCGGATGGAGCCTTTGATGCGTTGCGCATGGCGACACCGGAAACACGGGCGACTTTGCTGGACACCATCGCGGATGAAATCACCGCTCTGGGAGATGCGCTGCTGGAACGTGCGCATGCGGAGTGCGCGCTGCCGATGGCCCGCCTGACGGGCGAGCGCGGACGTGCGATCGGTCAGCTCAAGCTCTTCGCGGCACTGATCCGTGAAGGCTCCTGGGCGAATGCCTGTGTGGATCATGCGCAGCCTGAACGCCAGCCGCTGCCGAAGCCAGATGTGCGCCGCGTGATGATGCCCATCGGTCCTGTGGTGGTGTTTGGCGCGAGCAATTTTCCTTTCGCCATTGGGGTCATTGGGACGGATTCCGTCTGCGCACTGGCGGCGGGCTGCCCGGTTGTGGTCAAAGGACACCCTGCGCATCCTGGCACCTGCGAGATGCTGGCGCGTGCGGTGCTGAGCGCCTTGCACAAGGTGGGACTGCCAGCGGGCTGCTTCTCTTTGCTGCATGGCAAGTGCAATGACATCGGCACGACGCTGACCAAACATCCGCTCACGCAGGCGGTGGCTTTCACCGGCTCTCTACGCGGTGGTCGTGCGCTGATGGATGTGGCGGCGGCGCGTGCGCAGCCGATTCCTGTGTATGCCGAAATGGGCTCGGTGAATCCGGTGTTTGTTCTGCCGGGGGCGCTCAAGGAGCGGGCCTCGAAAATTGCGGAAGCCTATGTCGGCTCCGTGACGATGGGCGTGGGCCAGTTCTGCACGAATCCCGCCGTGGTGCTGGGCCTGAAGGGCGACGATTTGAATCAGTTCATCAGCAACGCAGCGGCTCTCGCGGGCAAGGTGGCACCGCAGACGATGCTGCATCGTGGTATCTGCGAGGCGTATGACGCCGGCACTGCTGTATGGCAGACGGTGGATGGTTTGCAGCTTGCCGGGCAGTCGGAAACCGCGCCGAGCGAAACAGCCTCCCAAGCAGCCTGTCGCATCTTCACCACCACGATTGACGTGCTGGAAGCCAACGCCGAACTGCGCCGCGAGGTTTTTGGCCCGTGCTCGATCATCACCCAATGCGCCACTCTCGAAGACATGCTGCGCTATGCGAACAGCCTCGATGGCCAGCTTACCGCCACGCTGCAAGGCACCGAGCAGGATCTGCGCGACTTCGCGCCGCTTATCCGCGTGCTGGAGCGCAAGGTGGGCCGCATCATCTTCAACGGTTTCCCCACCGGCATCGAAGTCTGTCCCTCCATGCACCACGGCGGGCCGTATCCGGCGGCCAGCCACAGCTTCTTTACGAGCATCGGTACCGGCAGCATCTATCGCTTCGTGCGTCCTGTTTCCTACCAGGGCTTCCCGGAAGAAGCGCTGCCTGAGCTGCTGAAGGATGCGAATCCGCGTGGTGCGATGCGCATCGTGGATGGGACGCTGACGAGGTAGAGGCTTCGCGTCAAGGGGTTGGTCAAGTGTCGGGCAGTGTGCTGCTCGACACCTTGACTACGATGCGACCGTTTGATCAGGCATGCTGCCGCTTCGGGACGTTTTGACAACTACTTGACCTCTTGACAGCGCGCAGCGCACTTGACCAGACCCAGAACGAGCTAAAGCTCTGGAGTACTTAACGCTCCTTCTTCGTATTCGACGGTGCGTTGAGGAACTTGCGCATATCGTTGAAGATGCTGTCGGGGCCTTCGTTCGTCTGCGCGTGGGTGCGGACGCCTTCAAACCATTCCTGGGTGCTGGGCGAGTGGGCTTTGGCCACGGCGAGCAGCAGCTCAAGGGTGATCGGCACGGGCTGGCCGGTGTGGATGGCAGCAGACAGGGCAAGTTCGGCGGCGCGATCAAAGACCCATTTTAAGTCGGCGCCGGAGAAGCCGTTGGTGGCTTCGATGAGTTCCGTGGTGTCGAATTCGGCAATGGGCTTGTCTTTGGCGAGCAACTCGATGATCTGCGCGCGGGCAGGGGCATCCGGCGGGGCGACGAAGATGGCCTGATCAAAACGACCGGGGCGGCGGAAGGCGGGATCGAGCGCCCACGGCTGGTTCGTGGCACCGATGACGAGGATGCGCTGGTTCTCACTGCGGATGCCGTCCATCTCATGCAGAAACTGGTTCACCAGATTTCGCATTTGGCTTTCGCGGATCTGCCGGCGGTCCATGGCAAGCGAGTCGATGTCATCAAACACGAGGACGCAGGGGGCGTTGGCGCGCGCGGTTTCGAAGATCTGATGCAGGTTGCGCTCAGTGCTGCCGAAGTAGGGGTCGAAGATCTCGTGCAGACCGACGGAGAGGTAGTTGCAGGGCACTTCACCCGCGACGGCGCGGAGGATCAGCGTCTTGCCGCAACCGGGCGGGCCGTAAATGAGAATGCCACCGCCAGTCTTGCGACCGTAGGCTTTGTAGAGATCGGGGAACTGCAGCGGGTAGGTGATCTTGAGGCGGATCTCTTCCTTGAGTTCTTCCATGCCGCCGACATCGGCAAAGGTGACGTTGCCACGCTCGGGGTCGCCGGGCGCGTAGAAGGTCTCGGGACGCCAGTCGTAGGGTGGATCATCGAAGGGGTCTTCGAAGAACTCATCCTGATCACCACCGCCGGACATGGGGGCTTCCTGGCTGGCAGGCTCGGCTGCCGGGGCAGGGGCGGTTTTGCGCGCGTCACGCGCGGTGCGGCCGAGTTCACGCTCGAGGGCGGGATCGCTCATGGTGCCGTCGATCTGCGCAGCACGGTCAAAGTGTTCGATGGCTTTGGTGCGGTCTTCTTCGCTCAAATACACACGGCTCAGCAGCAGATGCGCCTGGGCGTTGGTGGGCTCCAGAAAAATGACGCGTTCGGCACGCACGGCAGCACCGGAGGTATCGCCCTCCATGAAGAGAACTTTGGCAATGCCCAGCATGGCATCGGTCTGGTCGGGGTCCTGCTCCAAGGCGCGGGTGAAGACCTCACGCGCCTCGTCGAGATGGAGCTCTTCCAGACAGGCACGACCATAGAGCAGCAGCAACGACAGGTTGTTCGGTGACTGGGTCAGAGCGTCGCGGAGTGCGGTGGAGTTTGGCATGGATGTAGTGATAGACCACCGCCAGGGCGATCCTGCTGAGATTTAAGAGCGCACGAAGCATGCCGCCAATGATTTCTTGATACAACTCCACGCATTCACGGCGCGTATGGGGGCAGAATGAAGCGGCGATTTGAAACGAACTTGATGGCACGATGTAACAAACAAGGCCGCTTGGAGGTTATGTGAGGGATGACGATGAAAGCATGTTTCCTGTTGTTGCTGGCGCTGGCCTCCAGCATGTCTGGCGCAGCGGCAGAGGGTGCGGGAGATCCCTTGCAGACACCCGCCATTGTTCTTTGCCTCAGACCGTTGCGGCTGGCGCAGCGGCCAGCGCTGCCGGAGGCGAAGGAAGCGGTGAAACGGCTCACCTCCTTCTCGCAGAAGCAGGAAGGCAGGGCCCAGCGAGCCGTGGATGCACTGGTGTTTATTTTCAAAGACCTCTTCCAAAAGGAGCAAGAACTGACCGCAGCGGAAAATGGCCTGGCCCAGGCAGAACGGCAGGCGCTGGCCAAGGAGCAGCTGGCCACACGCACCGAAACCGTGGGCAGTCCGCTTACAGGGCCGAATCCGCGTCTAGCAGTGATGTTTCGCAAGGAGGCGGCGGACATCCGCAGCAGGGCGACCCAGCGGCATGAAGCTGCACTCAAGCTGCTGAAGGAAAAAATCACCGGCTACAATGTGTCCGTGAACTACTTCCAGTCCCAGGGCGATACCGAAGTGGTGATCGCGCTGGCGAATTCCTTGTTCGCCGTGGTTGACCGCCACCTGCCGGGGTTTGACTTCCAGCCCGCCGTGTCACGGGAGTGGTTGAGGGAAAAGAAAGTGTAAAAAAAGACCCATGCGTACTATCGGTCAGATAGGTCGCATGGGTCCGAGAGAGGATAGAGGGGGGCTGCCTTTCGGGCTACCACTTCTTCTTGAAGCCGCCACCGCCGCCACCGAAGGGGCGCTTGGGTGGGCCGCCGCCGCCACCGGCATCTTCGCGACGTGGGCCGTCATCGCCGCCACCGCCGCCGCCGCCGTAACCGGGGCTTGGCCCGTCGCCTTCACGCTGCTGCCAGGGTTTGCTGCCGAAGCCGGGCTTCTTGAAGCCACCGCCGCCACCGCCCTGGTATCCGCCACCGGCAGCACCACCGCCGAAGCCGGGCTTCTTAAAGCCACCGCCACCGCCGCCTTGGTAACCGCCGCCGCCGCCACCAGCGCCGCCGCCGTAGCCTTTGAATCCTGTGCCTGGGCCGCCGCCTTTGTTGAAGCCGCCGCCACCGGCACCGCCGCCGTAGCCGCCCTTGTTAAAGCCGCCGCCACCGCCGCCGAAGCCGGGTTTCTTGATGAAGCCGCCACCGCCGCCGAAGCGCTTGGGGCGAATGCCGCTGATGTCGTCTGGACGGTCAGCGTGGTCCATGCGGACGTCACGGCCACGCAACTGCGCGCCTTTGACGCCTTCGAGAACGGCCTCAACAGAATCACCTGGGATTTCGACGAAGCTGCATTTCTCCAGAACGTCGATGGCACCGATGCTGCCGGGGGTGAGGTCTTGAATGGTGTTGTAAAGCAGGCCCGAGATGTCCTGCGGACGCACCTGATCCATACCGCCGACGTTGATGAAAAGGCGCACCATGCCGGAGCGTGGTCCTTTCTGCACATAGCTGCTCTGCTTGCGCGGCACGCGTTCCTCCTCGGAATCGCTGTCATACTCGTTGTCGAATTTGGCCGGAGCCGGGCGCGCTGAAGGGGCCGGAGTGGCTGCCTGATGATTGGTGGGGCCGGAGTCTTCTTCGTGGCCGGATTCCTCGCCTGATGCAGCCGGGGCTGCGGCCCCGCCTTCTGCTGGAGCGGATTCAGAATCAGAAGAAGCTGCTGGAGCTTCGGAGGAGACAGAGGCAGGAGCTTCCGTGCCTTCAGCCGCTGGCTCAGAGGCCGGGGCGGCTTCTCCCTCAGCGGCAGGAGCTGCCTGCTGCGGTGCAGGAGCGGACGCGGACTGTGGGGTGGCTCTCGGCGTGGGCGCTGTGGCCTGCACGCGGGGCTTGAAGTCGCGCTGCGGATAGTCGGGTTTCCGGCCAGCGCGGTCTTCCACGATCTGCTCGGTCTCGCGCACCTGGTCCTTCATGAGCAGGTCCATCAGGGCACTGGCGATCTCCGTGGGGGAGAAGCCGATGTCCAGCAGGCGCTGAATGCTGTGCTCATGATTGGCGTAGCTGGCGCCTTCAAGGACAGCTTTGACCTTGTCAAAGGTCTTGTCCACGCGGGTGGCTTCGAGTTCTTCCTGGGAGGGCACCTTGGCACGCTCGACACGGATGTTGATGAAGCGCTGGATGCGCTGCATAAGGTAAATTTCACGACCGGCCACGAGGCTGAAAGCCTTGCCGCTGCGTCCGGCACGGCCGGTGCGGCCGATGCGATGCACGTAGTCTTCCGCGTCATACGGCAGCTCGAGATTGACGATGAGATCGATGTCATTCACGTCCAGGCCACGGGCAGCCACGTCCGTGGCGACGAGGACTTCGACGTTGCCGCTGCGGAAGTTGCGCATGACGCGCTCGCGCATGGTCTGATTGATGTCTCCATGCAGGCGGTCGGCGGCGTAGCCACGGGCCACGAGGGCGTCAGTGGCGTCATCCACGGCGCGCTTGGTGTTGGCGAAAACGATGGTGAGGCGCGGGGCTTCGATGTCGATCAGACGGCAGAGCACTTCCAGCTTGGAGCGGCCCTGCACTTCGTAGTAGCGCTGCTCCACGGTGGCCACGGTCAGCGCCTTTTGCTGAATGGTGATCGTCGCGGCGTTGGTCGTGTAGTTTTCTACGAGGCGGCGGATGCGTGGCTCAAAGGTGGCGGAGAAGAAGATGGTCTGGCGCTCCTTGGGCACGGCAGCCATGAGGCGGTCGATGTCGTCGCTGAAGCCCATGTCGAGCATTTCATCCGCTTCATCAAAGACGAGCGTCTTGAGGGAGTCGAACTTGAGCAGGCCGCGCTGCATGAAGTCGAGGATACGTCCGGGGGTGCCGACGACGATCTGGGTGCCGCTTTGCAAAGCGCGGATCTGGCGGTCATACGAAGCGCCGCCATACACCGGCGTGGCGCGCACGCCTTCTTTGAAGGAGGCCAGCTTGTGGATCTCCGCGCAGACCTGCATGGCCAGCTCGCGGGTAGGGCAGAGAATGAGGGCCTGCACACTGCGATTGGAGCCATCGACGCCTTGCACCACGGGGATGCCGAAGGCCATCGTTTTGCCGGAGCCGGTCTGGCTCTGGCCCACGACGTCACGTCCGGCGAGTGCCACAGGAATGGCTTCAGCCTGGATGGGTGAGGGCTGCTCAAAGCCAAGAGATTTGACGGCTTCAAGAAGCTCGGGCGAAATTCCCAATTCAGGGAAGGTGTGGGTACTCATAAAAAAACAGAAACGAAACGTGCCCTCAGAATTTGAGGGGTGTCATACTGTCACCAAAGGAGGGAGATAGCAAGGTGTTTGATCTGGAGAGGTCTGGAGTCAGGTGGGGCGGATCGCGATTCCGGCCCCTCTTAACGGTGAACCCACCTTGACCGCGCAGCGATCTTGACCGTCTTGATTCTCCCCATGCGCATCCACACGCTCGATCTCCGTTTCCAGGGCCTCCCTGGTCTTATTGCTTCCTATCTTATTGAGAGCGGGGGCGAGTATGCGCTGATTGAAACCGGGCCGGGATCGACGCTGGAAACTCTGCGCGCCGCGATCCGGGCTGTCGGGGTGGACGAAGCGGCGATCAAGAAGGTCTTCGTCACGCACATTCATCTGGATCACGCGGGGGCGGCCGGGTGGTTCGCGCAGCAGGGGGCGACGGTGTATTGCCACCCGAATGCGACGCGGCATTTGATCGATCCTTCCAAGCTCATCGACAGCGCCCGCATGGTCTATGGCGCGCAAATGGATGCGCTCTGGGGTGACATGCTTCCCGCGCCGGCGGGGCGGGTGGTCGCTTTGCAGGACAATGAACGGGTGCCGCTGGGCGAGATCGAGATCATCGCCTGGGACACGCCGGGGCATGCGCGGCATCATCACGCCTTCATCATTGGCGATGTCTGCTTTACGGGTGATGTGGCGGGCATGCGGTTGGAGCACAGTCGCTATCTGTCGGTCACGGCTGCGCCGCCGCAGTTTGATCCCGTGGCCTATGGGCAGTCCTTGGATCGTCTCGCTGCTGCCAGCTTCAAGAAGGTCTATCTCACGCACTTTGGTGAGGTGAGTGATGTGGCGTGGCATCTGAGGACCTATCGCCAGCGTGTCACGGATGTGTACGAGCGCGTGGCCGCTGATTTCCGGGCTGGCGTCAGCGTGGAAGAGAACCGCCGCAACTACGCTGCCGCTGAGCACGCCATCGCCGTGGCGGCTGGGGTTAATGAGGGGCTCTGGGAGAAAGGTGAAGACGCCAATGTCACCTCGATGTGCGCTGACGGGGTGCGCTTGTATTGCGAAAAGGGGCGCTGACACGCTGATAGTGTCCCTTCTGCGGTATTTCCTGTTGTTGCGGATAATTTCAAAGAAACTCCTTAACCAATCAATATTATTGATGTAGGTTTAAGATTTGATCTAACGGAATCAATCTCATGAGCAATCTCGTTTTCGAAATAAATGGGGGTCGGGAGGTCAAGGCACCTTTGAACTCAGGCATCCCGATGGGACGGCTGGCGGACTTCTCCGCCGCTGCCACGGATGCCCAGGCGACCTATGAACGCTGGCATGCAGAGCTGCAGTCTGTGCAGGGGCAGCACCAGGTACGGGCGCAGGAGCTGCAGCAGATGACACGGCTGCATGAGCAGAAGACGTCTGAAGTGAACCGTCTCCTCCGGCTTGAGACCACGCTGAATGAACATTTGGGCAAGCTCAATGGGCAGCAGGAGCTGCTGCTGAGCCGGTTGCAGGAAGTCAATGCACGCTGCCTGAAAGATCAGGGACGGCTGGAGCAGACGCAGCAGCAGGTGGGCGAATGGGAAAGTCACAAGCAGGCGGTGGAGGCGCAGGTCGCCGCAGCTTCCAGGCAATTGACAGGGTTGAAGGCGGAGTCGGCATTGCTCGAAGAGCGCAGCTCGGAGGTCTCCGACCTGCTGCAGAAGGCGATTGATGAGGTGACCCGCCAGCAGGAGCGCATTGTCGAGGCCCGTGGTAACGTGGTCCGGCAGGAGACGCGGCAGCAGGAACTGACGATCCATATCGCACGGCTGGAAGTGGGTACGCAGCAAACCGAGGCCAGTCTCAAGCTCAAGCAAGAGCGCCTCAACTACCTGGAAGAGGCTGGCGGCCGGGCCACAGGTCATGTCGTGGATCTGACTTCGCGCTATCAAACCCTGGAGCAAAATTTCGCGCAGCTCAGTGCGCAATGCCGCGAAAGCGAGGCCGCGCTCAACCTCACCCGTGGTGCCGTTGCCGATGAACGGGCACGCTTGCAGGAACTGCGGCAGGCCGTGGAGCAGACGAATCGTCACCACACCGATTTGGAAAACGCGATCCATGACCTGGCCGACCAGCGCCTGGCAGGGGCAGAGGCACTCGGTGACCTCCAGGCCGAGGCGCTTCAGCATGAGCAGGCCTTGGTCATGCTCCGTCAGCAGCGGGCGGAAAGTCAGGCCGAAACGGACAAGCTGCGCGGCTTCGAGCAGGCCAGCGCGGAGGCTCTGCTGTCCCGCCGCAGTGAACTTGCCCGTGAGGAAGAGAAGCTGGGCATCACCTTGAACGAATGCGAGGAAGCCAGCACGCAGCTGGCCGACCTCAGCCGGACCGTGAATGAACTGGAGGTGCGTGAAGCCACGGCGGCACAGCAGGTTCAGCAGTTCACGCAGGAGATCGCTGATCTCGGCGGCAAACGTCAGGAGTTGGAGCAGAAGATCACCGAGACGGAAACCTCGCTCGCATCTTTGGGCGAGCAGCATCGGGCGCTCGGCGCAGAGATCGTCGTTTTGCTCAGCACCCGGCAAAGCACGGCGCATGCCGTGCAAGGCTGCCGTGCGGACCTGGCCACTACTGAGGAGCGGCTGCGGAACACGCACAATGAGTGTCAGACCACGGAGGCGCGTCTTGCCGCCCTCAGCCAGACTTTGCAGACGCGTGAGGAGGAGGAAGCCGTCCTCAGTGATCGCATCCACGCGCTGGAACAGCAGTCACGCCAGTTGGAAACCCAGACTCAGGAGCAGTCCGGCAAACTCGAAGCCCTGCGGCAGGAACGCATTGATGCCGAGATCTCGGTGCAGCGCCTCAACCAGCAGCATGAAGAAGTCGGCATGCGGCTGGAAACTCGGCAGTCAGAGCTGGACACCGTAACGACGCGCCTGCAGCACGCTTTGGCAGAGTGCCAGCAGGCGGAAGAGCGCCGTACAGCCCTAAACCGCGAAGTGGAAAATCTGGCTCTACGGCAGCAAAACCAGGAAACCGTCCTGCATGAGATCGTGGCCCAGATTTCCCGACGCGAACAAGAGCGGGAATCCTCCTCCTCCGCCGCCCGCCAGGCGCAGCAGGAGCATGAAGCCACTGCGGCCATGGTCGTGACGGTCCGCAAAGAACTGGCTGAGCAGCAGGCTACCATGACTGAGGCGACGGCCAAGCTGTCCGAATTGCAATCAACGGTGCAGGCGACGGAACACAGCCTGATGACCACCCGTGCCAGCCTCGCAGGCCAGGAACAAAAGCTGACAGAAACCCTCAGCGCCCTTGAGGTCGTAACGCAGAAACTCACGATGGCGTATGACATCAAGGTCACGCAGGAAGTGCTGACCTCCCGGCAGGCCAACGTGGCGGCAGCTGAGCAGCACCTGGGCATTCTGGGCCGGCAAGTGGACGAAGCTTCACAGCGCCGCACGCGGCTTGATGCCGCCCTGAAGGACATCACCGAGCAGCTTGCCACCGCCACTGCAGGCTGTGACGCCGTCAGCCATCAGGAGACCGAAACCCGCCAGCGCTTGGAACAGATGGCCGCGCAGGAAAAAGGACTCCGCCAGGAAATCGTGAGCCTGACGGCCTCCGCACAGCAGGAGCGCAGCATGTATGATGAACTGCGCTCGCTGACGAAGGAAGCCCAGCAGGTGCATGATGACGAGAGCGCCACGCTCGAAACGCAGCTCAAGGAAGCGCGCCTGCAGCTCAGCGGCTGGGAGTCGCAGATCGCGGCGCTGCTGGACTGGAAAGGCCGGATGGACGGCTGTCTGAACCAGTTGCAGGAGGCTGAGGCGGATTCATCGGAAGCGCGCAGCGCGAACAATGAAATCCACATGTCGCTGGGTGCGTTGCGCCACCTCATGGACCGCTTTCAACCTGTGGCGCAGGCCACGCCGGACGAAGGCCTTGTCTCATCCAAGGCGCTGAAATCATCCGCCGGCATGGCGGCTGCTGAAGCGAAAGGCAGCAGTTCTTCCGCGAACGAAAGCAAGGTGAACAGCAAGGTCAGCCGCTTGCGCGATGAACTCCAGCGTGAGGAAACCCGCTTGCACTTTCTGCGTCAAAACATTCGCTCTCTCGAACTTCGTGCCCGCAGCCGTCCGGTGATGCAGTCGGAAGGTCAGGCGGCGCAGAACGGGTCTGCTCATGAAGGTCTGTCGCACTGGGCGGAGCGCCTCAAGCGCGCGACGTTGGACGAGCATGGTCTGCTGGAGAAAATTACGGCACTCAAAGGGCAGATCGCGGAACTCCGTGGCGAAGCCCAGCCGACGTCGGCCTTGAGTGTGAACTGAGGCAGGGCTATCTGGGCCGGGGGCGGCGGCGGGAGCTCACGAGTCGAGCCCGGGCGCTGAGCTGCAGCTTGCGGCCTACCACCAGCATGATCATGACCACGACGGCGCGGATCATCCACCAGCGCTCGGTGCTGGGGGCTGGCGGTGCGGGAGTGGGATCAATCGGACTTGCGAGGGTGACGGCCGGATTGCCTGAGGGTGCAGACGCGCCAGTGGCTGTGGGCATGCCTGCTGCAGTGGCGGCGGGTGCGGCGTGGGGAGATGCGGCGGCGAGCGTCGCCACAGGCCGTGTGGGCATGTCTTCATCGGGCGGGAAGGAGGGGCCGCCTTTTTGCTTCTTCTCCGATTCCTGCACAAAGGGATCTGCCGCAAAGCCGGTGTCGTAGAGGTACTCCGGCTCCTGCACGCTGAAGGACACATCTTCATTCCGCCCGTCCTGCTCGAAGATGGCGTGGATCGTCTGCATGGGGCCGGTCTGCTCGAAGATTTCGAAGCCCAGCCAGAAATCCTCCAGCACCTTGCCTTCGAAGGTCTGAACGAAGGTCACATCCACATTGCGCGCCGCATATTCAGGCTCGGTCATGGGCGGTGTTTGCGCGGCATCCGGCCACAGCGGCTCAAAATGTACACCGGAGCCCAGCATGGCCTTCTGCCGGTTGATCTCCACCTGGATGTGCTGGTTCAGGTAGGTGCCAATGCGCGGCTGCGCAGCCGTGAGCTCCGCCATGCTGATCTTCGCATCGCCATCTGTGTCGATGCCAGTGAAGCGTGTGAGTGTGAGGATGTTGAACGTCAGCCGGATTTCCAACTGGTGCGGCTTGGGCCGCACGCGCATCTCACTCTGGTCAGCGGGATGACCGAGAGCGGAATGCGCAATGACGAATGCGAAAGGCAGGGCGCGCTTTAGCCACCGGGTTGAAGGGCGGAGATAGGACCTATGGGACACATGAGACGGATAGGACATATTTCCGCATTCGTCATTCTGCATTGATCATTCCAAAGTGATCCACATCGGCGAGACCCACACGAGTTCTCCGTTGGTCTGCTCGCCACGGAAGTAGTAGTAGCTGGTCTTGCCCTTCTCAGGCTTGGGATCGGTCCAGGTGAGGTTGAGCTCTTTTTCCTTGGAGATGGTCATGGGGATCTCCACATTGTCTTTGATGAGCGTCACCTTCTCAAAGGGCATGGTGCCGATGAGTTTTAGCGTGAAGGTGGGCGCGCCTCTGACGGTGAACTCGTCTCCCATCATGCGTTCCTTGCCGTCAGCGGCTTTGCTGCGGCAGTCGGCGATGATGTTGTCCGTGGCACCGTAGGTGTGGCGCAGGCGCATGGCTTTGATGATGCCTTCGCGGCTGTAATCTTCAGCGTAGATCATGGCGTAGCTGATGTGCGTGCTGCCGTGATCGCTGCTGCTCTCAAAGCCGAAGCGGTAGCCTTTGGCAAAGGCGTCGGAGATCCAGCCGCCGGGCTCCCAGCCCCCGATGGCGTCGTCCTTCGTGGGGCAGCGGGGGCAGCCAGGGTATTCGTAGTTCTGGCGTGCGCCTTGATAGACCTCCACCATCGGCTCAAACTCGCCGCCCCAGTTGCGCCAGTCGGTGCCCATGTTGCCCACGCTGGTGTGGCTGGCGCAGACGCCGTTGAATTTCTTGAGGTACTTGTAGAGCATGTTCGTGTCTGGCGCGGGCGCGGAGACGCGTGCATCGCTGATGGGCAGGCGGGGCAGGGTGCGCACGCCGCGCTGGGCGAAGACCACATTGCGGTGCCCCTCGGGATAGCTCACGCTGCGCTCATAGCTGAACATGGGCGTGAAGGTCTTGGGCATAAAAAACGCATCCGTCGTTTTCTGCGTCAGCCACCAGGTGTACTCGCGGCCGTTGCCGTTGTCATGGTCGCCATTGCCGATCCAGTCCATGGACGCGGCATCAATGGCGTAGCGCCACATGTCCTCCAGCGGGCCGTCATTGGCACCGTCACCACTGATCTCGGTGTGGCGGTGGAATTCACCGCGCAGGATCTGCCGCTCCGTGCCGCCGATGGTGGAGCGGAAGCCGCGAATGGTGGTCAGCTCGCTGCGCTCGGCCTGCGTGCGCTTGCTCGGGGCGGGATTGTCCTGCGGTGCTTCAGCGATGAGCTTGAGCGCATGAGCCTTCACCGGATCTGTGGTGCCCAGTCGGCTGAAATAGATGTCGTTGTCAAAAGGGTCCTTGCTGGCATCCAGTCCTGAGTTGCCGCCTTTGCCACCCAAGGTCTTCGCACGGTTGAACTCATGCATGCGGTCCATGCGGTGGTCGCTGCTGTGCGCCACAAAGAGGTTCCGCGGACCGGCGGCCAGCGCGGGGAGATTGTACATCAGATTGTCGCTGTGCGGAATGGTGATGGGGCCCACCCATTCGGTGCCGTCGAGATACGCCGCCACGCTGCCCCAGGTGCTGCCCAGCGGGCCGCGAAAGCTGTTCAGGCGAGTGCGGGCGATGAGCCAGATGCGGCCTTCGGCATCGCAGATGATGCGGCCGAGATTGTTGTAGGTCTGCGGGCCTGTAGCCTCCGCGTGCGCGCCCGGCGCGCCTTTGCGCACGGCAGGTTGTTCGAAGGCCAGGCCATCCGCTGCTTCAGGCGTCTTCGGCGGTGCGGGGGCGGTCACATCTGCGCCGCGTCCTTTGCCTTTGCCCTTGCCGCGTGCTCGGGCCGCCACTGCTCCGGGCAGTGCATCGGCGATGTTGCCCTGCGGTTCCTGCCAGGCCTTGCCATCCCAAACGGCGATGCCAATTTCACGATTGCGGTACAAGGGGATGCCGTCGTTGCCATCGTAAGCACCCCAGTCCTTGCCCCAGGTGGCTCCGCTCTTTTCATAGGCCACCCACACATTGCCCTGGTGGTCATACGCTACGGACGCACGTGCTTCATACTGCGCGGTGTTTGCCACAGGCATCGGCTTGAAGGGACCGCTGCCATTGGCTTCCAGAATGCAGAGCCAGATGTCGTAGTCGCCTTTCTCATAGGTGTCCCAGGCCAGAGCCAGCTGGCCCCCGCCGTCCCCGGTGCTTGGATCAATGATGTTGGGTGACATCGCGATGGATGGATTCCAGCAGTTGCCGCTGCTGTTTGAAACGGTCTGCGCCGCCGCCCATGCCTCGCCTTGATGGGTGCGCGTGCGGATCTCAAACTTGCCTTCATGCGCGGCCATCCACGCCACCGTCACGCTGCCCTTGGTGGAAAGCGCGATCACAGGATTAAGATCGTTGCCTCGAGAGTTCGAGATGTCTTCCACCACGCCCAGTTTCTCCCCGGCGAAATGGCGCGTGAGAATTTCAAAGTTGCCATCCACGCGCTCGCTCCACACGATCCATGCGCCGCCTTTGCCATCCAGCGAGACGGCGGATTTGTAGATGTCGCGGCCGGGCTCCGTGACCGCGATGCGCTCCTCCACCCACTGGTTGTTCTTGCGCAGATGCAGCCAGAGCTGATCACCACCCACGGGCTGACCCAGGAAGGCGAAGTCCTCCGGCTCCTTCTCCCAGCGCTTGGCACGCTCATCGCGGTCGATCCCCGGCGTGAAGCTCTGATACACCAGAAAACCGTGGCCGTTGGGGCCGATGGCCAGGGCAGGGAAGTCATCGTCCGTGCGCTCAGGCGAAATTTTGCGCAGACTGAAGGCCGTGTGCTGCACCGCCACGCGACCGTCCAGCAGATCCAGCGGCTCGCCGGGTTTTAGGTCTGCCAGTTTGAAGGACACTTTGCCCTGCGCGGTGGTGACTTCCACGCTACTCTTGGGGGTGATGTCTCGCAGCTTCACAAACACCCCGTTTTCAAAAATAGGGCCGAGTTGTTTCGCCATCCCGCCGATCTTCTTCGGATTGTTGCCGCGTGCTTTGTTGGCACCCGCGCCCTGCGGCGTGCGGCTGCTGGCCTGCCAGGCGTCTTTGCCCTTGATCTGGTCCTTCATCTCAAAACGGTAGCCGCTGACTTCCTGCACCTCTCCTGGCGCCACGGTGATGGAGCCGTCCCAAACAGTGGTTTCTTTGTCATTGAGACCGAGCTGGATCAGCAGTTCGGTATCCGCAGCGGTGGCAAGACCGCCAAGCAGGATGAAGGGGAGGAGAAGGTGTTTCATGGCTGGAGGCGGCGTAAAACGCAGCCTTTCTGCGAATCTCGCGCCGAGTTTGCAGAAGATTGCGCGGCGCCCGAAAGAGACTGAATCTCAAGAGGGATACGCAGCCTTTTTGATTGTTCTTTGGCATGCGGTGCGCTTGATTTTCGATGGTTTCCGCAGGCCGGAAACTCTCCCCATCCGATATTCCATACACCACACCCCCCATGAAAAAAATCGCACTCACCCTTCTGCTTGTCGTTGCCAGCCTCGGCTCTGCCTCCGCCGACTCTACCATCAAGGATGTCATGAAAAAGGATTTCAAGCCAGAGGACGCCATCGCCAAGAAAGTGGGCAAAGGCGAAGCCACCCCTGCGGAGATCGACACCCTCATGAAAGGTGTGGCGGCGATCAGTGCAGCCACGCCCTCGAAGGGAGACAAGGCCGCATGGGTCGAGAAGACCAAGGCCCTCTCCGCCGCTCTGGCCAAGGTGAAAGCGAAGGACGCCAGCGGCGCGAGCGATTTCAAGAAGGCCGTCAACTGCAAGGCCTGCCACGATGTGTTCAAGGGCAAATAAGTCTGGGCTGATCTGATCCCCCGGAGGCTCCGTTCGCAAGGACGGAGCCTTACTTGTTTCTGCTTCTTGCGTGTTCGGGCGGATGCTCCAATATCCGCCAACCATGTCCACCACCTACCACATCGTTCCCACTGAAGCCCACAACGCTCTCGTCCGCGCCGCCTACCAGCATCGTGGCTACACCCAGGCGGAGGCCGATGATGGCGCACGGTTTTGTGAAATGGCTTCGGCCCATGGCATTCGCACGCACAACGTCATCAAGGCACTGCACCTGGACCACCTCTTTGGCAGCGGCACTGGCGGTTGCAAACCGGGCGCAGAGATCGAAGTAATCAAGAAACCCTTCGCCGCCAGCGAGGCGTGGGACGGCAAGCTGAAGCTGGGCCAAAGCGTGGCCTTCAGCGCCATGGAGCGCTGCATGGAAATGGCCGACAAGTACGGCATCGGCCAGGTCAGCGTGGACAATGCCTTCCACTACCTATGGGGCGGCGGCTACGTCATGGACGCCGCCAAGAAAGGCTACATCGCCTACACCAACTGCACCTCCACCCTCGGCGAGGTCGTCCCCTTTGGTGGCAAATTCCCCGTGCTGGGCACCAATCCCCACTCCTGGGGCCTGCCCACGCAGGACGCCTGCGGCTTTCCCATCGTGATCGACTGGGCCACCTCCACCGTGGCCATGGGCCGCGTGCAGCAGCTCAAGCGCGAAGGCAAGCCTCTCCCTCCTGGTGCTGCCGTGGATGCTGCCGGCAAACCGACCACCGATGCCAATGAAGCCGCGTGGCTGCTCCCCTTCGGCGCACACAAAGGCTACGGCCTCTCCCTCCTCATCGAAGTCATGGGCGGCATGATCGGCGGTGGCCTGCCCACCCTGCGCGGCGGTGGTGCGCATCCCGACATCAAGTCGAAGCCATTCCCAGCAGGCGAGAAGCGCACCAGCAGCTTCTACTTCCAGGTCATTCACCCCGATGCCATCAGCACCGGCCTCTTCTCCAACGGCCGCAACTTCAACGAAAACATCAAAGCCGTGATCGGCGACATCCTCGGCCACGGCAACGAAGCCTGCATGCTCCCCGGCCAGCCCGAAGCCCAAAACGCCGCCCACACCGCGAAGGCGGGAGGTCTCCTCTTCAGCACCGCCGAAGTCGAAGCCCTCAATGAGATCGCCGATGAAGCGGGTGTGCAGCGATTTGATGTCGCGTCCTTAGGGACGTATGACGTGCCGTGAGGCTGAGTTTAAGCTTCGAAGCGGACCGGAGGCGCATGCTCTTGAGGGTGTGCTGGCGGACGGCGATCTAGATATTTGCGTGGAGCGCAGAAAATCCGCATTAAACCTCGCTTAATTGCATAAATTTGGCATCTTGACCCATGCTCCTTCAGTTTTCTGTCTCGAATTACCGAAGCTTCCGCAAATTGCAGACTCTGGATATGGCTGCCAGTTCTCAGGACAAAACCCTTCCAGAGAACTGCATTGATCTCGAACTGCCTGGGGTGTCGACCCGGCAGTGGCTCAAAGGAGTGGCAATCTATGGAGCCAATGCCAGCGGCAAAACCACTGTGATTGAAGCGCTGAAAGCATTGGAAAAAATGGTGGTCACATCGGCGCAGATGACCGATCCGAAAGATCCGATTCCACAAATTGAACCGTTTGCTCTGCGCCCAGACGAAACTGAATCGCCCACAGCTTTCGAGGTGGTACTGATAACCAATGGGACACGGTTTTCTTATCGAGTCGCTGCCACCCGGGAGAGAATCTGGCATGAATCGCTGCGTGCCTACCCGACAGCACGTCCACAGACCTGGTTTAGCCGTGACTGGAACCGAGACACGCAAACTTACGTTTGGGGGCCCGAGCGCCCTTCAGGTTTTCCGCGTGACGAACGGCTTGAGAAGGACACGCTGAGCAACATGCTGTTTTTGTCCAAACACATCGCGAGTAACCGTACGGAACTGGAGCCCATATTCAGATGGTTTAAGCAACGGTTGCAGTTTCTTCATTTAGATGCGAACTGGCACCTAGACCCAGGCTTTTCCACCCGCCAAATCAAGGAAGAGACCTCGCTTGGGGAGAGTATTTTGAAACTGCTAACCCATGCAGATATTGGGGTGACAGGGGCAAGTGTGGTCGAGCAGTCTCCATCGAAGAAGCTGCTGGATGCTGTTGGCAAGATGCCTGCGGAGATTCAAGGAAAATTTAGAGAGGAACTGCTCAAACCCTCTTTTGAACCTCAACTTAAACATCGTGGAACTCAGAATGTCGAAGTTCCTCTGCCGTGGAGAGTCGAATCTGCCGGAACACAGCGGTTGTTTGCGCTTGCTGGGATGTGGCTCAACATCTTGAAGGATGGGGACATCGTTTGCATTGATGAACTCGATACATCCATGCATCCTCTGATGGTCATGGAATTGTTGCGGTTACTTTTCAGTTCCAACTCAAATGTCGAACAGGCTCAAATTATTTTCACCACACACAATCCACTGTTGCTGGATACTACGCTTCTGCGGCGTGATCAGGTATGGTTTACGGACAAAGACAACGACGGCGAGGGACATCTTTACCCCTTAACCGAGTATGCGCCACGCAAAGATGAATCCCTGATTCGAGGTTATCTCTCTGGGCGTTATGGTGCGCTGCCATTCGTGGGCCGAGGTCTTTTAGGTGAGAGGCAAGGTTATAATGTGGCCGAAGCTAATCAGGAGGCCCCTGAAGAGCCATGAGTGAGGATATTGGATATGATCCTGACTGGTGGAAGAAGGAGGATGAAGCAAGTCTCGAACGACGAACTGCAAAAGCCGCTGAGGCGAGTGGCGTATTGATGGGGGACACATTTCTCGTGGTAACAGAAGGCACAGTGACAGAGCCGATCTATTTTGAGCTTTTTCTAAAGACCTTGGAACTCTCCAACGTGTCAGTGATTGTCATTCCTGGCAGGGCATCCCACCCCAGACATGTGATCGAATCAGCGCGGGAAAAGGCTGACGAGCAGGTTCGTCTGCACAAAGAGGGACGCCTAAGCGTTCGTGCTCCCGCAAAATTTGATCACGTCTGGGCGGTAATTGACACCGACGTCGCAGTGCGTGATGACATCTGGAATGATGTCACCCAATTGGCGGTCTCGCGGGATGTGAAACTCGCCCACTCAACGCCCTGCTTCGAGTATTGGGTGCTTCTCCACATCGAGCACACCACTCGCGGAGATCTCCACAATGGAACAGCAGCCAAGGGGGCTGTCAAAGTGGCGCTAGGGATGGACTACTCAACGAACCAAGAAACAACTCGCAAGGCCTTTTCCTCATTGATTGGCAAATGGCCTCAAGCTGTCGAATCTGCAGAGCGAGTGCGCAAATATCACTTGGATGCAGATACAAAAATTCCCGCCAATCCATCCACTGAGGTGGACGTATTGGTCCGATCTTTAAATGACTCCGCCCCTGCGCATTTGCGAAGACTGAAAGCTAAACGGCTGTGAGCTTGCGGCTCGCAGGCACGCTGGAGCCATTCAGTAAATCATCGCATTGTCTGGCGCGGTGGTTTCTTCCACCTTGGTGGCTTCGATGACGGGGACGGTCTGGGTACCTTCCTTTTTGTAGCTCATCTTGCCGACGACTTTGACCCAGGTCATGTCTTTGAACTCGGGGGCTTTCTTGCCGAAATCGAGGGGCACGGAATAGGGGCGGGCGTCTGCGGCGCAGCACTGGACGAGCATGCGGAAGATACGCAGGCGGTGGCCGTCGGCGTTGTTCACTTTTTCAGGCAGGATCTGCGCCACGGTCTCGACCATCTGACCGGTCAACACCTTCTGCACATCGACATCGCCACCGGTGTAGTACAATTCGGGCACTTCGAGGATGAAGTTGCCGTCCTTGCTCTGCGGCACCTGGGCCTTGAGGTCTTCGAGCGTGAATGTGCCGTAGCTTTTGGCAGTCTGCGCAGGCGGCGGGATGTTTTTGGGAGGCGTCTGGGTTTCCGCATTGGCGGCAGAGGCCACAGCGACGCCGGGAGGCGGGGTGGAGGCGGGCTTTGCGGGGGCTCCGGTTCCTAGATCTGCGGGGCTGACCATGGGAGGTGGAAGGTCTGCCACCTTCTCCGTGGTGACCACTGCTGCCGTGGTGGTGGCGGACTTTGCCACAGTCTTGGGTTTGTTTTGCAGCGAGAACTGCTCGGCACGTGAGGTGTCCGTGTAGTTGGGGTCGTAGAGCCCCTTGTTCACGATGGCATTCGCACTGTAGCGGTCTGGCGAGGAAAGCGCAGCCCAGGAGAGCGGCGCGGCAAGGATAAGCAGCACCGCGATGCGGCCCGGCCAGGAGCTCTCATCGAGAATGCCGTGCGCGTGACCTTCGGCACTGATGTCAGGGTGATGATGGTGCCCGTGGTCATGACCGCATCCGCCCGCTTTTTTCGCGTGGTCGTGCGAGTGGTCGTGGCCGCAGTCTTTGTGATCATGATCGTGATCGCAAGCACCGTGGTCATGAGTGTGCGCATGATCGTGGTCGTGGCCGCAAGCGCCCTCTTTGTGATCGTGGCTGTGATCGTGACCACAATCCTTGTGTGAGTGGTCATGGTCGTGATCGTGATCATCGTGCGAGTGGTCATGGCCTTCGCAGCCGGCGTCCTCAGCACCCATGGTCAGCAGGTTGAAGAGGCCCAGCACAGCGAGGCCGATGCCGGAGACGAGCACCATCGGGCGGAAGATCCCGTCCGGTGGCAGGTAGTTGGCCAGCCGACCGCTGATGTAGAAGTACAGCAGCACGCCGCCCCACAGCAGGAGCATGGTGACACTGAGGAGATGAACGAGGGTGCGGGTTCCACTCATGGCAATTTAGGGTTGATGTAAAGATGTTGGACCAGATTCATCCATGGGCCGGAAAGCAGGCCGATGAGGATGAAAAGACCGATCAGAAGAGATACGACGACCCTGCGCTGGAAGACGCTGGAGTACATGAACAGGAGCTTGATGTCCATCATCGGGCCGAAGACCAGGAATGCCAGCTTGGCGGCCATCGAAAAAGCGGTCATCGGCGCGGCAATGAAGGCGTCCGAGGTGCTGCAGAGGGACAAGACGATGGCCAGGCCCATGAGGGAGGGGACGGCCAGCCAGTCATTGCCCGCGACGGTGTTCAGCAGCCCTTGGTTGATCTGCGTGTTGAACACGGAGGTGATGGCCACGCCGATGGCAAAGTACATCGCCGTGTCCAGAAAGTCGCGCATGGAGCTGCGCATGGCGTGCACCAGCTTGCCATTGAAGCTGGCGGCGGGCGCGTGCACGTGGTCGTCTTCAGTTGCCGCAGCGTTCGCGATCTTGTTGGCAATGCTGGCGCGCAGCACCTGGCCCGGTTTGAACCGCATCACGACGAGACCGACGATCACCGCCACGAGATAGCCGAGCGACAAACGTGCGATGGTCATGGTCGCATTGCCCGCCGTGGCCCAGGTCAGGCCCTGAAACTCTTTAAAGGCCGTCAGCGTGCTGATCGCCACGATGGGGTTCATGATCGGCGCTGAAAGCATATACGTCACCGCACAGGAGAGGGGCAGGCCCTTCTGCACCAGACGCCGGATCACGGGCACTACCGCGCACTCGCAGACTGGGAACACCAGCCCGAGGAAGCCAGCGATCAGCGTCGCAAGCACCTTGTTCTTCGGCAGCACGCGGTCCAGCAACTTGGCCGGCAGGAAGGCGTCGATGATCCCGGAAAAGATCGTGCCGATGAGGATGTAGGGAGCGCCTTCGAAGACAATGCTCAGGAAGGCCATGAGGATGTCCCCCATGCGGCTGGGTGCGGGCAGATCAGCGAGAAAAATCATGTGGTTGGTGAGAACAGTTCTAAACGCGCCGAAAAGGCGGGTTCAAGCGAGAAAGAACGGGGGAATGGCGGAATGTCGAACGACGAATACGGAAAGGGGACAAAGTGATAAACGCTGTCAAGAGGCGCAAGGTGAGGCAAAAGGCCAAAACCCGCCGCCAGCCGGAATCGTCCTCGTCCTCCTACTCGAACTCGTCCTCGATCACGGCGTGTGGAATGCATCCCGGAGGTGCGAACGGATGCGCCTGCCGATTGCGATTGCCTTGCAGGGCCAGTTTTGCTGGAATACGCCCATGAATGAGCCGCCAAAAGTGCGCTGGGGATGCCTGCAATGGGGAATTGTGCTGGGCCTGGGTTTGCTAGCCTGGATATTTATAGCGTCTTTTCAGCCTATGATCTCAAGACAAGGAACGCAGATGCAGGGAGTCAACAACTGCAGGCAGATCATTATCAGCCTGAAGCTGTATGCTCGTGATAACGGATCCGCCTATCCAGATGCAGGGCTTGAAACCTCCGGTGGTGAATCTGCCAATCAGGTTTTTCGCAAATTGTTCCAGGAAAAGATTCTGACGGCGACTGAGGAGCAAATTTTTGGTTGTACCAACAGTGTGTTTGTTCCCGACGGAGACATTGGGACTGCGCCTGACTTTTCCAAAGCTCTGACTCCTGGTGAGTGCCACTGGATGCTGCTCAAATCTCAAACGGATTTTTCTATCGGAGATATGCCCGTCGTCGTGGAAAATGCACTCAATGCCTCATGGCCGCCCAAATGGGATGTCTCGGACCAATCGGGCAACAAGCGTGGCCGAGTTTGGAAAGGGAATAAAATCATCGTGGGACGCAATGATGGTTCCGTTGCCGTGGAGAAATTAAGTCCTGATGGATACATCGACTGGCGTCGCATGTTCAATTCAGGATACGGCAGCAAAAGCTGGATCGACTCCCTGTCCCCCGAGCAAATCGCCAATCTCTCCTACTGGGACATCGAAGAGAAATAACCCCACACTGTGCCAGCCTTGCGCATCCATGGGCAGGATTTGCGATGTCCTATGAGAGCGTGGAAGCCGTGCGTTGAAGGGGTAACGCGCGCCAACTCCAACTCGACTCCATCCATGAAATCTCTTCTCGCTCCTCTGCTGCTCAGTCTGGCCATGACCGCCACCGTGTTCGCCGCCTGGCCCATCAATGATGAATGCCCGGTGGACCACAAGCCCTCGCGTCCGATCTATCGGGTCAAGACCGAAGAAGGCTTCGTCTCGTTCTGCTGCACCGACTGCATGCAGAAGTTTTCCAAGTCCCCTGGCTCCTATCCGGTGGAAGAAGAAGGAAGTGGCGAAATAGGCGTCGGGTATTGCGCGGAAGACGCAAACGTTCGGGGTCACATCGTCTATGTTCCCTCACAGCGTCTCGCCACGGATCAGCTTCGGCATCAGGCGGATCGCCTTCGGCGGCAAGGCACCGGTCTCGGCGAGCTGGCGTGCGGCTTTGCACACGCTGCGGGCAAACTGGCCGGTGTTTGCGGCATAGCGGGTGACGACGGGGACCGTATGCTGAAGAAAGGTCTCGTCATCGCGTGAGATCACCACCATGTCCTGCGGGATGCGCTTGCCACGCTGCGTGAGAAACATCATCACCGTGAGCACATGCATCGCTCGCGCGACCACGTAGGCCGTGGGAGGTCGGGCGGAGCGCAGCGCCTTGTCCAGTTGCGCGCAAAGGCTGGCCGCCGTGCCATCATGGGAGATCACCTGCAGCACCGGCGCATGCGTACCGCTCAGCCCCTCGCGCAGTCCCTGCTCGCTCTGCATGTCACCACCGTAATCTCCCAGCGGCCGGACGAAGGCGACGTGGCGGTGGCCTTTGCCGCACAGCATGCCGCCCGCATGGCGGCAGAGCGCGCGGTAGTCGGCGTCGATGGAGGGCAGGCCGATCTCTGGTGCGCAGGATCCCACCACCAGACAGGGAAGCTGACGGCGCAGAAACCAGCTCTGCACCGGCTCCAGCGAGCCAAACAGCAGCCACGCCGCCGCAGGGGAGCGCGTGGTCAGTGCCTCCAGTGCACGTGCCGGCTTGGAGGTGAAGCACGCGGTGCTCACATGAATCTCAAAGCTGAAACCCACCCGGGAAAGTTGATCGCGCAGATCATCCACCATCACCACGGTGGACGGAGACATTTCTAAAAGCGAGCGCGGCGAGATGAGCGCGATCACCCGGCTGTGTGTCGCCTGCGGTGCTTCGACCGCCGTCTTGATGCGCCGCCGCTGTCTGTCCGAGACTTCCAGGAAGCCATCGCGCTGCAGCTCATGCAGCGCGGCGCGCAGCGTGTGGCGGCTCACCTGCAGGCGCGCGCACAGCTCGCGCTCCCCCGGCAGATGGCCGTGCCAGTGACCGGCCAGCATGGACTCGCGCAGGCTCTGCGCTGTCAAAGTGGCCAGGGAGATGCGTTGCGGCAGTCTGGGGCTGGAGGGGGCGGTGGGTGGCATCTGGTTTGGACAACAGACCAGAAGCAAGACGTTGTGACAAATCGTTTCAATCGCCTCTTTCGTTCCCATGTCTTCCACCGCCCGCCCTCTTTCGCACAGCGACCTGCTGCAGCTCAAACGCTGGAACACTCCCACGATCTACAATGGCTGGGAGCAGATCACCAAACACAATCCCGGGACGGATGCTTTCAACATCGAGGAAACACGGGACTTCATGCCGCAGATGGGCCCGATGGTGGGCTACGCCGTCACGCTGGTGATCGAGCCTTCGAATGCTACGCACCGCCAGACGAACCCTCATGCCGGCGAAGAATTCCGCCGCTACATCGCCAGCATGCCGGGGCCGAAAATCATTGTCGTACAGGATCTCGACAAACCCCGCGTGCTCGGCTCCGCCTGGGGCGAAGTGAGCGCCAACATGTTCCGCGCCCTCGGCTGTGTCGGCACCATCACCGATGGGGCCATTCGCGATCTCGATGAAATGACCAACGCCGGTTTCAAGGCGCTGGCCCGCCGTCTCTGCGTCGGCCATGCGCATGTGCACCCCGTGCGCTGGGGCTGTGAGGTCGAAGTCTTTGGCCGCACCGTGCAGCCGGATGATCTCATCCACGCGGACAAACACGGCTTCATGGTCATTCCACCTGAAGACCAGCCCAAGCTCCTCGAAGCCGCGCGCTTCATGGATGCCAATGAATGCGCCACCGTCATCCCCGCCGCCCGTGGTGGCGCAGGCTGCAGCACAGACGAACTCCTCGCCACCCTCGAAGCATCCATCACCCAATTCAGCAGCAACGTTAAAAAACAATTCGCTCGCCAAGGCGAGTGGTAACTCCGCAACCACCATGAAACTCATCGCCCTTTGTCTCGCCTTCGTCTGCATGGCTCATGCCGAAAGCGTCATCACCTTCAACCTTGATCCGACGCCTGATAACCCGCGCAACTCCGAAGGCTCCTTTGCCACGCTCGCCTCGGGTCGCATCATCTTCTGCTACTCGCACTTCTACGGGGGTGCCCGGGACGAGAGCCCGGCGCGCATCGTGCGCATTCATTCGGACGATCAAGGCCGCACCTGGAGCCAGCCCGTCACCGTGGTGGAAAACACCGGCGCCGCCAATGTGATGAGCGTCTCTCTGCTGCGCCTCGCCAGCGGCAAGCTGGCCATGTTTTACTGCATCAAAAACAGCTGGATCGACTGCCGCCCGCACATGCGCCTCTCCAGCGACGACGGCGAGACCTGGACCGAGCCCAAGCTGGTGCAGCAGGCACCGGGATACTTTGTGATAAACAACGACCGCGTCATTCAAACGAGCAAGGGGCGCCTCATCATCCCCCTGGGCTTCCACCGCTCACGCGGCACCGATCCAAGCACCAACAAATCATGGGACCAGCGGGCCATCGCCATGTGGCTCTATTCAGATGATGAAGGTGCCACCTGGACTGAATCCTCCACCTGGTGGGCCATTCCAGTGCGCAGCGGCAGCGGCCTTCAGGAGCCGGGTGTGGTCGAGCTTGCGGACGGCTCTATCTTCTCCTGGTGCCGCACGGATCAAGGCGCGCAGTATGGAATGGACTCCACCGACGCAGGCAAAACGTTTTCACCACCTCTGCCCACGGAAATGAAATCTCCCAACGGCCCCGCCAGCATCAAGCGCCTGCCCGGCAGCAGCGACGTGCTGGCCATCTACAACGACCACTCTGGCATGTTTCCGTTTCCACCCAAAAAGCGCAATCCCTTCGTCGCAGCCATCTCCACAGACGGCGGCAAAACGTGGCCGCAGCGCAAGCTCATCGAGGATGATCCCGATGGCATCTATCACTACACCGCCATTCATTTCGTGGGCGATGCCATGCTCATCGGCTACTGCGCGGGCGATAGCAAAGTCGGCGCGCTCAACCGCCTGCGCATCCGCCGCATCACCCTCGACTGGCTGCGCTGAAATTTCATCCATTGCCTCCATGAGACGCTCCAAAGTCCTTGCCAAAATCCGCGCCGGTCAAGTCGCTCGCATCTGCTGCACCGGCTCACCCATCGCCTCTTTCCCGGCCATCGCCGCCCACTTTCACTACGACGGCATCTGGCTGGATGCCGAGCACCGCGTGTGGGACCCACATGAAACCGAAACCATGCTGGGCCGCCATCACGCCGCCGACATCGACTGCATGTGGCGTCCGATCACCAAGGAAAAAAACAGCCTCTACCGCCTGCTCGAAGACGGCGCGTCTGGTTTGATGATTCCCCATGTCGGCAGTGCCGATGAAGCCCGTGCGCTGGTGAATGCCATCAAGTTTCCACCGCTCGGTGATCGCGGTTTCTGCGGCGGTGGCCGCGATGCGGACTACTGGATCGGCAAGCCTGCTGATTACCCCGATGCCGCCAACCGCGAGACCTTCCTCACCGTGCAGATCGAAACTCCCGCCGCTCTCGCGAATGCCGAAGAGATCGCCGCTGTGCCGGGCGTGGACATCCTCTTCCTCGGCCCTGGCGACATGTCCCTGCGCCTCGGTTGTTCCGCTGCGGTCAATGACCCTGTGATGATGGATGTGCAAAAGCAGATCTCCGCCGCCTGCCGCAAGCATGGCAAAACTTGGGGGCGCCCAGTCGGCACTGCTGCGGATGCGAAAACGATCATCGATTTCGGTGCGCAGTTCGTCGTGCTCGGCAGCGAATTTGGTGCGCTGCACGCGCATCTCAGCGCCTGCGCCGCTGACTTTGACAACGTGCTCAATGAAATCTCCGGCCAGCCTGCCGTGCCTGCGGGTAAAACATACTGATGAAACACTTCCTCATTCTCTGGGCTCTCGCTCCAGCACTCTTCGCCGCGCAGCCACCCAAGCCGCACAACGCTGCCAAACTCATCGTGGTGAATGACGACGGCTTCAGCGCCTTTCACAGCGGCCGCTACAAAACAGCGGACGATATTCGTCAGGCGATGCTCGCATTCAAAAACACGCAAGTCGCCGTGACGGAGTGGTGCACGATCGCTGGCAGCCGTGCAAACTACCCGTCCAAAGTCACGCAGTTGATCGGTGATGGCATGACCGAATTCCCAAGACGGGGTGACAAGCTCGCACATGAAACGCTGAAGCGCATGGCCGATGCCGGAGAGAACACGCTAAAGATCGCTGCGGATGCATGTCACGAGGCGGGACTGGCTTGCTACGCATCTTTGCGCATGAATGGCGACTACCCAGCGGACATGTGGGGTGGCGGTTTCCCCAAGTTTGCCAACAGCACCTTCTGGTGGCAGCACCCAGAGTTCCACGTCGTCGATGCCAAAGGCAAGACCAGCTACCGCCTCTCCTTCGCCTATCTTGAAGTGCGCGAGTTCAAACTCGGCCTCCTGCGCGAGGCGGCGCAGCAGGACATCGACGGCATCAATCTCGACTTCCAGCGCCACCCAGTCTTCTTCGGTTTCGAGCAGCCCATGGCCGATGCCTTCAAAAGCAAATACGGCATCGATGCCACCACCGTGACGCAGGACGATCCCCGCTGGGTGCCGCTGCGCTATGCTCTCATGACCGCCTTTGTCTGCGAGGTGCGCGAGCTTCTTAACGAAGCCGGCAAGCTCAAAAACAAGCACCTCGGACTCTCCGTGCGCATTGACTGGCAGAAGTATCCCACCTGGGGCTGCGATGTGGAAACATGGCTGAGGGAAGGCTGGCTGGATTACCTCGTCGTGGGTCAATATGGACTCGGCGGTTACGACTTCGACATCGCGCCCTTTGTGAAAATGGCGCATGGCAGCGGTTGCGCCGTGTTGTTCGGCGAGGAGGCCACCCTCAAAGGCCACGATCGCACCGCCGAGGAAGACCGCCTCATTGCCGCAGGCAAACTCACGCTTCCGCCTCATGTGCTGCTCACACGTGAGGAATACCAAACCCGCGCCGCCAAAGCCTTCGCCGCCGGGGCCGATGGCCTGCATCTATTTAACGACGGGCGGAAAGAAGTGTTCAAGGGACTCGGTGATGTGAAAGCCGCCGTTCAGCGCTGAGTCTGCTCAGCCACCTTTGCGGCTTAATCAGTGATTCATCAGATCAGAACAACTTTTTGGCTTCGCCGATACGCTCGCGCCAGTAAAAGGGGCGGCGCTTGGCATGAGCGACGGCAAGGATAACGACCTTTTCTCGCCAGATCATATAAGCAATGTAGTGCTCGCCAAAACGCGGCGTGAGATTGACGCGACGGGTATTGCGGCGGCGGATGTGGTAGAGCAGCGGGTTGTCGATGATCAAGCTCAAATGTCGGTTGAAAGCCGTGTCGAATGCAGTTGCGAGTGTTTGGTCCTGATCATCTTCATCCAAGAGAGCGTAGTGCCGAATGGTGGCAGTGAACTCCTCGCTGGCGGCTGGATGGATGTTGAAGTCGCTTCTCATGCTTGACGCTTGAGACCCAGTTCGGCAAATAAGGCATCCGTCTGGCGCTGAAATTCTGCGCCGGAGATAAGTTCGACTTTCCCCTCCTCAATCTCCTGCACCCGACGGTCAATTTCCGCGTCCCACTCGGCTTCAGCCGACGCCGCATCCTCGTCATCCACGGAAGGCATGAAGTATTCTTGTTGAAGGTCACGCAGCAGATGATCCACGTCGGCGGGCGCGAGGCTGCGGATTTCCTGTTTGATGTGTTCAATGGTGACTGGCATGGATGAATTGTATCCAAAGAGTCGATTTTGTCGAGGAGGTGAATCAACGCAGGTGGGGCCGATCAACACTGGAATAATCAGCCTCCCGCTTCGTATTCCTGTGCCGCTCTCTTTTCCCGCATGACCACTACCGATCTCCTGCCACGCCTGCAAGCTGCCGGTTTGCTCCACGGCACGGACATCCGTGTCACACCTCTCACCGGTGGAGTGTCGAGCGACATCGTCTTGGTGGAATCTTCCACGCAGCGCATCGTGGTCAAGGCAGCCTTGGAAAAGCTGCGCGTGAAGGACGACTGGTTCGTCGATGTCTCGCGCAATCGCGTGGAACAGTCCTTCTTTGAGTACGTTTCGCCGCTCATGCCAGCCGCCGTGCCACGCATCCTGGGCGGTGGCGATGGCTGGTTCGCCATGGAGTACCTTGGCGATGAACTGCACAACTGGAAGTCGGAGCTGCTGGCAGGAAACATTGAACTCGAAACCGCGAAGCTGGCAGGCGAAATCCTCGGACGCCTGCATGCCACATCATGGGATGATCCAGTCGCGCGGAAACGCTTCGACACTCTGCCGAATTTCCAGGCACTGCGCATTGATCCCTATCTCCTGACCACCGCCGAACGCGTGCCCGAAGCAGCAGAAGTGCTCCGTGCCGAGGCCGCACGACTGGCAGCAACCAAGCTCGCCCTCGTGCATGGCGACTACAGCCCCAAGAACCTCCTCGTCGGCCCCGGTCGCCTCATCGTGCTGGACGCCGAGTGCGCGTGGTTTGGCGATCCCGCCTTCGATGCCGCGTTTCTCCTCACGCATCTGCATTTGAAGGCCCTCTTGAATCCGCAGGCCATTCGACTCGTTCCCACGTTTTGGTCCGCCTACTCCTCCGCCTGCGGTCACGATCTGGAGCGGGATACGGTGAGGCTGCTGCTCTGCCTGCTCCTCGCCCGCGTGCATGGAAAATCACCCGCCGAGTATCTTTCTCCTGCACAAGGCGACATCGTCACACGTTTCGTTCTCTCCCATTTATCTCAACCGCCTTCGCTTGCCGCTCTCACGGAGGCATGGGCTGACATCACATGAAAATCACCTCTCTCGACGCCCTGCAAATATTCGACAGCCGTGGCAATCCCACTGTGGAAGTCATCGCCACACTGGAAGACGGCACTGCCGGCCACGGGCTGGTGCCTTCGGGTGCCTCCACCGGACATCATGAAGCACTGGAACTGCGCGACGGCGACAAGGCCCGCTTCCGTGGCAAATCAGTATTCAAAGCCCTGTCTCACGTCACCGGCGAAATCGCCAGCACCGCCATCGGGCGGGATGTGTTTGATCAAGCCGGGCTGGATGCCGCATTGATTGCCCTCGATGGGACACCTGGTAAATCGCGCCTCGGGGCCAATGCCATTCTCGGCACCAGCATGGCCGTGGCGCAGGCGGCCGCGAATACGAAACGCATGCCGCTGTTTGAATCCCTCGGCGGCGGGCAGGGCACCCTGCTGCCGTTGCCCGAGATCCAGATCTTCGGTGGTGGCAAGCACGCGGAGGGCCGCATTGACATCCAGGATTTCATGATCATGGCGCTCACCGCGCAGACCTATGAAGAGACTCTCGAAGTCACCGCCAATGTCTTCCACGCCGCCGCAGATGTCATGCGCGAGCGTGGCCTGCTCGCCGGTGTCGCCGACGAAGGCGGCTACTGGCCCATGTTTGACCGCAATGAAGACGTCTTCGATGCGCTCATGGCCTCCATCGAACGCGCAGGCTACACTCCCGGGCACGAGGTCGGCATCTCGCTCGACATCGCCGCCACCGATTTGTTTCATGAGGGGCACTACACCCTCGGCCTCGAACAGCGCCGCTTCACCACCGAGCAGTTCGCCGCGCTCATGATTGAATGGGTGACGAAATACCCCATCGTCTCCATTGAAGATCCCATGGCCGAAGACGACTGGGCGGGCTGGAAGATCGTGCGCGAGGCCATCGGCCACCGCTGCCAGCTCATCGGCGACGACCATTTCACCACGAACATTGAGCGCATCGAGCGCGGCATCGCCGCCAACACCGCCAACGCCGTGCTCATCAAGCTCAATCAAATCGGCACCGTCACCGAAACCATCGCCGCAATCCATCGCACTCAGGCCGCAGGCTGGCTGCCCGTCGTCTCCGCACGTTCGGGAGAAACCGAAGACGCCTTCATCGCGCATCTCGCCGTGGCCACCAATGCGGGCCAGCTCAAGGTCGGCTCTTTCAGCCGCAGCGAGCGCATGGCGAAGTGGAACGAGGTCCTCCGCATCCAGCGCCTGCTCGGCTCGCGCGCGCGCTTTGCGGGTGCCGCCATTTTTGCCAGTGCTGGCATTCATTTCCATGACTCTCAACGTGATTCCCATGAATAAAATCACCATCGCACTTTCACTTGTCTTCACATATGCTGCTGCGCGGGACATTCACGTCGGCAAAGACCAAGATGCGCCGACCATCGTGCACGCGATCAAGGCCGCGCAGCCGGGCGACACCGTTCATCTCGAAGCAAAGGTCTATCATGAGTATGCCGGCTTCTATGGCAAGAAAGGCGAATCGGGGAAGCCCATTACGCTCGATGGTCATGGGGCGACGTTGGAAGGCAGTGATCCGATTGACCCGACGCAGTGGACCGAGGTGGCACCCGGACTGTTTGCGAATGACCATCTCGTGGCGCGCAATGACGACGCCATCATTGGTCGCTGGTTCTTTCTATGCAACGGGCAGATGAATCACATGGGGCGGACGTCCAAAGGCCGCAGCGCGCCCTTCAAAAAGCCTGAGGTGCTCGAGCCCGGTGAATGGACTTTTGTCAAAGATACCTCACGTGAGAAGCCGCCATCAAAGCAGATCTACGGCAGCTTCTATCTCAAACTGCCAGCAGGGCAGAAACTGGCTGATGCTGCCATACGCGCTCCTGTGCGCAGCGCCGGAGTACAGTTTGGTGGCGAAAATGCGCACCTCGTCATCAAGAACCTCACCGCCACGCATCCTTACAATGACGGGTTCAACATCCATGGCGACTGCCGCGATGTCGTTTTTGAAAACATCGCGGCAATCGAGTGCGGCGATGATGGCATCAGCGCCCATGAGTCCGCGCAGTATCGCGTGGATGGTTTCGTCAGCATTGGGAACAGCACCGGCATTACCGACACCGGCACGGCGCAGACGAGTTATAAGAATATCTTCCTCGCGAAGAACATCGGCTTCGATCTCTACTTCCTCGATGAAGGACGCTACACCCTCACCAATGCCCTGGTAATTTCGACGGCGCAGCATCCACTGTCGATTACTGGGACAGCGAAGGGCGAATGCGTGATGCAAATGCGAAACGTGTTCATTCGTCGTGTGGCAGAGCCACGCATGGGCAGCGTCGCTTTGCGGGCGGTGCTGGAGGCCAGGCACTGCACCTTTGAAGGCATGGATGTGAAAGTCGCTGGCAGCGCCATTTGGGACGGCTGTCTCATCAATGGAAAGGCCTTTCCCGAAGGCGGCCACGCCGATGGCGCTGACCTGAAGGAGCTGATGAAACTCATGCCCAAAGATTTCAAACCATGAGAGCTGTTCTCTTTCTGCTGCTGTCTCTTCATGTACTCGCGGCGGAGCCGAGGCCGTCCATCTCCGGCATCTGGCTGATGGGCCAGTCCTTGTGCGATGGCTCAGAATCCCTCCCTGTCGTGACAAGCGCAGACAGCGGCTGGGGCAGCCTCGCTTTCGCCCGTGGTGTGAGAACTTGGCTGCCGACTGACCACCCGGCTGTCCCTGAGCAGCGCGCGCCAGAGTCGTTCATGCCGGTGCCGCTGCGGGCGCAGGTAAATGGCGGCCTCGGTGAGACCGTGGCGAATGGGCTGGCCGACCACTGGCAGGCGGCGCGCGTGGCCAATGACAAGTCACAGGCGGCAAATGCGGCCTCACGTTTTCTCGTGGCCTGCGCGGGGCAGGGTGGCCGGCAGATTCAGGAGCTGTCCATCGCGGATATTTCGACGGATGCACGCACGCCGGAGTCGCGCAGGAACGGCGGCGGCTACTACCGCACCAGTCTTGATGATGCACGGCGCGCCGTGGCGCAGGCAAAGGCGCTGGGTTCCACTTTTCGCATCGCCGCGCTCTACTGGATGCAGGGAGAGGCCAATGGCGGCCCTACGGGCGGCATCATGCCGACGCGCTGGGATGCCGAGATGCCAGGCGCTCAAGGAATGGCATGGTATCGCGATCAATTGAAGGCCTATCGCAAGCAGTGGTCGGCAGACTTGTGCGCCATCACGGGGCAGCGCAGTGATCTGCCACTCTTCACCTACCAGACCCTCGGGCCCGCAGGCGAGGCGCAGCTCATGGCTGCCGATCCCGATGCGAACATCTACCTCGTGGGGCCGCACTACGCCGTGCCCAGCGCCATCAACAGCCGCACGAAGCCCGACCGTCATGGCGATCCCATCCACCTTTCCGCCGACGGCGAGCGCTGGTGGGGCGAACAGGTCGGCAAAGTCATGCACCGCGTGCTTGATGAGCATGAAGACTGGCAGCCCCTGCGCCCTCGCTCTGCCAAACTTGCCGCAGATCGCGCCAGCATTCTACTCGACTTCACCGTGCCACGTCCGCCCCTCGTGCTCGATACCGCATTCCTCGCCCGGCAGGAAATCGCGACGAAGGGTGGTTTCACCTCCCTGGCAGGTTTTCGCGTGCGCGATACCACCGGAGCATTACTCACGCTCACTGCGGTCGAAATCGCCACTTCCACGCAGGTGCGTATCCGATTTGCCCACCCGCTGCCGGCAGCCCAGACCTGCCGCGTGAGCTACGGTCATTCATTTGCACTGGCGCTCGGCACCGTTGCCGCCCTTCGCAGCGGGCCGGAGCAGACGGAAGAGATGCACCTCACGAGCAGCTTTGCCGAACAGCTTAAGCCACTGATTGCAGAGGGTGCTTTCTTTGTCAGCAGCATTTCAGGCCAAACATCTCGCGTGGCCATTCGTGCAACGAGTGAGGACAATGGCGTCACCGTCTTGCGCTACGATCCGCGCGAACTCCGCAACAACGTGCCTTTCGTGGCCGGACAGGAAATCGTGGCCCAGCGCTCATTCAGCTACGGCAATCTCCGCGACTCCGACCCTGAGCGCTCCATCCACAACTTCGCCGATGCCAGCTACGGTACCCGCGCCGGCCAGGCCTATCCCTTATGGAACTGGTGCGTCCTGTTCGGGGATCTCACGGTGGACTGAAGTGCTCCAGAGCTTCAGCTCGTTCCGGCAAAGTACTCATGAGCTTTAGCTCGTTCCGGATTCTGGAGTCTGCGGAGCGTTCCAGAACGAGCTAAAGCTCATCAGTACTTTTCTTCACCCTGGTCTGTACATCGGACCAGCGCTTCACACTGGCAACTCCAGGACACGTCTTCACAATTCACCCATGAAGTTCATCCTTTGCATCCTCTCTGCCCTCGCGCTCCATCTTCACGCCACCGAGCAGGTCTTCTTCGCCTTCGACGATCACAACATTGCCTGGCAGCACAATCTGAAACTGACCTTGGAGGCAGCGCAGAAGCATCCGGGAAATCCGGTGCTGCGCAGCGGGCCGCCAGGAGCACCCGACCACGGTCATGCAGTCCTCTACGGCACGGTGATCAAACAAGGCGATACTTTCCGCATGTGGTACCTCGGCATGCACGAGGCGGCGGTTGTCAAAGGCCAGGCCCCCGGCTGGTGGCGGCCAATGTGCTACGCAGAGAGCAAGGACGGAGTCACCTGGACCAAGCCGGACCTGGGCCTCGTGGAGTTCAATGGCAGCACCAAGAACAACATCTGCCTGATCACAGGCGAGCCCTACTCAATGACACGGGTGAACGATTTCCTCTCCGTGCTGTATGAGCCCGACGAACCCGATGCCGCGAAGCGATACAAGTGCGCCTACATCGCTCACATGCCATTCGAAGAGGTCAAAGGCGGCCGCAGCAAAATCGGCCCCAACGAAAAACGTTGGAGCTCTTTTGTCACCGCCACCAGTGCGGACGGCTTGACGTGGCACTGTGTCGGCGACCGTCCGGCAAATGCAGGCGGCGAGCGTTTTGAAGTCAGCGGCCTCTACCGCTTCGGCGACTTCTACTACGCCACCGGTCAACTGCTCAGCCCCTGGTCATGGCGCGCGGATGGCAGCGACATTGGGCGCGACATGCTCGCCTATCGCTCCCCCGATTTCATCTCGTGGTCCAAGGCCAAAGCCTTCGCCTATGCGCGCCCCGGCCAGCTTTCCAATCCTCCAGTCAAAGGCCAGCAGATGCACATGGGCGCAGGCTTGTGGAATCGCGGCAATGTCATGGTCGGCCTGCACGGCATGTGGCAGGACGCCGAGCAGCCACCGCCCAAAGACAAGAGCTGGAACTACGGCGTACACGTCGATCTCGGCCTGCTCATGAGCAACGACGGCGTGCATTTCCGCGAGCCCGTACCCGGCTTCAAAATCATCCCACGTGGCAAGGAGGGCGAGTGGGACGACGTCGCCATCCTGCAAGGTCATGCCTTTGTGAATGAGGGAGACAAGACCATGATCTGGTATTCACACTGGGATACAGGCGGTGTGCTGGAAAACATGGACATCGGCCTCGCCACCCTCCGGCGCGATGGCTTCGGCTCGCTCTCGCGCAAGGTCACGGAGGAAGAAGGCCACTTCATCACCAGCCCCTTCACCGCAAAAGAGATCGCACTCAATGTGGAAGGCACCACGCCTGAATCACCACTCACGGCACAACTCCTTGACCCTCTTGACCACCCCCTTGACGGCTATGAAGCCAAAGTAACCACCAATGGCGTCCGCGTACTCATCCCATGGCCCAAGCCGCTGCCCTCTGGCAAAAAGATCGCACTGCGCGTGAACTTCCCAGCAGGCAGCGCAGCCAAGGTCTATGCCATCTACCTCAACGACTGATTCCCATGTCACTCAAGCTCGTCACCGAACTCACCGACACGGATCGCAAGCTGCTGCATCGCGCGATTGACGGCTTCGTGCCAGACAAGGTCTTTGATGTACACACGCACCTGTTTCACTCGCGACATTTTGCGCAGGGGAACCGCCCAGTGTTTCTGGATGAAGATCGTGGCTATGGCATGCAGGAATTTCAGACGGCCATGCGCCTGTGGATGCCGGGGCGTCAGGTGGAAGGCTTGTTCTTTGGCTACCCCAGCGCGGGCAATGATCGTGCAGCCGAAAATGCGTGGGTGCAGTCGCAGGTGGACGTGAGCACGAATTCACGGGCGCTCGTTCTCGCCGCGCCAACGGATGATCCGGCCGAGGTGCGCCGCCTGATGAGCACGGGCGTGTTTGTCGGCATCAAGCCCTACCGGCTCTACGCCGATGTGCCAGATACGAAGGAAGCCGAAATCGAATCCTTCGCTCCTGAATGGATGTGGGAGATCTGCCACGACCATGCTGGCGTCATGATGCTCCACATCATGCTGGCAGACGGCATCACCGACCTTCGCAATGTTTCGGCTCTGCGCCGCCTTTGCACACGCTACTCGCGCTGCAAACTCGTCCTGGCCCACGTGGCGCGCTCGTTCAACTACCGCCACGCCCGCGAGGGCCTCCATCATCTCGTCGATCTCGACAACGTCGTCGTGGACACCTCCGCAGTGACGCAGGCCGGTGCCTTCCGCGCCGCGCTTGAGATTCTTGGCCCACGCCGCGTGCTGTGGGGCAGCGATTACATGGTCAGCGAACTGCGCGGCTCCTGCATCACCCAGGGCGATGGCTTCACCTGGATTCATCCGGAGATCACCGGTGACAAGCTGACGATTTTTGGCCAGTACACCACCGTGGGCATCGAATCCTTGCTATGCCTACGAGAGGCCTGCGAAGACACCGGCATGACGCCATGCGATCTGGACGACATCTTCCGCGAGAACGCCCAGCGCCTGCTCAATCCTCCTGCGGCTGGCAGCGGAAAACAGCTCTGGGAAGAAGCGAAAACGAAAATCTCCTGCGGCACCGGCCTCCTCTCCAAGCGCGCCCATCTGTTCGATCCGCAATCATGGCCGTCGTATTTCTCGCGTGCCAAGGGCGCGTACATTTGGGACCTCGATGACCAGCGGTTCACCGACTTCACCGGAGGCGTCGGTGCCATCTTGCTCGGCCATGCCGACGATGAAGTAAACGCAGCGGTGAAGCGCCGCGTGAATCTCGGCAGCTACTCCACGCTGGTGTCGCCGGATGAGGTGAAACTCGCGGAACTGCTGCTGGATCTGCATCCCTGGGCAGGCAAAGTGCGCTACGCACGCGGCGGCGGCGAGGCCCTAGGGCTCGCAGTTCGCATCGCCCGCGCCGCCACCGGCAAAAGCGGCATTGCCTTCTGCGGCTACCATGGCTGGAGCGACTGGTACCTGGCGGCAAATCTCGGCGATGATGCCGCGCTGGACGGCCATCTCCTCCCCGGTCTCCAGCCTCTCGGTGTGCCGCGCGAACTGGCAGGCACCGCCGTGCCCTTCCGCTACAACGACATCGCTTCGTTCCAGGCCGCCCTGCAAAAGCTCGATGGCAAACTGGCCGCCGTGGTCATGGAGCCCATGCGTTCCGAATTCCCCCGCGATGGCTTCCTGCAGCAGGTCATCGACGCCTGTCACGCCGCCGGAGCCGCCTTCGTGCTCGATGAAGTCACCAGCGGCTGGCGCTTCGGCTTTCCCGGTGCTGCACCCAGGCTTGGCATTGAGCCTGACATCGCCGTGTATGCGAAGGCCATGAGCAACGGTTACCCCGCCGCAGCCCTCGTCGGCAAAAGCGACGTCATGGATGCGGCCAACAACAGCTTCATCTCCAGCAGCTACTGGACGGATGGTGTGGGCACCGCCGCCTCGCTGGCCTGCATCCATAAAATGCAGCGCGAAGGCGTGCAGCAGCAGGTGTGGCAGCTCGGCGAGCGCTTGCAGTCAGGCCTGCGTGAAGTCGCCGCACGCCATCCCTCCTTGCAGCTCAAAGTGGGCGGCATGTCCTGCGCACCTTCACTCGCCTTTGCCAATCCGGCGGCGAAGCAGCACATGATCCGCCACATGCTCCAGCGCGGTTATATGATGTCCAGCCAGCTTTATGTGACTTGGTCCCACACCGAGGCGATGGTGGCCGCGATGCTCGCTGCGTTGGATGAATCTCTCGCCATCGTCGCCAGCACCCCTCTGGAAGCGACACAAGGACCGCAACAAGGCTTTGCACGTCTCGTTTAAATCCCTCCGCCATGATCATTGATTGCCATAACCACGTCGGCTCCGATCTCCTCTTCTACCTCCACGGCGATTTCCCCTACGCCCAGCACCTCGTGACGATGCACGACGAAGGCCGCGCCCTCGGCGTGGACCGCTGGATCGTCTTTCCCTTCGTCAGCCATCTCGCACTGGACGTCACCGTCTTCATGCAAAACCAGATCAAAGACGAAAAAGGCCGCCTGCAGGAGATCCCGTACGCCTTTGAAAACCGTCGGCTCATGAAGGAATGCTACGAACTCTTTCCCGAAGAAGGAAAACGCATGCTCCCCTTTGTCATGGCCGATCCCATGCGCAACACCGCCGCGCAGGAAAAAGAGCTGCGCCAGCTGCGCGGCGAATACCGCTTCCACGGCATCAAGATGCAGACCACCATCCTCCAGGCCGACATCAAGCACCTGCGGGATCGCGGCAAGGTCTTCGTCGAACTCGCCGCCGAGTGGGACGTGCCGTTTCTGATCCACTCCAGCGTGGCCAAGAGCGACCTCTGGGCCCAGGCGCATGACATCCTCGACATCGCGGAGGAAAATCCGCACGTGCGCTTCTGCCTCGCGCACTCCTGCCGCTACGACAAAGAATGTCTCGACCGCGTACAGGCCCTGCCAAACACCTGGTTCGACAACTCCGCCCACTGCATCCACTGCGAAGGCGTGGTGAAGGAGCTGCCCTACGTGGCGCCGAAGGCACGACGCTTTGACTCCGACTACACCAATCCCGCCCGCGTCATCGCCGACCTGGCGGCCGCCTATCCGCAGAAGTTCATGTGGGGCAGCGATTCCCCCTTTTACAGCTACGCCGCCGAGATCAATGGCGAGGTCGTGCGCCTCATCAGCACCTACAAGGCCGAGGTTGAGGCCCTGACGACCGGCGGTGCAGAAATGGTGGACCGCATTGCGAACACCAACATCCGCGCTTATTTAAAGCTGCATGATGAAAGCATTCTCTCTTAAAGAGCGCCGAATATTGACCTGCCCTCAGTATCCGCTATCGTCTGAGACATGATTTCAATGAGTGACATTCAGCGCTACTGCGACGGCATTGCAGATGCGTTCAAGCCACAGAAGATCATTCTGTTTGGCTCCTACGCCTACGGCAGCCCGACTGAAGACTCCGATGTGGACGTGATGGTGGTAATGCCCAAGCGCCGCTATAAGCGTGATCTTGGTTTCCGCATGCGCATTAAAGTGCCTGCTGGGTTCCCAGTGGATGTGCTGGTGGAACCGGACGACAAGCTTCAAAGACGGATCGCAGATCGCGAGTCTTTTATTCTGGATGTGACCGAAAGGGGGAAAATCATGTATGAAGGCAGCCACGCTTGAGTGGATCAAAAAAGCGGAGTCAGACTGGCTGCTGGCTGTTTCTTTGATTCGTCGCCGCAAGATGCCTGTGCATGATCATGCCTGTTTTCACTTCCAGCAAGCCGCCGAAAAATATGTAAAAGCGCGGCTTGAAGAAGCCAACGTGCGCATCCCGAAAACCCATCAAGTGGACGACTTGATCCAGATCGCCTTGCCGCTTGAGCCGTTGTGGGTGGTGCTGATTCCTGCTGCTGCGCGAATCAGCGACTATGGAGTGCGCGTTCGCTATCCTGGCAATGAAGCTACGGCCCTGGAAATGAAAACGGCTCATCAGGATGCCAGGATCATCCGTGAAAGCGCACGGCAGGCTCTCGGGCTGTGAACGCGTGCAATCTTATTTCGTAACACTCCATGATGAAAGCATTCTCTCTTGAAGGTCGGGCAGCGCTGGTAACAGGATCATCCCAAGGCATTGGATTCGCGATGGCACAGGGCCTCCACGAGGCCGGAGCACGTGTGGTGTGCCACGGACTTGCTGAAAAAGCGCCGGATTTCCCTGCATGGGCTTCATACCTCCCCTATGACCTGTCCACCCCATCTGCGCCCGCTGAACTGGTGGAGGCCGCGTTTGCCCAGGAGCCCGCTCTCGACACGCTGATCTGCAATGCCGGCAGTTTCTTCGATGTGCCGTTTCTAGAGATGACGCGCGAGCGCTGGGACAAGACCGTGAATCTCAACATGGCGTCGGTCTTTTTCGCGGCGCAGGCTTTTGCCAAACGCCTCGTGGCCGAAAAACGCGGCGGCTGCATCGTCATCACCTCTTCGACCAATGGCTTTCAAGCCGAGTCCGACTCCTGCGCGTATGACGCCAGCAAAGGCGCGCTCGTCATGCTCACAAAATCTCTCGCCGTCTCGCTCGCCGACCATGGCATCCGCGTCAACGGCGTCGCCCCCGGCCTGATCAAGACTCCCCTCACCGCCGGACTTCACCACGCCAGCGACGGCGGCATGGTGGAGCATTACGAGAAAAAAATCCTGCTCCAGCGCCTCGGCACGCCGGAAGATGTCGCAGGCGCTGCCGTCTTCCTTTGTTCCAGCGCAGCCAGCTACATCACCGGTGAGACCATCATCATTGATGGCGGGCTGACGACGTGGCAGATCGGCCGGAAGTGAGCCGTCCAACGGCCATGGTGACACAGGCCCCGATCAGTGTGAACCACAGAAACGAGATGCTGGTGCTGGACGTGGCAAGGTAGAGGCTGCCGGCAAGACCGGCGATGCAGCCCAGAATGGCTCCGCGTTGGTCCGCCCGTTGGGTGAACATGCCGAGGAGAAACAATCCCACCATCGGGCCGCCCACCAAACCGATGATGGTGTTGACCGATTCGACGAGGTTTTTTTCAAACGCCGCAATCACAAAGGCAAATGCCGTCACCAGGACGCCATAAGTGAGCGTCCACCAGCGTGCGCGCCGCACGAGTTTCTCTTCGGATAGGGCTTCGCCATGGCTCAGCGTCTGGTAGAAGTCGCACATCGTGGCGGAGGTGAGCGAGTTCACCCCGGCAGAGACGGTGGACATACTCGCGGCAAAAATGGCGGCGATGAGCATGCCCGGCAAACCAGCGGGCAGCTGCGTGATGACAAAATAAGGCAGGATCTGATCATCCCGGGTGATCAAACCCGCCGCAAAAGGGTCGCCATGCTGACAGTAGAAGGCGTAGAGCACGAGGCCGGTGCCGTAGAAAACCACGAATACAGGCAGGAACATCCAGAGCTTGATCCAGAGCGCGCGCTGGGCCTCCTTCAGACTGCCGGCCGTGAGGTAACGCTGCACCGAGACCTGATCGGTGGCCATTTGTACGAGGTTGAGAAAGGTGCCGCCGATCATCGCCGCCCAGAACGTGACCCGCACACGCGGATCAATCGAAAAACTGATGTCGAGCTTGTGCCCGGCCACCGCTGCGTCCCAAACACCCTGGAAGCCTCCATGAATTTTTCCCACAGCGACCATGACAATGACGAGCTGCCCGCCAAACAGCACGATGAGCTGCAGCACATCCGTCCAGATGACGGCCTTCATTCCGCCTTTCATCGTGTAGAGCGTTGAGACCAGCCCCGTGCAGAGAATGGTGAACGTCAAAGGCAGCCCCGTCACCGCCTTGAGCGCCAGCGCCGGTGCAAAGGTGGCCGCACCCAGCCACAGCGAGACGCGCAGGATGAACAGGCCCGAGGCGAGCAGGCGCACCGAAAGACCAAAACGCTCCTGAAAAAAGTGATAGGCCGTGAAGTAACGGCTCTGGTAAAAATGCGGCAGCAGAAACACAGCGGTGAGCGGTGTGGCAATGAAGAACGACATCAGCACGAGTGAGAAGCCAATGCCATTTTTGTACACCTCCGCCGGGCCCGCCAGATAGCTGATGCCGGAGAACAAGGCCGCCAGCACCGTCATCGCCACCACATAGCGGTTCACACCACGGTCTGCGAGAAAGTAGGACGAGAGCGTCTTCTGCTTTCCCCCGGCCAGCAAACCCACGGCTGCCGTCACGACGAAGTAGCCGCCGAAGATGGTGTAGTCGAGCCAGGAAAATTGTGTCATAGGGGCAGAGTGATCGGGCGATTGAACGCCCGCGGCATTCGTTGTTTTCTGGTTTGTTTTTAGAACCAGTCGATTGCACAAGAAAGTGGAATGATCCACTGCTAGGAATGACGGCTGCTTGTATTCCATCATGTCAGACGCCGATACATCGCATTCACCACTGCACTACACCGACACCAAGCCGGCAGGGCATGCGGATTTCTATTTCGCGATCAATGCGACGTTTCGCTTCATCCGACGGCATCATGGTGAGGCTGCTCTGAGGAAATACTGGCACGACCTCGGCGGCAGCTACTACCGCCCAGTGGCGGAGCAGTGGCAGCAGCATGGCCTGGCCGGTGTGGCGGACTATTGGCGCGCTTTCTTTGCTGCCGAGCCGGGGGCTGAGATCGAAGTGGTCGAATCAAGCGCCGAGGTGCGGCTGGAAGTGCTGCGCTGTCCCGCGATCCATCACCTGCGTGCGCATGGCCGCGAGATCGTGCCAAATTTCTGCCAGCACTGCTATTTTGTAAACGAAGCCATCGCCGCGCAGGCCGGCATGACAGCGCGCGTATGCGGCGGCAACGGGAGCTGCACGCAGCGCTTTCTGCCACGCACTGCGGACACGCCAACGCAAAACCTGGAGGACATCGCCACGGCGGCATGATCGGCTGCTACGATTTTTGCGGACACTACGAGTGGACGTTTGAGTGGCTGCGCCAGTTGGGCGGCCACGCACTGGTGCGTGCGTATTGGGATGAAGCGATCCATCAGGACGCGCAGATTCATGCCTCCCAGCTCATCGGCGAAAAGGGCATCGATGGCATGAAGGAATACTGGGGGCCCACGCTGGCGAACGAAGGCGCGGTGTACGAGCGCACGGTGACAGACGACACCTTCCGCATCGACATGCACCAATGCCCTTCCAAGGGCTTTCTCATTCGCAATGGCCTGAACCAATACAACGACTACTGCGACCACTGCATGGGTTGGATTGGCCCGATGATGCAGCAGGCGGGTTTTGTCATCGACCACGAGCACAATCACTGCGGCCAGTGCTGGTGGGAAATGCGCCGCAAAGACGATCTATCCTCGCCCAGCTCTCCCGGAGCACTTGGCGGTGCAGGGGATGTGCGCCTGCGACCCGACTGGAAGTCACCCCACACCGACCACTATGCACGCGCGACTGATCCCGATGACAAAACGAGTCTTTAGCGTGGTGGCATCACTCGTCTGCGCCACGCACGGCGCCGACTGGGAGCCCCTGCCACCGCTGCCAGAGCCAAACGGGGGCTTTGTGTGCGGACACGAGAAGGGTCAAATCATCGTGATGGGCGGCTCTAACTGGCAAAATGAAAAAAAGAACTGGCTGGAAAAAAGACACAGCTTTGATCCTGTGAAAATGAAGTGGCACACCGACCCGAAAGTCCATGCGAAGGTGGCGTATGCTGTTTTGTTCCAATACAAAGACCATTTTACGTCCATGGGTGGCTTTGATGGAAATCGGGCCCGGTTTGTGCGGCAGCATGGGGTTCTGGCGTCAGGCGGTCAGATGGCGGTGGGGCCGGTCATGGTCGGAGGCACCGATAATCCGGCCAACGTTGCCGGTGTCAGCAAGGAGACCTGGATGATTGGCAAAGGTCAGCGACGATTGGCGGATTATCCTGGCAAGCCCTTTTCCGTGGCAGCATACGCAGTCGTCGGGGACGAACTGTTCGTGTTTGGCGGCATGACATACGACGCCCACACTAAGCTGCCCGTGAACACCGACGCGGCCTTTGCTTTTGCATCTGCGAAAAACACCTGGCGGCAGTTGAGGCTGCTCCCGCGTATGAATCGCGGCCTGGCTGCCGTCACACTGGATGACGGGCACATCTACCTTGCCGGCGGCTATGAAAATGATTTTACAGCGGATGCCGTGATCTACGCTGTGAAAGCGGACAGTTATCGAAAGGCAAAATCACTGCCGTATGCGGCAATGGTAAGCCTGGTGAAGCTTGACGGTTTTGTCTATTGCCTCGGCGGAGAGGACAAGAAGCAGTCACGCACTGATAAATGCTTCCGCATCCCCGTGGCAGATCTGTTGAAGTAACTACTTCGCCGTATACCCACCATCCACCGGTAGATTCACCCCCGTGATGTACCGTGACGCATCACTCAGCAGAAAAATCACCGCTCCGCCGAGATCGTTGTCATCCGCCATGCGCCCGAGCATGGTGTGATCACAGTAGCGCTGCAAAAACGGTTCCGGCTGGTGATTGAAGAAGCCTCCAGCAGCGAGGTTGTTAACCCGGACCCCCTTGGGACCGTAGAGCGCGGCGTAGAATCGCGTCAGGTTTTCCATGCCGCCTTTGTGGAAGAAATAATCCGGCGGCATGTCACCCATGTTGGTGCCAGCGTAGAGCTCATAACTCGGGCCGATCATCCCCTGGATGCTGCCAATGTTCACAATGCTGCCGCGTCCGGCTGCGGCCATCGTCTGCCCAAAGTGGCGGTGCATGAGCATCACGCCCGTGGCATTCACGCGCATGGATTCCGCAAACTGCTCCACCGCGCCATTCGCCCCCTTCATCGGGCGCAGCACGGCGTTGTTCACCAGCCCATGCAGCGGTCCATGCTGCGCGATGATGCGCTCATGCAAAGCCATCACGGAAGCTTCATCGCCTTGGTCGAGAGTTTCAGCGAACACACGGTGGTCCTTGGCCGTTTCTTCCTCCGCGACGATTTGCAGCTTGAAGGAGTCACGTGAGGCCAGGATCAGCGTGGCTCCCGTTTGTGCCAGCAGCGCGGCTAGACCACGCCCATACAGGCCAGCACCCCCGGTGAGGAGAATGGTTTTACCGCGCAGAGAAAAAAGATCGTTGGGCATGGCCGTTACCTGGATTTGTAAATCGAATCGCTGGCAGTCGCTGCTTCCGCACCACCAAAATCACCCACCAGCTTCTTGAACGCATTACCGAGTTCGATCACATCCGCTCCGAGCGTGAAGACCCGCGTGCCTTCCGCGCTGACCTCCTCCTTCTGCCCATAAAGCGAGGCGACGGCAGGATATTTCCCGTATTTCAGCGCAGCAGCAGCCACCCGCTTGCGCGCAGCAACCACTTCGGGATGCGTCGCCTGCCCGAGCTTGCCGATCCGGTGACTGAAATCTCCCGCGCCAAAGAGCAGCATATCAAAGCCGGGCACGGCGGCGATCTCTTCCACAACCTCCAGCGCTTCCGGGCTTTCAATCTGCAGGATGACGAACTTCTCCGTGTTGCAGTGGTGCACGTAATCTGCCAGCGGCACCTGGCAAAACAGGCCGTCCATGTTGCCTGCGTCCAGCGCCTTGCTGCCCAGCGGACGGCAGCGCACCATGTCCACCACGTTGCGGGCTTCATCAGCACTGGTGACATGCGGCACCATGATGCCCGTGGCATCGCACTCAAACGGCTTCACGTACTCACTGTACCCGCCTTTGTTCACGCGGACAATGGTGTCCATGTCATGCAGCTTCGCAGCGCGGACCTGATGCTCCAGATTGAGCCAGCTATTGGGCACATGCTCATTGCACAGCCACACGGCGCTCGCTCCTGAGAGTCCGGCCAGCTCGACGATGCGGGGATCACCCAGGTTCAGTTTGATGACCGTGCTGTTTTGGCCGGCACGGAGTTCGCGGAGGATGCGGGAGGGACGTAGTTTCATGAAAGTGTTTCAGCAAGAATGTCTGCAATGTGTATGATCGCGCCATTCTGCTCGCGGCTGCTCCGTCCGGCAATGATCACGGCCATAAGCTCAACGGTTTCTGCAAAGGGCAGGGGACGCGTGCCGGTTTGCAACATGTCGATGAACGCGACCAACTGCCCGCGGAAGGCATGGTAAGTGTCGTTCAGGCGCAGAGGTAGCTGCCCCTGCGTGCCGTAGAGATGCACCGCGCCAAAGCTGCCGTACGCATCGTGAATCGCACCAATCGTGACGCGCACACCGCTTCGATGCGTGAGATGCATCACATCGCCACCCGCATCGCTCATCGCTTGCACAGTTAAAAAACCAGGGGCGAGCAGCGGCTCGATAGCCTCAAGCGCGTGAATGCCATAACGCTCCCAACTCTTGCAGGTAAAGCTGGTGATCCAGCGCAGTTCGCCAAGCTGCGTGCGTTGCTCATCGCTCAATCTCATCTCCGGCGCATAGCGCATGCCGCTGGTCGAGAGAATGACGGCTCCCGCCTCGTGCCACTGCACAAACTGCCGCAGATCAGCGATGTTCGTAGCCATCGGCTTGTCCACAAAGACCGGCAGCCCGGCTTCAATAAAAGGACGCACGCGGCGGATGTGATCATCCCCATCATCGGTCGAGATAATCACCGCATCCACTTGGCCAATGACATCCTCTGGCCGAGCGACGATGTTCGGGATCAAACTCGCAGCCGCGACCTTAGGCGCATCCTCAGGATCATCGGTCCACAGGTGAGTCACTCGCGCACCGCGGATTCCCATCGCCGCCAAGTCCTGCAAGCCTAGATACGCAATGATGCCTGCGTACGGACACTGCGCCATAGCCGCAGGATCGTAGCCATTGATGATGGCGCTCCACGAATAGGGGTGGCCGTTGCCTTCGATCATGCCCAGCATGGCCAGGCGAAGTTGTTTGCCGCTGCTGCTCATGAAATCGTGATGGGCAGGCCGGTGGCGGCCGATTCGAGCGCGGCACGGTTGAAGCGCAGCGTCTGCACCGCTTCATCAAAAGTACACAGCGCGCACGGCTTGCCTTCCATGCCATCTAGAAAAGCGTTCGCCTGGGCGATGAAGAGTTCATCACGCTCCAGCGGTGCGGTGGTGCGCCAGGTCCAGGCTGTCTCGCCGAGTGCGATGCTGCTCCAGCGTTGCGCGTGGGATTCGATCTTCACGCTGCCACGCTCGCAGTGAATTTCAAAGATGGTTTCGTTTGCCGCCTGAAACTGCGTCATCGCATAGCTGGCCAGCACATGGCCATGACGCGCGGTGATATTGACCGTGTCCTCCACCGTCACGCCTTCGAGCTGCTGATGCGCCGCATCGCAAAACACACGCGTCATCGGCCCGATCATCCATTCCATGGCATTCACGATGTGAGTGATCGCATCCTGAATAGCGCCACCGCCAGTTTCGTGGCGTGCGTAGTAGATGTCGCGATAGGCAGGCCGAAACGTGGGGAAATGCTGCCCAGCCACCACGCTGGCATGCAGCGCCCTGCCAAAAGCACCACTCTGCAAAAACTCGCGTGCCGCCACGATCCACGGGAAGCAGTGATAGACATACGCCACAGCCACAAACCGGTCGCTCTCAGCGATGGCGTCACGCGTTTCTTCCAGCCCCTCCAGCGTGACTGATAAAGGTTTCTCGATCAACAAAGCCGCGCCATGGGCCGCACCTTCACGCGCAATGGCCAGATGCGTGTGCGCAGGCGTGCAGATGATCCACGCGTCAAAACGCTGCGCCTTCATTGCATCCGCAAGGCTGGCGAATGCCGTGACATGGTAGCGCAGGCTGACCTCGCTCAGCAGCCGCGCATTGGCATCACACACGCTGACGGCGCAGCGGCCGCTCTGCTGAAAGCAGCGCAGATGGCGCTCGCCAATGCTGCCGCAGCCGATGATGAGGATGGAATGCATGTTGGCGGAGTAAACGCTGTCCAGGGCCTGATCCAAGAAAAATGAGCTGGTCCGGTCAAGGAACCAGCACATGCCAGATCATTTCACCAGGCCCGCGCGTTTCGCCGCCCGATACTCCTCGATCCGTTGTTTCGAGTCCGCGGTCAGACGATCAATGGGCAGATCAAAAGTCTGGCCATCCGCCCGCCGAATCAGGACGGTGGTCTTGGTCAGTGCGAGCACCTTGGCCTGGATCGTTTTGCCGTCCGTGCTCTCCAGCGCAATGATTTCGCTGACCGGCTTGCGTTCGGGTGTTTGGGGCGCGGGGGTGTTTTTCACTGCGGCAGCTGGCGTTGCAACGGCAGGCTCCGACTCAGGGCTGGGGGCAGGGCCGCCCCCTTTCTCCTGATACTTGTCGATGGCATAAAAGATCGCCGCCAGCACCAGAATTCCCTTCACCGCATAGCCAAACAAGGTGGGCGGTTTCGCGACTGGAATCTTCTTCTCGGGCTCCGGCGGGTAAAGATCTGGATGCAGTTCATGCTTGGTGGCATCCCACACGCTCCGATGAGCATAGCCTGCGGGGCTTTCAAAGACAGCCTGGATCATGTTGCTCGCACCACCGCGTGTCGGCGGCACTGGCATCTTGAGAAATTCAAGCACGGCCTTCTGCTTGGGTTGGGTGGGCTCATCGCGCCAGCTTTCACTGGAAGGTTTTTCAGAAGCATTCGAAGTGTCCATGAAGTAACAGTTTGTGGTGGCAGGGCTGCCTTGGCTTGGCCGGAATGAAAGCAGCTTTAGGGAGTCACCCGCATCTTCTGAAACGGCACGCTCTCACACACGGCAAGGATGATGTCCTGCATGCGGTTGCCGGAGGCCTTGGCTTTGCGCAGAATCTCCTCCACGGCCGGCTTGTCGGAATATTCGAGGCCGCGTCCCAAGGCGTAGATGAGGAGGTTGTCGGCAAGGTTTTTGACAAACTGATCGCTCATGTCTCGCACGAGGATGGTGCGCAGTTCGGCCAGGTTGGCAAAGGTCTGGCCGCGTATGAGCGTCCCGGAGGCGTCGATGGGCTGCTTCTTCTCCTCGTCACGCCAGCGGCCGATGGCGTCGTAGTTTTCAAAGGCGAATCCCATGGGATCCAGAAACGCATGGCAGCCGGCACAGGCGGCATTGCTGCGATGTTCAGAGAACTGCTGCCGCAGCGTCAGCTTGCCGAACATTTGCTTCTTTTCATCCAGTGGCGGCACACCACCAGGCGCTGGCGGCGGCGGGGTGCCGAGAATGTTTTCCAGCAGATACTTGCCACGCTTCACCGGAGAGGTTCGCGTCGGCGTGGAGGTCAGTGTGAGAATGCTGCCCTGTGTCAGGATGCCGCCACGCGGCGTGCCTTGCAGCGAGACCTTCTGGTATTTGTCACCTTTGACACCCTGGATGCCATAGTAGCGGGCGAGCTTCTCATTCAGGAAGGAGTAGTCGGCGTTGAGGAATTCGATGACGCTGAGATTGTTGCGCAGGATGTTGTCAAAAAAGGTCTGCGATTCCTTCTTCATCATGTACCCCAGCCCGCCCTTCCATTCTGGAAAACGTTTCTGATCCACGTCCACGATGTCCATGTCGCGCAGTTGCAGCCACTGGCCTGCGAAGTCCTCAGTGAGGCTCCAGGCGCGGTAGTCGCCAATCATGCGCTTCACTTCCGTCGCGAGATTTTTGCGCAGCTCACCTTTAGCGGCGAGTTGCAGCAGCTTGTCATCCGGCGGCGCCGACCAGAGGAAATAAGAGAGGCGTGAAGCGAGGCTGTACTCATCAATCAAAGCCACGCCGTTCTGCGTCACACCGACGGGCGTGGGCGAGCCGCGATAGAGAAACCCCGGAGACATGAGCATGCCGCGCAGCACGTAGCCCATGGCCTCCAGCGGCGGCAGACTTTCTTTGAGACCGAGATCAGCGATGCCGTACCACTTGGCCTTCTCTGCATCACGCAGCGGACGGCGAAACAGGCGCTGGCCCAGCTTGTCCACCAAAGCGTGCACATCAGCGAAGGCGCCGCCGCCGGGCTGGTTGACCGGACCTTCCACCGTGAGCTGGTGCAGCCAGAAGTTCCGGTCATCTTTGGTTTTCTCGTCGTAGAAATCATTCAGAAACCATACCTGGATTTCATGTTTGCCCGCTGGCAGCTCCACTTCGGTGTTGAACCACTGAGGAGTCTGGCTTTTGGCAGTGATGGAAAAAGAGCCGGCATTTTTTCCACCGACGCGCACATCGAACTTCGCCGGTTCACCACCCGCCTGCTGCGCACCCGCTTTGATGATGAGGCGGTACTTGCCAGGCGCGGCGAGATCAATGTCATGCTTCACATAGCCGTTCGAGGGGAGCTCGATGGTGCCCGTGTCGCGTGACGCATCCCCTTGGCCATTTTCAAAATCCTCGCCGCTGAGCTTGATGGCAGGCAGGCCCGCAGGCTTGCCATCCAGCAGCCACTGCACCAGCCGTGTGCCACGCGGCGGCAGCAAACCATCCGGGCCTTCCACGTCAATCTTGTCCAGCGCGAGATTGCGGTCACGCTTGTCAGGATCAGGGTTCTGCGGATCGGCAAAATCATTCAAAAAGCGCACCACGATTTTGTGCTCGCCACCTTTCAGCGGGACCGTTTGCTGGATGGTCTGCCACGGGCCTTTGTCGCCACGGTAGGGTGCCGTCACGTCGAAGGTGCCTAGCTCCTTGTCATCCACCCGCAGCGCCACCTTCGCGGCATCCGGCCCGGCCTGCGTCGCCGAGAGGCGAAATTTCAGCACATAGTTGCCGCTCGCGGGGGCGGTGAATTTGGTCGCCGCATCCGCATTGCTGTGAAACCAGCGCACATTGTCCCACTCTTTCGTTTCACCTTTCTGGTTCCAGAACTTCTTGGCTCCCAGTTCCAGGTCCAGCCGCTCCACATCGGAAGTGTCCAGCGCCTTGTCCGCCACGGCATTGGCGGCGCGGATATACTTTTCCATCAGCAGCGGCGAGATGCTGAGCACGTCGCCGATGTTGTCAAAGCCGTAGCCCGTGTCGTCCGGCGGGAATTCGTTCGCGGGCTTCATGTCCACCAGCAGCAGATCGCGGATGGTGTTGTTGTACTCGGTGCGGTTCAGGCGCCGGTAGGTGGTGTGGCCGGGATCAATCTTCTGCGGATCAAACCAAAACACAGTGCTGTCGATCCACGCCACGATCTCATCACGCTCCGGCAGGGACGGCTTGTCCTTCTTCTCCGGCGGCATCACATGCGTGATGAGCTGCTGCCTCGCATGATCCCACAGCACCTTGTCGCCGATGAGCTTGGAAAATTCAGGATATTCATCCAGCGCGAAGTCGCCTTTGTCCGAGCCATCGCCATGGCAGTCGTAGCAGAATTTTTGCAGCAGAGGCAGGATGCGTTGATTGTAGGCATCCTGGCCACGTTCGGCAGCGGCCAGCAGAGAGGGGACAACGAAGGATGCGAAGAGGAGGCGGCAAAGCATGAAAAGATGAAATGGGGAGTATCAAAGATACGCATCCAAAGTGGCAGGGATTTCGTCAAAACCAACGGCGCATTGCGCATGATTTGCAGTTGCGTGCGCCGAAGCCTGCGCTGATGAAGCGCGCCCCCTGATCTCTTTCTCCATGTCATCATCTGTTCTCGAAACCGGCAAAGCCTTCCTCGCCGAAAACACCACGAAAGAAGGGGTCACCACCACCGCCAGCGGCCTGCAATACCAGGTGCTCGCCCCTGGCGCAGGCAAAAGCCCGAAGGCGAAAGACACCGTGGTGGTAAACTACCGCGGCACACTGCTCAGCGGCGTGGAGTTCGACAGTTCCTACCTCGCCGGTCGCGAACCAGCCGAGTTTCCCCTCAAGCGGGTGATCAAAGGCTGGAAGGAAGGCCTGCAACTCATGCAGGAAGGGGCGAAGTTTCGTTTCTTCATCCCGCCTGAGCTGGCCTACGGCAAACGCGGCGCAGGGATCGACATCGGCCCGAACGAAACGCTCATCTTTGAAGTGGAACTGCTGAAAGTCTGGGAGGATTAGGCGCGATTGCTCTGCCCATGAATCAAATCGACCTCAAGGACAGAGTTGCCATCATCACCGGTGGCGCACGCGGCATCGGCTACGCCATCGCAGAGCGCCTGCTGCGCTCCGGCGCGGGCGTCTGTCTCTGGGACATCGATGCCGCAGCGCTGGAATCCGCCAAGGGCGAACTCTCCGCCCTGGGCAAAGTGCATACCGCCACCGTGGATCTCACCAGCATCACCTCCGTGGAAAGCGCCGCCGCATCCACCATCGGTGCCTTTGGTAAGATCGACATCCTTGTGAACAACGCAGGCATCGCAGGCACAAACGCCAAGGTCTGGGAAACCGACCCCGCCGAATGGCAGCGCGTGCTGGCGATCAATCTGAACGGCCCCTTCCACTGCTGCCATGCCGTCGTGCCGCACATGCTCAAAAACGGCTACGGCCGCATCGTCAACATCGCCTCCATCGCCGGAAAGGAGGGCAACCCCAACGCCGCGCATTACAGCGCATCGAAGGCCGGGGTCGTTGCATTGACGAAATCGCTCGGCAAGGAGCTTGCCACCAGCAACATCATCGTCAATGCCATCACGCCCGCGGTCATCGAGACGGACATCCTCAAGCAGATGACGCAGCAGCACATCGACTACATGCTCGCGAAGATCCCGATGAATCGCTTTGGCAAAAAGGAAGAAGCGGCCGCACTCGTCGCCTGGCTTAGTTCCGAAGACTGCTCCTTCACCACCGGTGCCGTGTTCGATTTGTCCGGCGGCAGAGCGACCTACTGATGGGCTTGCGCCGTCACGCCAGAATCGCCTTCGCCACCTCGCCGCTCACATCCGTCAGCCGAAAGTTTCTTCCCGCATAGCGATACGTCAGCCGCTCGTGATTCATGCCCAGCAGATGCAGCACGGTCGCATGCAGATCATGCGTGCCGATGATGCCAGACTCCGCCTTGTCCCCCATGTCATTCGTGCTGCCGTAGGCAAAGCCACCCTTCACGCCGCCGCCCGCCATCCACATGGTATAGCCGCCGCCGTTATGCCCACGCCCGTTGTAAGGCTCATTATCGAAGCCGCTGCCACGCCCAAACTCACCACCCCAGATAATGAGCGTGTCCTTCAGCATGTCCCGCTGCTTCAGATCCGCGATCAATCCAGCTATAGGCTTGTCAATCGACGTGCACTGACGCGCGAGACTCTCTCGTAGATTATTATGATGATCCCATCCCGGTGAAGTGAGCTGAATAAATCGCACACCCTTTTCCGCCATGCGCCGCGCCATGAGGCACTGCGTGCCAAAGCGTTCCGTGCTGCCATCATCCAGACCATAAAGTTCACGAATGTGCCGTGGCTCCTTGTCCAGATCCAGCAGGTCAGGCACACTCGTCTGCATCTTGTAGGCCAGCTCATAGCTCTGAATAATACCCTCAATCTCTGGATTCCCCGGATCCCCGCTGAGCAGCCTGCGATTGGCCTTCTGAATGAACTCGATCTGCTTGCGCTGCTGCGCGTCACTAAGCCGCCCATTGCTCAAATCCGGCACGCCACCCCCGCCACTGCTCAAGCGCGTGCCTTGAAACGTCGCAGGCAAAAATGCCGAGCCATAGTTCATCGCTCCGCCACTGTCCGCTGCCGGATTGATCGTCACAAACCCCGGCAGATCCTCCGCCTCCGTGCCGAGTCCATAAACAATCCACGCACCCATCGAAGGCCTCACAAACGTCTCGCTGCCGATGTGCAGCGCCACCGTCGCCATCTGGTGCGCATTCGTGCGTGTCTGCATCCCGTTCAGCAGGCAGAGATCATCCGCATGCTTTGCCAGCTCAGGAAACGCCTCCGAAATCATGAGCCCACTTTTGCCACGCGGCTTGAACTCAAACACCGACCCCATGTACTTCTGCACCTTGTCCGCTTCCGCCTTCGCAAGCTCGGGCTTGTAATCAAACGTGTCCAGATGGCTCGGCCCACCTTGCATAAACATAAAGATCACCCTCTTCGCCTTCGCAGCAAAGTGGGGCTCTTTCGCTGACAGCGGATTGATCGTCTTCGGCGGTGCCGCCGCACTCACCCACTGCTGATGCAGCGCATTAAACGCCAGCCAGCCAAAGCCTGTCGAGCTGGTTTGGAGAAGGTGGCGGCGTGTAGTCATGGCTTGGTTATAACGTCCAGTGATCTAGCGCGGCTTGCTGCTTTCGATGGAGACGCGATGCAGTTCGAAGTCATCCAGGTCGCCGTCTTTGGCACCCGGTTTGATCTTGAGCGTGTTGCTGCCTTGCTTCAGTGCATCAAGCTTGATCGGCAGGACAATAGTCTCCAGCTTGGCTGTCTCTTCCTTGCCCCGGAGTTTGGTGTTCAGGATGACAACCGGCTTGTCATTCAGCAGCAATTCGGATTTCCAATACCCTTTGTCGAAGTCAGGGTAGTCTTTGGGGACAAGGTGAGAAACTTGGATGACAAGATAGATATCTCCAATTTTTCCACGTCCGTCCCACTGAAACTTGGCCTCGTAAAACGCCGAGTCAGGCTGTGAGTGTGTCATATCCTTCTGTGACTGGTCACCAATATGAAGTGGTTTTTCCACCAGAACCAACGGCAGCAATGTTTGCGCCTGAGATTGCACGGCGGCAACGGTTGCAAAGAGGATGTTGATAAACAGCGATTTCATGGATGATGGATTCTGGAACATTTAGAATAGTTGTCGTGCCTGATTTGTTTTCAATCGTGGGTTAAAAATCAAAACACATATCGAAACTCAGCGGTACCCAAAAGAGCCTGCACCAGTGTCTGAAGATCCAGCTCACCCGCATCACGCGCCTCCTCACTCGACGGCTCTCGCCCCAGCACGAGACGATACACAGCTTTGACATTCTTCCCGGCTTTAACCGCAATTTCCCCAGCCATCTCCGTCACGAACTCATTGTTCATAAAGAACAAAGCCTGCGGAGCCACCGTCGTGACATCCCTCTGCCCCTTGATCTGTGTAGGCCCAGGAAAATCAAAGGTGCTGAAGAAATCAGGGATGTTGTCGCGCACCACTGGCAGATAAATCGTCCGGTATGGGTCTTCAACGTTGAGCAATCCGCGCGTCACTCCATGCCGCCCCTTGCCACCCGTTCCCACCACCTGAATGCCGGGGGGGCGATCAAACGTAAGCTTCCCAGCAAGCTGCAGCAGCGTGTCCCGCAGCGGCTCCAGCTCCAGCCGCTTCGGATTCATGCGCCACCGCAGCTTGTTCCCAGCATCAGGATGTTCAGGATTGCCCGTGCTCGCCAGGCGGTAGGTGCGGCTCAGCATCAGCACACGAATCATCTTCTTCACCGACCACCCGCCCTCGACAAAGCGAATTGCCAGATGATCAAGCAACTCCGGATGCGTGGGATCGCTGCCCGTGGTGCCAAAGTCATCCACAGTCCGCACGATGCCTTCACCGAAAAGATGCTGCCACAGGCGGTTCACCGCCACTCGCGAAGTCAGCGGATTCGTAGGCTGCGTCATCCAGTATGCCAGCTCCAGCCGCCCCGAAGACTTCGCTGGAATCTTCGGCAATGGGGGCAGGGCAGGCATGCCGAGCTTGCCGCGATCCGGTGCAGCTTTGCGATCATAGGGATCACCTCCCACCGCGAGTTCGCAGTCCTTGATCTCGCCCTCGATCACCCCCATGCAGAAATGTGGATCGTGGTCGTAGCGGACGGTTTCCTTGGGATTGCCCATCGTTCGGATGTCATCCATCGAATGAACGCCCGCTGGCAGCTTCGTGGGCGGGCCCACGGGCTCATCCAGCGCGGTGGGCAGATCCACCAGCGCCTCCGCGCTCACATAGCCACCTCGGGCCTCATCATTGCGGTTCGGCGTACCACTCAGCGTGCGGCTGCTGTAAAAGATGCCCGCCAGCGCATAGTAGTCCTTCTGGCTCACCGGCTCTGTCTTGTGATCATGGCAGCGCGCGCAACTGAAAGTAAGCCCCATGAAGGCGCGCGACACGACATCGATCTGGTCATCCACCTGATCCAGCACGAACTGCTCGTAGCTGCCTTCCTGCAGGTTCATGCTGCCGAGCGCGAGCATGCCTGTGCCGACAATCTGGTCGCGTTTTTGCAGTACCGTGGCTGCAGGGAGCAGGTCGCCCGCAATCTGCTCCGCCACAAAGCGATGGTAGGGTTTGTCGGCATTGAGCGAGTCGATCACCCAGTCGCGATACCGCGCTGCATACAGGAACGGCGCATTCCACACGCGGCCCACGCTGTCCGCATAGCGCACCACATCCAGCCAGTGTCGCGCCCACCGTTCGCCAAAACGCTCGCTTTGCAAAAACACATCCACCACCTTCGCAAACGCCACATCATCCGGCGCAGCGTCACGCACAAAGCGATCGATTTCCTCCTGCGACGGCGGCAGTCCACGCAGATCAAACGACGCCCGCCGAATCAGCGTCAGACGCGACGCATCGCCAATCGGATGCAGATTCTCCTTCTCCAGCCGGGCAAGAATAAAGCGATCAATATCATCCTTCGGCCACGCCGCATCCTTCACCACCGGCACCACCGGACGCAGAATGCGCTGATAAGACCACGGCGTGGCGTTCTCGTATTTCTCTGCACCCTGAAGCGAGTGAATCAGCAGGCACCCCGCAGCGATGAGAATGCTAAACAGAGGGCGACGGCCCGACATCGAAGTCTTCGGAGCTGGGTGCATTGATTGCATTGTCCTCATGGCCGGAGTTTTAAAACCACTGGCTGGCACTAATAAAGAAATTCTTCATGGCTTGGAACATCAGTGAAAGTCAGTGTCAGTAAGTGGTTCAAAAAAAGGGTGCTACTTCTTCGACTTAAGCCATGTACTCAGCGCCTTCACATTCTGCACAAAGTCGAGGCTGTAAATCACACCCCCGGCAGGTTTCGTCTTCTTGCCGCTCGCATCCCTCATCCATCCCCGCTCCTCATCGGTCGCGGCCCAGGACCCATCCGGCCCCTGCTCCTTCAAGATCGTTGCAATGTCTGCTTCAGTCGGAGGCGAAGACCAGCGCTCTTTCTCAACGCGTGGAAATACAACGGTTTCGCCGCGCTCGATCTTCTGACGGAAACCCTCAATCACATCGAGTTCACTATCCCATTTCCAGCCATAGCTGGACGAGGCTTTTTTGTCGGAATAAGTCAGCACAAACCCCTTGCCTCCTTCGCCGCGTTCAAAGTAGAGCGGCTTGTTCGTTCGCAGTTCATAGTAACGTGCGATTTGACCATTCGGCAGAAACGACTTCCGCAGGTAGGCAATCGCACGCGGCAAGGGCGCGAGATACCTTTGATCACCCGTGGCCGCAGCCAGCTTGAGCAGTGCCCACATAGCCGACTGACTTTCGCGCCGACAAATCGCGCTCGGTTCAAAGGCGCGGCTCCACGACGGGTGCATCTCAGCGTCATACTGCTGCGCCCACGCTGGCTGCGGGTCGGGCATCTGCGCGGTGATCAGAAAGTCCCCACCACGCTTCGCAGCATCAAGGTATTTAGCATCCCCGCGCAGCTGCCATGCGAGAAGAAGCGTGGCCATCAGTGTGGCATGCGTGTTGTCATTGAGCACATAGCAGCCCGTGAAATCCTTCGGCCACGTGCGCGGCCAGTCGCTTGGATAACTCCCCGGCTTGATCGGATACATCTTCACCGGTGGCGGCGCACTCGGCCACGTGTCCCAGTTCGCGCTCCACCCACCCGCCGGATACTGAGTGGCCATGATCGCGTTCAGCGCAAAATCCGCAGCCTCTTTGACCTCAGCATCCTTGCCTCCCAGCGCATGATCCACCCGCACCAGCAGCCGCGTCGCCGCCTGCGAGACATCGTCATCAAACGTGGAGTAGTTGTTCTTGTTTTGATGCCTCTTCCACACCTGCCACCCGCCTTCACCCTCCGGCACCTTTTTGCGCTCAATGAGCTTTCCATCCGCATCACGCCGATAAAGCTGCGCCGCACGGTTCTTCGCATCAAAATGTCCCGAGTAGTCCCAGCCTCCTGAAGCCAGTTGCGTGCGCGACACCGCATGCGCCGCCGCCACGGCTGCCGCGAGACACTTCTCATCCTTCGTCGCCTCATACGCCTCCAGCATCGCCATCCCCACCGCCGGAGTTCCCGGCGGCTGAATCCAGATCGTGTCCGGACCAGGAATACCTTCCGCCTCACGCAGCGCAAAGTCAGCGCTGTATCGATACACATAACCCCCATGCGCCGCCGCCTTGGCATGATAAAAGGAAACGGCCTTGGCAACCGCTGCGATGACGTCGTGAGGAGTGGCGGCTGGTATGAGCGTCGGAATGGCCACCGACGAAATCAAAATGACGAGTGAATAACGAAGGCCGAATGACGAACTCGGCACCGAGCGGTGGTTGGAATGTGATTTAATCATTGGGACTTATTCATCTGTCATTGTTACCTGCACGCTGCTCTCAGAGTACTCCATCCCCTTACTCCGACTTGATCCTCACATTCTTGTTACCGTTGTCGCGCACAGCATCGACGGTATTGTGAAGAGCGCCAAGCGGCACGTTCTCATCTCCTGTGACGACGATTCTGGCACCGGCATGATCGGGAAGGAAGCTGCTGAGATGTCCACGAAGACCTCCCATGGCGACTTCCTTGTCGCCCACCATCACCGCCTCGCCGTTTTTGATGACCTTGAGAGTAATCGTTTCGCCAAAGGTAGCCGCCTTCTTGCCGTCGCGTGCACCGGTCTTCTTGCCGCCTTCGCCATCGCGCTCTCCCGTGCGTGGCTTTTCTGCATCGCCTGTGCCGGGCTTTTTCGCTATGCCGTCACTATCACGCATGCCGGGCTTTTTCGCTATGCCGTCACCATCACGCATGCCGGGTTTCTTCGCTCCGCCGTCACCGTCACGCATGCCGGGTTTCTTCGTTGCGTTGCCGCCCTCTTCACCAACGCCGGTTTTTGGCTTCTCAGCTTCGGGCGTGCGAGCATCTTCACGACTGCGCTCTTTCACAGGCACCTCTTTTTCCGCCGCACGCGCGGTGGTGAAGGAGTAACAAACAAGCGCGCTGAGCGTAAGGACGAGCAGCAGTTGCAGCACGGGCTGGCGGGTGGTGGGATGGGCGATCATGTGAATGCGTTGGCGCAGGGTAGGGTGGTTGCGCACACATGGAGCCAACCCTGCCATGGCCGGTGGTGCGAAAAAGGTCTCCTGAATGCGCAGCAGCGTGTGTCCGTAATCAAGCCGCTCCGTGGGCGAGAGCAGCGCCAGCGCCCCCGCATCACAGCGCAGTTCACGATCCGCCTGAAAGCGCGACACCACGAACCACACCAGCGGATTAAACCAATGCAGCGCCTGCACCACCGTGGCCGCCCAGTTCCACATCAAATCATGCTGCTTCACATGCAAAAGCTCGTGCAGCAGCACATGGCGCAGGCTGCGTTCATCGAAGCGCGTCTCCCAATCTTCCGGCAGCAGGATGCTCGGCCGAGCGATGCCGACGACCGCCGGAGTGGTGCCTGCAGGCATGAGAATGATGCGTACATGCTTACGAAGGCCCGCCTTCTGGCAAAGACTCGCCACCAGCGCGCGCGGTAGCGCAGCCGTAGCAAGCGGGCGCTGACGCAGTTCAAGGTTAAAACGCCGCTGCCGATACAACGCATCCGCAAAGACCCACAGTGCTCCCAGCACCCACACTCCCAGCGCCAGAGTGTATCCAGAAATCATTCCCGCAGTTTCAGACTCACCACCGATGGATTTCACAACCATCTGCGCGCGCGCTGCATCAGCCATCCTCACAGCATCCACTGCCGCAACAACCTGCCCTGCCGATACATCGCTCATACGCGCCCCCTCAGCCTGCTGAAACCACGCACCAAGACCAAACCCCGCCGGAATGAAAGCCGGCAGCATCAGCTTCGTCCCCACCAGCAGCCACAGGACGATACGCCACGCAGGACTCAAACGCGCACCAAGCACGAGCCGCAGTCCGAGCACCGCGAGAATCAAGAGACTCGCCTCAAGCGAGGTGCGCAGCAGCCAGTGGAGAAGGGCATCGGCATTCATAGGTGGACTACTTTTTAAGTTTCTTCTCGGCCTGGTTCAGCACTTCACGCAGCGCAGCGAGGTCATCTTGCGAGACATCTTCACGATCCATGAGTCCAGCCACAAACGGCGTGAGGCGGCCATTGAAGACGCGATCCAGGAAACTCCGGCTCTCCTCATGCTGGCATTGGTCCTGGGCCACAGCAGGTGAGTAGCGAAACTCCCGGCCCACTGCCTCCACCGCCAGCGCCCCTTTGTCAGTTAGGCGGCGGATGAGGCTTTGCACCGTGCGCGGCTTCCAGAGCAACCGGCCTTCCAGATCCTTCACCACCTCCGCCAGCGTGCTGGTGCCGCGCTGCCAGAAGACATTCATGACCGTCCATTCGGCATCAGAAATCTTCGGAGCGGGAGGTGTTGGAGCGCGGCGCGCCATGGGTCGGATTACAAACGTGATCCATGGATTACACATGTAATCCTAAGCGGCAAGAACTTTTTTCAACCTTCTTTCCAGTGAGAGGAATTCGAAGAATGGCTTGCCTCTGCCTCTTTCCGCAGCACAAAGCATTCACACATGGAAAAACTCATCGTTCACGGCGGCGCACCTCTTAAGGGCCGCATCAACATCAGCGGCTCAAAGAACTCCTCGCTGCCCATCCTCGCGGCCACGCTGCTCACCAGCGACACCTGCACCATCCGCCGCGTGCCGGATCTCAGCGATACGAACTACATGGTCCGCATCCTCGGCGAGCTCGGTGCCGAGGTCGAGCGCGCCAGCGGCGTCGTCGTGGTGAAGGCGGAGAAGATCAAATCCGTCGCTCCCTATGAACTCGTCCGCAAAATGCGCGCCTCCATCTGCGTGCTCGGCCCCCTCACGGGCCGCTTGAAGGAGTGCACCGTTTCTCTCCCAGGCGGCTGCGTCATCGGAGATCGCCCGGTGGATCTTCACCTCAAAGGCCTCGAAGCCCTCGGCGCACAGATCCTCGTGGAAGGCGGCGACATCTTTGTGAACGCCAAAAAAGGCTTCAAAGGCGGCCCGATGAATCTCATGGGCAAGCACGGCTCCACCGTGCTCGGCACGGACAATGTCATGATGGCCGCCGTGCTCGCCAAAGGCATCACCACCATCGAAGGTGCTGCCGCTGAGCCTGAAGTCGAAGACCTCGCGAACTTCCTCATCAAGATGGGCGCGAAGATCGAAGGCGCAGGCACCAACCGCATCACCATCGAAGGCGTGAAGGAGCTGCACGGCGCAGAGCACACCGTCATCCCAGACCGCATCGAGGCCGGCACCTTCCTCGTCGCCGGTGCCATGCTTGGCGATGGCGTCACGCTGAAGCGCGTCATGCCCGAGCACATGAAGACCGTCACGGATGCGCTCATCAAATGCGGCTTCCCCATCGACATCACCAAGGACAGCATCACCGTGCGGCCCAACCCGAACGCCAAAGGCTTCGACCTCACCACGCTCTGCTACCCCGGCTTTCCCACCGACATGCAGGCGCAGATGTGCGCCCTCGCCTGTGTCATCAATGACACCAGCACCATCACCGAAACCATCTTCCCGCAGCGCTTCATGCACTGCGCCGAAATGAAACGCATGGGCGCCAACATCGACCTGCAAGGCGCCACCGCCCGCATCCGTGGCGGCAGCGTCATGAAAGGCGCCCCCGTCATGGCCTCCGATCTGCGCGCCTCCGCCGCCCTCGTCCTCGCCGGTCTCGTGGCCGAAGGCAAAACCGAGATCAACCGCCTCTATCACATCGACCGTGGTTACGAACATCTCGACGACAAACTCGCCGCCCTCGGGGCGCAGCTTGAGCGCGTGCAGGATAAGTAAGGGGAAGTCAAAGTGGGGTCAAGAAACAGTCAGGAACCAAGGATACACTCTTGGCTCCTTGGCCATGGATCGAGTCCTGCACAATCAGGACACTCGCCGTGCCTTCCTCAGCGCATTGCACGGACCACCAGCACCGCAGTCTGCAGCGTACGTATTGTAGTACCTGCTTCAGCAGGTTCCGGACGCGCCACCCAGCGATTACAGCATCATGACCTCTTGTTCCCTCCGCACGCCCACCGCCGCAAAACCTGAAGAACCCAAATCAAAGTCTGAATGAAGTAAGCGCAGCGCCAGCGTTTACTCCCCCATGACCAACCGTCGCCGCTTCCTGCAATCATTATCCAGCTTCGCCGCGGCCCCCGCCTTCGCAGCAGAGCCGCCGCCGTGGAAGCTGAATTACATGCTCGCCTCCGCCATGTATGGAAATCTCCCGCTGGCCGAGATCCTGCCCGAAGTGAAGAAGACCGGTGCCACGGCCATCGAACTCTGGCCCAAAAAGCACGGCACCCAGCGCGAGGAAATGGACACCATCAGCCACGACAAATTCGCAGCCATGCTCAAGGAGCAAGGCCTCACCTTTGGCGGCACCACCCGCTACGATCTCGGCCCCTTCAAGCTCACGGAAGAAATCCCGATCGTGAAAAAACTCGGCGGCACCTTCATCGTCACCGGTGGGGCAGGGGACTGGAAGGTCTCACCGGAACAGCTCAAGCTGAACGTGAAATCCTTCGTGGAAAAGATGAAGCCGCATGCCGCGCTCGCCGCCGAAAAACGGCGTGACCATCGCCATCGAAAATCACATCAACAACCTCATCGATACCCCAGACTCCCTGCGCTGGCTAGCCGATGGCATCCGCAACACCCCCGGCATCGGCATCGCTCTCGCACCCTATCACCTCCCGCAGGACTCCACCCTGCAGGCCGATCTCATCAAGCACATCGACCAAAAGATGACACTCTTCTATGCCTGGGAGTACGGCATGAGCTGCTCCAAGGCCATGCCAAAAGAGGAAGAACTCCAGCAGATGCCCGGACGCGGCAAGCTCGACTGGAAACCCCTGCTGCAAGCCCTGAAAGCCATCCACTTCACGGGCCCCACCGAAATCTTCATGCACCCCACACCGCGCGGCTTTCCCATCCTGCCCACCGCCGCAGAAACAACGGCGGAAATCGTACGCGCAAAGAACTATCTCGACAGCCTCATTGGCTAACAGCGCATTTATGATTTACGATTTATGATTTGGCTTCGCCTCTATCGTAAACCGTGACAAAAATAGCCCTCATTCAAGCCTCCCTACACTTCCTTCTCCTCTGCCACTCTCAAAGTCCCCACATCCGAAATCATAAATCATAAATCGTAAATCATAAATAACCCATATGTCCCAAGCCAAAGTCCTCATCATCGTCGGCGACGCCACTGAAACCGTTGACACCCTCTACCCCTTCTACCGACTCATCGAGAGCGGCTACACCCCCATCGTCGCCGCGCCGGAAAAACGGAAATACCAGATGGTGCTGCATGAAATCAAACCCGGCTGGACCATCACCAAGGAGTGGGAAGGCTACAGCATCGACGCCGACATCGCCTTCAAGGACATCAAGCCTGAGGAATACGTCGGCATCTTCTACAGTGGCGGTCGCGCCCCTGAGTACATCCGCGAAGACGTCGATCTCCTCCGCATCACCAAGTGGTTTTGGGAGCAGAAGAAGCCCTGCGCCAGCGTCTGCCACGGCGTCGAAATCCCCGCCCGTGCAGACATCGTCAAAGGCCTGCGCATGGCCACCGTCGCCAAGTGCAAATTTGACCTCGAAATCTGCGGTGGCATCTACGTCAACGAACCCTGCGTCATCGACCAGCACATGTACTCCGGCCGCACCTACCACGACTCCGGCCACTTCATCCTGCCATGGATCAAAGCTCTGGACACCGAGCGCGCGAAGATGGGCGTTTAAATAAGATCTGAATGGCCGCAAAGCGTCGCAAAATGAATTCACCAAAAATCTGGACCCTTTTTGCGGTCTCTGCGTTTCTTTGCGGCCACGTTCAGGCTCATCCCTTGCAGGCCGAGCCAATCAATCACGCCTTCGTTTACACCTTCGATCAGTTCCACATCCCCGAAGATCCCGACGAATCACTAGTAAATGGCGGCCTGCTGCTACTCGCAGAACTGAACTGCACCACCTGCCATGCCGTGCCGAAGTCATGGGAGGAACGCCTCAAGCCAAAGCCCGGCCCCGACCTCAGCGCCGTGGGCTCTCGCCTAGACCCAGACACCCTCTGGCTCATGATCCGCAGTCCGCAAAACCGCAAGAAGGGCACACAGATGCCCGGCTTGTTCGCAGGAGCAGAAGGCGATGACGAAAAAGTGGAGGCCCTCGTAGAGTACCTCAGCAGCCTGAAACAGCCCCTTCAAAAAGTCCCCGCTGGCGATGTCGAACGCGGCAAAGACCTCTATCACAAAGTCGGCTGCGTCGCCTGTCATGAGCCCGCCAAAGACGTGCGCCCTCCGAAGGTCGCCGCAGATGCCGAAGTCGAAAAGCCCGGCAATGCCTCCGTGCCCATCGCCCTCGCAGACGCCTATGACTTCACCGCCCTCTCACACTTCCTGCACGATCCTCTGTCCGTCCGCCCCTCAGGCCGCATGCCCGACATGCGCCTCTCTCCTCAGGACGCATCCGACATCGCCGCCTATCTCCATGTGGGACGCACCGCCGAGAAAGCCACCGCCCGCGCCGCCCTCAAGCTCCCCAAACAAACCATCGAAAAAGGCCGCGAGCTCTTCGAAAAGCTGAACTGCATCGCCTGCCACAAAGTACGTAATGTAGTACCGGCTTTAGCCGGTTCTGGAAGTCCCGCAAAATCCAGAACCACCAAACCCCTCAAAGCTCTCTCTCCAAACAAAGGCTGCCTCGCCGAAAAACAACCCTCCGGTACCCCACGCTTCGACCTCAACGACCTCGAAAAACGCGCCCTCAAACTCGCACTGACCCTCATCCAAAAAGAAGACGCCCCCAAACTCACCGCCCAGGAAAAAATCGACTGGCAGCTCACCCGCCTCAACTGCTACGCCTGCCATGACCGCGATGGCAAGGGCGGCCCCGAAGATCCCCGCGCCCAGTACTTCGGCGTGAACGATCCCGGCGCCGAATCCCTCGGCCAGCTCGCCAATGTCCCACCCATGCTCGACAAGGTCGGCCGCAAGCTCACGCACGGTTGGTTTGAAAAGATCCTCTGGGGCCCGGACGGCAGCGTACGCCCCTACATGGACACCCACATGCCCAGCTTCGGCCGCGAGCAGACCGAAATGCTGATCACTTGGCTAAACGAAGCCGATGCTTTGGAAAAACCCTTCGAGATCGACGTCAGCGGCCTCGCCAAACACCACCGCGCCGAAGCGGGCCGTCAACTCCTCGGTGCCAAGGGCCTCGCCTGCGTCGCCTGCCATGGCTTGAAGGAGCGCAAATCCCTCGGCCCACACGTCATCCGCCTCACCCATACAGCGGAGCGCCTCCAGCCCGAGTACTTCAAAGAACTCCTCCTCAATCCGCAAGTCACCCAACCCGGCACCGTCATGCCCCCCATGTTCGTCGGCCGCAAAAAAGCCGATCAGGAAATCGAAAGCATCTGGACCTACCTCCGCGAAGTCGAAGGCCAGCCGCTCCCCGAAGGCCTCATGTCCTCCGAAGATTTCGAGCTCAAGCCCGACACAGAAAAGCGCGTCATCATCTTCCGCAGCTTCATCGAAGGCGTTGGCACCCACGCCATCGGCGTCGGCTTTCCCGGCGGCTTGAATGCCGCATTCGATGCCAAGACCAGCCGCTGGACCCTCCTTTGGAAAGGCCGCTTCCTCGATGCCATGAGCAACTGGCAGGACCGCTCCATGCCCCCCATCAAACCCCTCGGCACCGATGTGAAGCCCATGCCCGCCACCACCGCCGAACGCATCTACGGCGGCTACACCCTTGGCAAAGACGGCATCCCCACCTTCCGCTACCGCGAAAACGGCCAGCAAGTCGAAGACACCCTGCTCCCCGTCAAAGGCGGCTTTGAACACCTCATCATCACCAACGGCAAGCAAACAAAGGAGATCCTGTCATGGTAACATTGATCCAGGTAGGGCGGGCTGTCCTCAGCCCGCCGCGTGAGGCCCCATCGCCTGCGAAGTCAGCGACTCTTCAACGAAGCCTATCCCGCCTAGCTCTCGCGCTTGTCCTCCTCACCACCTCCGCCCAAGCCCAGGACCAATCCACCTACTACCACACCGAAACCTACGAACTCCCCAAAGGCGTCAACTTCGAAGCCAGCGGCATCGCCATTCTCCCCGATGGCAAACTCGCCGTCGCCCTCCGCAAAGGCGAAGTCTGGATCGCACAAAACCCCAGCAACGCCGCCAAGCCCGACTTCAAACTCTTCGCCAGCGGCCTCCACGAAATCCTCGGCCTCGCATGGCATAATGGAGCACTTTATGCCACCCAGCGCTCCGAAGTCACCAAGATGCGCGACACCGACGGCGACGGCAAAGCCGACGAATACCTCTGCGCCGCCACCGGCTGGGGCGTCTCGGGCGCCTACCACGAGTACGCCTACGGCCCCGTCTTCGATAAAGAAGGCAATCTCTACACCTCCCTGAACTCCAGCATGGGCAAAGCCTGGAACGGCGCAGGCGATGAAGAAAAGTACCCCCTCTGGCGCGGCTGGGTCGTCCGCACCACGCCTGAGGGCAAGCTCGAGCCCTGGTGCGCCGGCTTCCGCAGCCCCTGCGGCATCGGCCAGAATGCCGAAGGCGACATCTTCATCACCGATCAGCAGGGCAACTGGATGCCCACCACCCCCCTCTTCCACGCACGCAAAGGCGCTTATTTCTCCCACGCCGAATCCATCCCCGATGCCATGCGTCCCGAGTCCCCGGTCAAAATCTCCGCCAAGCAGCCCGACGGCATCACCGTCGCCGAGGCCATGAAGACCGTCCAATGCTACACCCCGCCCGCCGTCTGGCTGCCCTACGTCAAGATGGGCCAAAGCGGCACCGGCATCGCCTGCGATCTCAGCGCAGGCAAATTCGGCCCCTTCGAAAAACAGCTCTTCCTCGGCGAATTCGTCCTCAGCGGCGTAAACCGCGTCTTCCTCGAAAAAGTCGGCGGCGAATACCAAGGTGCCTGCTTCCCCTTCATCGATGGCCTCCAATGCGCCGCACTCGCGCTCAATTTCCTCCACGACGGCTCCCTCGTCATCGGCCAGTCAAACCGCGGCTGGAACAGCAAAGGCAATCGCCCCTTCGGCCTCCAGCGCGTCATCTGGTCAAAGAAGACCCCGCTCGAAGTCCAAAAAATGGAGCTCACCAAATCCGGCTTCCGCTTCACCTTCACCCTCCCCGTAGATCCCGCCAGCCTCGCCACCCTCACCGGCCAGAGCTACACCTACCCCTTCCACAGCAAATACGGCGGCGACGAGCTCGATCCCCAGCCCCTCACCATCTCCAGCGCCCAGCTCTCCACCGACGGCCTAGTCCTCGAAGTCACCTGCACCGCCCTCCGCCCCGGCTACGTCCACGAGTTCCAGCTCCCCCAGCTCAAAGCCAAAGACGGCACTCCCCTCTGGCATCGCATGGCCTACTACACGGTCAACAAGCTCATCGCCGACTAACGGTCCGCAGCAAGCTCAGTGCGTAGGATGGGCGTGGCGACAGCCCGCCCGTCTGCGAGCGCGAAAAAACGCCCCATGGCTCGATGCTTTCCCAAGCCGCACGGGTTTTTGGAAAGCGCTCAATAAACCAGCCCCGCATCCCCGCAGCCCAGCGCGGCGTGGTCCGCACTCTCCGAGTGCGGTCTGGTGGCACCGCCGCGCAAGCGGCTGGCGGTAGGGCGGTTGGTCCTCCAACCGCCGTCGAGCGACTCCACGCCCCCATTTCAGAAATCCGCCTTCGCATCCGCTGCAAGCCCCCCTGAAAAACATCTCGCCATCACTCCCTCCCTTCGCGTAAAACACCCCCATGAGATATTGGAAATGGCTCCTGCCATGCCTCGGCCTGCTCGCGCTTCGCAGTACCCTCTCCCAGGCCGTGCCCGCGCCGCGCCGCGGCACCTATCGCGGCCGCGAGATCGAGTTCCCCAATGACGCACGCCAGTTCAAAGGCTGGCGTCACTTCGGCAAAAACGCCCCCGTGTGGGAAGTCTCCGCAGAGCTCCCCCAGGACGTCTTCACCTTCGCCCGCCTGAGTTACCCCCATCGCCGTGGCGGACGCTGGACCGCCGACTACCCCGAGGCCGATCTCAATTTCTCCTTCCGCCTCCACCAGCTCACCTCCGTCCAGGTCAATCCCTATCCCGTCATCCTCGATATCGACCCCGCCCAGCTCCGCCACCATCCCTTCCTCTACGTCTCCGAGCCCGGCCACATGGACCTCACCAATGCCCAGGCCCTCATCCTCCGCGACTACATGCTCAATGGCGGCTTCATCATGATCGACGACTTCTGGGGCGGCGAAGAATGGCAGGGCTTCCAGTCCGCCTTCAAAAAAATCTGGCCCGACCGCAACTACGAAGAGCTCAAGCCCGATCACCCCATCTTCCACTGCGTTTACGATCTCCCCTCTCCACCCCAGATCCACAGCAACGTTTACTGGCAGGAGATGAATCAGCGCGGCAGCACCACCATGCGCAACGAATACCGCCCCGACTCCGCCACCCCCCGCTTCCGCGCCGTCTTCGACGATCGCGGCCGCATGGTCATGCTCATCTGCCTCAACAACGACCTCGGCGACGGCTGGGAGCAGGAGCAAAGCGATCCCTGGTACTTCACCCACGTCTCCGAAAAGCACGCCTACCCCCTCGGCATCAACATCGTCTTCTACGCCCTCACGCACTAGTTCTACACGGTTAGACTTGCGGTCAAAGCAGTCCATCAAACCCTCCAAAACTGAGCGCCTCTTCGACATGTCGATACCGCTCTGGCAAAGCAAAGTAGCCTTGTTCCTGTGGAACAAGGACCGCTCCGCTTCACCCCAATCGCTTAACAACGTAGAACTAGGCGGCGTTTGAAAGACCCATGCTGAAATGACCGAGGCAAGCCCATACCATCTTATGGTAGATTTAAATCGCACTCTCTCTCCCTCCGCAAGCCCGGAGGGCTGTCACAACAATAGCCGTGGGTGCCAACCCACGGAACCGCACCACCCACCTCTCCCAATCTCGTGGAACCGCGTAGCGGTGACACAAACCTCCGCCACTTCCAAACCTAAATGCGCCCGAAATATCGCGGGTTTTCAAACATAACTAAACGCCGTGAGTTGCCTTCTTCAGCCCCAAAGGGGCTGCGTAATACAGCCCAAGGGATGCCGAGCTTTAGCGAGTGCTTCCCTGGGTTTCAGTCAGCCACACTGGGAAGCAAACCCAAGACTCCTTCACACTCCACGCCCACCAGCAGCGTCTGACAAACGCCCCGCCGCTCACCTCTGCCAATTTTCAGTTCCCAGTTTGCAATTCCTACACACACCGATCACGCGCCTATCTCCTGACTTTCACCTCGCATCGATCCCTCTCGGCTCATATCCCGCCGTCTTCACCTCATCCAAAATCCACCTCAACTCCGCCGCCACCCCCTCACTCAGCTTCGTCCCCGGATCACTCAAATACGCCGTCACCGCCCGCGTCAGCGATCCCCCGAAGAACGTCCCGCTCACCCGCCTCAGCATGGACTTCCCCACCACCTCCCGCGAATGCACCGGAATTTTCAACCCATGATGGCCTTCGAATGAATACCAAAGATTGAATTTCCAACCTTTGAGCGCTCTTACCTCAACAGCCCCAAAGGGGCGACATAATAGAGCCCAGGGCAAGCGAGCCTCAGCGAGCGCCGCCCTGGGTCCCGGTCAAAATGAACGGGAAGCAAACCCAAGACTCCTTCTCACACAGCGCCTACCAGCAGCGTCTGACAAACGCCCCGCCGCGCACCTCTGGCCAATTTTCAGTTCCCAGTTTGCAATTCCTACCGCCACCGATCACGCGCCTATCGCCTGATGTTCACCTCGCCGTCTTCACCACCGCCTCAACTCCGCCGCCTCCCCCTTACTCACCTTCGTCCCTGGATCCCTCAAATACGTCGCCAGCGCCCGAGTCAGCGATCCCCCGAAAAACGTCCCAATCACCCCCCTCAGCATGGACTGCCCCACCTCCTCCCGCGAATGCACCGGCTGGCAGATAAAATCCCTCTCCCTCCTGTCGATGCGGTCACGAAAGTAAGTGATTTAATAGTGTTCGATTGAGTAAATGCCAGTTGCCTTCCCGCATCATTCAGTGCCTAATTCCGCCTATGCAGAAACGCGCAGCAGAATTTTTTGCCGGCATTGGATTGATGAGACTGGTATCAGCGTGATATGCATAGAATGCTTCATTCATATCTGTGCAACCGATGCTTCTTGATCCTTCCAAACTGACCAGCAGAGACAAGCAGGTATTGACTGGTCTTTATCTGGCCAAGTTCGACAAGGAGGGGCTGGCCAAACTAGGGTTTGAGACTTTTACTGAGGGAATGAATGTCGTAGGCTATGCGCTCGGTGGCAGGCCTGCCTCTATCAAAAACTATCGAGATGAGTTCGACCCCATGTTTCCCACCAACCCACGTCAGGGCTGGCACAAACGGAAGAGGAGGGAATACTGCATGCGAATCTTTGAGGAGTATCGCGGGTTGGACTTGGAGATCTTCGCAAGTCTGATCAAATCCTTCGTCGGGTATGATCAGGCTGCTGCATTCCAGCTTGAGAAAGAAGAGGGCGAATCAGCATATGCCAAGCGTCTAATGACGGGAGCGGCGGCAGAGAACTATTTCGAGGCGGTCAAACACACGGTGCCAGAGTTCGAAGGATTCTCATCCGAGAACACCACACGGCTGGGATGTGGGTTTGATTTTCGACTCTCCAGGCAGGATACCGAGCAGGACTTTTTTGCGGTGGAGGTCAAGGGGCTTGCCCAGCGTTTTGGTGGCGTGTCCCTCACGGAAAAGGAGTATGATGTGGCCTCTTGTCTGGCAGAGAATTACTTTCTTTTTGTGGTACGAAACTTTGCGGAAGAGCCAAACCATATCATTTACCGCAATCCGTTGCACTGCGGTTTGAGTTTTGCACGCAAGGAGCGTCCAATTATCCAAATTTCATGGCAGACTAACATTTTAAAAAACAGTTCCCAATGACCTTCCCTCCTTCTTCTAAGCTGCAAAATGCCACGGTTGTACAATGCCTGGAGTCTGAGCTTCGTCGACGTTCTGTCGAGGCGACGCTTCATGATCTTTTGTTAGCGGCGGGAGGCCTGGGCTGTTGTGCTGAACTGGCACGAGGTCTAGTATGCGCAGTGCTGGCGCAGATATTCAAACGTGAGATTTTCGCTTCTTCCACGTTACCGGAAGAATTTCATGTCAACGACGCCGTTATCAAGGTCGTGGTAGATCCGCTGAACCACAGGCACTACGAAGAGCTTAAACAAAGGGTAGCCAGCAGCAAAAAGGAGGTCTGGTTGCTCACTTGCAATGATCTCACTATCGGTTGGAGAGATGCAGTGGGAGGCAATACTGAAATACAGCGCGGGCGTGTGGTGGTGAGATCGATCGAGTCCTTCGTGGGACAAAATATCATGGAACTGGCGGGCTTTTCTGCGGCGGGCAAGGTGAGCCAGCTCAAGGAGCTTTTCGACCTGTATAATAACCGCTGGATCGCCAAGGTGGGCACGCCGGGCATTCGGGTCATAGTGAAATAAACAAGTAGTGTAGAGGGCGGCGCAAGCGCACTTTCCAGGTCAATATTTCCGTTCCGAAACAATAAATCGGCTTTCAAAATGATGCCGTGATTTCGCGGTTGGCGAAACAATAACCCGGCACCCTATTTCACACACCAATCACCAACTAGCCACCACCTCATACGCATACCCGCGCAAATACTCCGTCTCCGGAATCGTCGCCAGAATCGGATGATCCGGCCGCTGCGTGTACGTCGTCACCCGCCGCAGCGTCTTCTTCGCATCCACCGCCGCATCCGTGATGCTGCTGTGGAACTCCTCCGCACTCACATGATGCGAGCACGTAAAAGTCGCAAAGATCCCCCCCGGCTCCAGCATCTTCATCGCCCGCAGGTGGATCTCCTTGTACCCCCGCAGCGCATCCCGCACCGAGCTCTTCGTCTTCGTGAACGACGGCGGATCCAGGATGATCAAATCATACCGCGCATCCGCCGCCTCATTCCGCTTCAGAAAATCAAAACAGTTCTCCGCGATGCACTGGATCTGCACCCCCGCAATCGCCGCATTCTGCTTCGCCACCTCCGTGGCCGACTCGCTGATGTCCACCGCCGTCACCTCGCTGGCACCCGCCAGCGCACAAGCCTGCGCAAACCCACCCTGATTCGAAAAACAGTCCAGCACCCGCCGCCCCTTCGCCAATGAGGACACAAGCTGGTAGTTGTCCAGCTGATCCAGATACAGCCCCGTCTTCTGCCCCTCCAGCAGATCCGCATGAAACGCGCTGCCCTGATACCGCACCACAAACGGCTCCGGCATCTCACCACTGATCACACCCTTGATCTGCTCCATCCCCTCCGCCTTGCGCACCGCGCCTTCATTCCGCTCCACAATGCCACGCGGCTTCAGCACATCATTCAGTGACTGAATGATCAGGTCCTTGCGCAGATCCATCGCCAGCGTCAGCGTTTGCACCACCAGGAAGTCACCATAGCGGTCCACAATCAACCCCGGCAGCCCGTCCGACTCGCTCCACACAATGCGGCACAGATTCAGATCCACCCCCGCAGCCTCACGCACCTTCATCGCCCGCTGAATGCGCCGCGTGAAGAAGTCCAGATCCAGGTCCTGCCGCCGATACGAAAACAACCGCGCCGAAATCTGCGACACCGGATTGTAAATTGCACTCCCCAGCGGCTTCCCCCTCACATCCTGCAGATGCACCACATCCCCCGGCTTCGGATCCCCAAAGCGCTTCTGAATCTCCGTCGCATAAACCCAAAGGTGACCGTGAAAAAGACGCGCGCGTGGCTGGACAGTAAGAGTAGGCATGGATGGGGGCAGGGGAAGGAAGGGTTGATAAACAGGTCTGAACGAATGGATACAGCGCTCGCGCCAAATGACGAATGAGTAAACCCCAATGTCCAAGGAATGACAAGGAGCGGCATTGAGACGTCCGGATAGCCGCAGAGAGGCAAAGGAGCAGAGGTGGCAGAGCTTGAATCAAATCTCTGCTCGCTCTGCCTCTTTGCCCCTCTGCGGCGAATTCGAACATGCCCAGGACCCCCAAACAACATGGCTTCCCAAGTCGCCCTCTGCCTAAATCGAGCGACCCAAAACCTACAGCCGCAATTCACAAATCATACGTCGCACTGCCGTTGATGACACGATGAATGCCGTCCTTGAGGCGTTCGACATTGAAGTTGATCAGCAGGCCAAGGCGGCGGTTGGCCAGTTTCAAGTAGCTGCGAAGCTGGGCCTTGTGCAGCGGCAAAACCACTTCAACGACTTTGTTTTCGATGATGATGGCTTCGTTGACAAATATATCCATCTTGAACGGGTCATCAAAGGTGATGCCGTCATAGATGATTGGCTGGCGCTTCTGACGCACCACGTCCAGACCCACTTTGGACAGTTCATGACAGAAACAGGTTTCGTAAACACTCTCGATCACCCCCGGCCCGAAGTGACGATGCACGATCATCGCACAACCGATGATTTGGGTGGCGAGCTCATTCTCGTATCGAGTCGGTTCAGTAAGCATTGGGTCGTCGGGTGGTTCGTTTAGCCGCATAAGTGGCGGAGTTTTTGATTCTTTCAACCTCCGCCCCCTCTGCCTCTTTGCCCCTCTGCGGCGAATTCGAACATGCCCACGACTTGCAAACAACACGATTTCCCAAGCCGCCGCCAACCCAGCCCGATGATCAAAAAGAGAGCATGGGATGTGCGATTTGCCGCAGAGAGGCAAAGTAGCAGAGGAGGCAGAGAGAAAATTCAACCTCCGCTCCCTCTGCCTCTTTGCCCCTCTGCGGCGAATTCGAACATGCCCACGACTTGCAAACACCACGATTCGTCATTGCCCGACGCTCACCACCGCTTTGATCACCCGCGCCTCCGGCCTCAGCCACTCCTCCATTTCCCCCGGCAGCTCCCCAAACTCACACCGGTGACTGATCCACGGCCGCGTATCAATCACCCCCGACTCCATCATCCCCAAAATCCTCGGGAAATCCGCCGCCACCGCATTCCGGCTCGCCAGCAGCGTCAGCTCCCGCCGGTGAAACAACGGATCATCAAGCATCACCGGCTCCTTCGTGATCCCCACATACACAATCCGTCCCGTGAACCGCGCATACCTCAGCGTCCCCGCCATCGATCCCGCATGCCCCGTCGCATCAAACACCACCTGAAAGGCCGCCTCATCCGGCAGCATCGCCACCACCTGGATGCCAGGATAATTCTGCTCCACGAAGAGACGCCGCGCAGGATTGAGCTCAAGGAGGGTGATCGCCGCTTCAGCCGCCCGCGCAAATTCCAGCACCGTCAGCCCAATCGGCCCCACGCCAACAATCAGCACCTCATCCCCCGCCACCACCTGCGCCCGGTTCACCGCATGGCACCCAATTGCCAGCGTCTCCACCAGCGCCAGTTGCTCAAAGCCCAGCGCATTGCACGCATGCAGCTTACGCGCCGGCAGCACCATCCGCTCGCGCATCCCCCCATCGCAGTGCACCCCCAGCACCTGCAACGTCTCACAGCAGTTCGTGCTGCCCCTCTTGCACGCATGGCACATCCCGCAGTTCAGATACGGCTCCACGGAGCACCGATCCCCCACCTGCAAATGTGTCACCCCATCACCCACCGCCAGCACCTCCACCCCCAGTTCATGCCCAAGAATCCGCGGAAACTCAATGAACGGCATCTTCCCCAGATACCCGCTAAAATCCGTCCCACAGATCCCAATCGCCCGAATCCCCACCAGCGCCTCACCCGCCCCCAGCGCCGCAGCCTCCGGCAACGTCGTCCAAACCAAAGTTCTGGCAGCAGTAAGAGTAAGCGAGCGCATGAAATCTATACGGAGGATAGGGCGTCCCGCCTGTCAGGTCGAACACGGAATAAAACCCCTCCAAAAAATACCCCCCGCAGGTCGCTTCCGTTCTGTCATTTGACGTCTTCGCTAGAAGTCTAAATCATCACATAGCCAACCCCGCGTTGAGAAATACCCAAAAGGGCTGTCGCGAAGGCGATAGCAAAGTGGTCCGCACAGTCCTCTGTGCGGCGCTCCGCCACACCCACTCACCCCGCATAACCCCAACACATCCCGCTCCCCACCCAAGTCGATCATCCCTTCCCAGAGTTCACTTGAGGTCATTCGCCTCATGTCTCAAATCATAAATCGTAAATCATAAATCATAAATTTCCGACCCGATACCTCCCGCCCTCCACCCCGATCACCGGCACCCGCCGCTCCTTCTCAAACACCTCATACCCCGGCACCAGCTCCTCCCAAAACTCCCGGTTCACCGCCTCCGCTCTCCCCATCCGCTCCGCCGTCATCCGAAACGGAAACACATGCACCGGCACACTCCCGCCATTCTTCACCGCCGCTTCCACCACCAGATAGATCTCCTCAATCACCGCATCCGTCATCGCAAAGCAGCCAATGCTGCACAGGTCCCCATGCACCATGATCAGGTTGCCCGTGCGCTGATGGGCCAAGTCATACGCATTCGGATAACCGATGTTAAAAGCCAGATGGTATTTGCTGGCAGGATTGAGCTGCTTCTGCGTGACGCTGTAAAAACCCTCCGGCGCCTGCATGTCTCCCTCGCGCGTCTTCGGCCCCAGCGTACCGGAGAAACAGGCGATGGGGTACGTGCGGAACAGCCGCCACGCGCCCTGGTCTGCCTGCAGCCAGAGCTCGAACTCCCGGCTCTCTTTGAAAATTCGCACAAACACCCGCTGCCCCAGGCGACACTGCTTCGCCGCCAGTTCCTCGTTCAGCTTCGGCAGCAGGCGCTTGCGCACATCGCTGAGCCGTTCCGCCGCCGGCAGGCCCGCCCAGTCCTTGGGCGCAGGCGGCGGCGGGTAGGGCAGAGAGAGATGATCGTGCGTGATGATCTGCATGGCCAGGCTGAGCCAGGAGCGAAGGGTCGTGAAAGTATCGGTGCGTGCTGCCAGGAGAATGCTGCCCAGAAGCGCCGTCGCAAGAATCAACGTGTGCATTTTCAAGGCACAGCCTCCGCTCAGGAGGCCGCAGGAGGCGGCTGCTGCTGCTTGCCACGCACAATGTTCATTGCACCATTCAGCTCACCGCCGGGCTCGATGGAAACGGACCGCGCCGTGACGTCGCCATTGATGGCCCCATTGCTGCTGATCAGCACCGGGCCAGTGCTGTAAATCGTGCCTGTCACTCGCGCCTGGATGTCCACCTCGGTGGCATGCACCGGATTGAGGAAGGCGACATCCGCGCCCTTTTCAACGACGAACCGGTGGCAGTGAATCTCACCGATGATGCTGCCCGTGGTGCGGAAGGTGGCATCGCCAGAGCAGGTGACATTCGCTTCGATGATGCCATGGCATTCCAGATCACGGCAATGCACACTGCTGGCGGAAAGGCGGCCGCGTTTGCGGATGAGGACATCGCCGCGCGTCTTGATGGACTGCGTGGAGGTCATGTTGATCTCCACATCCTCCAGCGAAATGTAGGCGCCGCAGGCCGGGCAGTTGGCAGACTTGGCCGAGCGTCCTGTTTTAAACTTGTGCCCGCAGTCAAAGCACTCGGCGTCTTTGAAATACTGGTTCCGGTACATGCCCTGCTCCTTCATCTTTTGCAGCGAGGTCGCCGTATGCGGCGCAGGGGCAGGCGTGGGGGGCGGTGAATTGGACTGCGCACGGCGCATGCCCGCTGCCGCAGGTTCACTGGCCGCATTCACCGGACCTGCGGCTTCAGCCGCAGGGGGCGGCGGATCATCGGCGGCAGGCAAATTCTGGCTTTGCAGGAAGGCACCAAAACCATCCGCTGCCGTAGGTGCAGGCTCAGCCGAAGCTTTTTCAGCAGGCTTGGCCGCTGGCTCCGGCTTTTTGGCCGGAGCACTGCCGGCAGCCGGTTCATCGGTCCAGGCATCTGTCATGCCGGCACCCGAGCGCGTCACCTCAGAGGCGATGACGCGGCGTTTCTCCACGGTGAGGTGCACTCCGCATTTTTTGCAGAATGTAGAAACAACGAGGCGCGGCTCATATTGAGCCGCGCCACAAGAAGGGCACACCACTTCGATTTGATTCTTAGGTGGCGTGGGCAGGATGCTGGTCTTCGTGCCGAAGAACCGTCCGAACACTCAGGTAGGAGTTAAGATTGTTTAGGTGCGCCGCCGAAAGCAGGCTTGGTCTCAGCCTTTTTGCCGACTTGGGACTGGCCCATGAAGGTTGCACCTTCTTCGATGGCGAGGGTGCCGGCAGCAATGTCTCCGACGAGGATGGCGTTGCTCTTCAGCTCGCAGCGCTCAGCGACGGTGATGTTGCCTTCGACCTTGCCGAAAATAATGACGGAGCGGGTTTTCACCTCGCCTTTGATCAGGGCATTTTCACCCACAGTGAGGCTGCCGTCAGAGATCACTTCGCCTTCGATCTTGCCGTCGATAATGAGGTCGTGGGAAAACTTGATGGAGCCTTTGATTTCGACGTCGTTCGCGAGAACGTTTTTACTGGTGGTCATAGCGGGAGCTTGATGTGAGCGTTGGGGTTGTGCAGCGGGAGCGGGTGCGGTGGAGAGAATGGGTGCGCGCTCGGCTGCGGGAGCCGGTGCGGATGCCTCGGAACGCCTGTCTTCCTTTTGCCCTTCGGGTTGTCCTATGATTTGCCTTAACATGAGGTTTAAAATATAGCTGGCTATTAACTTGAGTGTCAATCTTTGGCTTGCTTATTTTTTGTCAGTTTGGTGTAAAGGGATTGCTGAGATGGGTTGCGTAGGGGTGGTTTTGGGGCTGTATCGTGTCATGATGGAATCTGTGTTTATCACAGCCGTGGAGACGGCCTGTGCTCTGGGTTTGCGGACGGAGGAGTGCCTGACCGCGCTGCGTGAGCGGCTCGGCGGCCTCGCCCTGTCCGCAAATGTGTCTGGGCCAGGCTTTGTGTCTCTGCCCGTGGGGGCTCTGCCTTCACGCGCACTGGTGAAAGGTCGGCGCTATGGCGCAGCCAGCAATGCAGCCGTTCAAGTAGCCGCCGCAGCAGTTCGCCGCGCGGGCTGGTCTGCGGATGAAATCCGCGAGTCCTGGCTCTTTGGCGCGAGCAGTCGTGGCAACGCAGGAGAAATGTTGGGAGTGAATGCATGGCGCAGACCCCTCCGCAAGTTCAGTGCCAGCAACACCATGCACTGTGAAATACCCGCCGCCGTCAGCATTGAGCTGGGAATTCGCGGCCCCTGGCAGATGATTTCCAACGGCTGCTCCTCCGGTCTGGATGCCCTGGGCCTGGCCTGGATGGCCGTAGGTAGCGGTGTAGCCCCCCGGGCCGTCGTCGTGGCCGTGGACCTGCCCCTGATCGCCGCCCTCCTGCAGGATTTTCAAGACACCGGCCTGCTCTCCACCAATGGCGTCAACGATCCCTTCTCCCCCCAGACCAGCGGCTTCTTCCCCGGCGAAGCAGCCGTTGCCGTGACTCTGGAGCGCGATAGCTCAGGACGCCCCAAACTCTGCCGCCTGGAACATTACAGCGCCAACAGCGACGCCTACGACACCCTCATGATTCCCGAGGACGGCGGCGGCATCGAAGCCTGCGTGCGCTCCGCCCTGCAAGCGGGTGAGCGGGGTAAAGTGGTGGCCCTCTGCCCCCACGCCACCGGCACCCTGAACCACTCCCGCGTCGAGCCTCCAGCCCTCCTGCGTGCCCTGGATGGCCAAAGCGTCCCCCTCCTACCTCTCAAACCGCAAACCGGCCACACCCTCGGCGCCAGCGGCCTGCTGGACGTAGCCCTCCTCGCTGCCTGCATGGCCGAAGGCTGGCTGCCTGCCACTCTCCCCGGTCTCACCCCACCTGTCTGCGGCCTCCCCTTAAATACAGCAGCCCTCAAGCTCTCTACCGGAGATCGCATGATCAAACTGGCCTCCGGCATGGGCGGCCACAATGCCGCCGTCTCGATGGCAGTCGTTTGATTCGCACTTGGCACCGGCCATGGAATCGCCAATGTCGCGCACCGCATGACCCGCCTGCCGCTTTCGATTTCCATCATCTCCCTCAACGAGGAGGCCAACCTCCGCCGCTGTCTCGCCAGCATCGGAGATCTGGCGCAGGAGATCGTGATCGTGGATTCCGGCTCCACCGACCGCACCGCCGAAATCGCCGCTGAGTTCGGTGCCCAATTCATTCACCAAGACTGGCTCGGCTACACCGCCCAAAAAAACCACTGCCTCACCCGATGCTCCCAGCCATGGGTTCTGGCGCTGGACTGCGACGAGGAACTCACCCCTGAATTGCGGAATTCGATACAAGCTTTCTTCGCCAATGGCGACGACCAGCGCTTCGACGGCGCCTGGATGTCCCGCCTCGTCTGGTTCATGGGCCGCTGGATTCATCACGGCGACTGGTATCCAGACCGCAAGATACGCCTGTTCCGGCGCGCCAAAAGCCAGTGGGCTGCAGATGGCGGCGGCCAGGTGCACGAGCGGCTGGATGTAGCAGGACCCTGCACCACGTTGCGTGGTGACCTGCTGCACTACTCCTTCAAGAACATCCAGCACTACCTGGTCAAGCACGTCCAGTACTCCAATGTCTTCCTGCAGACGCAACAGAGTAAAAAGAAGCGCTGGTCGATGCTCCATAGTGCATTTCGCCCCTGCTGGCGCTTCACCCGTGCTTACTTCTTGAAGCTGGGATTTCTGGACGGTTTTCCCGGTCTGTGGATCGCCGTGGCGACAGCGTTCTTCACATTTGATCGTTATAGCCGGATGTATGAGAGCGAAGTGGAGGGCGGCACGAAGTAGCAGGATGAAGCTCGCTCTGATCCATCCGCAAATCATTCGCGGCTCCGGCGTGGAAAACTTCCTCATCGAATTCGCGAAACGCCTCTCTGCTGCCGGGCATGATCTGAGGTACATCACCTCGCTGACCACCCCGGAGATCGGTGCCGCGCTCCCTGGCCGCTGGGAGCTGCTGCCACGCCTGCGCGGCTCGGCCACCATGCGCATGTGGCATTTCAATCGCATGGCACCGCGTGCCGCGCAGGCAGCGGGCGTGGACCTGAGCATCGGCTTTGGGCGCACCAGCGTGCAGGACATTCACCGCAATGGCACTGGATGTCATCGTCTGTATGGGAATCTGCTGCCCTTCTGGCAGCGTTTCAGCCTGAAGCACCTCTACGAGCTGCATCTGGAGCGCCGCCTTTATACCGCCAGCGAGACGCCGAAGTACGTCACCAGTTCCGCGCGCGTGGCCGCGCAGTTGCAGGGTATCTACGGCACGGATGGCGAGCGCTTCCGCATCCTCTCGCCACCCGTCGAGACACAGCTCTTCCAGCCCGCCGAGAACCGCGCCAACACTCGCGAAATCTTTTGCCGCAAGCTGCAAACCGATGCAACGAAACGCGTGCTGCTGTTTGTCTCGCTCAGCCATCGCCGCCGCGGCCTGGAACCTTTGCTGGAAGCGATGACGCAGATCGACGCCACGCTCTGGATTGTTGGCAAAAATCTCAACCTTGCAATGCATGACAAAATCAAGCGCCTGGGCATCGGTTCACGCATTCGAGTCGTGCCGGTGACGAGTAATCTCGTGGAACTCTACCAGTCCGCCGACTGGTATGTGCACCCCACGCAGTATGATGCCTTCTCCAACACCGTGCTGCAAAGCATGGCCTGTGGTCTGCCCGGCATCATCTCCGTCATGGACGGTGCGGTCGATCACATCCGCAACGGCGAAAACGGCCTCATGCTCTATCACCCGCAGCAGCCCCGGGAGCTCGCCGCCCGCATTCAGGAGGCGCTGGCCTTCGATGCTCCGGCGTGGCAGGCTCTTTCCATCGCTGCGCGCGAGACCGTGCTTTCCCTGACCTGGGAACGACATGTGCAGGAGTGGAACGAGGTGATAGGCGAGTGAGGTGCTCCGTTTGCGAACGGAGCACCGCCGCGCGGGGCTACTTCTTCTTCAAGATGACATCGCCAAGGCTGAACATCGGGCCATAGATGGCGTAGATGAGGAAGCCGACCATGACACCAAGAATCAGCATTGTGAGCGGTTCGATCATTTTGTCCAGCGTGGCGGCCAGATTGTCGAGATCCTCCTCGTAATCGTCGGCGATTTCGGCAAGCATTTCGGTGCCGGAGCCCGTTTCAGAGGCGAGTTCAATAAGGCCGCAAAGGTTACGAGCATCCGGGCCCAGCCAGTGAGACTCCATGAGGAAGGCCTCGTGCAGGGTGCGGCCGACGGCGATGTGCTCGCGCAGGCGGACGAAGAGTTCCTTGTAATGATAGTGCCAGCTTGCCTGCGCGGTGATGTCCAGCGCACTGCTGAGGCGCACGTTCGACTCGGTGAGCATGGCCAGGGTGCGGAACCCGGTGGCGGCGGCGGATTTACGCACCAGCACGCCGACGACGGGGATCTTGAGAAACAGATCCTGCATGGGGCGCAGTACGCTGATTTTGCCCCAGTTGGAGAAAAAGATGTACAGGCCGACGAAGGGCAGGATGGCCATGTACGGCTTGTGGATAAAGAGATCGGAAAGGGCGATGAGAATCTTGGTTCCCATTGGCAGCTCGGTCTTAAATGAGGAGAACAGCTTGGCCATGGCCGGCACCAGCGTGAAGCTCATGACGATGACGACGACGACGCCGAGGACGATAACCACGGCTGGATAGATGAGCCCTCCCTTGAGCTTCTTGATGACCTTGGAGGATTTTTTCTGCGAGACAGCGATGCGTTTGCAAACTTTGGAGAGCTGACCCGCTTCTTCACCGGCGACGATGAGCGAAAACATGTCTGCAGGGAAAAGCTTCGGAAACTTGGAGATGGCGTCGCTGAATTTGTCCCCCACAGAGATGGCATGGACTACCTCGGCGATCATGCCTTTGTACATGGAGGACTTGACGCGATTGGTCTGGAGCAGCAAGGATTTGGTGAGCGAGATGTTGCGCTCAAGACAGCGGCCGAGGCCGGAAAAAAAAGCGGCGCTGTCATCCGTGTCGCCCTTCGGGCTGGTCAGGCGGTGGAGCTTTTCATCAATGCCGGTGATGGTTTGAATGACGGTGGTCTCGTTCTGCGCGACGCCAGCGCCAATGAGGGCTTTCTCATCGGTGTCCGTGTCCACGAGAGCTTCGGAAGATTTGCCGGAGTGAACGTTGGTGATTTTGACTTTTTTAAGCATGGCGTTGAAGGCTGAGGATGTCCAACCGGGCGGTGGGGCTCATGGCGGAGCGGTCCGTAGATCGGTGACGAGATGCGGGCGGTACGCCGTGAGCGTGAAGGAGGCTCCGGCCGATTTTATGGCGGGATTCTGCGAATTATTCACGATGGCGGTGCAGAGCGCCGTCTCCATGACGACGCCGTTGACCGTGGTGAGGCCGTTTTCAACCAGCACCGGATTCGTAAAAATGGCCTGCTGAAGAATGGCGTTTTGCGTCAGTGATGGCATGAGCGCCGTGATCTGCACCGTGGACAGCCCGAGCTGCCACAGCCGCACCGTGTTTTCCTGATAATTGCGCGCAATGGACACACGGCTGGCCAGTTCCTCCTGCAGCATGAGCGTGGAGGAGAGGCTGACCATGGCGGTAGTGCCGATGGAAATGATGGAAGCCGCCGCAAGCACCTCGATGAGCGTGTAAGCGGACGCCCTGCGGGCGGTTGACGGGTGTTGAGGGCGCTGCGCGCCGTTGACGGTTGTTGACGGTGGTGTGCCAAACCACCGTAAACAACGGTCAACAACGGCCAACAATGGTAACCTCTGCAGCCTGGTATTCTTCATGGCGGTGCGACAGGGAGAAAGTAGGACTCCAGCCAAGCGTCACGCGGCAGGAAGGTGGCGAAGGCTGGGCCGCTGTTGGTGGCGGCGGGTACGGCGGGATCGCTGTCACTGGTGAAGAGCAGGCGGCTGGGATTGGTGCCACCGGCAGCGCGGCGTTTGACGGTCCAGTTGGTCATAACGCCACCGATCCAGCGCACGGTTTGCGTCAGCGTGGCGGGCATGTTGAACATGAGGGTCTGGTATTCATTTACCAGGACGCTGCGCCAGCGGAATTCGTTGCCGCTGATGGGGCTGTTCACCCAGGACAATTCAACGTCGCGGCCGTTGTCATCCTGAAAGGCGAGGACGTGCCGCCGGTTGTTTTCGCGCTCAAAGCGGATGTCACGCACCCAGCGTCCTTTGGCACCATTGGGCATGATGGTAATGATGACGGGCTTCAGAGTGGCGGCAGTGTCAAAGGCGGCGGCATTGCTCTGCCCGACGAAGATGATCTGGTCCACGACCCCATAAATGCGCATGTTTTTCAGATACTGGCTGTCCATTTTGATGAAGAGCACCTTCAACTTGGTGTCATAGCCTGAAGGCCAGCCGGGCGGGGTGTAGGTCGGCGTTGCCTGCTCGGCGATCCAGTAGGCTTCCGTTGCCGAGTTGAAGACGCTTTCCACATCGATGGTGATGGTGGGCGTGCGGCCGGCGGCGGCTTCGCGATCTTGAAAATGCCAGAGCGAGTTGTCAGGATTGTTATTATTCCTGACGACATTGAGGTAGCCGAGATAGCTGCTGGCACCGCTGCTGTCGATGGGTCCGGTGGTGCTTGGGACCACGGCCATGTTGGAGGGCACCAGCGCTTTGCCATTCAGATCAGTGCCATAAATGGGGTAGGGGATGGAGGGCGGCTCCACCGTCGAGTGGGACTGGATGTAGAGAGATTTGGTGAGGAATGGCAGTTGCAGCGGGCTGGGGGTGGTGCGGACGAACAACGAAGGCGGGTCATGAAGTACGGTGCGCCCCTGGACGGTCCAGTTGGCATTGTGACCTGCGCTGCCGCTGCCGGCATTGGCATATACGTCGAGCTCTGTGGAGACGCCGTCGGGTTTGCGATAGACGCAGAAGACGTCGCCATTGAGGACGGGCGGCATGGTCTTGAGAAACTGCCAGGCATTGTAATCATCAATGTTGCCCGCGACGGCAGCAGAGGGGCGTGCCAACTGCTCCACGCTGATGTAGGTGGCACCGGGGCGCAGTCCGGTATGATTGAACGGAAACACAGTGGTCATGCCGCCCGCCGTGTTGCTGGAAGTGTACACATTCAGACTGCTCCAGCCGCTCCCGGTGCTGAAGCCGCCGATGTCCATGCCGAGCAGGGTGTTTTGGCTGGCGGCCATGGCGTTGTTGGGATCAAAAGCCTTGCTGGTGATGCACTGCCAGGCCAGCAGACGTGAGCTTTCGACGCCGACGTGGCGCTTGCATACATCCTCCAGATAACTGACCTGCGAGGCGCGGGTGCTCATCAGCGTGACCCAGGAGGTCACGAAGATGCCACTGACAATCATGAGCATGAGCGCCGCCGCCATAAGGGCGCCGCGTCTGCTGCGATGATGATGTCGAATGATGCGCATGAGTTGATTTAAAGCGCCGGAAACATAGGCACGGTGAACATGAAGGCGGAGCGCCCGGCCATCTGATTGTAGGCCTGGCGCGGATCAGTGGAGGCCAGGGTATTCGCCACCGCGCCGAGATGACGCGCGGCGGGATCCGGCCACCAGATGAAGTAGAAGGGGCGTTCATACGCGCGTTTGAAGCGGTCGATTGTGGTGGGCGTCTCACGCAAGGCCAGGCGTGAGGCGCGCTCAAAGGTGACGAACAGCGGCGCGAAACCGTCCGTGGACCACTGGCTGGCACTGGTGGGGTTGGGGATGGAGGGAGGGAAAAACACCTCATACCCGCCCATGTAGGTCAGTGTGGAAGCGGAGATTGCAGCGGCGGCATCCGCGTAGCGTTTCACGGAGGCATACGTGCCGTTCGGCTCCGTGACCCCGGTGAAACGGATGATGTCGATGTCGTAGATGGCGTTGACCTTGAGATAGCCGGAATACTTGCTGTAGCCGAGCACGAAGATGCTCGTGTTCTGAGGCACTGCCGTACCGTCATTGAGGGGATTGCGGTAGTCGCGAAACAGGGAGCTGGACACACTGGCGTGAGCGATGATGTGGGTGCGAAACTTCTGCGGTGTGTCCAGTTCGTCGTCCGTGATTGGATTGTACGCGATCAGCGAAGGCTTCCAGGTGTTGATGCCGTCACGGGGCAGGCAGAAAACGGCGGTGGCGCTGAGCGTGTCTGCCAGAAACTGCTCACGCAGTTCTTCTGCCAGCGAAAGTGCGCCGTACTGAGGTGCCATGCCCACATCGACCGTGTTGCTGAGGGTGCCGTAAAAAGCCTGGGTGCGGGCGGTGCCCAGCGGCACGGCGACCATGGAGGAGACGCTGGGCATGCTGCGCACGATGGTGCCGTAGCACACCACAGCTCCCCCAAGGATCACCGCAGAAAGCGCGAGCACCAGCAGGAGTTCCACGGAGGTGAATCCCCCTGGCTGATGGGCGCGGCGGTTCATTTGGGTGCGGGCGCTGAATTGCCAAACAGCATGCGCACCACGGACTCCACGGCGGGTGAAGGCGGGGGTGTGGATGTGGCTGGCGGTGCGGAGTTCTGCGGCTTTTCGGGGATGGTGGTCAGTGCGGGCGCAGGTGGCAGAGGGGACGGTGACGGCGGGGTGGTGGGAGGATTCACCATGCGTGGCGGAGTGAAGGGCTGCGGATCATCCGCGATGACCTGCGCACGTGGCGGTGCCGGCTCCGCCGAGAGTGCGGGTGGCGGGGTGCTTTGCGGACTGGGGGTGAGATCGCGCAGCGGCAAATCCATCGTGGCATTGGTCCCTTTGCCACCTTTCGCTTCGGCTTCGGTCTGGCCGAGCATCTGGTAGCGGACCTGCGGGGCGATGTTGATCGGAATGATCATGAGCTTGGGTGGCAGGCCGGTGAGGCGTTTCTCCTGCCAGGCCAGCTCAATGTACTGAGCGGTGATGTTTTTCACTTTCAGCTCCACCAGCTGTTCAGGAAGGACAGGGGGTACGAGACACCCGGTCTCCAAAATGATGTCTCCCAGCAGCACGCGCATGCGCCCGTCCGTCATGCGCTTCGTGCCCACCACGAGCAGTTTGAGAAGTTTGTCGCGTACGCGGTTCTCCTCGGAGTCACCGGGGGACTGCCGGCTGAGCACCTCGTTGACGGATTCAAAGGGATTGTGCTCCTCAGGCTTCACATTTTCCGGCGTCTTCTCCTCCGGCAGCACGAGTTGATATTGCACGCGCTTTTCCCCCTCCTCACCGGTGGCTTCCTGGGCATGGCCGGGGACGGTCATGAAGGTGAAGACCATTCCCGGCAGCAGCAATCTGTAAGCAAAGTTCATGGGCTAGGATTTTTTGGCTTTTTCCTTGGACTTGGCCGGGACCTTTTTCTTGTCCGCATCTGCGGCGGCGAGATCAAAAATGGGTGTTTCAAAGGAGACGTCCATTTTCAACTGCGCGCCCGTGCTGCCGCCCGTGATCTGCACCACTTTCATGCGCGCGGTGGGCAGACGGCGTTCAATGTCTCCCAGCCAGTTCAGGACCTTGGCAAATTCTTCTTCGATGGTGAGCGTGGTGATAACCGAGCGGGGGATGAGCTTGTTGCCCGCAGTTTGTTTCGGTTCAGTTTTACGTGAACGCACCAGATTGATGCCGCGCTCACGCAGGCTCAGTTCAATGATCTGCTCCGCTTCCTGCTGGGTCTGCACGTGCTCAATCGCCGGCAGCCAGGAACGAAGGAAGCGCCGCACGTCTTCGGTGTCCGCTTTGAACACGGCGGTTTCGATCTCAGCCGTGGAGCGTTCGCTCTCTGCAGTGACAGCGGCGGTTTCTGCCTCCTCGGCCGCGGCACGCGTGGTGGCCACCGTATTGTGGATGATCTGTGCCGTGTAGGTCATCGCTCCGATGATCATGAGCAGGAGGACGCAGGCGAGTTGCTTGGGGTTCATGCTGGGGTGGGGAAAGGTTAGTCCGCCTGGCGTACCAGCGTGGAATGGTATTCGACGACGTCGCCGTTTTTGGTCTGCTGGGGTGAGTAGGAGCGGTAGAGCAACTGACCGAGCGCGGCTTCGATGGAGGCAAGCTCGGTGGAAACTTTGGCACCGTTCAGATGAATGGTGAGGGCGATGTTGGCAGGCACCTGCTCGCTGCGCTCAAGCGCCACCTGGGTGATGCGTGTGTCGGACTGCACCGCACGGGCGATCTTGACGGCGATGGGCTGGATGTTGCGCGCACCTTCCATCCACTGAGCGACTTTTTCCGCCTTGGTGGCCTCGGCTTCGAGATCGAACTTTTCACCCTTGAACGAGTCACGCTGGCTTTCGCTGAGCTTCTGGCGCTCTTCGGCGTCCACTTTCAGCTTGAGGGCCTTTTTGTAGTTGAAGTAATCCATCGTCATCACATAGGCGCTGCCGACCAGAGCCACATAAAAGATGACGGGAATGGCACGGAACGACGAGGGCAGGCGGCGCGATGTGTCCAGGCGCGGCGATTTGAAATCATGACAGAGATACTCATTCATAAGAAGTAGGCGGCTTAATGTTCCCCGATGATGGTCCAGAGCAGATCATCCTGCGTGAGATCCGCGGCACCGACCTTTTCAAGATGCAGCATCAGTTCCGTGCGGAATTTGTTGTCATGGCCGTCGCCGACAAAATACACCGGACTGCCCTGGGGCACTTTGGCCAGCAGGGGGCTGATGATTTGCAGCGCCGTCTCCACCGCCTCCGGTCCAAGACCGCTGCGGCAGCGGATGTCACGCCACTGGCCTTCCTGCTGCACCAGCACCGCCAGTGAACCTTCACACGCGGCAATGAGGACGAAGTCGGAGGGGGTGCCACCGGCGCTGGCGCGGAAGATGCTGAGGATGGCATGCTCCAGCATCGCAAACAGGCCGCAACTGACCCGCCCCGGCTTCAGATGGACCGTCTTGAGCATGTCCTCGGTCACTTTGACCAGAGACTCCTCCACGGCGAGCAGAAGGCTGGCCGTGGTCTCGGGATGGTGGCAGATGGCATAGCGTTTGCCGCGGTCATACTTGGGCCCCAGCACGGCGCGGGGATTGGTGCGCAGAAGGTTTACGCAGTTGTCACCGCGCATGAGGTTGTTTTCGAGGCTGATGATGAAGCGGTGGTTCACGGAAACGGAGCACCAGCCGCCCTCCGCCATGCCACGCCATTCTTCGCCTTTGAGCGGGACGGTGTCGGCGAACTCGCCCTCCTGCGCTCCGCTTTCTTCAAAGCGGCCGCGCTTGTTGACGGAACGCCAGCTCACCGCGCTGCGGCTGACATTGATGAGAAGAGATTTGCGCGTTTCAAAGCGTTTTCCCCACGGGACTGCGGAGTCGTCGGGGTCGGCTTTGAAAGCGGCGAAGCTCAGGACAGATTTGATTTCATCCAACAGCATAAATAGAGGTCAGTTGTTCTTTGGAAAGGAAGTCGTACACCTCATGTTCGGTGTAGCCGGTCTTGCGTGCGGTGGAGGGCTTCCAGCCGTCCGCGATGCGCATGTTCAAACAGCGTTCAAAACTCACCATGCCGCGGGTGAAACCTGCCTCCAGCTCCTGGTCCAGGTTCTTGAACTCTCCACGGCGGATCATGCCGCACACCGAATCATACGGCAGCAGCAGTTCGTGAATGGGAAAACGTTTGCCGCGAGATTCATCAAACATCAGCCGCTGGCAGAGAATACCACGAATGGAGTCGGCGAAGGAGAGCATGGCGTTTTCCATGCGGTCGCTCGGGATGAGCTTGAGATAGCGCTGCACCGTCTGTGCGGCGGATGAGGTGTGCAGCGTGGCCACGACGACGTGGCCCGTTTCCGCCGCCTGCAGGGCGATCTCCGCTGTTTCACCATCACGAATTTCTCCCACGAGAATCACATCAGGTGCCTGACGAAGGGCGGCGCGCAGGGATTTGTTGAAATCCAGCTCGTCCGTGCCGATCTCACGCTGGGAGACCAGTGAAGGAATGCCGGAGGGATAGACGAATTCGATGGGGTCTTCGAAGGTGAGCACATGCTCCTGGCGGCGTTTGGCACGCTCCAGAATCATGGAGGCAATGGTGGTTGATTTGCCGGAGCCCGTGGCTCCGCAGACGAGAAACAGACCGTTCTTGGCCTCGAGGAACGCCTTGATGGCAGGTGGCGGCACCATCAGCTTGGCGATGTCTGGAATGCTCTCCGGCAGCAAACGCAGCACCCAGCGGGGACGCCCGCGCGTGACCATGCGGTTGACACGATAACGCCGCGGCCCGAGCTGCAGCGCGTAGTCGATGCAGCCCGCGGTGAACTCCAGCGGGCGCTCCGGCTGGTAGATGAACGAATCATAAAAGAGCTTGCCGTTGCGCTTGTAGGTCAGGGCCTCCCACGGAGTGACATAGAAGTCGCTGACACCTGAATCCTTCGACAGGTGAAGCATCCGGTAACCAAGCTGACTGCGTTCGTGAATGTCTTCCATGGTGGTGTGTTAGTAATTGCTGGTGAAGCGGGCCCGCAGTTCCACCGCCGCAGTGGCGCCTTCATAGACAAGCAGGTTGTTGCCCTGCACGACGCTGCTGCTGGGATCAAGAGAGACCCACTGAAGCTCCAGGCGATACTGAACGCCGTCGATGTTGACGGTGAAGTCCGTGGTCGGATTGATGAGCTGTACGATGTCGGCACTTGCCAGGCGATCGCTGGTATTGGGGGTGCTGACGAGTCCCAGGTCCACATGCGTAGTGGCACTGATCGTGGGCTGAGTCAGGTTCAGATTGACGGTGAGGGTGACCCCCGTGGCTTCGCTGTTGTAGAATGTGGTGCCGTTCAAAATCTGCATCGCACCAAAGTCAAACCAGGTGTTCGGCGTAATGCTGTTGAAGGTCGCCGGAGTGAAGCTCAATGAGTTTTGCACGCCGGCGTCAAGGTACTGGCCGTTGCCGAGGTCCAGCTTGGTGTTGCCGGAGTTAAAGGTGGAGGTTGTACCGCTGTTCTGGATGCTGGTGACCAGATTGGAACCGCCAATGGCATTGCCCCAGCTGCCTTCCTCTGCGCCGCTGAAGCCACTGGTGAGCCGGTAGTACGTCTGTGTGTTGGTCGGGCTGGTGCTGTACTCGGCGGGGCGCGTCGTTTCATTGCGTGCTTGTAAAATCATGGCTGGAATGACCGGAATGCTGCTGCCGGTGTATGGCTGCCAGCCCCCGCCATTGACACTGTACATAAGAGTGGCAACGCCGGCCGGGGCTCCACTGGTGATGGTGGCCGTGGTTGGAAAACTGGAGAAGGCAAATGTGCCTCCGGCAGGAGTGATGGTGGGAATCGGTAACAGCGCCAGAGTTGGCAGCGCCGGATTACCGCCGCCGCCGCCGCTACCACCACTGCCAGTGCCGGGATCCGCAGGAGGGGTGGACGACGCGGGTGCCGCGTCATTCGGATTAAAACCATTGCCCGGAGTGGATGTCGTGAAGGGCTGCGGATCCAGATAATTGGCGGCGGGGTTCGCCACGGATGCTCCCCAGACCCAGCCGCTGGTGCTTGAATTAAAGCTAACAACTGATTTGGTGCGTGTTTCTGTGCCGAAATCAGCACCCGCAAGGGTGGAGTCGAGATAAAAATCAGACACCGCGCTGCCAGATGCATTGCTGAGCACGAAGCGTTGTTTCGTGCGGTCCCAAACGGCACGCGGATTGTTGGCACTGTCCGGCTGGGTGGTCATGGTGGCACGCAGCCGCACATCCACCAGCCTGCCGGAAACAATCCCCACATGCTGCTGCCATTCCGACTGCGGGCGCGTACGCTTCATTTTATCCAGCACTGTCTGGGGATTGCTCAGACCTGCCAGACTGCCGCCATCGGCAACATAAAAGGACACCAGTTGATTCAGCGTGGCGACGTCTGACTGAAGCTTGGCCGCCTTGGAAGAATTCGTCTCACCACTAATGAGTGATGTGGCTACCCCGACAATCACGCCAATGATGGAAATCATGATGATCAGTTCGAGCAATGAAAATCCGCCGCAGTGTGAACTGCGTGGACCTGGGCCCGAAGCGATGGCTCTAGCGGTTATCATTGATGCGATACTAAATAGTTAAAGACCCCTAAATTCAAGGGAAAGATATGGAAATTATATAAATCATGACTTAAAATGTTCAGCGATCTAAATATTTGGCGTAAATCATAAAATCAATACAGTTGACTGATAAATGTCATTTGATTTGTTTTTCTACTGAATCTATAATTTCTATAATATGCGCCATTTCATAGCACGGTTCCAGTTCAATCTCCTGCTAGGTCTCGTTCTGACGAGTCTGTCAGGCGCAACTCTGCGCGCTCAGTTCATTCAGACCCCCTTGCACCTGATGTCGCCCGAATATGAAATCGAGGCCAGTCGGCTTCGTTCGGCCGCTCCTCAGCAGTATGACTTCTCGAAAGCCATGCTGAGTGATGTGCTGCGCTTTCTCGCCACCGACGCCGGGATCTCGTTCTTTTCACTCCCGGACGACAGCGCCGACGGCAGCCGGTTGATCACGTTTTCCATCAAATCCAGCCCTTTCCAAGTCCTAGAGACCTTGTGCAAAGCCAATGGGCTGGCCATCCTTCCCGACAACGGCATCTGGTACATTCGTCCTGCCGATGATCGTGAACTCATTGGTAAATCTTACGAGATCAAGAACAACGCAGTCGAACTTGTCGAACGTGTCAGCTCTGGCACAGGTTCGTCTTCCACCCGATCCTCCGGCGGGGGCGGCGGCGTCAGCGGAGCGGCGGTGGGAATGGACCTTCAAGGCACCAGCCAGACATTCGCCGTCAAACGCAGTGAAGTGATCAATGACATTCGTACTTTGCTGGGTCTGCCGCCTGAGGAAAGCGATGGCGGTCAGTCAGGCGGAGGTGCCCCTGGACTTGGTGGGTCTGGGACGGATGAAAATGCCGCACGGGCGATGAATTCGAATGAACTGAGCGCGGTGCGGAAACCCAAGGTGATCTGGAAATCAGATTCCAACACGCTCTACATCGTGGCAACCCGGCTTCAGCATCTCTGGGTGGAGGGCTACATCGCCGCCGCAGACAAGCCGCAGACCTTGATCGCCATTGAGGTGAAATTCATTGAAACCTCGCGCGACCCCTCGCGGGAATTCGGCATTGACTGGAGTTCAACCCTTGGCAGTGGCGGCAACGCCCGCCAGGTCACGAACGTCACTTCCGCAACCGACGCTACCACTGGCCTGACGACCAATACGGTGAACTACAACAATGTGGCGACGACGGGCGGCTATGCCACATCCTTGGCGAACTTGCTCACCGGCTTTAACATGAACAATGTGGGCAGCACGCTCGGGTTTCCTGCAACCAGTGTTCTCAGTGCCCAGGACGTGAACGTCAAACTGCGCGCCCTGATGCAGGACCAGGAAACCAACACCACTTCCTACCCCCGAATGGTCACTCTGAGCAACCGCGAGGTGGCCATCCGTGCGGTGGTGAACCAGCCGGTGCTGGACGCGAGCTCCTCGGCGAGCTCAGGCTCGGTCGGCGCCACCACCACCACCAAGGTCGCCTATCTACCGATCGGTACCGTGCTCAACATCCTGCCCAAGCGCATGCAGGCGGACAAGGTGCTGCTCAACATGGCGGTCACTGTTTCCAGCATCATCGGCACCCAGGTCATTTCCGGCAATCCATACCCTATTGCCTCCTCACGCGTTTACAGCGCACCGGTGGAAATCGAGTCCGGCTACACGGTCGCCGTAGGCGGGCTGGATGAGGCTACAGAAAAGGAAGCGCAGACGGGCGTGCCATTCCTGAGCAAGATCCCAGGTCTCAAGTGGCTCTTCGATTACAAGAGCCGGAGCAAGAATCACAAAAGCCTCATGCTCTTCATCACCCCGACCATCATCGATGCACGCCTCGGAGGCCTGCCGGTGGAACCGCAGTCCGTTGTGCCGCAGAGGCCCCACCTCCCCGGCAAACCCAAGATCGACACCAGCAGCGGTGCGTTGATCGGTGGCAGCGCCGCTCTGCCGAGGACGGTGGAGTATCTCTCGCGCGAGGCGGAAATCCTCGGCAACACAGTCAAAGAAAGCCGGATCACCCCTGAACTCACGCAGAAGCTCAAGGAACTCAAGATTGCCGTCGAACGCGTCGAGTCGCAGTGTGAAAACATGAAGCTCTCTGAGCCCGCGAAGTTTGCCATGATTGACCAGCATCAGCAGATGCTCAGGGCCATCCTCAAACGCCTCGAATCCTTCCAGCGCATTTTGTTCAACAAGAAATACCTCTGATCAGCGTGGCGTCACGCTGCTGGCGCTCTTGGGCTTGGGTGCAGATTTGGGATCCATGTTCTGCACCAGCTCTTCTGGGCTGACGCTGGATTCGACACCGTTGGCAGGCACCGCGACCTTCGTCACCCACAGCAGGGCGTTGAGCACCACTTTACGCACGTTGTCATTGCCCCAGTTGGCGTGGAAATGGCCACCGGTGAAGCCAAAGCCGCGGCCGCCATCTTTGCGTTCGACTGTCCACATCATGGTTTCAGGGCTGCCTTTCTCTGCCTGGATGTGCGGATAGGGGCCTTTCGGTGCCACGTAGGGGCCGTCGCGGGTGGCATCGTTCGGCACCGCCACCAGGATTGGGGCATATTTCGTCGCACCCTCTGTCACTGGGGCGACGCCATGACCGAAAGCCGGGCGGAAACGCATATGGATGTACCATTCGTCCTTGGTGGTGAAGGGCTGCACGCCGCTGGTGATCGCATGTTGGGGCAGCACGGTGTAGTTCGCATCCCAGATCGGATTGCAAGAATACGCATTTTCATAATACCCGCCGAGCCAGTCCTGAAATTCCTTGCCAGCCTGACCCGCCACCACTTCCACGCCGTAGTGCATACAGCCAAAGCCCACGCCTTTCGCGGTCAGCTTGCGCAGCGTTTCCAGATGCCCGTCAACCACGGCTGGATGTTTGCCGCCGCCATCGGCGTAAATGACTACCGCGTCAGCGTCTTCAAAGGTCTTCTCATCACTCACCCAGCCCATCTCATGGCGGTCCACCACCAGATTCGGCACGCTCTTGAGGCATTGCTCCAGCAGCATGGTGCCCGCGCGGAACTCATGCATGCCCGGCGGATGCGAGGGCTTGCCGGCGATAAAAACGAGCTTCTGTTTCCCATCAGGCGTGACGGCCTGAAGCGAAACAGCGGTGGCGGCAAGGAGAACGAGCAGGGATACTGGCTTCATAGGGTGGGGGTGGAGTGACGCGCAGCATTCCCAGCCTCCGACTCAAATCAAGGGCCGAAAATTACCGGACCACCTGAAACTCCGGCAGCATGCAGACGGCCCATAGCACGTCTTCCAGCGACTGCTGGGTGGGCTTTTCGCCTATCAAAGTGTGCGCCGTGGCAAGCTCGCTGACGGAAGGGGCCCGGCACAGAGCCTGGTGATACAAGCTGGTGATCAAAGCGGCCGGGGAAGGGTGTTTCGTCGCTAACAACCGTTGCGCTCCTTTGGCCATGGCTTCGGCCAGCACGCTGCCATTGGCGAGATCGATGGCTTCCAGCGTGGTGAGGTCGTTTGGGCGGGAGGTCACGATTTGGTCGCGATTTGGACGCCCCAGGGTGCGCATGAGAAAATTGGATTTCATCAGCGAGGCGCGGACCATGTGGTCCGAGCCACCGGCTCCTTGCGCCAGTAGCGCGGGAGCCTGCGCATGGATGACCTGCTGCCATGCATCAAGAGCTTTTACCACCGTGACGGCCTGCCAATCCTTGGCTTTGAAGGCGGCGATGCGGCCTTCTTTGGCGGGCGGCGCTTTGGCGGACCATTCCCAGGTGGCATCGCTGCTGATGGCGATCTCCTTGCCGGCCGCATCCCGCACCCGCGCGTCGAAGAAAAATCCGGCGGGGTTTGGGCCTTTGCCCGCGTTGGTAGCGATGACGAGGATGGAGTTTGCGCCTTTGCGCAGTGCGGTTTGCAACGGCACGGCGGCGAGTTTGGTCCAGTCATCTCCGGCGCTGACCTTGCGGTTGTTTACGAAGAGCGTGTACGCATTGTCGCAGGTCACCACTGCGCTGGCGCTGAGGGGATCGGCATCAAGCTTGAGCGTTTTGCGCAGCGTGATCGTTTCGCCGGAGGGCGGGGTGCTGCCGGGCTTGGCGCTGTGGCCCCAGATCCATTGCCCTTGGATTTTGATCTGTTTGGCGAGTTCTGGATCGACTTTACCGCGCAGCACGCCTGCGTCCATTTTCGTCGGCGCGGCACCGGTGAGCTGCCAGACCGCATCGACAAACTGCTCTGCCGTAAGCCGTTTCGTCCGTGGTCCCGCATAGGTGTAACCGTGATCGTCAGTGCCCTTTGTCACCACCTGCGCGTGCGACTGATACGCCTGCGAGGTGGCGATGAGGGCGAGCGTCTGCTTCAAGTCATACCGATGCGCCGCGAGATTCGTGGCCAGGTAGTCGAGCAAATCCGCACTCCACGGCTCCGTCTGCATGGCATCCACCGGATGCACGATGCCGCGTCCCATCAGGCGCTGCCACAGACGATTCACGATGGTGCGTGGAGTGCGGCCATTCTGCGGATGGATCATGAGTGCCGCCAATTGCTTCAAGCGCTCGGGTTGTGCGGCCTTCGCATCCACCTGACCGATCTCAGGAAACAACCACGCCGCCACGGCCTGCTGGCCGATGGGTTTGTCACAGCGGTTGATCTCCAGCGGGCGCGTGGAATAGATCGCCGCGAGTCCATAGGCCTCGCTGAGTTTCCAACGATCGATGAAACTGTCATGGCACGAAGCGCACTTCATGTTGATGCCGAGGAAGCTCTGCGAAACGCTCTGCGCAAACTGAATCTCCACCGTCTGCCCCGCGCTGACATCGCCACGCCATTTGATACCGTCGATGAATCCGCGGCTCTCGTCATTCGGTGGCGCAATGAGTTCGCGCACGAACTGGTCGAAGGGCATGTTTGTGATGAGCGCATGATACAGCCAGTTGCTGATCTGCGTGCGTCCGCCGGTGATGAAGCCGGTGCCGCCGTAATCATTGCGCAGCAGGTCGTTCCAGAAGGTAAGCCAGTGCTCGGAATAGTCGATGTCCCGCGCGAGGAGCGTGGTGATGAGACGTGCGCGTTTGTCGGCCGACGCGTCCTTGGCAAATCCCTCCAGATCCTCTGGAGACGGCAGCAGGCCGATGAGATCCAGGAAAGCCCTGCGCACAAACGTGGCATCGTCGATGGCCGCAGGGCGGGGGAGCTTTTTCTGCGCGAGGTATTGGTCAAGAATGCGGTCAATGGGATTGCTCCGTCCCTCCACGGCAGCAGGCAGCACGGGAATGCGCGGCTGCAGCGGCGGCTCATACGCGGGCTTCTGGAAGGCAAAGCCCTCCTCCCACGCCAGGCCTTCATCGATCCACTGCTTCAGCAGCGCGGTTTGCTCCGCAGGCACTCGCTTGCCCTTGGGCGGCATCTGCTCGTCCGGATCGGCGGAGAGGATGGCTTTGATCAGCGCACTCTCCGCACTTTGGCCCCTCACCACCACCGCGCCATCTTCACCCCCTTCCATCAACGACTCACGGTCATTGAACGAGAACCCGCCCTTCTTCTTGTCCCCCGCATGACACTCCGCGCAGTGCTCCCGCAGGATCGGCACGATCTTGTGGGAGAAATCGACGGCGGAAAAGGCCGCTGTGGCGGTAAAAAGGCTGGGCAGGAGGAAACGAAAAATCATGAAGGCGCGATTTAGAACGAAGGAACGAGGCCCGGCCTCTCATGCTTGCAAGATACCCCGCCGTTCTCCCGTTCGGATTCGTCCCATGAAGTTTCTTCCTCTTGCCATTGCCTCGTTGGTCTTCGCCAGTCTCTCCCATTCCGCTCCGCAGGATGATCAGTATGTCCTCGGTCCCGATTCACAGGTCAAGGAAGGCGTGCCGCAGGGGAAGGTGACGCAGATGCCGGCCTGGGCGAACTCGAAGGTCTATCCGGGAACGACACGTGACTGGTGGGTGTATGTGCCGGCGCAATACAAGGCAGAGACGCCTGCCAATGTGATGGTATTCTGCGACGGTGGCGGCTTCGTGAAGGCCGACGGCCAGTTCCGCGTGCCCGTGGTGTTCGACAATCTTATCTCCAAGGGCGAGATGCCGGTGACCATCGCCATCTTCATCAATCCCGGTGCGTTTCCCACGACCAACCCCAAGGACAAGCCCCGCAGCAACCGCAGTTTTGAGTATGATTCCCTCGGCGATCTGCATGCCCGCTTCCTGCTTGAAGAAATCCTGCCGGAAGTGTCCAAAACCTACAAGCTGACCGAGGATCCTGAAGGCCGTGGCATCTGTGGCAACAGCAGCGGTGGCATCTGCGCTTTCACTGTCGCCTGGGAGCGGCCCGAAGCCTTTCGGAAGGTGGTCAGCCACATCGGTTCCTTCACCAACATCCGTGGCGGCTATGTGTATCCCGCACTGATCCGCAAGACGGAGAAGAAGCCGCTCAAGGTCTTCCTGCAAGACGGCAGCAACGATCTGGACAACCAGTTCGGCAACTGGCCCCTGGCGAATCAGGACATGGCTGCGTCGCTGAAGTTTGCGGGCTATGACTACCAGTTCGTCCTCGGCGAAGGCACGCACAGCGGCAAGCAAGGCGGTGCCATCCTGCCGGACACGCTGCGCTGGCTGTGGAAGAAATAAATCACGTGTTGTTCCAACGCCTTCCGCATCATGAAACGCGCCCTTCTTTCCCTCTGCCTTCTCTCCACCGCGCTCTCCGCGCAGGACACCTCGCTGCATGACTACCTCATCGAAGGCGAGCCATGGCGAGAAGTCGCCAGCGGCTATGTCTTCACCGACGGCCTGTGCTGCGACACGGCTGGCAATCTGTACTTCACCGATGTGAAGGGAGGGAAGGGCATTTACAAGCTGGATGCCGCCACTGGGAAGGTGGACTTGTTTCTCGACAACCTGCCCGGCATCAGTGGTCTGCAGATTGGTCCGGATGGGCGCTTCTATGCCTGCCACAACAAAGAAGGTCGCATCATCGCCATCACGATGAAGGGCGAGGTGGAAGAACTGCTCTCAGGCGTGAAGTGCAACGACCTCGTCGTCAGCAAAACCGGGAACCTGTATTTCACCGAGACACCCACGCAGCGCATCCATCTCATCACCAAGGACAAGAAACATATCATCGCGGATGAAGGCCATGTGGTGAAGCCCAACGGCATCACCATCTCCACGGATGAGCGCACGCTGTTTGCCTCTGAATACGGCGGCAAGCACGTCTGGGCCTGGCGCATCGAAGATGACGGCACTTTGACCGGTGGCGAGCCTTACATGACGATGTGGCTGCCCCTCGGCAAAGAGTCCGCCGCAGGCGATGGCGCAACGACGGAAGCGACGGGTCGCATTTTCGTCACCACCGAACTCGGCGTGCAGGTCTTCGATACCGCAGGCCGTCTGGCGGGCATCATTGCCAAACCGGAACCGATGGGCAAAGTCGTCAGCGTCGAGTTTGCCGGTAGAGATCACGATATTCTCTACGTGGCAGGCGGTGAGAAGATCTACGGGCGCAAGGTCAAGGTGAAGGGGTATTTCGGGAAGTAGGCCGCCGCACCCAAGAGAGATTCAGGTCTTATCCTGTGAACTGTCCAGAGCTTTGCGTCTCTGCATCCAGCGATGGATGCTCGCAAAGCGTGACATCATGATCACGCCGAATCCGATGATGGCCGCCGTTGTGAAAAAACCAAATTTGTTCGACCATCGCCAGATCCTTATTTAATCCTTGGGCCTTGATTTTCAGAATCGGTATTAAGGCATCCTCCAATCGGGTCAGCCCCCAGCCAACAAATAGCGCTCCCGTCAAAAAGATCATCACTTCATTCCAGGCAATAGTTGTGTCAGGTTGTGCGGATGGGGTTTCTTTGGCGAACAATGCCAAACGGCAAAGAAAAGGCGCAGCGAACCAGGTGCCAATCGCGAGAATCAGAGAGCATACCAATCCCGGCACATACATGCCCCACTCTACGGGCATTTGCTGGACAAGGGCGCTTGAGGCATGAAATCTGACCGTCGCATACTGGGCTATCGCTGCTGCAATTCCCTCCAGCGCATTCAGGCCAAAATAAATCGCCACCAGCCGTGTGACGCCGATAAGAAACTGCAAGGGGACGGTATTCATGCTCTGGAATGGGTGCAAATGATCAGTACATGCTCGGCCTTCGGAGTGCAAGACTGCTGATGCAAGTCCTGGCGCTGCGATCATCTTGATCCCTCCTCCTTGCCTCTCAGCGCTCACGCGTTAGCTTCCGCCCATGTCTCTCGACACCATCAACTCCCTCATCCACGCCGAATCCGCACGCCCCGGCATCATCGCCCGCGGCTGGGTGCGCACGAAGCGCGATTCGAAAGCTTGCTCCTTCCTCGAAATCTCCGACGGCTCGTGCTTCAAGGGATTGCAGGTCGTGGTCGATGCGGCGCTGCCTTCCGCGGATCTCCTGCCGCGAATTTTGACCGGTGCCTCCGTCGAGGTCACGGGCGATCTGATCGCCTCGCCTGCTGCGGGGCAGAAGTGGGAGATGCAGGCCAAGGAACTGCGGCTGCTGGGTGAGGCGGATGCGACGTATCCGCTGCAAAAGAAAGGGCACACGCCGGAGTTTCTGCGCACCATCGCCCATCTGCGGCCGCGCACGAATTTGTTTGGCAGCGTCTTCCGCGTGCGCAGCAAGATGGCCTATGCCGTGCATCGCTTTTTCCAGGAGCGCGGTTTCTTCTGCGTCCACACGCCCATCATCACCAGCAGCGACTGCGAAGGGGCAGGGGAGATGTTTCAAGTCACCACGCTCAAGCCGAACACGCCCACCAAGCCGGAGCAGGATTTCTTTGGCCGCCCCACCTACCTCACCGTCAGCGGCCAGCTTCAGGGCGAGGCCTTTGCCTGCGCCCTCGGCAACATCTACACCTTTGGCCCCACTTTCCGCGCGGAGAACAGCAACACCACACGCCACGCGGCGGAGTTCTGGATGATCGAGCCTGAGATGGCCTTTTATGATCTCACCGCCGACATGACGCTGGCGGAGGAGCAGGTGCGTTACCTCGTGCAGGCCATGTTTGACGAATGCCCGGACGAACTCGAGTTCTTCAACAAGTTCATCGACAAAGGCCTCATCGAGCGCCTCAAGCAAACGCTCTCCAAGCCCTTCGAGCGCATCAGCTACACCGACGCCGTCGAGATTCTGCTCAAGAGCGGACGCAGCTTTGAAAACCCGGTGGTCTGGGGTGAAGGCCTGCAGACGGAGCATGAGCGGTATCTTGCTGAAGAACACGTCAAAGGGCCTGTCACCATCTTCAATTACCCGAAGGAGATCAAACCTTTCTACATGCGCCAGAACGACGACGGTAAAACCGCCGCCGCCATGGACCTGCTCGTCCCCGGCATCGGCGAAATCGTCGGCGGCAGTCAGCGCGAGGAGCGCCTGGATGTGCTCGAAGCGCTGATGGCCAAGCAGGGGCTGGAGCCCGAAAACTACTCTTGGTACGCTGACCTCCGCCGCTACGGCACCGTTCCCCACGCTGGCTACGGCCTCGGGTTTGAGCGCCTGCTCATGTTCGTCACTGGAGTCCCTAACATCCGGGATGTGATTCCTTTTGCGAGGACGCCGGGGCATGCCGCATATTGAGTAGCTCGGACCTAAGTCCGTCCGCTTGTCGCAGGATGACGAAACCAGAATGAGGAATGACGAATGAATGACAAAAACAAAATGCCAAATGTCCTGAGCCGCCGCTTCTTGCTGCTGCTCATCATTCTGCATTCTGCATTCGTCATTCGTCATTCTGCATTGGCCCAAACCGGCCTCAAACTCCAACTCGTCTCCGAGCAGTCCGCCATCGTCCCCGGCCAGCCCTTCACCGTTGGCCTCTGGCTGGAGCATGATCGCGGCGCGCACACCTACTGGCGGTTTCCCGGTATTGTCGGGGTGCCTACGCAGATGAAGTGGCAGTTGCCACGCGGCTGGAAGGCAGGCGAGCTCATTTATCCCGAACCCGAGCGCACGTTCATGTTCAAGATCAAAGCGCAAGGCTTTGATCGCGATGTGATGCTGCGTGCTGAGATCACCCCGCCTTCGAATTTGAAGGTGGGCGACTCTGTCACCCTTACCGGCCTCGCCTCATGGATGTGCTGCGGTAATTCATGCAACCCCGGTTCGATGGATCTCAGCCTGACCTTGCCCGTCGCCGCTACAGCTGAACTGAACCCGAAATGGCACAAGCTGCTCGATGCTGAACGCGCCCGCGCGGAGCAGCCCAGCGACGCCTGGACCTCCACCGCCAGTGAGAACGGCAGTACGATCACCCTCGTACTCAATCCTGCCACCGCCGAGGCCCGCCTCAGCAAAAGCCAGCGAGAAGCGGATCACATCATCGCCTTCACCGAAGACGGCTGGTTCGACACCGACAAGCCGCAAACCATCCTCCGCCACGCCGACGGCACGCTCACCGTCACCCTCATCAAAGCTGACGCCTATCTTGGGAATAAACCGCCCAATACCCTGCGTGTGATTTTGCGGAATGATGAGGGCTGGTTGCAGAACGGGAAGCTGAGGTGTCTCCAGATCGCGCCACGCATTCAGCGCGGAGGTTAGACGTCAGGCCTGTCAGCGGATATCGGGGTTTCCAGCCTTCGATTCTGACTCACCGGGGGCTCCGGGCCGTAGTCAGGCAGGATGCCTGACCACCTGCTTTGCAAACGACCACGCGAGGATGCGGCTTTTCTTCTGCCCCTGTGCCATATCGATGACTTTGACCGCTGTCGCCTTCACACTCCGCAGCGCCTGCTGGAGTCGCGGCAAATGCTCGCTCTTGGAAACCAGCGTGGTGAACCACCCGCATTGCGCTGCATAGTCGGCGCTCTCTGCGATCATGCGGCGGATGAAACCCTGCTCGCCGCCTTCGCACCAAAGCTCGGTGGCTTTGCCGCCGAAGTTCAGCCCCGATTTCTTCCCGCCGAGGTTGCGCAGTTTTCGCTGCGTACCCTCCGCTGCTTCAGCAGCCGAGGCATGAAACGGCGGATTGCACAGCGTCAGATCAAAGTGCTCCCCCGGTTGAATGACACCCTGAAAACACTGCGCCGCCGACTTCTGCAACCGGCATTCGATCAAGCACGTCACACTCGGATTCGAGGTCACGATCTTTTGCGCCCAGCGCCCTGCTGCAGCATCGACCTCCGCACCGACAAAGCTCCAGCCGTACTCACTCGCGCCGATCAGCGGATAAATGCAGTTCGCCCCCGTGCCGATGTCCAGCACCCGCACCGAGGGCCCGCGCCGAAGGGCTATTAGATCCGCTAGATGATGAATGTAATCACTGCGTCCGGGAATCGGTGGGCAGAGATAACCGGGCGGGAGGTCCCAATGCGACAAGCCATAGGCCTGCTTCAGCAGCGCCTGATTCAGCGTCTTCACGGCCAGCGGGTCCGCGTAGTCGATGCTGTCATCGCCATACGCATTTGGCTTCACAAACACCGCCAGCGCCGGGCTGCACGCGATGAGCTGCGGGAAGTCGTAGCGTGTGTTGAAGCGATTGCGGGGGTGAAATCCTGCTTTGAGAGCGCCGTTCATCCTCACCGTCCACCTCCCGGCGGTGTGCGGTCATCGCCAAAGTATTTCTCGCTGCGGTAGCGCAGCCACACACGCAGCTCCTGCGGCACCTTCTCGCGCTCTGCCTCGGTTAGCGTCTCATAGAGCGCCATCGCCTTCTCGCGCTCGCCCCTGCAGGCGCGGTTGTTGTGCGCATCCCAGTAGCTCCGCGCCACACGGATGCGCCGACACACCTCCTTGATCAAGGCGGCGCCGATGAGCGGCTTGGCGTTGGGTTTCTTTTTGGCGGGCATTGGGGTGAATCTGCACGCTTGTAGCGTGTGTAGGGATGTTTGACCAGAATGGAAGCAGGTCATTTTCCTCTCGCCATCGTCGTTTCTCCGCTCTATCTCGACCTGTGGAAGACACCGATTACAAAGTTAAACTCGAGATTTTTGAAGGCCCGCTGGACCTGTTGCTTTACCTGATCAAAAAGGAGGAGATCGACATTTACAACGTGTCGCTGGAGCGCATCACGCGGCAGTACCTGGATTACATCGACACGTTCCAGGCGCTGAACATCGAGCTGGCGAGCGAGTTCATCGTGATGGCGGCCAATCTGATGTACATCAAGAGCCGCGAGCTGCTGCCCCAGGCGGTGCAGCCGCCGGAGGAGGACGCGGAGGAGAATGACCCGCGCTGGGAGCTGATCCGTCAGCTCATGGAGTACAAGAAATTCAAAGAGGCCGCCCATTTCCTTGGCGCGCAGGAGGTGAAGGCGGATGAACTCTTCGTCACCACCCCGGAGCTGCCCGACCTCGACGCCCCGGTGGAGACCATCGGGCAGGTAGGCATCTTTGATCTGATCCGCGCCTTCCAGCGCATCCTGAAGCGCTTTGAAAACGCCAGCGACTTCCGCGAGATCGTCAATGACCGCTACACCGTGGCGGACAAGATCGAGCACCTGCTCGAAATCGTCGCCGTGGGCACCAAGGTGAGATTTGAAGACCTCTTCACCAGCGCCGCGAGCCGTGGCGAGGTGATCGTCACCTTCCTTGCCATGCTGGAACTCATCAAGCTCAACCACCTGCAGGTGGAGCAGGAGCAGTTGCTGGGAGACATTGTGGTGGTGAGACCGGCGGTGTAGAGCAATCGTCTCGATTGCTAGAAACGAACGTCTCGATTGCCAGAAACAAGCGGGACGCTTGTGCTACTTCCCCTTCGCCACTGCGCCAAGATGGGCCGGCGACGGCGGAGCGCGACTGATCTTCGTCTCCGTACCGAGCACCCAAAACAACCCGCCGATGCAGCCGATGAGGGCAAACGCGGCCAGCACGGTCCAGAGGCCGGGGAGGAGCGGTTTGCGGTAGCGGCGGCGTCTTGCCATCAGGTAATGTGACACGACTTGATGCACTGTGCCAGTGCGGCTATGCTCGAAGATGCTTCCTTGGTTCGAAAACGACCGCTTTCCTCTGTATCTGGCCCCCATGGCCGGGGTCACGGACGTGATCTTCCGCCATTTGTGCAAGGAACAGGGCGCGGATGTGATGATGACGGAATTTGTCAGCGCCGAGGGCATCCTGCAGCGTGACGACCGCACGCGCCACTACACGGACTTCGATGACGCGCAGCGCCCGCTCGGCGTACAGCTCTTTGGCTCCGACGGCGTGCGCATGGGCGAGGCCGCGCGCAAGATCATCGACTGGAAGCAGCCGGACTTCATCGACATCAACTTCGGCTGCCCTGTGAACAAGGTCGTCTCCAAGAACGGCGGCTCCTCCCTGCTCAAGGACTGCCCGCTGCTGGCCAGCGTGGCGCGTGAGGTCGCCAAAGCGGTGCCGATTCCCGTGACCGCCAAGATGCGCATCGGCTGGGACGCGGATCACGTCAATGCCGTTGAAGTCGCCCGCATTCTCGAAGACTGCGGCATGCAGGCCATCGCGGTGCATGGCCGCACGCGGGCGCAGGGTTACACCGGCCTCGCCGACTGGGATGTCATCGGTCAGGTGGCGGATGCGGTGAAGATCCCCGTCATCGGCAATGGCGACATCTCCAGCGGTGTGGATGTGGAGATCCGCCGGGCGCAAACCAACGTGAAGGGCGTCATGATCGGTCGTGCCGCCATGGCAAATCCCTGGGTGTTCAAAGAAGCCAAGCATTACCTAGCCACCGGCACGCATGCCCCGCACGCAAGTGTGGAGGAGCGTTTCAACTTCATGCGCCGCCACTGCAAGCTGGCCATCGAGCGCAATGCCCACATGCAGGAACTGCAAACGCTGCGCTCCATGCGCAACCGCCTCATGAACTACACCAAGTCCATCCCCGGCGGCAAATGGCTGCGCCAGCGCTTCTCCCAGATCGGCAGCGTGATGGAGCTGGAAGACATCTTTGCCTCGTATCTCGAACATCAGGCCACGCAGGGGCATGAGCCTGAGCTGAATATTGAAGAGCCAACATTGAACGCTGAACTTTGAATCCAGAGCGGCGTCTTCCTCACCATGGCTGCACGTCTTGACCACGCCTTTGCGATCTCCGCGCCTAGGACCTCGCATCCTGTTGGGGACAGAGCAGACCTCAAGCTGTCGCGTGGTGGTCATTGACTGAAATGCCGCACCGCGCCAAGGATTGCACCCCATTTTTGAGACGCCTGCGGCACCGAATCCAGCGTTATCATTCCCAACTCCTTCACTTGGCACACGCCTCCTCCTTCTCATGTCTCTCTCCAATCCCTGGTTCATCGCCGCTCTTGTCGGCGTGCTCGGCGTCTTTCATCTCGAGATCGTCGCCACGTTTTTAAACCTCGCACAGTTCCGCCACGCGCTGCCGCCGCGCTTGAAGGAGATCTTCTCCGACGAAACGGTGCAGAAGGCCGGTGAGTATGCCGGCCGATCCTCACACCTGGACCTGCTGCGCAGCACGGCCTCCGTGGCGGTACTGGTCCTGTTCTGGTGGAGTGGCGGCTTTGGCTGGCTCCAGCAATGGAGTGCTGGCTGGGGATGGAGCGCGGTCCCGACGGGTGTCGGCGTCATCGGCCTGCTGATGCTGGTGCAAAACCTCCTGTCGCTGCCCTTTGATGCCTGGGACACCTTCAAAATCGAAGCCGAATATGGCTTCAACCGCACCACGGTCGGCACCTTCATCACCGACCGCTTGAAGGGCCTCGCGCTTACCGCCCTGCTCGGCGGGCCGCTGCTGGCGCTGATCCTGTGGCTGTTCCAGACGCAGGTGCATGCCGTGCTCTACACCTGGCTCACGGTGGCGGGGTTCAGTATCGTCATGGCCTGGCTCTCGCCTCGGCTGCTGATGCCGCTGTTTCTCAAATTCCAGCCGCTGGCAGACGGGCCGCTGCGGAAGGGGCTGCTGGCGCTGGCGGCACGGCTGAAATTCCCCGTCGTCGATGTCTCGGTGGTGGATGGCTCGCGCCGCTCCAGCAAGGCGAATGCGTTTCTCAGCGGCTTCGGCAAGCACAAGCGCATCGCCCTGTTTGACACCTTGATCGAAAAACACACGCAGCAGGAGCTGGAGGCCATCCTGGCGCATGAGATCGGGCATCATAAATGCCGGCATGTGCCGCAGCAGCTCGTGCTGGGCCTGCTGGAAAGCGGGCTGATGTTTTACCTGCTGTACGCCGCCTTGCAGTCACCTGCATTCTTCCACGCCTTCGGCGTCACGGGGCAGCCGCTCGGGCTGGGCCTCGTGCTCTTCAGCATCATCTACCAGCCTGCCAGTCTGCTGCTGGGCATGCTGAGCAGCGCGCTGAGCCGCAGGCATGAATTTCAGGCGGATGCCTTCGCCCGCCAGGCCTGCGGCAAGGAGCCCCTGATGGCAGGTCTGCAAAAGCTCTCGCTCGATCACCTCACGCACCCGAATCCTCATGCGCTGATGGTCTGGCTGCACTACTCCCACCCGCCGATCGGCCAGCGGTTGGCGGCGCTGGATGCCTGATGCACTTATTCACAGTGTTTTCTCGCAGGTTTGATAAATGCATCCCCTCAAGCCCGTAGCCTGATTAACCCCTTGATACCACCCTTTATGAAAAGCCACGTGCGAGCTTCTCTCTTTGCTCTCGCCCTCACCTCCTTTGGTTTTGCTGCTGACCCCGCAGCGCCCGCCGCAGCCCCTGCCGCCGCTACGGGCGTTGATTTTGTGCGTGATGTGCAGCCCATCTTGGAAACCAAGTGCCTGGAGTGCCACAATCCCAACAAGATCAAAGGCAAGCTGCTGATGGACTCCGCCGCCGCCCTGCTCAAAGGCGGTGCCGACGGCCCGGCTCTCGTCGCGGGCAAGCCCGACGACAGCGCGATGATCAAGCGCATCGTGCTGCCCAAAGATCACGATGACATCATGCCCCCGAAAGGCGGGCCGCTCGCGGCGAATGAAATCGATGTGCTTAAGCGCTGGATCGCCGCAGGTGCGCAGTGGCCGCAAAATCTCACGCTGCAGTACAAGACACCTGAGCAGCGCCAGGCGCTGGCCGAGCTGCAGAAGAAGCTGCCCACGCTGAAGACCCTGCAAATCCTGCCGGAGAAATACTCGCTGGAAACCAAGCGCGATTTCCACCGCGTTGTCGTGCTGGCCACCTTCCAGGACGCCACCACCAAGGACGTCACCGGCGTGTGCGATCTCACCGTCGCCGACAGCAAAATCGCTGCGCTCGACGGTCTGACGCTGAAGCCCGTTGCAGACGCAGGCAGCACCGAACTCATCGCAACTCTCGGCGGACAGACGGTGAAGGCTGCTGTGGAAGTGAAGAACGGCACCAAAGACCGCACCATCTCTTTCCGGCTGGATTGCATGCCCGTGTTCATGCGTGGCGGCTGTAACCAAGGTGGCTGCCACGGTGCCGCACGTGGCAAGGACGGCTTCCGCACGTCCCTCTTTGGCATGGACCCCGCAGGCGACTACCTCCGCATCACGCGCGAGATGCCCGGCCGCCGCATCAATCTCGCCATTCCGGAAGAAAGCTCCCTCATTGAAAAAGCCGTGGGTGCGGTGCCGCATTCCGGCAACCAGTGCTTCGAGCCGGACTCCGTTTACAACAAGGCGCTGCTGGAATGGATCACCGCCGGTGCTCCCGATGACGCTGCGGATGTGGCGAAGGTCACCGGCATCGAAGTCTTCCCCAGCCAGATCGTCATGGAAGGCAAGAACGCCACGCAGCAGATCACCGTGCGTGCTACTTATTCCGACGGCACCGACCGCGATGTGACCAATCTCGCGCTGTTCATGTCCAACAACGATCCGACCGCGACCATCAGCAAGCAGGGCCTGGTGACCTCCGGTGATCGCGGCGCTGCCTTCATGCTCGCCCGTTTCAATGTGTACTCCGTCACCGCCCAGGTGCTGGTCATTCCTGGGCAGCTCAAGTACGAGCGGCCCAATCTCGCCGAGACGAATTACATCGACACCCTGGTGGATGAAAACCTCCACAAGCTGCGCATTCTGCCCTCCGGCATCTGCACGGATGAGGAGTTCGTGCGCCGCGCCTTCATCGACATCGCCGGGGTCTATCCTGAAGCCAAGGACATCCGCGCATTCCTGGCCGACGCCAATCCCACCAAGCGCGCCGCCTTGGTGGACAGCCTCCTGGAGCGCAAAGAATTCACCGAACTGTGGGTGATGAAGTGGGCCGAACTGCTGCAAATCCGCTCGGCCATCAATAACAACTCGCCGCCCTTCTACAAGAACGCGTTGCTGTACTACAACTGGCTCTCCGAGCGCATCGGCAAGAACATTCCCATCAACGAGATCGTGGTGGAACTCCTCGCGGCCACCGGCGGCACCGTCTCCAGCCCTGCGGTGAACTTCTACCAGACCGAGCTCGACCAGCTCAAGCTGACCGAAAACGTCGCGCAGGTGTTTATGGGCATGCGCATCCAGTGCGCCCAGTGCCACAATCATCCTTTTGACCGCTGGACGATGGATGACTATTACGGCTTCAAGGCCTTCTTCGCCCAGATCGGCCGCAAGCAGACCGACGACCCGGCGGAAGTCATCATCTACAACAGCAAGGGCGGTGAATCGAAACACTTCCTCACGCAAGCCGTGATGAAGCCGAAATTCCTCGGCGGCGACACGCCGGAAATGAAGCCCGGCGAAGACCGCCGTAAAGTGCTGGCTGAATGGATGGCCTCGCCGCGCAATCCCTTCTTCGCCCGCAACATCGCCAACATCACTTGGGCCCACTTCAACGGTGTCGGCGTGGTGGAGCCCGTCGATGACGTGCGCGTTTCCAATCCGCCCTCCAATCCGGCTCTGATCGCCGCCATGGCCGAGCACCTAACCGAGTACAGGTACGACATGCGCAAGTTCGTGCGCGACATCTGCAATTCCCAGACCTACCAACGCAGCACCAAGGTCAACGAAACCAACGCGGGCGACAAACGGAACTTTTCCCACGCCCAGGTCCGCCGCGTGCGCGCTGAAGTGCTGCTGGATGCCATCTCCCAGATCACCGACACGCCGAACAAGTTCCAGGGCCTGCCTCTGGGTGCCCGTGCCGTGCAGATCGCCGATGGTGCTGTTTCGAATTACTTCCTCACCACCTTTGGCCGTGCCAAGCGTGAGTCCGTCTGCTCTTGCGAAGTGAAGATGGAGCCCACCCTTTCCCAGGCGCTGCACCTCATGAACGGCGATGCCGTGAACGACCGGATCAAGCAGGGCAAAGTGGTCTTCAAGATGATCCAGGAGAAGAAGAGCGACCGCGAAATCGTCGAAGACCTCTTCCTCCGCGTCTTTGGCCGCATGCCCATCGACAAGGAATGGACCAACGTGCAGCAGGCCATCACCGAAGATCCTACCGCCCGTCAAAACGTCCTCGAAGATTTGTTCTGGGCGCTGCTGAACTCCAAGGAGTTTTACTTCAACCATTGAGGCGGTTGTAGGGCAAGCCTCTGGCTTGCAGGAGCGCGGAATTTATTCCGCAGCACTCCGCCGAAGCGCCAGACTCCTAACCGCGAATCATCCGAGTGACGCCGGGGATTAGCGTGTTTCCGGCATTCAATATGACCCGCACGTCCGCTGGAGCGGCAGAGGCTGAAGGACAAAGCGGAGGCATGGATGCTTGCGGAGTGCTGCGGAATGAATTCCGCGCTCCTATGGCGCTAGGTCGCGGTGGAATGCAGCAGCGCATTTTGGAGTGCGGCTGCGATGAGCTGCCGCTTTCGAGCGTCTCGTCGCGGGCGTGTGCTGACCGGCTGGCGAAGAATCATCATCTTCCCGCATTCGGTGTCCTCTTGCATGCGTGCGCCTTCCAGGCCGTCGAAAGCGGTAGCTCCGCTCGTTCCTCTCTGCGCAAACGCACTCCCAAAAGGGGCGCGCTCACCTCACTTGATCCCCGGCATCAGCCTAGTGATCCAGCGCGCCAGCACCAGCAGTACGACTCCCGAAATACCCGCAGTGATCGCCACATGGATGAAGCGCTCGGGCATCTGCGCGGTGGCATCACCAGTCACACCGCCCGCGAGCAATCCAGCAAGGATGTCTCCCAGCGAGCTGCCGAGAAACCAGACGCCCATCATCTGACCGGTGAGGCGTGGCGGTGAAAGTTTCGTCACGGCGCTCAAACCGACCGGGCTGAGGAAAAGTTCTCCCAGCGTGTGCAGCAGGACCACGGACATCAGCCACGTGGGCCACACCGGCCCGGTGCTCAGGGCGCGCTGCGCGGCCCAGCTCGCGACTACAAAACCCAGCGCCAGCATGAGCAGCGCCCATGACATTTTGGTCGTCAGCGAAGGCGATCTGTCACCGCGCGCCAGTCTTGACCAGAGCAAGGCGACAAGGGGAGCCAGCACGATGACGCAGAGCGGATTGAGCGCCTGAATCCAGCTTGCCGGCACTTCCCACCCGCCGAATTTCCGAATGGTGAAACGTTCCGCGAAAATGCTGAAGGACGAACCAACCTGCTCGAAGCCTGCCCAAAACATGGCAGACGCTAGAAACAGCACGAGGATGACCACCATTCGCCTCTTCTCGACCGCATCCAGTTTGGCCAGGAAAAACGCCCATAGGAAAAACAGCAGCGCCACTCCGGCGATGAACCACGCGGTGCTGTGGGCGAACTTGATGGCGTCAATTTGAATGAAGCCCGTCACGCCAAGCGCGACCAGCACCACCACCGCAGCCAGCGACAGCAGGAGGAGCGTCCATTCACGCCGCACGTTCTGTCCCGGATGCGCCACCCGTTCACCAATGTTTGCCACATGCCGGTGGGTGAGCTTGAACTGCACCAGCCCCAGGAACATGCCCACAGCCGCCGCCGAGAAACCCCAACGCCAGCCCACTTCCTCGCCCAGCCAGCCGCACAATAACTGACCAAACAACGCGCCGACATTGATCCCCATATAAAACAGTGTGAACCCGGCATCCCGCCGCGAACCGCCTTCAGGGTAAAGCTGCCCGACGAGCGCACTCATGTTTGACTTCAGCAGCCCCGACCCAAACGCCACCAGGATCAGGCCGATGAAAAACGCCTGTGTGCTGTGAATGCCCAGCACCACATGCCCGGCCGCAATGATGATGCCGCCCCACCAAACCGCACCTTTGGCCCCCAGCAGCCGGTCTCCCACCCAGCCGCCCGGCAGTGCCGTCATGTAAACGAGCGCCGTGTAGAGCCCGTAAATGGCGGCGGCCATTTCATCCGTGAGTCCCATGCCGCCGCGATTCACCTCCGCCACCATGTACAGCACCAGCAGCGCCCGCATGCCGTAGTAGCTGAAGCGTTCCCACATTTCCGTGAAGAACAGCGTGTAAATGCCGCGAGGATGGCCGGAGGGTGCGGGAGTCATGGGCGTGGGAAAGCCGCCACCCAAAGACAGCAAACGCCGCAATGCGAGCTTTTTACTCAGCCCGCAGGCACCAGCCTTGCCTTGAACTTCACCATCGCCTGCTGGATCAGCGGATCGTTGTAGAATTCGCCCGGAGGCTCGGGGGCAGAAGCTGCGGGCGGGGAGGTATTTAGGAGCTCCGCCTGAGAGGAGGCTTTCACCTCGGTTTTAGGTTCCGCTTTGGCTTCCGCCGCTGGCTTTGGGGCAGAGGCGGGCTCATTCAGCAGGCCTAGATCGATCTCGGCATGCACCAGTGCTTTGAGGCTTGGATCGAGTACAAGCTCAAACTTCATCGCTTTCCCTGTCAGCTCCTGTGCCAGACCTTCCAGAAAGCTGACCTGCGCCGGACGCATCAGGCTGTCGCGCGCATAGCTCTCACTCAGTGGGAATCCCAGCTTGATCGTGTTGCGCGAGAACCCAAGAAGCGTAGCTGCCTGCACCCATGACACTGCCAAGGGGCGGCGAACCTGCACCTGAGTGACAAACTTCGACCAGAAAACATCCTCGCTAAACAGCTCTCCCGGTTCATCCACCGGAGAGGCCTCTTTGACCTTCGTCGCCGCCACGGGTAGCGGTGCGGGTGTGGGCTCAGGCGCTTTCTCCACGACGGGCTCAGGCGCCTTCTCGACAGTTGGCGGTGCTGCCTTCGCGACCGGCTGTGGCTGTGGCTCCGGTGCCTTGACCACTGGAGGCGCGGGAGCCTCTTCACGCACCACGGGCTGCGGTTTTACCAGGGGTGCGGCTTTCACCGGCTCTGCCGCACGTCGCACAAGGGGGGGGGCTGCCTGCACGCGCGGGGACTGCCGAGGCAAACCGGCACCCTCACCGGAATCCAGCGCGTCAATGACATCGCTGATCGAAACTTCATTCAGGCTCTGCACGGAGGCGATGACGCCGAGCTCAAAGTGCAGACGCTTGTTGCTGGCCCAGCGCATGCGCGCATCCACATCGGCCAGACCATCCACCACGCGCAGCAGTTGCTCCGTGTTCGCCATCTGTGCCTGCGCCACGACTTCTTCAGCCACTTCGGGGCTCAGATCTTCTGCTGCTGCCTCGGGGTCGGCCTGCTGCACCAGCAGCGTGCGGAAATGCTGAATCAGATCACCCAGGAAACGGCCCAGCTCCTTGCCAGCCTCGTTTTGCTCATACACGGCGCGCAGGGCACCCACGGTGTTGCTTTCGAGAATGTGCCGCGCCAGTGCCGCCACGGACTCGCCAGAGGTGAAGCCAAAGACATCCAGCACGTCTTGCTCGGTGATCTGGCCGCCGCAGAAGGCCACGAGCTGATCGAGCATGGACTGCGCATCGCGCATGCCGCCTTCCGCGCCTTTGCCGATGGCATAGGCCGCTTTTTCGTCCAGCGTCACATTCTCCAGCTCCGCGATGTGCAGCAGGTGCTTGGCGATGATCGCATTCGGGATGCGGCGCAGGTCAAAGCGCTGGCAGCGGCTGATGATCGTAGGGAGGATCTTGTTCGGCTCCGTCGTGGCAAAGATAAACTTCACATGCTCCGGCGGCTCTTCCAGCGTCTTGAGCAGCGCGTTGAAGGCCCCGGTGGTGAGCATGTGCACCTCATCGATGTAGTAGATCTTGTAGCGGCAGCGGGAAGGGGCGTACTTCACGTTGTCCCGCAGCTCGCGCACCTGCTCCACGCCGTTGTTGCTCGCGCCGTCGATTTCCAGAACGTCCATACAGCGCCCTTCGGCGATCTCGATGCTCAGCTCGTCCTCGGGGTCGAAATCGATGGTCGGGCCGTTTTTGGCGCACAGCGCCTTGGCAAAGATGCGCGCCGTGGACGTCTTGCCCGTGCCACGCGGCCCGACAAACAGGTAGGCGTGCGCCAGCCGCTGCTGGGCGATGGCATTGCGCAGCGTCCGTACGACGTGGTCCTGGCCGAGAACGTCTGCGAAGGTCTTGGGGCGATATTTGCGGGCAAAAACTTGGTAACTCACCCGTTCAGACTAACGAAGCGTATTCTGGAAGCCACCGGAAGTTTAGTGCAGCCCTCAACTATTCCAAACTGCGGCCCGCAAAGATCAAAACTCCGCAAAGAAAAATCAAAAATCAAATCTCTGCGGCGTTCCCAACTCTGCGGTGTAAAATCCGGCCGCCCAACCTCCCCCCATGCTCCTTTCCCTGACCTCCCGCATCCTGCAAACCGTCGATCCGCTCTGCCTGGCGAAGATCGGCTGGAATTTCGGCTACAAGGGGGCGCGCTCGGTCATGCTGCACAAGCAGCGCATGAAGCAGGGGCAGTATTTCCCGCCGTTTTTCTACATCTCCATCCTGAACTCCTGCAACCTGCGCTGCCAGGGCTGCTGGGTGGACGTGGACAAACCGCGCGAGTCGCTGAATCTCGACGAGCTCAACAAGATCGTGAACGACGCCAAACGGCGCGGCAACTCCTTCTTCGGCATCCTCGGCGGCGAGCCCTTCATGCATCCCGAGTTGTTCGACTTTCTCTCGATGCACCCGGATGCCTTCTTCCAGGTCTTCACCAATGGGCAGATGATCACCCCCAAGGCCGCTGAAACCATGCGCAAGCTGGGCAACATCACCCCGCTGGTCAGCATCGAGGGCACCGAGATCGTCAGCAATGAACGCCGTGGCAACAAGGACGTGCTCACCCGCACCCTGCGCGGCCTGCAAAACTGCCTGGATGCCCGCGTGCTCACCGGTGTGGCCACCAGCCTGTGCAAAACGAACATCGACGACCTCCTCACCGAGACATGGCTGCGCCGCCTCATTGACATGGGTGTGCACTACGCCTGGTATCACACCTACCGCCCCGTCGGCCCGAAGATCAGCGCCGACCTCGCCCTCACGCCCGAGCAGATCACCCAGGTGCGCAAATTCGTCGTCAACATGCGGGCCAAGATGCCCATCGCCATTGTGGATGCCTACTACGACCACAACGGCCAGGCCCTCTGCCCCATGGCCAACGGCATCAGCCATCACATCAGCCCCACCGGTGCCATCGAGCCCTGCCCCATCATCCAGTTCGCCAAGGAAAGCGTCCGGACCAATGACGATCTCTTCGACGTCTTCACCAAAAGCGAATTTCTGCGCGACTTCCGCAACATCGCCTCAGCCAACACTCGCGGCTGCATCGTCCTCGAGCGCCCCGACCTCGTGAAAGCCATCGTCACCAAGCACAGCGCCAAAGACTCCACCATCCGCCAGACCGCTATGGCCGAGATCGAAAGCATGACCCCACGCACCAGCCAATGGCGCGAGGGCGAAGAGATCCCCGAAAAGCACTGGATGTACTGGCTGGCGAAGAAGTTTTTCTTCAATGACTTTGGGGTGTACAAGGGGCTGAAGTCCGGAGGATAGGCTTCCAGTCTGTCAGACGGATCGAGATGTCTTGCCTTCGATTCAGATCAGAACTTAGGCGCTACGCGCCGACCCTCTGTCAGCCCGGCGGCCTGACCTCCGCAATCAGCAGGCCATCGCCGCCGCATGAATTGGAGGCCCGTCCTCCATCATGCGTGTTTGCGCGGAAGATTGCGCCGAGGTGTTCGTATTGCCTCTCCTCATGAAATCATCGCTCGCTTGTTTTTCGTTCCTCCTGCTGGCCTCCGCACTGCATGCCGAGGTGAAGCTCTCCAAGGTCTTCACGCCGCACATGGTGCTGCAGCGGGGCATGGCGGTGCCGGTGTGGGGCACGGCAGCTCCGGGCGAGAAGGTGAAGGTGGTCTTTGCAGGGCAGAGCAAAACTGCCACGGCGGATGACAAGGGTGCGTGGAGCGTGAAGCTGGAGGCCCTTAAGGCCAGCGCGGAGCCGCGCACGCTGACGATTGGCAGCCAGAAGATTGACGACGTGCTAGTGGGCGATGTGTGGATCGGCTCCGGCCAGTCGAACATGGACATGGTGGTGGCGAGTTACACCAAGGATGACCCGGTGCTGGCAGAGGCGGCGCAGAAGACCTATCCGCAACTGCGCCTGCTGCGCAAAGACGCGAACGCCACATGGGAGCAGGCCACGCCGGAGACGAATCCGAAGTTCAGCGCGCTGCTGTTCTCGTTTGGTTTTCCTCTGCAGAAGGAGCTTGGTGTGCCGATCGGCTTGATGGTCGGTGCGGTCGGTGGCACGCCTTCGGGCTTCTGGCTGAGCGAAGAAATGTATCGCAGCGATGCCGCGAGCGCCGCAGCGGTGCAGCAGTTTGCGCCGACCTACAAGTATGACGAACTCGTGGCGAAGTATGCCGTGGACAAGGCCAAGTGGGACGCGGACATGGCCATCTGGAAACCCCTGGCAGAGGCCGCGAAGAAAGAGGGCAAGCCGCTGCCTCCCGCACCACGTGCGCCACAAACCGTGGGCAAGGTGGGCGAAACGAACTTTGGCAAAGTGGGCCAGCTCTTTGAGCAGTTCATTCGTCCGTATGTCGGGTATGCCATCAAAGGCGTGCTGTGGGATCAGGGCGAGAGCCGCACGAACATCGTCGGCGTGGATCAGGTCACCCTCATGGGCGCTCTCATCGGCGGCTGGCGCAAGGCCTGGGGCCAGGGCGATTTCCCCTTTCTCTACGTGGAGAAGCCCAGCGGTGGTGGCTGCGCGTTTGATTACACGCAGCCGATGAACCGTCTCGCGGAGAAGTTTGCGCCGCTGCCGAAGACGATTCCGAACAATCCTGACACGCAGTACTCCCACGTCGCCTTTGAGCAGATCATGAAGTATCCGAACACGCACATGGTCATCAGCAGCGATCTCGGCAACGGCATCCATCCGCCAAATAAATCCGGCTACGGCGCACGCGCCGTGCAGGTGGCGCTGGCGGTGGCGTATGAGAAGGGCAATGAGTACCTCGGCCCGCAGCTTGCCACCCATGCGATTTCTGGCGGCAAGGTGACGCTGAAGTTCAAGCACAGTGGCAAAGGTCTCGCCTTCAAAAATGGCGACAAGTTGCAGGGCTTCGCCATTGCCGGCGCGGACAAGAAATTCGTCTGGGCCGATGCCATGATCGAGAGCAATACCGTGGTCGTTTCCAGCAAGGACGTGCCGCAGCCTGCCGCCGTGCGCTACGCGTGGAGCAATGCCTTCCAGTGGGCAAACCTCTTCAATCAAGATGGCCTGCCTGCACAGCCCTTCCGCACGGATGCGTGGTGAATGCGGAGGTCAGGCATCCTGCCTGACAATGGACTGCGGCGTCTCGCCTTACTCAGAATCGAAGGCGGGAAAGTCGATCTGCTCGAGGTCGCGTGCAGAGTGGAGGATCCGCAGCACCTCGATGCCTGATTCTGTAGGGCGGTAGTAGAAGCAGTATTTGCCAAACGGGTAGCTGCGGCAATTGGCGCAGAGTTCGAAGCGTGGCCGCCCAAGCGTGTTCCACTTGGCGAGGTATTGCAGCTTGGTGCGGAAACTCAGGATCAAACGATCTGCCCGCATCAGGCTGTCTTCAGCGACGAAGTTCCAGATTTCCCGCAGATCGGCCTGGGCATTGGATGCGTAAAGGACCTGCTGCATGTGGGGCTACGCTTCTTGATGACGGGCAGCGTACTCACGATGCCGCTCGGCCAGGAACGCATCCCAGTCGATCTCAATGCCTTCTCCGCGATCAAGTCCGTCGGCCGCAATCTGGATGTCGTGGCGTAAGGCGGCGAGCTTGGCCTGATCGGCCGGGCTGAGTTCCTCGACTCTGATGGCGCTGTGCGCTGGGTGGACGACTCGGATGGCGTATTCGCACTCAAGTTCGGCGAAAAGTTCCTCGACCTCCTCGGGAGCAAGGCGGTCAATCTGCTGACGGATGTTTTCCACGACGGCTGTCATAACGGACTCAGGGTATCAAAGAGATCCGGCTTTGTCGAGTCCCGGCTTGGCCACCTGTCTCGCCGGAGTCCGGAATCAAAGGCGGGACGACTCGATCCACCTGACAGGCCGGAGGCCTATCCTCCGGGCTGACTCGGGACGCGCTCGGGCACGGCCTTGTCGTAGTTGTCACTGTTCAGCGTTTCGAGGAAGGCTTTGATCGGTGCGTGATCTTCGGGGAGCATGTTCATCTGGCGGAGCAGGGGATCGAGCGGGGGCAGGGTGCTGGCGTCGCCGCCTTCCAGGGTTTCGGCGGCTTGATCCATGAGGCGATCGTAGAAGAGCAGGACTTCATCGAGCGTGGTGGAGCCGCCGTGGTGCATGTAGGGCGCGGTGTGCTTGAGATTGCGCAGGGAAGGCGTGCGGAATTCGGTGCGACTCGTGGCGGAGTCGGTGAGGCCGATGGCGTGGAGCTTGAAGTCGGAAAGCATGGGGCCGTTGTGGCAGAGGGCGCAGCCGGCGCGCTGAAAGGCGGCCATGCCCTGCTGCTGCTCGGCGGTCATCGCAGTTTTGTCGCCGCGCATGAAGCGGTCAAAAGGAGTGTCAGTCACAATGAGCGTGCGCTCATACGCGGCGAGGGCCTGCGTGACTTTCTCGGCGGTGATCTCGCTTTGAAACAGCGTCACGTATTCAGGGATGTTTTTTAACCGCTGCACCATGGAGTGAATGGCATCGGCTTCGCTGCAAACCTCACCGCGCATTTCCGCGCTCTGACGGATGGGTATCAGCGCCTGCGCTTCGAGGCTGCGCGCGCGGTTGTCCCAAAACATGGGCGACTTGGCGGGATCAAACGGCTTGCCGGATTCCATGCCGTTGAAGGCCGTGTTGAGGATCGTGGGCGTGTTGCGCGTGAGCGGCACAAACTCAGCGCCTTGCACCAACTTGCGCTCTGGCCCGATGCCACTGGCATGCACGCCGAGCGGAGTGGTGCGGCCATCCGCCCAGCCATGCTGCGGATGGTGGCAGGTGGCGCAGGCGACATTGCGCGTGGCAGAAAGAATGGGGTCAAAGAACAGCAGGCGGCCGAGGGCGATCTTCGCGGGTGTGTCGCCGGGCAGCGCCGCCGTGAGCGGCAGCGCTTCGATCTGCGTGTTCGGCAGCGGATCAGCCGCAGCCGTCGCGAGGATCACGACCAGAGTGGTGAGCATGCTATTTCAACGCTCGCTGCCCGCCGGTTCATCCAAGCGGCGATCTGCATGACGCAGAAACTCCTGCAAATCCCGCTCTGCCTGCGCTGTGCGCGCGTGCGCGGCAGCGCGATAAGTCTTGAGGCGAAATTCCAGGAACTGGCGCTGCCAGGGTGGGTTCGGTTCAAACATGGAGAGCACCTCGATCTGCTGCGCGGGAGAGAGCAGGGCGATGATTTCCACCAGCGTGTTCATGCGGCTCGGCTCGGCCAAGCCACCGGGGAATGGCTGCTGCAACGCCGCCATGAACTGCGGCACGAGGTCGCGATTGTTCGCTGCGAGCGGTGGCACCAGCGAGAGCGCGGTCTGCACGGATGGGAGCCGCGCCCAGACCTGCGGCCGCAGGGCTTTGAAGCCATCCAGCAGATGAGACGCGGCATCATCGTAGCTTTCGTGCCGGAAGGCGGACAGTGCGGCGGCGAAGTGAGCATCCGCAGGCCAGTCCTGGCGCAGGGCTTCAGCATAGGGCGTCAGTTGCTCCGCTGTGCCTGCTTGGGCGGCGGACTCCAGCAGCATGAGTTTCTCAAAGGGGCTGGTAGGGGTGCCCGTCCAGAGGGTGAGGACGGCATTGAAGTTTCCCTTGGTGTAGGCGGCGGCAGCGTCGGCGCGGCGCTGGTTATCGCCATCGAGATCGGATGGAATGGAGGACGTGGTGCCGTCTGCGGCGAGCATGCGCAGGCGCTCGTAAGTCAGGCGTGTGCGGTCGATTTGCGCCGCGAGTTGTGCGGGCACATCCATCTCCTTCTCGATGGCCATGCTAAGCACCTGCGTGGTCTCAAAGGTGTTGTCTTTGGAGAGGGCGCGGGCAAAGCCGTACTCAAGCAGGTTGCGGTCGTCGGTGTTGATGTGTGCCGGGCTGGCCTGCAGCAGGTGGCGGGCGAAGGCAGGGGATGCGAGATGATGCGCAAGCACGCCTTCGACCGAATTCGTGAGCCAGACACGCTTGAGTGCCTCGGCCATCAAGGGCTGAGCGATGCGCGTGCGCAGTTGCTCCATGGTATAATCTGGTGCCGTGAGATGCCCGATGAAGAGCAGATCATTCGGCCCCGAGATCCACGTCTCCACGTGCGGAAACACAGCGGTGAGCGTGGCATAGACCTGCCGAATCGCCTGCGCATCCACCTCATAACCCTGCACCCATTGGGCAAAGAGACCGTGCTCATTGAGCCGAGCTTTGGCGGCGGCGTAGAACTCCTGCGTGAAGAGGGTGGAGACGCCTGCGCGATAGGGATTCGAAGGCTCGGAGATGATGAGGTCGTAGCGGCTGCCAGCCGCCAGCAGGGCCTCGCGTGCATCGCCGGGGATGAGATGGACGTTGGCTTTGTTCAGCACATCGCGGTTTACAGGGGCGAAGTGATGGCGCGCCAGACTGGCCATGGCGGGCTCCAGTTCCACCACATCCACCTGTTTCATTTCCGGCACGTCCGCGACCCAGCCGGCGGTGGTGCCGGTGCCGAGGCCGACGACGAAGGCGCTGTGGGGCGCAGGGTGCAGCAGCGCAGGCACGAGGCCTTGCATCACCTGCGTGTCGGCATCGCCAAAGGCCGAGCCGTCGGATTTGCCATTCACGTAGAGGCAGTAGCCGTCATCGCTCGATACGGCGGCCACGCTGGCCTCACGTCCTTCAAATTCATGCGCGATCTTCCAGCGGCTGGCATGCAGCCAACCGCGCAGTCCATTGATGGAAGCTGGCAGCGACTCCACGCGACCGTAGCCGATGGGTTTGTGCCGCCATGCCGCCGTCGGGCCAGTGGGAACGAACATCAGCCAGCCCGCCCCAAGCCACAGCGCCGCGATGGCAAACCAGCCACGCCATGAAAGGGAGCGTGCCCCCAGCACTGCCGCGCCCAGGCTGAGCAGCAGCGTCAGCAGAAACACCCAGCGCCAGGCACCGAGTGCCGTCAGCCATGGCAGCAGCACAAAGCCTCCGGCGAGCGAGCCGATGATGGCACCCAGCGTATTGGCCGCATACGCATAGCCCACATGCCGCCCTGCATTGCGGCTGCCACTGCCCAGCAAACCCACCAGCAGCGGAAACTGCACACCCGCGAGGATCGACGGCGCGAGCACCAGCAGGCTGGCGATCAGTGTCCAGCCCGTGGTTTGGCCCGGCAGGCCGAGGGAGCGCAGTTGATTCACATCAATGGCAAAGACCGCGATGCGATCTCCCAGCGCCCAGGGCAGCGCCAGAAACACCGCCTGCCATGCTGCCACCCTTGCCAGCGCCCCCAGCGTGACCGCACCCGCCCGCGCCGCCCAGAGCAGGCGATAGAGCAAGCCCCCCAGGCCGATGCCTGCAAGTGCCAGCGCCAGGATCAAGCCAAACCCATAGACCGAACTGCCCAGCAGCGGCGCGAGGATGCGGAACCACACGAGTTCACCGAGGAAAAACGTGAAGCCTGTGGTTCCTGCGGCGAGGTAGAGGAAGCGCACCGTCAGCCCCTTCGAATCTTCCTCCTCCTCCGTCTCCTCCTCCCTTGCTGGCTCTGTCTCTTCTCCCTGAGAAACATACCACGAAACACCACCAATGAGCAGGTTTACCCCCGCAGCCGCCATCACGGTCATGCGGATGCCCCAGAGCTCCAGCAGCCAGAACGTGCTCACCAGCACCCCCGTGAGTGCGCCGAGAGTGTTCACGCCATAAAGCACGCCCAAGCTGCCACGCTGTGCGTCCTCATTCGTCTCCACCCATTTGAAGGCCGCAGGCAGGCTGCCGCCCATCAGCAAGCAGGGCGGTGCCAGCACCACGGTGGCGAGCAGGAGTTGCAGCAGCGTGGCAGGCACCTGACCCAGCGCAGCGATGCCGCCGACGCTCAAATAAAGGGAACGCACCAGCGAGAGCAGCAGCGGCGTCAGCAGTGCCGCAATGCCCACTCCGAGCTCGATGAATGCATACAAGCGCAACGGATTCGTGGAGGCTTCCGCCTTGCGGCCAAACAGCGCGCTGCCCGCACCCATCGCTCCCATGAAGATGGCCAGCACCGCTGCGGTGGCAGGGGTGGCTCCGCCGAAGACGAGGCGGAACTCGCGAAGCCACGCCATCTGGTACACCAGCGCACAGGCACCGGAGAGTGCCAGCAGGCAGGCGAGGAGGGGCAGGCGCAGGGAGGGCAGGAGAGTCATCGTTGGCGCATCAAGACGCACGAAACCGGAGGTGTCCAGTTTGGATGCTGCGCGTTGTCCACGCAGAGGATTCAGCGAGGTCGGAGAGCCTATGCCGCAGCGAGGTCTTCAGGCTTTGAGGTGGAGCGAACTGGCGGCGGCGGGAAACCGGCGGACCATGCATGCCGTGAATCCTTTGCTGCCGTCCATGCAGGGGGTTTTGGCGGTTTTGGCAGTTCATTTTAGGAGGGGAGGTGAAAAAATCATGGAACGAACCAAGGGTGAATGAGGGGGCTGTTGCAAAGAAGCGCAACATGACGCGCATGGATCTGAGCCATGGGGTTTCGTCAGTTTTGTCAGTTCGTTTTGGAGGGGTGGAATTTTTTTTGCCAAGGTGGGGAGGGGGCTGGAACAGGTGGGCCAGGGAACGGACAGGGGTCTTTAGTCCTATTGTATAGGATCATAGGTACTGGTATGTCATAAGTTCTGTGCTCTGTGCCTGTGGAACAGCTTCCTTGATGCAGATCCATAAGGCCACTTTCATGGCAAGCCGTGGCAGGAGAAGGAATGAACAGGTATTTTACCTGGCTTGCTCATTCTTTTCTCATTCCTCGGTCTTGGCCTGCAGCGACAGTCTTCCTTCAAGGCTGACTGGTGCCGATGTGGACAGCCAGTTGTGGAACAGGTCCTGGCTGATGTGGTCATTCATACCGATCATAGAGAGATCCTCTCCCCTTGCCCTCTTGTCATCCTACCACGAAAAAATATCTGCCCCTCTGAAAGTGAACTGACAGAACTGACAGAACCCCTCCCGGCCATTCACTGCATGCATCCTCCAACCACGTGAAAAAAATATTTACCCCTTCCAAAATGAACTGCCAAAACTGCCAAAACCGACGAAACCACCTGTCGGCCCTGATAATTTCCACGTGATGCGCTTTCCTGCCACATCGCCTCTTCGATGATGTCGCCACTCCAGTGGAGTCGCATCCGGTGACAGATGCGAACCGGGTGCCTCACTCATCGGCCAAACCTGTCGTAGTACTTGGCCCCGTAGTTTTCGTAGCGCTTGATGAGTGCGGCGTTCTTGGTTTCGGTTTCGGTGAGCTTGCTCGTCACATCCAGCGCGACCGGCATGTACCAGTCCACGGCGGCAAAGTGTTGCTGCATGTCCTCGATGATGAAGGAGTAGCCATGACGGGCGTAGATTTCATTGCGCATGAGGCGCAGTTCCGCTGGCCGCATGTTTTCCACATCGGCCACCTTCAGCAGCTTGGTGGAGGCTTTGGAGTATTCTCCCACCTTCGGGTCATATTTGAACTTCCGTGACTGGAGAGTCATCTCCACGGGGGTCTTGTTCTTGTCATTGGGTTCCCAGCGACCTGTGAGCGCTTTGGTCTGAATATTCAAAGTCATGCTGAAGAGTCCGTCTTCGGGATGGTCTCCAGGCTCTTGGACCAGGAAGGAGATGCCTTCAGGGAGAATTTGCCACGAGCCGCTGAAGGCACGCTCATTGGCGTTGACGATGCTGTAGCCTAGGATCGTGTTCCCGACGACTTTCTCGATGCTCAAAGTGATCTTGTGCGGACCGAAGGCTCCCACATAGGTGCCGGCCAACGGCACGGCATTGGGGGTGGTGGTTCGCACGTCCTCCTGGGCGCGGCAAAGAGGGGCACCGGCAAGCAAAACAGAGAGAAGGGCGGCGGCGATAAATTGCTTTTGTGGAAAGCTCATGGCGTCCAGTATGTTGGGGCCAATGCTGTTTTCCAATACAAAAAAGCCTGCCACATTGAGAATGATTCTCCGTGGGCTTTCCTATGCCCTGCTGGCCTGGCTTTCATGGCTGATGCTGGAGATCACCCTGGATTACTGGCCGGTGCGCGATGACGCGGGCTTTCTGCAGATCAAGCAGCAGTACCTCGGCATTCGTCATTGGGAGGTGGCCTTTTGGGTGCATGTGTTCACCAGCATGCTGGCACTGGCTGCGGGCTTCACCCAGTTTGCCCCGTGGATTTTGCGCCGCATGCCGAAGCTGCACCGCTGGATGGGCCGGTGCTACGTGCTGAATGTCTGCTGTGTGACCGGCCCGGCCAGCCTGATCATGGCGTTTTATGCCAATGGCGGCTGGGTGTCGCGTCTGGCCTTTGGCATTCTGGCCACGGCTTGGATCGCGACCACTAGCATGGGCTGGCGGCTGGCCCTGCGCAGGCAGTGGGTGCGCCATCAGGAATGGATGATGCGCAGCTATGCCCTGACACTTTCCGCCCTCACGCTCAGGGTGTGGAAATACACACTGGTGCTGCTGTTTGAGCCACGCCCCATGGACGTTTACCGGTTGGTGGCCTGGCTGGGATTTCTCCCGAACGTGCTTGTGGTTGAGTGGTTGATACGGAAGAGGAGAAGACTCGCCAAGGCGGGGGGAGGCGGAGCTTGAAGCCGCAGATTGAAGCGGAGCGCCACGGCGCGCGGTATTTATTCCGCAGCACGCCGCAAGCACCCATGCCTCCGCTTTGGCTTTAGCCCCTTCTGCGTCGCAGCACCTGCACACCTCTAGCCCATGCTATCGCTCCAACGAGCGTGCGGTCCACGGGGCATACCCCGGACAAGCTGATCCTCGGCTTGAGGTGGCTGATTCGTGGGTAAGAGTGTTGCACTTCGGCGGAGTGCTGCGGAATAAATTCCGCGCTCCTGTGGCGCTTTGGGACAGCAGCCCCTACTTCTGATAAATCGGCAAAAAGTGATGATGCACGCTCAGGCTTAGCAGCGCGAGAGATGTCGCATACACGGCTCCGGCGCTCTTCTCATTGCCATTGCGTGGATACCAACTGCCGTCCTGGCCTTGGGCGGCGATGAGGGTCTGCTCGGTCTTTTGGCGGGCGGTTGCGGCCTGGTCGCCGCCACGCTGGTACATGCCTTGCGCGTAGTAGTAGCAGCCGTAAAAGAACCAAGGCTCATTGATTTCGGGCGGGGATTTGAGCAGCCATTTGGCGGAGCCCACGACTTCGGCGGTCTCATACTGGCCGCAGACCTGGAGGGAAAGCAAACCGGCGGCGGTGGTGGAGAAGGTCTGGCGGCCACCATAGGGCTCGTAGCTGAAGGCGGCGCTGTCGCTCTTGGGATTGCCATTGGAGTCACGCTCCACGCGGTAGCTGCGCTTGATGTAGGCCACGGCGTTGTCGATGGCTCCTTTTGGCACTTCAAAACCGGCGTTGTTCGCGGCGCGCAGCGCCATCACCTGCCAGACGCTCACGGAGATGTCACTGTCGCTGGAGCTCGGCTCATAGCGCCAGCCACCGCGATTGGCCTCGCTCTTCGGCACCTGCTGGGAGCGGATGATGAGCTGAATGGCGCCCTCCAGTTGTTTGTGCAGGCGTTTGTCCGTGGCCTCATCCGGGGAATGACCGATCATTTCCGCCATCATCAGTGACATGATGCCGTGGCCGTACATGCGTGAGCGGTCGCTGCGGCCGAGGTAGCCGTTTTCATCGGCCTCCACGCCATCCACCACAAAGCGCAGGGCTTTGCCACAGGCGATGCCCTCGGGCGTCGGGTCGTCCGGCATGTGCCCCACCGAGGCCAGCCCCATGATCGCCAGCGCGGTCATCGCGGCGCTGTGGGAGGGCAGATCGCCGCGCTTGGGCTTGGCGTCCGATTTTTCATCCACGATGAAACCCGCCGATTTCTGCTGTTTGATCAGCCAGGCCACGGCCTTTTCCACCGAGGCTTTGACCTGCGGGGAGATCAGTTCCGGCTTGGGAGACTGGGCGGCGGCGAGGGTGGCAGCCGCGAAAAGGATAAAAAGTGATCTAAAAAGGCGCATCAGGGGACGAAAACAGTCCAATGCACTCTCAACGCGCGTTCATCCACGGAATTTGCGGCTCATTCTTCAACTCCTTCCAATTGTTCCAGGCCAGCATGCCAAACAGAAGCAGAGTGAAAATGCCGCTGCCCACACGAATCCCGGCGTCGATCTCCAGCAGATGGAGGACGCCATCCTGCAGGCGCAGCCAGAGATCGCTGACCACGGACAGCAGTGCCAGGGTCACCGCGCACACGATGCTGATGGTCAGCACCTGGCGCTGCTTGCGCGGGCCGAGCCAGGCCTGGCAGAGCCGCCCGCCATCGAGCGGCAGCACGGGCACCAGATTGAGCAGCGCCCAGAAAATGCTCACCACGGTGAAGGCATCCAGCATCTGGTGCAGCCAGAGCCACGGGGGCGGCCAGAGAGTGATGGCCCAGCCGACGGCAAGACCGGCCAGGATTTCCAGCCCCGGGCCTGCGGCACTGACAAGGAAGTCTTCACGCCGGGTGCGCGGCTTGCTGCCCATCGCCAGCCCGCCAAAGGCGTAGAGCACGATGCCCACGCGGCGGTCGCCGAAGTTCCGCATGGCCAGCGCATGGCCGAGTTCGTGAATCAAAATGGACAGCAGCACCGCCACCACCCAGGCCAGCAGCGCGCGAAACTTCTCGGGGGTGTCGGCGGTGAACGCACCGCCCATGAGTGCGGTGTTCAGCCAGAACACCCCGTGGATCAGGATCGGGAAGCCAAAAAGAGTAAAGCGAAGCATGGTGAGGGAGAAGTGGATGCTGTCTCACAACCGGCGTATAAATCCACCTTTTGATTTGGCTCCGAACCCTAGAAAGAGGAAACATCCAGCCTGCGCGATTCGTTACGCGCTTGCCCTTCCACCATGAAACGATTCCTGACCTGCCTCCTGCTCTCCACCTCGCTGCTGGCTGATGATGCCGCCGACGTGATCTCCCAATCCGGCGTCAAAGGCGGGATCGTGGTGCATGTGGGCTGTGGCGACGGGAAGGTGACGCAGGCGCTGCGGCCCAGTGAGCGCTATCAGGTGCAGGGCCTCACGCAGGATGCAGCGGCACTGCCCGGCATCCGCGAAACGATTCATCTGGCAGGCAAGTATGGCGCGGTGGCGGTGGATTCCTGGGATGGCGTACACCTCCCGTACATCGAGAATTATGTGAACCTGCTGGTGATTGAAGACGCCGCAGCCGTGGCGACCAAGGAGATCGACCGCGTGCTCACACCCTTGGGTGTGGCCATGGTGCGCAAGGCGGGCGGTGGCTGGGAAAAAATCGTGAAGCCATGGCCCAAGGACATGGATGAGTGGACGCACTATGCGTATGACTCGAAGGGCAATCCCACCTCCAAGGACATGCTCACCGGCCCGCCCTCGCGCATGCAATGGGTGGGGAATCCACGCTGGAGCCGCCACCATGACCGCATGTCATCCGTGAGTGCCGAGGTGAGCGCTGGCGGACGGCTTTACTACATCATGGACGAGGGCAGCCGCATCTCCATCCTGATGCCGGCCAAGTTTGCACTGATCGCACGCGATGCCTTCAATGGCACGGTGCTATGGAAGAAGTCGATTCCGCAATGGAGCACGCATCTGTGGCCGCTGAAGTCCGGCCCCACGCAGCTCACACGCCGCCTCGCGGCGATTGGTGACAAGGTCTATGTGACGCTGGGCATTGCAGATCCCATCTCCTGCCTCGATGGCGCGACGGGCGAGCTGATCCGCGAATATCCGCAGACCAAGGGCGCTGAAGAGCTGCTCTATCGCAACGGCACCCTGTATGCCCTGGTGAACCCCGAGGCGTGGCGTTTGAATGACGAGTTTGCCGTGAAGCAGCAGAGCGATCAGAAGCGCGTGGAGACGGAGTTTAACTGGGATGGCAAGACGCGCCACCTGATGGCGATCAAGGCTGACAGCGGTGAAACGATCTGGAAGGTGGACGACAAGGTCGGCCCCATCACCGTCGCCCTGGATGACAAGCGCATGGTGTACTATAATGGCGACGGCCTGACAAGCCGCGATGTGAAGACCGGCAAGGTGCTCTTTGCCGACATCCCTGAAGCACGCCGCAAGCTCTACGAATTCAATTTCGCGCCACGCGTGGTGCTCAACAACGACGTGATCCTCTATGCCGGGGGCGATGGCCTCATGAAAGGCATCCATGCGGACACCGGCAAGGAACTGTGGAGTTCCTCGCATGAGAAAAGCGGCTACCGCAGCATGGAAGATGTCATCGTCGCACAAGGACTCGTGTGGAATGCAGGCACCACGCAGGGCAATCAAACGGGCGAATACACCGGGCGCGATCCGCTGACGGGCGTGGTGAAAAAGCAGTTCTTTCCCGACGTGCCGCAGGGCACCTACTGGTTCCACCACCGCTGCTACATGGCCAAAGCCACGGAGAAGTTCATCATCCCCTCGCGCACCGGCATTGAGTACGTCGATATGGAAAAGCAGCACTGGGATCTCAATCACTGGGTGCGCGGTGCCTGCCTCTACGGGGTGCTGCCTTGCAATGGTCTCACCTACGCCGGACCGCACAACTGCGCCTGCTACCCTGAAGCCAAGCTCGATGGCATGAGCGTGATGGCCTCCGCACCGCGCTACCCCATGCCACCGCATACCGCCGACAGCGCACGTTTGACCAAGGGACCCGCCTATGCCGACGCCATCGCTGAAACCCCCGCCGATCCCAAGGACTGGCCCACCTACCGCTCCGACAATGCCCGCAGTGGGTTCTCCAACCAGGATTTAAAGAAGGATCTCGGCATGGCCTGGGAAGTGAAGCTCACCCCGCCGCTCAGCACCACGACGAGTGCCGCAGGCCTCACCTTCGTCTCCGAAGTGGACAAGCACACGCTGCATGCCTTCGACTCCGCCACCGGCAAGGAAGCCTGGCACTTCATCGCAGGAGGTCGCATGGACTCACCCCCGAGCTACTGGCAGGGCAGGGTGTTCATCGGCGGCAATGACGGCAACGTGTACTGCTTGCGCGCAAAAGACGGCGCTCTGGTGTGGAAGTTCCAAGGAGCTCCGGTCATGATGACCCATGGCGCGTGGGAGATGATGGAAAGCGTCTGGCCCGTACACGGCAGCGTGCTGGTGGAAAACGGTCTCGTGAGCTTTGTCTCCGGCCATTCCTGCTTTCTCGATGGCGGCCTGTGGTTCTACCGTGTCGATGCCAAGACCGGCGAGATGAAGGTCAAAATCAACTACGATGACCGCGATCCTGACACCGGCGGCGATTTGAATGACCGCCATAAAACGCTGCAAATGCCCGTCGCTCTCAACGACATCCTCAGCAGCGACGGCAAGTGGATCTTCCTGCGCACGCAGAAAATCGGCACCGATGGCATACGCGTGGATGTCGGCCCGGTGAGCGGAGACTTCGACAAGCAGGGCGGAGCACAGAAGGGCGAGGGGCAGCATCTCTTTGCGCCGATGGGTTTCCTGGACGATTCAAATTTCCACCGCAGCTACTGGGTCTATGGCAAGAGCTATGCCGGTGGACACGGCGGCTACTTCCAGGCTGGCAAGTATGCCCCCGCAGGGCGCATCCTGGTGCACGACGACAAGAACGTGTACTCCTACGGCCGCGAGGCGCAGTACTACAAGTGGACGACCACCATGGAGTATACGCTCTTTGCCACGCCCAAAGCGCCGCCGGATGAAGCGTATGACACCGAGTCCGCCACCACCGAGCGCAAGGGCAACAGCGTGGTGCTGAATGACAAGGGCGTGCCCCTCGCCGTGCAGCCGAAGAAGGAATCGCAGGTGGGCCACAACGAGACTTTGCAGGCCGAGGCGGAGAAAAAGAAAGGCATGGGCAAGGGAAAAGGTAAAGGCAAGAACGCGGAGGCTCCCAAAAAAGGCGAGGGCAAAGCCAAAGGCGCGCCGCTGCCCGGCAGTGTGCAGTTCCCCAATGTTCCGGTCCTCGATCCCACCAAGACGCCGATCACCGTTGAAGCCTGGGTGCTGCCGGACAAGCTGAGCGGCACGATTCTCAATCACGGCGGCCCCAAGCAGGGGGTGTCGCTCGATTTCCATGATAAGAAACCGCAGTTCCACATCCGCAGTGATTCCAAGGTGAGCACCATCGTCTCCGCCGAAGCGCTGACCGATGGCTGGCATCACATCGCAGGCGTCCTCGCTGCCGACAAAAAGATGACTCTCTACATCGACGGCAAACTCGTCGCCGAAGGGGCGGCTGCCGACCTCGTGGCCGCCAAGCCGGCGAACCCGATGATCGTGGGCAATGGCAACGGCGTCGCTGAAGAAAGCGCCGGTGGCTACAGCGGGCTGCTCGACCAATTCGCTGTGTATCACAAAGCACTCAGCGCCGCCGAGGTGCAACTGCGTTTCGAGCAGCCTGAAGTGAAGCCGACGGACGCCGTGCTCGTTTGCAACTTCGACAATGGCGACTCGCGCGACAGTTCCGGTAATGATGTGCATGGCGTCGGTGCGGGCGTCGAGTCAGGCAAAGGCAAGGTAGGCGGTGCCCTGTGGTTCAAGGGCGGCGGCAATGCCAAAGGCGGTGGCGGTAAAAACACCGGCAGTTTTGTGAAGCATACCTGGGACCGCTTCGTACCCATCGTCGCCCGCAGCATGGCGCTGGCTGGCAAGACAGTGCTCGTCAGCGGTGCGCCAGACATGATCGACGAAGAATACGCCTTTGAACGCCTCGCCGCCCGAGACCCCGCGATCCTGCAGGAACTCAAGGAGCAGGACGATGCGCTGGATGGCAAACGCGGGGCCAAGATGTGGGCGGTGAACACCGAGACTGGCGAGCAAAGCGCCGGTCTCGAACTCACGAGCCCCTCCGTGTGGGACGGCATCACCGTTGCGCAGGGACGTGTCTATGTGAGCACGATGGATGGCCGGCTGCAGTGCTTTGGAAAGTGAACCTCATGCGACTCGCCACCTTTCTCTTCATTATTGGCACGAGTGCCGCCTGTGCCTGCACCATCCCGGTCTTCCGCTTTGCGCTGGATCGCTGGGAGGCGGACAAGTTTCATCTGGTGCTGCCGCAAAGCACCGCGAAAGAGCCCGCGATTCAGGACCTGCTGCGGCCCATGCGCGCCAATGGCAAAGCCAATCTCGACATCACCACCTCACAGGACACCACGCAGCAGGACACCGTGCTGAGCTATTCACGGGCCAGCGACAAGCAAGTGTGGTCGGGCAAACTGGACGCGGCCACGCTCGCGGCCGTGCTGGATTCCCCCGCACGCCAGAGGCTCACCCAGCAGCTGCTGGCGGGGGATTCGGTCATCTGGGTGATCGCCGACAGCGGATCGCCGGTGGACGTACTGGATGTCGAACGCATTGAGAAGCGGCTCAAGTTTCTGGAGCAGGTGGCCGCGCTGCCCATTCAAGATCCCAATGATCCCGACAGCCAGCTCGGCCCCGGGCCACCGCTGCGGCTGAAGTTCAGCACTCTCCGGTTGCGGCGCGATGACCCCGCTGAACTCATGCTGCTGCGCATGCTGGCCGGGCCAAAGGGCGCCTTTGATCCGGCCACCACCAGTTTCGCCGGGGCCGTGTTTGGCCGGGGCAGGGTGCTGGGAGCCTGGCCGCTGGATATTCTGGATGATGCTTCACTGGAAGACGCCTGCATGTTCCTAGTAGGCCGCTGCGGCTGCCGCCTGAAGAATGAAAATCCCGGCTGGTACATCCTGCTCAATCTCGATTGGGAAAAGGCGCTGCCAGCAGCCGCGACGACCAGCGAATCCAAACCCACGGGCGCAGAGGCACCCAGCCCGCAGCCGCCGCCGATGCAGGCTGCGGTCAAACCTGCGGTGGTTCCTGAGGTGGTGACCTTTGTTCCCGCCCCTGAAAAACCCGCAGCCAGCCGCCAAGGGCCGCTGATCGCCGGGATGGCCGCAGGCCTAGTACTGCTGGTGCTGGTTCCGCGCTGGCTCAGAAGGTAAAAGCGTCCTTTCATGGGAAGTCTAGGTCTTATGGGACCTATTCAATACTGGCTATAGCTTCTGTACTTCTAGCATCCAGTGCAGCCACCATTCCAGGCTTTTCTAGCGACTGGATTGAATCAAAACCTCAAAACCAAAAAAAAGATTTGCCCAATCTATTGATTTGAGAGATTATTTAAGATATCTAAATAATCAATAGATGCCCCACTTCTCATGAAAAGGATCCTACTTTGCGCTCTCAGCATCGGCTTTGCCTTTGGCCAAAATGCAGTGGGTCAGACTGGGTATGGCGTCATGGGGGTTCCTCCTCCAGGCTATGGTACGCCGCCACCCGGCTATGGCACACCGCCGAGCGTGCCCGCTTATCCCAATTCGCTGCCGCCAGCCTCCGTTTCGTCCAACGTGACGGCCCCGCCGCCCTATGCAGATCCGTATGCCGCGGCGCCGCAGCCCGGGCAGGTCTCATCTTACACTCCCCAAGGAGCCAGCAATTACAACACCCCGCCCACCAGCACGGGCGGCTATGGGGCGAAAGCCGCCGGACCTAACATGGTCAACTTCAACAACATTGAAGCCTACTACCGCTATCTGGCTCCCAAGCATGGCGATTTGTCAGGAGCCAACACCATTGGTGCTACGCTGACGGTGGCCCTGTTCAATCCGCTGTATTTGAAATTCGGTGCTTCGTGGGGCAGTGGTTCCGGCGGCGGCGGTAACGTGGGAGGTGCCACCAAGGCCAATTACGACTTTGCCAGCATTCAGGCGGGCGCAGGCTTTCACACGGCGCTTATCAATGACCGCCTTACTTTTGTCGCCGAAGCAGGTCTGATTTATGCCAGCCTGAAAGCGAAGAATACTTCCGTGAGTTTCAGCGACGGTGCTATCTATGTGCGCCCGGCCTTGCGCTACACTCCTCTGGACTGGCTGGAATTGCAGGCTGGCGTGACCGTGAGCAGTGCGGACAAGTATGACAGCAAGATCCTGGACATGACGGCTTATTTCCGCCTGCTGCCGATGTTTGACGTCGGCGTCGGCGGTGATTTCGGCAACACGACCCAGGCTTTCCGCACCACGCTGCGTCTGCGCTGGTAGTCCTGCCGGCCCGTTAAGTTCTATGCTTTCCTAGTGCTGACGGGACTCCGCCGGTTTGGAAAGCAGGTGCGGCAAATTTCACACACGGTGCCGTCACACCCACGGGCGGTGCAGTACTCCCTGCCGTAGTAGATGATCTGCAGGTGCAGCTTGTTCCTGGCGTCCTCGGGAAAGAGCTTTTTCAAATCGCGCTCGGTTTGCAGCACGGACTGCCCGCTGGTCAGACCCCAGCGCTGCGCCAAGCGGTGGATGTGGGTGTCCACCGGGAAAGATGGAATCTCAAAGGCCTGCGCCATCACGACTTGGGCGGTCTTATGACCGACTCCTGGCAGCCGCTCCAAGGCCTCCAGCGAGGCGGGAACGTGCCCCTGATGCTCAGCCAGCAGGATGCCGGAAAGCTGCTTGATGGCCTTGGCTTTCTGCGGCCCCAAGCCGCAAGGGCGCACGATGGATTCGATTTCATCGAGCGGGGCCGCCGCCAACGCAGCCGGAGTGCGGCCCAACCGGAACAGGGCAGGTGTCACCTGATTGACGCGCACATCCGTGCACTGCGCTGAAAGCAGAACGGCGATCAGCAGGGTGAACGCGTCCGCATGGTCCAGCGGAATAGGTGGGTTGGGATATAGCTCCGCCAGCCGTTTCAGGACAAATGCCGCCCGCTCTTGCTTGGTCACAGGAGTGTGAAATCTGCGGCTAGGAGCTGTGCTGGATGCGCCCCACCATGCGGCGGATGTGCTCATAGCCCATGCGCTCCTTCATGATGGAGAGGCTCTTGGAAAATGAACCCCATTTCAGCACGCGGATGTTTACATTGCGCACGCCCCAGGCATTCATGGTGGCTTTGTCAGGCTTGTAGAGGTCGATGGTGTTGGTGCCCACCAGAGCAGAGCCATAGTCATCCACCTGATAAACGTAGGGCAGGCCTTCGATCTGGAAAATGGTGCCCACGGGATACACCGACCAGTCGGCGGCGGCGCTGCGCACATTGCCATACTTGAGCTGGGTGCCCACCGCCGTCTTGGCACCATAGACGATGTGGTCCGATTCCCCATGCGTGTAGGCAGTGGTCCGCACCGAGGTGATGCGGGTGGAATGTCCAAAGATTCCGGAGGAAGAGCAGGAGGCCAAAAAGCAGGCGCTTAGAAGGAGAAGCAGGCGGATGGAATGGCGCATTGTTATTAGCAATATGCTGATTATTAACTTTTCTTTTGTGCCTTTTTATTGTGGGGTAAATCGAGTTTGAAATCAATCTTTGATTTTCAGCTCACTTTTGACCACAGGCTCCCAGCCCCGCAAAAAAGGAAAATTGCTGACCTGGAGAGAGAGCGCTCTGGCTGTGACCGAGCCTACCAATGGCGCTCAATGTCCACTCTTTTGGGCCGCTTCCGCCTTCTGCAAGACCGTGGTCAGTTTTTTGGCAAAATCTTTGGGAGCGGTGACGTCCTTGAGATCGTCCAGGGTGGTCTTGCCCGTGGCATCGAGGAAAAAGAGGTGGGGAATGGTTTTCACATGAAAGCCTTCCGCCAGTTTGCTGTTCGCTTCCTCGTCGATGTCCAGATAGGCCCAGTTAAACTTGTCGTGCAACGGCTGTATCACGCTGCTGGGATAAACCTCCTTTTTCATGGTCTGGCATGGGCCGCACCAAGGGGCTGAGAAAATGAGGATGACGGGCTTGCCGTTTTGTTTGGCCGCCTTCAACACGGAAGGGGCGGTGGTGAAGAACTTCGGGCTGCCTGCCGGGAAATCCGAGGCATGCAGCGTGAGTGAGCACAGGATGGCGAGGAGGAAAAGAGCTTGTTTCATGAGAGGTTGGGGGGGGCTGACGCACCTGCGTCTCATAGGGACGCCAGCCAGAGGACATTTATTTCAGCCTGGCGGGCAGTCCTTCAAGGGCTGGTCTTCTCGCCTGAGCGCATCACCTGCGCCATCAAGACCAGCCGACGCCAGCAGGTCCAGACGCCACCGGCAAAGATCAGCGTCAGCGCCAGCAGGATGCCCCAGCGTTCGTGGCCAGTCAGGTGCTGGATCATTTCGATGAGCAGCCCACCGCACAGCACCGCCATGCGATGCTGCTTTGCCATGGGGCCGCGGAAGTCGTGTTTGCCGGTCAGGGCTGCTCCCAGTACGCGGATGTAGGCCGTCCAGACCGAGACCACGGCGCAGCACCAGCCCAGCGGGATCACATGAAAGAGCTTCACCACGCCGGGATCTCCCGCGCCGCTGTAGCCGGCACCGACCATGATGAGGACATCCGCCACACGGTCCGGCGCGTCGTTGTAGATGGCTCCCACCGGCGAGCCTTTGCCGCCTTCCACAGCCACCATGCCGTCCATCAAATTGCACAGGAGCCGCAGTTGGATGCAGACGAGGGCACCCAGCCAGGCGGCGAGAATGCTGACGCTGCTGGTTTGATCTCCGGCGACCATGAAACACACCATGGCCCCGCCCGCAAACAATACGCTGAGCAGGGAGATCGCATTCGGTGTCAGCCCGGAACGCGCCAGCCAACCAGCCAGTGCATGCGCCCACCGGGTGTCGCGGGATTTGAGGCTGCGGCGTGACGCCAGATGTTCTTCGGGCACGCTCATGGGCAGCAGCAGGGACCGGGATCAGCGTTTGGTGGACTTCCAGCTCACCACACGACCGCCGACGAAATCCACCGTTCCAGAGGTGTAGGGGACGTAGGTCACTGAGGTGCCGCTCCCCATCATGGGGTAGCCGCCGCCGAAGCCATAAGGGCCCCAGCCACCGAAGCCGTAGGGGCCATATCCACCGTATCCGCCGTAGCTACCGAAGCCAAAGCCCATGTTCATGCTCATGGAGCGCACCGGCCGCTGCCCCTCAAAGGTCCAGTTTTCGCTCTCACGCCCACGATTCACACCGACTGAGACGCTGTCCGGCTTGCCCCAGGCGAGGAAGACCCCATCCCGGCTCATGCCTTCACGGATCAGGCCATGGGTGACGAGGTGCTGGTCACGGGTATCCAATTTGCCATACATCGCCTGATTTTTTTCAATGCGTGTCTTCGGCGTGGAGGAACACTGGACGAAGAAGAGGGCCGCGATCACGGCCAGACAGAGGCGGAGAGTGTGTGACGTTTTCATGGTTGCAGAGAGTGTGCTATCGGAAGGTTGTTTGTCGAATGTTCTATTAATGACGTTGAATCTCAGTGATTCGTTCAATGCGTTCCCTTCGGCTGTCGGGAAAAAGAACGCAGCAGCATCCAGCCGCCCGCGAGCAGGGCTGTGCCCGCAAACCACCACGGCCACAGCTGGAGTGCCGCCGCGAACACGCGCGGATCATCTGGGTTGAGGTGCAGATGCCCGGCCACCCAGCTCGTCTGCCAGCCGAAGAGCAGCGTGAGAGTTCCGTACGCCAGATTGATCGTCAGTCCGCGAAAGCTCAGCGCCGTGGCGCGCTGCTCGGAAGCCACGATTTCATTGAGGTAATGCGACAGGAAGAACTGCAGGAAGCGCATGGCAAGGAACAGAGGGACCACCATCGCGATCCCCGTCCAGCCTGGCTGCGGATGCGCCGCCGCGAGCAGGCCGCCAAACACCACCAGACCCAGCCAGAGAAAATTCTGCCGTGCCGTCAAGACCTTGGCGCTCTTTTCCATCAGGCTCGCCGTCACCAGACCCAGCAGTGAGACGCCGGTGCCGATGACGCCATACCAGCCCTCCTCGATGCCGACGAGGCGGTAGAAATTGCTCGCCACCGTGAGGAAGAGGCGGATCACGCTGTCAAAAACCAGCCCGAAAAGGATCAGCGCGAAGGCCGCTTTCGTCCGCCACATCCAGCCGCCCGTTTGCAGAATGGAAACCCAGGTTTCACGAATGCTCTGCAGCAGCGAGGACTTCGGGGCAGGGGTGCGCGCCTCCGTCATGCGCAGCGTCACCACGAGGCAGGCCAGCGCGGTAACGAGGCCGAGCAGCAGCGGGAGCTTCATGCTCACCGATTTTGCCACCGTCACATCCAAGCCCAGCCAATGCAGCGCGACCGTCAGACTGTGCGCATCATAGAGCACGGAGCCGAGGATGGATGACACCACAAAGCCCAGGGCCATCCCGCGTGAAAGCTTGGCCATGATCTGCGGCCACAGCGTCGTGCGCTCCGCCGTCGGCAGGGAGTCATAGGCCAGGGCCTCGTCCGCACCGCTGGCGCAGGCCTCCGCCGCACCGCTGAGGATGCGGTTCACCACAAACAGCCACAGCACCAGATCATGGTGTCCCGGCTGCATGAGGCACAGCACCGCCATTTCGAGCACCATCAGCACCCCTGCCGCCACCACCAGCGGCCTGCGGCCCCAGCGGTCTGCCAGTGCGCCAGACGGCACTTCCAGCACGACGCTGGTCAGCGCCCACACCACATTCAGCGCCGCAAATTCCCCGATGCTCAGCCCGAGATCGAGGAACAGGATGGTGAACACCGGGTAGTAAAACCGGCAGTTGAACAGGATACGGAACCACACAAACAAACGTGCATTGGAATGCTCAGGCATGCCTCTCTCTACGCCGCGAATCCGTGTTTGGGCAAGCAAAGCGAAAATCTCATCTGGCAGGCGCGGCAGAACCGTATCGTTTGCCGTTCACTCCGCCGAAAACACAAGACATCCTGCCCACTTGGAGTTCTTTGTGCGGCCAACCATGAAGCCTGCCCTCGTCATTTTTCATCTCGCCACACTCCTGCTGGCCCCTGCCGTTATGCTCTCTGCGGAGACATCGCCAGCGACACCGCCTGCCGAAGTGAAGCTGCCGGAAAATCTGCCGCCAGAGCTCAAAAAGAAGGCGGACGAGATCAAACTGCAGCAGCAGCAGGTGCGCGATTTCATGAAAGAGGGCAAGTATGCGGAGGCCGAAAAAGTGCTACGCGCGCTGATCGCTCAGTTCAAAAGCATGTTTGCCAGCGACAACGCCCTGCTGCCGGACTGCCAGGGCGCGCTGGGCGCCTGCCTCCGTGCGCAGGGCAAAGCAGCCGAGGCGGAGCCGGAGTTCCGCGCGGCATGGCAGGGGCATCTAAAGCATTCTGGCGCGGACAATCCGGAAACACTCCGGCTGCACAACGCCCTGGCGGAGACGCTGCATGAAGAACGGAAATACGAAGAGGCGGAGAAGGAGATGCGTGCGTTGGTGGCGGAACACGCGCGAATCTACGGGCCGGAGCATCCCTCCACTTTGCTGAATCGCTCCAACCTTGCGACGGTTCTCCTCGACGAACGCAAATTCACCGAGGCGGAAAAAGAGCAGCGTGACATCCTTAAAATCGATTTGCGCGTCATGGGCATCGACAAACAGCCGACCCTCATGGCCCGCGGCCATCTGGCAATGACCCTCACCGAGGAGGGCAAACTGGCGGAGGCCGAGAAGGAGTTTCAAGCCACGCTCCTGTTCATGGACCTCAATCCCGGCGAAGACCACCCGGACACGCTGACGTTTCGCTATCATCTGGCGCTCTGCCTGGTGCTGCAAAAGAAGTTTGTCGAGGCGGAGAAGGAAGCCACGCAGGGGCTGAAAGCGGCGGCCAACAAGCTGGGAGACGACCACCCCAACACCAAGGAACTCCAGGCGCTCGTCACCAACCTGAAACGCATCCCAAAATGAGGTGCCTCAAATGCGCAGCAGTGACACGGCCACGTTCCCACTGAAGCAGGCCTCCACATCGGAGCCCTCATCACGGGGACGTGAGGCATAGCTGGCGCTGTAAATGTAGCCCTGCATGTCCTTGCTAAAGCTATAGCTCACATTCAGCGGCGAGCGCGCGGGCTGGCACAGGATGCGTGGCGGCAGCGCCATTCGTTCGGCGGGCAGGTGCGGGAGATTGATGTTCCAGAAGGTGCTGGGCGGATGGTCCTGGGCATACGTTTCCTGCACGATCTCCGCCATCCATGCGGCGGTGCGCTGCCAGTCCACCGCGAGTTCGCGGATCATGTAATGAGACAGCGCCATGGAACGAATGCCGTGGTAGGCGGCCTCACGCGCCGCGGCCACGGTGCCGGAGATGACGAGGTCCTGCCCCATGTTGCCACCTGCATTGATGCCGGAGAGCACCAGATCGGGTTTTAAATCCAGCGCGAACAGGGCCAGCCGCACGCAGTCTGCTGGCGTGCCATGCACGGCGTTGCGATTCTCCGCCAGCGTCTCCACTTGAAGAATCTGGTGCGTGGTGACGCGGTGCCCGCACTGGCTCTGCTCCATGGCCGGAGCCACGATGGTGTAATGCCAGCCGAGCTGGATCACGGCATTTTCCAAGGCCCGCAAGCCTGGTGCGGCAATGCCGTCGTCGTTGGTGAGGAGGACGTGCATCGGTTTAGGCGAGATCGAGAATCACCTTGCCGCCGCGTGAGCCTTCCTGCGCACGCGTGATCGCCCGTTTGAAGTCAGCGAGCGGTACGATCTCATCAATGGCCGTGACCAGTTCGCCAGATTGAATCAGCGCGGTGAGTGGATTGAGCACTTCGTAAAGCTCCTCCGTGCTTGCTTTCTCGAACCATTTCGTGATCCATAGGCCGTGAAGCTGGAGGTTTTTGAAGATAAGGAATTTGTTCGGTACCTTGAGGCTGCGGCGGCTCATGGCACCATACGTGACCAGGGTGCCTTCGGAGCTGAGCAGGTCCATCAGATGGATCGCGCTGTCACCGCCGACGGCATTCGTGGCCAGCATCACCAGCTCATCGCCGACGATCTTTTTCGCTTCTGCCACGCCTTCGTCGGTATCCAGCAGGACCACATCCGCGCCCAGCGTTTTCAATTCATCGAACAACTCCTCGCGGCGCACAAAGTTGATGGTGCGAAGGCCGAAGTGATGCGCGAGCTGGATGAACGCACGGCCCACGCCGGAGTTCGCTGCGTTCTGCGCCACCCACGCGCCTTTTGGCAGATCGCTGTAGTGTTTCAGCAGCGCCCACGCCGTGACCGGATTGACGCGCAGCATGCTCGCCTGCACCGCATCGATCTGCGGTGGCAGCTTGGCAAAGTGATGCTCGGGTGCCGTGAGATGCTGCGTCCACGAGCCCGTGCCCACCAGCGAGATGACCACATCCCCCTTCGCCAGCGAAGTCACTGCACTGCCCACTTCCTCCACTTCGCCACAGCCCTCATGCCCCGGAATGCACGGCGGATGCGCCGCACGGCCATAGGTGCCCTCGATGAAATTCAGATCCGCCGGATTCACCGGCGAATAACGCATGCGCACCCTTACCTCGTGCCCCTCCGGCGGCGTGAGCTCGCGCTCGTGGAGTTGCAAAACTTCAGCAGGATTGCCGGTGCGGTCGAATTGAAGAAATTGGGACATGGTTATGGGGATTACGACGTGGAAAGGGATTGGGGCTGTCTGTTTCTCCACTGTGGGGCGGAGAGGAGGCGTGGCAAATACATGCTGCTACAGCGGGTTCGACAGGGTTTTGGAGTGCGGTCGCGAAGATGCAAGGCGCAAGCCTGCATCGGAGCTACCGCTTTCGCAGGGTGGAGGCAGTGCTTCGTCCTCAGCCCACCCTCCAACCTACGAAAGCGGCTTCACGCCCAGCCTTGCTACACGCACTCCAAACGCTGCCGCGCACGCGGCAATACTAAATCTTGTCAGGCCTCGCTCGCCTCATGCTCTCATTCACAAGCTTTACGATGACGGAGAAATCGCCTACACTCGTTGCATGAATACATTGGAAACCGATGTCGAAGTCAGCGCCGATGGCAGCCTGAAGCTGCTTTCGCCACTGCCGGAATGGTTGAAGCCTGGACGCATGCATTTGCTGCTTTCGGTTCCAAATGGAACATCGCCAAAGACCAAACGCGTGATCCCAGAGGTCACCCCGGAAATGCTGGCGAAACGTGCGTCAGCGCTGGAAAGCCTGCGCGCCATGGGCGGATTGAAAGATGTGATTCCTGATCCAGCGGCCTGGCAGCGCGAAATCCGTGAAGATGTTGTGCTTCCTGGTCAGGAATGATTTCTATGATTTGCGACAGTAACATCATCATCTACGCAGCCGAGTCTGGCGACGCACTCTGCATGCCCTACGTGCGGAGGGCGGATGCCATGATCGCCAGCGTGACCCGGATTGAGGTGCTGGGCTTTCCAAGGTTTGGAGGACTCTCTCTGGAGCGTCAGTCGCAGTTGCGCGCCCTTTTGGAATCCACAACCGAGCTGGCTTTGGACGAAGAAATTATTCAGCAGAGCATCCAATTGCGTCAGCAGAAGAAGATGAAACTCGGAGACGCCATCATCGCCGCTACCGCACTGGAATATGGCGTGCCGCTCGTCACCCGCAACGAAGCTGACTTCAAACACATTTCCGGCCTTGAGGTCATCAATCCGTTTGCGGCGAGTGGATCGTAGTCAAGGGAGCGCCATCACTCCTTCCTCACCCCAATCTCCTCCACCGGGATCGCTTTAAATCCGATCTTAAATGCCGGTGACCCAGCCTTCAGCCGGAAGTCATCGTTCTTCCAGTCCACGAAAAGAGGATCGGCGACGAGGCTGTGTTTGTCCCATCCGGCGTTTTGCCAGGCGGCCCATTCATCCAGCGGTTCGGCTTCGGTGATCCGCACGTCGTCGAAGAAGACTTGGCCCTTCGGCTCGTGGCAGTCGACGCGGAGCCAGAAGGCGGTCATCCAGGGTTTCCAGCCAGCTTCGTTTTCGCGCAGCATGCGGCCGGTGGCTTCGACTTCCTGCCACTCGCGGGGGGCGGTGATGCTGGTGCTGCCGGCCTGCCAGTAGCCTTCACCGTTTTTGAAGGCGGCAAAGGCGAGGCTGATCTTCGCGGTGGGTTCGGTGGATTTGACGCGGAGCTTCACGCGATACGCAGCGCCGGGCTTGATCGGTACATCCGGGCCGTGGATGACGGTCTTAGAATTTTTAGGATCGGTGCCAAGCGCGCAATCCACACGCAGCGCGCCATCGGCGACGACGAGATTCACGTCTTTGTTCGGGCGGTGGTTGAAGCCCCAGCCTTTGGGTGTTTTGCCGGGCTCTGTGTTGTCGAATGTCTCGGCAAGCAGCGGTGCGCCTTTGTCGGGGCCGACTTGATTGATGCCGGTGACGATGGGGTGGCCGCTGTTCCAGGCAAGGTTGTAGTCGATGGTGTTCCACTTCGGCGTGGCGTTGCGGACGTCGCCGTATTTCACGCCGGGGGTGTCGCCAAACATGATGTTATGCTGGAAGCTGTTGCCGCTCATCATCGTGCCGTCTTCGCGGATGGCGTCCTTCGGGTGCAGGTCCATGTGGCGCATGTTTTTCCACGCAGGTAGGCCGGCCACGGATTCGTAGCCTTTGATCATCGTTTCAAGGTGGCTGGTGTAGAAGCGCTGGTCCTTGGTCCAGCCGTGGAGATCGAACTGGAACTTGCCGCCGAGGGCGAAGATGTTGTTCTCCACGATGCAGTCTCGCGAGTTGTGCATGTGGATGGGCGTGTGAGCCACGCGATAGACAATGTTGCCGATGATATCGAGACCGCCGCTGTTGTCGTCTGGGTAGAGGCCAAAGGTGAACCATGGGTGCTTCAAGCCGCCGGATTCCTGGCCGCAGCCGATGACGTCATGGATTAAATTGTAGCGCCACTTGCTGCCACGGCTGCTGATCCAATCGCGCCCGCCGGTGTAGATGGCACCGCCGTCCTGTGTTTCGAGGCAGAGGTGGTGCAGGTGGTTGTATTCCACGATGAGGTTGTTCCCGCTCATCTGCACGCCCATGCGCGGGCCGTCGTGGATGTGGTTGTGCGTGGCGGTGTTGTCCACGCCATACATGGAGATGCCGCAGGCGTTCTTGTTGAAGACGCCGATGTGGTGGATGTGATTGTCCGCCGCGATGTGCCCCGGCCCCGTGAGCGTCTTGCGATCTCCACCGCTGAGGCTGATGCCGTTGCTGCCGGTATAACTGATCTCATTGTGTGAGAGGCGTACGTTCTTGCCATCGCTCACGCCAATGCCGCTGCCGCTGAACGCACCGACCTGCGTGATGACGCATTTCTCCACGAGACAGTCCTCGGCACGCTCAAAGGTGATCGCAGAGGCGTGGCAACCGGTGAGCGTGAGGCCACGGATGATGATGTTCTTTGCACCCGCCTTTACTTTGAAGAAGCTCTCCAGCGTGGGGATGCGGACTTCAGGGATGTCCTTGCCGGCTGGCTGCCAGAAATACAGCGTGCCGGTGTGCTTGTCGTAAAACCACTCGCCGGGGGTGTCGAGTTCTTCGAGGGCATTCTGAAAGTGGAAGCGATTGTGCGGATGGAGGTCGTAACCGCAGTCCTTCTTCAGCGTGAGCAGGCGCGTCTGCGGATCGAGAGAGACTACGGGCTCGATGAAGTTCCACCAGCCGTACTGCGCGAAGACATCGAGCTCCACGTCCTCGGGATGCGACCACTGGCGCATATCCTCGGGCTTCACATACAGGGTGCGTTTCCACAGGTGGCCCTCGGGAGCGCCTGCGGGTGGGAACTCCGCCACAAACGCCCAGCCGCCGTAGAGCGGGTCCTTCGCATCGAAGTTCGGGTAGCGCGCCAGGATCTGCCGCTCGCCGTTGCTGAGCAGCTGCTTGGGCACAAAACCCTTCGGCAGCAGCTTGGAAACATCCGCCTTCATGATCTGGCCCTCATGCGCCTGCCAGCCGGTGACGAGCGGCGCGCCAATGAGCGTGCTCTTGCTGCCGGAGATGGTCAGGTTCGAATCCTGCGCTTCGAGCTGAATCGGCTGCGTCAGTTCCGTGACACCTTCGGGGAGAAGAATTGTCGCGGGGGAGTTGTCGTCGCCTTTGCGTGCCTCGCGGACCTGGTTGAGAGCCTGGGACAGCGTGAGGGCAGGGGAGACCTGCACCTCCAGCGCATGGGCGGTCGAGAGTGCGGCGGCGGTGAACGCGAGAAGCAGAGAGCGGGGCGGGAACATGGTTGTGCGGAGCGATACGCCATGCTGCCGGGAGGGCAAATGCGTGTTACGTCGCGGAGAAAAGGTGTGGGAGGGGCTTGCAGGGCAGTTCGAGGATTTCGCGGGTCTGCGAGAGCGGTAGGATCGAGGACGAGTTCGAGTAGGAGAACGAGGACGATTTTGCTGCGGCGGCACCGCCTTGACTTCTTGCCCCTTGACTGCTCACGCTCCCCCTTGCCACCCGCCCCCATCTCGCTACACTTCGTGCTCCTTTTCCCGAACCATGAGCGCCCCTGACACTGCCAAGAACTACAAAGACACCGTCCTGCTGCCGAAGACCGACTTTCCCATGAAGGCCGACCTCGTCGCACGGGAGCCGCAGCGCCTGGCGAAGTGGCAGGAGGGGAAGCTCTACCAGCGCATCGTGGCGCAGTCGAAAGGCAAGCCCACATTCATCCTGCATGACGGCCCGCCGTTTGCGAATGGCGACGTGCACATGGGCACCGCGCTGAACAAGATCCTCAAGGACCTCATCGTGAAGTCGAAGACCATGGCGGGCTTTCACACGCCCTTCATCCCCGGCTGGGACTGCCACGGGCTGCCCATCGAATTCAAGGTGGTGAAATCCGCCGCTGGTCTCACACCGGTGGAGGTGCGCCAGCGCTCCGAAGCCGAGGCACGCAAGTACATCGACATCCAGCGCAACAGCTTCAAGCGCCTCGGTGTGTTTGGCGACTGGGAGAATCCCTATCTTACACTGGACCCCGGCTACGAGTCCGGCGTCCTGCGCACCTTTGGCAAGGCCGTCGAGCAAAAGCTCGTCTATCGCATGAAGCGCCCCGTGCTGTGGAGCTACGGCGCGCAGACCGCGCTGGCCGAAGCCGAGGTGGAGTACAAGGAAAAGACCTCCCCTGCGGTGTACGTGAAGTTTGCGCTGGTGAATCCGCCGCCCGGCTGCGATGGCGCATCGCTCGTCATCTGGACCACCACGCCGTGGACGCTCCCTGCTAACCTCGCCATCGCGCTGCACCCTGCGTTTGACTATATCAGCGGCACCTTCACGCATGAGAGCGGTCGGGTGGAAAAACTGATCATCGCCAAGTCACGCATCGAAGCCTTTGGCGCCGCCACCGGTTTCAAGCTGAACACTGAGCACGCCAATGAGGAGTTCAAGGGCAACGCGCTCAATGGCCTCGAAGCCCAGCATCCTTTCCTCCCGCGCACCTCGAAGGTGATCAACACCCTCTTCGTCACCGACGACACCGGTACCGGTGCAGTCCACATCGCCCCCGGTCACGGCGCGGACGATTACCAAGCTGGCCGCGAGCATGGGCTGGACATCCTTTCGCCCGTCGATCCCGATGGCAAATTCACTGCCGAGTGCGGCCTGCCCGAGTTCGTGGGCAAGCATGTGTTCCAGAGCAATGACGGCATCGTCGCGCTGCTCGAAGAAAAAGGCGCGCTCCTCGGCAACGAGAAATACGTGCATCAGTACCCGCACTGCTGGCGCTCCAAGACGCCGATCATCTACCGCGCGGTGGAGCAGTTCTTCATCAAGATCGATGACATCCGCGCCAAGGCGCTCTACGAGATCGATACCGTCCAGTGGCTGCCCGCCTGGGGCCGCAACCGCATCTACGGCACGGTGGAAAGCCGCCCGGACTGGTGCATCAGCCGCCAGCGCACCTGGGGCGTGCCGCTTCCCGTGTTCTACTCCGCCAGTGGCGAGATCATCATGCAGCCCGAGGTCATCGGCAAAGTGGCTGCCATCATCGAGCAGCACGGCAGCAACCTATGGTTTGAAAAAGACGACGCCTGGTGGGCCGCTGAAGTAGGCCTGCCTGCGGGCACCAAGCGTGGCAATGACACGCTCGACGTCTGGATCGACTCAGGCTGCTCCCACGTCAGCGTGCTGGACCGCCACCCCGAGCTTCACGCTCCGGCGGATCTCTACATCGAGGCCACGGACCAGCATCGCGGCTGGTTCCAGAGCAGCCTCATGATGAGCATCATCGCCCGTGGTCACGCGCCGTACAAGGCGGTCATCACCCACGGCTTCGTGGTGGACACCAGCGGCAAGAAGATCAGCAAGAGCGACCAGGGCGCTGCTGGCAAAAGCTCGAAGCCCATGACGGCCGACCACTACTACAACACCTACGGCGCTGATATGGTGCGCCTTTGGGTGGCCAGCGTGGACTATCAAAACGAAGTGCCGTTCTCCGAAGACCTCTTCAAGCAGAACAGCGAAAACTATCGCCGCATCCGCAACACTCTTCGAGTGCTGCTGGGGAATCTGAGTGGAGAGAAAGCAACGGATGCAACCGGGACGGTTGCGCTACAGTACACCCTCGTGGACCGCTGGATCCTGGAGCGCCTCCACGTCGTCACCAAGGAGTGCGTGGACGCCTACGCGCACTACGACTTCCGCAAGGTCTTCAGCGTCATCAACAGCTTCATCACCGGCGATCTCAGCTCCCTCTATATCGACATCACCAAGGACCGGATGTACTGCGATGCCGCTACCAGCCCGCGCCGCCTTGCCACGCAGGCCGCCATCCGTGAGATCACCGAGACCCTGTGCCGCCTCCTCGCCCCCATGCTCGCCTTCACGGCGGATGAGGCGTGGGAGCACCTCGGCCACACCGACAGCGTCCACATGGAGTCCTTCCCGCAGCCAAATCCCGCTTTCCCCGGCAGCGATGCCACGCTCGCCGTGAATGAACTGCTCAAGGTCCGTGGCGTCATCCAGCAGGCCATCGAAAAAGCCCGCCAGGAAAAGAAGATCGGCTCCAACCTCGAAGCCACCGTCGCGCTTACTTTGCCCGCCGAAGGCTTCGACCACCCCGTCTTCAACGAGCCCGCCACCCTCCACGAATTCCTCATCCTCAGCGACCTCCAGATCACCCGCGGCGGCGACCTTGCAGCCGTTGTGCAGGAATCCACCCACTGCAAATGCGGTCGGTGCTGGAAGTATCTGCCGGATGTAGGAGCGAATGCCGAGCACCCGACGTTGTGCGGGAGGTGTGTGGAGGCGGTTGGGTGAGCTTCATTATAGTGTGAAATTGCAAATTATCGGGCACATAGACACCTCAATCCTGCAACTCATGAAACACGCGATAATTGAAAGCTTGGGTGAGTCATTGGAGAATCACTTCCAAAGTGCGTATTCAATAATGTTTCAGATCACGCGATTGATGCTGGCTGGATCTGCCATACTTTTCATGGCAGGATGCCTTGAACTGGAAGAGAAGCACATGGTGAATCCAGACGGCAGCGGTAAGTTTTTCATTACCTATACATTGGATTCGAAAAAGTTTCCAGGTGCAGCCCAAACACCTGGAAAATTCCCTTCGGCTGAAAAATGGCTACAAGCACTTGTCCAGGAAAGCGAAGGCATAGACGTGTGGTCTGCAGTTTCGTCAGAGAGCCAACCTGATGGGAAGATTGTTCTAAAAGTCGAAGGGTACTTTAAATCTATCGGTAAGCTGAAGTTTGGCGGGCCTCATCCCATGGCTCTTGCAAAACCAGTGTTTGATAAAACGGGCATAACAGCGTCACCATTGTTCGACCCAAGAGGATTTATCGGACCTGCGCATTTAGCAGCAAAGGCGGACCGTCCCAGACAGCTTACAACGCAAGCAACCGCCATTTTCGAGGCTTTGCTTAACAGCATGGAGGCTACAGACGTTTTGACCAACGAACCTCTGGAGAAAATTCCGGGCACTCTTAGCCAGAATTTACCCCAAATACTAGACGCCTTGGCTGACGCTCGATACACTGCATATTTCAATTTTGGTGCAGCTGAGGTCAAATCAACTTCGGGATTTGAACAAGTAAACCCTCACACTGTGCGCATGGCTGTGAAACTAGATCAACTTGCACGGAAAGGAGATGGTGCGCACTCTTTAATGACAAGTGGAACACAACCGAGTAAGAGCCGGACATTGATGCTCGATCTTCTGAATCTTCCATTCACGAGGTCAGCCACTCCTCCCAAAGCAATTATTGAAGGAGATCAACCGGTCTTCGATTATCCAGCAGAGGTAAACAATGCGAGGGCTGCACAGACAGCAGCCTTGAAGCAGTTGCTCATAAAATAACAAAGGGAAACCGAGGTGAAGTCAGGGGGCAATTGAAAAGCGGCAGGCAACCCCCTCTCAGTCATGCCCCAATTGTTCCGCCTGTGCGCGCCACCCGTCCCTGATCTCCCGGTGTGCTCGTTCCTGTCGCTGGTTGGTCTGGCAGCGGGTTTGTATGAACCTCCCAGGCTGCGTTTTGACCGTCTGCACGAAACATCGGCCAAACTCCCTGTCCTCGGTGCAATAGCGACCGAGGATGCAGCACAGTTCCGCCTGGAACTGCTCGGAATAAACCACCGTCATGCCACGAGTGCTTTGGCCGCAGCAAACACCTCTTCGTGGCTCAGGCCACGCGCACGCTCGGCTTTGAAGGCTTCCAAGCGCCGCTCAACTTCGGCGGAAAAAGATGTCCGAAAAAGATGCCCGGCATTTTGTTGACATGCCTGCTTTAAACTTCTGATCTATAAAGTTTTGAAGCGGTATTCTTGTGGGCGAAATGGTGCGTATTTGCACGTCTGCCCGGTATGTGAAGGGGAAATTTCGCCTCTATGATTGCCCCGATACGTCCTCACGGCACCAAACAATCAAACCCACCAAGAACCGAGAAATCGCGAGCGTTCGTCGTGAGAATCGACTGAATACCTGCCTCGCGAAAAGTCGAAGCCAGCAAGGTGTCGAGAATGCGTTTGCGGCCCAAACGATGCTGACGCATCCAGCCGAAGAAGGTGCGCACTGAAAAAGCATCGGAACCGAGTTGATCTACTTCTGGGGGATTCCCACCAGAGTTCTGCTCTTTCCAAGGACTGCTCCATCGTCAATGGCTGCGCAAAACGTTTCGGATCGGTCACGACATGGGCGAACTCAGCCAGCACCTGCGGGACGAGAGCGAAGCGATCCCCCGGCGTCTCGAAAGCTCTGGAACTTCTACCTTGCCGCTTGATGATCGGGATGCTCCGCCACCTCGGCAGCCGCCAGAAAGCCCGTGTCAATCCCGTGCGTCATCGAGCATCTCCTCCAGCAGATCGTCTTCTGGAGTCAGAGGCTTGAGAACTTTCCCAAGCTGCAGCCGGCCCAAATCAAAGGCGCTAAGCCGCCTCGGAGGTGGCTTGCGCGATCGCAGAGAATGAACCACGCGCTCCAAATGAGAAAGCTCCGCAAGATCGAGATGTGGAATCGCCATTTCAATTTCTGTCAGAGTGCTCATACTTCAAAATTGATGCTTTTCGCGAATGACGTCCAGAAAAAACTGGGGGTGTTCCCAGCAAGCTTATCCCAAATTCTATGCCTGGCGTCGGTAGGGTTGATCAGTCCCTTGCCCATCCTGCGGGTTTGATGTAAACTCTAGGCATGAGCACGATTGATCTTGCCATCCAACGCGTTGCGGGACTCGACGAGCAGCTTGCGTCCAAGCTGCTGGCTTGGCTTGACAGCCAGCAGGCGGCGAAAACTGCTGCGCCCCAAGAGCGTCCGCTCGGGGCGCAGGCGATGATCGGTTTTGCCGCGCTAGGAGCGCGCGCGCCCCGCACCACGGCAGACTGGATGAGGGAACTGCGCGAGGGAGACGAGGACTGACATGCCCTGGGTTATTGACACCTGCCTGCTCATCGACATCGCGGATGCTGATCCTCAGTTCGCGGCAGCTTCGGCGACACTGCTTGATGTCAAAAGGCTCGAAGGGCTAGTGATTTCGCCCGTGACTTACGCCGAACTGGCTCCCGTGTTTGATGGTGATGCCGCCCGGCAGGAAGTCTTTCTCTACCATCTGCAAGTCTCGTGGTCAGAGGCTTGGACCCAATCAGAAACCCAGGCAGCACACGCAGCTTGGAATCGCTATGTGCAAAGCCGTCGACTGCGTCGCATCGACAAACGTCCGATGGCTGACATTCTCATCGGAGCCTTCGCCGAGCGCTTCGATGGTTTGCTGACACGCAACGAGAACGACTTCCGCAGTGTGTTTCCAATGTTGGCCATCGTGGTGCCTTAAACGCGGTCGCGCAGTTTCCCGCCATCAAGACAGCATGGTTTCGGAAAACTCAAACCTCTGGGCAACTCTTTGGTAGATCTTCAAACTATCCTTCCCAGTTTGGCATCTCATATGAAACACGCAGGTGAGCAAGTACAATGGGTGTGATGTTCACCCGGACGTTATTTTCTTGCCGCCGCTCAAGGTTCCAGTTTAAAAAGAATGCCATGCATATGCGCGCTCTTTCCATTTCCTTCCTTACGCTGTGGGCAAGTCTTTCGGCTCTGGTCGCTGCCCACACGTTCACGGACCGCGCAGGCAGAAGCATCACGGCGGACATTGTCGCGAAACAGGGTGACCAAATCCGCATCAAGCGGGCGGATGGTCAGGAGTTTACCCTGGCGATTACGGCGCTCTCGCCTGTGGACCAGGAATTTGCCAAGTCCTGGCAGCCTGCCACCACGGCACCTGCGGGTGCGCCAATGGCTGGAGCCGCCGATGCCAGAGCGAAAGCGGGAACGGTGGTCGCACTGGAATTTCCGAAGCTGCCCACAGACCAAAATGGCAACCCGGCCACCTGCAACGTGAGCATTCCGAATGACTATGATCCTGCCAAGCCCGTGCCGCTGCTGGTATGGATCGCAGGGGGCAAAGGGGGCAACATGCCCGGTGGTGGCTTTGCGCTGGTGGACAAAGCGCACTGGGCTGTCGCGGCGCTGCCGTATCCTTCCACGGCTCCCACGCCTGCGGATTCCTTGGCCGACAAAGCGAACATGGACATCATTCTGGACTATCACAAAACCATGCTCGAAGAGGTGGTGAAACTGCTGCCGAATCTCGATCCCAAGCTCCGCGTGGTCGCGGGTTTCAGCAACGGCGCACACACCATCGGCACAAACGTTTCACGGGGTGAGAAGGAATTCACCGAGCTCTTCAACGCCTTCGTCATCATCGAGGGAGGGGGATCAGTTCCCGAGGCGAGGAAAAAGCTCCGTGGCAAATACGCCTACCTCGCCTGGGGCAACGACATCGCCAAGAAAGGCTCCAAGGACTACATGAGTTCCATCCGTGAGTGCGTGAAGGACGCCAAGCTGGAAACCAGCACGCATGAGATGGATGGAGTAGGGCATGCCTTCCCGGACTCCGAGAAAATCCTCGTCAAAGAGTGGATCGCCAAGACCGTGGTCCCAGGACTGAGTGCGGCTCCGAAGAAGTGAGGCCCGGAGACTCTCTCAAGCCGCAGGCAGCGTGATTGCCACGGTTTGCGAGTTGAGTTATAAACTTGCCGCCCCAGTTGCACAGCGAAAAATCACAACGCTACAAGACTGCCCTGGAAATCGCGGCGGTGGTCAATGAACGCCTCCTCATATTGCACGGGCACCCGAAAGAGTGTCGTAGAAGCTCCAACTCAACCGGGTTGTAATGGTTTGCGGCCTCATTTGAGTGCATTTCGGTACATTCGGATTCTCATCTGAACGATGGTTGATGCAGGCTCTTTTAAGCCCCACCCCTTGATTTACAAGGGTTCCAGCCGTTTTCCGGCTGGTGCGCCCGCCAGGAATCGAACCTGGATATGCGGCTTCGGAGACCACCATTCTATCCGTTGAACTACGGGCGCGTTGTTTCGGGGGGCGATGCTTCGCATGGGCACCGGAGGGCGGCAAGTCGTTTTCGGGGTGGCAGGCCACCCTTTTTTCACAGCAACTCGCGCTTGTGGGTGCCTGCTTTGGCGGAGGATTGGAATTTGTGCCAGCGGAAGGGCTCCACGATCTGCCCCCAAAAGGTGCGCGGCATGGCGGAGCTGATGCCGATCTCGGCGGGCGGGCGGCGGGCGGTGTCGTCGTAATACGTGCCGAAGATGAGATCCCACAGCATGAGATTTTCGCCGTAGTTTTTGTTCCCTTCGCGCAGGTCCATGGAGTGGTGCCAGCGGTGCAGGCCGGGGGTGTTGAAGATGTAGTTCAGCCAGCCGAAGCGCATGCGGATGTTGGCATGGGTGAGGAAGCCGATGTAGGCGGTGGTGGCACCGAACCACAGCACCACGTCCTTTGGCGCGCCGGCCAGGGCCAGCAGCGGGGCGGAGAAGATCATGCTCTTGAGCGTGTCCACGATGTGGAAGCGGCCGGTGTTGAAGAACCACAGCTTCTTGGAGCTGTGATGCACGGCGTGGAACCACCACAGCGGCATCCACTCATGCGAGAGGCGGTGCGCCCAGTACAGGCCAAACTCGGCGATGACGAGGCCGAGCACCACCTGCAGAAACATGGGCCAGTGATTGGGCCAGTAGCCGGTGCCCTGCGCCCCTCCCACCACGTCTGCGAGGCCGATGACGGTGGCGGAGACGATGAGGAGCTGCACGAAGGATTTGGTGAAGGCGGTGTGCGCGAGGTCAGGGATCTCCTGCCCGTCTGAGTGCAGCCAAGTTTCCTCAAACGGGTAGGCGCGCTCCAGGAAGTACAGCAGCGCCGCGAGGCTGAAGTAGGTGAGGTTGAAGGCCAGCGGACCGTAGCCATGTGCGATGCCGATCCCGGTGGGGATCAGCGCGGCGGTGAGGATCAGGGGCCAGAGCAGGTATTCGAAAAGCGTGCGGAGCATGGGCGCGAGTACAAAGCAGAAAATGGGCGCATTTCCAGTGCAGGAAGCGGGGAAAAGTGATCCTTCTTTGCCCAGAGGGGCTGCGAGTCGCCGATGAATGCCCCCACAGTTTCGATTTGCTTTGGCTCACCCCGCGACGCTAGGATGGTGGCCTAAACGTCAAGCTTGGACACCGCCCATGAAGTCACCCGCCGCCCGTCAGTTGTTGTCAGTTTTTTGCACCCTGTCCCTCTTGGTGCTCTTCACGAGTCGGGGATTCAGCGCGGATGAGACGACGTTCAAATCTCCCACGGCTGCCAGGGCCCAGCTACGTTTTCAGCAGAGCAGCGCCGCTGCTTCGAAGCGCTTCACGGATGAGCTGGACCGCACCCTGACCTATGCGGTGAAGGCGGGCGCACTGGAAGAGGCCAACCAGATCACTGAAGCGAAAACGCAGGTTGCCGCCGGCGCGGCAGTCACGGTGGATTTCAAGCGGCAAAACCTCATCACCGCGCGAACCATGTACCGAGACGCCCTCGTCGCAGCCAAGGGGCAGTATTTCCGCGATCTTGAACCGGCGCTGCGGGAAGCCACCAAAGCGGGCGACCTGCCAGAGGCGAACGCCATCGACGCTATGCGCAAGACCCTGGCAAGCGAGGTGGCCGACGGCAAGGTGACTGGCAAGATCGAAAACGGCCTCCGCCTGACTCTGGGCGACAAGCAAACGCTGTGGGACAACAAACCCATCACCCTGCCCTCCAATAAAACCGCCGTCACTCTGGAAGGCGTGCTGCTGCTGACCGGAAAAGTCCGCACGGTGAAGCTGCGCTCCGCCAAGGCCAGCGGCAGTGAGCGCCTGAAATTCACGGTAGACGGCAAGCTGTGCGAATTCCAGACGGAAGGCAGCAATCGCCACAGCTACGTGGTCGTCACACCGCAGCCGGGTTCGGACAAGCTGCGCCTGCGAATCGGCGAATCCATCGCTTCGAACGAGTGGGTGTTTGGTCCGCTGGAGTGGGCCATCAACGACGGCCAGTGGCGCGAAATCCCAAGGCGCAGCATGATCGCGGTGGAGTGACTCAAGCCTCCGTTGAGCGTCGCCTGACTCTCTTCACCTCATTCGACCCTCCTCCAACCGCCAGCGCTCGCAGGCTGGTGGGCTTCGTAGTCACCGAGGGGCGCTCAACGTTTCACGGCCTCACGCGGCGGGCTGAGGACAGCCCGCCCTACCTTGCGCTGGGCGCTCGCACATCCAGCGCTGGTAGAGCGGTTGGTCCTCCAACCGCCGCCGCGCGTCGCCTGACTCTCTTCACCGCTTTCGATCCTCCTCCAACCGCCGTCACTCGCAGGCTGGTGGGCTTCGTCTTTGCTACTGGACGCTCAACGTTCCATGGACTCACGCGGCGGGCTGAGGACAGCCCGCCCTACCTGCGCTGGTCTTCGTAGTCGCCGAGGGACGCTCAACGCCACAGGGTCTCACGCGGCGGGCTGAAGACAAGTCCGCCCTACCTGGCGCTGGGCGCTCGCGAATCCAGCGCTGGTAGGGCGGTTGGTCCTCCAACCGCAGCCGAGCGTCGCCTGGCTCTCTTCAGCTCATTCGGTCCTCCTCCCAGCGCCGGGCGTCGTCCCCGCTTGCCTTTCAGCAATCCATTTCGCAAAATGCTGCCTCCACTTTTCACTTCTTGCTTCTCCCCGCTTGCACTCGCCCGCCCCGCGTGTTCGGATGCGCGCCCTCACATGCACCTCGCACCATGAAGTCCGTCATCGCCATCGCCCCTGGAGAACTCGCTATCCTCGACACGCCGCAGCCGCAACCGGGGGCCTACCAGGCGCTGGTGCGCACGGAGTGCGCCTGCGTGTGCAATCGCACGGACTCTGAGCTGCTCGGCGGCAACTTTCCGGGCATGGAGGACAAGTTCCCCTTTGCGCTCGGGCATGAGAGCGTGGGCATCGTCGTGGCCGTGGGAGACAAGGTGAAGAACTTCAAGGTGGGAGATCGCGCCGTGGGCGGGCTGGTCTTTGATCTGCAAGCCGAGGGCATCGACTCCGGCTGGGGCGGCTTTGGGGAATACACGCTGGCGAATGACCATGAGGCCATGGTGGCGGACGGCGTGGCGGATGAGGCGCACGGCTGGGTGGAGGTCTTCGAAATCCAGACCCGCGTGGACGCGGACATCCCTGCTGAGGAGGCCGTGCTGCTCTGCACCTGGCGCGAGGTCCTGGGGGCCTTTCGCGATTTCCACCTGCAGCCCGGGGATGACGTTCTCATTTACGGCGCGGGGCCGGTGGGGCTCAGCTTTGTGAAACTCGGCCGCTTGTTTGGCCTGGGTTGGATCGGCATCGTGGACCGGCATGCGGACAAGCAGGCGAAGGCGCTGGCCTTTGGCGCGGATGCGGCTTTTGCGCCTGGAGACCTGCACATCGGCGAGCTTTCGAAGATCCGTGGCAAGAAGCTTGATGCGGTGATTGATGCGGTGGGCCACCCGGACATCGTGCAGCAGGGGCTGCCGCTGCTGCGCCGTGGGGGCTCCCACTGCATCTACGGCGTTCTCACGCATGGCGTGCTGCACATTGATAAAGCGAAGGCGGACTTCAACTTCAATCTCTTCGTGCACCAGTGGCCCACGCGCCGCTATGAAAAGGAATCGCAGACCGCGCTCTGCCAATGGATTCGCGAGGGGCGGCTCACCTCGGCAGACTTCATCACTCACCGCTTCCCCGTGGGTGAAATCACCGCCGCCTTCAAAGCCGTGGCGGAGCGCAAGGTGATCAAGGCGCTGCTGGAGTATGTGTAAGCGATTTTCAAAACTTGCGCTGGGCGTTCGCACATCCAGCGCTGGTAGGGCGGTCCTGGCGCTGGGCGTTCGCACACCCAGCGCTGGTAGGGCGGTTGGTCCTCCAACCGCCGCCGAGCGTCTCCTAGCTCTCTGCACCCCATTCGATCCTCCTCCAGCCGCCAGCGCTCGCAGGCCGGTGGGCTCCGCATTAGCTGAGGGACGCTCAGGATTCTGTGGCCTCACGCGACGGGCTGAGGACAGCCCGCCCTACCTTGCGCTGGGCGTTCGCACATCCAGCGTTGGTAGGGCGGTCCTTGCGCTGGGCGCTCGCACACCCAGCGCTGGTAGGGCGGTTGGTCCTCCAACCGCCGCCGCGCGTCGCCTGGCTCTCTTCACCCCACCCCCTCCATGAAGCTGCAACACTTTCTGCGCAGGCTGTTCCGCATCCTGCTGCCCTTCCTCGGCTGGCGTGTGCCGGTGGCGCTGCTCCGCGGGACGGCGCGTGGCTCAGACCGTGAGGTGGTGCTGCTGAGCGCGGGCAGCACGGCTGACTTCGTCGTTGCGCACTTCTTTGCGCAGGAGCCCACGGTGGTGCGCAGCACGCGGGTGCCCGTGTGGCGGCTGCAGCGCCTGCTGAATGAGTGGCGCAGCGAGGCGGATCTGGTGGCGGTGCAGATCGACCGCGTCTCCTCCCGGCTGTTTCTGCGCGAGCCCCACCTCTCCCTGCCGCTGTGGGTGGACAGCGTGATGCAGATCCCCGAGGACTGGGAGTCCTACTTCCGCAAACACAAGAACACGCAGGCGGACATCCGCCGCGTGCGCATCCGGCAGTTCGAAAGCCACTTCAGCCGGGATGCCGCGGACTTTGATCTCTTTTACGAGCGCTACTACCAGCCGTACATGCTCATGCGCCACGGGGCCCGGGCGGAGATCGTCCCGCGCTGGCGGCTGCGGGCGCTCTTCAAACAGGGGATGATGATCCACTGGATCACTCAGGGGGGGGAGAAGATGGCGGGGACCCTCGTGCAGGTGGATGGTCACCGGTTTCTCAGTCTGGTGAACGGTCTGCGCGATGGGGAGCCGGCGCTGCTGAAGGAGGGCGCGCTGAGCTCGCAGTATGTGCATGCCATCATGGAGGGGCGCAAGCTGGGCTGCACGGAGCTGTACATGGGCGGCAGCCTGCCTACGCTGCATGACGGAGTGTTTCGCTACAAAAACAAATGGGCCACAGGGCTCGCCCACCATTGGGGCATCGTCAGCGGCAATCTCGTCACGCGGCTGAGCTGGCAGCGGCTGGCGGGCCCCGTGGCGGAGTTTCTGAGCCGCACCTCGCTCATTCATCATGACCATGCAGGCTACTCCGCGCTGTGGGCCTTTCCGGCGGAGCTGCCGCTGACGGTAGAGAATCTGCAGCGGCAGTACGATCTGCTCAAGGCGCGCGGCCTGCACCGCTTCCGCATCCTGCTGCCGGGTGGTGTGCCGGCGGGTTTTGTGTGTCCGGATGACGTGTGCCTCATCCCCATGGCGGCCGTGCAGCATGGCGGGCCGGAGGCGCTCACTACTTTCATTCACGAGTCATGATCGTCGTTTTAAAGAAACTGCTCGAATGGTGGATGCGGCTGGTGACGCCCCTCCTGGCCTGGCATGTGCCCCTGCGCCTGCTGCGTGGCACCGCGCGGGAGTCGGGCACGGAGGTGCGGCTGCTCGCCGCCGGTGGCGCAGACTGGACGGCGTATGTGACCTCTCGCTTCTTCGCGGGAGAGCCGGTGGTGGAGGAGGTGCTGCGCGTGCCCGTGTGGCGTCTCCAGCGGCAGGTGGATGCGTGGGAGCCGCGCGCGGACCTCGTCGTCATCGGGATTGATCGCTTTTCAGCGCGGGTGTTTCTGCGGCGCGACTACCTGGCGCTACCGCAGTGGGTGGCTGCATGGATGAACGTGCCGCAGGAGGCGCAGGACTTCGAGCGCCAGCACTCGCGCACCGAGTCGGATTTTCGCCGTGTCCGCAAGCAGGGCTTTGAGAGCAGCTACTCAAATGCAGCGGCGGACTTCGACCTCTTCTACGACCACTTCTACCAGCCCTACCTGCAGAGCCGACACCAGGTGCAGGCCCCCATGGCCCCGCGCTGGATGCTGCGCGTGGTCTTCCGGCGCGGCGGCTTGCAGTGGGAGACATGCCAGGGGGTGCGCGTGGCCGCAGACCTGGTGGTGTGCGAAGGCACGGACTACGCGCCTGTGGTCACCGGCCTGCTGGAGGGGCGCGAGGAGCTGCGCCGCCAGGGCGCACTGGTGGCCCTCTACGCCCATGCACCGCAGCATGCCCGGGCGCTGGGCTGCACGCGCATCATGCTCGGCGGCAGCAGGCCCTGCCTGCATGACGGCGTACTGCGCTATAAGAGCAAATGGCTGGACGGCCTCTCCGCCCTTACCAGCCACATCTCCGGCCATCACGTGACGCTGCTGCGCTGGAACCAGCTGGCCGGCCCTGTGGCGGAGTTTCTCAGCCACACCGCGCTCATTCACCAAGAGCAGGGCGGCTTCTCCGCGCTCTGGGTCTTTCCCACCCACCTGCCGCTGACGGCGGAGACGCTGAGCAAGGGATTGCACGAGCTTCAGGTCAAAGGCCTGCGCCACCTCCGCATCGTGCTGCCAGGCCCCCTGCCGCCCGGCTTCACAGCCCCGCCCGGAGTGCTCTGCGTGGACTTGGCCGCAGCCGAGCAGGCCGGGGCCGGGGGCATCTGCGGGATGGCATAAAGCGGGCGTGCCGCACTCCCCTGCGACCCCGAAACCGGATAGCCTCCTGAGTAGTGGTTACAGCCACAAAGTCAGGCGTATAAATTATTAATCCTCGCAACGACATAAAAGCTTGCCTCGGGCACCGGTTTCTGACCATAAAGGGTTCGTTTATTTCCAACCCATGTTCCAGAAAATTTCCTTTTCCGATCACCAGACCGACATCGTCCGCCTGCGGCGCGAAGCCTTCACCAACAGCCTTGTGCATGAGGTGGATGAATTCGACTCCGCCGCGCATCACTTTGCCCTGTTTGACGCGAAGCAGCGGATGACCGGCACCATCCGCGTGCTGCGCAACGACGAAGTGCCCAAGCTGGAGCTGCAGCGCGAGTCGGGAGCCCGGGGCCTCCGCCTGCCGCAGAATGGCCTCATCATCGAAGTCTCACGCGGATGTGCCGGCAAAAGCATCACCGGCATGCCGCTGATCCAGATGGCCTGGGCCATCAAAGACTACGCCAAGCAGGAAAAGGCGCAGCACATCGTCAGCAAAACCAGCCCAAGCCTGCTGCCCCTGTACAGGACCATGGGCTTCCGCGTCTTTGGCCAGCCGTTTCACTCCGACTGGTTCTACGACCGCGAAACGGGCGACACCAGCATCCCCATCATCTACGACCTCGTCAAACCCACCCGCGCCGCCGCGCCGATGCCGCAGTTTGAGGGAGAAGAAGTGCTGGTGTGGTAGGGGCGGAGGGCGCAGCGCCAAGGCGCGCGGACTTCAGTCCGCAGCACTCCGCAAGCACATCCGCTTTTTGTCCTCAGCCGCCGCTCCAGCGCAAGGGTGGCTTGGGAAGTGGCGATGCTCTCCAGAATCCAGAGCGAGCTAAAGCTCTGGAGTACTTTCTGCGCCGCCTCCCCCATCAACGAAAATGACCCAAGCCCGTGAAGGCTTGGGTCATGAGAGATTCCTAGGCTGCAGGTCCTAGTGGTGATGGCCACCGCCGCCGCCATTCCAGCCGCCACCACCGCCACCGCTCCAGCCACCGCCGTGACTGCTGCTCTGGCCCGTGTGGCTGCTGCCGAAGCTGGCACCGCCGCTTGGACGCATGCCGCCGCCGCTGGGGGGAGACCAACTATGGGGGAACGACTGGCTCACCTGGCTGTGATAGTTGGATGGATGGCTGTTGAAGTTGAACGGCACCGAGTGTGAGGACTGGATGGTGTTGTGCGAGTAGCCGGGCATCCGCGATCCGGACATCCATTGGTTGCCACTCTGGTAATGGTACTGCTGGGTGGGGCGATGGTAATAAGCGCCGTACTGCGGGTAGTAGGAGTAGTTGTAGTTGTTGCCGCGCGGCATGTAGGACGACAGGCCCGAGCCGTAGCCGTAGTTGCTGTACCCGCCGTAACCGCTGCCATAACCACTTCCGTAGCCGCCACCATAACCGCTGCCGTAGCCACTCCCATATCCGCCTCCGTAGCCGCCGCCACCCATGCCCATGTAGGGATCACAGCTGGTGAGGGTGAACATTGCAGTAGCGAGGAGGAGTCCGGCTTTGCCAGACGACAGCAGTGTGAGGGTGCTCATGCGCATGAATCAACCAGCCGCCGCATAAAGCAAGGAAACTGCAACGCCTGCCTGTAGATTATGCTTGGCTCAGGGCTTTGGATGAACCGCGCTCCCGGCAAGAAAGCGCTCCAGCACCGGCCCGGCCAGCAGGCCTTCCCGCCAGGCAGCAGGGATGGCTTCGCTGCCGTGGGCGACACCGAGGAGCATGCCCAGTGCAAGGGCACGGGCGCAGTTGTCGCCACCGGCCATGGCGTTTTCGATGGCGGCTGTGGCGAAGTCTTGTCCGTGATGGCGCACCAGCCACAGCACCGCAGGCAGCGCCTGCGGGATGGGGCAGGCGCGGCCAAGCTGGCCGATGGCGTCACTCTCGGTGGCGGACTCGGCGGCTTGCAGAGCCCAGGCGGGGGCAGTTTCGGTGATGACGCTTTGCAGCTCCCCGCCATGCAGAAGGCGCTGCGTGGCGCGGGCGAGAAACTCCGCGCATTCGATTGCTTCCGGCGAACGATGCGTGAGCACGGTCTGCTCGATGGCGGCTGCGACGGCCTCGGATTCGGGCTGGTCGGCCAGCAGAGCCATGAGCGGCGCGATGCGGGCGGGACCGGCGAGTTCATCGGAAGGGGCACCGCTGGTGGCCGCGGTGGCACCGGCTTTCAGATTCGCCAGCGTGCCTTTCGTGGCCTTGTCCACGTAGTCGTTGTACGTCGGCCACATGGCCTGCCAGTCAGCGAGGAAGGCGGTGGCGTCCCAGCGGCGCTCGCGCTGGAGAAACTCCAGCAGCCGCAGGGCCTGGTCTCCCGCATGGCCTTGCGCGCCCGCCTGCTTGTGCGGGTGGTAGGAGTCGGCTCCCGGCCCGATGTAGCCCGTCACGCGGCCGTGTTTTTTGAGGATCAACGCCGGATCATAAATCCAGTGCACGCCCAGCGAGATGGATTCAGCGATGAAGCTGCCCTGCAGCATCCCGGCAAGGCGGAGGGGAAGGGGAGAAGTCATGTGATGACGTAACGCCTGTCCAAGGCGCAAGCAAGAACGGAGGGCGCTGCATGCCGACAGGAGCGCGGAATTTATTCCGCAGCCCTCCGCCGAAGTGTCAGACTCTTAACACGAATCGTTCTCTTCAAGCCGAGGATCAGCCTGTCTGCAGGCATGCAACGCGGAAAGAACGCACGCCGGACCGGCGGTGGCTGGAGGATGAGCGCGGAGGTGATGGATGCTTGCGGAGTGCTGCGGAATAAATTCCGCGCGCCGTGGCGCTGGCACGTGGTGAAGCGTTTTTGGAGTGCGGCTGCGGGAACTGCCGCTTTCGAGCGTCTCGTGGTGGGCATGAGCTGACCGGCTAACGACAATCACCGGCTGCTGCTTTCGAGAGTTTCTGGCACGCGTGAGTCACCCAAGCCGTCGAAAGCGGTAGCTACGTTCGGTCCTCACTGCGCACCGCGTTCATAGGGGGGGAGGGCTGGCCTGATTCGCGCTTGTTCGTGGTCATTCCTCTGGCATTCGTGTTGGAACTCAAGCCGCCTGCGAAGGCGTTTTCGTCTTGCAGGATTTATCAAACCTCTTTCTTACCCATGACTCTCCGCGAACCTGAAACTGTCGAACTCGCCACGCCCTCCGGTCCCATGCGCACGCTGGTGCTGCGTCCTGCGGCAGCGGGGCGTTTCCCCGGGCTGCTGTTTCACTCGGAGATTTTTCAAAACACGGGGCCCATCTGCCGCACGGCGGCGTTTCTCGCGGGGCATGGCTTCATCGTGGCGCTGCCGGAGATCTACCATGAGTATCTGCCCGCAGGCACGGTGCTGGCCTACGATCAGGCGGGCTCGGACGTGGGCAACAAGCTCAAGACCGAGAAACCCCTGGCCGCCTACGATGCGGACAACCGCGCAGTGCTCGACTACCTGAAATCTCACCCTGACTGCACTGGGCGGCTGGGCTCCTTCGGCCCCTGCATCGGTGGTCATCTAACCTATCGCGCGGCCTTGCAGCCAGACGTCGCTGCAGCCGCGTGCTTTTACCCCACCGACCTGCACAAACGCGGCCTGGGCGCGGGCATGAACGATGATTCGCTCGCGCGTGCCGCCGATATCCAAGGGGAGCTGATGCTCGTCTTTGGCCGCCAGGACCCGCACGTGCCCGCCGAAGGTCGTGCCATGATCTACCAGACGCTGACATCAGCCGGGGTGAACTTCACCTGGCACGAATTCAACGCCGCGCACGCCTTCCTGCGCGATGAAGGCCTGCGCTACGATGCCGAGGTCGCCCGCCAGGCCCTGGGCATGACGGTGGATTTCTTCCGCCGCTGTCTGGGAGAGTAGAAGGCGTTATTTGCAGGGCACCAGATACTCGTAGGGACTCGTGCCACCGACGCGATACAGCACGAAGCCAGCCTTGGGCGCGGAGATTTGAATCCACGACGCGTCCGGGTCCTCTGTATCTTTGGACACAACGGGCTGCACCTTGCTCTTGTCATCGGCAGCCGCTTTGCCTGCCAGCGTGACCTTGTCCCCTTCTTCCAAGAGGGCGAGTCGTTTGCCATCGATGCTGGGTTTGCTGCGAATGGAGAGGCCCACCGGGGCGTTCACCTTATGGCAGCGTGCCACGGGCTCATCGCCACTGGCAAAGGTGGCTGAGAACAAGAAGGCAAATGCAAAGGCGGCAGGGCGGAGAAGAGGGAAGCTCATGAGCGACTGTAGTCAGCGCACGGGCTGATAACTCAACTCAATTCTCAGGGATCGATGCTGCGGGTGCAAAGCTCCGTTAAAGACATCCGGCCGATCCGTCAGATCTCGCTCCCCGCTGCCCCAGCCGCGATCAACGACGTCCGGCAGAGCCGCGCATACATGCCGTCCTGGGCGATGAGTTCATCATGCGTGCCCTGCTCGATGATGCGGCCGTGATCGAGGACGTAGATGCGGTCGGCGTTGCGCACAGTGCTGAGGCGATGCGCGATGACGAAGCTGGTGCGGTGCGCCATGAGGTGCTCCAGCGCCTCCTGAATCTGCCGCTCGGTCTCGGTATCGACGCTGGCGGTGGCTTCATCCAGCAGAAGGATGGGTGGATTGCGCAGCAGTGCGCGGGCGATGCTGATGCGCTGCTTTTCCCCCACGCTGAGCTTCACGCCTCGCTCGCCCACATGGGTGTCGAGCAGATCGGGCAGGCGTTTGACGAAGGCATCCGCGTTGGCACTGCGCAGGGCCTCCCAGAGCTGCTCTTCGGTGGCGTCACGCCGGCCGATGACAAGATTCTCCCGCACGGTGCCGTTGAACAAAAAGCTCTCCTGCGTGACGTAGCCGATGTGGCGGCGCAGCCAGGCTTTGTTGAGTTCGTGAACCGGCGCGCCGTCGATGGTGATGACGCCTTCATCGTATTCGTAGAAGCGCGTGAGCAGATTGATCAGCGTGGACTTGCCTGCGCCCGTCGGGCCGACGAGGGCGATGGTTTGACCCGGTCGAGCATCCAGCGAGACGCCGTGCACCGTGGGCGTTTTCCCTGCGTAGCTGAAGCCAACATTCTCATAGCGCACGTGACCGGTGACGGTGGTCAGCTCACGCCCGCCCGTGGTGTCGGCTTCAGGCTCGGCATCCAGGATGTCAAAGACGCGCTCACCCGCAGCACGCCCTGTTTGTAGGATCTGATTGAGCTGGTGCAGGCTTTCGATGGGATCGTAAAAGAATTTAAGCAGCAGCAGGAAGGCGGTGAGGTCGCCGGTTTGAATCTGTCCCGCCATGAGCTGGCGTGCGCCGACCCACAGGACGATGACCATGCCGGTGCTGGTGAGGAAGTTCATGCCGGGGCGGTAGATGGCCCAGATGCGCATGACGTGGAGCGTGGCGGTGCGCAGAGCGCCGCTGCTGCGGTTGAAGCGCTCATGCTCCTCGCGCTCCATGGCGTAGGCTTTGATCTGGCGCATGCCGGAGACGTTGTCCTGCAGCAGGGAGTTCATGGCGCTGCTGGCCTTGCGCACCTTGCGGTGGCGGTTCTTGGAGGTGCGGGTGTAGATCAGCGCGCCAGCCATGAGAAAGGGCAGTGGAATGAGGGCGTAGAGCGTCAGGGTGACGTCTGCCTGAAGCATGAAGCCACCCACCACGATGATTTGCAGCACGGAGACGAGCCCCTGCTCGATGCCGTCAATGAGCACACGTTCGACGGAGGGGATGTCCTCGGCCACGGTGGTCATGATGTCGCCGGAGGGGCGGTTGTCGAACCAGCGCACGGGCAGGGTTTGCAGGCGCTGGTAGATGTCGCTGCGGAGATCATAAATGACCTTCTGCTCAAAGGTGTTGTTGAGCTGGATGCGCAGGGAGTTGAACAGGTGCTGCGCAAAGTAGGCGGCCAGCGCCCACATGGCGAGCGAGGCCAGGCGGTCCCACTGCTTGCCAGGCACGACGACATCCATGACCTCCCGGGTGATGTGCGGGAAAACGATGACCATCAGGGTGCCGACGATGGCGCAGGCGATCTGCGCGGAGCCGAGCCAGGGGTAACGGCGAAGGTAGGAAAAGACGCGGGCGATGGTTTTCAAATGGGATGGGATGGGAGCTTGATGCGGGCGGGTTAGCAGCTATCTAGCATACGACTTACAGCAAACGGCATATACATGAAATACCATCTGGCACGCGGCGAGGAACAGCTCGGCACATTCAACGATCTGGATATAAGCGCCGGACTGCGGGAGGGCCGCTTCAAACGCACCGACCTCTGCTGGGCGGACGGCATGCCCGGCTGGCTGGCGCTGGGGGCCCATTTGCAGGAGCTGAACATGGAGGCGGCACCCGCCGCACCCGCCGCCGAGCCGCCTGCCATCGCGGCCTTGCGCGCAGAAGTCCGCCAGGATCAAACCCACCACCTGGAGCTCGCCTCCCGCGGGCAAAGATTCGCCGCCAGTCTGATCGACCTGCTGATGCTGGTTGTGCCCTTCGTCGTCTACTACTCGATCGTGTTTGACCCGGCGCTGCAGGAGGAGCTGAAGACCCTGCAAAAGGACCCTGCGGCGATGGTGCGTGTCATTGAACATCGGATCGACACCATCCAGGAGTCGGGCAATCTGACGCCGATCATCATGGGCATGATCATGAACGTGGTGCTGCTGACGAATGTGATCCTGCTCACCCTGCGCGGCCAGACCCTGGGCAAGATATTTCTGGGCATTCAGGTGGTGCGTTTTCCCGGGGGGGAAAGGGCAGGCTTTATCAAAGCGGTGCTGCTGCGCAACATCATCTTTGGCATCCTCGTTTTGGGCAGCGTCATCTTCTTTGGCCTCATCGGCCTGGCGCTGCCGGTGGCCAATGCGCTCATGATTTTCCGTCAGGACCGCCGCTGCATGCACGACCTGATGGCCGACACTCTGGTGACCAAGCGCAGCCGCTGAGGGTGATCAGGGGAGCGGGGAGACACCCGTGTTGCTTTTGACCTTGTTGATCTCGTTCATGCTTTCGCGCTGCTCAGGCGAAAGATTACGCAGTTTCTCACGAAATGGGTAGGTGACACCAAGAACAAAGCAGGAAACATCTACCACCAGGATGATCATGGCGATTGCGATGCCATAGCGTTTCAGGGCTTCATCGATGACCTTGTTCTTGTTCACGGAGAAGGTCTCCGACTTCGAGAACATGGACTGAAACAGCCGCCGCCAGCCTCGTGGCTCCCGCGCGATGCTGAACGACCAAATGAAGAGGGCGGTCAGAATGACACAGGCGATTTGGTACTGGATGGGAATTTCACGCATGGCGTTATCGCAAAAAGGCTGGAGGCCCGGATGGGGGGCGATTTATAGAATGCCCTCGATATGTGTGCAATCAGCGATTTGTCACGGAGCTGCGAATTGATCCTGCGCCGGAGAGTCACCTGTGGCGGTGATTTGCGCCTGCCCATTGGCTGCGAGATGATGCAGCATGTGGAAGGCATCCTCGGCGTCAATCCCCAGCGGGGCCGCCACTTCATCCGCCGTACGGCCTGTGCCCGTGAGCGCAGCACGCACCTTGGCGAGCTGGCTGAGGAAGTCCGTGGCGGCTTTTTTACCTGCCTCAACACCGGGTTGGTGGTAGGCATTGATGTTCACCAGGCTGGCGTAGAAGCTGACGGCGCGCTCAAACAGGGCGATGAGCATGCCTAGGCTGAAGGCATTGAGCTCGGCGATATTCAGCGTGATGGACTCACGTCCCTTCTCCGCCAGCGCCTTGCGCGTACCGCGCAGGAAGCCCTGCAGGTAGTCGCCCGTGGTGAAGCCGGGATCGACTTCGAAGGAGGCTTTATCGCGGGCCTTGCCCACTTCGATGAAGGTGACAAAGAAATTGTTCACGCCATCGCGCAGCTGCTGCACATAAGCATGTTGGTCGGTGCTGCCTTTGTTGCCATAAACGGCGATGCCCTGGTTCACCACGGCACCGGAGAGATCATGCTCCTTGCCCAGGCTTTCCATGACGAGCTGCTGCAGGTATTTGCTGAAGAGCACCAGCCTGTCCTTGTACGGCAGCACCACCATATCCTTCAAGCCCTTGCCCTTGCCTGCATGGTGCCACATCAGCGCCAGCAGCATCGCAGCGTTTTCAATCGCGGGACGCTGGCGGGTTTCCACATCCATCGCTGCGGCACCGGCCAGGAACTGCAGCACGTCCACGCCTTGCAGCGCGGCGGCCAGTGTACCCACGGCGCTCATCAGACTCGTGCGTCCGCCCACCCAGTCCCACATCGGGAAGCGGGTCAGCCAGCCCTGCGCGGTAGAATGCTTGTCCAGTTCGCTGCCCACACCCGTCACGGCGACGGCATGCTTCGCAAAGTCGAGCCCCGCAGCCTTGTAGGCGGCTTCGGCTTCCAGCATGCCGTTGCGCGTTTCCTTGGTGCCGCCGGATTTGGAGATCACCACCGTAAGAGTCGTGGCCAGCTCCGCGCCGATCTGGGCCATCACGCGGTCAATGCCGTCTGGATCGGTGTTGTCGAGGAATGAGATCGCCAGCGGAGGATTGGCCGGAGTGATGGCATGCGCGACGAGCTGCGGTCCGAGCGCCGAGCCACCAATGCCAACGATAAGCACGCGGGAAAACTTTTTGCCATTGCCCGCCGTGATCGTGCCAGCATGGACATCCGCCGCGAATTTCAAGGTGGCCGCGAGGGTCTCGCTGATCTCATGCTGAAGCGCGTCATTGGGGGCCAGGCGTGCATTGCGCAGCCAGTAGTGGCCGACCATGCGCTGTTCATCCGGATTGGCGATGGCTCCGGCTTCGAGCTCGATCATCTGCTTGTAGGCGGACTCGATGCGACCGGACATCTGGCTGAAAATGTCATCCTCGAAAGCCATGCGGCTGATGTCGATGGAGAATCCCAGGTTGGAGTAACGAACAAAGTATTTTTGAAAGCGGTCCCAATGGCTCATAAGTCTTTAAGGAGCATGCGTGGTGCCACGGTGCAACCTGTTTGAGCATTGACGCCAGGAGCACTCTGCGACAATCTCGTGCACCATGAAAGCCGCCATCTTTGCGCTCACCATTCTTCTCTCCGCCATGACCACCCTCGCCACCGCCGCAGACGCCCCCTACCGCCACGTCGTGTTCTTCAAATTCAAGGACAGCGCCACACCCGCCGAGGTGCAGGGCATTGAAAACGCCTTCATCGAACTCACCAAGAAGGTCAACACGGTGACCGCCTTTGAATGGGGCACCAACGTGAGCCCCGAAGGGCTCAATGACGGCTTTACCCACTGCTTCCTGGTCACCTTTAAAGACAAGGCCGGTCTCGACGTCTATCTGCCACATCCAGAGCATTCGGCATTTGTCGCCAAGCTCAAGCCGCTGCTCGACAAGGCCTGCGTGCTGGACTTCGTGGCGAAGTAAATCAGCCGCACACCTCACAGTCGTCCCGTTTCGGCAGCCGCACCTTGCGGAACTGCATGGTGGCGAGATTGATGGACAGCAGTTCACCGCAGAGCGTCTCGCCGATGCCGGTGATGAGCTTGATGACTTCCATCGCCCCGAGGCACGCGGCGGTGCCTGACACCGCGCCGAACACCGGAAACTGCCGCGTCCAGGTGGGCGGCACCTCAGGCACGTAGCAGGCCAGGCAGCCCGTTTTGCCGGGCACAAAGGTCGTCACACTCGCCTCCAGCGTGTGCATGGCGCATTCGATCATCGGCTTGCCGGCACGCACGGCGGCGGCGTTCAAAGCCAGCCGCTCCTGAAACAACGGCGCGGCATCCACCACGATGTCTGCCCGCGCCACCAAGGCGGCCGCGTTGTCTGCCGTCACGTTTTCCGCATGGCCCACGATCTCGCAGCGCGGGTTGAGTTCGCGCAGCCGACGCACGATGGAATCCATGCGCGGTTTGCCGATATGGTCGTGGGTTTGCAGGAGCTGGCGGTTCAAATCCGAAGCCTGCAGATCGCCCCCATGGGCGAGCACCAGCCTGCCCACGCCCGCCGCCGCGAGTTCTAGCGCCACCAGCCCGCCCAGCCCGCCGACGCGGGAAATCAGCACCGTAGCCGCCTTGAGCTTGCGCTGGCCTTCCTCACCGACGCCTGGCACCCACATCTGCCATTCGTAAATGGCACGTTCTGGGTCGGTCAGGGTGGGAAGATCAGGCATGGGCGGACAGGGTGAACAGACTTCAGCAAAATAATCTTCACCTTTTTTCAACACTTCGCGCACGACCCCCACTAACACCAGTAACAGTTCATGCGGGGATTTTCAGCCCTCCATAGACTGAGTCTTGAGAGTGATTGGTTGTTAACTAAAACCCCTGCTTCACCGCAGGACCAAGTTGAGGTTGATCAGACCAGAGGCCGGGCGGAATCGGGAGCCGCCCGGCCTCAATCTTTTTGCGGAGCGCGGAATTTATTCCGCAGCACTCCGAGACTCACCGCGCTCCGCGTTTCAATTGCAACCTTTCGACGCGCGCAAAGTCAGTGTGTTTTCGGTGCGCTAAGCACATGCCCAACCGCTGCATGCTGCGACTTTGCTGTGGAATCAATTCCGCACCCCACAACACCGTTGCGCGCAGCTCCTACTCCCCAGTCCGGGTGGCCTGCACCCACGCCGTTTCGCCACACCACTCCTGGGCTTTGGCGGCCAGTTCCATCGCCTGGGCTGGCGTTTCCGTAATGGCAAACATCGTGCTGCCGGAGCCGGACATCAGCGCGGCGTGGACCTCTCCCTGCTCCAGCAGCCAGGTTTTCAAGGTGGGCAGCAGCAGGTGCTTTTCAAACACCGGCCGCTCCAGATCATTCGACATGGCACCCCAAGAGCAAAGCTGCGGCGAGTAAAGCACGCCGGGGATTTCTTTGGAGTCGGCCCAGCGCTTGTAGGCCCAGGGCGTGGGAATGGGGAAGGCGGGCTTGATCAGGACCAGCGGGAGCTGCCAGGGGAAATCTACCTCCGTGACCTGCTCGCCACGCCCTGCGCCATCCGCAGCAGGGCTGTCGAGAATGAAACACGGCACGTCTGAACCGATCTGCGCCCCCAATTCAATAAGCTGCGCTTGGGTGAGCGGCGAGCCCGCGAGTTCATTGGCCCCCATCAGCACCGTGGCCGCATTGCTGCTGCCACCGCCCAGGCCCGCGCCTGCCGGGATCTTTTTCTCCAGATGAATGCGCCAGGAGGACTGCTTGCCGGTGCGGGTTTCAAAAGCACGCAGGGCGCGCATGGCCAGATTCGTTTCATCCAGCGGCACCGTGGGATCTGAACAGGTCAGCGCGACATCCTTGCCTGCGCCTTTGAGTTCAATTTCCACCGTGTCTCCCAGTCCCAGCCGGCATAGGCGGGTCTGCACCTCATGAAATCCGTCAGGGCGTTTGCCGAGAATGCGCAGCCAGAGATTGATTTTGGCGGGTGAATGAAAAGTCATGGTGTCAGGCCCTGCGCCCGAGCAGCGCCAGCATGCGCCCGGTACGGCCTTTCTCCATGCGATAGGAATAAAAGCGGTGCAAATCCAAAGACGTACAAAGCCCCGTGTCATGGATCTGCGCCGCCGGGACGCCGGCCTCCAGCGCCTGCTGGCGGATCTGCGCGGCAAAATCAATCTCGTAGGCCGGAGGCCGGATGCAGGGGCTCAACTGCACGCACAGATCCTCCGCGCGGGTGCCAAAGTGCTGCTGCATCTTTTCAATGGCCTGCCGAGTGATGCCGGACTCAGAGCCTTTTTTGCCCGAATGCACCACGCCAAAAGCTCCGCTGCACGGATCCGCGAGATAAACGGCGCAGCAATCCGCCACATAAATGCCGATGACGAGGCCGGGCACATTGGCAATGATGCCGTCGGTACCGGGAATGATTTCACTCGTGGGTGCCGTGAGCACCGCGACTTCGTTGCCATGTACCTGCTCGGCAATGCACAGCGCCGAATCCGCAAAGCCGAGTTCCTTTGCCTGCGCGTGGTGCCAGTCCCACAGGTGGGCCACCACCACGGCGCGCTCGTCATCCACCGCAATGTCAGGATGACGCAGGGTGAAGCGGTGAGCAAATTCCGGCAAGGCTTCGAGCGCGGGGAAAGTCATCCAAGGTTGATTGGGATTCATCTCGGAATGTTCTGCCATGAAAAAAACAAAGGCGCACGGATAAACCGGGCGCCTTTGCAAAAAGAAGTCAAAACAAACGCTTAACGGGCCGCTGCTGCCGCGTCCAGCGTGCTGTAGGAGTTCATGAAGCTGTCGGCATCGGTGGAAGAGGTTTCGCTCATGGCGTCCGCGATCTGATTCTGCAGTTCGTCACGCAGGCGGCTGACGAGCTCGATCCCACGGGAGGTGATGCGAACCATCACCTTGCGGCGATCATCCACGGCGTGGGTGCGCTCCATGAGGCCCAGCTTTTCAAGGCGGTCAACGAGGCCGGTGGCGGCAGCGGTGGAGTGGCCCATCTTGCGTGCGATGTCCGTCATGGTCAGCTCCTTCGACGTGGCGAGGTAGCCGAGCAGGAAGAACTGAGCAAAGGAGATGTTATCTCGGTTCAGCTCACGGGAGAGATTAAGCAAGAACTCGCGCTGACTGAACAGGATGAAATCTGCCAGTTTGGCGTGGTCTTGGGCGGGTGGTTTGGTTCCGTTAATCATGGGAGGTGTCCTTAGAGCTATGGTTTCCGAGAAAATCTCGAACTTCAGTTAATGTAACAAGTTCCATTGGTAGGATCAAGATAAAATCATAGAATCCATAAAGTTTTACTCAGATTGATCAAAAACTTCTTATTTGTGAGAGGTTAATATACGCTTATTATTACAGATGAAAGAATCTTTGGCAAACGTTCTTTCATTACTGCCCTTGGGTCAACATACCCAATTGGGGGTTATTGCAGCGAACGGCCTTTGGTCTCGGGTGCGAACCACACCAGCACCATTCCCACCAGGTAGATGCAGGAGAGAACGGAGTAGGCATTGGCGGCGGATTGCACGGCGGTAACGTTGGCACCATTGAAGAGGGACATCAGGTTGCCGAGCTGCAGCGCGCCGATGGCGGCCACAAGGCGGCCGAAATTGAAACAGAAGCCCTGGCCCGTGGCGCGCACGCTGGTGGGAAAGAGTTCCGGGAAGTAGAGCGGGAAGAAGCCGTAGAAGGAGGCGGTGACGCCGCCGAGCAGGAAGGCCGTGGCGATCAGCGTAGTGGGAACCGAGTCGCCGACGAAAGGGACATTGATGCGGAAGAAACCCACCGATGCCGCAAGAGCGGCGGCACAGAGCAGGGTGTAGGTCACGCGGCGTCCCAGCTTGTCGGCAATGAAGGGCGTGATCAAAGTGGCGAGAATGGCACCGAGAGCGGTGGCGATGACCACATAGTCAATCACCGGCAGTGTGCTGCCTTTGGGGGCCAGATCCGAAGCCCAGCGCGCCGCCTGCTGCGCGGAGCCCCAGGTGCCGAGGAGAGCCACGGCGGCGAGACCGGCACCGAGGAACAGATTGTTCATGATCGTGGTGCGGTCTGCTGTCAGCGTGCTGCCAGCAGTCACGGAGCGGGCCATGTATTGACGCATTGGGTGCATGTAGCCCCACAGGGCGATGGCAAGACCGACCACGGTCACCACTCCGGCGACAGCACCGCCGAGCGATGCCATGGGCGACCACACATAGATGATGGCCAGGGCCGCAAGGCAGGCGATGAGGACGCCGATGAGATCCATCGTGGCCCAATGCGAGGTGCTGCCGGATTTCTTTTCTTCCTCCCACTTGTGGGACTCGGGCACGAAGATCAGGATGAAGAAATTGATGATGGCCGGCAGGGCGCTGCTGACGGCAATGAAGCGCCAGGCGCGGTTGTGCAGCAGGTAGTCCGTGTTCGCCGGGGACAGGCCCATGGCGTGAATCCAGCCGGTGACGACGTCCAGGCTGGCGTTCAGCTTCCAACTGATGAGGCCGGTGAGCAGGAAGCCGATGTTGGAAGCAGCACCGATCATGCCGGCGATCCAGGCGCGATTCTTGTTACCCCAGATTTCATTGACTAGCGCGACACCCAGCGCCCATTCGCCACCCATGCCGAGGGAGGCCACGAAACGCAGACCCGCGAAGTGCCAGGCCTCGGTGACGAAGGCGCAGAGGCCGCTGAAGATGGCATAGGTGAAAATGGCCAGCGTCATGGCCTTCACGCGGCCCAGCTTGTCTCCCAGCCAGCCGAAAAGCACACCGCCGGTGGCCGCGCCCACGAGGAAGACGGCGATGATGACGGTGAACCACTGCCCCTGGATAATCGGTGTCGCCTGCGGCAGCAGATCCTGCAGCGCGGGCTTCCCGATGAGCGGGAACAAACCCATTTCAAAGCCATCAAAAAGCCAGCCGAGGAAGGCTGCGATCAAGGCGGCCATGGCGCCACGGGAAGGGGAGTTGGATTTGGTCATGGGTTCGTCGGGGAGTGAGGGAGAGGAAGCTTGAACGGGTCGGGAAGCGATGGGCGATCAAAAAAACAGGCCGCTGGGTGGCAGCGGCCTGAATAAGATCAGAGGGAAGTCATGTCGTTATTCTTTGGCGACACCGTTGTTCCAAGCGGCGAACATCTCTTCCACCGTGGGAATCTCCAGAGGACGCACGATGCGGAAGCCGAGCCAGGTCGCGTCCGTCAGGTACCAGATGCTCTTCGGCAACTGCGGGTCCTGCTGCTTCCACAGGGCATCGGAGGCCTTGCGGGAGGCGCTGCGAAGAAGCTCCGGATCGTCGTCATAGGTGCCGCCACGAGCGACATGCGGGTAGGGGGTCTTGGAGCGCACCCAGTCGTTGCCGAGGATCGAGGCGGCAGGCGTGGTCGGCGTGTATTGGTCAATGCACCATTCGCAAACGTTGCCATAGATGTCGTAGAGGCCCCAGGGATTGGGCTTCTTCAGACCGACTTTCGCATACTGGAAGTTCGGGGCATTCTCGAAGTACCACGCGTACTCTTTGAGCTGCGCCTTGTTGTCGCCGAAGAAATATGCGGTCTTCGTGCCGGCGCGGGCGGCATACTCCCACTCGGCCTCAGTCGGCAGGCGGTAGAACTGGCCGGTCTGGGCGCTGAGCCACTGGCAGTACTTGTTGGCCGCGTGCTGCGTCATGCAGATGGCGGGGAGGTGATCGCGGCCCATGCCGAAGTCCATCGGCTGATAGGGCGGTGTCGGCTGGGAGATGAGATCTTCCGGCTTGTCGGTCGGCTTCCACACCTGGCGGGAGCCGTCTTTGTTGCGTCCGATGCTGGTGAGCTGGAAGGGCTCATACTCGTCCCAGGTCACTTCGTATTTGCCCATCCAGAAGGGCTTCAGGGTCTTCTTCACCAGCGGGCCTTCATCATCGCCACGGCCCGCTTCGCTGTCCGGGCTGCCCATGGTGAATTCACCGCTCTTGATCACCACCATGCTGAAGGGGATGCCCGTCTTCGGGATCTTCGAGTCGTAGGGCTTCATCTCCGCCTCTTTCTTCTCCTTGGAAGTCTGCACGATGAAGGCGTGAATCTTCTTCACCAGCTCAAGGTTGTCCGGGTTCGTCGAGGCCGGGCCCTTCTTTTCCTTGGCAGTCAGCTTGAGGTCATCCGGCCACGGTGCGCCTTGCAGGACCCAGAGGCGGAGGAAGTTGATGTCCTCCTTGCTGAGGGGGCCACCGCTCTTCTTCGGCGGCATGAGCTCGTCTTCATCGGCCCCCAGCGTCGTCGCATGATAGATCGCGCTCTTGAGGTCAAAGGGCAGGATGTTCGGTGCGTTCTCGCCCGTGCTGAAGGCTTCCTTCTTCGTGGTGATGACCCAGTCACCCTTGGCTTTTTCAGGATTGTGGCAGGACACGCAGTTCTGCTCCAGGATCGGCTGGATGTGTTTTTCAAACTTGATGCGCGGCGTCTGCTCCAGCGCCACGCCCGCAGGCCATTCGGCCCCTTGCTCGATCCAGGTCTTGATCACTTCGATCTGTGACTTCTCCAACGAGCCTTCTTTCTTCGGCGGCATCGCCGTGTCTTCATCCGGCGGGAGCAGCAGCGTGGTGTAGATGGAGCTCTTCTTCAAATCGCCGGGCGTCAGGCCGGGGCCGTTCTCATTGCCCTTTTTGAGGTCTTCCAGCGTGTGCATGCGGAAGTCGCCCTTGTCCTCTTTCTCACCATGGCAGTGCGTGCAGGCACCTTCGAGCAGGGGCTTGATCTGCTTGTTGAAATCAATCTTCTCCGCTGCGCTCAAAAGCGCGGGAGCCAGGGCCAGTACGGAAAGGAGTGTTCGTGGTGAAAACATGAGTGCGGGCGATAGCATAGGCTTTGGGGGATGTCCAATACGAGCAAAAGCTGTAAAAATTGCGGGGGAATGAGGCGGAGGAAATGTGAAAGGTTTGTCCAACAGCCGTGCAAACAGTCGTAAACCCCATGATTCGCGTCACCCGCCACACGTAGCGCTGTAGAGGGTGTGTAATAGTGATGCTGAAAAAATGAAGAGTTGAGGAAATGAATGGCAGCAAAAAGTTGCGGTTTCTCATGGGCCACTCTTATGGTCACCACAGATGACAGCAGAGGAGAAAAATGTAGCGAAAGCCAGGGAGGAGGCGGACATGAGCGACACCCCCCTCCGTCTCACGGAACCGCCTGAAGGCTATGCCAGCTGGCTGGCCGATCTGAAGGACCGCATCCACAATGCCCGGCAGCGTGCCTCCCTGGCGGTGAACCGGGAGCTGGTTCTGCTATACTGGCAGATCGGGCAGGACATCCTGGCCCGGCAGGCCGCCCAGGGTTGGGGTGCGAAGGTTATCGAGCGCCTGTCCAACGACCTGCACGCGGCCTTCCCGGAGATGAAGGGATTCTCCCGCGCCAACCTAATGTACATGAGGGCCTTTGCCGAGGCATGGCCGGATGCCACAATTGTCCAACAGGCTGTTGGACAATTGCCATGGGGACACAATCTGGTGCTGCTGGCCAAGCTCAAAGAGCCAAAGCACCGGCTGGCCTATGCAGCAAAAGCCATCGAGCACAACTGGTCGCGTAACATCCTGGTGATGCAAATTGAATCCCGTCTGCTGGAGCGGAGCGGAGTGGCTGTGACCAACTTCGCGCAAAGCCTGCCGAAACCGCAGTCTGATCTCGCGCGTGAATCCCTCAAAGACCCTTATCGTTTCGATTTTTTGGGGCTGACAGAGGAAGCGCAGGAGCGGGAAATTGAGGATGCGCTGGTGAAACACGTCACCAGCTTCCTGCTGGAACTGGGCGCAGGCTTTGCCTTTGTGGGGCGGCAGGTGCTGCTGGATGTCGGCGGGGAGGAGTTTTTTCTGGACCTGCTGTTTTACCATCTCAAACTGCGCTGCTATGTGGTGATCGAACTCAAGGCCGGAAAATTCAAGCCTGAGCACCTCGGGCAGTTAAGCTTTTACCTGACGGCGGTGGATGCCCAGGTCAAGCATCCAAGCGATGGACCAACCATCGGTCTGCTGCTGTGCAAAAGCAAAAACCAGGTGGTGGCCGAATACGCGCTGCGTGACAAGTCGCAACCACTTGGGGTGGCAGAATATCAATTGGTGGAGTCCCTGCCGCCAGAACTCCGAAGCAGCCTCCCCAGCATTGAGCAGATCGAGCAGGAGCTGGCGGGTAGCGGCCCGTCCGAGGATGAACAAACACTTCAATGTCCGCAAAAAACCTCATGAGCCAGGCGATCCCCTCAGTCTTCATCACCTGCGCACAAGATAGGTATCAGGGTGTCAAGCAGGACTGAAAAGATCGTTTTGGTTTCAAAGTCAAGCCTCCGTCTCATACCCCAAATGCCCGCGTGCACACCTCCATGATGTCCGCGCGCGTGGTGCAGCGGCGCATGGTGCTGAGAAAGGTCTCGGCATCAGCCAGGCCCCAGGCGAAGAAATTGAGGTGTTTTTTGATGCGGTTCACCATGTCCAGCTCGCGGGTGTCCGGCATGGTCACGCATTCGTAGAGCTCCTCCACGTAGCGCAGGCGGTCGGCGGGGGTGGGCTGGAAGACGGGCTCGCCACGCGTGTGCTGGCGGATCTGGTCAAACATCCACGGATTGCGGATCGCCCCGCGCCCCAGCATGAGGCCGCGCACGCCGGTCTGCTGCATCACCTCGGCGGCATCCACGTGGGAGCTGATGTTGCCATTCGCCAGCACCGGGCAGGGGAGGTGTGAGGTGGCGTTGCCAATCAAATCGTAGCGCACGCCCTCGCGATACATCTGCAGCACGGTGCGGCCATGGATGGTGACGAGGTCCACGCCATGCTTTGCAAACAGCGGCACCAGTGCGTCGATGGTCTCCGTGTCGTCAAAGCCGAGGCGCGTCTTCACGGTGAACTTGATGGAAATGGCCTCACGCAGAGCACCCAGGATGCCCTCGATGCGCGGTACATCGCGCAGCAGGCCGCCGCCTGCGCATTTCTTGTACACGATGGGTGCGGGGCAGCCGAGATTCAAATCCACCGCCGCGATGTTGTAATGCTGCAGTTCCTTCGCGCTGCGCACCAGCGCCGGGATGTCATTCCCGATCATCTGCGCGATGGCGGGTTTGCCCGTGGGATTGTGAATCAGCGAGGAGAGGATCGGCTTGTCCAAATGCGAGTCTGCATGCACGCGGAAGTACTCCGTGTAGTACACATCCGCCCCGCCATAGCGCGCCATCAGCCGCCAGAACTCCAGGTCCGTGACATCCTGCATGGGAGCCAGCGCCAGCAACGGCTCAGGCCGGGCCAGCAAGGCGTCGAGATGTTCAGTGGGAGTCATGAGAAAGTATTCCCGAGCTTTAGCTCGCTCTGGGACGCTCGCAAGACCTCGCAGAACGAACTCAAGTTCGGCAGTACTTTTTACAGCGCCGTGTGGTACAGCTCCACAAAGTCCGCCACGCTGGGCAGACGCGGATTGAACTGCGCAGTCCACTGCTTGGCGGCCATGTCGGCGAGGTCCTGGAGATGCTCTTCTTTCACGCCGTAGTCGGCGATGTTGCGGGGCATGCCGGCCTCACGCAGCAGCTCGCTCATGCGGTCGGCGAGATCGCCGTCAAAGTAGCTTTTGTAGATGGCGTCGATCTGCGGGTCTTGCGAATTGAAGCGGATCACATGCGGCATCATCACGCCCACGGCCTCGCCATGCACGACGTTGAATTTGGCCGTGAGCGGATTGGCGCAGGAGTGTGCGGCACCGAGCATGCTGTTCTCGATAGCGATGCCTGCATAGGCTGCGCCGAGCTGCATCATGCCGCGTGCCTCCAGGTCTTTGGGGTCGCGCAGCACACGGCTGAAACCGCTGTGGCAGAGGCGGAAGCCTTCGCGGGAATAGAGGGATGAAAATGCATTCCTCTTGTTCGTCACAGCGGTTTCCAAGGTGTGTGTGAGCGCGTCCATGCCGGTACAAACGGTCACGCGCTGTGGCTGGGAGACGGTGAGTTCTGCATCTAGGATGGCCACCTTCGCGGCGGCCTTGGGATCGCCGCAGGCCATCTTCACATGCGTCACCGCATCGGAGATCAGCGCAAAGCTCTGGCATTCGCTGCCGGTGCCGGACGTGGTCGGAATCGCAATGAGCGGCAGCATCGGCTTCGTCGCCTTGCCCACGCCCCAGTAGTCGTGCATGCGCCCGCCGTTGGTCAGGATGAAGTTGCAGCCCTTGGCGGTGTCCATGCTGCTGCCACCGCCGAGGCCGATGATGATGTCCGCCTTGAACTCACGCGCTACCGCCACGCAGGCATCCACATCTTCCGTGCTGGGATTCTCCCGCACTTCTCCAAAGACACGTGTCTGCAATCCTGCGGCCACCAGAAAGCTGACCGCACGCACCACATAGCCCGCCTTCACGATGCCAGGATCACTCACCACCAGCGCACGCGTGCCGCCGAGATCACGCGCCAGCTCGCCCACGCGTGCCAGCGTGCCGCTGCCGTAGATGAGTCGCGTGCGCGGCTGGTAATCGAAGGGTGCGAGGGACATGAAGCTCGTGAAAAAGTGACGAACTCACGCGCAGTCGATGGAGCGCCGTTTGTACAGGAACTCAAACATGTTCCCCTCGTGCGGCTGGTCCCAGCTGATCTTCATGGTGCTGATCGGCCCGATGTTCAGGCGGTCGATGTCGCCGCACTCGAGGAGGTCGTTGATGAAGGCCGGGTCCTGCGTGATCGCGGTGACGATGAGCGAGTAGCCGATGCGGCCCAGCACTTCGCCCTGCGGCACTTCGAGCACGCTGGCGTAGGGACAGAGGAATTCGCGATTGGCGAGCGGGTGTTTATTATCGGAGCACCAGATGATGGTGGGACGCAGGAAGGTGCCGCCTTGGAACTCCACTTTGCGGGGGCCGTCGCGGAACTGTGCGGTGACGTCTTCTGCGCCGGGAGTTTGCAGATCGCTGTCGATGGCGCTGTCGATGTAGTCGGCCATCTTCACGTTCGCAAAGCCGGCGAGGCGGGCGTTTTCATCTTCGGAGGTGGTGGGTGCCACCTTGCCGAGACGCTCGGCGAGTGCGGTGGCGATTTCCTTGCCATACTTGGGCACGATCACCGCCGAGGCGTTGATGCAGGAGCGGCCGCCGTTATCGCTGATGGAGGCGACCATCACATCGAGGTAGTCCTTCCAGTTTTCGATCTTGTCTTCGCCGATGATGATCTTGCTCCAGCCCGGGCCATGCACCTGCACGGCGGGATTGCCTTCATACATCTTCGCCATGGCCACATCACCAAAGACGAGGTTGCGGCCGCTGAGCTTGACGACTTCGCCACTGCCTTCGTGATCGGTCGGGTAGAAGCCAAAGGCTTCAGGCGGCGCACCGGCAGCGATGAACGCCTGGATCAGGCGAAACGGCGTCCACGGCTCTTCACGGCCTGGCTTGATGACCACCGGAATTTTCAGCGCGATGGCGGGCAGCCAGAGGGAATTCACCGCCGGGGAGTTGCTCGGCATGATGAGGCCGAGGGACTTGGTGGTGGGGAAGTAGGAGACAGGGCAGCCGGACTGCGTGCCAAAGCCACGATCAATGACGCTGAGATCCAGGCCGCGTGTGAGGCCGTTGAGGATCATTTTCATGTTGGTCAGCGCGAAGTGCAGCTTGGACATGTTACGCTTCACCATGACGTGCGGCAGGCCGCTGGTGCGGGAAAGCGTGGCGATGTATTCTTCCGGCGTCTGCGTGTGGCCTTTGTCGCCCAGGGGCAGGGTGCCATTGAGGAAAAGCTCGCCCGCCTTGGCGGTGATCTCGATGAGCTGCTCCACGGTGAACTTTTTCAGTGAGGCGCGGGCTTCACCGATCTTGGCCAGATCTTTGCGCACGATGCCGGCATTCACCTGGCTGATCTCAGCGCAGACCTCGCCGGTTTTGTGGTCTTTGACCTGAGCCTTGTCGAGCGACTCATAGGGGCGGCCTTTGCGAAGAGCAGGAAGATGGGGAATGGACATTGGCAGGTTGGTTTTTGGAAGGCGTGAGGATTACGAGCGCCAGTCACACGGGGCAATGAAAAAACTGGCATGCACGGCCAAGTCTTTCAGCCGACTGCGCTTGAGGCGGCAGGCGCGACATCCTGCTGGAGCAGCTCCGGCGGCACCATCTGCACGAATGCTTTGGAGTAGTTGGAATAGGCGGGGTAGTCGGGGTGCGGCACGCCCGGCCTGCCCACGGGGCGGTAGCGCCACTGCTTGTACATCCACAGCCAGCACTCGGGGTGTTTGCGGATCTCCTGCTCAAATATGTCCCAGATGCGCTGCGTCATCTCACGCGTGTCGTCCTCCGGCTTTGGCTCAATGGCTTCAAACAGGTGGGCCTCATAGCGTCCGTCCGGCAGGGGGCGGCACACGCCGGTGATGATGGAAAGGCCGAGACGCTTTGCCAGCTCCACATGCAACGTCGGCACCGAGGTCCAGAGGCCATAGCACTGGATCGCCGTGGCCGCCCTGCCGGGTGAGATGCTCAGGTCCGTGAGCAGTCCCGCGTGGCCTTTGCGCTTGAGCGCCTTCATCAGCTTAATCATGGCATTGTCCTGCGAGATGAAGGTGTGGCCTGACTGCTCCCGCAGTCTCTTAAATAGATGTGTGATGGCCGGGTTCTTGAAGTCCTGCGCCACCACGGTGAAGGGGAAGCCACGGAATCCCCAGATCTGGCTGATCAGCTCAAAGTTGCCGAAATGCGGCGTCACCCAGACCCCGCCATTCTGACGCGCCCTTTCTTCGGAGGCGGCGTCCGTGATGATGTCGAAATGCTGCTGCCAGGTGTCCGCCCTGAGGCTGGGCGACCAAAATAAATCCACAAACGTGCGCGCGAAGACCTGATAGGAACCGCGTGCGATGCGCCGCCTGTCCGCCGGGGTGTACTCATCGCCAAAGGCGCAGCGCAGATTGTCCAGAGCCGTGGCGCGTCCGCGTGCGTCCACCCAGTAGGCCAGCGTGCCGAGCACGCGTGCCAGCACCATCAGCACATGGCGCGGCACCCGTGGCAGCAGCCACACGGCCAGATCAAGCAGGAGGATCTCAAAGGAATAACGGAGCTTCTTCACGGAACTTGTGGAGGGTTGAAAAACTTAATGGCGGCGCATGAGTGCGTTTTTTCTGATTAGCATTACATCGACCGTCCTCAAGCCTCGGGTTGTTTGGCGCGCTCTGTCTCGGGGATCATGCTGGCCAGTGCCTTGGAGTAGTTGGAATAAGCGGGGTAATCGGGATGTGGCAGGCCTGGCGTGCCCACCGGGCGGTAACGCCAGTGCTTGTACATCCACAGCCAGCACTCCGGGTGCTGGCGGATCTTGGCCTCAAAATGATCCCACACACGCTGCGTCACCTCAGTGATGTCTTCATCCGGCTGCGGCTGGATGTCCGCCAGGGTGGATACCTCATAGCGGCCATCTGGCAGCGGCAGGCAGACGGTGGGGATGATGGAAAGCCCCAGCCGCTGGGTGAGCTGCACGTGCAGCGTCGGCACGGAAGTCCACAGGCCAAAGCAGCGGATCGCCGCAGCGGTTCTTCCAGGCGTGACGTTCAGGTCCACCAGCATGCCCACATAGCCGCCGCGTTTCAGCAGCTTCATCAGCCGGAGAATCGCCGATTCCTGGGGGATCACCGTCTGCCCCGAATGACTGCGGATGCGGCTGAAGAGGGGGGTGAGGCCGGCATTTTTAAAATCCTGCGCCACCACGGTGTACGGCAGGCCGCGATAGCCCCAGGCCAGGCTGACAAATTCAAAATTCCCAAAATGCGGCGTCACCCACACCCCGCCACGTTCGCGTGCCTGCTGCTCGATCTTCGCATCATGCAGATGGATGCTGATGTGCTGATCCCAGGTCTCTGGCGTGAGCTTTAACGACCAAAACAGATCTAGAAAGGTGCGGGCAAACACCTGATAGGAACCGCGTGCGATCCGCTTCCTCTCCGCCAGCGTGTACTGCTCCCCAAAGGCGCAGCGCAGATTCTCCAGCGCCGTGCTGCGGCCACGTTTATCCCCATGATAAATCGCCGTGCCGATCCAGCGGGACAGGGTCATGATCACACCCCGTGGCAGGCGTGGCAGCAGCCACGCGATGGATTTGATCAGGGCAGTCTCGAAGAAATATCGAAGCTGCTTCACGTGGCGTTTGGTGTTTCCATAAATTCGTATTACGATGGCCCATGCCAGCGTCCAACCTCAATAGTATTCTCAAAAGACTTCTCAAGCAGCCAACCGCCCCGTTTCATGAGTATCATGTGCGAGCGGAGATCGAGGCGCTGCTCAAGGACTGCCCGCATGTGAAGTTGAAGCGTGACAAGTTCGGCAACCTGCTGGCCACGTACAAAAATGGCAAATCCAAGAGCAAGCCCACTTGGGTGCTCGGCGCGCACATGGACCATCCGGCCTTTGTGAAGCCCCCCGGCAGCACCAAGCGGGATGAGTGGGAATTCCTCGGCGGCGTCGGGAAGCTGGAAGTGGAGGCCGGCGTGAAGCGCGGCCTGCGCAAAGTGAAGGGCCAGATTGCCACGTGGAATTTCCCGGTGAACATCACCAACACCCGCATTGAAGCCACTGCGTGTGACGACATCATCGGCTGCGCGGCCATCGTGATGACCTTTCTCGACCTGGCCCGCCTGAACATCCAGACCACCGTGCATGCGGCCTTCACCCGTGCGGAGGAGGTCGGCTGGCTCGGTGCCTGGCACCTCGCGCAGAACTGGCCCTTTGGCGCAGACAGCGTCTTCCTCTCACTCGAAACCAGCCGCCCCGTCAATGGTGCCGTCATGGGTGGTGGTCCGATCCTCCGCGTGGGAGATCGCGTCTCCATCTTCGACAACGAAGCCATGGCCGTCCTCATGACCACGGCGAAAGAACAGGGCATCCGCGTGCAGCGCTGCCTGCTGGACGCCGGAGCCTGCGAAGCCACCGCCACGCAGGCCTCAGGCGTTCGCAGCGTCGGCATCTCCCTGCCGCTCGGCCACTACCACAATCTCAACGACGCCCGCCAGATCGTGCCCGAATTTGTGATGATGGATGATTTGAAGTCCATGATCGACCTCCTCAAAGCCCTCGTCGCCACCAAGCACGACGGCATCGGCGAACGCACCATCCGCGAACGCGTGGAACTGCGCATGATGGAGCACGAAGAGCACCTCAAGGCGGGATCGAAGCTGTTTAAGTAAGCGGAGAGTTCAGAGGTCAAGACGGACTCCGCCTTGACCTCGTCCGCATTTAGTCTTGCCAGGACAGTGGGAGACCTGATAGCCTCAGTGCATGAACGCGAACGAAGGCCTGAAGGTCGCGAGCGAAGAGGCGGAAGCTGCGATGGGCGATGATCATTTCGATGGCGGTGATCTCTGCCCGGCCTGCCTTGCCGAGCTAACGGCAGGCTGCGGGTTCTGCCCGAAATGCGCCGCACCAGTGACGCCGACGGTGGCCATCTCACCCTTTGAACGCATCTTTTCCGAAGGCTACATCTACCGGCAGGCGGTGGCATCGCCCCGCAAATTGATCGTGGTGGTGGGCATCTGGCTGGTCTTTCTGCCCGTGTGTCTCAGTGGCGTGTTGATGATTGTTCGGCACGTGTTTTTCCGCGAAATGCCAATGCTGCATGTTTTCGGAGCGGTGTTCGCCTCTGTCATCGGGGGTATGAGTCTCTTTCAAGTCACCCGCAACTATCTGCGCCGCCCGCGTTCCAGCGTTGAAGCGCCCACGGAAGGCTGAGCAAAGTACTCGTGAGCTTTAGCTCGCTCTGGATTCTGGGTGCTGCGGTGCGTTCCCGGAACGAGCTAAAGCTCATGAGTACTTTATTGACCTCTTCCCGCCCCTCGCCTTCTTTCGCGCCCCCTATGAGCAGCGAGCAGCGCAAAGCCTTCCCATTCTCCGATTTTGAACCGAAGTGGCAGGACGTGTGGGAGGCTAAGAAGGCCTTCCGCACTCCGAACCCCGGCGATGCCGATTTCGATGCCTCGAAGCCGAAGTACTTCGTGCTCGACATGTTCCCCTATCCCAGCGGCGCAGGCCTGCACGTCGGCCATCCGGAAGGCTACACCGCCACGGACATCATCGGCCGCTTCAAAAAGATGTCCGGCTTCAACGTGCTGCACCCCATGGGCTGGGATGCCTTTGGCCTGCCTGCCGAGCAGTACGCCATCAAGACCGGTCAGCATCCACGTGCCACCACTGAGAAGAACATCGAAGGCTTTCGCGGCCAATTGAAGCGCCTCGGCTTCGCTTATGATTGGGATCGTGAAGTGAACACCACCGACCCCGGCTACTTCAAGTGGACGCAGTGGATCTTCCTCAAGCTGTACAATTCGTACGTGAATGATGCCGGCAAGGCACGGCCCATTGCTGAACTCGAAGGGCAGGGACTTTCCCGCGAAGAGATCGACTCACGCCGCCTTGCCTTCGTTTCCTCCGCACCGGTGAACTGGTGCCCGGAACTCGGCACCGTGCTGGCCAATGAAGAGATCGTGGACGGTAAAAGCGAAGTCGGCGGTTTCCCCGTGGAGCGCCGCCCGATGCGCCAGTGGATGCTGCGCATCACCTCCTTTGCCCAGCGCCTCATCGATGAACTCGACGGCCTCGACTGGCCCGAAAGCATCAAGCTGCTGCAGCGCAACTGGATCGGCCGCAGCGAAGGCGCGCATGTGAAATTCCAGATCGTCGGCCATGAGTCCGACGTGACCGTTTTCACCACACGGCCAGACACCCTCTTCGGAGCCACCTACATGGTCTTCGCGCCCGAGCATGCGCTGGTGGATCAAATCACCACGCCTGAGCACGCCGCAGCAGTGGAAGCTTATCGTAAAGTCGTCGGCTCCAAATCCGATCTGGAGCGCACTGAACTCGCCAAGGAAAAGTCCGGCGTGTTCACCGGCGCGTACGCCATCAATCCCGTCAACAACGAGCAGATCCCCATCTGGATCGCCGACTACGTCCTCATGGGCTACGGCACCGGCGCCATCATGGCCGTGCCTGCGCATGATGCGCGTGACTTTGAATTCGCGCAGATGTTTGCACTGCCTGTCAAGCAGGTGGTGCAGCCACCGGAAGGCAAAGAGTGGCAGGGCTTCACCGACCATGGCACCGCCATTAACAGCGGCTTCCTTGACGGCTTGACCACTCCTGACGCGAAGCAAAAAATCATCGCGTTTCTCGAAGAAAAAAGCCTCGGCAAAGGCACCACCAACTTCAAGCTGCGCGACTGGCTCTTCAGCCGTCAGCGCTACTGGGGCGAGCCCTTCCCGATCGTGTGGGAAGACGGCAGTCACCGCAGCATTCCTGAAAGCGAACTGCCGCTGCAACCACCGACGCTGGAAGACTTCAAGCCGACCGGCACGCCTGAGCCACCGCTGTCCAAAGCCACCGACTGGGTGCGCTACTCCGCCACCGCCACGCGTGAACTCAACACCATGCCGCAGTGGGCCGGCTCCTGCTGGTACTACCTGCGCTACTGCGATGCGCAGAACAGCAAACGCTTCGTCAGCGAAGAAGCCGAGAAGTACTGGATGGGCGGTGGCAAGCCCGGTGGCGTGGATCTCTACGTTGGCGGCACCGAGCACGCCGTGCTGCACCTGCTGTATGCCCGCTTCTGGCACAAGGTGCTGTTTGACCTGGGTTACGTCAGCACGCCGGAGCCTTTCCAGCGCTTGGTGAATCAAGGTCTGATCATGGGCGAAGACGGCCAGAAGATGTCCAAGTCACGCGGCAACGTGGTGAACCCCGATGACGTCGTAAAGGAATACGGCGCGGATTCGCTGCGCCTGTATGAGATGTTCATGGGACCGCTGGAGCAGGTGAAGCCTTGGAGCATGAAGGGCGTCGAGGGCGTTTATCGCTTCCTCGCCCGCGTTTGGCGTCTCGTCATGGAAGTCAGTGAGGAAGGCGTGTGGAGCCTGTCCCCCGCGCTGCAAGACGTGCCTGCCAACAAGCAGGTCACGAAAGCCCTGCACGAGACCATCAAGAAATGCGGCGAAGACATTGAGAAGCTCAGCTTCAACACCGCCATCAGCCAGATGATGATCTGCACCAAGACCTTCATCGCCGAGGAGGTGATGCCCGCCTCCGCCATCGTCACTTTCCTCAAGGTGCTCAGTCCCTTCGCGCCACACATCGCGGACGATCTGAACGCACGCATCGCCACCAAGTTCCCCGCGCTCGCGGTGCAGGGCCTTCTCAGCGACGCCACCTGGCCGAAGTACGATCCCGCCGCCCTCATCGAGGACGAAGTGGAAGTCGTCTTCCAGGTCAATGGCAAGCTGCGCGACAAAGCCCGCGTGCCGATTCAGGCCACCAAGGAAGAGATCGAAAAGATCGCCCTCGCCAGCGCCCGCGTGCAGGAGTTCATGGAAGGCAAGACCCCGAAGAAGATCATCGTGGTTCCCGGCAAGCTGGTGAACATCGTGGTGTGAGCCACGTGTTTCACGTGCCGCCAGGCCCGATCACTTCCGCAGCTTCGGCTCGCCGACGCCCAGAGCCTTGAGCTCTGCGCGCACGGCAACTAGGTCATCCGGCGAAACCATCAGCAGGGTGAAGGAACCACTCGCACTGTGCACGACGAAAGCAGGCTGGAGGCCGAGCTTGCTCTCGCGGTTGAGTGCCTCATCCATGACCTTTTCGTCCGTGTAAGCCCAGCGGGAATACGGGCCTTTCAGCTTCAGCTTGCTCGTGTAAATAGCGCGCCATTGCGCATTGGAGCTGTCATACTCAAAGTAGATGATCTGCCCGCCCTTCTTCTGCATGTCCTCGGTATGAGCAGCCAGCGCATCCCGGCTCATCCATGGAGTGAAGAGCTTCTCGCGCTCCTTGCCCTTCGAGCCTTCAACTTTGGAAGGGTAGGTCAAATGCACCTCGTCTTTGGCCTGCGCAGGGATCAAGGCGACCAGAGCGAGAAACAAAACAAGCCAGACGGAGTTAGCAGTCGTTTTCATGGTTTCAAAGGCATAGGTTAAAAAGCGGAATGATGTCAAGCCTCATGATAAACGCTGTCTTACCCGCTGGCAGCCGTCCTCTAAGCATTCCAGCATTTGCGCACCGGAGGCGTTGGCGCTCCTGTGTACTCCATGCTCATTGCCATCCTCCACTACTCCAAACCGCCCGTCATCGGCGGCGTGGAACGTGTGATCGGCGAGCAGGCCGCCGCGCTGCGCCTGCTGGGGCATGAGGTGGAAGTCCTCACCCGCCACGAATGGCACATGGCCGCGTGGGATGCGGTCATCGTCCACAATGTTTTCACCATGCCCTTCGACCTCCCTTGGACGAAGAAGCTCATCGCACTCACCCGCTCCCGCCCCGACATCCGCTGGATCAACTGGGTGCATGACGTACGCTGGTCGGCCCAGGTGCCGCAGGCCATTCATGTGGCAGTTTCGGAGTTCCGGCGGCTGGACTACATGAAGGTGACGCAGGAGCCAGTCCACGTCATTCCGAATGGGTGCGATGCGCACTCCATCCTGGGCCTCACGCCGCGCGTGCGTGAGCTGAAACTTGAGCACGCGGGCCTCATCCTGCTGCAGCCCACGCGCTTCGTACGGCGCAAGAATATCGAGTTTGGCCTGCGCCTGCTCGCGGAGCTGCCCGAGGCGCAGTATCTCGTCACCGCAGCCCCCGATCCGCACCAGACCGATGGCGCGAAGTACTTCCGCGAACTGAAGCAACTGGCCAAAGAACTCGGCGTGGCCAAGCGAGTGCGCTTTCTCGGGGAGAAGGGCACCCTCACGGACAATGACGTGCGCAGCCTCTACCACATGGCGGACGTCCTGTTTTTCCCCAGCACGCAGGAAGGCTACGGCCTGCCGCTGATCGAGGCCGCGCTGCATGGCGTGCCGGTCTTTTGCTCACACATTCCGGCCCACCGGGAGGTGGCGGTGGGGGCCACTTTTTTCAAGCTCACCGCCTCTCCCAAAAACCTTGCACGCAAGATCAAGGCGCACCCCGCCGTGCAGGCGCGGCAATTGCAGCGGCAGATGATGGTGCGGCTGTCCTGGTCACGAATCATTCAGGAGATGTTAGAGCCGTTGCTTTCCGGTGGAACCTCTTCATGAGTGGCTCCAATGAGCCCATATTCCCCAAAACCCGAGATCGAAGCCGTGCTGGCGGCCCGACACCCCAATGTGTTTGCCTTCCTCGGAGCGCATGAGTCCCGGCCAGGGCAGCAGGTGGTGCGCATCGTGCAGCCCTACGCCAAAGAAGTGGCGGTCATCGTTGGCAATGAACGTGTGGTGGCGGAAAAGCTGCACAAGGACGGCTACTTTGAAGCCATCACCCCCAAAGGGCTCTACGAGCTCGAAATCACCCCCTTTGAAGGCGCGCCCACCCGCCACAGCGATCCCTATTCCTTTGGTCTCCTGCTCGGAGATCAGGACATGTACTACTTCCGCGAAGGCACCCACCAGCGCCTGTGGGAGGTGCTGGGCGCACGGCTGAAGACGCTTCACGGCGTCGCCGGCTGCCAGTTTGCGGTGTGGGCCCCGAATGCCCAGCGTGTCTCCGTCGTGGGCGACTGGAACCACTGGGACGGCCGCATGAATGTGATGCGCAACCGCATCGAAGCCGGCATCTGGGAGATTTTCATCCCTGGGATCACCGAGCTGACACACTACAAGTTCGAGGTCGTGGACATGCACGGCCACATGTGCCTGAAGAGCGACCCCTATGCCGTCTTTGCCCAGCACGGCACGCAGACCTCCAGCCTCGTCTTTGACCTGGACCGCTACCGCTGGTCCGACAACGAGTGGATCCAGACCCGCGCCAAGCACGATCTCTACCATTCGCCCATGAGCGCGTACGAGGTGCACTTTGGCTCCTGGAAGCGCAAAGAAGCGGAAGGGAATCGCTGGCTGTCCTACAAGGAGCTTGCGGACGACCTCATCCCCTACGTCAAAAACCTCGGTTTCACGCACATCGAGATCATGGGCATCGCCGAGCATCCCTTTGACGGCTCCTGGGGCTACCAGATCACCGGCTACTACGCGCCGACCAGCCGCTTTGGGAATCCGGACGAGTTCCGCGAATTCGTGGACCGCTGCCATCAGGCAGGCATCGGCGTCATCCTCGATTGGGTGCCCGGCCATTTCCCGAAAGACTCCCACGGCCTCGCCAAGTTCGACGGCACCGCCTTATTTGAGCATGCCGACCCCCGCCTCGGCGAGCATCAGGACTGGGGCACCCTCATCTTCAATTATGGCCGCCATGAAGTGAAGAACTTCCTCATCTCCAATGCCCTCTACTGGCTGGAGCAGTTCCATATCGACGGCCTGCGTGTAGATGCTGTGGCATCAATGCTTTACCTCGACTATTCACGCGAGCCCGGTCAGTGGATTCCGAACCACCTCGGCGGTCGCGAGAACCTGGAGGCCATCTCCTTCATGCGCGAGCTGAACACCGTGTGCTACGCCAAGCATCCCGGCACCACCATCATCGCCGAAGAGAGCACCGCCTGGGCGGGCGTCTCAAAACCCGTCAGCACCGGCGGCCTCGGTTTCGGCTTCAAATGGAACATGGGCTGGATGAATGACAGCCTGCACTACATGGCTGAGGACCCCATCAACCGGAAGTACCACCATGGCGAGGCCACCTTCGCCATGATCTACGCCTTTGATGAGAACTTCATCCTCGTGCTCAGCCACGATGAAGTCGTGCATGGGAAAGGCTCCCTCATCAACAAGATGCCCGGCGACCGCTGGCAGAAGTTCGCGAATCTCCGCATGTTCCTCAGTTGGATGTGGATGCACCCCGGCAAAAAGCTCCTCTTCATGGGCTGCGAATTTGGCCAGTGGAATGAGTGGCGGCATGACAGCAGCCTCGACTGGCATCTCTTCCTTGGTGAAGAGCACAGCGGCCTCCAAAAGCTCGTCAAAGACCTCAACCACCTCTACACTAGCCGCCCGGCACTCTACGCGAAGGACCACGAGCCCGGCGGCTTCCACTGGCTCGACGCCAACGACGCCGACAACAGCATCTTCGCCTTCACCCGCTCCGCGCCGGATGGCGACAAAGTGACCGTGCTAGTCAATGCCACCCCCGTGACCCGCCCCAGCTACCGCGTCGGCGTCCCCGACGCCGGCACCTACCGCGAACTCCTCAACAGCGACGCCCCCACCTACGCCGGTTCCGGCGTCAGCGCAGGAGCAGGCTTCCAGGCCCAGCAGACCCCCTGGCAGGGCCAGCCCTGGAGTGTCGTCGTCGATCTCCCCCCACTCGCCACGCTGGTCTTGGGCAGATAAGGTCGCTGACTGGCGACGGCACGCCGAAGCTCTTGCGGGATGTCATTCCCGCAGGGCGGCGCGCAGCTGGGCATAAAGGCCGTCGAGGGCCTTCCGCATCTGTTCGGCGCGTGCGGCCCATTCGACCTTGAGTTGTTCCTTCTTCACATCTGCCTTGTCAGATTCGTTTTCGCGCAGGGAGGAGCGTTGGGATTCTTCGCGGGCGTACTGCGGCCAGCTCATCATGTAGTTGCGCCGCGCATTGAGGGCTTGGTTGCTGGTGGCTTTGTTGGCCTCCACCTGCGCGGAGCGATACCCGGCGTTCACGCGGGCCAGTTCCCGTTGGGAAATCGTGGCGAGGATTTTGTCACAGTACTCTGAAGCCAGTTGGTAGGCCCTGGGGCTGGCCTTGGCGGCTTTCGCAACTTCATCAAGCAGGTCCTCGCGCAGAGAGGTCAAATTCTGTCGAATGTCCGCAGGGATGGCTTCGTCCAGCGGTGTCAGCGCCCATTCGGAGGCGTTGGGGCCCTGATCCTTGATGACTTGAATGCGGGGCTGGCTGGGGTCAGATTGAATGGTGGCCAGCGGAGCAGATGGCCTTGAAGTTGAGGCTGAAACTGGAGTCGTCGCCCCTGTGCTGCCAGGGGGGAGCCGTCTGCCAGTGTAATGGTATTTTCCGTCCAGCGTGGATCCTTGCAGTGTCGAGAACGAGGCGTCGAATTTCAATTTCACTTGAATGTCAGAATTTGGCTTAGGGTGAAAAGAGCCAAGCGCAGTGTGCGATCCCGTAATTTTCCAGTCCAATCCGAATCGTGTACATATCGCTGTTCCATCTTGGTTAAAGATAAGCAGATCCGGAGGCCTGGGAGCGTGTGTCCACTCCCATGGATAGTTGAGGAGAGCCTCTTTTAATGTCTTGGGCTCAGCGGCTTGCAAAGCCGTAGCGCAAAGAACATTGCACATGGAAATAAGGGCTGTTATGCGGCGAATGGTTTTCATGAAAAATGGCTATAGGTTCAAAGTGTGATTCGCAAAGCAGTCGAGAGGGTTGCAAACAAACTGATTTTCACTTCGCCGCAGGCGACTGACGTACAGCTTCGCGGAACCGGGCATAGAGATCGTCCAAGGCCTTCCGCATCTGCTCGGCGCGTCCGGCCCATTCGACCTTGAGTTGTTCCTTCTTCACATCGGCCTTGTCGGATTCGTTTTCGCGCAGGGAGGAGCGTTGGGATTCTTCGCGGGCGTATTGCGGCCAGCTCATCTTGTAGTTGCGTCGGGCATCAAGGGCTTGGTTGCCGATGGCTTTGTTGGCCTCGGCCTGGGCAGTGCGGTACCCGGCGTTCACGCGGGCCAATTCACGTTGAGATAGCGCGGCGAGTATTTTGTCACAGTAATCGGAGGCCAGTTGGTAAGCTTTGGGATTGCCCTTGGCGGCTTTCGCACCTTCATCGAGAAGGTCCTCGCGCAGAGACGTCAAATTCTGCCGGATGTCGGCGGGGATGGCTTCGTCCAGCGGTGTCAGCGCCCACTCGGTGGCGTTGGGGCCTTGGTCTTTAATAACTTGGATGCGGGGCAGGCTGGAATCGGTTTGGATGGTGGCGAGAGGAATGGATGGCGTGGCGGCGGAGAGGTCCTTGACGCGGATGTTGCGGAATTGGACGGGGCCTTTAGGATGACTCTGCAATCCAATTAATCCGGCAGTCTCCCTGTTACCTACAAACTGGTTCACGACCTGACCGTTGAGCCGCACGGTGTAATACTGGCCTTTCGCGATGATCTCCAATTCATTCCACTCGCCCAGAAGTTTCAGTTTACCCCCACTTGAAGGCTGCAACCCCCAGAATGAACCGGTGGGCTGATCCTGGCCTGCTCGACCGTATATTTGCACCTCGTAAAAACTCTTCACCTCTGCATCAATGGACGGGGAACGGAGAAAGACGCCTGAGTTGGAGGTTGGCTCGTCGGCTTTGAATTCAAGCCGGAGATCAAAGTCCCCGAATCCCTGTTTCATGTACCAGTTGATGCCGGTGTGCCAGCTGTTGCCGCTTCCTGGCATTTTGCCCGGAGGTGCCACCCAAGTGGTCGCGACGCCGTCTTTGATTTTCATCCCGCCATTCCCCGTTTGCTTCCATCCATCGGTGTGTTCCCGGTCGAGCAATGGCACAAACCCCGCTTCCACCGCCTGCAGGCTGAGAGCTGGAAGCGAACAAAACAGAATGACTTGGAAGAAACTAAAGTGGAGGTTTTTCATGGATAGGGAGCTCATGTCTAAAGAGTGATTCGCCAAGCGGGCGGCGTGGTTGCAAACAAAAATTTCACTCACTTCGTCGCCGGCGACTGCCGCAGGGCCTCACGGAACTGGGCATAGAGAGAATCGAGGGTTCTGCGCAGGGCGGCGGTGCGGGTGGACCATTCCACTTTGGGCTGCTCTTTCATCACTTGGGATTGATTGGCGGCAGCGCTGCGGAGTTCGGCACGCTGGGATTCCTCGCGGGCATACTGCGGCCAGCTCATCATGTAGTTGCGCCGCGCATTGAGAGCCTGGTTACCGGAGGTGGAAGAATTGGCATCCGCCTGCACGGCGCGGAAGCCAGCACGGACGAGAGTCTGGTCCCGCTCATCGAGCGCGGCGATCATCGTGGAGCAGAGCTGGTGCGCGAGTTTATAGGCGTCCTGGCTGGCTTTCGGCTTTTGCTTGTATTCATCCAGCAAGTCCTCCCGCAAGTACGTGAGGTTCTGCCGCACATTGGGCGGCACGCCTTCATCCAGCGCGGCGAGCACCCAGGCACTAGCATTGGGGGCGAGTTGAGAAAAGGTTTCGAGCAGGGGCTGTTTGGGATCGAGGGTGAGGGGTTGCGCGTCCAGGATGGGGAGTGGTTGCTGGGAAGCGGACAGGTCCTTGATCCGGATGTTGCGGAACTGTACCGGGCCACGCGAATGGCATTGAAGTCCGATGAAACCTGTCGGGTGCTGCAACCCAGTAAAATCGTTGATCGATTTGCCATTGAGCTTCACCACGACCCGGTTTCCAATGCAGGTGATCTCGAACTCGTTCCAGTCGCCTCGCTTCATAGGTGCGGAAGATGAGTCTTGGAAGTGGTAGATGGAACCGGTGGGACGGTCATCGTTCAATCCATCAGCAATGGCGACTTCATTACCTTTCGTGTCAGGCATGGTGGCGTCAAGGCGTGGAGCTGGAAAGCGGATGAAGACGCCGGAGTTGAATTCCCTTTGGGTGGCCCTGAATTCGAGTTTGAGAATGAAGTCATTGAAAACCTTTGGTGAATACCAGAAGACACCATGCCCCTTGGGAGATGACGTGGTGACGCTCCCATCTTCCATGCTGACGTTTCCAGGGCCCGCTTGTTTCCAGCCAGTGGTATGTTCACGATCCAGCAGCGGAATGAATCCTTGCTCAACGGCTGGCAACAACGGAGCCAGCAGCATGGAAGTCAGTGCGGTGAAAATGAGGGTGCGGCCGATGGATTTCATGGGAGAACGAGACATGTTCAAAGAGTGATTCGCAAAGCGAAGGGGGAGGGCTGCAAACAAACAAATTCTCACTTGGCCGCAGGCGACTGCCGCAAAGCTTCGCGAAACTGGGCGTAGAGATCATCCAGGGTTTTGCGCAGCGCGGCGGTGCGGTTGGACCAGTCCACTTTGGGTTGCTCCTTCATCACCTGAGATTGGCTGGCGGCAGCGCTTCGCAGTTCGGCGCGCTGGGACTTTTCGCGGGCGTACTGCGGCCAGCTCATCATGTAGTTGCGCCGAGCGTTGAGGGCCTGGTTGCCGGAGATGGCGGTATTGGCATCTGCCTGCACAGCGCGGAATCCAGCGCGGACGAGTGTCTGGTCGCGTTCATCGAGTGCCGCAATCATGGTAGAGCAGAGCTGGTGCGCGAGTTTGTAGGCGTCCTGGCTGGCTTTGGGCTTCTGCTTGTATTCGTCAAGCAGGTCCTCGCGCAGGTATGTGAGATTCTGCCGCACATTGGGTGGCACACCTTCGTCCAGTGCAGCCAGCACCCAGGCGCTGGCGTTGGGCGCGAGTTGGGAGAAGGTTTCGAGCAGGGGCTGATTGGGGGCGAGGGTGAGGGCGGTGGGGGTGGCGGCTGATGTGGCAACTGGAGGTGAAGCATTCCACACTTTGATGTCATCAAAGAAGCCGTTCTTGCCCTTCACTCCGAGTTCGATTTTGGTCTTTGTTTTGTGTCCGATACCAGGTGAAGAATAGAAGGCAACAGGCGCGCCATCAATAGTCACGCGCATGGCATCGCCAACGGTTTCGATGGCTAGATTATACCACTTTCCCGCCTGGAGAGAGACTGGAAAATTCGCGCTATGGCCATCTATTATCTTGTCGATGCGGGCTTGGTTCTTTGCGGGGTTTTTGCTCAGTTCAAGCAATGCATTGCTCTGCTTCCCGTCGCGTTCGTCAAGTATGCTTACGCTATCTAATCGGATTTGAGCGCGGCAGATATGACCATAATGGGAGCCGTCGAATTTTCGATCGTCGAACTCCACATCGATCATCGTGCAGCCACCAAACTTGATCTTCGCCTCCACGACGCTGTCCTTGGTGGGCAACTCAAGCCCATAGGTCGCATCATGGGCAGGCCTTGCCGGTTTGCCTTTTGCAGCAGGAGCATCCTTTTCGCGAGTTTGTGAGCCCTTTAAAACACCGTTCTCGAAGACAAAAGAATCCACAACACGATGCCAGCGCGCATCATGTTGAGTTCCTTCCATGTCGTCTTCAAACAGCAGCTGCGTTTTGGTCGCAATAGGTTGAGACGGAATCACTGCGACTGCCAACTGGAGAGCAGTGGACGTGAGGACGAGGATGAGGGAGCAACAGCGGGAGTTCATGGGGTAAGAGTTCATATTCAAAGACAGCTTCGCAAAGCGGAGGCGGTGGTTGCAGAGGGTGAAGATTTTTCACATCGCAGAGTTGGGATAACCGCAGAGAAAGGCATGCAAAACGGTTTTCTTTGCGGTTATCTCATCTCTTGCGGCGTGTGAATGGATTGGGAAGAGTTCATTGCCTCATGGCTTCGCGGAACCTAGAATAGAGAGTGTCGAGGCTGCGGCTGAGTTTGGCGCTTTGCGTGGCCCAGGCGACTTTTTGAGCTTCGCTGGCGAGGGCGGTATTGTTACCGGACTGGCGCTGAACTTCGGCGCGTTGATCGCCTTCGCGGGCATATTGCGGCCAGCTCATCTTGTAGTTGCGCCGGGCGTTGAGGGCCTGGTTGGTGTTGGTTTGATTGGCGGCGGCCTGGGCATCGCGGTAACCGGCGGCAATGCGGGCGCGGTCTCGCTCGTCGAGAGCGGTGAGCAGCGCCTTGCAGAGCTGCCACGCGGCGCTGTAAGCGGCGAGGGGAGCCGCTGGCTTGGTCTTGCCTTCATCCACAAGGTCCTCACGCAGGAATGTCAGGTTTTGACGGATGTCTGCGGGAACGGCTTCATCCAGCGGAGCGAGCACCCATTTCATGGAGTTTGGAGCCTGGGTTTTGAAGATGTGAATGCAGGCAAGATCAGGCTCTACAGCGGCAGGCGCTGGCACCACCACGGGAGCGGTCACCACGGCTGGACTGGACGCAGGCATAGGTGGCGGGGTAGAGGTTGGCGTGTTGATTGGCAGCGGTTCCGGCTTGGATGCAGAAGGCCCGGGCCTGGCCACCGGTGGTGAGGTCGGCATCACTGGCGGATCAATTGACGGGGTGGTGACGGGAGGAGTTTCTGCCTGCGGCAAAGCCGCAGCCTGGCGGCTAGAACTGACCAGCAGAGAGTACGCTCCCCAGCCGAGGCCGGTGAGCAGCAGCGTGAGGACAACCCACATCAGCGTGTCAAAAGTGGAGTGCTTTTTCTGCGGCGCAGAGATTTCAGGAACGAGGGCTTGGACAGGTTGGCGCGGCACGGCGGCAGGTTGTGGCGGGCGGGTGGTGCGAATGCGGTCCACGGCCTCCCTCAATTCGCTGACGCGCTGGTAGCGGCGCTCAGGCTCCTGCCTCATGGCTTTGATGACGACTTCATCGATCCGGGCATCGGCGCGGGATTTGAAGGAAGGCAGATCAAACGCCCCCTGCGGGCGTGTGCCAGTGAGCATCTCGTAAAGCATGACACCGAGTGAGTAGATGTCGGCGCGGTGGTCCGCTTTCCCCTGCCACTGCTCAGGGGCCATGTAGTCGGGCGTGCCCATGACGGCATGGGTGGCGGTGAGCTGGGGATGGATGGCGCTGAGCGGGCGGGCGAGGCCAAAGTCGGCCAGCTTGGCACGCCCATCCCGATTGATGAGAACATTTGCTGGCTTGATGTCGCGATGCACCACGCCCTGTGAATGCGCGTAGTGCAGGGCCTCGCAGATCTGAATGGTGATTTCGAGGGCCTGATCCGGCTCCAGCCGCTGCGCATGCAGGAGGTGCGCGAGGTCCGTGCCATCCACGAACTCCATGACGAAGTACAAGTGCCCTTCATGCGTCTGCCCAAAATCGAAGATGGCCACGATGCCCTGATGATTGAGGCTGGCGAGCGTTTGCGCCTCTCGCTCAAAGCGGGAGGTGAACTCCGCATTGGCAGAAAACTCCGCCGGCAGGAGCTTGATGGCCACAGCGCGCTTCAGCGAGGCTTGTCTGCCTTTATAGACCGCACCCATGCCACCCCGGCCGATGAGGGATTCGATCTGATACTGCGGCAGCATCGCGGCAAGGTGTTCCGGTGTAGGCGGCTGCCAGGGCTGCGAGATGGGACTGGCCTCCGTGGCATCCAGCGCATGGCGGAAGAGGTCGCTGACACTGTTGCCAAAAAGGGCGTCTGGGCTGGAAGCGGGAGTGTCGTCGGGCATGGGTGGAAGTGGGTTCAAAGGTCATCTTCGTGAAACACCGCGGTCGGTTGCAGCCGAAAACAATCCATGTTCAAAGACGCGGAGACATCAATTCACGCAATTCGGCGTCGATGTTGGCAGGCGTGGGATCTTCGAGGGTGGTGGCGACCTGGCTGCGAATGAGGTTCTGGCACTTGGCACGGAGGCGCGAGATGTCGCTTTTGAGGGTGCCTTCAGGACGGCTGAGTTTGCTGGCGAGTTGAGCGAGCGTTTCCTCGCTGCCTCCCGTGATGAAGGGCGCGAGGGCCTGGAAGAGATCTCCCAAGCCGCGCTGCGCATAGTCCTTTTGCAGTTCGCTCATCGCATGGGCGGCCAGCGTTTCCATCCACTGACGCTGAAAGGCGGCGATGGGCGTGCGTTCATCGACGGGCTCGGCCAGGAGGGCCTGTGTCTCGCTGAGATCGGCCATGTTGGCCACTTGGCCGCCCCCACGCTTCGCCGCCGTGGCATGACGATGGCGGTCGATGAGGAAGGACTGCAGCTTGGTGATCAAAAAGGCCCGCAGCTTGATCTTGAGGCCGGAGGCATCCGCAAAGGCGTTCTTGGCAAGCAAGTGCTCGAAGAAGGCTTGCTTGAGATCCTCAACTTGATCAGGCGAGTGGCCTTTGCGGAGGATGAAGACCATCACCGGCCGTTCATAGAGCTTGCACAAGTCATTTAACGCCCGGTCCGCACCAGGCTGGCCTTCCGCGACGGCCAGGCGCACCATGCTCCACAGGGTAGGGGGAAAGGTGGCCGGCGCTTGCGACAATGCGGGAGAATTCATCCGTGGAGGGTCTTTATCGACTACCAGCCCTGAAAGCCAAACGCAAGAGTGCGCTCGGAATTCATCAAAATGCACTGCCCTATTGCTAAGAGTGGCCCAAAAAGACTGCCGTTTTCAGCATTTCTGACTTGCCTGAATTCCATTTCTGCCGCTAGAGTTTAGCTCTATTTCTACTTAATCAAGGTTCCATGAGCCCCGCCTTGCCAGCCCATTCAGTGCCGCAGTTTCAGCCACATAAGGCTGCACGCAGTGCCATGTGCCTGCTCAGCGCCTGGACCTTGTTGCTGGCGGCCCCTCTGGCGCAGGCGCAATCTTCCGCGATTGATCCGGCAGATCCCACGAACAGCGGTGCCAATACCATCACGAGCGGCGCTACAGTTGTGGTCAGTAATTCAAGTCCGACTCTTGCGGGAGCCAGCACCTATTACGGCACTACCACCCTGACTGGCGGCACGCTGACGCTGCCGAATACGGGTTCAAGTTTCGGCACAGCCACGACAACAACACTCATCAACGGAACGAGCGGCACGCTGGTGGTGACTGATCCTCTCGTCATTGGCGGTACGCTGACCGGGGCCACTACGACCACCACGATTGAACTGGTCAAGACGGGGGCAGGCAGCAGTCTGCTAGTGACTGATCCGCTCATCCTCGGCAGCTCACTGACTTTGACTGGCGGCAGTACGGGGACCGTGACCAATGTGATCTCTGGTACCCTGCAAGTTTCCAGCGGGCTGACATTTACCAGCGTGAGCGCTGGCTCAATCAGCTACGGCACCCCGACGTCATTAGTGAAAAACAATGTCTACACAGGCAATTTGACCTTGAATGCTACGACGCTGTCCATCCCGGCAACTATCGTTATCAATGGTTCGACGGTGGGTGCGATGTCCTCGGGCGCACTCACGCTGAACAGTGGCGGCGTGTTGAATCTCACGAGCATCATCAATTCAGGCCTGAACGTAGCGGTAGGAAATACCAGCACAACCGGTGGCCTCACGCTCGGGACCACGGGCATTACCCTGATCAGCGGCAGCACAGCAACGGGTGCGAGCAGCGGCACGGTTACGGTGACCGCCCTCGGCAGCCTGCCTGCGGGCAACACCCCCAGCAGAGCCAGCTTTGCCAACCCTGCCGTGGCTTTGATCGGCATCGGCAGCGTGGGCGGCCAGAACATCTCTGAACGCGGCGTGATTTACTCAACAGCGGCCAGCGGCAACCCCGCTTTAGGCGGCCCCGGCGTCGTCAAGGTCGTGCATACCGGCAACCCGACCGCCAGCGGCAGCTTCAGCCTGACAGCCGCCGGACTCGCGGCCAACACGACTTACACCTATCGGGTGTATGCCACGGACAGCACCGGCGCCACCTACCTCTCCGCGCCTTCCACCTTCACCACGCCCACCGTGCTGCAAAACTGGCGGCAGACCTTCTTCGGCACCACTCAGGGGACCGACCACGCAGCAGACAACGCCGACCCCGATGGCGATGGCGTGCCGAACCTCATCGAGTTCGCGACCGGGAAGAATCCTACCATTGCCCAAAACGCATCGCCCCCCGCCACCCCCAGCGTGAACAGCGGCGCTCTGGAGTACACCTATTCCCGCAGCTTGGACGCCCTAAACTCAGGAACCACCTTTACCGTGGAATGGAACGACACCCTGAATCCCACCCAGTGGAGCAGCACCGGCGTGAGCGAGACACTCCTCTCAGACAACGGTCTCCTGCAGCAGGTCAAAGCCACGCTGCCCACCAGCAGCACCGGCCGCCGCTTCGTGCGCCTGAATGTCCTGCCCCCCGCGCAGTAGCGGCATCTGGCTCTGCCCCTGGAAAAGCGACATCCTCGCAACAGTGGTGTGTGTTGGAGCGTTGGTCTCGTCCCATGAAATTGCTCACTCTCGCTTCTACTCTCCTCCTCGCCGTTGCACTCAGCGCCGCAGACGCTCCCAAATCCGTTTACGATGTTCCGCTGAAAGACATCGACGGCAAAGACACCTCTTTGAAGGCCTATCAGGGAAAGGTGATGCTGATCGTGAACGTTGCCTCGAAGTGCGGCAACACACCGCAGTACAAGCAGCTCGAAGCACTGAATCAGGAGTTCAAGAAGGATGGACTGGCCGTGCTCGGCTTTCCCTGCAACGACTTCGGCGGCCAGGAGCCCGGCACTAATGAGGACATCAAGCAGTTTTGCTCCCTGAAGTACAAGGTGACCTTCCCGATGTTTGACAAGGTGACCGTCAAGGGTGCCAACAAAGCCCCTCTCTATCAGGTGCTCAGCGGCCCCACCTCGCCCTTCCCAGGCGATGTGAAGTGGAATTTCGGCAAGTTCCTCGTTGGCAAAGACGGCAAGATCCTCAAGCGCTTCGAACCCAAAGTGCAGCCGGATTCCCCGGAGGTGACTACCGCGATCAAGGAAGCGCTGGCAGCGAAGTAAGGCAGAGCAAACCGTTAAGCAGGTAAAGACTTGTCAAGACGGTCAAGTTGACACAAGCGGCGATGGCTTACTGAGCTGTCGCCGTTTTTTTATAGCGTCATCAAAACTTACTTCCGCAGCGCAAAGCCGCCAATGCGCGCGCCCCCCCTTTGGAGTGCGGTTGCAAACTCACTCCTACGCCGATGTCGTCTTTGCTTTAACCCGTGGCAGAGCAGGAGGATTTCCACCCTGCGGCGCTGGACGGCCAGGAGCATTCGTTCCTGCTCCGGAGTTGATGGCTCCGGGATTGATTTCAATGCGGACGCCACTGGTCGTGCTGTCCATCGTGCGCAGCTTGTCGCGAAACTGCTGCGGCACGGCCTGGCGCTCCGCGTCGGTGTTGATCGGCCAACTTTGCTCCTGACCGTGGGTCGGACGCACCATGAAGGTCTTTTTGCCGTCTTCGCTTTTGAGGGTGTACTCGCCGGAATCATCACGCTGGGTCACGCTGGTGGCAGTCTGGGTCTGCATGTTCAGTCGCTGCAGATCGGTTCCGGGTGGAATCGAAATGCCGGTTTGATTCTGGTGGCCGTTGTGATGGCGACCTCCGCCACCCTGAAACTGCTGCTGGCCGGCACCGGGCACGTTGAGCACAGGCGGCTGCGGCATGGGGACGCTCCCGCCGGATTTGGACCACTCCTGAATGCGCTGCTGATACTCGCGCAACTCGTGCTGAAAGCGCTCCATCTGCTCCTGCACAGCATTGCCCGGATTCTGAAAGCCACCGCGCTGCTCGCCGCCTCCGCGGAACGTGTCGCCGTTGGAGAAGTGGGGGCCGCTCGCCGTCATTCCACGCGCATATTCACCGTGGTGAGGGCGAGGATCTTTGGCTGCAACGAGGTGATCGCCCAGAGTGACCCCCACCTTGGTTTCCTTGCCGCCGGTGATGACATCGAGCTGCACCACGTCGCCCTTCTTCTTGGCGCGCACCAGGGACATGAACTGCTCCATGTTCACGAGTTGCTGGTCCTCAAACTTCACCAGCACGTCATACAGCTTCAAACCGGCACCCTTGGCGGGGGAGTCGGGCAGGACTTCATCCACCAGTAGGCCAAAGCCTTCCGCCAGGGAGAACTGCGTGCGCAATTCCACTGGCACCTCGCGGGTGAGCACACCGATGTAGGCCACCGGTTTCTGCTCCGGCTGCGGAATGGGATTGCCATGCGAGTAATGGTGCCCGGAAGGGGAGGTGAATGTCTGGGAGTCGATCTTCACGCCCCCATTCGCACCGCCGTTCGCCGTGGCATCGCCCGCTGGGGTGGCAGCTTTTGGGGCTTCGGTTTTGGGCTCCACCTGCTGTGCACACAGCGGTGCGGCACCGAGGCAGGCGATGAGAAGTGTACGGCGAAGTTTCATGGTCGGGCGGGGGGCTGGTGGGCCTTGCTTGCTTACTTAATGTAGGAGACGGGCATCAAGAGATTGTGCTGGCTGGGGATTTCCACGGTCGTCTGCGCGCCGTAGCGGGGATCCACCCACGTCTGGAGCTCGCGTGAGATGACGATGGCGTGTTTCTCGGCCTTGCGGCTGCTGGCGTACTGATGGATGCCGCTGTTGCTTTTCACGTCATCCCATTCACGAATGGTGGAGGGCGAGAGAACGACAGGTGCCTGGGCCGGAGCGGTGGCAACCATCTGCGCGGATGACTGCTCCTGCGGCAGATGGCTCATCACGGCGATGGCGGCGGCAGCCCCCATGGCGGCCCAGCCTGCGGACATGAGCCAGTGCGTCGTACGCCGGGGTTTGCGGCGCGTGGTGCTGAGCCAGCTCATGTCCAGCTTCAGTTCTTCATCCACCCGTTGCACCAGGGCAGGGGAGGCGGCTGCGGGGGAGATGCCGCGCAGCATGTTTTCGAGTTGAGTGTCGTTCAGGTCGTTGTTCATGACATAGCCTCTCTGTGTGGTGGGTTGAAGGGTAGGATGTTGATGGCAGGTGCGGACGTTGGGTCGAGGAGATCTGCTTTGAGATGCGCGAGCTTTTTGTGCAGCGCCTGCAGGGCGTACCGGTAGCGCCCGGCCACCGTGTTGATGGAGTCGCCCGTCATCGCGGCGATTTCGTTGAAGGTCAGGTCCCCCCAGAGCTTGAGCGTGACGACTTCCCGCTGCTCTTCGGGCAAGGACTGCAGCGCTTTCTCCAGGATGGCGGCCGTCTCTTTTTGCTCCGGCATGGGATCAAAGGCAGGGGCGTTTTCACCGGCCACGGCGATGTCGGACTTGGCCTCCCGGTTCACCCGGCGGTGGTCGGAGCGGCGCTGGTCCAGGGCGATGGTACGGACGGCGGCGTAAAGCAGGGGGATGTGCGCAGCATCTCCCTCTGGAAAGCGCCGCCACCAGCGCACGAAGGCCTGCTGCACGACGTCCTCGGCGTCCGACTTGGCATCGACGAGCTGACGCGCGTACAGCACCAGCTGTGGGGCGAGTTGCTCAAAAGTTCGTTTCCAGTCAAAGGCGGCTTCCATAGGAGGCATTATACAACCTGCCTAACGCCGCACGATTCGGATTTTGTGTAGGAAAGGTGAAAAATCAGCCTCCTGACTGCCGCATCAGGCCTGCTCCGTTGCCGGTGCTGCCACCGCCGCCAGCCCCGGCGGGCTCTTGCCCCACTTCAGCCCGTAGCCGATGAACAGTCCGCCGACGATGAACATGAAGGTGGAGAAAAACTGGCCCTTGGTCAGCCCGAGGATCAGCTCTGAGCCATCGTCCGGCTGCCGCACAAACTCCAGAGCGATGCGGGCGATGGCATACAAGATGAAGAACAGGCCGGCGATGATGCCCTGGCGCAGCTTTGGAAACCGCAGACGGATGAAGATCAGGATGGCACTGAGCAGCAGCCCCTCTCCCAGAGCTTCATAAAGCTGGGAGGGATGGCGCGGATGCAGGACCTCTTCCAATTCAGGCCGCCCGCCGCGAAATTTCTCAAAGTATTCAATGATGTCCGGGCTGTGCTGCAGGCCGCGCTGCCGGATCTCGTGAAACAAGGCGGCACTGCCCCCCTGCTCGACAAAGTCTTCATGCGTCAGTTCCGTCGGAAATTTCATCGCCCAGGAACTCGTGGTCACACGGCCAAAGAGCTCGCCGTTGATGAAGTTCGCGATACGACCGAGAAAGATGCCCAGTGGCGCGCCGCAGACGATGGAGTCGCCGATGCCGGCCCAGGAGATCTTATGTTTCCAGGCATACCAGCCGCAGAAGAGTGTGACCCCGGCGATACCGCCATGGCTCGCCATGCCGCCCTGCCATAGCATGAAAAACATCCACGGGGCATGGATGAACTCGTCAAAATTGTACAACAGCATGTAGCCCAGCCGCCCCCCGAGCACGAGGCCAAAGAGCGACACCAGCGTGATGAAATCTGCCACCGCCTCCGGCTTGATCTCAGACAGCCCGCGCCGCGCGAGAAAGTACATCACCCGGTAGGTGCAGTAAAATCCCAGCACATAGGCCAGTCCATACCAGCGAATGGGGGTGTGGAACACAAACGGGCTGAGATCGTGCAGGTAGTAGGCGAAAAGCATGGGAGATAAGGCATTGAACGGGAGAGGCGTCCGCACAAGGGGCAAAAGCGTGGAGATGGAGGCCCCCATAGAGGCGAGCGGTACCTCCCTCAAGTGTTCCGGCGAGAGAGCTTTACATTCAGAGTGAAAAGCTGCCAATGACTAGTTAATGTCAATTAACTATCAATGTTACTTAATCTCTACAGTTTCAATGGTTCATCCATCTATTTCACGCGCAAATCCTAATGCAGGAAATGCCGCACGCCGGTGAAGCACATGGCCATTTTGTGCTCATTCGCGGCCTTGATCACGTCTTCATCCTTCACCGAACCGCCGGGCTGGATGGCAGCGGTGGCTCCGGCTTCAGCGGCGGCGATGAGGCCGTCGGGGAAGGGGAACATGGCGTCTGAGGCGACGATGCAGCCTTTGAGGGACAGCCCGGCTTCCTTGGCCTTCCAGATGGCGATGCGGCAGGAGTCCACACGGCTCATCTGGCCGGCACCGATGGCGAGGGTGCGGTCGCCGGTGGAGAAGACGATGGCGTTGGACTTCACGTGCTTCACCACGCGCCAGCCGAAGCGCATGGCTTCCAGCTCGTCGCGAGTTGGCGGGCGGATGGTTTTGACCTTGGACTCGAGATCGTCCAGGCCGAGGGCGCGGGAGTCGCTGTCCATGACCATCACGCCGCCAGGGGCGGAGCGGATCGTCGGCTCGGTGAGGGCTTCGGCCACGCCGGGCAGCATCTGGATGAGGCGCAGGTTCTTTTTCTTCTGCAGCAGGGCGCGGGCATCGGCATCGAAATCCGGGGCGATGATGACATCGGTGAAGATCTCCGAGATGATGCGGGCCAGACCGATGGTCATGCTGCGGTTCACCACGATGACGCCGCCAAAGGGGGCCTGCTTGTCCGTCTCGAAAGCCTTCTGCCAGGCTTCGCGTAGATCTTCATCCGCGCAGCCGACGCCGCAGGGATTCGTATGCTTGAGGATGGCCACGGTGGGGCGGCGGAACTCCAGGGCGATCTCCGCCGCCGCGTGGATGTCCAGCACGTTCGTGTAGCTGAGGTCTTTGCCGTGCAGCTTGATGAAGTAGTCGCCGAAGTTGCCGTAGAGGGAGGTCTTCTGGTGCGGGTTGTCGCCGTAGCGCAGCTCCGAGTACAGCGGCAGGCTGAGGTTGAAAGTCTTCTGCGTGGTCTGCTCCTTGTTCAGGTAGGCGGCGATGGCGGAGTCGTACGTACCGGTGCGCTGGAAGACTTTGCAGGCCAGGCGCTCACGCGTGGCCAGGGTGGTGTCGCCCGAGTTTTCCTTCAGCTCGGCCAGCACCACGCTGTAGTCCGCCGGATCAGTGATCACCGTGACCCAGCGGTGATTTTTCGCCGCGCTGCGCAGCATGGACGGGCCGCCGATGTCAATGTTCTCGATGGCTTCTTCTAGCGTCACATCCTTCTTGGCGATGGTCTGCTCAAACGGGTAGAGATTGACCACCACGAGGTCGATGCACGGGATGTCGTGCTTCTGCGCGTTGCGCTTGTCATCGTCGTTGTCACGGCGCTGAAGCAGGCCGCCGTGGACCTTTGGGTGCAGCGTCTTCACGCGGCCGTCGAACATCTCCGGAAAGCCGGTGTGATCCGAGACATCCGTGACCGTGAGGCCGCCGTCCTTCAGGTGCTTGGAAGTGCCCCCCGTGGAAAGCAGCTCCACCCCGAGCGCCGCCAGTCCTTTGGCGAAGTCGAGAAGGCCGGATTTATCGGAAACAGAAAGCAGGGCGCGGGCGATGGGCATGTGAGTCTTGGGAGGATGTTCGGGGGGCGCGGACTAAAGGGAGAATTATGGGGGTGCCAAGCGCATTTCACGAGCCAATATTTTGTGCATGGGCGTGAACAACGGGCTCTGTCGTGGACGACGCCCAAGAAAGACAAAGGAATGAATTGGCAGGGGAATGCCGGTTTTCTCTGCATTCCTTTGTCAGAACATTCCTTTGCCGAAAATCAAGGCTTTCACCATGCAGTCCGCCACCGTGTCTCCAGTGGGTGCCGAACAAGTTGGCAGGCCTCACGGCCCCGACTTCGGCACAAAAGGCACATAAAACTTCCGCTCCCCGAACTCCACATACCGGTTCTCGCCGCTCTTTAAATAGACGGGCAGGGGAGCCTTCTCGCCGGTGCTGCCTGGTTGATAGATGAAATGCTGGCCCGTCACCTCCAGCGCCCGCTTCAGCATCGTGGCGTCGTCAAATTCCACGGGCTCCTCGGCCCGGCGAAACAAGCCCGCGTCCTGCCCGGCATAGCGCAGGTTGGGCTCGTAGCGGTCGTCCTTGCCAAGGGTGGTGTAGTATTTCGTGTCGCCCAAGGCGGTGGGGTACTCGGTCCACTCGTAGTCCGCCGGGCGCAGGTGGATGCGCCAGGAGAGAATGACCAGGCACGTGAGCAGCAGCGCCCAGCCCAGCAGCAGGCGGCCGGGGGTGTCGCGGATTTCATTGGCAGCCATGGGGCAGGGGGATGAAAGCCCCGAAAGTGAAACGTGAAAAGGGCTAAGTGCAGGGGCGCGCCACCCAACGATACCGTCAGAACGAAATCTCGTCCTCGTCCTCGTTCTCGTTCTCCTACTCGTCCTCGATCCTGCAACTCCGCTTTCGCGCCGAGGGACCGAGCAGTGTGAAAAGGGGGGCCGCCGCAGTAGCTCGGAGGATAGGCCTCCGGCCTGTTCACCGGATCGAGGCGTCCCGCCTTCGTCTGGAATCCCCGCAGCCCCCGGCTCAGTCCCGCCCCCACTTTCTGCCATAAATGAAGGTTGTCAGCGCCCCGCCCTTCGGCTTCGATGCACCTCCTATGAGCAAAAAATGGCACATCGCCGGCATCAATTTCGATCACTTCCACATGGGCGACCTGCTGCGCCAGACCTCCGAGCATCCGAACGCGGAGATCGTCGGAATCTGCGATGAGCAGCCCGCACGCCTCGTGGATGCCCAGCGCAAGTTCAGCCTCACCGACGCCCAGGTCTTCACCGACTACCGCGCCTGCATGGAGCAGACGAAGCCGGACATCGTCATCCTCTGTCCCGCCGCCTCCAATCACGGCGCTTGGGTCGCCAAGATCGCCCCGTTTGGCACCCACATCATCATGGAGAAACCCTTCGCCGGATCGCTGGCCGAGGCCGATGCCATGATCGCCGCCATGCAGCCGCACGGCAAGCTCCTCACCGTCAACTGGCCCCTCGTCTGGGATGCCGGCCAGCAGACCGCGCACCGGCTCATCCAGGAAGGCCTCATCGGCGAAGTCCGCGAATTCCACCACCACGGCGGCAATCGCGGCCCGCTCTACCACGGCGCCGACAAGATCGAAAAAGAACCCAGCGCCGCCGAAAAAGCCGCCAGCTGGTTCTACAACAAGGCGCAGGGCGGGGGCTCCCTGCTCGACTACATGGGCTACGGCACCACCCTCGGCACCTGGCACCTCGGCGGCCAGGTGCCGCTGGAAGTCACCGGCGTCTGGGACCAGCCCGCCGGGCTGGAGGTGGACGAGCACGCCGTCGCCATCATCCGCTACAGCTTCGGCCTCAGCAAAAGCGAAACCCGCTGGGGCACCTTCACCGATCCCTGGACCCACCAGCCCCAGCCCAGGTGCGGTTTCGTCCTCAAAGGCACCGACGGCACCCTCTCGTGCTACGACTACGCCACTGCCGTCCGCGTCCAAACCCGCGCCCGCCCCGAAGGCTACGAGATCCCGGTCGATCCCGTCCTCGCCCCGAACCGCAATCCCGTCGAGCACGTCATCCACCACCTCGAAACCGGCGCGCCCCTCATCGGCCCGCTGCGCCTCGACATCAGCCGCATCGGCCAGCAGATCGTCGATACCGCGTTCCAGAGCGCCCAGGAGAAGCGGACGCTGAAGTTGGTGGGGTAGGTTAGCGTTCGGGAGGGTTTTGTCTGGGTAGGCCTGTTGAGAAGCCTCCAAACGCCCCGGTTATTAACTACCAACAATCAATGTAATGCATAATAGAGGCGCTTGACGGATCGTGGGAATTGAGTATTGAAAAAGGAGATGACGCCCCAGAATCCACCCCCTCCCTCCTTGAAGCGATTCTTGGTTGTTCCGTTGATTGCGATTCTGGTATGGACCTTCGGCATTTTAATCGGCGTAGCACTTATGGGGACCACCCCCTCATCGTTGCAATACTTTGGCCAATTTGGGGACATGTTTGGTTCTCTAAATGCACTTTTTTCCTCTCTGGCGATGTGTGCCGCCTTATGGGCCGTGCGCCTTCAAAACTGGCAAATCCAAGAGCAAAAACGTGAAATCGCAGAACAAAAAATTCACGATGAAAATATGATGCGCCGTGAAAAGCTTGAGGAGGTCTTAATGAGACTTGAAGCCTTTCGGTTAAATCTGTCCAGCAAGGCTTCGTCTTTTAGACCTCCAAATGGAGAGCACATAGAATGCTTGGTTGCAATTCTGAGGGAGGTGATTCCTGCCTATAACGAAATTCGGGTTCTGGTGCGCCTTTACTTTCCGCAATTCGAAAAGCTGACTCCTGATTCAGCTTTTGATAATTTTACGGTTGAATTCATTGTCCTGATGAAGAACCTGTCAGTTAAAGAAAAGGTGGCCGAATTGTCGGGGCCTGCAAATCAATTGGCGGACGCCGTGCTTGAGTCGTTGTCTTACGGAATTGACAACTCCGAAGAAATTATATCCGCACGACGGGAAAAAACGCCAGGCATTTAGTGCGCGACACCAATATGCACGCGTGCTTCGCAACCGGCGAAGGGACATTCGCAAAAGACGCAAAAGCACGGCTAAAAAAAAGTTGCCAGTCATTATGTGCGCATCGCAAGGCGTAAATGATTGTAAATCAAAGGTCAACTATGGCAGACGCGCCGACCGATCAGGAGCGTGAACATGGGAATTGCCCGGGCATTGATCAAGCGTGCGCGGTGCCGGACCTCAGTCAGAAGAGCACTGCTAGCCAGCGCTCACGCCTTAGGCCAGCGAAGCTTGGTGGCGGGGCCCGCCACTTCAAAATGAAATGGGGCGCTTCGCCATCGGGGGTGAATCTCGATGTCCCGGATCGGCAGTAGACACAGCATTTTGTACACCACTAGCCAAATCCACCAAGGCGTTGGATCTTCCACATTCACACTTCAAGGCATCGCCACCCACTCCTTCACCGTCTTCAGGCCTCCATCACCATTCATGGCAGCCATGCCAGATTTGACCGTTTTACCGTCCGGATTGATCACCGCATAATAGGCCTTTTCCTTCGCACCCGGGCTCGGATAACGTTCCAGATCCTTGTGTCCACGTGTAAGCACCACCACGATGAAGTTGTCCTTCACCAGCTTTCGCGTTTCCTCCTGATCCATGAAGTACTTGATATCCAATCCTGGAAAAGCTGGCTCGTTCTTCGGATCATAGGTGAACAGCACCACCTTCTTCTTCATCTTCGCTCCACGCTTCAGTGCAGCGTCGACATCGTGGCCAGGCGAGTAGCCAAACACCGCCTGCGGGTCAAAATCAGCCGCCATCCCATTCACGCATACCAGCAGCACCATCAACAGAGAGAGAAGTTTCATAGGCATCCACCTAAGCCGTATAACTGCGCCGTCAAGCACCCTCTCAAGGCATCGCCACCCACTCCTTCACCGTCTTCAGGCCCACATCCGGGTTCCGATAAACCATCTCAGTCTTGATCGTCTTCCCTTCAGAATTAATCAGAAAAAAATGCCAGGCATTTAGCACGCATCCGCCCGGCGTATTCATATGTATTGCAATGGGTTGCGACGCCATCCGCGCACGCCTCGCTTGGCGCGTGAAAATGGGAGGCTAGCACGTGATCAAGTCTGCGAGGAGCAGACCCGGCTGGCTGGCAGGTCTGCCGCACTCCCCTGCCCTGCCGGTATGAACGCCGCTCAAAAGGCCATGTCATTCAACTGAGGCGGACGTGGAAAGCGGAGCGGCTCCGAAACCAAGGGGGGCAGACCCACCCCCCTGAAGACGGGCCTGCCAGGGACGGTGTCAGGGATTACTTGAGCTGCTTCCGAATGGCCTCGCTTACGGCCTCCCCGAGAACCGCGCTTCCATTCAGCACCTGCACATGAAAGCCGTGATACTTCTTCCCTGACTCTTCGACGAGCTTGGTACTCCGCCTGCCTGAACGCTCGCTATGCGTGCGTACGTAGTCAAACGCCACCTTGGGCGTCTCGACGTCCAGGTACCTGCCGTTGGAGTCCACGGTGATTTTCATTTCACCGGATTTCTCAATGGTGATGCTGTCTGCACCGCGCCGGAGGTTGGCGGCGTACAAGGCCCATTTCAGCGTCACTCCTTCGAGCTTGGTGCCAGAGGAATTGGTGACGCGCACTTTCAGCCAATGGGCGGTGACGTATTCCTCTTTTTTGATGTCGGTCGATTTTTTTTCAACCTCGGGTGTCACTGTGACGGTGACGGAACCGGCCGAGGCTGCACTGGCAAACAGAAGACTGCAAAGAAGCGCGAGACGAGTATTCATAGAGTTAGGGTGTGGAGTGATGACCTCGTGGGGGTGACTGGCAGTGCGGCATGATGTGACGAGATCGGATCAACTCAGCCGCGATGAAATGAAGGCGGAAGCCATCGGCCTCTTCAGCAGCGCTCCTGGCACAGCCAGCGGTGCCGGCGGATACCCGTGTGAATTTCCCAGGTTTCAGCCCCTATGAGCAGCGCAACCCAGTCGGCATGCGCCAGGCCCTGCTTCAGTTCAGCAGCATCGTCAGCCAACACGCCGACCTGGTGCGAAGCGTCCTTCACCCCTGCGGCACCGCACCCGCAGCACAACTCCATGCCGAGCGTGAGCAGGATCAAGAGGTTCGAGATAAAGAGGCAGCACCGCATGGGATGGGCAGATGTATCAGTAAACGAAAGGAGGTCGGGGTGGCTATCACACCATTCATGCCAGGCATGAATGGCCCTTAATTAAGGGGGCTGATCGTGGGTTTTGGAGGCCAGGTACTTGATGGCCACGCGGCAGTCTGTACTGGGAGCACTGGTTTTTAACCGGCTCCGGCGTCAGCCCCCTGAGACACAAACAACCCGCCATAATTCAGAGCAGCGTCATTCGCTCTCGAAGACGTGGCGACGCTCGCCCAGAGCCGATAAAATATCAGCGCTCCCAGCAAAGAACTCCGAGCGATACAATGCACCCAGCGCGGTCCGTCTTCCGAAGTGTTTTCATGGGGGGCGGAATGAGGTGGCCAGAGATGCGTGCGGGATTGCCTAACAGGCGGATTGCTGCGGTCATTTTGGTTGTGACGAGTGGGACACAGCCCGGAGAGCCGCGAAGCAGGCGCGCTTACGCTTCGGGCAAGCGCAGCTTGGTGGCGGGGCCGGTCACCTCAAAATGGAAATGGGGGTCTTCACAGTCGGGGTGAATCTCCGTGACCAGGATCGGCAGAAGGAAAAAGATGCCGGGCATTTAGTACGCATACTGATGGTGTATTCACCTGCAATTCTGTAAATTTAAGCATCACTTACGCATGCCTCGCCTGGCGCGTGAACTGGAGGCAGGAAGTGCTCGAGCCTGCGCGCCCTGAAGGCCACCGTCAGGTAAAGCGACGACGGAGGCAAGGCTTTGACCGATGGCCCCTGGCCTACCTCGATGCCTTTCCCGGCCCCCAAAAAAGGTGCCGGGCATTTATTACCATTATCCAACCGTTCAGCGGGACAGAAGCATCCGAGCCACCTCCTTATTCTGGCGGGCTACATCCACCCCGCCCGTGGCCTGCGCGACCACCAAAGTGCCAGTGATGAGGGACAGGAACGGCTGCACGAGTGTCTTTGCTTTTCTGGGCTCGATTTGCTGGAGCAGTTGGTTCACCAGCTTCTCGGTCGCGGCGAAGTGCGCGTGGATTTGGGCGCGGACTTGCGGTTCGTCGCGCTCGGGGCCGAATTCAGCGAGCGCTTTGATGAAGGGGCAGCCGTAGTACCCGGGATCAATGATCGCAAATTCGAGCGCGTCGAAGAGCGAGAGCAAACGATCAAGCGCGGGCTGAGAGGTGTCGCCTGTGAACCGTTCGACGAGTTGCTGCCACGTCTCATCCTTCGCAGCCAGATAGGCAGAAATGAGGCGTGCCTTTGAAGGAAAGTGGCGATAGAAGGTCATTTTAGCCACTCCGCTCTCAGCGATAATGCGATCCACCCCGACAGAGTGGACGCCATGTTTGTAAAACAGGTTCATCGCAGTCTGGAGCACGCGCTCGCGTGGGGCGAGAACGTCTGCGGAATTATTGGGTGAGCGGGTATTACTCATGACACAGAAGTCTGCTCAACAAAACTAGATCATAAAGACAGGTCTGTCTATTTCATATTGACACGATATAGACAGGTCTGTATCGTGTGAGGCGATCACATCCGACCGCAAAAAGACAAACATCAAATCCATGAACTACTCCAAACCCGATCTCACCGCCTATCCGCCCCGCAGTCCCCGCGCCAGGCTCGGTGGCTACGCCATCCTGCCCCGCCTGCTCGACAAATGCCGTGCCACTCTCGCCGAGAAGAACGGCGAATACCACTACGCCTGCATGACGGATCAACGATTCTTTCAGTTCACCGGCATCGAGCCGGAGAAGCTGAAGGCCGAAGTCTCGAAGGGGCTCAACGACACAGAAATGCTCGCATGGATCACGGCCAACGCGCCGAAGCAGCACATGGAATGGGAGATCGCTCAATGGACAGTCTCCGTCAATCAAGCCGTGCCTGCAGGTTCTGAGACACGCGAGTTTTTCAATGAACTGGTCGCAGCTGCCAAACTAGCCCACCGCGAGGACATCCAGAGCTGGTTCGACTACATTGAGGCGGACGATTACGTCACCTTTGGTGGCCACCCCTAATCCTTTCCGCTTAGGCAGAATGGATCTCTGCATAGCGGTAAGGTGGTCGTCCATCTCCAGGCGTACGACGCTGCCCATACTCCCGTAAGGACCGGTTCCTTGCGGGGGGTGTTGGGCTTTTTGCTGTTCCCCCCTGGCTGGAAAAGTTGCCGAGTTGCCATCCCTAGAGGTGGAAACTCGGCAAATTTTGGGCTCCGGCCAGACGGATGGCAGCGGAGTGCACGGAGGCGCGGCGGAGGGCTACGGCGTGGCGCCGTTCGAAATGAGGATGGAAGAATTCGTGCTCAAGGCACCTCGGGGACGGATGGGAGGGCTGTAACAGCGGGAATGGCCCTGGGGCTGGCAGAAACACTGCCCCGCGCGCCGGAGGCATCCACATTGACCTGCGGCGGGCCTTGGTCAGGCGGGGGTTGCAGGAGCGTTCCCCGGCGTTTGAGAAGCACCAGAATATCCTGCCGAACGGTCAACTTTCTCTCTTCTTCCTGAGCGATCTCCCGCAGGTGGCGCTTTTCCTCTTCAAGAGCCGCGAGGCGAGCGATCTCTTGCTCTCGCTCCTGCGCCTCTTGATCGGCTTTGATTTTGGCGTGCATGGACTTTTCCACTTCGGTTGCGACGCCAATGCTGACGCGAGTCTCCAGATCGAGATCGGCGACATTGAGCCACGACCCGTGGTAGTTGTCCCAGTCGGAAATGACGTACACTTTTTGCCAGTCGGCGCTGAGCTTGAACAGAGTGCCCTTGTAAAGGCTGCCTTGGTAATGCCAGGTGCGGTTGAGCGGTGCCGGCAGCATGTGCGGCAGGGCATTGACCGCAGAGGCCCGTGACCGGCCCGCCGCAGTCTGCTGAGCAGCCAGTTCACGTTCCATCCTGGCCTGGCGAATTCTGTCCATGAGTTCATCGCCATATCCGGCGATTGGGATCGAGGTGATGAACAGCAGCAGGCACAGCACGGCGTGAGGTTTCATGAGTTCATGGGGGGATTGCTCGCCGACGATTCGCATCAAGTCCGGTGTCAGGTCGCCCGCAATCGGTTGCGCAGGGTCATCTCAGGGTTTCCCCGCCGCGCGCTGCGGGCCTTGGCTGGAAACTTTTTGGCGCGGTGGCAGCGGAGCGCCAGGAGGCGCGGCGTAGGAGGCCGGAGCCGGTGGTTTGGGAACGATCCGGGCAGTAGCACGGGCAATCCTGCCCGTAAAGAGCGCGCCGATTACGGGCAGGATTGCCCGTGCTACTTTTCGCGCTGGTAAGCTCCTGCGTTGGGCGCGCTCAGCCTCGAAGGAGCCGCGCTTTACGCTTCCGGCAAACGCAGCTTGGTGGCGGGGCCGGTCACCTCAAAATGAAAATGGGGGTCTTCACCCTCGGAGTGAATTTCCGTGACCCGAATCGGCAGAAGATGCGGAACTCCCAGCGAAAGGTAGGCGGCGGAGGCTGCCAGAATTTCCAAGGAGGCGGAGTCGTCGGGCTCGAACAGACCCCGGGCAATCTGATCCAGAGCGGGTTCACAGAGGATTTCCCCGCTGGCAGGCGGCAGGTCGTCCCGACACCACAAAGTGGCCCGTGCGCAGCGCTTCTCCAGCGGGTCGCCTTGAACTTTCGCCACAAACTCAAGACTCATTTCACGCCGCGTTGCTTCGTCGTTCATGGAAACATCTAAGCATGGTTAGAGTTCCGCAGCAATGCCCTTCATCACGAATACCAGGCAAGAAAGACGAGGACGCTTGTAATGAACACCGAGTTCATCACACGGCGGGCCTTCCGGCAAGCCGGGGACGCCGCCCCTGCCCTACCTGCCAGCAGCGGGACCGGGAGGCTGGGCGGAAACTTATTTGGCTCCTATCAGGCAGAAGGCTGCGGAGCGCTTGAAGGGGCTGTGGCGCAGCTTTCTGCAGCCTAGGCCTTGCGGGTCTCATCTCTCGCTCTCCACCCATTCAAAATGGCAGCCGATGATGCGCGTGTCGTCCGTGAGCGTCTCGGCAGACCAGGAGACGCGGTCGCCACGGCGGAAGTCCTCGGCACTGGTGCAGACCTCGGCGCGCCAAAGCTTCTCCGGGATGTCACCGAAGGTCGTCTCGTAAACTTCCGTGATGCGGATGTGGCAGAGTAGCTGTCTGCGCAGGTCGTAAACCTCCACGACGTCTGCGGCGACGTACCCGCCGTCGTCGTAATCCCCATTCGCGACATGCCAGTCCCGCGCCAGATCCGCAGTCGCGGTCTTCTCACCGCTGAGCGCCTGCAGCAACAAATCATCATCGTCCGCATTGCTGCCCCAAAACTGCAGGCGTTTCAATCGTTCCATGAGCGTGTTTGTGTTGGAGCAGCGCCTGACGACTCGAGGCTCAGGGGCTCCGCGCATGGTTAGGCCATTGGTGTCTCATCTGTCATCCAAATCTCTGTGCCGAGTGGAACATCCTCCTTATCGATGCCCTGCAACGCAATCTGAGTCGGTCTTTTTGGGTCGTAAGGGTCAATCATCGGAACGCTCGCAACGACGGTTTGCAATACTGTGCCGTCAGGACGGCGCAGCTCAATCGGCAGTCCATTCCGAATCCCGCGAACCGAAGCCGGCACGCCGGGCGTCGGAATCACATATCGACCTGAAATGTCGAACACGTCATCCACAGTGAAAAGAAATGTCGGCATGGCGTATTTAGTGGACTAATGACCCAGGCCATGGTTGGGCGACATTGGCATCACGCGCGGCTTATCACAACATGAGTGGCTCGGGGCGATGCCACATGCTGGGTGCAGGTATATCCCAAATCCGGCAGGTGGATGCCTTCGAACAAGCGCTCGCCTGCGCCAAGCAAGACCGGTGAGATGGCGAGGTGGAGTTCATCGATCAGTCGCGCCTGCAGGTATTGGCGGATGGTCGAGGCACCACCGCCGATGCGGACGTCCTGGCCATTGGCGGCTTCGCGGGCGCGTTCCAGCGCGACGTGGATGCCTTCGGTGATGAAATGAAAGGTCGTTCCGCCCTCCATGACGAGGGGCGCACGCGGATGATTCGTGAGCACGAAGACCGGCTTGTGATACACCGGGTTGTCACCCCACCAGCCGCGCCAGCTCTCATCTGGCCAAGGACCGCGCACGGGGCCGAACATGTTCCGGCCCATGATCCAGGCACCCACGTTGTGAAAACCCCGCGCCGCAAAGTCGTCATCGATCCCGGTCTCTCCGCCCTCCTTGCCGAACAGGTGCGTCTGAAACGTACGAGTCGCGAACGCCCAGCCATGCAGGGCCGTGCCGCCGATGCCCAGCGGGTTCTCCAGGCTCTGGTCCGGGCCTGCGGCGAAGCCATCAATTGAAACGGTGAAGCTCTCTACACGGAGTTTGGTCATGGGGTTATTCATTCTGTTGCCGTGGTGTTCTGGCAAGCGCGTTCCAGGGGGACAAGAGGAGGCGGAAGAGGGCGAGAGCCTACGTCCTGCCAGCCCTCATGATTCGAATGTACGTACTGACATTTTCCGATGCCACCCCATTCACACCCTTCAGCGATCCATGAATTCCTCGTCTGGCACAAACCCCTTCCGCTGGCTCCTGCTGCTTCTGGGCAGTCTGTCGATGTCGCTGGGCTCATGCAGCCACGTCAAAAACGTCTTTGCGGCGACGGAGGTGAAGCCTTCCAGCTTTTTGACGCACGGGAAAGAACTCAAGCAGGACCGCAAGCGCTCGCCCTTCATCGCCAACTGGTGGAGCACGGACAAGAAACTGCTGGCAGCGGCGGACCAATGCCACAAAATCTACATCGCGCCCGTCGTGTATGGGAACATCCGGCCGGACAGGACTGTCGTCTCCAGGGTGGAACACACTGCCGGATGGAGAGCGCGCCACCTGCCGGCACTGGCGCAGTACACGCACGACAAATTTGAGGCTGCCTTCCGCAAGGACAAGGACCCGCGCTATGCCGTGGTGGACGCTCCGGCGAAGGACGCACTGACTTTGGAGCTGTCTCTGCTGGAGTGGGGGCCCAACACTTACACCGGTGTGATAGTGCGCGAAGTGGTGGGCCTGCTCACCTTCAGGCTGGGTGGAGGATCCCTGCTGAGAAACACGCGAGGCTACCTCGCGATCGAGGGACGGCTGCTGGAGCCGCGCTCGCACCAGCCGGTCTTTGAATTTGCGGACAAGGAGTATGCCAAGGTTGTGGTCCTCATCTCGATCCAGGACTTTCGCCGCAATGGGCAGTCGCATTACGCCGTGAAGCAGTGGGCCACCCAGCTTGAAAGGCTTCTCCGCGCCAAGCCCGGAGAGAAAGTAGCGGACAATTGGCCGTTCGCCCTCGTGAACTTCTAGGAAAGCCCCTGCCCCGCCATCCATTCAGACGCTGCCCTCTCAATCTTGAGATGGTTAGCTGGTAGATAGTGTTAATGCGTTGATAAATAGATTTTTAAACGGTAATTACACGCAAATACACACTCGTTAAAACCACTCCGAATTCCAGTTTAGCGCCTGATGAGCGGTTTAAAGCAGGGCCTTTTGACCCCTCGAAGCTCGATCCTCCAGACCCGCTCAAGGGGATGCCTTGTCGCCCTCCGGCTTCGAATCGGGGGCCCGCTGGATGAAGATGGAAAGCGAGATGCCATATTCCAGGATGAGCCCGCGATTGCTGCAAGGCTTGGAGGTTTTGACCACCAACGCCGCTTGGATGAGTTCGACCATCCAGGCGGCTTTGTCCGCTGCAAAGGCGTTGCTCTTAACGCTGCGGAGGAGGCTTTGGCAGGCACTTTGAAGGTCTTCGATCTCACCCAGGCTGAGTTCCTTGTGCTTGCTGGTGTAAACCGCGAAATCGATCACCTTCAGTGCTGCGATGGCTGTTTCCTTTTGCATATCTCTCTCATTTCGAGCGCCTTGGCCTTCCCTCAAAGGCCTTAATTTGAAATGAATGTTTATTCATAATTTCGCTTTCACCACATAATCCTTGAGTGATAAGGAATTCCTTTATAAAGTTGTAACAACTGACGCCATCCTGCTCTGATCCCGGTCTCTGCACACCAATCGACGATGCCTGAAACCTCTCACCTCACCCCCCCCATGAGCGAAACCCATCTCCCTAAAGAACTTCGTGAATCCCTGCGCAGGACGGGGCAATTTGTGTCCAGAGCCATTTTGCTTTCTCCTCAGAGGGCTGAAGGCACCGCCGTTTTTGATCAGCGTGGTGGAAAGCCGGGAACTAGCGGAGATTTTTTCCCCACCCGAACGAGCTTGGTGGTTTCTGAAAACGAACGCTGTCAGCTGCATTTAGAGAAATCAAACATTGTCCTGAATGTGAGACTGTCCCCAAGTCGGTCTGAGCCAAGGAATGTGGAACATTTCCGTTTCAGTCTCGTGGCCTGGGAAGCCGTGGAAGAGATCCCTCTCGAACCTTGCAGACGCAACCCCGCCTGGAAACCAGCCATCCCTCCATGCCCTCCTCGGCGGTGTGAAGGGTTTTCCGAGGCCGTCAAAAGCGTGGCGGGTCCGTCTTGCGTCCCTGAGGGCTGAGGGGACGATGGAAAATCGGCCACCGACTGAGAAAGCCACGGCGTCTTCAAAGTGCGGATGTTAGTCCGAATGCCGGGCTTCGAAGCCATGGCGAAGGAGACAGCCAGCCCCGCCTGAACCAGTGGGTGGAGGCGCAAGCTGGAAACCGCAGACATGCTGATTCGGTGTGGCCGGGCCCAGGGTAAAAGCTCGGGCGGCGCATATGCATGGGGCTGTTTTCCCCGCTGCGACGATGAAATCCAGCACAGAGTGAAGTCCGCGCTCCACGGCTACCCTGCCATCCGCATACGTCTTCCCACCCTCATGAGCCGTATGCCGTATGCAATGACTGACATTTCCCAAGGCGCACCCAGCTCACACCGTGCAGCTTATTACCCAATGACTTTCCCCCCTCCCCCGAAGCCCTCGCGCTGGCTTCTTCTGCTGTGCGCTGCCGCGGTATCCCTCTGCTCCTGCCGCACGGCCAAGAGTGTTGTGGCGGCGGTGGATGTGAAGCCTTCCAGCTTTCTGACGCATGCCAAAGACCTCAAGGAAGACCGCTCGCGCTCGCCCTTCATCGGCAACTGGTGGAGCACGGACAAGAAGGTGCTGGCGGCGGCGGACAAGTGCCGGAAGATCTACATCGCGCCCGTGGTGTATGACAACGTGCGGCCGGACAACAGCTTCGTCTCGAAGATCGAGCACAACGCTGGCTGGCGCAGGCGCCACCTGCCGGCGCTGGCGGAGTACATGCGCAGCAAGTTCGTGGAGGCTTTTCGCAAGGCCAAGGATCCACGCTATGTCGTGGTGGACGCCCCGGCGGCGGACGCGCTGACGGTGGACCTGTCTCTGCTGGAGTGGGGGCCGAACACCTACACGGGCTTCCTTTCACGCCAGGTGGTGGACTTTTTCACCCTTAACTTCGGGGGCGAGGTGATGATGAGAAATACGCGGGGGTACACCGCGATCGAGGGCCGGGTGGTGGAGCCGCGCTCACAGCAGCCCATTTTTGAATTTGCCGACAAGGAGTACGCCAAACTCGTGATCATCTTCTCGATCCAGGACATGCGCCACTACGGTCAGGTGCACTCTGCGGTGAAGGAATGGGCCTCTCAGCTTGAAAAATTGCTCCGCGCCAAGCCGGGCGAGAAAGTTTCGAGCAGCCTGCCCGCCGTGCTCATTAACTTCTAGAACGGGCTTCACCCACTGCCTGCAGTCCCCTGCCCCAAGCAGCCTTTCGCTCTCAGTGAAGACATTAGCGGATTAAACAGAGTGCTTTAACCATTTATTTGACGCAAATAATCACGGATAAAAACATGCCTGCGGGTAAGCCGCCGAACAAGAACGAGGCTCCGCCCAGCAATCCCAAGTGACTCCCGTCATGCGACATACCTGCCTCCTGCTCTGGATTTTAGCCTTCTGGCAGGTCCCCTTTCCGGCACCTGCGGCCGATGCGTCCAAGGATGATGACGCCTATGCGCCGCACACTCCGACGCTGATCTTTTACCTCTCCGAGATGACGGACCAGCGGGACGCCGATGCGCTCCAAGCTTCGCTGCAAAAGCTCAAGAGCGTCCGGAAGATCAACCTCAACCTGGCGCGAGGCTATGCTCAGGTACGGTTTGATTCCCACGTGGTCAGCTACCATCAAGTCGCCCAAGCCATCGCAGATGCAGGCACGGCGCTGGGGAGGAAATTTGACCCTCGGCTCAAAGTCCAGGTCCCCGCCTACTCTGCCACCGGCAACGCCCTCAGGGTGGATGCCGTCTTCGCCGGGAAACGCCTGAATCAGCGCGTCCGTATTGAGCCGCTCGACAAAGCGAAGGGCGAATTTCTCGTCCATTTTCTGCCGCTGCAAATCGATCCCTCTGTGGCTGGCCCGCAGGGCTTCAACGGCGGTCATCTCAATCATCCCATCCATGATGCGCCGCCGCGTGGTCTGGGACTGCAGTTCAGCTATGCCGCCGAAGACGGGGCTGGTTTCCCAGCGAGCAGTGGTGGGCTTAGGCCTGAGCGCCGCATGCCTTGACCCGAGGCTGGGGGGCTGAGGCTTTGAGTTTTCTCCCAAGCTGTTTCGGAGATTTTCACCTCTCACCCGCGCCAGCTCCGAGAGCGGACTCGGGCTGCTTCTGGATCAAGATGGAGAGCGCGATGCCGCAGTGCAGGATTTCTTCCCGATGGATGCGCGGCCTGCGGGTGGTGCTAAAGAAGGCCAATTGGATGAGCTCGATGATCGCGAGGGCTTTATTCGCGAGTGGGGATGTTCCCTCAACGCCTTGGAGCAGGCTGGTGCAGGCTCCCTGCAGCTCTGCCAGATCCTCCGGGCGGAGTTCTTGGTGGCTGCTTTTGTAAACAATGACATCGATGGCCTGAAGGGCGGCGAGGGATGTGTCCTTGTGCATGCAAATTCGTTTTGGCTCGACGAGGTTCTTAGTCAAGCGCATCGCCTGAGGATGACGGATCATTCATCAATTTGCCATCAAAAACGCTACAATTGTTTTCCAATGCCTCGCGCAGTGGTCTTCCTGAATTGCGGCGCGAGGGTTGAAACAGAGCTCCTTAGCCCTCCCGTCGCCCCTTTTCAAGCCCCAGGTCGCACACTCCAAGCTGCACGCATGAACAGCCCCAATTTTGGGCTGCGGCAAGTTTGTTCAATCCTTTCGTAAGTTTACTTCCGCTAAGCTCCCGAACCAGAGCCGATTTCATGAATAACAACAGCAAAAGACCATGAAAACCTTCAAAGTAATCCTCAATATTGGCGGAGCTTCCTTCGTCCCGGCCGAGCGCTGGGAGCGAGAGGGAGAGTGGTACAAGTTTTACCGGGACCATGCCGTGATCGCGGAGTTCGCCGCCCTTTGGGTAGTGAAGATCGAAGAGCGTGCCTGTCCAACTGACACCCAAGACCCCGCCAAGTAGCACCCCCCGCTGGACACGTCGGCTCACCGGGCCAATGACGTGTTCAAACGAGTTCATCCTTGGGTACTTGCCCACACCAACGCCGCAGAGCCGACTTGCAGAATAAGTCCTCTGCGGCGTTCTCTTTTTTCAGGAATGCCCCCGTCCGCAGGAAGGGCATGATGGTAAAGTCTTGCTGGGAAGACATGATTCGCTTTCTCAATCCGATATAGTTAATATGTGTTAATCCCGAACGCCGCGATTGAAGAAGGACGTTTTGCGCGGCGGAGTCGGTGCGATGGGAGTTTGTGAACACAACCCATACTCCGCCCGCCGCACAAAACGGTGCCGTCGATTTTGCACCGCTTGCCGGTGGCCGCCAGCTGCTT
>JANYCZ010000020.1 GCA_025360015.1 Verrucomicrobiota bacterium | reverse complement strand
GAAGTGACGGATCAGCTCCTCTATCAGCCCAATGCGGAAGGCCACTTCGTTTACACCGGTTCCAAGCCTGAGTCCGCCCGTGTGACCAGCATCGGCGAGGTCGTGGATGACAGCACCTTTGCCAAAGGCAGCACCACCTTTGACCCCGGCCCCGGTGCTGGAATAGGCGGCTCCGGCTTTCACGTTGGCGGGCATTCTTCGTCATCCATCTCCCGCCAGTATCCCTCCGCTTACTGAGAGCCTTGCACGGAGAACGATCCCTGCCCACACTCAGCCGCTTCATGACTTCCCACGCCCTTCAAGACATCTCCAAAATCGAAGACTCACTCTGGGAAGCCGCAGACCAGCTTCGTGCGAACTCGAAGCTGACCTCCAGCGAGTATTGCTTCCCTATCCTCGGCATTATCTTCCTGCGTCATGCCACGAACCGCTACAATGCCGTCGCGGCCCGCATCGAAGAAGAGAAAGCCGCCGGGAAGCTGCCGAAGAAGCTGCCCATCACGAAGGCCCACTTCATCGCCCGTCGTGCGCTCATGCTGCCGCTGGAGGCACGCTATGAAACGCTGATCGCCCTGCCGAAAGGCACGAACCTCGGCACCGCACTCGTGGAAGCCATGAACGCCATTGAGCGCGACTTCGAGCCTTTGTTGAATCAGCTCCCGAAGGACTACGGGAAGTTCGACAACGACCTGCTGGAGTCCATGCTCCGCATCTTTGACAGCGAGGCGTTGCGTCGTGCCAGCGGCGATGTCTTCGGGCGCATCTATGAGTATTTCCTCATGAAGTTCGCCATCCAGGGCGCGCAGGACAATGGCGAGTTCTTCACCCCGCCGTCACTGGTGCAGATGATCGTGAACGTCATCGAACCGGATCACGGCGTCGTTGCGGACCTCGCTTGTGGATCGGGTGGCATGTTCGTGCAGACCAGTCACTTCATGGAGGATCACGGGCAGAAGACCATGGACCGCGTGACCTTCTACGGTCAGGAGAAAACGGCCACCACCATCCGGCTGGCGAAGATGAACCTCGCCGTTCACGGGCTGGAGGGTGAGATCATGGAGGCGAACACCTTCTACCAGGACGAGCACCGCCTCAGCGATGGCCGCCCGCTCTGGGGGAACTGCGACTTCATGATGGCGAACCCGCCCTTCAATGTGGACATGGTGGACGAGGCGAAGGTGAAGGGCGACCGCCGCCTGCCCTTCGGCCTGCCGGGAGTGAACAAGAGCAAGACCATCTCGAATGCGAACTATCTCTGGATCAGCTACTTTCATTCCTATCTCAATGCCAAAGGCCGCGCCGGGTTCGTCATGTCATCGCAAGCCAGCAGCGCCGGACATGGCGAGGCGGAGGTGCGACAGAAGCTCGTCGCCACCGGGGATGTGGACGTGATGATGTCCATCCGCTCGAACTTCTTCTACACGCGGTCGGTGCCTTGTGAGCTGTGGTTCTTTGACAAAGGCAAGCCCGCCGCGCGGAAGGACAGCGTGCTCATGCTCGATGCGCGGAACGTCTATCGGAAGGTCACGCGGAAGATCTTCGACTTCAGCGCCGAGCAGCAGCAGAACCTCTCCGCCATCGTGTGGCTCTATCGCGGGCAGGGCGAGCGGTTCGTTGGCTTGCTTGGGGAGTATCGGCAAAGGATCGCCCGGGCTGCCGATGAATTTGTGATCGCGAGTGCCAGTGCCAATGCCGATGCTCTGAACGCCTTGCTGCATAGGCTGGAGCAGTTCGCCTCGAGTATTGATTTGAAGAACGTGGAAGAGGAGAAGCGAGCGTCGGCGGGAGCAGCCTTGAAGGATTTGATGAGCGCCTTGCCCGAGTGCGCTGCGCTAGCGCGAAGCGTCTTGGAGTGCGGTAGCAAGCTTCAGCGCGACACCGCTTTCGCCGAAGCCCCCGACTCACGAACATCAAAAACCCGCCCTGATCGCCCAACGAAAGCTGCACGCGATACCAACGCCCCGCGCTCCGAAGAAAGCGGTGTGGCACTGTCGCTTCCCACCGCATTGATTCGCTATGCTCACCCTTCGGGCAGCCCAGGGCTGTCTATCTCCGCTGCGCTCCGGTTCCACGACGCTGCCGCGCCCAGCGATGCACTCGCCCGCATCACTGCCGCCCTGCCTGCACATGCCTCCGACGACACCCACCTCCGCACCTACCGCACCGCGTTGGATGCCTTTGCCAAGCTCCTGCATCGCTTGGCTGACCTGTGCCTCAAAGACCTCGGCGCACGCCGTAGTCCGCTATGGAAGGACAAGCTCAAGCTACCTGCCTTGATCGAAGCTTTCGACACTGCGCACGCCGCCGTGCAGAGGGAAGTGCAGCAGCATCACTACTTCCACCGCCAGCTCCTCTGGCTGCTCCATCGCTTCCCCGAAGGCGTGTATGCAGACGTGCCCGGCCTGTGCAAGATCGCCCGCCGGGCGGACATCACCGCCGCTGACTGGAGCCTCACCCCAGGCCGCTACGTCGGCGTCGCCCCAGCGGAGGTGGACGAGGATTTCGACTTCGGTCAAGCCATGCGGGACATCCATGTGGAACTGAAAGACCTGAACCGCGAAGCCAGCGGACTGGCTGCGAAGATTCAGGCGAACTACGAAGCCTTGAACCTATGAGCAAACTCATCCCCAACGACTACACTGCCCTTTTAGCGGAGATCAAAGAGCGTGTCCGCTCCGCCCAGTATGAGGCGCTGCGTGCTGTTAACAAAGAACTCGTCGGCCTGTATGGGGACATCGGGGGCATGATTGTGCAGCGCCAGCAAGCCGCCGGCTGGGGCAAGTCCGTGGTGGAGCGACTGGCTGCGGATCTACAGGCGGAGTTCCCTGGGGTAGGCGGGTTCTCGGCGAAGAACCTCTGGTTCATGCGTCAATTCCACCTTGCCTATACGGACGATCCAAAACTCTTACCACTGGTTAGAGAATTGGGCTGGACGCAGAACTTCGTCATCATGACGCGCTGCAAAGACCCGCTTGAGCGTGAGTTCTACCTGCGCATGACGAAGAAGTTCGGCTGGTCAAAAAACGTGCTCACGCATCAGATCGAGAATCAAAGCTACGAGAAGACCTTGCTCGGTCAGACCAACTTCGACCGCGCTCTGACACCGGAACTGCGCGCCCAGGCGAAGCTGGCGGTGAGGGACGAATACACCTTTGATTTCCTGGAGCTGGGAGAGCAGCACAGCGAGCGCGAGCTGGAGCGCAGCCTCATCGCCCGCATTGAAGACTTCCTCCGTGCCATGGGCGGGCGCTTCGCCTCATGCTCAGCCCCAAAGGGGCGAAACATACCAGCCCAGGGCAACGCCCTGGGTTTAGTATCGAAAAAGGCCAGAGCCCTGAAGGGGCGAAACATACCAGCCCAGGGCAGCGCCCTGGGTTTAATATG
>JANYCZ010000048.1 GCA_025360015.1 Verrucomicrobiota bacterium | reverse complement strand
CCCGCGTCGGTTGATCTCCCCTTGCAGCAGCGCTAGGAACTTCTGCCGCGCCATCCCCTCCTTATCTTTGTAGTTCCCGATGCCCAGCTTCGCCCATTCCTCTGGCTGGGTGGCCATGAGGAAGGTGAAGAGCTGCTCCGTATCCACCGCAAACTCCCGGTCATACGCCGCATCATTTCCTGCTAGCCAGCCATTACCTCCCTTGGCAGGTGCCGTCTCGGCCACCACACCCGCCGTGTTGGAGGCTAGGCCATCCACCCCGGTCATGTGGCGCATGATCAGCGTTTCGAGTCCTTTTTCGGTGGTGTCGGCGGGCATCAGATGACGTTGTTGAATGTTTGATTTACAAAACGAGCGCGCAAGGCGCGCAGCATCGCAAAGGTATCTATCCACGGCACACCGAATTGCTTGCAGACATTGGGCAGCGGCACTCGCTTCTTGGCATCCGCAGAGAACTCCTCATGCGTCACCACCACATGGTCAGGGTGTGCTTTGGCATAAGCAGCCAGCCATCCGTCCGCCACACCGGCGAACTCCGCTTTGGCATCGGGCTTGAACTGCCCGTTGCCTTGCACCCACTGCATCATCGCGGCATAGTGGCCAACTACCTCCTGCGTGGCCGTTGTTTGAAAAAAGGCAGCAGGCGTCTCATTGCTCACCCACGTCTCCAGTTCATCACCGGCCAAAATCTCCGCACGCACCCGGTCGATGCTCACCACCCGGCCTTGAGCGTGCATGATGAGCAGAAAGTCCCAAAAGCCCGGGTGAAACGAAAAGGCATACCAGCGTCGGTGCGCCTGCACCAGCACGTTGGCATCCAGGACATAGATGGGGTCGTGCTTCGTCATCGCATCGCAAAGCCAAGGGTTTCGGCGAACTTGGTAAAGGTCTCGCCATGCATGCCTGTGAGATGATAGGCATCGCGATAGAGCAGCTTGCCCTCACGCGCCGCTCTCACTACTGCATGGCCGAAGCGCTGGCCCACCCGCACGTTCTGATTGTTCCAAAAACTCCCGCCAGAGGCATGCTGGGCTTCTTTCCGGCGCTCGTCAGCCAAATAGGCGTTGTAGAAGTCAAAGAACGCCTTCCGTTCGATCAGCCCCAGGTCCAGTGCACGCCGCGCCGCCACGATGGCACTCACCTTGAAGCGCTTCGCCAGCGCCTGAAACGGTTCCTCCGCCCGCCTGGCTTTGGTCCAGCAATCCTGCAATTCCTCGGTCGGCATCAGAAACTCCGCCGCGACACGGTTGCACCAGGTCTCCACGTCAACGGGCGGCGGTTGCAGCGCATCGAAGTTGGAGACGCCATCCTTGCCAATCCAGAGATGCGCCAGCTCATGGGCAAAGGTGAACATCTGCGCCGACTTGAAGTCCGCGCCGTTAATGAAGATCAATGGCGCATAGCTATCGCACAGTGCGAAGCCGCGGAACTCATCCGGGCTCAGCTTCCGGTGCGTGTTGTTTCCCACCACGCCATTGATCACAATGAGAATGCCCGCCGCCTCGATCTTCTGCCGCAGGTGCATTAGTGCGTCCGTCCAGGACTTCTCCTGGTTCGCCCAGCCATCCGTGAAGCCCAGCGTGCGGCGCATGTCCTCCGCCACCATTTCAGGCTTGCTGCGCAGCGTCGCGCTGCCTACGAAGGGCAGCGGGTCTTCACCCTCGTCCATGAGGAACTCGCGCATCCACGCCAGCCGTTGCTGCATGGCATGAACCGTATCCAGCAGGTCCGGGCTGGGGCGCTTCATTGGCGCGTCCTTCAGCGTGCGGAAGTCTGGGATGGGCAGCCTGTCCTCCGGCGGCTGTTGCAGGAAGAAGTAACCCTCGGGTGTGTGCGTGACCCGAGCTATGTCCTGCATTTTAGCAAAGGTGATCTTGCCGTCCTGCTCCCACGCCGTCACCTTCTCCTCCGTCGTGTGCAGCTTCTTCGCCAGCGCAGTCTCTCCCAAGCTCGCGCGTTCGCGAGCCCATTGAAGGACGGTTGGCTGAAGGGTCAGGATCATGATTGGGGAAAGATTAACGGAACTGAATCGAAAGGCTACATTTGAATTACGAATTGCCAGACGCTGGGAGGTCCGTATCAGCGAGGCTCACGCTATCACTCGCCTCAATGGCAGCCCCAGCCAGCAACGGGTGAGTGTGATCGAAGT
>JANYCZ010000077.1 GCA_025360015.1 Verrucomicrobiota bacterium | reverse complement strand
AGCCTTCTTGAGCACAGCTCAAAATGCGGAGCAAAGCCCTTGCAAAGAGCTGCCAGAACCCCGAACCAATCACCACTCCCAGCCGTGAGCATCATAGCTTAACTTCCCGCAATCTTGGCCGAAGAACGGGGTCCACCTCATACATCAGAAATGCAGGTATGACTCAACTATTTTTATCTCACCACCATTAAATTCACCCCTGAATCATTTTAATAAACACCTAAAATAAAAGCGGTTATAAATAACGCTCCTCAAAAAGCAAGATGGCCTCAATTCGCGCACTCTGAATCTCTGGGATCCATAAAAATCATGCCGCCCTCATCACAACCGACTGCATCGAAGCGCCAAAAAATTAATGGAGAAGAGGCGCTTTGGCTCCTGCAACTCGCCCACTTTCCTGAACAACAAGACATTGCTCGCTGAATTCACCCGAGTGGTGGAAAAACTCAGTGGGTCTTGTTGGGAATGTCTGGTCATCTCCTGGCATCATCCATCCAGACCTAGCTCCCGATGGAAGCGGGTGAAGACGCTGCCGACGCACGAACGAAATCCCATGGGATGGATGCACCAGGACGATGTTTGTCAGGCATGCGCAGTGAGCCACCTGGGCGTCGTTCATTGAACAAGCAACTCTGAGTCCATACTGCTTGGTCTCTAGCTGCATAATGAAACCGCCACGGTAATGATAAAACATCAAGAAAAACCCACCAGTTGCAGCGCAACTGGGCTGCTAATGGCCTATCTTACGCAATCCGTCCGCAGCACTGCTTGTACTTCTTCCCGCTGCCGCAGGGGCATGGGTCGTTGCGGCCGACGGTGCTGGCGGCGGGCTTGGGCCGGGCGACGTTGCTGCTCGGAAGGATGAGACGGGGGCCGTCGCGTCCGGGATTGGGCGCGGCTTCGGGCTTCGCCTCTTCCTCTTCTTCCTCACGGCGCTGCGGCGCGGATTCGCCACCTTGCAGAGCCATCTGGGCCAGGAACTGCTCAAACGCGGCCAGCTGCTGCGTGCTGCGGAAGAGGTTGCCAAGGACTTCGCCATTGATGTTGTTCATCAGTTCCGCGAAGATCGTGAAGGCTTCCTGCTTGAACTCGATCAGCGGATCTTTCTGGCCGTAGGTGCGCAGGCCGACGCCTTCCTTCAAGGCATCCAGCGCATACAGATGCTCCTGCCACAGACGGTCGATGGCGTTGAGGAGGATCATCTTCTCGATCTCCTGCAAGGCGGTCGGATTGGCAGTGCCCACCTTCACCTCGTAGGCACCGAGGATCTTGTCTTTCAAGTAGGCGGACTTGGCTTCGAAATCGAGCGTCTTGAATTCATCGTCCAGCGTTTTGAGGCCAACCGGGAACGTCATGTTCACCCAGGCGAGCAGACCTTCATAATCGGCCCCGTCATCGCCCTTGATGTCCTTCGGCACGAAGGCGCTGAGACGCTCGGTGATGCCCTTTTCCACGGCCTCGTTGATGAGGATGCGGGTGTCGTTGCTGTTGAGCACGTCGTTGCGCCATTCATAGACGACTTCGCGCTGCTGGTTCATCACGTCATCGTATTCGAGGACGCGCTTGCGCCAGACGTAGTTGCGCTGTTCGACGCGTTTCTGCGCGGTCTCCACGCTGCGGTTGAGCCAGGGGTGCTGCAGTTCTTCACCCTCCTTCATGCCAAAGCGCTCCATCATCTTCGTCATGCGCTCCGCAGCGCCGAAGTTGCGCATGAGGTCGTCTTCAAAGCTGAGGAAGAATTTGCTCTCACCAGGATCTCCCTGTCGGGCGGAACGTCCGCGCAGCTGGCGGTCCACGCGGCGGCTTTCATGCCGCTCGGTGGCCAGCACGAAGAGTCCACCGAGTTCGGAGACGCCTTCGCCCAGCTTGATGTCCGTCCCACGACCGGCCATGTTGGTGGAGATCGTCACGGCGGAGCGATGTCCGGCACGGGCGACGATTTCGGCCTCCTGGCGGTGATACTTCGCATTGAGCACGTTGTGCGTGATCTTCTGCAGCTTGAGCATGCGCGAGACCATTTCCGAAGCTTCCACGCTGGCGGTGCCGACGAGGATCGGCTGGCCCTTGGCGTTGAGTTCGCGGATCAGGTCAATCACGGCGGAGAATTTCTCGCGACGTGTCTTGTAGATGCTGTCGTTGTGATCCTTGCGCTTCACCGGACGATTCGTCGGGATGGTGAGCACATCGAGTTCGTAGATGTCATGGAACTCGGCAGCGTCTGTTTCAGCCGTGCCGGTCATGCCGCCCAGCTTTTGATAGAGGCGGAAGTAGTTCTGAATGGTGATGGTGGCGAGCGTCTGCGTCTCGGCGTCGATCTGCACACCTTCCTTCGCTTCCACGGCCTGGTGCAAGCCATCGCTCCAGCGGCGACCGGCCATTTTACGGCCCGTCTGAGCATCGACGATGATGACCTTGTTTTCCTCGACCACGTACTCGACGTCCTTCTCATAGAGACAGAAGGCACGCAGAAGCTGGCTGATCTGGTGAATGCGCTGCCCCTGGTGGGAGAGGCGATCCTGCATCTCCGTCTTCTTGCGGTTGCGGGCGTCTTCGGAGAGTGTCATGTCGCCGTCGATCTCAGAGTACACCGTGGCGATGTCCGGCAGCACGAAGGCGTCCGGCTCATCAGGGCTCAGGAAGTTGCGCCCCATCTCGGTGAGATCGGCGTCATGGGATTTTTCTTCGATGAAGTAGTACAGCTCTTCCTTGAGCTTGAAGAATTCCACCTTCTGCGTGTCGGCATAGAGCGAGAGCTCGGCCTTTTCCATCGCACGGCGGAGTTCAGGCTCCTCCATGCAGCGGGTCAGTGCGCGGTTCTTCGGCTGGCCCATCTGGACCTGGAAGAGTTTCAGACCGGCCTGCTCCAGCACACCGGCGGCGGCGGCTTCCTTGGCCTCCGTGATCAGACGGTTGCACAGCGTGTTCTGACGGCGCACGAGCTGATCCACCAGGGGCTTGTAGCGCTCATACTGGTGATTGCTCTCCGCCGCCATCACGGGACCGCTGATGATCAATGGAGTGCGTGCTTCATCAATGAGCACGGAGTCCACTTCATCCACAATGGCGAAGTAATGGCCGCGCTGCACCTGCTGCTCCTTGCTGGAGGCCATGCCGTTGTCGCGCAGGTAGTCAAAGCCGAACTCGCTGTTCGTGCCATACGTGATGTCCGTCTGATACTGATCGCGGCGAATGTGGCTGGGCTGGTCATTTTGAATGCAACCCACTGTGAGGCCGAGGAATTTGTACAAGCTGCCCATCCACTCGCTGTCGCGGCGGGCGAGGTAATCATTCACCGTGATGACGTGCACACCACGGCCGGTCAGGGCGTTCAAATACACTGGTAGCGTGCCGACGAGGGTCTTCCCTTCCCCGGTCGCCATTTCAGCGATCATGCCGCGATGCAAGGCCACACCGCCGACGAGCTGTACATCAAAGTGTACCATGTTCCAGCCCAGCGGCTGGTCGCAGACGATGATCTCGCGTCCGCACATGCGACGCGCGGCGTTTTTCACCACGGCATAGGCTTCCGGGAGAATGTCGCTGAGCATCTTCTGCTCGATCGCGCCGAAGTCCGGCTGGATGGCGTTCCATGCTTCACGCGAGCGGTCGATGCGCTCCTTCTTGTCGGCCAGGGTCGCTCCGTTCCAGGAGGCTGGGGCGAGGTAGTCATTCTCCAGCGCGGGGAAATGCGGCTTGAGGTCGGTAAAATACTTCGACACGGCTTCCAGGCAGGCATCCACGGTCGCTTCATCCGCGATGCGCAGGCTCACCCCGCCGAGGAAGGGCGGCGTGTGAAAGGCGCGGAACTGCGCCTGCCATTTCTGCGTGCGTTCGCGCAGCGCCTCTTCAGGCTCGTTTTGAAGCAGGGCTTCGATGCGGTTGATCTCGACCACCGCAGGTTGAAGCTTGCGCACAGTGCGCTGGTTCTTGGTGCCGATGATTTTTTTGATGATCCAGTTGAACATGGGAAATAGGAATACGCCGCCCGGCTCACAATGGCCGGGTCGGGGGGAAGCCGAATGTGGCGGATGTCAGGCTTCGTGCAAGGACTCAAACAGGCCGTCTTAGGCCATCTTACCGGAGCACGGCTTCCTTCACCCGGCGTGGAATCATGGCGCTGCGCACCACTTCCGGCCTCACGCTGCGCAGGAAATCGAGCAAAATCACCGGTGATTCCACGATCATGCGCTCGATCTGGTCCCGCCGGTGCGTCCAGCGCGAGTTGCGGTGGAGGTACTCCAGGTCGGCGAGGATTTCATCCACATCGCCCTCGCTGAAGCCAGCAAGCTGAAACGCATAGGGGTCGTAAAGAGGCATGGCGGCGGGCGGAGAAGAAGCGCTGACCAAATCGAGAATGCGTGATCCGACAAGCGCTTCCACATTCATTTTTTCGATGATGGATGGCAACCATGACAGGCATGGCAGCAATGGAACTTGGTTGAGGCTGGTCGTCGCGGAATGGACGACGCAGGGCCCCAAGGGTACTGGCGCGCGGGCCTCCGAGCCCGCAGCACTCCGCGAGCAGGCGCGGCTCCGCAGTCTCCCTGTCGCCGTCGCTCTCTCGTCCCGAAGCTCTCGTGCTTCCGATGTTTTTGCATGCAGCCACACCTGCTGCGTGGCAGCGACCCAGTGCGGGCTCGGAGGCCCGCGCGCCAGGGTGCGCTTTCTTCAGCGGTGCTCATTGGCTTTGCGGGGTGCCAAAAGGTACGACACACCACCTTAGCCAGCCGCCATTCATGACTGGCAGCAATGAAAAGATTGCGCAGGTTGTGATGTAGCTTTTCGCCTCACCTCACGTTTACTCGCAGCACATGCCCCGCATCCTTTGGCAAAACACGGACATCACCTGGCTCGCCGCCTTGGTGGTCCTGGCTGTCTTCGTGCTGCTCTGGCTGGGCTACCGCCGCTCCCCCCTGCGTGGCTGGCGCAAACTGGCGGCCTTCACCTGCAAGCTGGCCGCCCTCGCGCTGCTGGCTCTCTGCCTGCTGGATCCGCTGTGGACGAAGCAGCAGCCCAAGAAAGGCGAGAACGAGGTCATTGTACTGGTGGACACCAGCGCCTCCCTCGAAACCGCCGAGAAAGCCGGAGAGCCCACCCGCGCCGCCCAAGTCATGGCGGCGATCAATTCCGGCAGCACCGATGCCGAATGGATCAAGGCGCTGGGCGAAGATTTCCGGCTGCGCCTGATGACCGCAGGCGCGCAGACTCAAAGTGTGCCGCATTTCCACGCGCTGAAATTTGACGGCTCCCGCTCTGACCTGTGCCGCACGCTCATGTCCCTGCGCCATGGCGGCTCCAACCTCGCCGCCGTGGTGCTCATCAGCGATGGCAATGCCACCGACGCCTCCACCTGGAAGGCCGAGGCGAAGGGCGCGCCCGTTTTTACCGTGCTGGCTGGCAAGCATGCCCCCTCCCCCGATCTGGCCATCCTCGATGCCACGGTGGCGACGAGTCCGTTTGAAGATGCGCCCATCACCATCACCTCGCGCGTCTCCGCTCACGGCCTGAATGGCAAGCAGGCCACGCTTTCTGCGCTCGATGAGCAGGGCAAAACCATCGTGACGGAAAAAGTCACCTTCAATGGTGACTCGCCGCAGACCGTGCGTCTGCGCATCCCCGTGGCAAAACCCGGCGTGTCCTTCCACAAGCTGGAGCTCAAGACCGAAGGCGTGACAGAGGCCACACTGGCGAACAACACGCGGCTGCTGGAGGCGGATCGCGGTGCCGGTCCCTATCGTGTGCTCTACATCGCCGGCCGGCCGAACTGGGAGTATAAATTCCTGCGCCGTGCCATTGCAAGCGATGACGACATCCAGATGCCCAGCCTCGTCCGCATCGCCAAACGCGAGCCGAAGTTTGAATGGCGCGGCCATGCCGGTGAGAGCGCCAATCCTTTGTTTCGCGGCTTTGGTGCGAAGGAGGGCGAGGAAGCGCAGCGCTATGACCAGCCCGTGCTGATCCGCCTTGGCACGCGCGATGCCAAGGAACTCAGCGATGGCTTTCCGAAGGCTGCCGAAGATTTGTTCAGCGAGTACCGCGCCATCATCATCGACGACCTCGAAGCCGGCTTCTTCACCCAGGAGCAGATGCACCTGATCCAGCGCTTTGTCAGCGAGCGCGGTGGCGCGCTGCTCATGCTCGGCGGGCAGGAGTGCTATCAGTCAGGCGGCTACGACCACACGCCCATCGGCAGCATGCTTCCCGTGTATCTGGACCGCACGACCACCGCAGGCCCGATGCTGGATGCACGCTTCAATCTCACCCGCGAAGGCTGGCTGGAGTCCTGGATGCGCCTGCGCGCGGACCGTGCAGAAGACGAGAAACGCCTTGCCGCGATGCCTTCGTTTTATTCCATCAATCAAACCTTCGCCATCAAACCCGGTGCCAGCATTCTCGCCACGGTTTCAGACGCGGCACAGACCACCATGCCCGCCATCGTCTCCCAGCGTTTCGGCGAAGGCCGCGTGGGCAGCGTGCTGGTGGCCGACCTCTGGCGCTGGGGCATGCACGACGCGGATTCACGCAAGGACATGGAGCGCGCCTGGCGGCAGCTCATGCGCTGGCTCGTGGTCGATGTGGCCGACAGCATCACCTTCGCCGCTGAAACCGATCCCGCCGACCGCGAGCGCGTGAAGCTCTCCGTGCGGGTGCGTGACCGCGCCTTCAAGGCCCATGGCGATGCCTTGGTGAAGATCGAAGTCACGCAGCCCGACGGCAAAAAATCCCAGCTCTTCGCCGAGCCCAGCCTCAAGGAAGCCGGACTGTTTGAGACCGAGTTCTTCTCCGCCAGCTCCGGCAACTACCGCGCCACCGCCAGCGTGGAGGACATGGAAAAACATACGCAGCTCGGCACCAAGGCCACCGGCTGGGCCTACGGCCCGCAGGCCGAAGAATTCAGCCGCCTCGCCCCCGACCGCGCCTTCATGCAGCGCATCGCCACCGATACCAACGGCCAGCTCCTCGCTCTCGATGAAATCGCCAAGCTGCCCGAACTGCTGAAGAACATCCGCGTGCCCATCGAAGTCACCCTTTCCACACCGCTCTGGCATTCCCCCTGGGTCTTCCTGGCCCTGCTGCTGCTCATCAGCGCCGAGTGGTTTTTGCGCAGAAAAGGAGGCATGGCATGAACCTCATCATCTCCCATTTCGGCACAAACACCGCAGAGGCTGGAACGCCGCAGAGATTGGATTACACAGACATCCCATTGGCTGTGGCGAATGCGGCACCGCGAGCCGCAGCGCCCCAGGAGCGCGGGCCTCCGAGCCCGCAGCAGGTCGCTTCCACCCAGCGGGTGTGGCTGCCGGCAGAACATCGCAAGCACGAGGACTTGGGGCACGAGAGAGCGATGGCAGCAGGGTCGCTGCGGAGCGGCGCGTGTTTGCGGAGCGCTGCAGACTCGGAGGTCCGCAGCGCTCCGCAGAGCCCCAGCGCCCCCGGCGCGCGGGCCTCCGAGCCCGCAGCAGGTCGCTTTCACCCAGCGGGTGTGGCGGCACGCAGAGCATCGCAAGCACGAGCACTTGGGGGACGAGAAAGCGAAATCCGCAGGGACGCTCGCAGTGCCGCCTATTCGCGGAGCGCTGCGGACTCGGAGGTCCGCAGCGCTCCTCAGAGCCCCAGTGCCCCAGGCGCGCGGGCCTCCGAGCCCGCAGCAGGTCGCTTCCACCCAGCGGGTGTGGCGGCAGGCAGAACATCGAAAACACGAGCACTTGGGGGACGAGAAAGCGAAATCTGCAGGGACGCTCGGAGTGCCGCCTATTTGCGGAGCGCTGCGGACTCCGAGGTCCGCGGCGCTCCTCAGAGCCCCAGCGCCCCAGGCGCGCGGGCCTCCGAGCCCGCAGCAGGTCGCTTTAACCCAGCGGGTGTGGCGGCAGGCAGAACATCGAAAACACGAGCACTTGGGGGACGAGAGAGCGAAATCCGCAGGGACGCTCGCAGTGCCGCGTGTTTGCGGAGCGCTGCGGACTCGGAGGTCCGCGCTCCGCAGAGCCCCAGCGCCCCCGGCGCGCGGGCCTCCGAGCCCGCAGCAGGTCGCTTTCACCCAGCGGGTGTGGCGGCACGCAGAGCATCGCAAGCACGAGCACTTGGGGGATGCCCGTGTTCGAATTCAGAAAAAAAATCTCTACGTCGTTCCAGCCTCTGCGGTGTAAAATTCCGGCTTGCTGCTCTGTGCCTCACGCTGTTCGCGTCGCTTCTCCACGCCGCCCCGCGCGAACTCGATGTCCTCATCGTTCTCGGCGCATCTGGCACCGAGGAATACGGGAAGAAGTTTCAAACCCAGGTCGAAGCCTGGAAGACAGCCGCCACGAAAGGTGGCGTGCCGGCGGAGATCATTTCCGGCAATGAAACAACGGCGAAACTCGAACAGCGCTTCGCGGCCGCCGCCGCCAATCCCGCGCGTTCGCTCTGGCTGGTGCTCATCGGCCATGGCACGTTTGACGGGCGCGAAGCCAAGTTCAGCGCCGAAGGCCCGGACTTCGATGCCAAGCAGCTCGCAGGCTGGATCAAACCCCTTAAGCAGGAAGTCGCCATCATCCACACCGCCTCCACCAGCGGCGGCTTTTTAAAGGGACTCTCCGGCAAAAACCGCGTCGTCATCACCTCCACCAAAAGCCCCGACGAAGTCTTCTATGCCCGCTTTGGCGAATACTTCGCCGAAGCCATCGGCGGACTGCCTGAAGCAGATCAGGATCAGGACAAGCAAGTCTCCCTGCTGGAGGCCTTCCGCTACGCCAGCAAAGCCACCGCCACCTTCTATGAAAACGACGGCCGCCTCGCTACCGAACACGCCCTCCTCGAAGACAACGGCGACGGCATCGGCACACGCAGCGAAGTCTTCACCGCCGATGCCCCCGCCCCCGCCGGCATGGCCGTCGATGGCGCACGCGCCGCGCAACTGGTGCTCGTCTTAAGCGCCGAAGAGCAGCAGCTCACCGATGCCCAGCGCAGCACGCGCGATGCACTGGAACGCGAGTTAAAAACGTTGAAGGACCAGCGCTCAAAGCTCAAGGAAGACGACTATTATACCAAGCTCGAATCACTGCTTCGCAAGCTGGGCGAGGTGTATGCGAAGAAGTCATGACAGCGTAAGTTCATCACATCCCCTGAAAAGATCAGCGTCATGATCTCCCATCCGGAAAAGGAGTTTTGAAAACTGCCATAATCCCCAAAAAGCAGTTCACCGATACACAGCGCAGCCCACGAGGTGCTTTGCGACGTGAATTGAATAAATTGAAAGCTGAGTGGTCAAAGCTTCTCGAGGATACAACCCTATGAAGAAGCTCGAAACATTGCAGCGTGAACTCACAAAGGGTACCCGGTCATGAACTTCTGGCTGGAAGCACTAGAAGTGTTTGGCATCCCCATGCTCCTCATTGCGCTCTTAATCGGTGGCTTTATCGGGTGGACAAACCTGCGGGAGAAGCAGGCCAGGCACCGAGAGGGAGAGTCATTGCAACGCAGAACACAGACTCTGGCCGTGCCGCCATCAAAGCTCGCAGCCGACGTGCTCCCCAAGCTTGCCAGCGCGAATCCTACAGGTAGAGTTTACGGATCACTCCGCCCGGCCACAAAGTCCTGAAACGCCTTGGCCACGCGCTGCGTGACTTCCCCGGCCGCACCCGGCATGGGGCGCTGATCGACTCGCGCGAGCGGATGAACATCCCGCGTGCTGGAGGTGAGAAAAGCTTCCTCGCACTTCCGCAGCACCTCGATGGGCAGCGCGGTTTCTACCACGGCAATGCCAGCAGCAGAGCAGGCCTCAATCACCAGCGCACGCGTCACCCCCGCGAGACAGCCGGAGCTCAGCGGCGGTGTTTGCACCACACCGCCGGTGACGATGAAGATGTTCGTGCCCGTGCCTTCGCAGAGTTCATCACGCGTGTTGGCAAAGAGGGCCTCCCCTGCCCCTTCTCCATGCGCCAGCGCCAGGGCGCGCACGTTGTCGCCATACGAAGTGGATTTGATGCCCGCCAGTGCGCTGCGCTCATTGCGCGTCCACGGCACGGTCATCGCCGTCTCGGTGGGAGGCCAGGGTTTGAGCGGCGTCGCGGCCACAATCATCGTGGCAGGAGCTTCGCCACGGTCGGAGCCCAGCGGGCCGTCACCACTGGTCAGCGTGACGCGAATGCGCGCCTCCGTGAGATCATTCGCCTGCAGCGTGGCCGCCATCGCACTCACATACGTGTCAAACTCCGGCGGGGTGATGTTCATGGCCTGGCACGAAGCCACCAGCCGCCGCCAATGCCGCGTCGGCGTGAAGGGTTTGCCATGCCGCGTCATGAGTGTTTCGAAGACACCATCACCTACCAGAAAGCCATGATCGAAAGGTGAGATGCGCGCCTCAGCCGTGCTGACGATGCGGCCATTGAGCCAGGTGTATGCGGGAAGATTCATGGGGCGGAGCATGGCTTGAATAAAAACATTCTCAACACATGCACTTTGCACTTGCAGGATTTCCGCCATGCGCCAGAATCTCGATCCCAAAGCAAAAGCGGGTGTAGCTCAGTGGTAGAGCACTTCCTTGCCAAGGAAGATGTCGCGCGTTCGAATCGCGTCACCCGCTCCACCTCTCACACGAGAGGTTTTAACAAAAAGATTGTTCATGTTCGTCTGGTCCAAACTCACAGCTTCACGTTCGGCTGACTCCTGGGAAGAACGTTTCGCGCAAAACACCGATGGCACCCTCGTGACCACCAGTTTTCCCGGCCGCAAAATGGTCCGCCTGGAGTTTTACAGCGAGACCCAGGCACCCGTGAAAAAAGTGCAGCAGCAGTATGGCGGCAGCGTGCGTCATTTGAAAACGCAGAACTGGGCCGCCCACTCCTCGCAGACTCCGCCGCCGGTGAAGGTGCGCGAGACCTTCGTGATCTGCACCGCCAAGACGAAGGCCGAACTCGCGCAGGCACGCGCCAAATTTCCAAATCGCGAGATCATCGCCGTGCCGGCGGACATGGCCTTTGGCACCGGCCACCATGCCACCACCGCCACCGTGCTGCGCCTGCTGGTCGATGCCGCCAAGGAGCGCCAGGCCGCCGGTCAAAAATGGAGCATGGCCGATCTCGGCTGCGGCAGCGGCATCCTCGCCATCGCCGCTGCAAAGCTGGGTGCCACCCGCATCTGGGGCTGCGACTACGACCCCGCCGCCGTGAAAATCTCGCAGGAAAATGCGGAGCGCAATGATACTCCCAAGGTGCGCTTTTCCAAGATCGACGTCCTCAAGTGGGAACCGAAGCAAACCTGGGACATCGTGGCCGCCAATATCTTCTTTGATGTACTGGAAGCAGCTTTCCCCCAACTGGTGCGCTCCGTCGCTCCCGGCGGCATCCTCATGCTCTCCGGCATCCTGAAGTCCCAGGCTCAGGCCTGCCTCGCCGCTGGCAAGCGCGCAGGCTTCGTGGTGCAGAAAGTCGTGACCAAAGGCAAATGGGTTACGGCCATGGGAACGGTGAAGGCGGCGAAGAAAGTCAGCGCGTGAAGCGGAGAGGACGATTTTGCTTCGGCGATCATTTTTGCCCCCACCCTCAGCCTTTCCCTCACCCGGCACTCCGGCCTCCCCTGTGAACTTAAGTCTTGAGTTTGAAAGCCTTGAGCCTTAACCTCTTTCGAGAATTAGGCAGCCAATCATGCTCTTCGATCCCGCTTCCTCCCCCGGCGGGACTGGCCCACCCAGTCCGCAGAAAAAGCGCGGTCTGCTCAAAAAAGCGCAGACGGAGGGCAATCGCATCGGGTTGCTTCCCACAGTAGGCTGGCGCAAGCGCAACTTCCAGTTCCTGAACGAGGTCCTCATCCCCTCCCTGCTCGCGGCCCGCAGGCCGGGTGAGGATTTTGGCCGACTGCCGGTCGCCACCCGGGAGGAAATCGCAGTGACATGGCTGGGTCATGCAGGCTTTTTCTGCCAAATCGGCGGAGTGAACATCGCCATCGATCCCAACTGGGCGCTGTGGCACGGCCCGGTGAAGCGCGTGCGCCACCCCAGCGTCTGGGCGCATGACCTGCCGCACATTGATCTGGTGCTGGTAACGCATGCGCATTACGACCACCTGCACCTTCCCAGCCTGCGCAAGCTGGCCGCTGCTCAACCCATCATTGTGCCGCATGGCGTCGGCCGGGTGGTGAAAAATTGCGGATTCGGACACATCGTGGAATTGAAAACCTGGCAGAGCGCCACCTTTCAGGATCTGCGCATCACGCTCACCCCGGCGCGCCACTGGGGCGCACGGAACATCCATGACACGCACCGGCAGTTCGGCGGCTTCCTCATCAAATCCCCCGAGCGCTGCCTCTTCCACTGCGGTGATAGCGCCATGTTTGACGGCTTTCAGGAGATCGGCAAACGCGCCAGCATCGACCTCGCGCTCATGCCCATCGGTGCCTACGACGCCCCCAGCGGCCGTCAGGTGCACATGAATCCCGAAGAGGCCCTGGACGCCTTTGAAATCATGGGAGCAAAAAACATGATCCCGATGCACCATGACACCTTCCCCCTCGGCGGCGAGCCGCTGCAGGAGCCTGCCGAGCGCCTGATGAAAGCCGCCCTCGAGCGGGGGCTGGAAAGCCGCGTGCGCCTGCTGCGCGAGGGTGAATCAGCAGTTTATTAAGAGAGCTCATATTCCTGCCAGGTGAATGCACGTCCTCTCCTGACCCTCGTCGCTGTCGTCTCGGCAGACGGCTTCATTTCCAAAGACAAAGGGGTGCCCTGGGATCTGCCACGGGACAAAGAGCACTTCCGCCGGACCACGCGCGGCCAGTGGCTGCTCCTGGGCCGCCGCACGTATGAGGAGATGATCGGCTGGTTTGGGGACCGCCACCCTCTGGTGCTGACGCGCGATCCCGCCTTCACCCCCCCCGTGGGTGAAACCGTGGCGACGGTGGAGGAGGCCCTCGAAGTCGCCGGAGCCCAGGGAGCGCGCGAGCTGTTTGACTGCGGTGGGGGCGGTGCATTCGCCGCCGCCATGCCCTTGGCTGACCGTCTGATTCTGACCCATGTGGACGCCACGCTGGGCGGGGGGGTCTCCTTCCCGGTAGTGGATCCAGATGAGTGGCGGGTGACCTCCCAGCAGAGCTTTCCCTCTGATGCCGCCAATTGCCACAGCATGAGGTTTGCCACCTACGAGCGCATCAGGCTGCCCGCCAGCCCCTCCCTGAGCGCATTATAATAAATTCAAGATGAGCAAAATCACCTTTGGGTGTATCTAAGACCCGCAGATGACTCTTTCATTCAAGTTCAAACCCGGCTCCGCTGCCGTCCTGCTGGCCACAGCCGTGCTGTTCGCAGGATGCTCCAGCCTGCACAACGCTGCCAGCAAATCCGCCAGCGCCGACAAAACTCAGTCCGGTGCTAAAGACATCACCATGGTGAAGTCGCCCACCGATTTGAGCTTCCTGCTGAGCATGAGCTTTGTGGAGGCCAAGAGCATTTCCACGCAGCAGTTGGAGTTCCCGCCGTATCTCAAGATCGCCGCAGACTCGATCCAAGTCTTCAAGTACTCGGCTGATGGCAAGCCGCTCAAAGCGCGTGCCCGTGGCAAGGTGTTCATCGAAATGAATTTCAGCGAGCCCGCCAAGGCGCTGTGCCAGGAAGCCTACATCACCGAGGGTGAAGTGATCCTGCGTGGCAGCCCCATCTTACAACGCGGCGGCAGCATGGTGGAAGGTCTGGATGACAGCACCATTTTCTATCTCTTCGGGACCTCCCTGCGCGTCATCGGTCTGCACAAGGTGAGCAACCAAAATGAAATCGCATCGCTAATGCCCACCCTCGGCAACTGGGCCGCTGGGCCGAATCCGCTGCTTCCACCGCTGACAGAGAGCGCCGTGCCTTCCAGCATTCGCGACTCCATGCAGCGCGCCGCCGAGGCGGAAATGATGCACCAGAAAACGCGCGAGCTGTACGGCCCTGCGACTCCAGATGCGCCACCCGCCACGGTCACACCCGCGAAGCCGGAAAAGGAATCCGAAAAACCAAAGCCCGCGCCCGTCTCCCGCAAGAAGAGTCCGACTGTGGAAATCCGCCGTGCCGTCCCCAGCAAGCCTTCCTTCTGGAGCCGCTTCAGGAAGGACAAGAGCCGCGCATAGCAGCTCGCGTTGGGAAGCGCGCAGCGCGGTTGTTGAAAAAAAAGGCGGAGCGACAAGACGCCCAAGGCGCGCGGGCCTCCGAGCCCGCAGCAGGTCGTTTTCACTCAGCGCGTGTTGTTGCAGAGGAATACACCGCAAGCACGACGAGCTTGGGTACGCGAATGCGATGGCGAAAGGGACGCTCGGAGGTCGGCGTGCTCGCGGAGTGCTGCGGACTGGAAGTCCGCGCTCCGCCAGTTGCTGCGTGATTCAGCACCCTCTGCGTGATTATAGCGCTGGGGCCGGAGCCAGACATAGGCTACTTCGCCAGCCCGGCTTCGGATCAAAAAATCCGGCCCAAACGGCCCGCCGTACATGAAGAGCTGAATCACCCGCTTCGCCTTCGGTACGAAGTTCGTGCGCGGAGCTCCGTGCAGCGTGGACGCCAGCCCCAGCGCGCATAGCAACTCGCGTGCGGGAGAGCAGTTCACGGCGCGAGAGTGCGGAGAGATCAGGCATGCGCAGGGTACGCGGGGCAAACCGCACACGCTTGCGTTCATGTAGCACATTCGGCTCCTGCCCATGCGGCCCGCGGACCTCCGAGTCCGCAGCAGGTCGCTCATATGAAGCGCGTGTTGCTGCACGCACCCCATCGCAAAGACGAGCATCATCGGCCACGAGAGAGCGATTGTCACTGGGACGCTGCGGAGCCACTGCGTGTTCGCGGAGTGCTGCGGACTCGGAGGTCCGCGCTCCACTGAAAGAGCCCCCTCACCCCTCCACCATCTCAATCTGAAACGGCGACTGCCTATTCAAAGGCGCGTCTCCATCACACTCAAAAGGATACACCCTGATGTTCGGCACCGCGCAGTTCAGGTGGAAGTCGAAGAAGCCGCGCATGTACTCCGCATTGAACTCCGCCTCCGGGTGAAGCTGCCGCCACAGGATCGCCTTGATCACGTAGGCATGGCAAAACACCGCGATGCGCTGCTCCTCGCGCTGCCGCAGCAGCTTGAGCGACTCATCCACGCGCTCGCAGAAATTGCGAAACGTCTCCGCGCCTTCGCCATCGCAGTAGTCCGGATCGCAGCGCTCCCAGTATTGGCGCGCCGGCTCCCGCCGTGTCGTCTCCGTCGTCCCGACATAGCGTCCCGGGGCTAGAAAGGTCAGCTCGTGCACCGGCAGTTCGATCACCTGCACCTTGGGGTGCAGCCGGCACAGCGGCACCGCCGTGTAGGCCGTGCGCGAGTAGCGCGACACCACAATGAGATCCGGCTCCGTCCGCCACTGCGCCGCCACCGCCTCCGCCTGCGCCATCCCCTTCTCACTCAGCCCGATGGCATGCGGCGTGTCCGTGGGAAAGCCCGCGTTGCTAAGGCTTTCGGCATGACGGATGAACCAGATTGTTTTCATAGGGGCACTGACGCCATAGGTGCGTTGAGGCACGGTGGCAAATGCAGGTGCGTTTAGATTGGAAATGGTTCGGCGGAAGGCTGTTTTTTTAACCTGCGCTGGCTTCTCCGAGCGACTGCCAACTGGCACGTGCATGCCCTTCACCCCGCGACCAGAGCCGATGAAACATCGGTGCTCCCAGTTGGCGTTCCAGTCAGCACCGCCTGCGCTCGACTCCACGATCACACCCTTGACCCTTCCGCCATCGCATGCGCGTAACCCAAGATCGTCGTGCTTGCGCTGCATCCCTCTGCAATCCCACGCGCTGGGTGAATGCGACCTGCTGCGGGCTCGGAGGCCCACGCGCCTTGGGCGCTGGGCCAAGCGGGCGGTTCAGGGAGCGGAGGAAGTTCCATCGCGCCGAGGGAGTCTGCGGCACAGGGAGCGCGGACTTCCAGTCCGCAGCACTCCGCGTGCACACCGACCTCCGAGCCGTCCCTTCCGCCATCACATTCGCGTACCCAAAATCGTCGTGCTTGCGCTGCATCCCTCTGCAACCCCACGCGCTGGGTGAAAGCGACCTGCTGCGGGCTCGGAGGCCCGCGCGCCTTGGGCGCTGGGCTGTGCGGGCGGTTCAGGGAGCGAATGAAGTTCCATCTGTCCATCGCGCCGAGGGAGCCTGCGGTACCAGGAGCGCGGACTTCCAGTCCGCAGCACTCCGCGTTCACACCGACCTCCGAGCCGTCCCTTTCTCCATCGCGTTCGCGTAACCGCAGGTCGTCGTGCTTGCGCTGCATCCCTCTGCAATCCCACGCGCTGGGTGAAAGCGACCTGCTGCGGGCTCGGAGGCCCGCGCGCCTTGGGCGCTGGGCGGTGCGGGCGGTTCAGGGAGCGGAGGAAGTTCCATTGTCCATCGCGCCGAGGAACCCTGCGGCACAGGGAGCGCGTACTTCCAGTCCGCAGCACTCCGCGTGCATGCCGATTTCCGAGGATGCGCAAACCTCAGTTCTGAGGCACCAGGCGGGGACCCACGTCATTCATCTCATCAGCTCCGCCCAGGTTTAGATCTGCGCTTCAAAATCTCTGCGGCTCTCTCAGGAGTGGGGTGTATCCGCTTCAGCACCCGCACCAAGAGATTCAACCCGGCCAGAGTTAGCGGCAACAGCGCTCCCAACCCCGCAGCGGCAGGCATGGCCTTCAGGATGTTCCTGAACATCGGCTCGTCCGGCCGCACATCCGGTGCCACCCAGCGCATCAGCGCATACACCACCCCTGCAAGGATGACGCTCACCCACCATGGGATGCTGTAAACCAGCATGTAGGGGATGGATTCTTCGCGGCGTGACATGTCGAAATCTCCACACGGTCCTTGGATCTGTCACGCGAGATTCCATCCCATGTTCAAGATACAGGCGCAAAGAAGAACGTTGCATGGATTCGCGCCATTCGTTTTCACTTGCGTTGGAAATATCCACCGCTTCATTTCACCCCATTCTCGGGGGGCTGTTTGTGAGCTTTCCAGAACGAGCTAAAGCTCGGGACTACTTTCCCTGCTTCTCCGCCTGCAGCGCCGCCTTATCTGCCGCTAACTGTGCCAGCGCCGCAGCCTGTCTAGCCTTCTGTTTGGCTTCGTATTCTGCCAGCGTTTTGGCGCGGGCTTCGGCGCGACGGGCTTTGGCTTCTTCGTCGGCTTCGTTGAATTTGGCGCGCTCGGCTTCCTGGGCGGCTTTGGCGGCGGCGGCTTCGGCGGCGCGTTTTTCTTTTTCGAGGCGGATGGCGTCCTTCTCGGCCTGCTGCTTGGCTTTCAGTTCGGCAGCGGCGGCACGGAGGGCTTCCTTTTCGGCTTCGGCCTGGGCTTTGATGGCGGCTTTGTCGGCCTCGGCCTGTTCTTTGGCAAGGCGGGCGGCTTCCTTCTCGGCGGCGGCGGCGGCCTTGGCGGCTTCTTTCTCGGCGAGTTCCTGGGCTTTGGCAGCGGCTTTTTCGGCTTCGGCCTGCTCTTTGGCGAGACGTGCGGCTTCCTTGGCTTCGGCAGCGGCGGCCATGGCGGCCATGCGCTCGGCCAGGGCTTTTTCTTTGGCGGCGGCTTTCTCGGCTTCGGCTTGTTCCTTGGCCAGGCGTTCGGCTTCCTTGGCCTGTTCCTTGGCGAGACGTTCGGCTTCCTTCGCTTCAGCAGCAGCGATCTTGGCGGCTTCGCGCTCGGCGAGTTCGCGGGCTTTGGCTTCGGCTTTCTCAATGGCGGCCTGTTCTTTGGCGAGGCGCTCGGCTTCCTTGGCCTCGGCGGCAGCGGTCTTGGCGGCTTCTTTTTCGGCCAGGGCCTGGGCTTTGGCTTCGGCAGCGGCGACCATGGCGGCGAGACGCTCGGCGAGGGCGCGCTCCTTGGCGGCGACTTTTTCGGCTTCGGCCTGCTCTTTGGCCAGACGCGCGGCTTCTTTCTCGGCGAGAGCCTGAGCTTTGGCGGCTTCCTTGTCGGCGAGTTCCCTGGCCTTCACAGCAGCGGCGGCGGCGCGCATGGCTTCGAGCTCGAGCAGGGCCTGCGCCTTGGCGGAGGCGGCGGCTTCTTCCTTGGCGATGCGCGCGGCTTCCTTGGCCTCGATGGCGGCAAGGCGTGCGGCTTCTTTCTCCGCGATGGCCTGCGCTTTGGCGGCTTCCTTGGCGGCGATGTCGGCGGTGTCCTTGGCGGCGACGGCGGCAGTGAGCTGCGTGGTCAAATCGAGGAGCTGCTGGCTGAGCTCGGCGGCGGTGGTGATCAGCGCCGGGGCGGCTTCTTCGAGCACACGGGGCTGGATTTCGAGCGCCTGGAGTTTCTGCGCGGTGTCAGCGAGGAGAGCGAGGAATTTGGGATCGAGCTTGGTGGTCGTGGTCATTGGCGGTGGTCGGAAAACGGGCGGGGATCAATGGTCAGAGATGGGCTGGTGTAAAGGGGAAGCACGGTTTCAAGTTCGAAGGTTTCGAGTTTCAAGTTGCCGGAGTTCTCGGGTCAGCTCTCAGAAAGCTGAAGCAAAAGTAGAGAGCTGGCGCGAGCAGGGCTCGGCACGATGTTTGACCGCGACTTGCCCTCGATAGCACCTGTCTTCGTGCGCTCATCATGGAATTGAGAGCCTGAGGCCAAAGCGTCCTGGCGCGCGGACTTCCAGTCCGCAGCACTCCGCATACACACGCGGCTCCATCATCTCCCCTGCCGCTTTTCGCCCTCTCGTCCCGCAGTCCTCGTGCTTCCGATGTTCTACCTGCGGCCACACCCGCTGCGCAAAGCGACCTGCTGCGGACTGGAAGTCCGCGCTCCTGGGCGCTGGGTTCTTCACTGAGCGCCATTCAGACAGCCCCCTCAATCCACAAAGAGCATCTCATTCTCCGCCAGCAGGGCCATCCCAGCCAGTCCTGGGGACAGAAAAACGCACCTCCTCACTACAGCGCTCAGGGCGCAGAGCTTTCCAGAAAAGGGGTCTTCAAGATTCGAAAACCTGCCCAGCAGCCGCCGCAAATGCAGGCCTGGAGCGCGGGGCCTCCGAGCCCGCAGCAGGTGGCGGACACCTGCGGGGGATCTTCTCGCTGCAGGCGGTGGCAAGCAGAGTGGTTCTGAGGAGCAGAGGGAACGAGTCAGCAAAGACAGCGATGATCCTGGGCAGCAGCGATGTGGACATGCGGAACTAGGGCATACAGCGGAGTGCTGCGGGCTCGGAGGCCCGCGCGCCACGGGCGTCAGGGCCATTCGCGCGCGATATGGCTTTTCAAACATGGCCCAAGACCTGCCTGGCCTGTTCTGCGCGTGGTCCCCGGCCATCCCCCATCCAGCCCTTTCCCGCCAGCTTGTGAAATTTTTCACAAATCCCAGTTGCCCAGCTTATTCACACTCGGATACTGCGAACCATGGCCTCCCCCGTCCAGTATCTTCCCGGAAAAGAACCGCATGCGCGTGAAAAGCGCCTGATCTTCAAGAACATCGACCGCGCCGGATACAATCCGTCCATCGAGTGCTACATGGAAAACGGCGGCTACGAGCAGCTCAAAAAGGCGTTCAAGATGGAGCGCAGTGCCATCACCAATGAGGTCAAAGCCAGCGGTCTGCGCGGCCGTGGGGGTGCAGGCTTCCCGACCGGGGTGAAGTGGGGCTTCATTCCGCCGACGAACACCAAGCCGGTCTACCTCATCTGCAACGCGGATGAGTCTGAGCCGGGCACGTTCAAGGACCGGTACATCATGCACCAGGACCCGCATCAGCTGATCGAGGGCATGACGATCTCCTGCTTCGCCGTGGGCGCGAAGCTGTCGTACATCTATGTGCGGGAAGAATTCCCCTACGCGGCGAAGATTCTTGAGAAGGCCATCGCTGAAGCGCACGAAAAGGGCTTCCTCGGCAAGAACATCCTCGGCACCGGTTTCGACTGCGAGATCTACGTGCATCGCGGTGCAGGCGCCTACATCTGCGGTGAAGAGACCGGCCTCATCGAATCGCTCGAAGGCAAGCGCCCCTACCCGCGCATCAAGCCCCCGTATTTCCCTGCGGCGCTCGGCCTCTACATGAGCCCGACCATCGTGAACAACGTCGAGTCGCTCTGCCACGTGAAGCACATCATCGAGATGGGTGGCGCGGAGTACGCCAAGCTCGGCACGCCGAACAACACCGGCACCCGCATCCTCTGCGTGAGCGGCGATGTGGTGAACCCCGGCTACTTCGAAGTCGAAGTCGGCAAGGTGACGATGGGCGAAGTCATCGACACCCTCTGCGGCGGTCTCAAACCCGGCCGCAAACTCAAGGCCATCATCCCTGGCGGCAGCTCCTCCAAAGTGCTGCGTGCCGATGAAAAGTTCAAGCTCAAGGACGGGCGTGAGCTCGGCATCATGGACATCCCCATGGACTTCGACACCATGGCGCAGTGCGGCACCATGGCCGGGTCCGGCGGCGTCATCATCATGGACGACAGCCGCAGCATGACCTGGGTCATCAACAACCTGAACGCCTTCTACGCCCACGAATCCTGCGGCCAGTGCACCCCCTGCCGCGAAGGCAGCCTGTGGATGAAGAAGATCAGTGACCGCATGGTCGCCGGCGACGCCAGCCCCGATGACGTGGACACCCTCGAAACCGTCGCCAACCAGATCGAAGGCAAGACCATCTGCGCCTTCGGCGAAGCCGCCTCCTGGCCCACCCAGAGCTTCATCAAGAAATTCCGCGACGAACTCAAAGGCGACTGCAAACCGGATTTGACGGGCAAGATCGTCAATGAAGAGACGCTCGTGGCCGCTGCGGGGTTGGTGGTGTGAGCACGCCCACTGCCAAGGAAAAGCTTTGGGGCTTCAGACGGTGGATGATCGTTTTGATCATCGCTGTGCTGGCTTGGTTCTTTGTCTCTTACTTGAGCGAAAAAGGAACCATCGACTATGGTCCGTGGAACGGCACTAATTTCATGAGGAGCAGAATGTACGGATGTCTCACACCCGAATACGTCGCTTCCAAAATAGGCCCATCAAGTCCTCGTGATGAGACGCTGATGCGCACGGACTGGCAGTTCGACGACGCGATGGTGCAAAAGATCGACATGCCAAGGAACGTCGCCACACCCAACAAAGACGGCTGGGGCTCGCTTTGGTACATCATTTGCGACTTCAACAACGACGGCAAAGTTCCCAATCCCGAATTGCTGACCGTTCCGCCGAAGTCCGGTGCCACGCAAAAGGAACTCTTCAATCGCCTCATCATCTTCTCCGCCGGACCTGATGGCAACCCGGCGACGTGGGAGGATAATGAGCCTCCGAGCATGACGAGGTAGGGTTGCGCAGCGGGCCGAAGGTCCGCAGGAGTCAGCCCAGTGCGCTGCGCAGCAAGCCCTGGGTCATGCATGCGAAATCCCCGTCCCGCCGAAGGTCGCGCTCTGAAGGAGCGCGGGAGATAGAACGCATCCGCCCCGAGCCCCGGGCCTGCGAGATCAGATCATTCTGAGAGTCTGCTCATGCTCTCCCGCGCTCTTTCAGAGCGCCGACTTGGAAAGAAAACCATGGGGACAGAATCCCAGGGCTTGTCGCTGCGCTCCTGCGCCCTTGTATATTCATTTCCGTTCCCATTCATCCCATGCTCCGCCATGGTCTTGATGGACCGGTTTGGCACCGGCGGGCGGCCGCCCTCCGGTGCCAAGCAGGGGACAGGCCGATCAGCCCTTGAACCTTCTCACGATGAGTTCGCAGCCCAGCTTGGCCGTCCCCTGCTTTGTCGGTTTGAGATCGAACAGTTGCCTGAACCTCTGCACGGCTCACGCCGCGTTGAGA
>JANYCZ010000062.1 GCA_025360015.1 Verrucomicrobiota bacterium | reverse complement strand
ATTGTGGCAGTTGGTCAGAGTTTCCGCATGGGCCGGGCCGAGCGTGCGCTCCTGCACGGCCAGCGTGGCACGCCGCTCCTGCTCTGCGTCCGGGTATTGCTTCAGCTCCTCCAGAATGTCGGCGAGCTTCAGCCGGAGGTGCACGGTTTCAATGTCCTCCGCCCCGAGCACGCGCGTTGCATTGGCGGCCACCGTGCGTGCGGGTGCCTCAGCCTCGGCATATTTTTTCTCTCCCATCAGGATCTTCACCAGATTCGTCTGGCAGCTCAGCAGGGCCGCGCCATCCTCCGCGCCGAGGGCCCGCCCGCAGGCCTCCACCACCGCGCGCGCCTCCTTTTCGGCCTCCGGCTTTTTCCCCTCTTCATCCAGGGAGATCGACAGGTACAGCCGTGTGCGCAGCGTGTCCAGATCCTGGGCGCCGAGCACGCGGGACTGCGTGGAAAGAACGCGGCGGAGCAGCTTTTCAGTTTCCGCATCCGGGCCGTTTTCACCGGCCGTGCGCACGCTGATCTCCGCCTGGCAGGCCAGCGTAGCGCGGTGCTCCGCCCCCAGCGCATGCGTGAGCAGCGGCTGCAGCTCCTCCGCGGGTGGGGAGTCCGTGACGGCGTCTGGCTCGAAGGTGGAGATCCGCACCAGCAGCAGCCCGGCCTGCAAGGTATCGCGGTCCTCGGTGCCGAACGCGCGCTTGCACGCGCTGTACACCGGCCTGGCCTCCTTCAAGGCGGCGTCCAGTTGGCGCAGCTCGATCAACGCCCTGACCTGAACCCTGCGCGCCTTCAGCGTGAGCCGGTCCGCTGCGCCGAGCACGCGTGCGGCCGCAGGGCAGAGGGTGCGGCACGCCTGCACCGCCTCAGTGTAGCGGCCTGTGACCACGAGCGCCGCGCCCAGGTCTGTCCGGCAGCGCAGCGTTTCGCGATCTTTTGCACCGAAGACCTTCGTCACCACCGGCAGCAGCTCCCGCAACTGGCTTTCGGCTTCAGCCTCCCGGGACAGATCTGTGGCGGCCTCCGCCTGCAGCAGTCGCGCGCGCAGCGTCTCCTTGTCTTCAGCGCCGAGCGCCTTGGTACGCGCGGCCACCAGCGCCTGCGCGGCCTTCTTCGCCTCCGCATACCTGCCCGCCGTCTGCAGCGCCAGGGCAGCCTCGTAGGCTTGCGGGCCGGTGTCCTCTGCTGCGTGAGCCGCGCCAGAGCCGAGGGTGGAAACGAGCAGGGCGAAGGCGAATAAACAGACGTGCAGCGGTTTCATGGTCGGGGAAGAGTGTGTGGCGCAGAGTAGGGGATGGATGAAAGACGTGGCAAGCTCCATTCCACAGGCTGGCTGGCTGGCGAGATTCACCGGCGTAGGATGCATCAAGGCTTGGACTGTTTGGGCCTGACTTGGGCTTCGGCTGCTTCGGTTTTTTTCTGGCGTTCCAAATATCTGCCAAAGTTTTCATGAACCTTCTGGTCAACCCAGGCGGCATGCTGCTGAGCGGGCGTCGGCAGCGGAGGTCGCGGCTGCTTGGCGCTTTCCTCCGTCATACGCTCCCTGTTGGTGCGCCCCTCGTTGACGTGAAGGCTTCGATTGATCGCTTCAGAGTCGTCTTCATGGGGACTCTCGCCGAATGATTTAGGGCCATTGCCAAAGTGCAGTCCCGCCGCGAAACTTTTTGCGGCGGGTTCCTCCGGTGCCTTCTCGACTTCCGCGCCGCCAAACACATGCTCTTTCATCCAGGGCCAGACCTTCGCAGTTTTCGACTGACTCTTTTGGGCGTCCTCAGACCCCCGCAGGTAGTTCGGGTTCTGGCCGGGGCGTTTCTGCGGGCGTCTGCCCCAGGGCGTGCGGGGGGTGAAGTACAGGCTGCGGGAATAGTCCGGTGGGTTCTTGAGAACAGCATTGGGTCCGAATTTGAGAGTGCCAGCAGTTTATCATTAAAGCTGGTATTTCATGGTTTGAGGCGTCCATCACCGGGCCTGAATTCATCCTCTGCTCCCTCCGCCACTGCGCTCCTCTGCGGCAGAGCCGCCCAGGCCTTGCGCCTGCGGAGGTCCATGATTGCAAGCTGAGGATGTGTGAGGCTTTTTGGCAACCATCGTCAACCAACGTCCACTCAGGCACATCTGCCGCTCACGTCTTCGCCTCTTTCTTCGTGAGATCATTCACCAAAGTCTGAGCTGACTGCGTCTTGGGGTGGTCTTTGCCCAGCAGCTTCAGACGGCCACTGAGGGCGCGTTTGGCGTAGGTCAGGGCCTCCGGGGTCTTGTCCTGGGCATCCAGGCAGACCGCGAGATTGTGGCAGGTGTGCAGAGTTTCCCGGGCCTCCGCGCCGAGCACGCGCTCCTGCAGGGCGAGCGTCTGGCGGTATTCTTTCTCGGCCTCCGTGCGCTTCCCCAGATTGTTCAGGGCCCGGGCCAGACCGCTGCGGGTGCTCAGCGTCTCCCTGGCCTCCGGCCCGAGCACGCGTGTCTCGGTGGCGATGAGAATGTGGAACTTTTCCACGGCTTCCGTGCCTTTGCCCTGCGATCCGAGGACTTCGACAAGGCAGGAGCGGCAGCCCAGAGTGTAGCGATGCTCCGCGCCGAAGACGCGTGTGACGAGGGGCAGCAGCTCCCGCGCCGCCGCTTCGGCGTCAGCGTCTTTTTCCTGTGAGACGTGGATCTGCACGATCATCAGCCTGAGCTGCAGCATGTCTGCATTCTCCGGCCCGAGCACGCGCGCGTTGTGGCCCAGCACTGCGCTGAACTCCGTTTCGGCATCCTCCATTTTTCCCTGCTCGTACCGGGCGAGGGCCAGATTTTTGCGTGCCGCCCAGGTGTCGGCATCTTCGGCGCCAAACACCCGCGTGCTCGCGGTGATGAAACGGCGGTACTCCGCTTCTGCCTCCGCAAGCTTCCCCTGTCTGGCGAGGACGTTGTTGAGGTCGGACTGGCAGATGAAGGTCATGCGGTCCTCCGCGCCATAGACACGGGCCATGACGGGCAGCAGCGCCCGCAGCAGGACTTCGTCCTCCGCGAGTTTCCCCAGATCCAGCAGCACGAGGCAGTAATTTCTGCGGAGACGCAGGGTGTCTTTGTTCTCTGGGCCTAGCACGCGGTCGCAGTCGGCCAGCAGTTTGTGGTATTCCTCTTCGGCCTCCGGCTGCTTTCCTGCCTCATGCAGGAAGCCGGCAAACTCGCCGCGCTTCGTCAGCGTGGTGGCATCGTCGGCTCCGCGTGCCTGGGTCAGCGTGGCGATCAGGCGGCGGTGCTCTTCTTCGGCCTCGGTTTTTCTGCCCTGCATGGTCAAGGATTCGATAAAGTCGGAACGGCAGCGCAGGGTGTCTTTAGCCACGGGGCCGAACTCGTGCTCGTAAAGGGGCAGGATCTGGCGATATTCCCTTTCGGCCGCCTGCCATTGCTTCTGCAGAGTGAGGATGCCAGCGAGCCGCCTGCGAGCTTTCAAAGTTTCCCACGACTTCGGTCCTTGCGCCCGGGCAGCGGTGGCGATGAGGCTGCGGCACAGCGTCTCCGCCTCATGGTTTTTGCCTTGGGAGGAAAGGGCGCCAGCGAGTTCGAACTGAATGCGCAGGCTGTCGCGGTCCTGCGCGCCACGGGCGCGTGTGGAAATGGCGAGCAGCTCGCGCAGCAGGGCTTCAGCTTCAGCCTCTTTTTTCTGAGAGCGCAGGATCTTCGCCAAGGAGCCGCGGTCCCACAGAGTCTGATGGCCTTCGGGGCCGAGCACGCGGGTGTCTGTGGCGATGAGACTGCGGCACTTCTCTTCGGCCTCCTTGTATTGGCCCTGCTTGGTCAGAATCGTGATGAAAGTGGCCACGCTGCGCAGCGTGTCCGGATGTTCAGGGCCGAGCACGCGCTCGCAAAGGGGCAGCACCGCGCGGAATTCCTTCTCGGCTTCATCGAGCTTTCCCTGGTCTGACAGTGCTTTGGCAAAGCGTCGGCGAGCCTTCAAAGTCTCCGGGTCTTCGGCCCCGAGCACCCGTGTTTCAAGCGGGATCAAACGGCGGTACTGCTCGACCGCCTCCGCGTCTTTGCCTTGGGCGGCCATGGTTGAGAGCAGGGTGGACTGGCAGCGCAGCGTTTCGCGGTCCTCCTTGCCAAAGGTCTTCGTCACCACCGGCAGCAGCTCGCGCAGCTGGGCCTCCGCTGCTGCATACTTGGTCAGCAGGAAGACGGACTCCGCCAGCAGCAGGCGGGCACGCAGCGTCTCCTTGTCCTCCGCACCGAGCTCCTTCGTGCGCGCCACCACTAGCGCCTGCGCGGCCTGCTCTGCCTCCGCGTACTTCTCTGCTGAGTACAAGGCCTTGGCGGCATCGTAGGCTTTTGGGCCAGTGTCCTCTGCAGCACGGGCCGCGCCCGAGTAGAAGATGGAAACGAGCAGAAGGGAGGGGAGCAGCAGCTTCACGGCGGGCATGGATTGGATGCACGGAGTAAAAGAAGAAACGGCAGCTGGCGCAAGCCTTAAAGGGAGAGCTGTCAGCATGAGACAATCCGGCCTGTAGAAAGAAGACCACTCGTCTTTGAGAAGAGCTTAGTCGCCTTATGGGAAGTCAGGATTATTTGCTTCATCGAATTCCTTTTTATCTATTTTGACAGGATCATTGGTGGTGGGCAGCGAAATTTTTTGTTGTTGCTGATCATCGGCCTCTTTTACCCTTGGATTTGAGGAGTACTGGAGGGTGGCTTGCATACCGTCAGGTCCATCTTTGGGCCCGCGCACTCCGTCCATCCCGATCGAGCCACTCCAATGTTGTTCCTTTTGGGGAGTGGCATTCGCTTGGGGTTGTGCGGGTTGTGGCTGGAAGACGCCTCGGTCGAGATTACCCCGCTCGGTTATTTGCTGCACGTTCAAATCCTTGCCGCTGGCATAGCCTTGCTGCCGGTTCCAATCGATATTCCTCTGCAGTTGTTCTTTCACCGACGGAGCAACGTTTCCAGGCCCGCGCACAATGTCTCTGTCAGAAACCGATCTTGGATCATAAGGTGCAATCTGAGCCGGGGAGGGCACTGCCGGCTGTAGTTCGGGCTCAGGCCGGGGCGTTTCTGCGGGCGTCTGCCCCAGGGCGTGCGGGGGGTGAAGTACAGGCTGCGGGAATAGTCCGGTGGTTTCATGAGAACAGCATTGGGTCCGGATTTGAGAGTGCAATTAGTTCATAACGAAAAATGGTATTTCATGGTTGGATGAGTCGCGGAGAGAGAAAGGTTTGAAGTGCCTTGCGTGGTTGATGCTCTCTCGCGTGAGGGCCTGGGGGGCTAGGTCTTTTCCAGAAAGCGCATGCGAACTGCGCACCTGAGGACGTTCGGTTTGCGGCAGAGGTGGCAGCGGTTGAATCCCATCTCTGCGCCCTCGACCTCCCCGCTCCGCTCTCTGCAGCCAAAGCCAAGGACCCTGCGACGTCAATACCCCATGGCGATGACCCTCTCCACACGTGCTGTCCGAAGCTCATTTCGGTGCCGTGGCGGCACGCTTCACCCGGGCTCAAGTTTTTCCCGGCCGCATTTTGCTGCTGGCTATTTTTTCCATAAGGGGGAGAGTACCCTTTTTTGCACGGCAGCCCAGATAGAATAGGAGGGCCTCCTGGCACCCGATTCGCTTCATCCTCAAGCAAGAAGGCTCACGCCCTGCACGGCTTCCTCACACTCTCTCTTCCCCGACACGCCCTCATGAAACTCCCACACTCCACCGCTCTTCTATTCCTGCTGCTGCTGCTGGCCGGGCTCGCCCCTGCGGCTGCCCGGGCGGAGGCACCCACCACGGGCGGCACCCTGGGCATCTACGTGGAAAACGACGCCTTTGCCGGCACGGACCGCTACTACACCAGCGGCGTGAAGATCAGCTGGACCTCGCCGGATCTGCCCAATCTCATCGGCAATCCGCATGCCGGCATGCTCATGCCCTTCTTTGAGCTGCTGCCCGCCATGCACGACTCCAGGTATCAGAAAAACGTCATCTACTCCCTCGGCCAGGACATCTATACCCCGGACAACACCGAGACCTTCAATCCTCCCCCCACCGACCGCCCCTACGCCGGCTGGCTCTACGTCTCCAACGGCGTTGTGTGGAAGACCGACCGCGTGCGCAACATCCTCGTGATCGACATCGGCGTCGTCGGCCCCTGGTCCTACGCGCAGGAGGCGCAGCGCTACGTGCATGACCTGCGCGGCTTTGACCACCCGAACGGCTGGGACCACCAGCTCCACAACGAACTCGGCGTCACCATGGCGTATGAGCGCACCTGGCGCTATCCGCACATCGCCAAGCGCAGCGGCCCCGAGTGGGAGGTGCTGCCGCACGCCGGCCTCACCGGGGGCAATGTGAAGGACTACGCCAATATCGGCGGCGAATTCCGCATCGGCTTCAATCTCCCCGACGACTACGGCACCCCCAGCATCGGCCCCTCCTCCGCCGCCTCCACTCCCGTGGATGGCCCCCTCGGCGCCGACCGCTCCTGGTTCCCCCTCGGCTTCCACGTCTTTGCCCGCGTGGACGGCCGCGCCGTGGCGCACAACATCTTCCTGGACGGCAGCACCTTTGGCAACAGCCCCTCCGTCGGTCACAACGTCTTCGTGGCAGACCTCAGCACCGGCTTCGTCCTCAACTGGCGCAACACCAAGATGGCCTACGCCCTCGTCTACCGCACCAAGGAGTTCGCCGCCCAGATCGCCCCGCAGGTTTACGGATCGGTGTCGCTGAACTGGACGTTTTAGGGCAGGGCAGGGCAGGGCAGGGCGAACATGCGAGCACACGCCCGCGCGTGCCGTCGTTGACCGTTCGCCATCAGCCGATGGCGGCATGGCGGCATGGAATCAGTCCAATGCTTTGCCAAACGGCCCGAGTTTCTCGCGACGTTGCTCAGCCAACCCCACCCTCTCTGGCTCGTATCATGCTTGAGACAAAATGCCCTGGCCTCTTTGGAGAGGTGTGCTGCGACGGACCAGGGACTAAATAATGATTTTATTCCAATTCCCGGCCTCTTTGATGTGGTGCAAGCCCGCATCCATCACCTCTTGCTCGCTGAATACGGCCATTTGCAGATCAATAGGTACCAAGCCTGCCTGCGTCTGAATAAAGTTGTCAGGCTTCGCATCCACAATCACAACACCGTCCTCACCTCTGAACCACCCAAAGTAAGATCCCGGCACCTCCTTGAATCCTTCCTCCATGAGAAACGACTGGATGCGTTCATTGCTCGCCACACCCCGTTTATCATACCATGGCTGTGAAATGACAAACGAAGGCTGACCTGCGGGTTCGAACAAGACCATGGACGGCTTGTCGGAAATGTTCACACCTTCCAGCAGCAGGTCTGAGCCAAAGGCCTCGATCTGCAAAGACATGCGTCGCAGATACTCGGAGGGTTTGGCATTTCTTCGGTCCAGTTTTCCCTGATTTGGCACGGGGATTTGCCCGTACACTCCCGGCCAGGTGCATTTCACCACCCGGCGGTCATGACCTCGAAAAAACACCTTGTGCTCGCTGGTGCTGCAAGAAACCACCTCCAGCACATCCAAGGTTGAATCATCGATCAGCCTGCTGTGACGATTCGCCCAATCCGCAACATTTCCGATTTCGCCTCCGAAAGGTGCTCCTTCACCTGCGCCACCGCCTGCGCCGCAGTCAATGGCCTCTGCGGCATTCGTGAAAGCTCTTGATTGGTCCGCAAGACTCTGTGGGAGGGCGGAAGAACCCCTGTCCGCACTCCTGCCGGAGCCGCTGTCCTCAGTTCGCAGCTTTGCGTCGTCGTGTTTATGGAGTTCATGGTTCAATAGAATGACGTTTTCTGACACACATTCATATCAAATTTGGATTTTTCAAGGCAACGAAGACAAGGAAAGGGGCAAAAGTCAGGGCTTACGCATGAAGAGAGGCGAGGATTTTGAGTCGGAACACAGGGTCGAGAGCCGCGCGGCGGCGTTTTCTGCGCAAGCTGAGATTGAAGGGTTCGTCGCGCAGGGCCTTCATGGCCATTTCACCAAAGTCTGAGCTGACTGCGTCTCACGCCCTGGCAGCCCGCTGCGTCAGTTCTTCGACCAGACGCTGCGCAGCCTGGGTCCTGGGATGGTCTTTGCCGAGTGTCTTCTGCTTGCCGGCCAGGGCGCGCTGCGCGTAGGGCAGGGCTTGCTGGCTTTTGTTCATGGCCCTGAGGCACAGCGCCAGATTGTGGCAGTTGGTCAGAGTTTCCGCATGGGCCGGGCCGAGCGTGCGCTCCTGCACGGCCAGCGTGGCACGCCGCTCCTGCTCTGCGTCCGGGTATTGCTTCAG
>JANYCZ010000061.1 GCA_025360015.1 Verrucomicrobiota bacterium | reverse complement strand
ATCCGGAGCTGGGCGGAGACCGCGCGGAGTTTGACAAGGCCATCAACGGCTCCCTGGGCAGCAAGGAGGCCAAGGAGAAGGCGCGCGGCCTGTGGGACAAGTATCATGACAACTACCTCTCCAACGTTCGGCCCAGCCTCGCAACCATGCCCAAGATCCCTGGTGTGGAAAATTACACCGCCTGGCGCGAGCGCACGCAGAAGGGGGGAGAGTTCAGTCACCTCAGTGAAAACCAGAAGGCGGAGAAGTACATGGACGAGCAGAAGGGCCGGCCGTGGTACACGAAGCTGGCGGACAATGTGAGCAGCAATCTGCTGGCGGGCTCGCACGATCTGGTGGCGGGCATCGCGGGCACAGCGGGGCTGCTGACGGGGAGCAAGGCGGCCTCAGAGTTTGCAGTGGAGGAGGCCATTCTTGCGCGCCCATTCCTGAATAATTCCGTGCGGCATGATCTCAGCGTTTTGGTGCACAGCTGGCTCAAGCCACGCTGATGGAATCGAGCTTCAAGCGGATGTCGCTGGAGCGGGTCATGAGCGGCGGCCACTCGGGCGTGACGTAGAGGCCGCCGAAGCAGATCTTGCGGAGGAGGGGGATCTGGAAGGTTTGCGGGGGGGATTGATTGACGGCGATGGAAAATCCTGTGGGTGTGAAGGTGATCTGGATGTGGTTCCAGGCTGCGAGCTGGATGGGGGAGAGGTCCACCCACTGGTTGCCGGGGGTGCGGACTTGGAGGAGGTCGGACTTGGCCTCGGCGCTGTAGATGGCGCGCAGGGTGGTGCCTTGGCGGGTCTTGCCGCCGAGGGTGAGGAGCACCCATTCGCGGCCGTCGTAGCGCTGGACTTTGACATCGAACGCGAGACGGAGCTGCGGCTGCAGGGTGAGCGCCTCCGTGAGGACGAGGCCGAGGCTGGACTGGCGCTGCTCAAAGCGGGCGTGGTTGCCTTCGATCTTCAGTCCGGGGCGGCCGCCGCGTGGCAGGAGGAAGGGGCGGGAGAAATCGGGCAGGGGCTCGATGACGCTGCTGTGCATCCCAGCATAGGTGTAGGCTAGGTAGAGCTTGCCGCTGTCCACGAAGCCATTCGGGTACTGCGCGGTGCCGCCTTCGGGCTGCACGATGGGCCCGGGCAGGAGGAGATCGGGATCGGCGGTGGGGGAGCAGTAGAGGGAGAGGAAGTAGCGGTCGCCGGGGATGCGCTTGGGCAGGCCGACGTGGTGGTCGTTGATGACCATGAGGAGGCTGTCGTGGGTGCCGGCACCGGCCACGGCGAAGTTGCGCGCGCAGACGGTGTCCACTTCGACGGGGCGGGCCTTGCTCCAGGTGCGGCCGTGATCGGCGCTGGTGGCGTAGAGGAGCATGCGGTGGGATTTTTCCAGGCGCTCGGGTGCGTCCTGCGCGGTGGCATTGCGAATGAGCAGGCCGATTTTTCCATCGCCATGCTCGACGAGCATGGGCTCCCAGAGGTACACCGTTTCGCCACCGAAGTCGGTGGGCTTTTCACCTATGGAGGACCAGCTCGCGGCTTCGATGGGGTCGCTCCACTGCCAGGTGGCGCCGGCGTCGGTGCTGAAGAGCACGGCGGCGTAGCGCGTGTGGCCGGGGTAGAGCTTGTCCTCGGGCAGCGGGAGGCTGCAGGGGAACATGATGACGCCCTTGCTGGTGAGCAGGCCGTGATTGGTGGGAAAGCCGACGACCTGCCCGGCGAGGGACGGCGGGGCGGTGGCCACATCGCGGTTCTGCCAGTGCACGCCATCGTGGGAGCTGGCGATGAAGGTGCGGCGCGCGACGAGATCGCACCAGGCACAGAAGAGGGTCTTGTCGTGATCGTTGACGAAGCCGGGCTGCCACTGGTTGTCAGACTCCACGGGGCTCTCGCAGCCGCCGGCGCGGGTGAGGAATTTGACGGGCTTGCTCCACTTCTCGAAGTCATCGCTGGCGCTGAGAAAATTGAACTGCCCCGGCACGTCTTCGGCCAGGGTCTCGTTGCCATTCCAGGCGGCGAAGAAGCGGCCCTGAAACTTCACGATGTCCACGTCGTGATTGTATTTCAGCAGCGGCTGCGCGCCGGGATGGGGCGAGTAGATGCTGTTGAACTTCACCGTGGGCCGGTAGATCTCCAGGCTGGCGGTGGGAGGCTCGGCGCTGCGGGTGGCATCGGCGGGCGCAGCTTCGGCGGAGGGCTTCGTGGAGACCAGCCCTGCAGCGAGGACGGCTTGGGCGGTGGTCGTCAGGAAAGCGCGGCGGGGGAGGTGGTCGGACATGGTGGGTGCGGTGATCGGGGGCAGGTGAAGTGCGGATCGCCTTGGTAGAGACGGATTCAAGGATGGCAAGGGGCTGCTGCGTGCGCGGTGGATTGAATGTGAATGAGGCGCAGGGCTTGAACACGGGTTGCGAGTGATCGACGGGCTAAATGGCTTTCATCCATGAATAAAGCGGGCCTTTCGGGCGGCACGTTCACCTGTGGCACGCCACGCGCAGGGGGGTGGCGATCTATCATGAAATTCCTGAGGTGACATCTGAGTTTTTGATGCTTCGCTAGCAGCTCTAGCCCTATGAACTTCCTCAAACCCTTGCAGGCTTGCGATGTCGCTGTGTGTTGCCGTTTCAGCCGGGAGGGTGGCGGGCGGCTGCGAAGAGGGGCGGTGAGAATGGTGCTGGGCTGGGGGCTTGTGGCTGCGGTGTCGGCAGAAGGGCAGAGTGCGCCAACGCCGCCGGCTCAGGAAATGCGGCCTGTAGTTCCGGCGGGGGCGGCGATGCAGCCGCCCATGCTGCCTGCGGTGCCGAATCCACCCGCGGGGCTGGATGTGGAACGGCCGCCGCTGAAGAAGATGCTGCCGGCATCGCTGTCTGAATCTCTGCTGTCTGGCATGCCGCCGCCTGCGCCTGCACCGATGGCCAATCCGGCGGCCAGATGGACGCCGCCACCGGCGGTGGAATCTGCGGAGGTGCCTGTTGCGAAGAGCGCTACTCCCGCCGCCGCTGCGGTGGCAGTGACGGAGGCCACGCCGCTGGCGGTGCTGCGCGAGCAGGCGAAGGTGGGAAACGCGGTGGCGCAGCGCCTGCTGGGGCAGCGCCTGGCGGAGGGCACGGGCGGCGCTGAGAAGGATGCGGTGGAGGCGCTGAAATGGACGCACGCGGCGGCAGAGCAGGGAGATGCCGCCGCGGAGTTTGATCTGGCGGTCGCCAACCTGGAGGCTACGGCTGCACCCAAGAACGCGAGTGCATGGACGGATGCTGACGAAGTAGGGATTCGGGCGGCTATAGCGGCTGCGCTGAACTGGGGGATGGCAGCGGCCGCTATTGAGAAGAGGATGACGCGGGAGGCGCTGAGGTGGTACCATGCGGCCGCCAAGCAGGGGGATGTTTTTTCACAGAAGACTCTGGGTCGCGCCTACATGGAGGGGGATGGAGTGGTGAAGGACGTGGCTGAAGGTCTGAAGTGGTATCGCGCAGCAGTGGCGCAGGGGGACGCGGCCACCCAGGTGCTGCTGGGGCGCCTCTATTTCGATGGGACGGGTGTGGCGCGGGATGATTCCGAGGGCCTGAAGTGGATGCGTGCTGCGGCGGCTGAGGGCTATGCGCCGGCATTCTATGAAATGGGCCGGGCCTGCCTGCTGGGCCTGGGCATGGCAAAGGACGAGGCGGAGGCCTGGAGGTGGTACGAGAAGGCCGAGGAACAGGGGCGCAACGCGACGAATGACGAGGTGGCGCAGATGCGGTGGTACCGCGCTGCGACGGACCTCGGAGATCTGCGAGCGCAACGGAAGCTGGGCCTGGCTTTGCTCGGAGGCAAAGGCCTGCCCAAGGATGAGGTGGAGGGCCTGCGGTGGCTGCGCCAGGCGGCGGAAGGAGGGGATGTCCCTGCGCAGAGAGATCTGGCGGGCGCGCTGATGGAGGGAGATGCCTCGCCTGAGAATGTGGCGGGAGGTCTGCGCTGGCTGCGTCAGGCGGCGGACCAGGACGATGCCGAAGCGCAGTATGGCATGGGCCGGCTGCAGGCGGGTGGCTATGGGATGACCCGGGATCTGGAGGCGGCGGCGGAGTGGTTTCGCAAGGCGGCTGAGCAGAACTACACCAGCGCCCAGCTCAGCCTGGGCCGGGCCTGCATGTTTGGCGAGGGGGTGCCCAAAAATCCTGAGGAGGCCACGCGCTGGTACCGCAGGGCGGCACAGGCGGGCTCGGCCTCGGCGCAGTACTCGCTGGGGCTATGCTACCGGGACGGCAATGGCGTGCCCAAGGATATGGCCATGGCGGTGGAGTGGCTGCGCAAGGCGGCGGATCAGAACCACATGAAGGCCCGGCACAGCCTGGGGCGGCGCCTCATGCGTGGGGAGGGCGTGGCAAAAAATGAAGTGGAGGCCGTGTTTCTCTACGGTCTGGCCGCCTGGCAGGGGTATGCCCTGGCGCAGAGGGATTTTGGGATGGCCTGTCTCAAGGGCATCGGCATGGAGAAGAACGTGGAGGAGGGCGTGAGCTGGCTGCGCAAGGCGGCGGAGCAGGGCTACGCGACTGCGCAGGATGATCTGGGCCGGGTGTACAGTGACGACAGCGGCGCGGTGCCACCGGATGCGGTGGAGGCGCTGCAGTGGTTCATGCTTGCTGCCGCCCAAGGGGACGAGGACGCCGCTGGCAGCGTGAAGGAGGTGAAAAAAGGGCTGAGCCCGGAGCAGATCGCCGAGGCGGAGCGCCGGGTGCAGGATTTCCAGCAGCGCACAGCCAGCCAGTGAGGCGGTTCAGGGCCGGAAGATGGGAACCGTAGGAGCCTTTGCTTATAAGAAGGCTGGCAGTTTTCTGAGGGATGGAAAAGGCACAAGGCTGAAAAAAAGCTTTGAAATGCAGAGAAAATTGTAGATCGTCCGCGAGTTCAGGGCGGCACCCACTAGGGATGCTCTGGGCACGCAGATGCCAGTGCTCACTCCTTTGTCCTAACTCTAAACCTGAAACTTAGCCCCCGTGAATATGAAAACGACTCTCTTCGCACTCCTCATGCTTGCCGTCTCTCCCGTGGCGATGGCCGAAGCGCCAACGGTGGTCACTGCAACATCTCCGGTGGTGGAAGCCGGCGGCTCGGTGGAAATACTGATGGCAGACGGCTCGGCGCGCCGCGTGCGCAAGATCCTGGGCGTGACTCCGGATGCGCTGCGCATCATGACGGATGAGGGCATCGGCAAGATCCCGCTGAAGTCGCTGCATCCCGCCGCTCTGACGGCGCTGAACTCGATGCAGGAAACGCCGGAGGAATTTCAGGCACGCAAGCAGCGCGAAGCGACCGCTGCTGCGAGCTACCGTGAGAATCAAGCGGCGAAGGAACGCCTGGCCGCGCAGGAAAATTCGACGATGGGGGCCAATCAGCGTGCCGAGGCGGGTCGCCAGGAGCTCGCCCGCCAGCAGGCGGCCCAGGCCGCTGTGGTGCAGCAGGCCGCCTTCAAGGAGATGCAAAAGGAGAAGGAAGTCCACCTGGCAGCGCGCAAAGCTGAAAGAGAGGCTGCACGGGCGGCGGATGAGCGGGCGGCAGAGCGCCAGCGGCAGTACGAGCTGCAGGTGGCCGCTGTCCAAGCCGCGCAGATGCAGGCTCAGGCCTTGCAGGCGCAGGCTCAGGCCGCGCAGCAGCAGGCTCAGGTCGCGAAGGTGCGTGAGCAGCAGCGCGAGGCAGAGGTCAAGCGCCAGCAAAGTCTGGACGCCGCCGCAGTGCGCGCCCTGCAAGGCCTGGACAACTCCGTGCGACAGGAAGTAGGGCGCAGAAGGTAGTCATGCACGGGGCCAGCATGTGGCAGCCGCTATGCGCGCCCCGAAGGCCTGCGCAAAATGCGCTACGCCCTCCGGTAAATGCGGAAGGCGGGGTTTGAGGGGCCTGTGTTGCAAAAGCTCAGTGGCTCTCGGCTGGACTCTGGGGTCAAAGCGCAAACCCACGAACCGCGCCCTGCCGCCGCCCATCACCGAATGCCATTCAGCATTGGCTTTTGAGCTTCCGCATGGGATGGTCGGGAGACTCCGAGCATGAGCAGCTTCTTTCCACCCCGGCCTTGGTTGATTCGCGATGATTTCTAAACTCCCACGCTGGGTCTGGGCGGGTGCGTGGGTGCTCGCGTTCATCGCGGGCATGGTCAATGTCGTCGGCTTCCTCAGCTTCAAGCAGCAGGCCGTGACGCATCTCACGGGCACGACCTCCATGCTCGCGGCGGCGGTGGCGCGGCTGGATTACGCAGGCATGCGGCACTTTGCCGCAGCCATCGGCTCCTTTCTGGCTGGGACGGTGATCAGCGGCTTCTTCATCCAGGACAGCACGCTGAAGCTGGGGCACCGCTACGGCGTGGCGCTGGTGCTGGAGGCGCTGCTGCTGTGCGGGGCGGTGCCGCTGATGGAGCACGGGAGTGATTTCGGCCTCTACAGCGCGGCGTGCGCCTGCGGGCTGCAAAACGCGATGATGAGCACCTTCAGCGGCGCGGTGGTGCGCACCACGCACGTCTCGGGCATGTTCACCGATCTCGGCATCTTCCTCGGCCACGCGATCCGTGGGCTGCCGGTGGACGGCCAGCGTGTGCGCCTGTGCTTCCTCATCATCACCGGCTTCTTCAGCGGCGGCGTGGTCAGTGCGGTGGCTTTTGCAAAGCTTGGCTACGGCACGCTGTACATTCCCGGGGGGCTGACCGCTGCGGCGTCGCTGGCGTATGGGGTGAGCTTTATGCGGCGGAGCAAGGGCAGGGGAGTGGGCGGGTAGGCTGTAGATCGGCCGCTTGCTGGCAGGAGTGTGAAAGGACCCTCATTCGGGTGTCCTGAGCGGGCCCGCCCCTCTCGCGTCTCGGAGTGAGCGCCATGCAAACGGGCTGAGAATCAGAAGGAAGAAGGCTGCCAGGAACTGAGCATAGACGGCCGGTGCAGAGGCATGGTGTGCGCCTGCGAGGAAGCGGAGCACGATGCCTGCACTGCACAAGCCGAGCAATGCAATGGAAACCCGCGCCCAAAACACCGAATGCGGCCTGCCGCGAAGAAGACCGATGCCATTGGGAATCATCAACACGGCGAGGTTCAGGAAGTAGCGGTGCTGCATGGCCTCCAGGATCATCGCAAGGCCGGCATAGAGCCCGAGGAAGATCAGGGTGGTGCCAATGAGGGTGATGTGAAGCGGTCGGTGCATCTCCATGGCGGGCTTGGCGTGGCGTGTTGAATTGACCTGACTGCTGGATGAGAAACAATTCTGACGAGTACGTCAATCGTATAATGAGGATCTGAGAAGTGGGGGGGGAGAAATCCCCATGATCACCCCTCTCTGCCCGAAACTCCGCTGCTCAATCTCTCTGGTCTCGCACGTACTGGTGTCTCCCTTCTTCTTCCCTCCGCCCCACAGCATCTCCTCGTTCAAACTCACTCGCCTTCATGCTTCGACGCACTCTATCCTGGCTGCTGCTCTTCGTCGTGCTCAGCGCTGCCTGCTTCACCAACCCAGCGGTGGCTGAGCGCACCTTCAGCTTCACCGTGCTCGAAATCAAAGACATCCAGCGTGGGGCGGGACTGGCGGTGGTGATGCGGACGCCCTCAGGCAAGACGTGGCTGTATGACACGGGGACGGCGCATCCGGAGAAGCTGTCGTCGGACGGGTGGCTGGCGAACTTCAATGCAGGGCGGGACCTCATCGCGCCGCTGCTGAAGAATGAGGGTGTAAGCAGCATCGACGGAGTGTTCATGAGCCACGCGCATTACGATCACTTCGGCGGGCTGCTGTGGCTGAAGGATAACTTCAAGATCAAGCTGCTGATCGACTGCGGCTACACGTTTCAGAGCGATGCGGAGGCAGACTACCTGGGCACGAACAAGGGGGAGCTGGGTGACTACTCGCGGGTGCGGGAGGAGTTCCGCGCACGCGGCGAGTACCTGTGCGCCACGGCAGGCGATACGCTGAAGCTGGACCCGGACTTGAAGATCGAGGTGATCGCGCCGCCGAAGAGTTATTTCCAAGACCCGCACATCACCACGCGGCCGAAGAATGACACGCCAAGCCACTTTCTGGTGAATGCGAACTCGCTGGCGCTGCGCATCCAGTTTGGCGAGATCGTCTTTCTGCTGCCGGGTGACATCCAGACGGAGGACATCGAGGCGAGCCTGATGCCCTTTGTGGACAAGGTGAAGCTCAAATGCCACATCCTGGTAGCGCCTGGGCACGGCATCCACCCGATCCCGAAAGCGTTTGGCGAAGCGACACGGCCGGAGGTGTCCATCGCCAGTGTGTTTCCGCGTTACGCCAAAGGCATCCGCAGTACGAAGGATCTGCAGGCGCTGGGCACGCGGACGTATGTGACGGGCCTGAACGGGACGGTGAAGGTGGTGACGGATGGGAAGACGTATATGGTGAGTGCGGAACGGGCTGATGGGTGAAGAAGAATGGGGAATGACGAACGACAGCAGGGCCCACTGGGAGCGCCGATGTTTCATCGGCTCTGGGCGAACGTCCCTGACCTCTCGGTGAGGGATGGAGCAAGTGGGCGGTGCGGGCATCAGGGGGCACACGCCAGAGCCGGTTAAAAACCAGCGCTCCCAGTACAGCCTGCCGCGTACGTGCCCTCTCTCGCCCCCGTGGTCCTCGTGCTTCCGCTGTTCTGCTGCAGCCACACCCGCTGCGTGGAAGCGACCTGCTGCGGGCTCGGAGGCCCGCGCGCCAGTGAGATTTCCAGCCCGCAGCGCTTCATTCCGCGACGCACGCCCTTAACTGAGTGCCATTCATGCATGGCAGCTGGGCCGACGGACGGCTTTGTCAGCTGTGAAGTTAAACTATAAAATACCAGTAAAGAGCATGTGAGATGATAAAATAAAAAATCACACTCGCGCTTGACTCCTGAAAAACGGGCCCAAGTGTCATGGCATGATGCCTGACCACAGCATGTGCCTTGCGGGTTTTCCGCAGGGCGCCTGACCGGGGCTGAGCTCCGGTGCTCCACCACTCCCATTCACTGCATTTTTCTGCTGATCGAAATACCATAAACAACCACACAATAATACCATGCCTGACGACTACACACCCTCCACCCCGACTGCTGCTGAGGCGGGGTCTGTCTTTGAGAACTTAACCGAGGCGGATGCCAGCGCGGTGCTGGAGAGCCTTTCGGCTGCGGACGAGGGCCGTGGGGGCGCTGGTGATGGGGAGGCCATGGAGGCTGGGATCCCGGGCCTGGGCTCGCTGGAGGAGGCGCTGGGGGATGCGGACCTGACGAAGATGACGGATGCGCAGGTGGCGGATTTCGAGAGCGGGGATGCGGAGCGGGTGGAGGCGGCGCTGGCCGCGCAGATGCTGCCGCGTGCGGCGGGTGAGGAGGGCGGCGGAGCTCCGGCGCGCGTCTCCATCAAGGCCTTGAAGCCGGAGGACCGGGCGCGCACGGTGCAGGCGCTGGATATGATCCGCGCGGGGATGTCTCCCGGGGAGGCGTTTGCCGAGGTGTTTGGCATGACAGGCCAGGCGCAGGGCTATGCCCACGCTGCTGATGATGATGCGGCGGGTGAAGGGGGCTTTGCGCAGGCGGGTGGCGGGGATTTTTATGCAGCACCGGATTTTGTGCAGGGCATCGGCGATGCGCCGGAGGTGGCGGGGCTGGAGCAGCACCTGTCTTTGTTGCAGGGGCAGTACCACGCGGCGAGGGAGTCGTATGATCCTTCGGCGACGGACCTGCTGGAACAGATGACGGATGTGAAGATGGACCTGCGGGATGCGCGGCGTGAGGCCTCGGTGGTGAATGATTCATGGCAGGGTGGCCAGGCGGACAGCCACACTCGGGCGATGGATTCGTTCTCGGAACTGATCACAGATACGGACTCGGGCTTCGTTACTTCATGCGATGATGAGATTTTACTTGCAGAGGCAAAAAACGACCCAATCCTAAATCATCCTGACTGGCCTGAGAAGATCGGACGGCGGGTGATGGACAAGTTTTTCACAGGACACGCGGCGCACAGCCTGGGTCATGCGAGAGGCGCGTCACAGATACCGCCCGCGCCGAGGCATTCGGTGCGGCTGCCCGGTTCACCTGTTGGCCCCGGTTTCTCCGCCGGCGCGCTGTCTCCCCAGACGGCGATGGCGGAAATCGACAAGCTGACGCCTGAGCAGCAGGACGCATTCATCCACAGCCTGGACAAGCTGACCTCCGCGAAGACGCGGTACTAGCCGGTTTATCTGGGTCATTGGGTGGTATGAACTGCTGGCTAATACCAGAATATTAGAGTCAAACACAACACAACAAAAACAACCGTCTCACATTGAGACAGCACACAGAAACACATTATGAGCGCCTATCACGCTGAATCCATTGTATCCACACTCGCAGCCGCCGTGGCGGCTGATCCGTCCGTCGTCGCCAAGGTCTATTCACAGCAGCTCCGCAAAGGGGCGCGCTCGGTGGATGACTTTTCGATGTTTGAAGGTGCGGAGGGCTCGGGAAAGCCCTTCATCGTTCGCAAAGACATCGGCAACGCGCATGCGGGTGACGAGGTGAAATTCACGGTTATGAGCCAGCCACGCGGCCCGGGTGCGCGTGGTGAGCAGCCGCTGCGCGGGAATGAGTCCATGGTGGACTTCAAGACCTTCGGCTGCGTGGTGGACTTCTGGCGCGATGCCTTCAAGTTTACCAAGAAGCAGCTCAAATTCATGGCGGGTGGTGGCGGGGTGAAGTCCGCGGTGCTGCTGGCGCTGCGGGAGAAGCTGGGCCGCCGCCGCATGAATGACATGAAGATGGCGCTGAAGCTGCAGGGCGTGGGCAACACCATCTTCCCGAACGGGCGCAAGACGGTGGCCTCACTCAATGCGCTGGACACGCTGACGCCTTCGGGCATCACCAATGCGATCCCGCAGTGGCGCCGCCTGGGTGGGCGCAGCATCGTGGTGACGAGCAAGCATGGCAGCCCGGTGTACAAGCCGATGGTGTATATTCCTGATGCGGCGATCGCCGGCATCAAGAACTCCTCCAGCTATGAGCAGGCGGCGATGCACGGTGGTACGCGTGGCAATGAGGAAAACCCGCTCTTCTCCGGCAAGCTGCTGGACTGGAACGGCGTGGGCCTCTTTGAGCATGCCTCGGTGGATCCTGAGAATGATCAGTGCGCTGATCCGCTGGCTCCGCGTGCGATCCTTGGCACCGCCTTTGGTGTCGATTCCTCGGCGGGCAGCTGCGTTCTTCGAAGCGACAACGCCAACGACAACGCCAAGATCGACCTCAAAACGCCCTACATGTCGTGGATGGGCGGCTACAAGTACGAGTGGTTTGAGGATCAGTCCTCCAGCACTGCCCTGGGAGCGCCGGGCGGCGTGGCCTGGACCACCTTCTACGGGGCCATCACCGGTGCCACGTACTATGCGTGGATCATCAACCCTGATGGTTCGGTGGGATTCGTGAGCTGGGTCGGCACCGGCAACAATGGCAACCAGATCACGATCAACGCGATCCTGGACCCCGGCAACTACAGCGGCCATACCACTGGCACCTCCTTGCTCGGGACGCCCACGCTGGGGCACTTCGTGGCCACGGGCGACTCTTGGGGCCTGACCGGAAGCCACACGTACAATCCCGTCGCCGGTGGTGGCGGTGCCAATTCAAACTGCTCTCCGGACTTCGTCTGGACCTCGCAGTTTGAGGCCGGTGCCTACATCATCCCGTGCAATGCGAACGGGGCGGTGGACATGTGCAGCCTGATCCTGGGCCAGGAGACGGCGGTGCGCGCCTATGTGGGCGATGACCTGCTGGTGGGCGACAAGGACGACTACTCCTTTGTGGATGGCGGAGGCTATGAGACGGTCTTCGGCCAGGCGCCGTGCATCCGCACGGACGGCAAGACCAGCGGGTACTCCCTGCTGCGCCACGCCGGGCAGCACCCCGGTCTGGAAGTGCCGACTCTGAGCGCCTAACGCGCCACCACAGCGGCCCGCACGGTGTCAGCCGTTGCAGCGCATCGTGCGGGCTTGCACTCCTTGTCTTTTCCCTGCTCCTCCTCTTACTCTTCCTCTCTTGCTCGGGCGTTCATGACATGAATGACCAGGCCAAGGGAGGAGGAGTGGGAGGAAGGGGTGGAGAAAGAGAAGATAGGATAGAACTTAGACTTTACTTAATTTTTGATTTTCGTCCTGCCTCCCTTTGTAGGTGCGGCCAGTGGCGGTGCCCCAGGGGGGTAAAATCTGATAACATACGACTTACTCGACTTATCTGACCGATTCGACTTATAACTTACTCATAGCACCAGCTCGCGCGCTCAATGTGAAAGCGGAGCTGATTGATCGAGGACGAGTTCGAGTAGGAGGACGAGGACGATGCAGAAACGCTCCGGCGACCTTTTAATATTTCACATACCACTTTTGACTTTTACATACCATGAAGCCCACGACCACACCCCCCTGTCCCTCTCTCACCACTGTTGCCACTCTCCCGGGGCGCGTTGATTCGGCGCTGCTGGGGAAGTTTCGCCGGGCGGAGGAGCCGCAGGTGGTGGTGAAGCTGGTGGGCGTGGGGAACACCGCGCCGTATGATTTTCATGACAAGGGGACGCGGTCGTACATCTTCCGCTTTGAGTCGCAGATGGAGGGGCACATTCTGCGCGTGCCGCTGCACCTGTGGCAGGCGGGGAAGGGGCGGATGGCGCATGAGCTCATGGAGCAGCGCCGCATGCCGCACGCGATGGTGGTGCTGCTGGAGCCGCCACCTTTGACCCCGCAGATGATTTCCCTCGAAAAGGGTGCAACGGACACGAGCACTGACACCCGAAACGTGGTTGGGCCGGGTGCTGAGCCGACCGTTGCGCCCGCCTCGGGGAGCGCCTGCGGCGCGTTGACGGTGGCTGAACGATCGTTGACGGTTGTTGACGGTGGTTTGACGCAGACGCGGAGCTCGGGAGCGCAGGCGGAGGCGCCGCCGCTGATCGGCGGCAGGGCGCTGCATGGGGCGGCGTATGATCTGGTGGAGGCACCGAAGCGGATCAAAGCCCTGGCGGCGCTGCTGGGCGTGACGGAGGAGGTGCTGCGCACGGGCATCGGCCAGGCGGAATCGCGGATCGAGCTGGCGCATGCGGGCTGGGTGAAGAGGAAGGCCACAGGGCGTGAACTGACGGCTGCCACCGCCGCTTAACACCCGCGATTCGATTTTTATGATTCGACGTTCACCCTTTGAGACTGCGTGCAGCTTGACCCGGCTATGTGAAAGCGGGGCTGAAGAGTCGCGGTCGAGCGCGCGCAGGAGGCCGCGCACGAGCGGAGCATGGACGAGCCAGAGCCTGGTGATACTTGACCCCCTTACAGCAAGCGGGGCTGAAGGATCGAGGACGAGTTCGAGCAGGAGGACGAGGACGATCCGCTGACACACGACATAGATATTTTTGACCACCCATACCACACCATACCACCACACTATGAAACCACCCGGAATCCACCCACTGAACAATCACCTGCTGCTGGATGTCACGCCGCAGGAGCAGACCACCGCTGCGGGCATCGTGCTGCCCACGAGCGCGCAGGGAGCCGCCACGCGCATGGAGGCCATCGTCGTCGCGCGTGGGCCGGACTGCACGCAGGCGGCGCTGGACTGCGGCACGCAGGTGTATGTAGGACGCTACGCGAGCAGCGAGCTCCTGCGCGGCGGCCGCAGCTACCGGCTGGCGCTGGAGACGGACATCATCGCCACGCTGGACAGTGGCGGCATCAGCTTTTCTGAAACCCGCACCACCTCCCTCACCCCTCCTTGACTATGACTGTACGTGAAACCATCGCCACCATGCTGAGCTACCTGCGGGTAGAGCAGCGCGCCATCCCCTATGCCGGGGGCTCAGACTATGATGATCCTCTGCCAGATGCGCTGGCCGCGTGCAATGCGGCGCTGCAGCAGATCGCGGCGCTGGGCCCGCTCTTTGCGGCGAAGCAGCAGCGCAGCGCGTACTTCCGTGCGCCCTCCACGCTGACGGTGACTGGGCTGACGCGCGGCGGCAAAACCGTCACGGGGAGTTTTTTCCCGTGGATGGCGGGCTGCTGGGTGCAGCTCCCTGGAGACCCCAGCATGAACCGCCTCCTGTCCATCAGCGGCAGCACGGCCACGCTGCAGTTTCCGCATTTGTCAGACAGCAGCGACGGCACGGCGGAAATCAATGTGGACACCGTGGAGCTGGATGCAGACATCATCACCGTGCTGGAGCCCGTGCGCTTTCGCGGCAGCCGGCGCAGGCTCGTGGCGGTGGGCAGCCGGGATGAACTGGTGCAGGACTGCGGCGGCGACGCACGCTACTTCATCGAGTCCGCGATCTCCAACGGCGCGGTGAAGCTGCGCATGATGATATCCGGCTATGTGAGCACGGACACGGTGCTGGAGTTTCAGGCACGCACCAGCCTGGGCGAGCTCACCCGCGCCGATGTCTATAACAGCGACCCCGGCCACACCGACCCCGGCGTGGCGGTGCCCGTGTCCGCAAACTTCGTGGAGTCCATCTTCCTGCCACTGGCGCTGGACGCCTTCTTCGCGAAGCCGACGATCACCAACTACGACATCGCCAGCCTGCGCAATCAAGACGCGCCCGCGCTCATCCACCAGCAGGCGCAGCAGGCGCTCGTGCTGCTGGAGCGCATGCGTCCGCAAGGAAAGAAGCCCGTGGGGCTGTGGCCGGCGTGGTCGAGCGGGAGGTATTGAGGGGGGAAGTTGGAAGTTAAAGTTTCAGGTTTGCTGCCGTATGCCGGGCGGTGCACCTGGCATGGCGCAGGCTGGTGTGAAATCTTCAGACGAGCCCAGATGAAACGGATGCTGGGCTCTTTGCATTTTAATTGCAATGCGGATGGCTCTTGATGAAAACTGCTCCATTAATCTATCTCTCCCATGATGAAAACCAAACACACACTCCCACTGCTCGCAGTGCTGGCGGTCACTGCGGTGACGCAGCTCCGCGCGGGCGCTCCCGCCCCAAGCATTGCGGCTGCGGCCTCTGAGCCCGCCGTCTCCGCCATCAATGGCAAGCTGGACGCCAACTACGGCGCGATCAATCGCAGCTCCACGCGGGGTGTGGCCGGTACGCTCTCCGTGCCGGTGGGCCAGCGCTTTGGCGCGCAGTTTGACGGCCTCTACCAGCACGGCTTTTCCACCAACATCTTCGGCCTGGGCTCGCACTTCTTTGCGCGTGATCCCAGCAAGGGCCTCATCGGCCTGGCCTTCAGCGGCATGATGAGCCAGAAGTTTGACGACTTCATTGTGGGCGTAGAAGGCGAGTACTACTTCAAGTATCTCACGCTGGGCACCGTGGTGGGGTATGACAACTACAACTCCCGCGTGCCCACCACCTTTCCAGGGCTGGCCACGCACCAGAGCTTTGTCGCTGCGCGTATCTATGCGGCGATCTACCCGATCGACAACCTGATGGTGAGCCTGGAGTACCAGAGCCGCTTCAATCACAACTTCTACCTGGTGAATGTGGAGTGGCAGACGCCGGTCAGCGGCATGGCGATCTTTGCCAACGGTGGCGTGGGTGACAACAACTTTGCCCAGGTGCTCGGCGGCGTGCGCTTCTACTTCGGCGGCAGCAAGCCATTGAAGGACCGCCACCGCAAGGACGACCCCTCGAACATCGGCTCCTCCTTCATCGGCACCAACAGCGCCGGCTCCACGAACACGGCGTCTGCGCCTTCTGGTGGTGGCGCACTGCCACCACCACCGCCGCCTCCGCCGCCTTGATCGCTGGTCCAGTAATCCTGCCTTTGTTTGCGGATCTGGGGCCCTTAGTTTGAAAAACGCCTGGCGGGATTTCCTGCCGGGCGTTTTTTTTGTGAAGGCGGGGCCGGGGGTGCCAGGGGCCAATGATCTACCTCACTGACTCCATGGTACAGATCCTTGATCACCGGCTTGATCTCTTTCGCCGTGCTTGGTGCGTGAGGCATGGTCGAGCGGGAGGTCTTGAGTTTGAAGTTTCAGGTTCGCTGCGTGGGTGAGGTTCATCTGGATGCAAGGCGGACCAGGGCATCAAACTCGTTGCTCCTTTGCCGCCGTTGCTTACCCTTTGGCATGATCGCACTCGAGGCCCTTCAACCATTGCCCTTGAAGGAGAAGCTCTTTGTCATGGAGGCGCTGTGTCATTACTCCTCCGCATGTGTGACCTGAGATTCAATAGAACGACGCATGAAGATCGCCCCGCATCCTGCCCAGCACACACTCATGGCGAAACTCGCCTCGGTGGGTGTCGGTCTGGATGCCGCCTTTAGCGGGCCGCTGTTTCGTTTCATCAATCCCACCTACTCCAAACGGGCACACATTGTGGATGGGGTGGGGGCTCTGCACGCGGCAGGCAGGTGGCACCCTCTAGGAGCCATGCGGCTGAGCTATTCGGCCACCTCTCCTCTGACCGCTCTCGCTGAAGCCCTGGCGCAGGCGAACTACTACAACCTGCCGCCAGCCAGAGCGCTGCCGCGTGTGATTGTGGCTCTGCAACTAGATGCTCGGCGCGTGCTGGACCTGCGCCTTGGCGAGGTGCGCCGGACATTGCGGCTCTCCGCTGCCACCATGCAAAAAACCGACTGGCGCGCGGAGAATCAGCAAGGGCGCGAAGCCATCACTCAGGCATGGGGCCGGGCGTTTGCCGCCGCAGGCTTTGAGGCCGTGATCGTGCCCAGTGCTGCGGATGCGGCGGGTGCCAATGTGCTGGTATTTCCTGACAATTTGCGGGCAGGCAGTCGTTTCGAGGTGGACAGTGAAGTCATCTGGCCCGCCCCGTGATCCTGCAATTTTGCAGGATTGCCTTGCGCCAGCGGGTGTCATGCATGACAATGAAGGCATGGGAGCCATCGTGATCCAGAAACCCGCCACCTGGCAGCGCGCGAAAGACAGCGGCACCGCCCTGTACTCCTGGCGGCGCTCCATCGGGCTGAACCGTGGTACCTTTGCGCGCATGGCGAATTTCTCCGAGCGCACGCTGGCCACCTATGAGAAGCAGGCCAAATTTCCGGCAACGGTGCGCCCCCAGGTCACCGAGGCCGTGCGGCTGGTGCAGGCCTTGCTGGAGATGATCCCCGCTGAGGAGCTGCCGCAATGGCTGCAGACGCCCAATCGCGGCTTTGGCGGACGAAAACCATGGGCGCTCATCCAGGCTGGAGAGAGGGATGTGATCTGGGCCATGATTCACCAGACGCAGCAGGGGGCCTTCGCCTGACGCCCAGAGTCCGGGAATAGGGCAGTGCCAATTTTTGGCAGATTAAGTCGCCGCAACCTGAGGCATAAGGTCCTGATCTGGAAAGTTGCTGAGAACTTTTTACTTCCCCACCGGCAGCGCATAGTACGCGCACTCCGCGAAGAAGAACTCGGCCATGTTGAGCTTGGAGTAGTCGTAGTGGCGGAGGGTGTTCTCGATGGCGGCGCGTTCGGTGCCATCGCCGAGGAGGGCGACGATGGCGGCGGCGGCGAGGGGATTTTTCATGTAGCGGGACTCGTAGTCTTTGCGCTGGCCGCGCTGGGTGTTGTCGGAAATTTTGGCGAGCTTGGCGGCGTCTGCCTGGGTAGGCTGGGGGAACCAGGTGGGGTAGAGGGCGCGCCAGTTGGCATTGCCGAAGACCTTGGTATCGTTGTTGTCAAAGGTGGTGTGGGCCTTGAGGGCGGGGAGGGCGCTGGTGGCGTTGACGGTGAGGCCAGTGCGATGGGATGCGCGGAGGGCTTCATCCGTTTCCATGACGATGAGCTGGGCGAGTGATGCCTGGCTGCCGATATAGATCCAGAGCTGGGATTCGTCGATGTGCGGGATGGCTTCGCGGTCAAAGGGATAGCCTGCGGCGCAGATTTCGATGCGCGTCTTGCCGGCGGGTGCGGGGCGCTCGGCGCGTGCGGTGTGGTAGCGCTGCAGCCAGAGGGGATCGCCGGTGATTTCGTGGGTGGCGCGGAGGAGGTAGAGGTAGCGGACGGCATCGCGGAAGAGGTGGCCGGTGAAACCGCCGCGGAAGCCGCCTTTGAAGTCGCCTTCGCAGGGAATGCGCCAGTGCGTGGCCTGGAGGGCGGTGGCGACTTCTTTGACCTTGGCGATGATCTGCTTGCGCTCTTCGGCGGTGGGCAGGCCGCTTTTCAAATAGGCGTGCAGACCGAGGAACCAGGGATGGGTCTGGTCGTCTGAACTGAGCGGGTAATGGCACACGCCATCCGTGCCGATGCCACGGGCGATGAAGCCGGGCACCTCGGAGACGGAGGCGCATTTCATGAGGCCCTGCGCGAGACGCCGCGCCTGCTCCGCATCGGCTGCGGCACCGCTGCGGCGGGCGCGCTCGCAGGCGGCGGGGAGGTAGAGGCCGTTGAACATGGGCCCGTTCTCGATGGGGCTCCACCAGCCGATGGCATTGGGCTTGCCGAGCTTGCAGTCCTCCGGCGTGGGCAGCTCGCCCACGTAGTCGCGGATGATGCCATGGGGATCCACGAAGCGCTGCCAGAGTTCGGAGTGCGCCTGGTCAACGGACTGGGTGAGCGTGGGCGGCGCGGCATCCACTGCGGGCAAGGGAGCGTGTGAAACGAGCAGCAGCAAGGCGGTGAGGGTGAGGCGGGGGAGGTGCATGGGAGGCTGCGGGCGGGTGGGAGGCGTGGCTTGGACGGATGGGCCTTACGCTGTGGTGCGGTATGTCGCGCCTTAAGATCGGCGGTATGAAAGTCAATGTGGTTTTGCGGCTCAGGGAGTCCCCGTGAGAGACGAAGTCAAAGACGATGTTGTGGCACTCAGTTAAGACGGTGCTCCGTTCGTTTTTTCACCTCCTACTAAGCCCAAGGGTCCGCTGAAAACGCTCCCCGGCGCGCGGGCCTCCGAGCCCGCAGCAGGTCGCTTACACACAGCGGCTGTGGGTGCATGCTGAACAGTGGAAGGACGAGGACCCCTGGGACGAGAGAGCGATGGCGCCAGGGGCGATGCGGAGGTGCGTGTGTTTGCGGTGTGCTGCGGACTGGAAGTCCGCGCTCCGGGGGCGCTTTGGCCTGCGGCGCTTCATCCCGCGACGACAGCCCCTAAGTGAGTGCCAGTCATGATGGCCATTTGATGTGTCAAGAATTTGACTGACCCCTTGTTTCCGGATTTCATCCTTCGGTGTTTTGCTGCGGACATGGGATTAGTTGATCCGGCAGATCCCATGGCCTACTTCCCTTTGATGATAGTCTGAATCGCCATAAGCGCCGTCGTTTGCCATCACGTACTGCAGCCATGAATCGAGGTCTTCGGCCAGGGTGTACTGGTCCATTCTTGCGTCATCGTAGTCCGAGTCATCGTCCACACTCACGTAGTACATGCGCCACTTGTCATCACACACACTTTGACGGACTGCGATGTCGCCCGAGTACGACCTGGAATCGATGAACCGCACGAGCCTGACAGGCTGCCCCTCTTTGTCTTCCCACTCGCGGTTCTCCCGTTCCCATGCCACGACTTCTTCAGGAGGCATGAGGTGGACGACATTGCGCCAGATGAAAACGGCCTCCTGCATCTGCGAGTACAGCTCGTGAATGAAGGGTGGCAGGCTGATCTGAAATGCGTCTTCGATCACGCGGGCGTCCGCCTTGCCCCAGCGGATCATGTGACGCACCGCGAGGTCGTACGGACCCTTGCCGCACTTGCCCGAGACCACCTCGCAGCAGCGTCGCCAGTCCGTGTCCGGGTACTTCTGCCCAAAGTAATCCACCAGCGGATTGATTGTATCGACGATGTTTGTCTCCGTGCGGTAAACGCGTCGCTGGTCTGCTTCCTGCAGGAGTAGTTCGAGTGCTTTCATGATCGTGGTCAGGAGATGTTCTTGTTCGGAATGCCGGCCAGCGTGTCCGCAAATAAGGGGAGCATCTGGCGAGCGGCTGGTGGCCAATGCCATGATGTGGTAGCGGCGCTGGAGGGCTGTTTGTCGGGGGGCTACCTCGCCTGATGCGGTGGCTTGGTGGCGGCTTTGAGGGAGGTGAGTTTTTTGCGGTACTTTTGGGCGTCTTCGGGAGTAAGGGCGCAGAGGGGCTGGGCACCAATGCCGGTGTCGATGAGATAGACGGTGATGAAGGTGTGGGAGATGACGGGGGCGGTTTTGGGCATGAGGCGCAGGGGGCTGCCGAGGGCGAAGGGTTTGTCGGGCACGATCTGCTCGACGAGTTCGGTCTCGCCCCAGGCGTTGCGCTTGACGCGCTCATACTTGCCGTTTTTGGAGGTGACCATGACGGGGAGCTTGTCGGCGGCGGCGACTTCGACGACGAGGGCTTCGTCTGAAACATCGACCCGGCTGACGTAGCAGCGCAGTGCGCTGGCGCGGATGGTTTTGAGCTCGGCGGCGTCGGCCTTGTCTTGATCGGTCTGCGCGGCGGTCTTGGCTTTTTTGTCGGCTTCGGTGATGATTGTCTTCACGCGCTCGTGCTTCCGTTCGTCCATGACCGTGGCGGCTTTGCGGGGATCGTAGGCAAAGATGAACTGCAGGTCTTCGGGCAGGTCTGCGAGGGGCACGGCGGCCACGCCGCTGGCATGGGTGAAGTGGACCTCCAGTGCATCGAAGCGGGAGACTTTCACGTCGCGATAAGTGACGCCGCGCGTGGTGGTGATGCTGGGGAAGGTGAGGGGCTCGTCAGCGAGGACGAGGGTGCAGAGTGCGAGCAGGAGCAGAAGAGCTGGCAGTGTGCGGGGCATGGCGGGAGACGGGAAGTTTGCGGTGGTTGGCGGTGGTTGGCGATTGGTGACGGAGTTTTTGAAGTGGCGAATGCGGGCGTTTGAGGAGTAACGGTCAACCTGGCCTCCTTCGGTGCTTTAGCGAAGGAGGATCGTCCACGACTGTAAACGATCGTCAACTCCGTCCTTTCGCCCTTTGTGGCCTTGGCGGCGGAATCGAAAGCGCCTCCAACTTTTGACGCGCCGTGATGGTGGACAAGTTCGAAGGAGGAAGGTGAAGATTCTCCTCGGCGTACGCCTTGGACCGAAATCCCAGCGCTGTTCTGTAGTACCGGGCTTCAGCTGGTTCTGGGCACGCCATCCAGAACCGGCTCAAGCCGGTACTACAAAACGAAGAGCCGGAGGCGATGGAGCGGCGACGCTACTTATCACTTGAAACGCCGCGCTAGGATCGCGAACAAGAACGGTGGCTGTGGAGAAGGCCAATAGCGGCGTCTGAGCAACCACCGTCAACAACGGTAAACGACCGTCAACTCCGGTCCTCCGCCTCCGCCCCCGCCTCAGTACTTGTCAAACTCCTCCAGAGACACGTCGGAGCTGGGGGCGGTGCCGCTCCCTGTGCTGGTTCCGGTTTTTTGCAGGGTGAGTTTGGTGACTTCCGCCAGTGCACCGCTGTCTTGTTTCTTCGGGGGGAAGGTCACGGCATTGTCATAGCGCGCGGCGCGGCGGCCGCGGGAGAAGTTGCCGCGTTTCTCGTCCCAGTCGAAGCCGAGGCAGTAGAGCACCTGATAGGTGCCTTCGGGCAGGTGGGTAAAGGTGAAGGCCTGGCCGCCGCGCACGTAGAAGGAGACGAGGAGATGGTCGTTGGTGACCACTTTGATGAGGGCGTCTTCGGTGAGGCCGTTGTCCAGGGTCAGGCTGGTCTGGCCGCCCTGGCCTTTGGCGTTGTCAAAGACGGTGGTGCCAGAGATGAGGCGCTGGTCGTGGGGGAGATGCGCGAGGACTTCCACGAGGGCAGCCGGCGCGGCAGGCGCGGCGGCTGCCGCAGCGGGCATGGGGGCCAGGGCAGGGGGCGGGGCGGCTGCGCCAGCGGCGGCAGCGGCCGCAGCGGCGGGGTGGCTGCTCAGAAAAACGTTGGCGAGGGTTTCTGCCTGCGCGAACTCCTGCGGGGACAGCTTGGTCTGCTGCAGCACCTGCAGACGCTCGGCGGCGGCGGTGCTGCCCTGGGCGTTGGCGAGAATGTAGCACTGCGCGGCCTTCAGCAGGTCCATGGTGGTGCCGCTGCCGTTTTCATAGCAGGTGCCGAGGGCGTGCTGCGCCCGGGCGTCTCCCTGCTCGGCGGCGAGGCGGTACCAGACGACGGCCTGGGTGGGATTTGCGGGGAGGCCGCTGCCATTCGTGCAGCACACGCCGAGCTGATACTGCGCGCCGGCGTCTTTCTGCGCGGCGGCTTTTTCCAGCCATTGGACGCCCTGCGGCAGGTCTGCCGGCACGCCGATGCCGGCCTGACAGGCGAGCCCGATGGCGACCTGGGCGGCGGGAAGTCCCTGCTCGGCGGCTTTGCGGTACCACTTGGCGGACTCGGCGGCGTCCACGGCCACGCCTGCGCCCACGGCGTAGGAGTAGCCCATCTGGTACTGCGCCTCGGCATGCTGCTGCTCTGCAGCCAGGCGCAGCCACTTCATGCCTTCGGCAAGATCCTGCGGCACGCCCTCACCGGCGGTGTAGGCGAGGTGGAGGCCGTACTGCCCTTCGGCATTGCCCTGGTCGGCGGCTTTGCGAAACCACTGCAGCGCGGCGGCGGGGTCGCGCGTGGTGGCCGGGCCCACGCTGTAGGACATGCCCACTCGGGCCTGGGAGGCGGCCTGGCCCTGCTCGGCGGCTTTGCGGTACCATTTTAAAGCTTCCGTCTCGTTCTTGTCCACGCCGAGGCCGGCGGAGAGTGCATGGCCGAAGGACTGCTGCGCGGGGGCAAAGCCTTGGTCGGCGGCTTTTTGGTACCACTTCACGGACTCGGCGAAATCCTGCTTCACGCCCTGGCCCAGCGCGTAGAGGTCGCCCATGTCACACTGCGCTTCCGCGTTGTTTTGATTTGCGGCTTTGAGGTACCACTGGGCGGCTTCGGTGTCGTCCTGCGGCACACCATCGCCCAAGGCGTAGTGTCTGCCCAGGCAGAGCTGGGCGCTGGCGTCTCCCTGCGCGGCGGCCTTGCGGTACCAGACCACGGCCTGCGCGGAGCTTTTCTCCACGCCTTCGCCGCTGAAGTAGCACAGGCCCATCTCATACTGCGCCTCGGCGAGGCCCTGCTCGGCGGCCTGGCGCATCCAGCGCGCGCCCTCCGCGAAATCCTTCGGCACGCCGACGCCCTGGAGGTAAAACTCTGCGAGATCAAACTGCGCATTCATGCTGCCCTGCTTGGCCGCTTTGCGCGTCCACGTCAGCGCGGCGATCTCGTCCTTCGCCAAGCCGTTGCCCTCATGGTAGGCGCGGGCCAGCTCATACTGCGCGCCGGCATCGCCCTGATCAGACGCCATGCGGCACCAGCGCACGGCCTCCACGGGGTCCTTTGGCACGCCTGTGCCGGTGAAGTACCGCTGGGCCAGCAGGCGCTGCGCCTCGGCGTGGCCCTGCGCCGCATGGGTGCGGAGCTCCGCCAGCGGCAGCTCTGCCATCACCACCACGGCGGGGGCGGCCGCAGGTGTCTGCGCGGCCTGCTCCGTGGGCGCGGTGCCGTTGGCAGGCGGCGCGGCGCTTTCGGATTTCTTTTCCAGGATCAGCATGGCGCACCAGCCCAGCAGCCCCGCCCCGCCTGCAAAGGCGATGAACCCCGTGGCGAAAGCCATGAAGGAAGTCTTCTTCTTTTTTGCCACAGGCGCGGGCCGCTGCGGCTGTGGCTCCGCTGGGTGAAAGTCCTCCGGCGGTGGCGTTTCGGCGCTGGTGACATCGCTGGTGCTGCTATCACCATACGGCGGCTCCGTGTGCGGCAGGGCGTCCAGCAGATCGTAGGCGGCCTTGATCTGGGCCGTCTTCGCAGCGGCCTTGGTCTTGAGGTCGCTGCCGTCCGGAAACTTGGCGGGGTCCCACACCTCCAGGGCCTCCCAGCTGGCCTGATTGAGTGAATCCGAGGTGATGGGAGCGGTGAGATCGAGGAGCTTAAGAGCTTCGGTGGTGGTCATAGGTGCCGTGCCGGGCAGCGAAGCATGGGAGCCCCCGGGTGTCACGCCTAAAATTTTAGCGCGGGAGCCTGGCGTGGAATCCTTCGGCGCTCTGCGCGTGCTACACACTACGGGGCTGCGAGGTGCGGGCGAGGTGAGAAGCACGGGGCGCTGCTGGGGGGCGTTTGAAGAAAATGAGGAAGGCAGGAAGGGGAAGGGATGGGATTTCCTGCCTTCCTTCTTTCCTCATGAATGATTTCTGAATGGGAGGTGGCTGAGGCAGGAGCGCTTGAGTGAATGGCCGGCTGAAGAGCGGCAAAGGAATGTCCTGATGCGGGAATGGCTTCCTTAAAGCGGACATTCCCTTGCCAATCCATTCCTTTGTCAAATTGGCTGGATTTGGAGCTGATGTGGCGGAGTTTGAATAATGAGGAAGGCAGGAATGCAGGAAGGGGAGGGGATCTCCTGCCTCTGTGGCTGAATTTAAACCTGTTAAACCTTCGGACTTGAAACGATGCGCAGTAATCGAGGACGAACAGAAGCGGGCCAATCTGGAACAAAAGGCAGCAGGATATACCACAAAAAAATACTTTAAGCTTGCATCTACCAAAACGGGCCCAAGACTTGGGCATGTCCTTCTTATTTGCCTCCTCCCACCTGCCCGAAGTCAAGCTCCCTGAAGACGAAGAGGAGGAGGAAGACGCGCAGCCCATGCAGCGCAGCGGGATGGTGCGTGCCTTCAGCCATCTGCCGCAGCAGGTGCAGGGACAGCCCGCCGCTCCGCGCCCGTTTGAGCCCTCCCGTCTCCCTTCCTGGGCCACCGAGCCGGAGCCAGGCTCCGAGCATGAGGCAGACACGGATTCTGACCCGGGCCGCCATGAGTCCGAGGATGCCACTCCATGGTATCACCCAGGCACCAGGCTTGAAGACCACTTCCCCATGGGCCCCGGCCATCATGATCCCGACCCCGGCATTGCAGAGCCCGCACCCAAGACGTGGGGCTCAGGGCGCAATACAGACCCAGGCATCGCGGGGCCCCTCATCCAGAGACTGGGGCTCAGGGCGCAATACAGACCCAGGCATCGCGGGGCCCTCATCCAGAGACTGGGGCTCAGGGCACAATACCGACCCCGGCATCGCGGTGCCCATGCAGGACCGCCGCGATGCCGACCCTGCCACCTTCGGAGAAGAGGCCGCCCCACGCGGTGCCACCCAGCCCCGAGGCCGCTGGTTTGAAAAGCGCCCGACTCCCGGCTTCGCCCCGCCCACTGACAAGCCGGAGTTCAGTGATCTCGTGGATCGCACCCAGGGCCCGCCTCCCACAAAGCCAGAGTTCAATGATCTCGTGTATCGCGGCCAGCCCTCCGGCCTCCGAGATCCAGCCGCGGTCCAGTCCAGAGGTCTCTCCAACATCACGGCCGCCCCAATTCAGCATGTGGCATCGAAAGCAAGTGCGCAGCAGCAGGGACGCGTCTCCCCGCAAGCCACAAGGAACGACAGGTTCGGAGCAGCCCAACAAGCCCCCGCACAAAACGATGCCATGGTTCAGCAAACTCAAGGAGCAGGAGCCGTCCCAAAAGGCTCTGGCACGAATGCAGCGGGTTCTGCATTGCAGGAGCACAACAGGATCCGGCTGCTCGATGAAACGGAGCCGAGCAAACCTGAAAAACCCAAACAGACAAGTTGGTCACCGGAAGCAGGTAAAATAATAAAAAAGCCGGATGATCAATTTGCCCGGGAAAAAGCGGCCTATGAACGAGAAAAAGTGGCCTGTGAAAAAGCACGGAAAATTACTACCGGCAACCGTGAGGAGAATGGTAGGAACAAGCAAACTTTGAAAGCCTGGGAGAATTACGACCGTGCCATCCAGATGATGGAAAAAGCCCCGGAAGGCAGAAAGGTTCTGGATCACCTGCGCAATGACAAAACCAGGGTTTTCAAGGTCGTGATGGTCAATGACCCTGTTAAAGACAGTTACATGGGGACTAGCATCAAATCTGCGGCCGAGGGTGAGCATGTTGACACAGGCATGAAAGACGAACAAGGGCGGAATATTCATGTCATCTTTCTCACCAAGTCAGCGTTGGAAAAAGAGGCGCTCACGCCAGATGGCAAAATCAACCCTGACTCCGAGGCATTGGAGAAAGTATGGCATGAGCTCTATCATGCATCTGAACGCCATACCTCGGGTGGAGTTGATCCCCTTGAAGTAGGCACCGCCAGCCCCAAGGACCGGCTGTTTCCGCAGGCACATGAGAGGCGCGCAGTCAGGTTTGAAAACATCATCCGGGCCAGAAATGGAGGGACACGCATGAAGGACAGGTATGGCGGCAAATATGTCAGGGGGCCGGATGGTCAGACCCGCATTGCCGGTGTGATCGAGGTTCCGGATGCGCAGCCACCGTGGTTTCCCGTTCCAAAGCCGTGAGAGAGAGCCACACTGTTGCAGATGAATTAGCATGCCCGTGCCAATCAAACGGCAGCCCCGCAGAGAGAACGCGGGGCTGCATGTGCAGGCTCCGCCAGCCAGCCTATGGATGCGGTTAAAAACTCTTGGGTTTCAGAGGCTGATTCATTGGATTGTGGGGTTATTTGATTCAAGGTTCCTGCCAGCCGTGACAAGCACAACTCAGACTGCCATCAATCCATGAGACCCGCCCTCAAGAAACTTCATCTCGTCCTGCTCGTGCTCTTCTCGCTCAGTTTCTCCCTCCATGCACAGTCGGAGAAGGAGCAATGGACCGCCCATTTGGAAAAAGAGCTGGCAGAGACCCGGCGCCTGGCCGCCAGCACTGCCATCAAGGACCGAATGCAAGCCCTGCTGCGGCTCAATGAGCTCAATGACATGGACTATGACCTGCTATGGAAGCTGATGAACGACACCGACATGGAGGTGCGCATTGCAGCCATTGGAGCATTGCGCTTTTATTTCTGCACCACGCCGGTTCCCCCGCCACTCCCGGCCGCACTGGCCCAGAAGATGGTCGCCATGCTTGAAAAAGAGGTGGCACAGAAGCGCATCAAAGACGCTTTTGAACCCGGACACGTCAAAGAACTCCCTGCATGCCTGGTCCTCAGCTCCGCCCTGACTCTGAATCATTTGTATGAATATCACTTTTTCACCGGAGTCGCCTATGACTACAGCCTCTGGCAGCAGCGTGTGCTGCAGCCTCTGGGCTTCGCCATGGGCAGCCAGAGCCGTGATATGGACGAGGGGCTGGAGGGTGGTTTCATGGGCGATCTGTACAATGCCATCAGCGATCCTGCCGCGCTCATGGAGGTGCTGCATGCGTCGATGAAGAGCTTGGACGATCCCAGCCTCCCGCCAGACCGGTTGCAGGAGAGGCTGCGTGTGCTTTGGTCCCACCCGCTGCTGGGCAAGGACGGGCCGCTGAATCTCATGCTGGTGGCGCAGCTCAGCCCCCGGCTAGGGCAGCTGGTGCCGCGCATCCTCAGCCCGATGAAGGAGGGGTTTAACAAACAGCATACGGAGCGTTTCATGAACGAGATCACCGAAGCCGTCCTGACCGCCCGTGAAAAGCTCGCGTGCAGCGCGGGAAAGACGCGCGGAGATGAAGCTCCGTGATGATCGGCGAGGTCTGTCGAGCGCAGCAGATGAAGCCGCGAATGGAGGAGATGATGAAACGGTCCTGGCGCTGATCGGGCTGGAGTAGCCGCTTTCCTCCACGGGGGAGGGAGTCGTTGGTTTTGGCTCCGGAGGGAGGGGTGACTGCTGGAAGGTGAGTGGCAAAAGACAGTATTATATACCACGAAAAAACATTTAAGTTTGCATCCGCCAAACTGGGCCCAAGATTTGAGCATGTCCTTCCTGTTTGCCATCTCCCACCTTCCCGAAGTCAAACTCCCTGAAGACGAAGATGTACAGCCCATGCAGCGCAGCGGGATGGTGCGTGCCTTCAGCCATCTGCCGCAGCAGGGGCAGGGGCAGGGACAGCCCGCCGCACCGCGCCCATTTGCGCCCGTCCATCTTCCTTCCTGGGCCACCGAGCCGGAGCCAGGCTCCGAGCATGCGGCAGACACGGATTCTGACGCGGACCGCCATGGGTCCGATGATACCATCCCATGGTATCACCCAGGCACCAGGCTTGAAGACCACTTCCCCATGGGCCCCGGCCATCATGATCCCGACCCCGGCATCGCGGGGCCCTCATCCAAAGACTGGGGCTCAGGGCACAATACCGACCCCGGCATCGCGGTGCCCATGCAGGACCTCCGCGATGCCGACCCTGCCACCTTCGGAAAAGAGGCCGCACCACGCGGTGCCACCCAGCCCCGAGGCCGCTGGTTTGAAAAGCGCCCGACTCCCGGCTTCGCCCCGCCCACCGGCAAGCCCGAGTTCAGCGATCTCGTGTATCGCGGCCAGCCTTCCGCCTTCCGCGATCCCGCCGCCGGGGTTGGTGGAGGCCGTGCGGACAATCCGGGCATCGCCCCCGACCTGCTGGCAGCCAAAGCAGGTACAAAGCCGCAGAGTTCCCCATCCTTGCAGGCAAGCCCCCCGGCACGCCCTGCCAGCACCACACCTTCGCCACCTCAGACGTCCACGCAAAACCATGCATCCACTCCAGTGATTAACGCTGTCAATCCGGGAACGAAATCGGACTCGGAAAATGCAGATGAAACTCCCAAAGGCATGGATTATGCCTTGAAGTTTGTTGGTGGGTCAGTGGCTGACACGATGTTGAATACAGCCGTCGCTGTGTTTGGAGGTCCCGGCAAATACTCCTACAATCCCAATCCTCTTCGCCGCCACTGGCATGTGGATGGGTGGCTGCCAAAAATTGACCGCGAAGCCTACAACCGATTGCAGGACGGCGCGGAGATGCTGGTGTTTTCATTCGCCGGAGCGTATAACCCCAAAAACCGGGCTCAGTTGGCTATCCCCGCCCCATCATGGAGGAGTGGTGAAGGCCCACCTCTCAGCAAAGAAGAGGCCGGTCGTTGGCTTCAAGAATACCACGAGAACGTCAAAAAGACCGGCTCGGGAGATTTTCAAATCGGAGTTAATAACAACGTGCTCAAATCACGATTAATTAACGGAACGCTTAATTTTGACATAGCCCGCCAAATGGATGACGGCACCATGCACGGTAAGGACATGTTCAAGTCCATGATGGATTTTTACGGGCCGGCCGTGAAGGCGATCCAAGGAAACTGGGTGCATGACGGCGACAACCTGGCGAAAGTCAATGCTTTGACACAAAGCGGCACGCCTCTGAAGAGCGCCGTTCAAATGACCTGGACCGGTATGGAGGCTGCAAGGCACGGATTCACGGAAGTCGAAATCAATCATAGCATTGGCGAGAACGGCAGATATACGGATATTCAGGTCACCTACCGAAAGCCGGGGACCTGATTTCATGATAGACGCAAGAGGAATAGACTCAGACATCGTTGAACTGCTGAGGAATGCCGCCATGGCTGAAAAACGGGTCACTCACTTGCTGGCCTTGCTGCTGCTCACCCACGATCCTGACGGCGAAAACAGCTTCACCTTTTTCACGGTGATGGATTATTTTTGGGATGCCTTTGACTGGAACCCTGGCCAGATGGCGGCGCTAAAAGCTTGCTCCTATTTCAATGCCAATGCCTGGCCGGATGAGGTGCTCGACGCACGCTACGCGCCGCTGCTGGAGGCATGGAGAAAGCACCCGACCCCTTATCCCATACCCGAGGAGGAGTTCGATTTGTCTTTGCATTCCGGCCCCCTTTCGGAGGCCGAAATAAATGAGATCATGAAACCGCTGGAGATGGGCTGAGACTGAAGTTTCACGAGCAGAGGTCCCTTCATGCTTAAAGCGCCCCCGACCATGTGCCACACTCTTCGCTCCCACTTCTTCGCATGGCTCATGACCCTGCTGCTGCGCCCACCAGAGCCATCCACGGGGCGGATGATGTGTCCGCGCCGGACTACCAGACTCTGGTCAATGCCCTGTTTAAGAAGGCCGATGTTGTCAAGATCACCGGTTACGTGGTGGATGGCATTGATTACGACATCGACCGCATCGTGACGAAAGCGCCGTCCCGGCAGAAGTTGCAGGTCATGTTTCTCGCAGAGAAGCCGCGCTATCTCGGTAGAAACATTCCTCCGCACCTCGGCGAGTATTCCTCCAGCAGGCTGAACTTCACCTAGGTGGACGGGGAACAAAAAGAGCTGGGCCGCGTGTCGCTGCTTCACGGCGACCTGCTCCTGTTTGAAGCCACGCAGGACCTCTTCACCGCCAGCTCCGGCCCTGAGAAGCGCTGCAACTCCACGCTCCTCACTCGGACAGCGCACCTCGCACTTCCCGAGATCTACGGCAAACTAGGCACGGTTGACGGCGGCGGCGCGGTGAAGAAACAAAGAGCGCTGAGCTGCGGAACGGGGGATGGATGGCCAGGACCTATGAAAACAGGGAGGAGAAACCCTGTCGAAAGAGGGCCTTAAGTTAGTGCCCTTCCATCCTGCCCCACTCAGGCTCCGGGCAGGGCCACTCTGAAGGCGGCGCCTTGTCCCACCTGTGATTCAAAGGTGAGCTCTCCGCCCAGCACATGCGTCAGGTACCGTGAGGCCAGCAGTCCCAGCTTCAGGCCGCGGGAGTAGGAGCCAGCGACGTGATGCATGACGCGGAAGAGCTGGCGCGATGCCGCGAGGCTGATGCCGCCGCCGTCATCGGTGACCTTCAGCAAAATGCCCCCGGGTCCCTCCTCGGAAATTTCAACCTGGACCCGTCCGGATCTAGCGGAGTGAAGGGCGTTGCTGACCAAATTGTCCGCAATCGTATTCAAGAGGTCCACATCGGTGGTGATCTGGGCCGGGCCGCCTGTCTGCCTGCACACCAGCCGCGTTTGCGTGGCCTTGGCCAGAGCGTGGTGCCTGTGCTCCAGCGCGCTGAGAAACGTGCCCAAGTCCACTGAAGCCAGGCGGGTGTGGAGCCCGCCTGCGAGGAAGGGGGCGTAGGTGTGGATGCGGTCGAGCAGCCTTTGCAGGTGAAGGCCATTCATTGCGAGCCTGTCCATGATCTCCGCCATTCCGGGGGCTCTTGGGTCCCCTGTCACAGCTTCTGCATGGAGCATGACCGATTGCAGGTAGTTCCGCAGTTCATGCACCACCCCCTGCAGAAGTTGCAGTCTGGAGTGAGCGGCCGCACCGGAAGTTTCAGGGGCTGCCATCAGCCGTTCATGGGCGGCTTGCAACTGGCGGGTGCGCAAGGCAAGGTGGGGTCCCTGTGCGGCAACAAACTGCAGGCAGTAGCTGGCGATCTTCAAATCAAAAAAAAGCCTGGTTTCACGATGGGCATCGCCGAGAAACGAGTCTGCCACCTGTCCCCTTAAGTGCAAAAGCTCCAGTCCCACCAACTCGTTAAGGCCGGTCAGTGTTTTGACGACCATATCCAGCCGATGCTCCGCACGGCACTCCATGCCTGCAGCGGGCAGGGAGGGGGGCTGGCCTTCTTCAGCCATGGCGTGAGGAAGCAGCGAAATCAATTCGTCCAATAACTGCGGCAGATTCTTTTGCAGCGGTTCCAAGACGGCTGGACTCGCCTGCTCCCTTCTTTCATGGGTGTAAGCTGCGGTGCAGCGGGCGATGATTCCGGTGCTGTTTTTTTTCAGGGCGTGCGTGAGCACCCCGATGTCTGAATCTCGGCGGGCTTTCGGCGCGGTCATCTCACGGCACGCTTCGAGACATTGCGCGGCATCAGACCCACACAATCACACGCTTGGGGTGTGGGTGTGGGAGGCTCCAGGATCACCTTGAACGAATCGCGGTGAGGCGTGGGGAGGGGGCTCATAATCAGTGATGTAAGGGTGGGATGTTACATTTTCATCGCCACGCCATTCTGCCAAAAAGGTCAGAAGAATGCACGCGAATTTTGAGGCGCATGCGATTTTAAGGACAACCCCTCTCCACCATGTCCTCTCACATCACCGTCGAACGCGTTGAGACCAAACACACGCTCATTGAAGTTGCTGCCAACACCCATGAGGAGGCATTCAGAGAAGTCCGGGGCGGACACGGCCACGAGATGGGTACGTTCAAGAACTCGGAGCTTTTGATCCGGGACAATGACACGCCCCAGGCCCCGGGCCAGCAGGCTGGCGGGAGATGCCCGTGATGAAGCGTGAAGCAGACACCAGCGTGCTCATGAAGTGAGTTTGACCGAGCCTTCGCTGGCCGCCCTGATGTTGCGATCAGGGAGGGGCCTGATGCGTTCGGCGGCACGCGTCAGCGCCATGTCATGTGCGCCGCAGCGCCATCGCTCTTCAGCCGGTGACATCAGGGCTGCATGGCCCGGCGGCGAGGGCGTCGCACTTTTGCACGCTGACCCCAGTCACCCCTGGCCAGCGCGCGGCCAGAGTCTCCAGGCGCTCGGTCTCCTCCTGCCAGAGCTCCTGCTCTGCGGCGGAGGCGGGCGGTGGCAGCGCAGCCAGTGCGGCATGCAGGCGGGCGGGGCCCTGGGTGCAGGCGTGGGAAAGCTCCTGCCGCAGGTGCGCCACGCAGGCGCTGCGCACGCACAGCTCCAGCGGCAGCATGGCGTGCATGAGGCCGCAGGGGAAATCCGCCAGCCGCCACTCCGGGTGCTCCACGCGCAGCAGGCCGCGCAGGAAGACGGGCAGCGTGCGCCGAAAGCCCGCTGGCAGCGGCCCCAGGCTGCCCGCCACGGGCTCGCGCAGCAGGCGCAGCAGCAGCCGGTCTGCGTGCGGCGCTTCCGCCTTCTCTTCCTCATGGAGCAGCAGCAGCCACCAGGGCTCGCCCTTCCACACACCGGCGCGGTTAAAGGGTGGCCGATGCTCCAGCAGCAGCCGGCCTTCCTCCGCCACGGCCTCCGCTGCTGTGGGGCACACGCGCCACTCGATGCGGGCCACTCGCACCACCAGCCGCAGCGTGCGCCGCGCATGCCGCCCCTCCGTCACATGCCGGTAGCTGCCCAGCCGCGCGCGCAGATCGCACGACTGGCCGATGTAGAGCAGGCGGTCCTGCGAATCGTGGAAAAAATACACGCCCGGCAGCCGCGGCAGCGCGCGGAAAAAAGCGTTGCCAAACCGCTGCGTCAGCGGGTTTTCCAGCGGCGGAAACAGCCGCATCTGCCGCAGCCGCAGTCCACGTGAGCTGCTGCCGCCGCTGCCTGCTGCGGTGGTCTCGGCCGTGGTTTTGACGCCGGCTTCGGTTGCCGCCTCCGTTTGGATATCGAGATCGATTTCGAGCCGGGCCCCGAGCACGCTCTCGAGGGCCGTATCCGCCGGGGCTGGTACGGTCGCGCTCATTTCCAGGCAGTCGTCGAATGGGTCACCATCAAATCTCCCGCCACCACCATGCGCGCCCTGGCAGAAATCGCACGCACAAACTGAGGTGAGGCGAGGTAAGGTAATCGAACCTGGCCCATGGGTGGAATGAGGAAGGCTGGATGCAGGAAGGGGAGGGGAGGGGGATTTCCGGCCTTTTTGGCTGACATCAACCTTCGGACTTGCAACGACGCGCCGTGATCGATCACGAACGGGTGCGGGACGTCCAGAAGCAAAAGAAGCAAAAGAAGCAGGAGATACCATAAAAAAATACCTGCAACTTGCATCTGTCAAAACGGGCCCAAGACTTGGGCATGTCCTTCTTATTTGCCTCCTCCCATCTCACTGAAGTCAAACGCCCTGAAGACGAAGAGGAGGAGGAAGACGTGCAGCCCATGCAGCGCAGCGGGATGGTGCGTGCCTTCAGCCACCTGCCGCAGCAGGTGCAGGGACAGCCCGCCGCACCGCGCCCATTTGCGCCCGTCCATCTTCCTTCCTGGGCCACCGAGCCGGAGCCAGGCTCCGAGCATGAGCCAGATGCTGAAACTGACACGGACCGTCATGAGCCCGAGGATACCAGCCCATGGTATAATCCAGGTACCAAGCTTGAAGACCATTTTCCTGAGGGGCGCAGCAATCACAATACCGACCCCGGCATCGCGGTGCCCATGCGGGACCTCCGCGATGCCGACCCTGCCACCTTCGGAAAAGAGGCCGCACCACGCGGTGCCACCCAGCCCCGAGGCCGCTGGTTTGAAAAGCGCCCGACTCCCGGCTTCGCCCCGCCCATCGGCAAGCCGGAGTTCAGCGACCTCGTGGATCGCACCCAGGGCCCGCCTCCCGCCAAGCCCGAGTTCAATGATCTCGTGTATCGCGGCCAGCCTTCCGCCTTCCGCGATCCAGCCGCTGGCGGTGCCGGAGACCACGCGGACAATCCTGGCATCGCCCCCTACCTGCTGGCAGCCAAAGCAGGTGCGAAGCCGCAGAGCTCCCCATCCTCGCAGGCTGGCCCCCCGCCACGCACCACACCTTCATCACCGCAACCAATCGCGCAAAACAGCAAGCCCGGAGCGCAGGCCCCAGCCTCCAAACCCAAACCCGTGCAAGGCGCTGCTCCGCAGAAACCGGCAGCGACTGGTCAGCCGCCGCAGCGACAGCTCACCACGGAGGAACGGGATGAGCTTTTCACCAAGGAAGGAAAACCAAGAAAGCCCATCGGTCAGCTGGGCATCCGAGGAGGAAAGGGGCTTGGCATAGATGGAAAACCGTCCACCGTCTGCCTTTACGACGGTGGAGAGACAAGGAAAAAGTGCGGTGGTAACTCCTGCGTGGCAGATGCCTATGCCCTCCAGCAAGCCGCCGGCACTTATGCCAGCGATGGCACATGGATGATCAACATTGCGAACCCTGACTGGCGGGAACAACTCGCGAGCATCAAGAAGGCGGAAGAGAGCAACGGCAGGTACATTGACCGCATCATGATTTTCGATCATGGTAATACTGCAAAACAGGAGTTTTCCGCACGCTCCAAGGACGGCAAGACCACCGGAAAAGATCTTGCTCCTGGTTCGCCAGACTGGCAGCTTATCACCTCATCGGTCCGGCCCAGGGGAGATGTTGTCCTGGCGGGGTGCTCCGTGGCAGATCAAGATTGGAATGACTGGAATCCCGTGCTTAACCAAAAAGGCAGGTATCTCGCCACGGACGGAGAGGAATATCTGAATGAATTGTACCGCAGCGCCAGTGCGGAGCGCGCCCCCACCATTCACGCGTATGACAAAAATGTAAGGCATCGCACCTATAAAGGACAGCATTCCGTAACGGTGGGCAGGCAGCACTCCGTGACGAATGGCGTTTACAAAATAACTGAATAACCGTGTATTGAAATGCACGGCTTGTGTTACTCTTGGACACACAGCCCCGCACGCCACATGAGCCTGAGTCCCCCTCTCCGAGCCGTCCTTCATTGCCTCCTGCTTTACGTCCTGCTGCAGCCGGCCGCTATCTCCGCACACGCAGCGGATGCCGCGCCTGCGCCAGACTACAAGGCCAGGATTAGCGCCATCTTTGACAAGGCCGCCGCGTGCAGGATCACAGGCTACTATTTGGATGATCACGATGGCCATGATCTCGATTTCACCACGCCGAACGCGGAGGCGCTCCAACTGCTGAAGCAGTATTTTATGCATGAAAATCCGCGTTTCCTCGGTGTCGGGAAAAGCGCCAGACTCGGCGAGGGCAACATCCACCATTTTTACTTCACCTGGCTGAACAAGCAGGGAAAAACGGTCGCCAAGGCCGCCCTGGAAGAGACGGACCTGCTCCTCCTTCAAGATACGGACGAGCTTTTCTGCACCACCCCGCTTGAGTTCCCGACAGGGGGGTCAAACGCGACCCTGCAGTCGTGCGTGGTTTACCTGGTGCTAAACAAGTACAAGGATGTGGCCAAGAAACCTGCCACGCCAGCGCAGCCTCCCGTTTCCATGCGCACATCGAAGTCAAAATAGACAGAAACACGTTCGGCAGACTGGCACCTCATCACCTCTTCCGTCAGGCCCAGGGGAGATGTTGTCCTGGCGGGCTGCTCCGTGGCAGATTGAGACTGGAATGACTGGAATCCCGTGCTTAACCCAGGCTTTCCGGCAACAACCCTCATGGCATTTGTTATTTGGTATTGGAATATTGTGAGAAGGATAAAGATGGATTGCTCATCGATGAATGGGGGAAGCCTTTTGATGACAGACCGGCAGCCAGACAACTGGCCGCTTTGGAAGCGCTCTGGGCCCACCCTCTGCTGGGCGAGTATAGGTCGATGAATCTGGTCCTGCTCAAAGAACTGGCCTCCGTCTGGGAACAGGTCAGTGATCACATTCTGCGTAACATCAAAAAAGAAACGACAAAATGCAGGCCGCCCTCCTTTTAATAAACCGCATCGACGAAGCCTTCACTCAAGCACGGAAGCAATTGGGGCTCAGCCTGTCAAGAGAGAGAAGAAGTGATGCGCCTTTGCGATCCAGACCGGCGCGACTGAACGAGGGGAAAAGATAAGCCAGCAACTTCACCTGCGCTCTCATGCCATTTTACAGCGGCGCAAATGACCCGGCCAAAAAGAAGGCCGCCCCGTTAGGTGAGTGCCATTCCAGTCCGCTTTCAGCACCGCAGTTGCCTTCACGCGCATTTTCACCTATTTAAATTTACGGAGATTCAACACCTCCTGCCCTGCAGTCCATTCCTCACCCTTTCAATGCATCTAGGGATGCTGCGACACCCCCCTTCCAATGGAAAAAACCCACGAACAGCCGCCGGCAGCCTCCCAACCCGCCGCACCCGCCGCACCCGCCGCACCCGCCGCACCCGCCACGGAGCCGGGACGCCGCAAGATGCGGCAGGGGATCATCGTCCTCATTCTATCGCAGTTTCTGCCCTTCTATTATGGTGCTGCGAGCCTGGGTAGCCGGTACACCGGACGCGGGCACGGGACTTATCAAAATGCATACGCCGACAAAGGCTACGATACGTATGTGAAATCCGGTCATATCTACAGTGGCTTTGAGTCGCACCCCTATGCCCTGCTGATCCTTCCCATGCTGATCGCCATGTTTTTCACACGGCTTTATTATCGCCCCGGTTGGAGCGCCAAAATCTACTGGGCCGCCATCATCCTCGCCATCGGCTGCACCGAACTGCCGCCCCCGATCGGAACTCTAGGCGGGTTTACAGCGGCCGTTGCCCTGGCCTTGATGGGCTACAGCATCTACCAAAGATCGCAGATGCCAAAGACCACCGGCCCGGTCGTTTAAGGCATAGGTTCGATACCCACAAATCATTATCGGCGAGTTCGCGGAGTGGTAGAAGCTGGTCTGCTCGATGACTTCGCTGAGGGTGTTTTTTGATGCTGCTACTCCAGGCGCAAACAAGAGGCCGTCATTCGAGCGGTCTCAGTGTCCGGCGGCGGCGGTGGCAGGAAGTCTTTGAGATGTCCTTGCCGCAGGCATTTCCAAATGCCTTTGAAGTTATAAATGCGGGAGAGCAGCAGCAGCCACAGCGCCAGAGATCCGAGCGCCCAAATGAGCGGAAGTGAACCGCCGGAAGCATGGATGATCCAGATCAAGGGTTTTGCGATGGGAGCAACGGGGAATGCGTCAATGATGGCCGGTGGAATGGCGAGGATTCCAATGAGACTGTCAAAGCATGCAGGGCATGCCAGGCGGAGAGGAGGGTGCGTTGGCGTTTCATTGAGGGGGAGATTCCAATCGTGGGCTGAGGGTCGAGTTCGAGTTAGGATTGGAACTCCCAAGCAAGCGGGAGGATGAGGAGGCGGAGGAGGATTATGCTGTTGCGGCGCTCTGTTTGTGGCGGGGCGGAAGGATCGAGGACGAGTAGGAGTAGGAGTAGGAGGACGAGTAGGAGTAGGAGGACGAGTAGGATTGGCTGCTGCCGTCCCCAAACTCACACCGGACCGAGTTTCTGGATGTCGGCGAGTTCGCGGAGGTGGTTGATTTTTTTCTCGATGAGTTCCTGGCCCAGTTCTTCCTGGAGGGCGGCGGCGGCTTTTTCCTTCACGCTGTCATAGGGCGGGGGCGCGGGGGTGCGGCGGTCGTCCACGCGGAGGAGGAGGTAGAAGCCGGTCTGCTCGATGACTTCGCTGAGGGCTCCTTGCTTCAGCGCGGCGGCGGCGGCGCGGACGTCTTCACTGAGGTCGGCGGCGGGCGTCCAGCCCCAGGCACCGCCATCGTCGGCATGGCTGTCTTTGCTTTCTGCACGGGCGATCTTTTCAAAATCTGCGCCCTGCAGGATCTGGGTGCGCAGGGCCTCGGCCTGCGCGCGGGCTTCGGCGTCGGTTTTGTGCAGGGTCTTGAGGAGGGTGAGGGTGTGCAGCTTCACCTCCTCGGCTGCGCGCGCGAGATCCTCTTTGTGCTTGTCATAGTAGGCACGCACCTGCTCCTCGGTGGGCTTGATCTCGGCGGTGATGCGGCGGCGCATGCCGTAGATCATCATGAGGCGCTGGCGCAGGGCGCGGAACTTTTCCAGCGACATGCCTTGTTTGTCGAGGTCGGCCAGGAAGGCGCCACGGTCGCCTTGGAAACTCGTCTGGATGATGTCCTCCAGATCATTGGCGAGGTGCTCCGGCCGGATGACGCCGCCGACGTGTTTGAACTCGTTGGCGAGGAGCTGGGAATCGATGAGGGTGTCGAGCGCGGTGCGTTTGAACTCGGCGATTTTTTGCTCCGCCTTTTTCGGCTCGGCGCGGAACTGGTAGCGCAGCTGCTGCTCCTGCGCCTGGATCATGCCTTGGAGATCGGCGGTGGTGATGGGCTCGCCATCCACCGTGGCCAGCGGGCGGTCTGCGGGGTCGGGCTTGGCGGGCGCGGCCTTTGCCTGCGGGGGGTGCAGGGCAGGGGAGGAGAGGGCGGCTACCAGATGCTGGGAGGCCATGGTATCGGGGTGGTCTTCCCCCAGGATTTTGAGGTGGCCTGCCAGCGCGCGCTGCGCCTCCGCCAGGGCCTCGGGGGTCTTTTTCTGCGCCTGCAGGCACTCCGCCAGGGTGCGGCGGGTGCCGAGGGTTTCCGGGTTCAGCGGGCCGAAGGCGCGCTCCTGCAGGGCCAGCACGGCGCGCAGCTCAGCCTCGGCCTCGGGCCTTTTTCCCTGGGCTTCCAGGTCCTCCGCCAGATCCGTGCGGCTGCGCAGGGTGTCCGGGTGCTGCGGGCCGAGGAAGCGCGTCTGCAGGAAGATGAGCCGGCGGCGTGAGAACTCGGCCAGGGCGTATTTGCCCCTGAGGTGATGGTCTGCGGCCTCGGTGGCGGGGGCGGTGAGGGAGAGGCGATCGTCCAGGCTGATGCGGCGCTGGCTGAGGTCCTGCGCCTGGCGGTATTCGGCCTCCGCTTCATCCTGCAGGCCCAGCTCATACAACACGCCGGCAAAGCGCCAGCGCGTCTGTAGGGTGATGTCGTCCGCCTCGCCCAGCACGCGCTGCTCGGTGGGGATGAGGCGGCGGTAGGGCTCCACGACCTGCGCGTTTTTTCCCTGCGCAGCCATGGCGGCGAGGAGGTCTGACTGGCAGACGAGCGTTTCGAGATGGTCTGCGCCGAAGACCTTGATCATCACCGGCAGCAGCTTCTCCAGCCACGCTTCCGCATCCGCATTCTTGTCCTGCACATGGCTGACCTTTGCCAGCATGATGCTGGCGCGCAGGGCTTCCTTGTCCTCCGCGCCGAGCACGCGGGTGGAGAGGGCGAGGACCTCGCGCATTTCCTTTTCCGCCTCGGCGATCTTGCCCTGGTAGAAGAGGATGCCCGCGAAATCTCCGCGCGCCTTCAGCGTGGCGGGGTCCTCCGCGCCGAGCACGCGTGTGGCGGCGGGGATGAGGCTGCGGCTCAGCGCCTCGGCCTCATCCGTGTGGCTGTGCGTGGCCAGCACGGAGACGAGGTCTGACTTGCAGAGCAGCGTCTGGCGATTCTCCGCGCCCAGGGTGCGCACCATCACCGGCAGCAGCGCGTGCAGGCGGCCGGCCGCTTCATCCAGCTTGCCCTCCATGGTGAGCACGCTGGCAAAGTCCTGGTGCGCGAGCAGCGTCGCTTCATCCGCGGGAATCGGTGGTGGTGCGCCGGCCTTGGCCTCGGCCTTGCTGGCGGAGGGATTACCCGGCGGCGGCAGCGGCGAGTCCATCGTAGCGGGCGCAAAGCTGTGCTTCACATCGGTCTCGGGATCGGGCAGTTGCAACGCCAGCCGATACTCGGCCTCGGCGGCCTCGAGTTTTTCCTGCGCAAACAGCGCCGCAGCCAGCGCCCGGTGCGCGAGCCGTGTCTCCGGGTTGTCCGCACCCAGCGCTTGGATGCGCGCGGTCACCAGCGCCTGCGCCGCCTGCTCGGCATCCGCGTATTTCCCCGCCGTCTGGAGCGCGGAGATGGCGGCGTCAGCTTTCGCGCCGCTGTTGTCCTCCGCCGCGCGTGCGGTGTGGGAGCATAGAATGGAAAAAAGCACGGCAAAGGCGAGTGCGTGGGCGGGCAGCAGCTTCATGGTGGGCACGGGTGAGGGCGCGAAATAAAGGACGGGCCGCAGGGGTGGCAAGCGGCAAAGCGCTTGTTTTGCCACGGCGGCGGCAACGGTTGGAGCGATTGGGAGCGCCCTTCCCGCCAGGGTGCCAAGAGATGCCAAACCGGCTGCTGGCGAAACTGCGCTCTCGTGAGCGCGAGGCCGACTGATCAGACCGTGCTAGGCGAAGGCCTGAGTGGAAGTGGGTCGATGTTTAACCGCTGCTCAAAGGCAGTTCAGCCATTCTCAATGAGCGTCATGTCAGCGGTGAATGGCGCTCAGTGAAGGGCGGTCGTCGCGGAATGGAGCGACGCAGGCGCCAAGGGTACTGGCGCGCGGACCTCCGAGTCCGCAGCACTCCGCAAACAGACACAGCTCCGAAGCCTTCCTGCCGCCATCGCTCTCTCGTCCCCGTGGTCCTCGTGTTTCCGCTGTTCTGTCTGCAGCCACACCCGCTGCGTGGAGGCGACCCGCTGCGGGCTCGGAGGCCCGCGCGCCAGGGACTTTTTTTTCAGCGGAGCCTTGGGGTAAGCAGGAGGTGAAAAAAGAACGAAGCACCGCCTTGACTGAGTGCCATTCATGTCAGCGGTTTAGATCTATGTTTTTTGCGGAAGCCCTTGAACCCAGAAATATGAACTACCACCCGATACCACAAAAAAACATTTAAATCCTTGCATTTCCTCATTTCGACCCATGTGATTATCCATGTCCTTTCTATTTGCCAGCTCCCATCCCTCCGAAGACAATCGCTCTGAAGAAGAGGAGGAGGAGGAAGATAACGTGCAGCCCATGCAGCGCAGTGGGATGGTGCGTGCCTTCAGCCACCTGCCAGAGCCGGGGCAGGGACGGGGAGAGCCTGCCCTGCCGCGCCCACCTGCGCCTGCCTATCTCCCTTCCTGAGCCACCGAGCCGACCGAGGCAGAGCATGAGCCGAAGGCTGAAGCTGGCCCGGACAGTCATGGGGACTCCGCGCCCCCCGCGACAACCGGCAGTGACACCCATGGCAACATCGGGCCGGTCTCCCCGCGCGGGGCAACACCACCCGCAGGCCGCAGCCGCTATCTGACGCCGCGCCCGATGCCGCCCGAGTATGCCCGACAGCAGGCCACGACCTATGGGGCTGCGCCCGACAATCGTGGCAATGGCAGCAACCTTGGCTCCTCACCACAGTTGCCTGTGCGCACTGTCACCTTGGCGCAGGCTGGAGGCCAGCAGCCCGGACCCGCTTCCGTTCAGCGTCGCGACTCTACGGAAACGACAAAGCAGCCTTCTCCAGCAGCCCCAGCCCCAAGCCCTGCCAATGCGGTGCCCAAGCCGCCGAACCCGACTGTGGCAGATCCCTTGACCAAGCTAAAAGAACATGTCGCCAAATCACGCAATCCTATTTTCATCAAAGACTACTATGATGAAAAGACACCCCTTGAGGAAAAACTTCTGCTCAAGCAGCTCCTTCTGTCCTTGAAGGCACCTCCAGGCGAAAAACTGCCACTGCCCATTGCAAACCTGCAACACTGGCTCAACGTCGAAAACCGCCCTGCCGCAGAGAATGAAGGACCTCTGGAAATTCCATTTGAGAGCTTGTCGAAATTTGGCGTGATGAAAGATGGTGGTGAGAAGCTTCTCAGGTATTTCAGCACTCTTCCCGACAAACAAGCGCTCGCACAAAAAAACATGTTTGATTGGCTGCGTTCCCATCCAGACACTGCTGGCACGGGGGTTTCTGTTCCCGACACCTATTGGGACACCCAGGTATCTGGCAGAGCACCTGGAGTTGCCGGCTATTTTGGGTATGCGCGCCCTGGGAACGAAGAGTTTTTCTACGGGCTGGGCGACGCCACGCTGACGGGCAACTCCTCTGGAATCAAAGGATCTGTGGACAAGAACAATGCTGCCAAAGCGCAGGGCAACATTGTCTACACGCTCAAAGACCGCTATGATTGGAACAAGAAAGAAGGTGTTACGATACCCCTCACGATGGAAATGATCCAAAAATATCTGCCCAAGGACGTGCCGCTTATAAGTCCCAAAGACAAGTCCATTCAAATCAATGATTCTTTCTTTCATGATCTTGAGAAGCGAGGGCATGGAAGAAGCTTCGATGTTCAGTCGAAGAGTGCGCCCTTCAGGTACGAATTTATTCAACCCAAGCTGGGGCAGCCGACCACGCATCAGGTGATTCCCGCACCAACAACGGCACCTTTACAATTTGAGGGGCCGGGGGTATTACCGTAGCATCCCCACCATGAACTCCAGCCTCCGCCATTGCTGTGTCATCGTCTTCCTATTCCTCGGCTGCATGGCCTTGCCAGTTGCAGGCAGGGCGCAGAATACGTCTCCCTTCCTGAGCTGGGGCGAACTGGCGGCACACGCCGGACTGGTGGGCATCAACGCGAAAACCAAGGATCAGTTTAAAGCCGACGTTCTTTTTGTCTCGGCACGCAACATCTCCGTGGTCAAAGCCGCCATCCTGCTGACTCCCGACGAGTGGGCCTATCTGAACTCCAGCATCCCCAACCATCTGCTGCACCCCTGGGGGCTGGGCAAGGTGGACATCGACACCTGGAAGCACACGGTGGATCTGGGGCTCCCCTTCGAGGGCACCGTGAATGTGGACCGCCTCGAGGTCGATGACAAAGCCACGATCCTGCGCAACCCTGATCTCCATACGACCCGGCTCTACATGCTCTCCCCAAATGCCGACGGCAAAAGCGGCATGCTATTCTACTTCTACGTCAGAGATTAGCAGGTGTCGGCTTGCCCGCCTGATCCTGTTGCCGCCACTGCCATGAATGCTCCCCGACCGTTGACATTGGAAGCCATGAACTGGATAGTCTGCCTGATTTCAGTCATCCTTCTGTGTGGCTGCCACCCCCGCCACCAAAGCGTTTACTTTCACGCTCCTCTGACGTCTCCAAAGCGAAACTCCGATCTCTACGGGAAACATCTGCGGATAAGCTCGGAAGTTTACGAAAAGATGCCTCATCCGACTCCGGGAGGGTCACTATCCAGCACAAGCCATGAAAGGGTCCAATATTCTCGAGCTCCTCTGCATCTTCTGCAAGGTGTTCAACCGTCTGTTTCTATGCCTGCTTTTACTCGTCAGCCTCACGGCGTTTGTCTTTGACCGCCTCGTCATGGCTGAGATCCCGCGTGCCTTCCCGGCTCGCGTGTCCATTGCGGATGCGCAGCTCAGGCGCAGCATCGAAGAGACTTTTCAATTCCGCCCCTTCCATGCCGAGGTGGTGCATGCTGTCTTCGAGCAGGAGCATCCCGACCTCGAACATTTCCTGGGGCGGGGCGTGGCACGGGGACTGGTGGGCTGGTGCGTGTATCTGCATGAGTCATCGCGCCTGGATGCCACGGTGAAGGGCACGTGTTTCTTTGATAAAAACGCCGAGATCTTGGAAGGCATGGATGCTGCCAGCCGTCACTGGCTCAACCATGGCATTGAGTCGGCGACACCCGATGAAATTAAAGTGCTCAAAGAGCAGCTAGTCAGACCCAAGCACCCGGCCTGGCTCATCTACATTGCGAAGCATCCGGCAGGTGAAGGCGTCTGAAGGCCACCGCCCGGCAACAACTCAGTACACAGCCCGCCAAGCCCACGCAGCCATGAAACCCGCACGCTCCGGCATGCCTGCCTCCAAGACCAGTGCGCTCTCGCGGGCGGAGGCGGATTCCAAAGTTTGTCAATATTTGAACACTGACCCATTTGAAATTTAATGTGGAGGGGGGGCGGTGACACGCAAGACAGCAAATACAACCATGTTCTACCACAAAATCGTATTATAATCCCTGCTTCAAAAATCCGGACCCAAGAGGTTGAGCATGTCCTTTCTCTTTGCCAGCTCCCATCCCTCCGAAGACAATCGCCCTCAAGAAGAAGAGGAGGAAGATGAGCAGGTGCAGCCCATGCAGCGCAGCGGGATGGTGCGTGCCTTCAGCCACCTGCCAGAGCCGGGGCAGGGACGGGGAGAGCCTGCCCTGCCGCGCCCACCTGCGCCTGCCTATCTCCCTTCCTGGGCTACCGAGCCGACCGAAACCGAGCATAAGCCGGAGGCTGAAGCTGACCCAGACAGCCATGGGGACTCCGCGCCCCCCGCGACAACCGGCAGTGACACCCATGGCAACATCGGGCCGGTCTCCCCGGGCGGGGCAACACCACCCGCAGGCCGCAGCCTCTACCTGACGCCGCGCCCGATGCCGCGAGAATTTGCCCTGGAGCAGGCTAAGACCTATGGGGCCGGCCCCGGCAAGCGTGGCAATGCCAGCAAGGCTGGCAAGGCTGGCAGCTTTGGCCCCGTCAGCCAACCGGCCGTCACGGGACCAAGCTCAGAGATACAGAGTGCGCAAGATTTAATAGACAAAGCCAAGAAAAGATACAACCCAGAACTCGCCACAGCAGAGCGAACATTTGAAGCACAGTTGGATAAGCAACAAGAGATCCGGCGGCAGGGCGATCCTGCAAGGGACGTACTAACAAAACACCGAAAGAACAATAAGAGCAGTCAGGGGCTTCGCATGATTCTCCAAGGGACCGGGTATGCACAGGACTTCGCAAAGGACAAGCTTCCAAAACCCGTGGAAGCAGCGCTTGACATTGCCAATGAATACACGGGTCTCGCTCCAGCCAAGCAAATCGAAAATGTGGATGCCAAGGTCAATAAAACAAAGGCCCTGGTGCCGGAAAATTGGGAGGAGGCCGAGCGGGCTGATGTGGCCTTGCGGCAGGCGGAACAGGAAACTAAAAAAGCGGCGAAGCAGTGGAACAAGCTCAAAGATGAACACGAAAAGAAACAAAAGCAGCTCTCTGGACAGCCATAGACTTCTGAACAAAACCATCCTGGGTAATTGAGATGGAGGGGAGTCTGGAGCGCAGAGATTGAATGAATCATTCAGAGGCGTGGCGGACTTCGAATCCAGGAAGGAAGCATGGCTTGTGTCATTCACATCTGCGGCGCGCCGCCCATTCCCCATTCTTCGCTGAATACCAGTGGCGACTGCCTCACCTGCCGTGAAGAATTACAAAGCACCCCAGGGATTGTTTCAGGTCAAAAAAAACGTGACGCACTGATCTGTGCCATTCATGATGCCCGGCATCTGATCAAAAAATGAGAACCTTTTCAGCCATCCATGCATTGCTGGTGACAGCCGCCTGTTTTTTTCTTGGCTCTGCAAACGCAGCTGAGGAAAAATTCCACCCGTTTGTCATTGAACTGTGGCGCTGCCAGCATGCTCTGGAATGGACCTTTAACCTGCTTCCGCTGTGCGCACGCGACGACTGGGATGTTCCGTCCATCACCAAAGCGGCACAAGCTTATGCGAAGTACGAATGCGAGCTCGGGACAGCCACCAATGGTCTGGACATGAAGAAGCCCGATTACAAGCCTGTTGTGGATGCAAAGGAGCGACGCGACAAGTTTTTGCAGGCAGCACTGACCCAAAAACAAATCCGCCAGCTCTTTGAACTCAAAGGTGTCACTGATCTCATCTATGAACAGGCTGACGAGGTCAGCGACGCTTTCGCGTCAACTTATGCCGACAAATTGCCGATAATAGTCTCCAAATCCCCGGTTCTCACTCCTCAGGAAGTTTCAGGCTGGGAAATCCCCCTTCAAGATGTGACCGAGATTTTGCAGCGGATGAAGAAACATCCAAAACTGAGCTCCCCTGAAATTCAGTCCGCCATAGATCTTGCGCAAGTGGCGCTCAAGAACTCCCCTCAGAAGGCGGCCGCCCTGCTCAAGCAGGTCACGGAAACTGTGAAAAAGAATGAAGCGGACCTGTAGTGCCATCCTCCTCTGCGGGTGATCTTATGCCTTCAGCCTGTCTTTTTATCCACGCACCCGCTCCCGTGCCCACCATGAAACCGTTTCTATTTTCCGCGCTCTCGTTTGCCCTGCTCTTTTCCACTCCTGTCGCGGGACGCGCACAAGCAGCGGAGAGCGGCAAAGAGAAGGCCGGGCAGAAGAACCCTGCCGCAGAGGCTGACGAGAAAGCATCTGCTGCTGCGAATGCGCTGTACTCGGCGGGCCAGTATGCCGAGGCGGAGAAGGCCGCGCGGGCGCTGGTGGCGGCACGCACGCAGGCGCTGGGCGCGGAGGCCAGGGAAACACTGGAATGCCGCATTCTCCTCCTCGGAGCCTTGTATGCGCAGGGCAAAAACGCGGAGGTGGAGGAGGAGTGCCGCATCGTGCTTCCGCTCCACATCAAGCTCTTCGGTGCCGAGGGCAAGGATACCGTGTTCTGCCAGGTTCTTCTCTTGGAAGCCCTGGCTGCCCAGGACAAAAATGCAGAGGTGGTGGAGCAGTGCCGGAGCCTGATCCCGCTGCAGGTCAAGGTGCTCGGAGCGGAAAGCAAATACACTTTGGAGACCCGCAGCCATCTGGCCCATGCCCTGAGCCAGCAGAAAAAATGGGCCGAGGCCGAGGCGGAATACCGCAGCCTGCTGCCGCTCCAGGTCAAGGTGCTCGGGGCGGAAAACGTGGACGTTTTGGACACACGCACCTCTCTGGCCTCCACCCTGAGACAGGAGAAAAAATGGGCGGAGGCTGAGGCGGAATACCACATCCTGCTGCCGCTCCAGATCAAGATGCTCGGGGCGGAAACCAAGGGTGTTTTGGCCACACGCACCTATCTGGCCCACGCCCTGAGCCAGCAGCAAAAATGGGCGGAGGCCGAGGCGCAATACCGCGAGGTCCTGCTGTATTGCGAGCGCGTGCTCAAGCCGGAAGAGCAGAGGCACCCCAGCCTGTCTGAACTGGTCGATTTCGTTAGAGACCTGAACCGGCCGGGCAAACATGCCGTGGCTGAAGAACTGTGCCGTCGCGTGGTGGCCCTGCACATCAAACTGCTCGGGCCCGAGAACCATTTTACTTTGAGCCTGCGCAGCACTCTGGCCAGCATCCTGAGGGGCGCGGGAAAATTCACGGAAGCCGAAGCCGAATACCGCGAGATGCTGCCCCTCTTTGCCAAGGTGTTTGGCGCGGAGTCCCAGTTCACCCTGACGCAGCGCACGTCTCTCGCCTTCATGCTGATCCAGCAGAAAAAAGATGCCGAAGCGAAGAAAGAGTTCGATCAGGTGCTCGGCCTCGCCTCACGCGCACGCGGCCCGGAGGATGAGTCCCCGCTGCCGGATGTCTCGCTGACGATGGAAACTCTCCAAGGGATGGGCCGGGATGCGGAGGTGGAAACGCTGCTGCGCCAGCACCTGCCCGCCTTCATCAAGACCGATGGCCCGGACCACCGCGAGGTCCTGAACTTGCAGACCACCCTCATCTCCGCACTGAAGGCGCAGGAGAAGTACGCGGAGGCGGAGAGTGAGTGCCGCAGCGTGATCGCCGCCAGGACCCGCGTGCTCGGGCCGGAGGCCGAAGAGACCCTGGAGTCCCGCAGCACGCTGGCAATGCTGCTCTCTCAAACGGACCGGGAAGCAGAGGCCGAACTGGAATACCGCCAGGTGCTGCCACTTTATACCAGGGTGTTTGGCGCGGAGTCAGAGTCCACTTTGACGCAGCGCCTGTTTCTTGCCAGCGCCCTGCGCCAGCAGGAGAAGTATCCAGAGGCGGCCAGGGAGTACCGCGAGGCGGCGGACATCTCCGTGCGCGTGCTCGGCACCGAGAATGATCTCACCATGACTCTGATCACGCTGCTGCTGGATTTGCGCAAGCGGGTGGACCAGGATGCGGATACGTCAGCGCTGCTGCGCGAGCACCAGCCCGTCTTCCTCAAGACCTATGGCAAGGACCACCCCAAGGTGCTGCACCTGCAGGAGACCCTCATCAGGACGCTGATCACGCAGGAGAATTACGCGGAGGCGGCGCAGGAGTGCCGCAGCCTCGCTGCCGCTCAAACCCGCGTGCTGGGGCCTGAGGCCCAGGAGACCCTGAAGACCCGCCGCACGCTGGGCGTCGAGCTCGTCAAACTGGACCGGAACGCGGAGGCCGAAATAGAATTTCGCCAGGTGCTGGCCCTCGCCGAGCACGCCTTCGGCGCCGAGAATCCGGACACGCTGGAATACTGCCACCTTCTGGCCGCGTGCCTGGCCACGCAGAAGAAGGACAAGGAAGCCCTGAAGTATGCCCAGCGCGCCTACATCGGCCGCCTGAAGGTGCTGGGGAAGGACCACGAAGACACCAAGCAGGCCAATCAACTGGTGGATGAACTGACCAAGCCGGCGGCGAAGGCGTGAGGGGCAATCCAGGATCGACTCGGCTTGGACTCTGTGGTTAAAAAAAGCATTTCGGTATTCGGAAATTCCACATTCACCTTTTCAACTTCCAGTAAAGTCGTGACAACCCTGCGCCTCTCATGCGAGCATGCGGCGCATCTCCTGCATGAAGACGACTGCCACCCTTTTTCTTTTCTCGCTGCTGCTGGCCGCTGCCGCACGCGCGGCGGAGGATCGGCTGATTCCGTTTGATGATTTTTTGATCCAAGTGGCGGTCAAAGATCCGGCGAAGCGGGAGAGACCGAAGGTGGAGGTGACGGTGCGGGTGGAAAGAAATGCGTTCGAGCGAATATCCGGCACCGCGATCGAGGTTACCTGCCCGGAGCTTGAGCCACGGAGCCCAAGGCTGGGGCCTGATGATGTGGCGGCCCTGATGGCAGCCTGCGCGGCGGCGATGAGCGGGCAGGAGTACCGCCAGGAGGTCCGGCAAAAGACCGTCTATGAAGTGGTGACGGTGGGCGAAGGCAAGTGTGTGCGCATGCGGCGCGATAAGGAGGTGCTCTTAGGCCCCCAGGAGGTCGCGTGGCTGAAGGAGATGCTGGCCCAGGCGGTGGCGGCGGAGGCATGGTATAAGATGCTATTGACGGCACAAACGCTGCCGGTGAAAACGAGGGCTGCGCATCCGCCGCAGGCCAGCTATCATTATTTGAGATCCAAGGTCGGGGAAGTTCGCGGCAAAGGATTGGTACTGGTCAATGTGGTTATACGCGAACATTCTGAATTCGATCACCAACAAGAGTATGGGGTGAGCATTGGTCTGCACCTCGATGACCATATCAGCACCGCGCGCGGCCCCTGGGTGCAGCGCCTGATGGGGCAGGTGGAGCTGGCGCTGGAGGCGGTGGGGAAGCAGCAGGCGTTCGCGTATGAGTCGCCGCCGGAAAGAGCGTTTGAAGGGACAGGAAAGTTCACCGTCACGGCGAACCTGGCCACGCAACAGGCGGAGGTGGGCATTGGTCCCAAGTTGTCCATGGACCTGTGGGAGTTTTCTGGGCCAGTGCAGGGCTCTTTTGGCGTGGCGCAACTGGCGGCGATCCGCGAGCTCGCCGCGCGGGCCGAGGCGCAGGCGAAATGGTTCACGGAGCATGAGGCGTGGTTTTTTGAGGGGCTGTGAGCTACCCTGCCTTTTCAAGTCATGCGCACTCCTCGATTTTTCAGCGTCATTGCCGCAGGCTGCTCTGGGACGACTACGCCCACACCAGCATGCAACGGGATCTCTGGCTCATGGACAAGCTCATGTGCCTGCGCAGTCTCGGGGCGAAGGCCTTCATGCTCCTCGGCCTCGGCATGTGCCTCATCTCCTTTCCTGGATGGCGGCAGCCTCTGCCCGGGCCGCTGCTGCAGCGGCTGGAGCGCTTCTATGGCAGCCGACCCGGCTGAACGCCAGGCGGGAGACTTTGTGCGCGGGGCTGAAGCGGGCCTCTGCAGGCAGGCCGGTCCTGGGAAGACTGAAAGCTCAGGCTGGTGCTGGCTCTGGCGCTCTCTTCCGACTCACGCCTTCTCCGCAGCATCGATCAGCATCTTCACCAGTTGTCCGGACTCACGGGTGTCTGGATGGTCCGCTCCGAGAAGCAGCATCCGGCCTTCATAGCAGCGTCGTGCGCAGGCCAGCGCCTCCGGGTACTTTTTCTGCAGGGAAAGCTGCCATGCCAGGTTGTAGCAGGTGACCAACGTCTCCGGATCTTCCGCGCCGAAAACGCGCTCACGCATGGCCAGCACGGCACGGAATTCCCGCTCGGCCTCCTGCGGAGGGAGTTCCCGGGCCATGTTGGCCCGGCTTCTGAGGGTGTCCGGATGCTCCGGCCCGAGCGTGCGCGCCTGAATGGCGGCCACGCTGCGCAGCTCCTTCGCTGCTTCAGCGTGTTTTTCCTGCCTGCCGAGGACCACCGCCAGAGAGTTGCGGCTGTTCAGGGTGTCAGGATGTTCGGGGCCATGCACCCGTGTGCGACTGGAGATCACGCCGCGCAGCATGGCTTCCGCCTCCGCATAGCTTTCCTGAAGCATGAGCGCCGTGCCCAGAGCATGCCTCGCATACAGCGTGTCGGGGGCGTCAGCACCCTGCGCGCGCTCATAGAGGCTCAGCAAAGGGCGCAGTTCCTTTTCGCTTTCGTTCAGTTTCCTTTGTTCCAGCAGGGCGCAGGCCAGCATCAGGCGTGCAGAGAGGATTTCCCGGTCCTCCGATCCCAGCACCCGCGCCATGATGGGGATCAGGCTGCGGCACTCCTGCTCCGCTTCCTCATGCCGGCCCCGTTGCGACTGCAGGCTGATCTTCCAGCTTTGAAACTTCAGCGTTTCAGGGGCTTCCGCGCCGAGGATGCGCCGCAGGTTCCGGAACAAATCCATCACTGCGGCTTCCGCGGCGGCATCCCTGTGCCGGTTCATCTCCAGTTTCATCAGTTCCACCCTTGCCAGCAAAGACTCCCGGTCCTCCGGCCCCAGCGCCTGCGTGCGTGCCACCACCAGCGCGCGGAAGGCCTGCTCTGCCTCGGGATATTTGCCCGCATGGCACAGCGCCAGGGCGGCGTCATAGGCCTTCGGGCCGATGTCCGGTGCTGCGTCTGCCGCGGCGGAGCACGCCGGGGCAAGGAGCAGGAGAGCAGCTAGGAAGTGCTTCATGACAGAAGGGCTGGTTTCTCCAGGGTGAATGTCTGAGGGATGATGGGCAAGCTGATAATGGGGCGCCTCCGCCGGAGGGGCTTCGGGAGGCTCCTGAGTCAGCGCGATTGGGAATTGTCTTTCGGCGGGATCTGCCACCAAGGCGGTGTCACCATCACTCCGGCGCCTCCTTTGCGCACCTGCCCGGCCACTGCTGCAGCGGCTGGAGTGCTTCTACCACGCCGAGGAGTGCATGATAGTGCGCCTGCCAGCCTGTCACTCCAGTCAGGGGTCGCGGCATGGGGGCAACGGCTTTTCTCAAGGAGGTTGTGCAGCCGGCATCCAGACTCTCTTCCAGCCTGAGACGAAAAAAGAATCCTGCGACGAAGCACCGCACCTGCCGTGCCTCACGCTTTCTCATCTACCTTCTTCAGTGCCTTCACCAACTGCTCAGACTCCCGGGTACCAGGGTGGTCCTGCCCCAAAACCTTCAGCCGGCCTGCATAGGCGCGCTGCGCGCACGTCAGGGCTTCCTGGTTCTGGTTCTTCTTGGACAGCTGCCATGCCAGGGCATGGCAGCAGGTGAGAGTTTCCGGATTTTCCGGGCCCAGCACCCGCTCCTGCAAGGCCAGCACGGCGCGCAATTCCTGCACGGCCTGCTGCGGGGGAAGTTCTCCCGCCAGATTCGCACGGCTTCTCAGAGTGTCCGGATGCTCCGGCCCGAGGCTGCGCGTTTGGATGGCGATCACACTGCGCAGTTCCTTTTCTGCCTCGGCCTGCTTTGCTTGCTTGCTGAACACCCGCGCCAGAGCGTGGCGGCTGCTCAGCGTGCTTGGGTGTTCGGGGCCGAGCACCTGCGTCGTGGTGGCGACCACGCCCCGCAGCAGAGGCTCCGCCTCTGCATAGTTTTTCTGGTAGATCAGCACCACCGCCAGATTATGCCGCGCGTCCAGAGTGGCCTCATCCTTGGCGGCCACCCGCACATAGATGTTCAGCAACTGGCGCAGCTCTTTCTCGGCTTCCTCCAGTTTCCTCTGGTTCATGAAAACGGTGGCCAGTCCCATGCGTGCTGCCAGGGTCTCAGCATCCTCCGGGCCGAGCGCCCGTGTGGCGATGAGGATCAAGCCGCGGCATCCCTGCTCCATCTCGGCATATCTGCCTTGATCCTCCTGCGCGAGAATCAGCCAGCGCTGGAAGTTCAGAGTCGTCCGGTCTTCCGCGCCCAGCAGACGCTGCAGACTCTGGAGCAGGGCGGTGCCCTCGGCCCCGGCTGCGGCGTCCTCGTGCCGGCTTAGCCGCAGTTTCATCAGTTCCGTTCTGGCCAGCAAAGTCTCCCGGTCCTCCGCTCCCAACGTCTGCGTGCGTGCCGTCACCAGCGCCCGAAAAGCCTGCTCCGCCTCGGGGCGCCTGCCCTCTTTGCGCAGTGCATTGGCGGCATCAAAGGCCTTCTGGCTGATGTCCGGTGCTGCGGCGTCTTCTGCCGCCACCGTCTTGTTTTTTTTCGTTGCCTCCGCCGCAGCGGCGGTGCCAGGGTCGAGGAGGACAAACAGCAGAAGACAGGCAAGGAGGAGCTTCATGGGAGCAGGGTTGGATTCTTCAGAGTGAAGGATGAGCGGATGGGAGCCAAGTTGATCATGTGACACCGCTGCGGGTGGTGCCACATGTTTCAATCCCCGACGCAAGTCCACCGTGAAAGGGTGTAACTCAATTAAACGGTGCTTCCTCAGTCTCTGCGCTTTCGTCGCGCGATGTTTCACGCTGCTTATTTGTTTTTGAATAGATTGTCCCACGGAACTCGCACCTCCACTTTGCCCCCGTCTGGAGTTACGGAAGGAATGACTTCAATGCCTTTGTATTTAAGAGGATTGTCCCAAAAATTCCTTTCGGGTTCTTTCTTCTTCCAGGTCTTGTTAGCCTCGCTCGGACTTGGCATTGGCTGTCCTTGCTGCGTCGCTGGTGCGACAATGCCGTCCCTCTTACCCGCTGCGGCCTGAAAGTTTTGTTGTGGCGGGGGCAAAAATGCACTGTCTGCCAAACTCGGCCTTGGCCGCTCAGACAGAGGCTTTCGGGATGGATCCGTGATTTCCTGGGCTCTGAGAGGGCTGATCTGGCCTTGCAAACTGAGGGGCACGCCTGCTTTGTCCACCGGTGTGCTTCCCGGGATTTCTCCGGTGGGTTTCAAGCTGCCGGGCACGTTGTTTGCGGCCATGTTTCTGGCTGTGTTTGTCGCTTGATCGGCTTTCGACTGGATCTGGTCCATGGCCTCCTGTCCGACGGGGCCCTGCTCAAGGCCGGTCTTCTGGTCTTCAGACGCGCGCAGGTAGTTCTGGCCGGAGCGGTTCTGCGGGAGTCTGCCCCAGGGACTGCGGGGGGTGAAGTACAGGCTGCGGGAGTGTTTCGAGGGGATCTTGAGAAGAGGATTGGGCCTGAATTAAAGAATGTAAGCCCATTATGATCGGATGTGGTATTTTATGGTTTTAGGGTCCCTGATTTTTGCTGGCGAAGCATTTTTGCAGAAACCGGAAAAGGTGACCACGGAATACACTGAACACACGGAAACCGGACGGGGGAGATGACGCAGGGATGGGCGGTGGGCGGCATCACACCGGTCCGGCGTGCAGCGCGATCTCTGGCTCATGGACAAGCTCATGCGCCTGCGCAGTCTCGCGGCGAAGGCCTTCATGCTCCTCGGCCTCGGCATGTGCCTCATCTCCTTTCCTGGATGGCGGCAGCCTCTGCCCGGGCCGCTGCTGCAGCGGCTGGAGCGCTTCTACCACGCCCAGGAGTTGCATGAGCCTGCGCCGGCTGCTCAGCCATTCCCGCCAGGGCCCTGCGGAGGGCATGGAGATAAAAATAAAGGCTCCGGAAGCTCTGCATCGGTAGGAAGCAAGGTGCCCGGCGTGATGCATACTCGCGTACTAAATGCCAGGCATTTAGTGCAGGGATGGACAAGCGTACTAAATGCCTGGCATTTAGTACACGGAGAGGCAGGTGATGGATTGGCTTTATCGTGCGGGTCCCAAGCCTGGAGCATTGGATGGGGTAAAGACCCCATAGAGGCAGCGGCTCGGCGAGCCTAGTAATGAGCGCCAGATTCAGCATGCGTGAGTGTCTTGCAGGGATGCATGCGAGCTCTGTCCCATGACGTCCTGGCACCCGCGCTGCAACCCACTTCCCCTGATTCATGCTCCACGAATTCCTAGCCCTCCACCGAGTGGAGCTTATCGACCGATGCCGGCAAAGTGTGGCCAAGCGTGATTCACCTGCAGTCACGGCAGGTGAATTGGACCACGGGATCCCCTTGTTCCTTGATCAGCTTATCAAGACTTTAATGGTGGAGCAGACCGCCCCCCTTCTGGAAAGCCGCCAGGTGTCCAGCCTGCTCAGGGAAGACGGCAAGCACGCCCATTCCGAGCTGGGGGACCGTGCAGCGCAGCATGGGGCGGAACTGATGCGGCGTGGCTTCACGGTGGAGCAGGTGGTGCACGATTACGGGGATCTCTGCCAGGCCATCACAAACCTGGCCTTTGAGACCAGCGAGCCTGTGCAGGTGGAGGAATTTCGCACGCTGAACCGCTGCCTGGACGATGCGATCGCCATGGCGGTGACGGAATTCAATTATCAGCGGGATTTTGTTGTCGCAGAGAAGCAGGTCCAGGCGCTCAACGTGCAGATCGGGTGCTTCGCCCATGAGCTGCGTAATTACCTCAACACGGTGACACTGGCGCTCTATGTCATCAAGGATGGCGATCTCGGGCTCAGCGGAGCCACGGGTGCCGTGCTGGACCGTGCCCTGGTGGGCATGCGCGCCCTGATCGACCGCTCGCTCACGGAGGTGCGCATGACGGCCGGCCTGCCGCCGCACCATGGTCTCTTTGCCCTCGCTGATTTCATCCAGGAACTGAAACTCTCTGCGGCGCTGGAGGCGCAGGTGAAGAAATGCGTTCTCGTCGTGCCTGGGGTGGACCCGCATCTGGCGGTGGATGCCGACCGGGATCTGCTGCTTTCAGCGGTGGGGAATCTGCTGCAGAACGCCTTTAAATTCACCCACCCGGGCACCGAGGTCGTTTTGAGTGCCTACGCCGTGGCGGACCGCATTCTGATTGAGGTGGAGGATCACGGAGACGGACTGCCAGCTGGAGAGGCAGAGAAGATGTTCCAGCCATTCACCCAAGGCGGGGCAGACAAAAGCGGCCTGGGGCTGGGGCTCTCCATCTGCCAGCGAAGTGTGACGGCTAATGGTGGGATTTTAAGCGTGAAAAACAAATCGTCCGCAGGATGCATCTTCACCATTGACCTGCCCCGGCACGCGCTGCTGACGGATGGCAAAGTTTGAGAGGTCATGTGCTCAGGCGGAATTGACTTCGTCATGAGGGATATGGGCCTGCCAGACAGCGGCGGTCTCTAACTCACGCGGCAGCTTGCTGCCGACTATCATCCCCGCGGCGTGGCGCCTTGGCGGTGACGATATAAAATCCGATGTCGAGCAGAGCATCTGCCGCCGGGTGCTCCCATCATCCGGTGAAGCCAGTTTCTTCTCCCCCCCCAAAATCTTCTTCAATCTGCGCCATCACCTCTAGGGGGCCGCCTTGTCCAACACCTGGGCGAAGACCTTATGGGCGGCAGCGACACCGCTTTCTGCGGCCTTATCCTTCGCCTTGCGGGTGGCTTTCTTCTTGGCGGTGCGGCTCTGGGACATGGCAATAGAAGACCACATCACGCACCATGCGCAAAGACCTCAATCCTGTGCAGGGGGAGGCAAGGACGTTGGCAGTGGTCCCATGTGCTTCCTTGGGTCGTATCCAGATAGCCTGTGGGCCAGGCACCGCTTGCGCACGATTTCCCGGCACTCCTGCGACCGTTTCTGCGGGCGTCTGCCCCAGGCGTGCGGGGTGTAAAGTACAGGCTGCGGAAAATAGTCCGGTGGGTTCCTGAGAACAGGACTGGGTCCGAATTTGAGAGTGCCATTTTTTAGGTGCTCTCATGTGGTAGTTTATGCTCTGCCAGGTTATTGTTTTTCCAGGGGCGCTTTGGTTTGAAGTGGAATGCACCCGGAGTGACATCGGCGAAACAGCCCGATCTTCAGCAGGTCATTGCGGCGGCTGCCAGTATCTGGATTTACCCTTGATGTAACTGACCAGACTCTGCGCTTCCTGGGTGCTGGGATGGGCTGCGCCATACACCTTCAGCCGCCCGGCCAGGCAGCGCTGTGCGTAGGTCAGAGCCTCCTGGGAATGGCCCTGGTGTCCCAGGCATTGCGCCTCCGCATAGCAGGCGCGCAGGATTTCCGGATCCTCCGCACCCAGCACCTGCTCCTGCAGCGGCAGCAGCTGGCGGTATTCCTTCTCGGCTTCCGTCCATTTTCCCATCTCGGCCAGCACTCCCGCAAGCTCCATGCGTGCGTCCAAAGTCTCCTTGTCCTTCGGGCCGAGCGCCCGTGTCTCGATGGAGATCAGGCTGCGGTACTCCTCTTCGGCATCCACATTTTTATGCTGCAAAGACAGCGCATAAGCGAGGTCCGCACGGCACATGAGGGTTTCACGCTTCTCCGCACCGCAGACCTTCGTCATCACGGGCAGCAGCTCGCGCAGCATCTTTTCCGCCTCCGCCTTGCGGGAGCGCTTGCGGATCACCTTGGCCAGAAGGTACCTTGCCATGAGAGTTTTACGATCCTCGGCCCCCAGCACCTGGGTAAATCCTTTCACCACCGCGCGCTGCTCCTCCTCCGTCTCGGCATACTTGCCTGCGGAGAACAGCACCATCGCCAGCTCGTCCCGCGTCTCCACGGTGAGGCGTTTCTCCTCGCCGAGCACCCGCTCGCGGACGGCCAGCACCTCGCGGTACTCGGTTTCGGCATCGGCGAGTTTGTCCTGCTCAAACAAGGTCCTGGCAAACCGCGCGCGTGCCTTCAGAGTCTCCGCATCCTCGGGGCCGAGCACGCGTGTCTCCACGGGGATCAGGCTGCGGCACAGCGCCTCCGCCTCCGCGTGTTTCCCCTGATAGGACAAGGTATCGGCGAGGTCCGACTGGCAGCGCAGTGTTTCGCGATCCTCCTTGCCAAAGACCTCTGCCAGCACCGGCAGCAGCGCGCGCAGCCCTTTCTCTGCCTCCGGCTCTTTGCCCCGGTAGTTGAGGATCCTGCCGAGCAGGACCCGGGCCTGCAGGCTGGTGCGGGGCTCGCTGGCGGCGGGTGCTGTGCCGGCTGGGAGTGCGGCGCGCACTTCCTGCTCGGCCTCGGCCTGGTGGCCCTGGGCGTGCAGCACGTAGGCGAAGAGCCGGTGCGCCTCGCGCGTGAGGTCTGGCTGCGGCTCGCGCAACTGCTTGAGGTCGGCCAGCACCTGGCGGTATTCGCTGGCGGCCGCGTCCAGCTTTCCTGCGGTATTCAGCAAGCGTGCAAAATTCATGCGTGCGTCCAGAGCCTTCGTGCTCTGCGTGCCAAGCGCGCCCGTATAGGCCGGCAGCACCTCGCGGTACTCCGCCTCCGCCTTGTCCGCCTTGCCTGCGGCGAACCAGATGTCAGCCAGGCGCAGGCGTGTGTCCAGCGTCAGCTTGGCCTCGGGGCCGAGGGCTTTGGTGCACAGGGGCAGCACTTCGAGGCACTCCTTTTCGGCCTCTTCGAGCTGGTGCAAATCGAGAAGCGCCAGCACCAGATTCACGCGCAGTCTCAGGATGCTTTCGTTCTCCGGCCCGCTCTTGCGTGAAAGCGTGGGCAGCAGCCGGCGCGTCTCCTTCACCAAGTCCGCATCACGCCCGAGACCGGACAAGGCATAGAGGAAGTCGCTCTGGCTGGAGAGTGTGAGGGCGTCCTCCGGGCCGCGCACGCGCTGGAGATCGGGAAGCAGTTGTTCATATTCACGGACGGCCTCCTCTCCCTTTCCCTGCTGGTTCAGCACGTCCGCCAAATTCAGGCGCATCGCCAAAACTTCCTCGCTTTCAGGGCCAAACACGCGGGTGGCCAATGGCAGCGTTTGGCGGCTTTCCGCTTCGGCTTCAGCGATCTTTTCGAGGTGGATGAGGAGCCTGATTAAGCTCAGGCGTGTGCGCAGTGTATCCCGATTCTCCGCGCCGAGAGCGTGGGCTGACAAGGGCAGCAGCTCGCGGTATTCCTTTTCGGCCTCGCTTTCTTTTCCGGCCATGCCGAGAATGCTGGCGAACTGGTTGCGTGTGTACAGAGTCAGTTCATCCTCCGGGCCGAGGGTGCGCGTGCAGATGGGCAGCAGCTGACGCATTTCCGTTTCAGCCTCCTCCAGCTTCTTGTGGTCTGTCAGCTCGAAGATGAAGTTCAGGCGCGTGCGCAGCGTCTCCCGGTCCTCCGCCCCCAGCACGCGGGTGTCCGTGGCGATGAGGGCTCCGTACTCCTTCTCGGCCTCAGGGTTTTGGCCCAGCGCGGAGGTGGTGCTGATGAGGTCTGACTGGCAGACCAGAGTGTCCCGATCCTCCGCGCCCAGAGACTTCGCCATCAGAGGCAGGAGTTCGCGCAGCAGGGGCTCGGCCTCGGCGTATTGTTGTTTGCTGCGGAGGATCTTGGTCAGCAGCAGCCGCGCGCGCAGAGTCTCTTTGTTCTCGGCACCGAGAGCCTTCGTGCGCGCCGCCACCAGCGCCAGCGCCGCCTTCTCCGCCTCTGCGTATTTGCCCGCCTTGCGCAGTGCCATGGCGGCATCGTAGGCTTTCTGGCTGGTGTCATCCTCCGCATGAACTCCGCCTGAACCGAGGGTGAAAAGCAGCAGGAGGCAGGTGAGCAGAGGCTTCATGGTGGGGAAGGGGCAGGCCCACGAAGTAAAGGAAGGAGCGAACAGGGCGGCAAGCTTAAAAAAGATACTTCTCTGGGAAGGCAGGTGAACCGTGAGGGGCTGACTGCGTGCATGATTGATGTTTCAATCGCCTGGCGGAAGACACCGCCAGAAGTGCTAGCGTGAAAATCGAGGCGCTTGAATGGTTGGTTTCAGGGTTTCAGGAGGCCGCCAATTGTACTTGCCCGAAAATTGCGGCACTTGAGGTGACGGCAGCAGTTATCGGCCATCTGCCCGCCGAAGCCCTGCATGACCTTGTCGGAAGGATCGAGCGGCTTGTCCTCAGACGCCCGCAGGTAGTTGGGGTTTTGGCCGGGGAATTTGAGAGTGCTAGTCGTTTATGCCAAAAGATGGTATTTCGTGGTTTTAAGACTTCGTCAACGAAGCTGAATTCACCCTCTGCGGCAGACGCGGGCTGGAGCACCGTCAAGTCTGCCGCTGTGCCCGCTCACGCCCTGGTTTCTGCCTTCGTCAGTTTGCTGACCAGGCGCTGCGAGATCTGGGTGTCCGGGTGGTCCTTGCCCAGGATCTTGAGCCGGCCTGCCAGGGCGCGCTGGGCGTACGTCAGGGCCTCGGGGTTCTTCCCTTGGTCCGTCAGGCAAAGCGCCAGGGTGTTGCAGGCGCGCAGGGTGGCTGGATCCTCGGCACCGAGCGTGCGCTCATAGCTCGCCAGCACCTGGCGGCACTCCTGTTCAGCCTCGGCGTGTTTGCCCTGCGCTCTCAGTGTGCCGACGATCTCGCGCCGGGTGTTCAGGGTCAGGCGGTGCTGCCTGCCATAGTGCCGTGTGACCTTCGGCAGCAGCGCGCGCATCAGCGCCTCAGCTTCGGCACTCCGGTGCTCCGCAGCCAGTGTCTCCGCCAGTATCATCCCGGTCGTCAGCGTCAGTTCATGCCCAGGCCCGAGCACGCGTTCGGCGCGGGGCAGCAGCGCGCGGCACTCCGTTTCGCACTCCGGCAGTTTGTCCAGCCGGCACAGGCTGCTCGCCAGACTGCAACGGGACCACAGCGTGTCCGCGTCATCCGGGCCGAGCACCCGGGTTCTGACGGGGATCGAACTGCGCAGTTGCATGACCGCCTCGGCATTTTTTCCCCGCTCGGCCAGGGTCGATGTCAGGTAATACTGGCAAACCAGAGTTTCGCGATGTTCCGCGCCTAAAACCTTTTGCATGAGGGGCAGCAGTTCGCGCAGTTGAGATTCTGCTTCAGCATACTTGTAGTGATCATAGAGGGTCCGCGCCAGAATCTTCCGGGCGCGCAGGGTTATCTCATCCTCCGCCCCAAACTCCTGGTCGTATTCCTTGACCCGCGCCCGCGCGAACCGCTCCTCCTGGGTGGGCTTGCCCGGCACTGGTGCCGCAGCACCTGACCGCGGGCGGGTGCCGGGAACTGCACTCGGCGCGCAGGAAGAGAGGGTGGCCATGAGCACATGAGCGGCGGAAACGAGGGCGAGGAGCGGCTTCATGGGGGTGCGTGGGGGTGCTGAGGTGCCCGGATTAAAGGAGGCCACGAACCGGCTGGCAATCTTTAAAGCAGTGTCGTTGATGTTAAAGGACAACCATGCATGCAGGAAGGCTCAGCGCGCCGGCCTGGCCTGTCCTTGGGGCTTGGACTGACCCTGGGGCAGCTTGAAATACGCAGCAGTGTCATCGACCGTTGACATCGCTGTGTTGACATAATGATCAGTCTCTTTCTGTGAGTTGCGCTGCTGGTTCTCATACTCCTCGCGTCGTTTGCGCTTCGCGTCGGCAGTTTTCTGCAGAGTCTCCTGTTCACTCGGCTCGCCCATATGCCTGCGCTCAAGTGTCCAGTCGCGATCTTCGCCTCGGGTATCTTCACCCGTGGATGATGGGCCATTCCCCACTCTCATGCCTGCTACCACGCCGAACGAGGGTTTCTCCTCTGGAATTTTTTCCACTTCCAGGCCGCTGAACGAGTGGACGTTGCCGATTGCACGGCCCAGCGCCTTGGCCCCGGAGGCAATCCCGGTGACCCCATTGGCAATCCCGCTCCCGGCCCGCTGCAGAAAATTGGGACGCTTCTGGCCCGGCTGCAAGGGCGCATCCTCAGACGCCCGCAGGTAGTTCGGGTTCTGGCCGGGGCGGTTCTGCGGGCGTCGCCCCCAGGGCGTGCGGGGTGTAAAGTAGAGGCCGCGGGAATAGTCCGGTGGTTTCATGAGAACAGGACTGGGTCCGAATTTGAGAGTGCAAGTGATTAATGCTTGGAGCTGGTATCTCGTGGTTTAAAGGGGTCACCCATGAGGCCGAATTTATTCTCCGCTCCTCTGCGGCAGAGCCGGGCATGCGAGGGAGCGCGGTCGATTCCCACTCCATGGAATTTGAAGTCATGCACCCGCCCGAATACGCCGGAAGGCGGCGGAACAGGATCAACAAGGTGAGAGAAGGATGGAGCACTCCTAACTGGCCGCAGTCAGCTGGGCAAGGAGGGAGCGGAGCTGGTCCAGCGAAACCGGTTTCACGAGGTGGCCGGAGAACCCGGCAGACCGTGCGTCTTTAAGATCCTGCTCCATGCCGTAACCGCTCAGGGCGATGCCGGGCAGACTGGGACGCCTCACCTTTAGCTCTCGCATGAGGTCCAGGCCGCTCTGGTCTGGCAGGCCGATGTCACTGATGACGGCATCAAGGTGCTCCACGGTCTGTGCCAGGAGAAGGGCCTCGGCGCCGGTGGCGGCGGCGTGTACTTCATGGCCGCACCGCCGGAGAATGCGGGCGAGAACCTCACGGGTGGACTCGTGATCTTCCACCAGCAGCAGGGAGAGGGAGCCGCTGTCATGCGCTGCCTGTACAGGCGCTGCGTCCTGGAACGGGCGCGGGCAAATGTTGAACTCGACGGTGAAGCTGGCCCCCTGGCCCAGGCCGGGGCTTTCAGCGCGAATCGAGCCCTGGTGCAGCTCCACAATGGACTTGGTGATGGCGAGGCCCAGACCCAGGCCGCCGAACTGCTGTTTGGAGATGCTGCCCTGCTCAAATGCCTCAAAGATATGAGGCAGAGTGTCTGCGTGGATCCCCATGCCGGTGTCTGTGACGGTGATCGAGACCTTGCCCTCCACGCTGTTATGGGTCCGGACATGCACGGCACCCTCCTCGGGTGTGAACTTGATGGCGTTCTTGACGAGGTTCCAAAAGACTTGCTGCAGACGTGCTGAGTCGCCCTGCATGTGGTGCTCTGTCGCCTCCTTGAGGAAATGGAGCTCGATGCGCTTCGTCCGGCTGTCGATGCGAGTGATGTCTTCCGTGAGCGTGAGCAGTTCATGCAGGTTCAGGATGGACTCCACGAGATGAATCTTCCCACGGGTGATGCGGGTGTGGTCGAGCAAATCGTCAATGAGCCGCGCTTCCAGCTCCGCATTGCTGCGAATCACTCCGGCCTGCTGTCGCACCGCCAGAGGCAGGGTCAGATCCAGCTCCATCTCCGTCGAAAGCATCAGCATGGGGTTCAGCGGAGTGCGCAGCTCGTGACTGAGGGTGGCCAGAAAGTCGTCCTTCGCCTTGTTGGCCTGCTGGGCTTTCTTCCGCTCATTGAGCAGTGCGGTTTCAAACTGGGCGCGCTGCCTCACGCGCACGAAAATGGCGTCATGCATGGTGGCGCCGCTGTCTGTGACGCGGGAGCGCGCATTCATGAGCATGGGGATCTCAGCGCCGCTCTGAGTGAGGATGGAGAGGTAGATCTCCTCCACCTCTCCACGCATCTGCAGCAGCGGAAAAAGATGCGTGTGATAAAAGATGCGGCCGCCTTTGGAGAGCAGCACGTGAAAGGGCTGCCCTGTTATTGCGGCGCGCTCGTGGCCCGTCATGGCCAGCAGCGTGTCATTCACCCTGAGGATCACACCGTCCCCGGCAAAACTCACCATGCCGCATGGCATATGGTCCCACAGGTCATTCATTAAGCACTGACGGTTGAGGCGGCAGTCGTCACAGCGGCGAGGTCTTGCTGCACGCGGGGTGGGGCAGGCGTGGCGGCGGCGAGCAGATACTCTTTCATCAGCTGCACGGTCTCAATCGGGTGACTCATGTGCGGGCAGTGCCCGGTGGCATTCATCACACGCAGGGTGCTGCCGGGCAGATGCTGCTGCAGATAGACGCCCACGCAGAGCGGGGCGATGGTGTCTTCCGTGCATTGCAGGATCAGGGACGGCACACGGACCTTGGGAAGATCGGCACGATTGTCTGCAAGAAAGGTGGCCTCCGCAAAGCGGCGCATGATGTCAGGATCCGTGGAGCAAAAGCTCTCCTCCAGCTCCTGCGCCAGTTCCGGGCGCTCACTGTTCTTCATGGCCACAGGAGCCAGGAACTGCGCCCAGCCGAGGAAGTTGCGTTCCATGGTGTCCAGCAGGCCCATGATGTCTTCCCGCTCAAAGCCGCCGATGTAGTCGCCATCATTCACATAGCAGGGGGAGGGGCCGAGCATGATGAGGTGTGAAAAGCGCTGCGGCTGCTGATTGGCGGCCAGCACGCCGATCATGCTGCTGACGGAGTGGCCCACGAAGATGACATCCGTGAGATCCAGCGCCTCGCAGACGTCCAGAACGTCCCTCGCGTAACCTTCGAGGCTGCCATAGCGGCTCGCATGGTAGGCATTCACATCGGACTTGCCGCAGCCGACATAATCAAAAAGCACGATGCGATAATCCTTTTCAAACGCAGGCGTGATGTAGCGCCACATGTTCTGGTCGCAGCCAAAGCCATGTGCAAAGAGCATGGTGCGGGCGCCCTGACCGCAGATTTGGACGTTGTTACGGGCTGAGATTGAGTCTCTCATGAGGCTTCATCCTAGCCGCCTCCCGGAACGCGGCAAGATCGAAATCAAGTGCGACAAAGCTTTGGCAATCAGCGTTTGCGCCCCCTGACACCTGCATGAAAGCGGTCAAAAAAAACAGGCCGGGCATTTGCTCTGTCCTGTTCCGCGCACTTCTCAGCTGTGCCCGGCCTCCTCAGACGCGCGCAGGTGGTTCGGGCTCTGGCCGGGGCGTTTCTGCGGGCGTCGGCCCCAGGGCGTGCGTGCGTGGTGTGAAGTACAGGCTGCGGGAATAGTCCCGTGGTTTCATGGGAACAGGACCGGGTCCGAATTTAAGAGTGCAAGTTGTGTATATTTTGAGATGGTATTATGTGGTTTGATGGCAGTTGATTTGCGTGTAAAAATCAAGCGGGGCCAGGATGCGCTTATCACTTTTCCTCTCCGCACGCCTTGGCCTCGGGCTTCAGCAGATCTTTCACCAGCAGCCGGGAGTCCCGGGTTTCAGAATGGTCCTCGCCCAGCACCTTCATCCGGCCTGCATAGGCGCGCCGGGCGTAGGTCAGAGCCTCTGCGTACTTCTGCTGCGCATTCAGGTGCTTTGCCAGGTTGTGGCAGGTGCGCAGAGTTTCCAGATCCTCCGGACCGAGCACGCGCTCCTGAAGAGCCAGCACGGCGCGAAACTCTGCCACGGCCTCCGGCAGAGGCAGTTCTTCGGCCCAGTTCGCCCGGCTTCTCAAGGTGTCTGGATGTTCCGGCCCCAGGGTGCGCGTCTGGATGGCTGTCACACGGCGCAGTTCCTCCTCTGCCTCCGCATGGTTATGGTCACCTTTGTACGCCACCGCCAGAGCGCTGCGGCTGCCGAGGGTGTCGGGATGCTCGGGGCCGAGTCCCCGCACCCGGCTGGCGATCACCTCACGCAGCAGGGCCTCCGCCTCCGCATAGTTTTGCTGGTAGATCAGCACCAGCGCCAGATTATGCCTGGCGTGCAGAGTGGCCTCATCTCTGGCACCCGCCCGCCTATAGGCGTCCAGCAGTTGGCGCAGCTCCTTCTCGGCTTCCTTCAGTTTTCTTTGGTGTAGCAGGACGCCGGCCAGTTCCATGCGTATCGCCAGGGTTTCATCATCCTCCGGCCCGAGCGCCCGTGTGACGATGGGGATCAAGCTGCGGCATTCCTGCTCCGCCATGGCATGTCGGCCTTGTTCAGCATCCACACGAATCAGCCACCCCTGGAAGTTCAGAGTCGTCCGATCTTCCGCACCCAGGACGCGCCTCAGATCCTTGAGCAGGGCGGTGCCCTCGGCCCCTTCCGCCTTGCGGCGTTCCAGTTCTTGTTTCATCAGTTCCGTTCTGGCCAGCAAAGTCTCCCGGTCCTCCGCCCCGAGCACTTGCGTGCGTGCCGCCGCCAGCGCCCGAAAAGCCTGCTCTGCCTCGGGATACTTGCCCGCCTTGCGCAGTGCCAGGGCAGCGTCAAAGGCCTTCTTGCTGATGTCCGGTGCGGCGTCTACTGCCGCCATCGCCTCGTTTTTTCCGTTGTCGTCCGCCGCAGCCTCTGTGCCTGCGCCGAAGGTGCAAAGCAGCAGGAAGGCGGTGAGGAGAAGCTTCATCGGAAAAGGGCTGGCTTCTCCAGAGTGAGGGATCGGCGGAGGAGTGACAAGTAGTTAATGTGGCATCGCTGCCGGTTTGCTTCAGGCGAAGGAGCAGTTGGATTTTTCCGCTTAGCTTGAGCTCTGTTTTACAGTAAAACGGGAATGAATTAATCAAACCTAAACCCAAACAGGCCGCCATCTTCTGTGGCGTCAGTCAAGCGGATCGGCAAGACATAGTCTTCGACCGAAAAACCGGCTTCCTTTTCTTTAAATGCATCATCCTCGTTGAGTGTGACAATGTATTGAAATCCGTATGTTTTTGCTGCCTCAGCCCCCACACGAAGAGCACTTACAATCTGCCTTCCGTCAACTCCATCGAATAAGTGGCTGTCGTGGATGAGAAAGCCGGGTCCGATGCCTCGCTGCGCACAAAGTTTCATCAGCATAAGATCAAAGCAAAAGATCTTCATATTACCAATGCCTTTGCTGCGCTCGCCTTGGATGGGAAACTTTGGAGAAGGCCCGTTGGCGGTTTCATCGATCGTCATACTTCCGGCTTCTTCATAGAGAGCTTGTGAGAATTCCTCATAAGCTAAAATTGCGGATCGAAGTCGGTCGCTCTGTTCTGCAAAATCTCGGCGAAGGCGGAGCGTCAGGCGCCCACGTTCGAGGTCGAGTTCGGTTTTGGTGCCTTCAAGCTGCTCAGCTGCTTGGAAACGTTGAAATAGGCTTTCGACTTGGACTTCCATTCGAGCAACTTCAGCCTGCATCTTGGAAAACTGATCAAGCGCTCCGTGCCCTTGCAGCGTTCCCATCACTTCTTGCTGGCGATGGTTGAGCTTCCGTAGTTCGGGTTCGCGATGAGAGATTCTCTTTTGTGCGGACTGCACTTCTTCAAGCAGGTAATCTTGGCGGTTTCTTAGTACCGAGGCATGGAAGTCACGGACCTCTTCGTATCTTCGCAGAGCCTCTGGCGGTAGTATCACGCCAGCTTCACCATACAATTGTTCCAGATCGACATGAGAAGGAGGAGATTCAGAATGAAGGGCTGCTTCGGCATGGCGAAGCGCAGCCATATCGACCGAGTTGTCGTTCGAGAGCTTAGACAGTTTGGTTTGGATTTGATCGGCTTCCACCTCCAAAGAGCGATACTCAGGCAGCACATGAAAGGCTGAGAGTTCGGTCTTAAGCTTTGAGAGTCGAGCATCAGCCACAGTATGCTGTGTTCGTAGATCTGCAGCCGTGCCAATGGTTGCACCAAGCGCCCCATCACTGGCAGCCTTCTTTAGTTCCTTCAAAGTTTTCTCACGGTCCCGGACTACCTGCCATTCACGAGCAAGCCGCCAATCCAGCCCCAAAAAGTACAAGAGCGCTGTCTGCCAGTCACCGTGTGACATTGCTACTGCCTGCTTTTCTGGACCTGTGAATCCGAGGCTGGCTTGTCTTCTTGCAAAATATGAAAAAAGAGAGCGAAACGATGGATTCTTATCGTCTTCAGCACTGTTAGCAGGCAGTTCAAAGAAAGCTGTTCCGAGTTGGGATTTCCACTCCGTGCCAGCAATGGTCACGCCATCGACAACAAATTTGGCCCCAGGAATATTTTCTCTTTGGACACTTACCTGCTGCCCGCCGAGGTCCAAGTCCATGCCGAAAGTCGCGTTCTTCAAGTCAGGAGATGAGAATGGCGTCTTTGCTTCAACCTTTGCTCCCATGAGGAAGTGAATCGTTTCAACAAAGCTGGTTTTCCCGGCGCGATTTCGGGTTTGGCCAGTTGTGGCTCCGGTGGATTTCTGGGCAAGAATGAGATTCAGGCCGGTTCGGAACTTGAGGGCTTTGAATGTCTCTATGCTGCTGTAAATCTGGTGGATCATACACTTGGGCGAATTTTGCTGATACGTCCTTCTTTGAAGGTGACAGCGCTGATCAGATAAAGCCAGTCCAGAGAGAGAATAAACCAGTCAAAAGATAATCGAATGGAGGGCTTGCCTCCCTGGCTTGCTTTCATTTCCTCCCATAGGCGCGAGACCGTTGTTGGTTCATTGAGATGGCGCAGAATTTCTGCTCCCACAGTCATGATTGCCCGGTGCTCAGAAAGATGTTTGGTGGGCAGAATCATGGCGCAGGTGGTCGGGCTGGCTCGAAAATGTCGCAGGAATCAAAAAAGTAGGCAAGCACTGCGAGCACGGCCATCTCCCGTGCAGCCGAAGTACGGCTTGGCCCGCCTGCCCAAGCATGCAGTTCATCGAATATGCTGTTGGGGTGAAGCGCCGGGATTTGCTGTTTCAATTCGAGATACTTATCTCGAAAAGACTTTTGCAGGCGTTCGCCATAAGTTTCGTCATGCCAGGAATCGAAAAAGTCCTTTACCAAAAAGGCACGGCTCGATCCTGCCCATAAAAGAGTGGCAACGTCGTCGGACAAACTGTTGGCCTTGATCTTGCCAGGTTGCACGACTGCGGGAACCTGGTCAGGGGGCAAACTGCGGGCCTGAATCTCTTCCAAGACAAGCCGGATGTCCTCGAAGCCAAGCTGGGCTTCTTGAACACCGGCAGGTACAAATCCGAACCATGATTCCAAATCAGCAAGCTCAAGCCGACGAAAGACCAGCCGGAGTTCTTCAAGCCCCCATGGTTCAATCGAAATATTTGCATGAGTCGCTGCAAGCTCTAAAATTTTTGTGTGAACGTGTGGAGGCAGACCATCAGGAGCATTGTGGACCAAGGACCATTTGTCGAAATGCTGGCCCCAATGTGGGATCGCCTCTGTGAAGTCTTCTTCAATCTTCGCTGATGCTGCCGCAGCCGTCATTTCATTGGGAGCATAGCATTGGAACAGCCGTCGTTCAGATGTGAGGAAGCCGTCGTTTTTCCGATCTCCCACATTGCCCCATGGTCGGCAGGCCATGAAGTCACCTCGATGGGCACGCTCCATCAGACGATTGAAGAAAGATTGAAACGCCTCGCCCTTCGAGCGAAGGAATGCGTTTTCAAACTTCTCGCCGTAAAAGGCCTGTACAATTCGATCCATTTAAACAGATGCTAGGGCGCTGAATCAATACTCGCAAGCAGGGATGCATTTTTGTCTTATGCGTGCGTCCATGAAATAACACACATGCATTTGCAATGCACTTGACTTGTCATCCCGAGCGCAAAGAAAGCTGCGATTTTTTGAGTCCTCAGGCGAGTCCTCAGGCACCAGCCTTTTCGGCCTTCCACCCAGCCTGAAACTGAGTGCCAAGAGTCCCGCTGCCAGGCATAGCACCACCCTGCACCTCACGCCTTCGCGTCCTGCTTCTTCAGGGTCTTCACCAGCTGTTCAGAATACTGGGTGTCAGGGTGGTCGCTGCCCAGGAGTTTCAGCCGGCCTGCATAGGCACGCTGCGCGTAGGTCACGGCCTCCTGGTGCTTGTCTCGCATGGCCAGGAACACTGCCAGGTTGTAACAGTTGCGCAGAGTTTCCGGATCTTCCGGGCCGAGCACCCGCTCCTGAACAGCCAGCACGGCACGAAATTCCTGCTCGGCCTCCGGCACGGGCAGCTCTCTGGCCCAGTTCGCCCGGCATCTCAGGGTGTCTGGGTGCTCCGGCCCGAGGGTGCGCGTTTGGATGGCGATCACACGGCGCAGTTCCTTCTCTGCTTTGGCATGTTTTTCTTCCCGGCTGAACACCCTCGCCAGGGCGTTGCGGCTTTCCAGGGTGTCAGGATGTTCGGGCCCGAACACCCGCGTCTGGCTGGCAACTACGGCCCGCAGCAGGGGCTCCGCCTCCGCATAGTTTTCCTGGAGCATTAGCACCAGCCCTAGATTATGCCTGGCGTGCAGGGTGCCCGCAGCCTCAGCATCGCTCACTCGCTCATAGAGGCTCAGCACCAGGCGGGTTTCCTTTTCGGCTTCCTCCAGTTTCCGTTGGTCCATCAAGACGAGGGCGAACATCGTGCGTGCAGTCAGGGTCTCCTCATCCTCCGGGCCAAACACCCGTGTGATGATGGGGATCAATCGGTGGAAGTCCTGCTCTGCTTCAGCGAAGCTGCCGAGCGCCGACTTCGCAATGATCATACATTTCTGGAAGCTTAGTGTCTCACGATCTTCCGCACCCAGAACACGCTGCAGAATCTGGAGCAGGGCCGCGCCCTCGGCTTCCGCTTTGGCATCCGTGTGTCGCGTCAGCACCATCGTCATCAGTGCCACCCTGGGCCACAAAGTCTCCCGATCCTCCGCCCCCAGCGCCTGCGTGCGTGCCGCCACCAGCGACCGCAGGGCCTTTTCCGCCTCAGGGAGCCTGCCTGCATCGCGCAACGCTATGGCGGCCATAAAGGCCTTCTTGCTGATGTCCTGGGTGGCGTGCTCTGCCTTCGCCGTCTTGTTTTTTTCCGTTGCCGCCGCAGCAGTGGCCATGCCTGGATCGACGGCGGCAAGCAGGAGAAGAGCGGCGAGAAGGGGCTTCATGGGAGAAGGGCTGGTTTCTCCAGAGTGAAGGATGAACGGATGAGGGACAAGTTGATAGTTGCGTTGCGATGCTGGCGGGGCTGCATCAAGGACAAGAGTGCGATTCCTCCGGACCGCACTTACCGTGTGCGACAACGCAGCTTCATGGGGTGGCCCTTCTGGGCGTGGGGCTACTTCGACTTGCCTGACCTCCATGCTCGGGGCGTCCAGTGTCCGTTGAGCCCACCTCCGCCATTTTCCAAATAAGGGTTTAGCTCAAGCCCGTTTTCGAGCCTGATTTGAAAAGGATTTTTTGGCATGTTCCATTCAGGAGTTGGTATCGCGTTCTTAGCCTCGCTCGTACTTGGCATTCGACTCTGTTGCTGCGCTGCCAGTGTGGAGCCGACAACTCTCGGACCCACTGTCGCCGGAGAAATGTGTTCTGGCTCCGGCTCTGACTTTAAATCTGCCTCTAACTCAGATCGCATTCTCGGCATGCGCTGCGTCTGAGGAAACTCCTGAGGCGCGTAGCTTGCTTCATCGGCTCTCTAAGGCGTTGTCTGGCTGGACAAAGCACGCGGCGGGACGCTTTGGCCAGTCCCCCATGGCCTTGTCGGCGCGCCCTGCGAGCCACCAAACTGATTATCGGCCATCTGCCCGGCGAGGCCCTGCATGATCTTGTTGGAAGGATCGAGCGGCTTGTCCTCAGAAGCGCGCAGGTAGTTCGGGCCCTGGCCGGGGCGTTTCTGCGGGCGTCTGCCCCAGGGCGTGCGGGGTGTGAAATAGAGGCTGCGGGAATAGTCCGGTGGTTTCATGAGAACAGCATTGGGTCCGGATTTGCGAGTGCAGGCAGTTTATCATTAAAAATGGTATTTCGTGGTTTTAGGCGTTCATCAACGAGCCTGAATTTATCCTCTGCCCCCCTCCGCCCCTCCGCTCTGCGGCAGAGCCGGTCATGCCTTGAGCCTGCGATGCTCCATGATCGCGAGCGGGGACGTGTGAGGCCTTTTGGCAGCCACCGTCAACAAGGTCTCCTTCGAAGCTTTGGCGAAGCAGGACCGTCCGCTCAGGCGCAGTGCATCTCACGCCTTGGCGGCTTTCTTCGTCAGATCATTCACCAAAGTCTGAGCTGACTGCGTCTCACGCCCTGGCAGCCTGCTTCGTCAGTTCATCGACCAGACGCTGCGCAGCCTGGGTCCTGGGATGGTCTTTGCCGAGTGTCTTCTGCTTGCCGGCCAGGGCGCGCTGCGCGTAGGGCAGGGCTTCCTGGCTTTTGTTCATGGCCCTGAGGCACAGCGCCAGATTGTGGCAGTTGGTCAGAGTTTCCGCATGGGCCGGGCCGAGCGTGCGCTCCTGCACGGCCAGCGTGGCACGCCGCTCCTGCTCTGCGTCCGGGTATTGCTTCAG
>JANYCZ010000014.1 GCA_025360015.1 Verrucomicrobiota bacterium | reverse complement strand
GACCAGCGAACCTGTCAGGAAGAGCAGGAAACCGATGATGAAGAAGGCATCGTCATAGGCCATGACATAGGCTTCTCGCCGCACCATGTTGGCCATCGCACCGAGCGCCTGTTGTTGAGCTGTTACGGCATCGTAGCCGTTAGCCACGAACCCTTGCATCATCGTGTTGAGCTGCTCCAGCGCAGGCGTGGAATAGACGGTGACGGACTCGCCGATCATCGCGCTGTGGAAGTGCTCGCGAACCGTGACCATTGTGCCGAGCAGGGCAATGCCCACACTGCCGCCGAGATTGCGCAGCATGTTCCAAAGCACACTGGCATTCGCGGCGTTGGCGGGCTCGATGGTGCCCGTGCCGATGCCCATGAGCGGCGTCATCAACATGGGCATTCCGAGGGCCATGCCGAGCTGCGCGAACTTGAGCTGATCAATGGCGCTGTCATGCGTCATCCACGCTTTCGCGATGACGCCACTGCCAAAGAGCACGACGCCGATGGAGCACATAAGCCGTGTGTCCATCCGCTTCATGAGCATGGGCATGAGCGGCATGATGAAGGGCTGCGGCATCCCCATCCACATGATGACCTGACCGATCTGCATGGCGTTGTAACCCTGCACTTGGGCAAGATAAAGCGGCAGCAAAAAGGCCGAGCCATAGAGACTCATGCCCATGGTGACATTGATGAGGATGGCGAGCCCGAAGTTCCGCCGACCGAGCAAGCGCAGGTTCAGGAGCGGCTTGTCCTTGTAGAGTTGAATGAAGACGAAGGCGATGAGCGAGAGCGCGGAGATGACGGCGAGCCGGACGATGAACTCGGAGCCGAACCAGTCGTTCTTATTGCCCTCTTCCAAGAACACGGTGAGGCAGCCCAAACCGATGGCCATCGTGAGGATGCCGGACCAGTCCCCTTTGCGCAGCAGTTGAAGCTGCAAGGGCTCGCGTGGTGCGCCCCAAGCTGTGGCGATGAGCATGAGCACGCCGGGCACGATGTTCATGTAGAAGATGGAGGGCCAGCCGAAATTATTCGTGAGCCAACCGCCGAAGGTCGGTCCGATGGCCGGCGCGAACGTGGCCGTCATGCCGAAGAGTGCGAAGCCCATCGGGCGCTTTTCCGGTGGGAGATGTCGCAGCACCATCTGGAACGCCAGCGGGATCAGCATCCCGCCGGTGCAGCCTTGCAGACAGCGGAATAGGATGAGGCTTTCCAGATTCCACGCAAAGCCGCAGCACATCGAGAACATCACGAACAAGGCCGCGCAGGACATGATCAGTCGCTTCATGGAGAACACACCCGCCAGCCAGCCGGAGAGGGGAATGACGATGATCTCCGCGACTAGATAACTCGTCGCCACCCAGCCGCCCTCATCCAACGTCGCTCCGAGTGAGCCCAGGATGTCATTGAGCGAAGCGTTCGTGATCTGGATGTCCAGCACGGCCATGAACGCGCCGAGCATGGAGCCGAACACCGCAACCCATATTCTAAGGGGAACGGCGGAGGAAGGCATAGAGGCGGGAGGCATCAAGGCATCAAGTTTAAATTTCCAATGCTCCTCAGTGAGATTCGGCTCGATGCCTTGATGCCTGTTGTCTTATTCCTTTGTCTTCACTTCCGCTTCAACGGACATGCCGGGAACGATGCGGCCTTCGTAGCCGCGCAGGCTTTCGAGATCGAGTTCAATTTTCACTGGCACGCGCTGGACGACCTTGGTGAAGTTACCAGTCGCATTGTCCGGTGGAAGCAGGGCGAACTGAGCTCCGCTCGCAGGGGAGAAGCTCTCGACGTGGCCCGTGAATTCCTTATCGGGGAAGGCGTCCACTTTGAGCACCGCAGGCTGGCCGAGGGCGAGCCGACCGACTTGCGTTTCTTTGAAATTCGCGACGACCCAGACCTTCGGTTCCACGAGGCCCATCACGGCCTGACCCGCTTGCACGCGGTTTCCGGGCTCGACGTTCTTCTTGCCTATGCGGCCCTTCACCGGCGCGGTCACGGTGGTGTAACTGAGCTGTAACTCGGCATCCCGCAAAGCGATGTCTGCCGTGTTCTTCTGCGCTTCCGCTGATGCCTTCGCGGACACGGCTGCATCCAGAGTAGCTGCTGCGGAGGAAGCCGAAGCTTGAGCCGCGCGGACGCCCGCTTTGACCGCTTCCATCGTGGCTGCGGCGCTGTCGTGAGCCAGCTTGGAAGCATCAAGGTCTGCCTGCGAGATGGCTCCGTTTCCAGCGCGGTGCAGCGTCTGGGCGCGCTCGTAGTCAGCCTCAGCCTTTGCCGTGGCGGCTTCCTCTCGCTTCACCTGAGCCGCTGCCAGCAGGATGATGGCCTCGCTTTGCGCCTTCTTCGCGATGGCTTCCTGATACTGAGCTTCCGCATGGGAGACCCCCGCTTCCGCCTGATGAATAGCGGCACGCGCGGACTCCCGCTTGATTTCCGCATCGCGGGAATCCAGTAGCACCAGCGGCTGTCCCGCGTCCACGGAATCATTCTCCAGCACCAGCACTTTTTCAACGGTGCCGGAGAGGCGCGGACTCACCTGATGGATGTGGGAATGGATGTAGGCATTGTCCGTGGAGACCCACGCGAGCCCATGCAGCCAGGCGCGAATGCCCAAGGCCAAAACGACTGCGAGCACGATGAAGACGATGAAGAGAGCTTTGGTCCTCCCG
>JANYCZ010000031.1 GCA_025360015.1 Verrucomicrobiota bacterium | reverse complement strand
AAGGTCCTTCGAGCACCTGGCGCCGGAGCCACCATGGCCGAGGCGGTGGCACAACGAGCCGAACGAGGCCTATGGGGGCGAGCGGCTGGGGGACTACTTCGCGAACTTCGTGGAGGAGGAGGCGCGGCTCTGGAAGAAGACCCCCGCAGACCTGGGGGCTTGGCGACCGGGCCAGCAGGTGGTCGAAGTAAAGCAAGAGGAGCCCGAAACCCCGCTGCTCCCAGAACACGTCCCCCCCATGCAGCATCCGCTGCAGGAGGCCATGGCACTGGTGGTCGCCCTCCTTCGGGCTGCAGGTGGCCAGGCAGAGCGCAGAGTGTTGGCGCTTGCCTTCAGGTTGCTCTATCGACCCGAGATGCTCGTCGGTCTACTTCCGCGAGGAAGCAAGGGCGCCGCGAAGGTCTGGAGCAAAGCAGCGAGCAGGCGAAAGAAAGAGCCACAATACTTCCTCAACGCCCTCGAACGACTTGTCGACGGAACGGTCCGAAAAACCATGATGGGCTCGCGAAGTGCCCTGGCCCTGGACCCGAGATTTGCCGACCAGGACTTGCCGATCGAGTACGAGATGGAGGCTCGCGTCGCACTGACCCTCGCGAGCAAAATCCCGCCACTCCAGATCAACCAACTGGTTGAGGGACTGCCAGAAGAAGAACAAGCAGAGATGAGGGTAGCTTGATGCCCAAAAGTCATCGTTCATCGGATCTCCCGCTGCCGTTTGAGCCACGGACGTTGGCACCTTCGCCTGAGTGCGTCACACCAAGGGTCTGGATGAGGCGTCTGACTGTCGTCAGATCGCTCGTGGCCGAAGGCACAGAAATCCTTCGCGATGTATGGCTTCGTCGGGGGCTCAACATCGTCTGGGCTCGTCCGGCCGAGTCTGGGGCCCTCGTGGATGATCTGCTCCACGGACACGCAGCGGGAAAGACGACGTTCTGCAGGCTACTCCGGTACGTGCTTGGCGAACCATGCGTGGGAACGGAGCTGTTTCAGGCCTCTGTTCGCGCACGCCTACCGCGAGCATGGGTACTGGCGGAGGTCTGCCTTCCTGGCGAGGACTGGCTTGTGGCTCGCCCCCTCGACGTGGACTCATCATCCCGAGCTTTTGCCACCCAGGGCACGACGATCGACACTCTTCTGGCCCGCTCGGATCCTGCTCAACAGGCAGGGACTTTCGAAGATTTTCTGGGGGCACTGTCTGCCTCCGCCACGTTGCCGACGAGTCAGGCCATCCCGTGGAGCCACCTTCTTCAATGGAGTGCTCGAGATCAAGAAGCGCGCTTCGCCGGCATCGATCGTTGGCGAGACCCATCGAGTGAATCAGGCGTAGAAAGGCTCACGGATGACGGTCGCCAACAAGTGATGAGGAGCGTGCTCATGCTGATGGGGCAGAGAGAAACGGAGGCTCGCACGGAGGAGCGCGCAGCTGGGACAGCCAAGTCTGCCACAAAAGAAAAACTGGCTGTTTTGCACAGCAAGGTAGCTTCGGACCTCGAGACACTTGAGGCACTGGAAGCAGAGGGGCAGGCAAAAAGCACGCCTCAAGCTCCCGACAGCAGGTGGAGTGGAGACAATGTGATTAGCCTTGCGGAAATGCGCACGAGACGCGACCACGAGGACCCCAGCGTTCTCAGTCAAAAAGTCTCGGAGGCACGAGCAAGGGCAAGACACGCTGCGGAGAAGAGAGCACAGGAGGCGAAGGATTATAGCCGGGAGCAAGGGCGGTTTGAGGAGCTGACGAAGAAGACATTCGATCCCCCTCCGCCGAGCAAATACTGCCCACAGTTGCTGGTGGATGCGAGGCGTGTCGGGTGCCCCCTTCTCAAAGAGCAGATCCAGCCATCGATAGACTTTGAGTCGCGTCGTTCGGAGAATACAGCCAAGAAAGAGGTTGAAGACCTTAAACAGGAGATCGAGCGCCGACGAAAACTGACGGAGTCAGCTCGCGCGGAAGAGGAGCGGCTTGAGGGCGAAGCAAAGCACCTCGAATCATTGCTTCAAGCATCCATCACAAGCTGGGGAGAAAAGCAGCGCTCACTGATCGAGGAAGAGGGAAGGCAAGCCAAGCTTGCCCAGGCACGAAGTAAACTTGCGGCTTCCAAACAGGAGCTCAAAGAGTGCGAGGACCTCGCTGATGCGCTCAGCAAACAGATGAAGTCGGCTCATTCCACTCGTATGAAGGAGATGGAGGAGCGTTCTCCCCAGCTGCGCTATCTCTCCGATCTGTTCAGCGACGTGGTGCAATACCTGCTCGGGGTACGCGTCAAGGGGGAGATGAAGGTTAGCAGTGGAGGCGTGATAAATCTTCACATCTTCGAGCAGGGCGAAAGAACTAGCCTGGCCTTGACCACGCTCAAGGTGCTGGCCTTCGATCTTCTGGCGTTGGTTGCGTTTGTCGAAGGAAAAGCAAATTTCCCTGGCCTTCTCATCCACGACAGTCCTCGAGAGGCGGATCTCGACCAAAGAATCCATGAGCGACTATTCAGCTTTGCGACAAAGCTGGAGCAACTGTTCCGCGACGCCCCTCCATCTTTCCAATACATCGTGACAACGACAGCTCCTCCCCCAGCAGACCTGCAGAAGCTCCCCTACTTGGTGCTTGAAATTGGCGCAGCGACGCCAGCGGAAAGGCTGCTCAGGGTCAACCTGTAGCCCTTTCATTCAGCCCGCAGACCAGGCCCGAGCGGTCTCGAGTGCGACGAGGACGGCCCGAGGCCCGCGAGGTCGAGGCTCACCGGCTGCGCGCAGCGGGCATCCGTCACCCCGACCCTGAATCAGGGGAGCCCGGAGCCAAAGGGAGAGTCGGAGAGCAAGTAGAGGCAGGCGCGAGAGGCACAACCCCAGGGCGAGGTGCTCGAGGGGGTTGCAGTTGGTCTCAACGACGGTACATGACTGGCCATGGTCGCCCCTCTTTTTGCCCATGTTGGCGAATTTACGGCTGGGTTGGTCGCCCACGGCGCTCCGCTTGGGGTGCCCACGGCGGTCCTCGGTGAGATCGCGGAGGCTCTCGGCCCTGAGACCGTTGTCGTGGCGGACGGACTCGACCTCGATCGACTGCTGTCTGTGGTCTTCCAGCTGACCTACCAGCGGCAGGAGGCCCGCGAGGCTCTGCTGGAGGCGCTGCCCCGGGGGCAGATGGCCGTGCAATCTCTTCTCGACGACATGCTGGAGTGTCGCCCCTTGCTGGTGTGCAGGCCGCGCTCTGTGACAGCACCACGCAATCGAGAGCTGGCTCTCGTCCAGGAGACCTCCGAGCGTGCTCTCGATGCCTGGTTGCGTCAGCGAGCCTCCCTGGAGCTCCGTTATGGTCTCGCCAGCAACGCTGGGCTTCGGCCTGCTGCCAGCACGTCCTGGAGCGTGGAGTGGCTCTGGGCTCAGGTGGGACACGACCCTGAAAAGTACCAGCTGGCCGTCGCCAGCCAGCTGCTGGGCGGCTACCGCGACGAGGGCCCCTGGTACGAGGCAGTTGCCGTCCAAGAGCTCTGGGATGTGCTCCCTGTGGCGCTCCGTGACCTCGTGGCGACCTTGCTGGTCCACGGCCGCCCCCTGAACCGCCAATTGCTTCTGGCCTCGGGCCACACCACCAGAAAAACTCTCGAGGCCGCGGAGGATGCCTTTCTGGTCTCCTCGTGGAAGCAGTGGCTCTCCTTGCCCGCCCCCTGGTACGAGCACGACCCTTTGCGTGGGGCTCCCCGGGATGCCGCTC